>LGRD01000030.1 GCA_001263235.1 Methylibium sp. NZG | reverse complement strand
TTGTGAAACCAGATCGTCGCGCCGCCGAACACCACCACCAGCGCCAGGCTGATCCACAGCATCGTGTCGATCTTGGCGCCGCGCAACTTCATGATCACGATCTGCGCCAGCGTGGCCACTATGACGACGACGGTCGCCAGCAGCACCGGCGCTTCGTCCGGCCCGACGATGCCGCCCGAAACGATGGCACCGAAGTGCTCGGTGGCGAACTGCGCGGCCCAGTCCTTCTCGCCCTTGGCGTAGTTGTAGGTGCCGAAGAACAGCAGGATCGGCAGGAAGTCGAGCAGCAGTTTCATGGGGGGAGCGTTGTGCTGTGGGCAGGCAGGAGGCGCGGCGCGGAGTCTATCCCGCCCAACTGGGTGAGCCGGCTTCAGCGCGACTCATGATGAACAAGACACTTCGATGGATTGCGCCCACTCGGGCGGGAAGCCGGCGTACGCCGCCGATGCCGCTGATCCGGTCGCTTCATCGAACGGGCGGCTCAGTACCGTCAGCAGCCGCTCGATCTCCGAGAAATCGCCCGCCTTGGCCTGGAGGATCGCGACTTCGGCCAAATGGTTCCGCAAAACAACCCGCGGGTTGACGCGGTTCATGGCGAGGCGGCGGTCTGTGTCGACGCTGCCTTCGAGCTGCAGCCGCTCGGCGTAGCGCTGCGCCCACGCGTCGAAGGCGTCGCGATCGATGAACATGTCGCGCACTGGCGCGTTGTCGGCCCCGGACGCGGTGCCGAAGTTCGCCAGGCGCCGGAAGGTGATCGTGAAGTCGGCCTTGTCGGCCGCCATGAGTTTGAGCAAGTCGTCGACCAGCGCGCGGTCGGCGTCCTCGATGTGGCGCAGGCCCAGCTTGCCGCGCATGCGGGCCAACAGCGCCTGCGGGAATGCGCTCTTGTACGGCTCCAGGGCTGTCAAGGCCGTGTCGCTGTCGCCGATCAGCGGCAGCAGCGCCTGCGCCAGCGCGTGCAGGTTCCAAAAGCCCACGTTCGGCTGGCGCGCGTACGCGTATCGACCCTGGTGGTCGGTGTGGTTGCAAATGTGGCCGGGGTCGAACTGATCGAGAAAGCCGAACGGGCCGTAGTCGATCGTCAGGCCGAGGATCGACATGTTGTCGGTGTTCATCACACCGTGGCAGAAGCCGACGGCCTGCCAGTCGGCCATCAGTTCAGCCGTGCGCCGGGCCACCGCTTCGAGCAGTGCGGCGTAAGGTTGCGCAGCGTCTGCACATTCTGGGTAGTGTTGCGCAATCACGAAGTCGGCCAACTGGCGCAACGGGGCCGGCTGCTCGTGGTGCGCAAAGTGCTCGAAGTGGCCGAAGCGGATGAAGCTCGGCGCCGCGCGCGCGACCACCGCGGCCGTTTCGACTTCCTCGCGGCGCACTGGCAGCTGTGTCGAACCGGTGATGCACAGCGCACGCGTGGTCGGGATGCCCAGGCCGTGCATCGCCTCGGAGCACAGGAACTCGCGGATCGACGAACGCAGCACCGCGCGCCCGTCGCCCATGCGCGAGTAGGGCGTGAGGCCGGCGCCCTTGAGCTGCATTTCCATCGGGCCATTAGGCGTGCTCATCTCGCCGAGCCAGAGCGCACGCCCATCGCCCAATTGCCCCGCCCACACGCCGAACTGGTGGCCGCTGTAGACGCTGGCCAGCGGCTGCATGCCCTCCCACACCGCGTTGCCGCTGAAGACCTGCAGCGCGTTCCAGCCTTCGCGCTGCGCCCAGTCGGGCGGCAGGCCGAGCAGTTCGGCGCAACCGGGGCTGGTGGCGACCCAGTGCGGATCGGGCAGCGGCTGCGGCGGCAGTTCAGTGAAGAAGCTGCTGCCCAGCGCGCGGAACCGGTTCGACCAGACCGGCGCAGCAGGGGTGCCAGGCAGGTCGGCAACTGCGATGTTCAGCGGGGCGTTCACCCGCCCGAGTTTATCGAGCGACGCTGCGAGGCAACTCGACAAGGGTAAAGTGCAAGGCCCCCTGTGAGACCGCCGACAGCCGCCATGTCTCCGTTGGGACAGGCCGGTGCGGCGACGCCGCCCTAGAATCGAACGATCGTTCTATTCCACTCTTTGCACCCACGCACGTCACGAGAGGACCGCACCCAATGAGCGCCCAATACGAAGTCCGCGGCCCGGTGGCCGTCATCAAGCTGGACAACCCGCCCGTCAACGGGTTGGGCCACGCCACCCGCCTCGGCATTGCGAACGGGCTCGACCGGGCGCTGGCCGACCCGGCCGTCAAGGCGATCGTGCTCACCGGCGCCGGCAAGGCGTTCTCGGGCGGTGCCGACATCCGCGAGTTCGGCTCGCCCAAGGCGCTGGCCGAGCCCAACCTGCTCAGCGTGATCCTGGCGCTGGAAGCCAGCGGCAAGCCCACCATCGCAGCCGTGCACAGCGTGGCGATGGGCGGCGGGCTGGAGTTGGCGCTGGGCTGCCACTACCGCGTGGTGTCGCCGGGCGCGCAGATCGCACTGCCGGAAGTGAAGATCGGCCTGATCCCGGGGGCGGGCGGCACGCAGCGCCTGCCGCGTGTGCTGGGCGTCGAGAACGCGCTGAACATGATCGTCAGCGGCGAGCCGGTGAAGAGCGAGTTGCTCGCCGCCGCGCCGGGCCAGAAGCTGTTTGACAAATTGATCGACGGCGACTTGATGGCCGGTGCGCTGGCGTTTGCCGCTGAGGTCGCGGACAAGCGCCCTTTGCCGCTCGTGCGCAACCTCAAGGTCGAGCACCCGAACGCCGACGCCTACTTCCAGTTCGCGCGCAACACCGTGGGCGCGATGTCGCGCAACTTCCCCGCGCCGCTGAAGTGCGTCGAGGCGGTCGCCGCGTCGGCCAAGATGAAGTTCGACGACGGCATGAAGGTCGAGCGCGAGTTGTTCCTCGGGCTGATGGTCACGCCCGAGTGCAAGGCGCTCCGCCATGCCTTCACCGCCGAACGCGCGACGACGAAGATTCCCGACGTGCCGGCCGACACGCCGGTGCGCGACATCAAGAAGCTCGCCGTCATCGGCGCCGGCACGATGGGCGGCGGCATCACGATGAACTTCCTCAACGCCGGCTTGCCCGTCGTGATGCTCGAGATGAAACAAGACGCGCTCGACCGCGGCGTGGCCACGATCCGCAAGAACTACGAAGCGCAGGTGAAGAAGGGCAAGCTCAAGGCCGACAAGTACGAGCAGCGCATGGCCTTGCTTAGCACCACGCTGAACTACGCCGACCTGAAAGACGCCGACATGGTGATCGAAGCCGTGTTCGAGGAAATGGGCGTGAAGGAGAAGGTGTTCAAGACGCTGGATGAGGTGATGAAGCCTGGCGCGATCCTGGCCTCCAACACCTCCACGCTCGACGTCGACAAAATCGCTGGCTTCACCAAGCGCCCGCAGGACGTGATCGGCACGCACTTCTTCAGCCCCGCCAACGTGATGAAGCTGCTCGAAGTGGTGCGCGGCGAGAAGACCGCCAAAGACGTGCTCGCCACCGTGATGGGATTGGGCAAGAAGATCAAGAAAACCTGCGTCGTCTCCGGCGTTTGCGACGGCTTCATCGGCAACCGCATGATCGAGCAGTACTCGCGCCAGGCCGGCTTTCTGCTGGACGAAGGCTGCACGCCGGCGCAGGTGGACAAGGCGGTCGAGAAGTTCGGCTTCGCAATGGGCCCGTTCCGCATGGGTGACCTGGCGGGTAACGACATCGGCTGGGCGATCCGCAAGCGCCGCTACCAGGAAAAGCCGCACATGCGCTACAGCAAAACCGCCGACCTGCTGTGCGAACTCGGCCGCTACGGCCAGAAGACCGGCGCCGGCTGGTACGACTATGTGCCGGGCAAGCGTGACGCGATTCCTTCCAGCGTCGTCACCGACATGCTGGAGAAGCACCGCGCGGCGCTGGGCATCACGCCACGCAAGATCAGCGACGACGAGATCGTGCACCGGCTCGTCTTCTCGCTCGTCAACGAGGGTGCGAAGATCGTCGACGAGGGCATCGCGCTGCGCGCCTCTGACATCGACATGGTCTACCTCACCGGCTACGGTTTCCCGCTGCACCGCGGCGGGCCGATGTGTTATGCCGACACGGTGGGCCTGTTCAACGTGGTCGCCGCGATGAAGCGCTTTGCCGCCAACCCGCGCGACGACGCCGAGTTCTGGAAGCCTGCGCCGCTGTTGGCCCGATTGGCGGCTGAAGGCAACACGTTTGGCTGAGGGTCGGATGATCAAACGCTTGTCCCTCGCGCTGCTGGCGGCCATCGTGCTGTTGGCCGGTGCGCTGGCCGTGAACACGCTGCGCCAGGGGTCGCGCCAGGTGGCTGTGTCGCCCTTGCCGCCGTTGGCTGTCGACAAGGGCAGGGTGGCCGAGTCGCTGTCCATCGCGTTGCGCGCCAAGACGCAGAGCGGCCTGCTCGACCCGGCGGGCCAGGCGGCGGCGTTCGATGCGTTGCATGCCCACATGAAGGCGCGCTACCCGCTGGTTCATGCGGCGCTCGAGCGGGAGGTCGTGAGCGGGCACAGCCTGCTCTACACCTGGCGCGGCAGCGACGCGCAGGCCGCCCCGGTCGCGCTGATGGCGCACCAGGACGTGGTGCCCGTCGCGCCCGGCACCGAATCGCTCTGGAAGCATTCACCCTTTGCCGGCGTGGTGCAGGACGGTTTCGTGTGGGGCCGTGGCGCGCTGGACAACAAGGGCAACCTGATCACGCAACTCGAAGCGCTGGAGATGCTGCTGCAGTCGGGCTTCAAGCCCCAGCGAACGGTCTACTTCGTGTTCGGCCACGACGAAGAGGTGGGCGGGCAGCAAGGGGCGGTGAAGATCGTCGAACTGCTCAAGCAGCGCAACGTGCGGCTCGCATGGTCGATGGACGAAGGGCTGGCGCTGACCGAAGGCGTGCTCGCCGGGGTGACGCAACCCGTGGCGCTGATCGGGCTGGCCGAAAAGGGCATCGTCTCGCTCAAGCTCACGGCCGAGACCGCCCCGGGGCATTCGTCCACTCCGCCGGGGCCTGGCGCGAGCGCCATCGGCATGCTGAGCGCGGCGCTGACGCGACTCGACCAGAACCCGTTTCCCGGTGGCGTGCAAGGTGCGGCGGCTGAGATGTTCGCCGCGATCGCGCCCGAACTCCCTTTCGCCCAGCGGCTGGCGCTGTCCAACCTTTGGCTGTTGCGTCCGCTCGTCGAGCGCGCGCTGCAAAAGGGCGCCGCGACCAACGCGATGATGCGCACCACCACCGCACTCACGATCGTCAACGCGGGCAACAAGGAAAACGTGCTGCCAGGGCGCGCCGAAGCCGTCGTCAATTTCCGAATCCTGCCCGGGGAGACGACGCAATCGGTGCAGGCGCGTGTCAAGGCGGTGGTGGCCGATGAGCGCATCAGAATAGAGCCTGTCGGAGCAGGGTCCGAGCCGTCGCGCTTGTCGTCGGCGCAGTCGGCGCCATTCAAGTTGATCGAGCGCACGGTGCGCGAGGTCTTCCCGGACAGCATCGTCGCCCCCGGTCTGATGCTGGCGGCGTCCGACGCGCGCCACTTCGACGGCGTGTCCGAGCAGAGTTTCCGCTTCATGCCGATCCGCTTCAACACTGAAGACTTGAAGCGGGTGCACGGAACCGACGAGCGCATCGCCGTCGACCAACTCGTGGACATGGTCCGCTTCTACCACCGCCTGCTGCAGTCCGCGGCAGGCCCCTCCACCGAAGGAAAAACCCCATGACCCAGGCCGTCATCGTCTCCACCGCCCGCACGCCCCTGGCCAAGAGCTGGAAGGGCGCCTTCAACATGACGCACGGCGCCACGCTGGGTGGCCACGCCGTCAAGGCCGCGGTCGAGCGCGCCGGCATCGAGGCCGCCGAGGTCGACGACGTGATCATGGGCTGCGCCAACCCCGAGGGCGCGACCGGCGCCAACATCGCGCGCCAGATCGCGCTGCGCGCCGGCCTGCCCATCACCACCAGCGGCATGACGGTGAACCGCTTCTGCTCCAGCGGCCTGCAAACGATCGCACTCGCTGCGCAGCGCATCATCGCTGGCGAGGGCGAGGTGTTCGTGGCCGGTGGGGTGGAGAGCATCTCGTGCGTGCAGAACGAGATGAACACGCACATGATGGCCGACGGCTGGCTCAAGGAACACAAGCCCGAGATCTACTGGAACATGCTGCAGACGGCCGAGCAGGTGGCCAAGCGCTACAAGATCAACCGCGACCGCATGGACGAATACGGCGCGGCGAGCCAGCAAAAGGCCTGCGCCGCGCAAGAGGCCGGCAAGTTCAAGGACGAGATCGCGCCGATCACCGTGACGGCTGGCATTGCCGATGCTGTGATGGGTCTGCGCACCAAGGAAGTGACGGTGAGTGTCGACGAAGGCCTGCGCGCCGGCACCACCGCCGAGGGCATCGCGGGCATCAAACCGGCGATCCCGGGCGGCGTGATCTCGGCCGGCAACGCGAGCCAGTTCTCCGACGGTGGCGGCGCCTGCGTGGTGATGAGCGAGCAGCTTGCCTCCAAACGCGGTCTCAAGCCGCTCGGCCGCTTCCTCGGCTTCGCGGTCGCCGGTTGCGAGCCCGACGAGATGGGCATCGGCCCGGTGTTCGCGGTGCCCAAGGTGCTCAAGCGCCTGGGCCTGACTGTCGCCGACATCGACCTGTGGGAGTTGAACGAAGCGTTTGCGGTGCAGGTGCTGTACAGCGCCGACACGCTGGGCATTCCGATGGACCGGCTGAACGTGAACGGTGGCGCGATTGCGGTCGGCCACCCGTACGGCGTGAGCGGCCAGCGGCTCACCGGCCACGCGCTGATCGAAGGCAAACGCCGCGGCGCCAAGCGCGTCGTGGTCACGATGTGCATCGGCGGCGGCATGGGCGCGGCAGGTGTGTTCGAGGTGCTGTGACGGCGCCCAGCGCGGGCGGGCGAGGGCCGAGCAACAGCGCGGGCGCGCCGTGACGACGTTTGCCATGCGCATCGGCGGTGCGGTCGGGTTGCTTTGGGCGCTGACGGCGCCGGCCTGGGGCCAGGCCATCAAAGCCGACCCCAAGGCGCCTGCGGATGCCTATTGCAAGGAAGTGCTGGTCTCGCTGAACCGCGACCTCGCGGCACGCAAGCCCGAAGCCTTCCTTGCTGCCTCGACCTTTTACGAGACGGGCCAGTGCGTTGCGCGCAACGATGCGCGCTCGCTGGAATTTCTGGCCCAGGCCGCGCGCACTGGCAGCGCGCAGGGCGTGCGGCGCTTGGCGCGCCGCTTTGCGCTCGGCCAGGGCGTGCCGCAGAGTTACTCCAACGCCGGCGCCTGGCTGGCCGGCAAGGGCGCGTCGAACGAGGCGCTGCAACCGTGGGACTACTCGATCGGCTACGCCTACGCTGTGCTCACCGAGGTGCTGAGCTCGGTCCGCTACCCGGCGGGCGACCTGCGCGGCGCGACCGACGCGGCCTTCGTCATCGAAGTCGATGCGCTGCGCCCGCGGCAGATCAACCTCAAGCCGACGGTGGACGGCGCCGACCCCAAGACCGAGCTGTACGCCGCGCTCGCCGTGGCCTTCAACGCGCGCGCTCCGGAGGTCGTCAAGGCCTTGCCGTCGCCCGACCCCAAGCTGCTGGTCAATGCGCGCGTGGCGATGCCGGTGGCGCTGCGCTTCAAGGGCGGCGGCGCGATCGACGTGCTTGAAGACGAGCCGATCCTTAGATGACCCCCCCGAAGCGCCTTCGGCGCTCCCCCCGGGGGGCGCCACCAGTGGCCCGGCAAAGCCGGTTCCACGGTGGCCGCTTGGTCGGCATGCCTCGGGTGCGCCGGGCTGCGAGACGTACGTGGAACGACTGAGATGAGCGAATGACGTACCGCCACACCACCGAGTTCTTGCTTTACGACTGGTTGAACGTCGAGTCGCTGCGCGAGCGCGCGCGGTTTGCCGACCACTCGCGCGAGACCTTCGACTCGGTGCTCGACACCTGCGAGCGCATCGCGCGCGACAAGGTGGCGCCGTTCAACCGCCTCGCCGACACCGAAGAGCCCTGGTTCGACGGCGACAAGGTGCACTTGCCGCAGGCCAGCCATGCCGCCACGCAAGCCTATGCCGACTCCGGCATGCTGGCCGCGGCGCAAGACTACGAATGGGGCGGCATGCAGTTGCCGTGCGTCGTCGAGATGGCGGCCAACAGCTTCTTCTCCAAGGCCGGCATCGGCGTCGGCGGAGGCGCTTTGTTGACCAGCGGCAACGCCAACCTGCTGATGGCGCACGGCACCGACATGCAGAAGCAGGTCTTTGCACGCAATGAGTTCGGCGGGCGTTTTGCCGGCACGATGTGCCTGTCCGAGCCACAGGCCGGCTCCAGCCTGTCCGACATCGCCACACGCGCCGTGCCCGATGGCGAAGGCTTTGCCGACGATCCGCTGGGACCCCGCTACCGGCTGCGCGGCAACAAGATGTGGATATCGAACGGCGAGCACGAGCTGACCGAGAACATCATCCACCTGGTGCTGGCCAAGATCCCCGGGCCCGACGGCAAGTTGGTGGCGGGCACGCGCGGCATTTCGCTGTTCATCGTGCCGAAGAAGCTGGTCGATGTGAACGGCGCGCTGACTGGCGAGCGCAACGACGTGGCGCTCGCCGGTCTGAACCACAAGCTCGGCTACCGCGGCATCCCGAACACGCTGCTCAACTTCGGCGAAGGCAGGTTCCCGGTGCGTGGTGCCCCTGGCGCCGTTGGGTATCTGGTCGGTCAAGCCGGCGACGGCCTGCGCTGCATGTTCCACATGATGAACGAGGCGCGCATCGCCGTCGGCCTGGGTGCGGCGATGCTGGGTTACGCGGGCTACGAAGCGAGTCTGGACTACGCGAAGAACCGGCTGCAGGGCCGGCCGGTGGTGGGTGGCGAGGGCAAGGGCGGCAAGGCCGGCAAGGACGCGAACCAGCCGCAGGTCCGCATCATCGAACACGCCGACGTGAAGCGCATGTTGCTCGCGCAGAAGAGCTACTGCGAAGGTGCGCTGGCGCTGGAGCTGTACTGCGCCCGCCTCGTCGACGAACACCACACCGGCACGCCCGAGGCTGCTGCCGAAGCCGGTGTGCTGCTGGAGATGCTGACGCCGATCGCCAAGAGCTGGCCGAGCGAGTGGTGCCTGGAGGCCAACAGCCTGGCGATCCAGGTGCTCGGCGGCTACGGCTACACGCGCGACTTCCCCGTCGAGCAGTATTGGCGCGACAACCGGCTGAACATGATCCACGAGGGCACGCACGGCATCCAGGCGCTCGACCTGCTGGGCCGCAAGGTGGTGATGAACGGCGGGCGCGGGCTCGCGCTGCTGGCGTCGCGCATCGAGGCGACGGTGGCGCGCGCGCGTTCGATGTCGAAAGACGCGCCTGAACTCGGCGACCACGCCACGGCGTTGGCCGCTGCGCTGAAGCATGTGGGCACCGCCACGCAAGCGGCATGGGCCAGCGGCCGGCCCGACGAAGCGCTCGCCAACGCCACGCCGTACCTGCAGGCCTTCGGCCACACCGTGCTCGCGTGGGTGTGGCTCGATGTGGCGATGTGCGCGCAGGCGCGGCTTTCCGCGCGGGCAGATGCAGGCGCGAACGTCAGCGCGGGGCCGCGTGAAGGCGCAGCCACCGGCGCGCCCGCCACCCCGACCGACCCCCACACTGATCTGCTGCACGGCAAGCTCGCTGCCTGCCGCTACTTCATCCGCTACGAATTGCCGCGCGTGGCGGCGTGGCTGCGCGTGGTCGAAACGCGCGACGACACCTGCCGCACGATGGACGAAGCATGGTTCTGAAGCTGACCGCCGGTCAGATCGAGGCGTTGACCTGGGTGCTGATCTTCGGCGGCATGCTCGCGCTCGCGCTCGGGCTGGTGGTGAGCCGCAGCGACGCGGCGCTGGGCATTGGCATTGCGGTGGTGGCGGGCGTGGCCATCGTCGTCGGTGTTGTCTTGATCTATGTCCGTTCGCGGATGAACCCTTCTCAAAAGAATCGATAGGCAGGAAGCCATGAGCACACCCGTCCACCAACTCTTCGACCTGAGCGGCAAGACAGCCCTCGTCACCGGCGGCTCGCGCGGCCTCGGTTTGCAGATTGCCGAGTCGCTCGGCCAGGCCGGCGCGCGCGTGCTGCTCACGTCGCGCAAGGCGGCTGACCTGGAAGAAGCCGCCGCGCATTTGCAGGCGCTGGGCATCGACACGCGCTGGGTGGCCGCCGACGCGAGCCAGCCGACTGAAGTCGCCCGCGTGGCCGACGAGGCGATGCAGCGCCTGGGTCAGGTGGACATCCTCGTCAACAACGCCGGTGCCGCCTGGGGCGCACCCGCCGAAGACCACCCGCTGGAAGCCTGGGACAAGGTGATGGACCTGAACATCCGCAGCATCTTCCTGATGAGCCAGGCGGTGGCCAAGCGCAGCATGATCCCGCGGATGCAGGGCCGCATCATCAACGTGGCGTCGATCGCAGGCCTCGCGGGCAACACGCCGCAAATGACGACGGTGGCTTACAACACCAGCAAGGGCGCGGTCGTCAACTTCACGCGCGCGCTGGCTGGTGAATGGGGCAAGTACAACATCAACGTGAATGCACTGGCGCCGGGGTTCTTTCCGAGCAAGATGACGAAGGCGACGCTGGAGCGCTTCGGCCCCGGCGGCTTGGCCAGCCACGCACCGCTCAAGCGCATCGGCGACGACGACGATTTGAAGGGCGCTGCGCTGCTGTTCGCGTCGGCCGCTGGCAAGCACATCACGGGGCAGATATTGGCGGTCGACGGCGGCGTGTCGGCGATCCACGGCGGCTGACTCGGCACGCAGCACGCACCCCAGCGAGCGCGGCATGGAGTTCAAGGTCCGCATTCCTTTCGTCCAGCATCTGGGCTTCGAGTTGCTGCGCTTCGAGAACGGCGAGTCGCAGATCGCGCTCGCGCCGAAGGACGAACACCTCAACAGCTGGAACGTGCTGCACGGCGGCGTGACGATGACGCTGCTTGACGTGGCGATGGCGCATGCGGCGCGCAGCGCCGGCTTGGTGGCGAGCGGAACCGCCGACGCCGCAACCCCTGTGAAGCCTGCGAAACCCGCGAAAGGCACGCCGGACCCGCGCGGCGTCGTCACCATCGAGATGAAGACGAGCTTCATGCGCCCCGGTGTCGGCCCCGTGGTCGCGCATGGAAAGCTGCTCACACAGACGCCGACGATGGCGTTCTGCGAGGCCTCGTTGATCGACGCCAAGGGCGAGCTGGTGGCGCACGCCACCGGCACTTTCAAGTACCTGCGGGCGCTGCCGGTGGGTGAGCGCAGGGTCAGGCGGTTGAACGCGTCGGACTGAATTCGTCGCGGGGCGCCCATCGATTCACATGTCCAAGGAAACACTCGAATGAGTCAAGTCAACAAGCAGATCCTGCTGGCCGCCCGCCCCGATGGCGAGGCCAGCGCCGCCCACTTCAAGCTCGCCGAATCGCCGCTGCCGCAGAACGTTTCCGACGGCCAGGTGCTGGTGCGCCACCATTACCTGTCGCTCGACCCGTACATGCGCGGCCGAATGAGCGAGGCCAAGAGCTACGCGCAACCGCACCCGTTGGGCACGCCGATGATCGGCGGCACGGCGGGCGAGGTGGTGCTGTCGAACCACGCCAGCTTCAAGCCCGGCGACAAGGTGGTGGGCATGGGCGGCTGGCAGCAGTACAGCGTCGTCGATGCGGCACAGCCCGGCGTGCTGCGCAAGGTCGATGCCACGCGCATCCCGCTGTCGGCTTACCTCGGTGCGGTGGGCATGCCGGGCGTGACGGCGTGGTACGGGCTCGTGAAGATTTGCGAGCCGAAGGCGGGGCAGACGATCGTCGTGAGCGCCGCCAGCGGCGCGGTCGGCAGCGCGGTGGGGCAACTCGCCAAGGCGCGCGGTTGCCGCGCCGTGGGCATTGCGGGTGGGGCGGAGAAGTGCCGTTACGTGGTCGACGAACTCGGCTTCGACGCGTGCGTGGACTACAAGGCGCACGCCGACCCGAAATCGCTCTACCTCGCGCTGAAGGAGGCCACACAGCAAGGCGTGGATGGCCACTTCGAGAATGCCGGCAACCCAACGGTTGGCGGTGGGGTGGCGCGCATGAACGCCTTCGGCCGCGTGGCGGTGTGCGGCATGATCAGCGGCTACGACGGGCAGCCGATCCCGCTCGCGCACCCGCAGCTGATCCTGCAGTCGCGCTTGCGCGTCGAGGGCTTCATCGTCAGCGAACACATGGAGGTCTGGCCCGAGGCGCTGCGCGAACTCGGCGCGGGGGTGGCCGCCGGCACGCTGCGCTACCGCGAGACGGTGGCGCAAGGCATCGAGGCCGCGCCGGAGGCGTTTCTCGGGCTGCTGAAGGGCAAGAACTTCGGCAAGCAGCTGGTGAAGCTGGTCTGACGCGGACCCGAGCGGGCTCAGGCAAGCAGCGAAGGAGACAGGCGATGGCGACCATGCTCACCACCCACGACGTGACCAACCAGGCCTCGCCGCTGGCCGGCCACAACGTTTACGCGGGCGACCGGGCGCTGCGCGACGCGCTTGCGTTCCATCTGCCAGATGCCGCCGACGCCCACCGCCACGCCCTCGGTGCGTCGCTGGGCGGCGCCGACATGCAAGAGCACGCGCGGCTGGCCAACCTGCACAAGCCGCACCTGCACACGCACGACCGCTTCGGCCACCGCATCGACGAGGTCGAGTTCCACCCCAGCTACCACGCGTTGATCGGCGCGGCCATGCAGGCCGGCCTGCACGCCACGCCGTGGGCGCAGGGGCCGGGCGCGCACCTTGAACGCGCCGCGGCCTTTTTGATGTTCACGCAGCTCGAACCGTCGGTGCTGTGCCCGATCTCGATGAGCTACGCGGTGACGCCCGCGCTGCGCGCGAACGCGCCGCTGTTCGACACCTGGTTCGGCAAGCTCAGCAGCACGCGCTACGACCCACGGCCGCTGCCGGTGCAGGCCAAACACGGCGTGACGATGGGCATGGGCATGACCGAGAAGCAGGGCGGCTCCGACGTGCGCGCCAACACCAGCACCGCCCGCTTCGAGGAAGACACGCCCTGGGGCCAGCGCTACAGCATCGTCGGCCACAAGTGGTTCTTCTCGGCGCCGATGTGCGATGCCTTCCTCGTGCTCGCGCAGGCACCGGGCGGGCTGAGCTGCTTTCATCTGCCGCGCTGGCTGCCCGACGGCACGCGCAACGCGGTGCACCTCCAGCGGCTGAAGGACAAGCTCGGCAACCACGCCAACGCCAGCTCCGAGGTGGAGTTTGCCGGCGCGCAGGCCTGGCTGGTCGGCGAAGAAGGGCGCGGCGTGCAGCAGATTCTGGAGATGGGCACGCTGACGCGGCTCGATTGCGCGCTCGGTACCGCCGGGCTGATGCGCCAGGCCACGTCGCTGGCGCTGCACCACACCACGCAGCGTCGCGCGTTCGGCAAGGCGCTGATCGAACAGCCGCTGATGAAGAACGTGCTGGCCGACCTGTGCCTTGAGAGCGAAGCCGCGACCGCGCTCGCGCTGCGCCTGGCGCGCGCGGTGGACCGGCAGAACGACCCGTTCGAGCAACTGATGCGGCGCCTCCTCACGCCAGTCGCCAAGTTCTGGGTCTGCAAACGCGGCAGCGCGCTCGCGCAGGAGGCGATGGAGTGCCTGGGCGGCAACGGCTATGTGGAAGAGCACGGCGCCGGCACGATGGCGCGCATCTACCGCGAGATGCCGCTGAATTCGATCTGGGAGGGGGCCGGCAACATCATGGCGCTGGACTTGCTGCGGGCGCTGCGCAAGCGCGGCAAGAGCGATGCAGATGTGGTGCATGCACTGGCGACAGAGCTTGCCACGGCGCGCGGCGCGAATGCTGTGCTGGATGGCTTCAGCGAACGCGTGATGGCCCGCGTGGCCGAGGCTGCCGACGTTTCCGGGCCGGAGGAAGAACTCGGTGCCCGCCGTCTCGCGCAAGACGTGGCGCTGGCCGTGCAAGCCTCGCTGCTGCGCCGCCACGCGAGCGACGCGGTGTTCGACGCCTTTTGCGCGTCGCGCCTGGCCGGGCAGGGCGTGCAGGTGTTCGGCACGCTGCCGGCGGGCTTGAAGCTCGACGCGATCCTGCAACGCGCCATGCCACACTGACCTCGATCACCGACACCACCGCCATGACCGAACTGATCCTTCACCACTATGCCTCCTCGCCGTTCTCCGAGAAGATCCGCCTGATCTTCGGCTTCAAGGGGCTGGCTTGGCGCTCGGTCTACATCCCGCAGATCATGCCTAAACCCGACGTGGTGGCGCTGACCGGCGGCTACCGCAAGACGCCGTTTCTGCAGATCGGTGCGGACATCTACTGCGACTCGGCGCTGATGGCGCGGGTGATCGACCGGCTTCATCCCGAACCCACGCTGTACCCGAAAGACGTTGCCGGCGCCGCGCACCTGCTCGCGCAGTGGGCCGACAGCACGCTGTTCTGGAGCGTCATCCCGTACACGATGCAGCCGGCCGGCATCGCCGCCGTGTTCAACAACGCGCCGCCCGAGGCGATGAAAGCCTTTGCTGCCGACCGCGCGCCGTTCAGCGCCGGCATGACGCGCCAGACGCCGGCCGACGCCACCGCCGCGCTGCGGCACTACCTTGGCTGGTTGGAGTCGATGTTGGCCGACGGCCGGCCGCACCTGTCGGGCATCGCTGCCAGCATCGCCGACTTCTCGGTCGCGCACTGCCTCTGGTTCGTGCACCGTGCGCCGCCGCTCGTGGGCATCTTCGAGCCGTTCCCGCGGCTCGGTGCGTGGTTCGAGCGCGTGCGCGCGTTCGGCCACGGGCAGGGCACGCGCCTGGGGAGCATTGATGCCGTCACGCTCGCGGCGGCCACCTCCGGCCACGCGCCGACGCGGGTCGAGCCCGGGCTCGGTTTCGAGCCCGGCGACGCGGTCACGGTGATGGCCATCGACACCGGTCGCGACCCGGTGGCTGGCACGCTGGTCGGCCTGAACGTTGATGAGGTCACCATCGAACGCCGCGACGAACGGGCCGGCACGGTGCACGTGCACTTCCCGCGCATCGGTTTCCAGATCAAGAAGGAGAAGGTTGCATGAAGAACTTCAAGGGCCGCACGGCTGTCATCACCGGCGCCGGTTCGGGCTTCGGGCTGGAGGCCGCGCGCATCGCTGCGCGCGAGGGCATGAACGTGGTGTTGGCCGATGTGCAGCAAGACGCACTCGACAACGCCGCGGCCGAGATCGTCGGCATGGGCGTCGCGGTGCTGCCGGTGCGCGTGGACGTGTCGAAGGCGGCCGAGGTCGAAGCGCTGGGCGAGGCGACGTACCAGCGCTTCGGCGCGCCACACTTCGTGTTCAACAACGCGGGTGTCGGCGCCGGTGGGTTGATCTGGGAACACACGCTGAAGGACTGGGAGTGGGTCATCGGCGTCAACCTGATGGGCGTGGCCCACGGCGTGCGCGTGTTCACGCCGATGATGCTGGAGGCAGCGAAAAAGGACCCGACGTACGAAGGCCACATCGTCAACACCGCATCGATGGCCGGGCTGCTGAACCCGCCCAACATGGGCGTCTACAACGTGACCAAGAACGCGGTGGTCTCGCTGTCGGAAACGCTGTACCAGGACTTGTCGCTCGTGACCGAGCAGGTCAGTGCGTCGGTGCTGTGCCCGTTCTTCGTGCCCACCGGCATCACGCAAAGCCACCGCAACCGGCCCGACGAGTTGACGGAGAAAGGCGCCAAGCCGACGCGCAGCCAGCTGATCGGTCAGGCGATGAGCGACAAGGCGGTGGGCAGCGGCAAGGTGACGGCCGCGCAGGTGGCGCAGCTCGTGTTCGACGCGATGCGCGAGCGGCGCTTCTACATCTACAGCCACCCCAAGGCGCTGGCCAGCGTGCAGACGCGGATGGAAGACATCCTCACGCCGCGCAACCCGAGCGACCCGTTTGCGGGCAAGCCCGAGATCGGCGCGCAACTGCGTGCTGCGCTGCGGGCGCCCTGAGTCGAGTGATTGAAGCCGGATGAACACTCCCCCGTTCAGGCTGAGCTCGTCGAAGCCCCTTCTGCAAGCTCAGGGTGAACGGTTGATGGGCGAAGGGCAGGGCTGATGAACTCTAAGCCGCTACCAGGCCGCGCCGAAGACATCGAGCCCTTCTGGCTCGCCTACCAACGCGCCCGCAACGTCAAGGTCGAAGGCTTTTCGGCCAGCGCACTGGGCGACACGCGGCTGCTTGCCGACGAGCGGGCCGAACTGGTGCTGGCCGGTATCAAGCGCGCGCACGCCACGTTGCATCGCGACTTCCAGAAAGACCTGGAGCCGCTGCCTCAGATCGGCGACCACCTCGTGGTGCTCGACGGTGGCGGCCAGCCGCGCGCCATCGTGCGCTGCACGCAGGTGGAGTTGCGCCACTTCAACGAGATCGACGACGCCTTCGCCTTCGATGCCGGCGAGGGCGACCTGAGCCTGCGCTGGTGGCTCACCGCGCACCGGCAAGACTTTTCCGAGCGCGCCGAGCGCGAGGGCTTTGAGGTGGACGAGCGCGTCGAGTTGCTGTTGGAGTGGTTCGAGGTCGTGTGGCCGCCGACGCCATCGCCCGACCCTGCCGCCGACCCTGCCGCCGACCCCCCCACCGGCAACGCGCCGAATCTCAGCAACCCAGCTTGAGTGCCTGCACAGGCCTGCCCGTGCCGGCGTCGAGCACGACGAGGTTGATGTGGCGCGGGTGGCTTGCCGACGCGGGCGTGGCCGGCATGAACGTCAACGTGGTGGCGGCGCCGGGCTGCACGGCCCAGGCGGCGACAGCGCTGTACTCGCGCACCACGAAGTCGTGCGGCAGCGTCACGCCTGCGTTTTCGCCCGCCTTCACGGCGGTGACGTGGCCGTGCTCGGTGACGGCCCAGAACGCCGCCAGCCGCGCCGGTGCGTTGGAGGCAGGCGCCACTGTGGCGGCGATGCGGTCGCCGTCGCGCGTCAGCACCATCGCGACGGTCGCGATCGCGCGCGAGTGCGTTGACGAGGGCGGCCGCGAGGCATGCCAGTCCTTGTGGTCGCGCCCGTCGAGCACCACCTGCGGCGTGTAGCTGAAGCGCGCGCCGTTGTTCGCGCGCTGCTGCGCCTGGCGCTCGGTGTAGGCGGGGCTCGCAAAGCGGTCTTTCCAGCCCAGCCGGTCCCAGTAGTCGACGTGGAAGGCGAGGCCGACGAGTTGCGCGTCGGCCTTCAGGCGTGACAGCCATTGGTCCGCCGGCGGGCACGAGTTGCAGCCTTCCGACGTGTAGAGCTCGACAACGGGCGCGACGGTGGCGCCGCTGCGGGCGGTGCAGGTGGCAATTGGGCTGGTGGCACGTGGGCTGGTGGCTGTGGTGGCTGTGGTGGCGGTGGTGGCGGTGGTGGCGGCGGTGGCGGCGGTGGTCGCGGCCGGCGTGGCCACCGTTTGCGCCATCGCCGGCCAGATCGGTGCCGAGCAGGCCAAGGCGATGGCGGCGTGGAGCAGCGCGCGTCTCGGTGGAAACGAGACGAGCGGTGCGGGCCTTGCTTCGGGCATGGGTTGAACTCCGGTCGTCGATGCAGCGCCCACGTCGGCGGCGAGTGTGCTTTGGTCGCGTGCGCGGCCACGTTCTTACGCACACCCTGTGTCACACTGCGCCGCCCTCGGCCTCACCGGGCCAGCGCGCGCCGTTGGGCCGAATTCTCACGCGCCCAGCCTGACGCCACCGCATCCCGATGACCACTTCCGCCCCGTTGATCGAGCACCCGCGCATCGCCGTCGTCGGCGCCGGGCCGGCCGGGCTGATGGCGGCGGAGGTGTTGTCGCAAGCCGGGCGGCGGGTCGATGTGTACGACGCGATGCCGTCGGCCGGCCGCAAATTGCTGCTGGCCGGCAAGGGCGGGCTGAACCTGACGCACAGCGAGCCGATCGAGGCGTTCTGCGCCCGCTACGGCCCACGCCGCGCCGACGTGGCGCCGTGGCTGCACGAGTTCGGCCCTCAGGCGCTGCGCGCGTGGGCGCACGGGCTGGGCGTGCCGACCTTCGTCGGCAGCTCCGGGCGGGTGTTTCCGCACGACCTGAAGGCCGCGCCGTTGTTGCGCGCATGGTTGCACCGGCTGCGCAGCGCGGGCGTGCGCTTTCACATGCGGTACCGCTGGCTCGGCTGGCACGATCAAGCGATAGAGCAGGCGAATGTGCAGGCGCCAGGGCAAGCGCACGCGGCCGCGCATGCCCTGCGCTTTGCCGCGCCTGCGGGGGAGTGCGTCGTGCCGGCAGACGTGCTGCTGCTCGCACTCGGTGGCGCGAGCTGGGCGCGCCTCGGCTCGGACGGGGCGTGGGTGCCATGGCTGGTGCAGCGCGGCGTGGCCGTCGAGCCGCTCAAGCCGTCGAACTGCGGTTTCGACGTGGCGCGCGCCGGCCCGCAGGGTGAACTTCAACCGGGCTGGACGGATCACTTCCGCAGCCGCTTTGCTGGCCAGCCGCTGAAGAACGTGGCGCTGCGATTCGAGTTCGATCGTGGCGGTGGCGGTGGCGGTGGCGGTGGCATCGGCAGCGGTGCTGACAGTGCGCGCTTCGACGCGCCGGGTGAGTTCGTCGTCACCGCTGGCGGCGTCGAAGGCAGCCTGGTGTACGCCGCATCGGCGCTGCTGCGCGAGGCCATCGCCGCGCACGGTCGGGCGGTGGCGGTCATCGACTTGCTGCCCGGCCGCACTGCCGACTTCGTGCACGCCGAAGTCGCGCGCCCGCGCGGCTCGCGCTCGTTGTCCACACATCTCAAGAGCCGCCTCGGCCTGGACGGCGTGAAGGCGGCGTTGCTGCACGAACTGCTGCCACGCGATATGTTCGCCGACGCCGCGCGGCTGTCCGCAGCCATCAAAGCGCTGCCGCTGACGCTGGTGGCGCCGCGCCCGATCGACGAGGCGATCAGCAGCGCTGGCGGCGTGCCCTTCGACGCGCTCGATGCGGACCTGATGCTGAGGGCATTGCCCGGCGTGTTCTGCGCGGGCGAGATGCTCGACTGGGAGGCGCCGACCGGCGGCTACCTGCTGACCGCCTGCTTCGCCAGTGGCGTGGCGGCAGGCCGCGGCGTGCTGAGCCAGATCGTCAAGGACGGGCGTGGCGGCTGAAGAAGGCCCAGATCGCTTCGTTGGCGCTGAAGTCGCGCGCCACCTTGCCCACCAGCAAGACGGGCAGCGACTGCGCACCGCCCGGCCAGGTGTGCCCGCCTCCGTTGACGCGGTACAGCGCCACTTCGCCCGCGCTGGCCGCGCCGCCGTATTCGATCAGGTCGGTGGTGGTGTCGTCGGTCGTGTCGGCATTGGGCAGGGCGGCCGTCCGCGGGGTCAGCGACACCTGGTTCTTGCGGGCCCAGAACAAGGCGCTGTCGGCGACCGAGAGCACGGTGCCGCCCTGGCCGACCGTGAGCGTGCCGCCGGCATAAGGAATGATCGGGTCGGCGGTGCCCGCGAACATCGCCACCGGCATCGGCCGGCCCGGGCTGCACGTGCTGGCAAGCGATGCCGGCAGATTGGCCGCGACGGAAGCGATGGCCGCGATGCGGCTCGACAGGTCGCAGGCCAGCCGGTGGCTCATCATGCCGCCGTTGGAGATGCCGGTGGCAAACACGCGCTTGGCATCGACGTGGTACTCGACTGCAAGCGCATCCAGAAGCGCGGCGACGAAGGCCACATCGTTCGTGCGCGCGGTGATGGTTTCGCGGCCGTCGTCCCAGTTGCCGGCCACCGAGTCGGGGTACACGGCAATGAAGTTGTATTTGTCGGCCAACGCCGAAAAGCCGCCGGTCGCCGCGCCCACGCCGGCCGCCGAGCCACCGCCGCCGTGCAGCAACAACACCACCGGTGCGGCGGCATCGGCGCGGTAGCCGGCGGGCACGTGCAGCAGGTAGGTGCGTGTCACGCCGGCCACCGACACGGTCTTCGTGAAGTCACCGACCGTGCCTGGGTACACGCTGACGCCACCGCCAACACCAGCGGCGCCGTCGCTGCCGCCCCCGCCGCCGCAGGCGCTTGCGCCGAGGCACGTCGCCAGCGTGAGTGCGGCGGCGCGCAGCAGGGGCTCGATCCGGCTTGTCCAGAAGGAGTGCTGTTCACGAGCGCGGTGGATGGTTCTGTGCATCGGTGTTCCAGCCCCTGGGCGGTTGATTGCGTGGTGCTTCACAGTGAGCGTAAGTCAAGCGGATGTCTTTCGTCCGTCCCACGCGTGGTGATTTGTAAAGCACTGCGCGGCGGGCCGCATTCGCGCCGCAAGCCTGTCGCCACCTCGGCATGGAGCGCGGGTGGCTCGCCGGTGTAGGCTGCGCGACATGACACCACACACCCGTTGGCTATGGCTCCCGGCTCTGTTGTTGCTGCTGGCGGTGGCCTGGCTGCGGCCGCTGGACGAGGCCGCTGCGCCGCAGGTCGATGCCGGCCTCAAGCGCGCGCTCGCCAGCTTTGCGGCGGCGCGTGCGTTGAACGCGGTGATCTCGGTGGCCCAGGGGACCGAGGTGGCGGTGCAACCAGCCGGTGTGGGCGTGACCTTCGCACCCGGCCAGGCACTCGACCCGATCAACGACCTGGTGGAGCAGTTCTCTTCGCTGATGCTGGCGGCCAGCGTGTCGTTCGGTGTGCAGCGGGCGTTGCTCGGCGTGGGGGAGCATTGGGTGGTGTCGCTGCTGCTGACGGCGGCGGCGCTTTGCTGGCTTGCGTTTCGGTGGCGCGGGCACGCGCCGCCCGGCTGGGCGACGCGCTTGCTCGTGGGTCTGCTGCTGCTGCGTTTTGCGGTGCCGGTGGTGGCCATCACGAGCGAGGCCGCATTCCGCGCCTTCCTGGCGCAGGACTACGCGGCCGGGCAGGCGAGCATCGAGTTGTCGACCGAGCAGTTCACGCGGCTGAACACGCCCAGCGAGCCGGCGCGCGCGGACGAAGGCGTGGCCGACCGCATGAAGCGGTGGTGGTCGCAGACCGCCGACGTCGGCAAGCGCTTCGACGAGATGAAGCAGGTGGCAGCGCGCACGGTCGAGCAGATCGTTCGGCTGATCGTCGTGTTCCTGATGCAGACGCTGGTGCTGCCACTGGTGCTCATGTGGGGGCTGTGGCGGCTGGCGCGGTTGTTGGTGGGGCGGGCGGGGCGCTGACATGACTTGCTCCCTCACCCTCTGGGGGAGGGTGGGGGGCGAAGCGGGGCTTTCGAGCCGCATGCGGCGAGCCCGCGGAGCGGTCTGGGCCTGCAAGCCCAGACGCGCACTGCAAGTGGGGGCTGCGGTCGCGCGGCTCGTGGCCCCTCACCTGCCGTGCGCGCGACGGCTTGCAAGCCGTCGCCGCTCGGCGGGCTCGCCGCAGGCGGCTCGATAGCCCCGCCTCGCCCCCGCCCTCTGCCCAGAGGGGCGAGGGAACAGGGAGTGGCGCTCGCAGTTCGCATCGCCACAACGATCGCAGAGCCCATGCCAGCGTTTCGATTCGTCGGCCGGCGCTGGCATGGCCATCGATCGCTGCACGGCAGCCAGCGCGGATTGCAAGCGCAGCGCGCCGCTGCCGAACACCACCGACCACGCCAAGCCCGCCCGCGTGAGCGCGGTACGCACCAGCGCGTCCACCGGCTCGCGCACCTGCGGGCTATCGCGTTGCAGGCCGTCGGGTTGCCAAGGCAGGTCGAGTGCGGTGAGCAGGGTCAGGTCGCAGCGCGTGTGGTCGGCCAGAGCCTCCGCGTACAGAGCGGTGTCGCCGAACACGTGCTCGGAGTAGACGGCGACCATCAGCGCGGTCGTGTCGGCGATGACGATGTCGCACGTGCCAGTCGCTGCGTCGATGCGGCGCGTTTGCTCGGCGGCGATCGCACGCTGCTCATCCCGACGCGGTGTGCGCTGACGTTCTGCGCAGAACTCACGCAGGTACTCAGCCACCACCGCAGTTCGTTGGCCCTGCGCGGCGAGTGCCTCGCCGAGTTCGTTTGCCAGCGTCGTCTTGCCGGTGCTCTCGGCGCCAAGCAGCGCCACGACGAAAGCCTTGCTCATCGCTGCGCCATGCGCGCCCAGGCGCGCCAGCCGATCACCGACATCACCACGAACACCGCGTACAGCAGCGCCGTCAGCCACAGTGCCTTGTACGCAAACAGCGCCACGCTGACGACGTTGACGACCAGCCACGTCGGCCAGTTCTCGACGTACTTGCGGCCGAGCAGCCATTGGCCAATGACGCTGGCGGCGGTGGGGAAGGCATCCCACCACGGCACGTCGCTGTCGGTCGTGCTGCGCAAGAGAAGGGCGGTCGCCGGCCATGCCACGGCAAGCGCTGCCAGTGCGGCAACGCGGCCACGGGTGCCCAAGCCACGCACCCGCAACGCGCTGCCGTCGGCCTGCGTGCCGCGCAACCACTGCCACCAGCCCCAACCCGCCACCGCGACGAAGAAGAGCTGCAGGCTCGCCTCGCCATACAACTTGCTCTGCCAGAACAGCACGAAGTACAGCAGCGAGGCCGCGATCGCCAGCGGCCAGCCGAGCGGGTTGACGAGGATGTTGAACACCACCATTGCCAGCGACAACACGAGTGCTGCAATCTCCAGCCAGGTGACCGGCGAGCCCCACAGCGTGAATGCGGCCACCAGCATCGGCTGCAGCCAGAGCAGCAAGGTGTCCATCAATGGATACGGGGGGCGTGGAAGAGACGAAAGATGGCAGCGCCAGAGACGTCAGCGTCGCCCGCCGGCGGCAGCCCGCGGTGCGGCACTCACCGCTTGGGCATGGCGATCTGCACCAGGATTTCGTCGGGCTTGACCATGCCGAGCTCGAAGCGGGCCTTCTCTTCGACCATCTCCAGGCCTTCCTTCAGGTCACGCACTTCGGCGGCGAGCTGGTCGTTGCGCAACCGGCCGGCGGTGTTGCTGGCCAGTTGCTCGTTCAGCCGCGCGTTGAGCTCCATCACGTAAGGCACGCCGCCCTTGCCGAACCACAACTCGGCATGCACCAGCGCCAGCAGCACGACCAGAGCGAGGGTGACATAGCGCATGGCGGTTCGTGTCGATTGTTTGCAGCGAGCAGTCGGAGCAGCGTACGACCGGTTCAGCGCAGGTTGTAGAACGCGCCGCGGCCGGGGTAGCTGGCCACGTCGCCCAGGTCTTCTTCGATGCGCAGCAACTGGTTGTACTTGGCCATCCGGTCGCTGCGGCTCATCGAGCCGGTCTTGATCTGGCCGGCGTTGGTGCCCACCGCGATGTCGGCGATCGTCGAGTCTTCGGTTTCGCCGGAGCGGTGGCTGATCACGGCCGTCCAGCCGGCGCGCTTGGCCATTTCGATCGCGGCGAAGGTTTCGGTCAGCGTGCCGATCTGGTTGATCTTGATGAGGATCGAATTCGCGATGCGCTTGTCGATGCCTTCCTTCAGGATCTTGGTGTTGGTGACGAACAGGTCGTCGCCGACCAGTTGCACCTTCTTGCCGAGCTTGTCGCTGAGCACCTTCCAGCCGTCCCAATCGTTCTCGGCCATGCCGTCTTCGATGCTGATGATCGGGTACTTGTCGACCCAGTTGGCGAGGATGTCGGCCCACTCCTGCGCCGACAGCGACAGGCCTTCGCCTGAGAGTTGGTACGCCAGCGAGCCGTTGGCCCCGGGTTTGTAGAACTCGCTCGCCGCGCAGTCCAGCCCGATCGCGATCTGCTCGCCGGCCTTGTAGCCGGCCTTGTCGATCGCCTCCAGGATCATCTGGATGGCGGCCTCGTGGCTGGCCACGCTCGGCGCGAAACCACCTTCGTCGCCTACGGCGGTGCTCATGTGCTTGTCGTGAAGAATCTTCTTCAGCGCATGGAACACCTCGGCCCCGTAGCGCACCGCCTCGCGAAAGCTCGGCGCGCCGACCGGGATGATCATCAGCTCCTGCAGGTCGAGGTTGTTGTTGGCGTGCGCGCCGCCGTTGATGACGTTCATCATCGGCACCGGCATCTGCATGCCACCCGAGCCGCCGAAGTAGCGGTACAGCGGCAGGCCGCTTTCTTCGGCCGCCGCGCGTGCCACGGCCATGCTGACGGCCAGCGTCGCGTTGGCGCCGAGGCGGCTCTTGTTGTCGGTGCCGTCCAGGTCGATCAAGGTGCGGTCGAGAAAGGCCTGCTCGCTCGCATCGAGCCCCAGCACCGCCTCGCTGATCTCCGTGTTGACGTGCTCCACCGCCTTCAGCACGCCCTTGCCGAGGTAGCGCGACTTGTCGCCATCGCGCAACTCGATCGCCTCGCGCGAGCCGGTGGACGCGCCCGAGGGCACCGCTGCGCGGCCCATCGTGCCCGACTCCAGCAGCACGTCGCACTCGACGGTCGGGTTGCCGCGGCTGTCGAGGATCTCGCGCCCGACGATGTCAACGATGGCACTCATTCATCTTCCTTGTGTTTTCGAGGTCAGCAGGAGAAATCGTTCTCAAGCAGCGGCTGCAGCTTGATGACGCGGTCCAGCGCCAGCAATTGTTCGAGCAGCGCGCGCATGTGCTTGAGCGGCACGGCGTTGGGGCCGTCGCTCATCGCCTTGTTTGGGTCGGGGTGCGTTTCCATGAACAGGCCCGCCACGCCGACGGCGATCGCCGCACGCGCCAGCACCGGCACGAACTCGCGCTGCCCGCCCGAACTCGTGCCCTGGCCGCCCGGCAACTGCACCGAGTGCGTCGCGTCGAACACCACCGGCGCGCCGGTCTCGCGCATGATCGCGAGCGAGCGCATGTCGCTCACGAGGTTGTTGTAGCCGAAGCTCACGCCGCGCTCGCAGGCCATGAAGTTGTCCTCGGGCAGGCCCTTCTCGCGCGCAGCGGCGCGGGCCTTTTCGATCACGTTCTTCATGTCGTGGGGCGCCAAGAACTGGCCTTTCTTGATGTTCACCGGCTTGCCGCACTGGGCGGCTGCGCGGATGAAGTCGGTCTGGCGGCACAGGAAGGCAGGCGTCTGAAGTACATCGACGACGGCCGCCACGGCAGTGATCTCATCCTCGCTGTGAACGTCGGTCAGCACCGGCACCTTCAGCTCACGCTTGACCTTGGCCAGGATCTCCAGGCCCCTGTCCATGCCCGGGCCGCGGAAGGTGCTGCCGCTGGAGCGGTTGGCCTTGTCGTAGCTCGACTTGAAGATGAACGGGATGCCCAGCGCCGTGGTCATCTCCTTGAGTTGGCCGGCCACGTCCATCTGCAACTGTTCTGACTCGACGACGCAGGGGCCGGCCATCAGGAAGAAGGGCCAGTCGAGGCCGGCCTCAAAACCGCACAGCTTCATGCCGCCACTTTCTCAACGCGCTCGGCCTGGTGCTTGAGCGCCGCCTGGATGAACGACTTGAACAGCGGGTGCCCGCCCCACGGCGTGGACTTGAACTCGGGGTGGAACTGCACGCCCATGAACCACGGGTGCACGGTGCGCGGCAGCTCCACGATCTCGGTCAGCTTCTCGCGCTGTGTCAGCGCCGAGATCACGAGCCCGGCCTCGGCCAGCTTGTCGAGGTAGTTCACGTTGGCCTCGAAGCGGTGGCGGTGGCGCTCGTTGACCACGTCGCCATAAATCTCGTGCGCCAGCGTGCCGGGCTTGACGTCGGAGCTTTGCGCGCCCAGGCGCATCGTGCCGCCCAGGTCGGACTGCGCGCTGCGCTTCTGGATCGAGCCGTCGGCGTCCTGCCATTCGTCGATCAGCGCGATCACCGGGTGCTGCGTGTCGGGCTCGAACTCGGTGCTGTTGGCACCCGTCAGGCCCGCCTTGTGGCGCGCGATCTCGATGGTGGCCACCTGCATGCCCAGGCAGATGCCGAGGTACGGAATCTTGTGCTCGCGCGCGTACTGCGCGGCCAGCACCTTGCCTTCGACGCCGCGCTTGCCGAAGCCGCCGGGCACCAGGATCGCGTCGAACGCCGACAGCCGGTCGACGTTGGAGGCGTTCAAGTTCTCAGAGTCGACGTACTCGATCTTCACGCGCGCATGGTTGTGGATGCCGGCGTGGCGCAGCGCCTCGTTGAGCGACTTGTACGAGTCCGACAGGTCGACGTACTTGCCGCACATCGCAATCGTCACCTCGGTCTGCGGGTGCTCCACCTCATGCACCAGCTTGTCCCACTGGCGCAGGTTGGCCGACTTGGTGAGCAACTGCAGCTTCATGCAGATCAACTCGTCGAGCTGCTGCTCGTGCAACATGCGCGGCACCTTGTAGATGGTGTCCACGTCCCACATCGAGATCACGCCTTGCAGAGCGACGTTGGTGAACAGCGAGATCTTGTCGCGCTCGTCGTCGGGAATCTCGCGGTCGGCGCGGCACAGCAGTGCGTCGGGCTGGATGCCGATCTCGCGCATCTTCTGCACGGTGTGTTGGGTCGGCTTCGTCTTGAGCTCGCCGGCCGCGGCGATCCACGGCACGTAGGTCAGGTGCACGAAGGCGGAATTGTTCGGGCCGGCGCGCAAGGCCATCTGGCGCACGGCTTCGAGGAAGGGCAGCGATTCGATGTCGCCTACCGTGCCACCGATCTCGACAATCGCCACATCGACATCGTTCGCGCCGCGTTTGACGAATTCTTGTATCTCGTTCGTCACGTGCGGGATCACCTGCACCGTCTTGCCGAGGTAGTCGCCGCGGCGCTCCTTTTCGAGCACGCTCTTGTAGATCTGGCCGGTGGTGAAATTGTTGGCGCGCTTCATGCGCGTGGTGATGAAGCGTTCGTAGTGGCCGAGGTCCAGGTCGGTTTCGGCGCCGTCTTCGGTGACGAAGACCTCGCCGTGCTGGAACGGCGACATCGTGCCCGGATCGACGTTGAGGTACGGATCGAGCTTGATGAGGGTGACTTTGAGGCCGCGCGATTCGAGGATCGCCGCGAGAGACGCTGACGCGATGCCCTTGCCCAGCGAGGACACCACACCGCCGGTGACAAAGACGAATTTGGTCATTGTGTGCAGCACTGCAGGGCGCAAATGCTGGGGGCGTTTGGGTGGTAAAACGCGATTATAGGCGTGCGGTCTGCGCGTCCGGTGTCGCTGCAACCCGCGTTGTGGCGAGATCCAACTCGCCGATCCACCGCAGCACCTCGGCAGCCGTTTCGGCGGGTCGCTCGAAGGGAAACAGATGCGTGCCGTCCAGCATCGACACGCGCCCATGGGCGAGTCGCATCGTCGCGTCCATCCCCACCTGCCTCAGCTCGGTCGATCGCGTGCCACCGACGAAGGCCAGCGGGCACTGCAACGGGTGCGCCCGAAGAAAACGCGACATCTGGTGCGGCAACGCGTTGTAGATGTCCGTCTCGACCTCGCGCCGGAACGCCAGGCGATGGCCCTTGGGGTCGGGCTCGGTGCCGCAGGCGATGTAGTCGCGCAGGACGCCGGGCGCCCAGCGTGCAAACGCCGGTTTGGAAGAGAAATGCTCGAACGCCGCCTCGGCGCTGGGCCAGTGCTGCCGCCTGCGCTTGGACAGGTGGGCCGGCGACAGCCGCTCACTCACACCAACGACCTTGGCGAACTGATAGACCTGGGCGCGCCAGCCGGCGATCAAGGGCGAGTCGAGCAGCACCACGCCGCGGGCCAGGTCGGGGCGACGTGCCGCGGCCAGCAGGCTCAGGTAGCCGCCCAGCGAATGCCCGACCAGCCACACCGGGCCGCCGCCCCGTTGCTCGATGAAGTGGACCAACTGGTGGCGCAGGTGCGGCCAGTGGCTGGTGACCGGATAGCGCGGGTCGTGGCCGTACTTGTCGATCGCGCGGACCTCGAAGCCGGCCTCGCGCCAGGCGTCGAACAGCGTGCGGTAGGTGCCGGAGGGGAAGCTGTTGGCGTGTGAGAAGACGATCGTCTGCTGCATCAGACGATTCGTTCGCCGGGATGCGTGATTTTGCGCATCGGCTCGTAGCGCGGCGACTCGACGCACAGCGGGGTGGCGGTGGTGCCGCCGTTCCACTGCGGGTCGTCGATCGCTTCGAACACTTCTTTCAACTTGCGGCCCCAGCTGCCGCGGATCATCTGGAAGTACGGGTTGTGTTCGTCGACGCAGACGATCTGACGTGTTTCGAACTTGTGGGCTTCATAGACCAGCAGGTCCAGCGGCAGGCCCACCGACAGGTTCGACTTCAGCGTCGAGTCCATCGACACCAGAGCGCATTTCGCCGCTTCGTCCAGCGGCGTGGCGGGTGTGATCACGCGGTCCAGGATCGGCTTGCCGTACTTGCTTTCGCCGATCTGGAAGTAGCAGGTCTCGCGCGTGGCCTCGATGAAGTTGCCGGCCGAATAAACCAGGAACATGCGCATCGCCTCGCCTTTGATCTGGCCGCCGAAGATCATCGACGCGTTGAAGTCGATGCCGGAGGCCTTCAGCGACGGGCCGTCCTGGTCGTGCACGCGGCGCACCGCGGCACCCAGCACGCGAGCGGCGTCGAACATGCTGGTGGCGTTCCAGATCGTGATGGGCGGCTGCTTGCCGTTGTCGAGCTTCTCGACCTGCAGGATTTCGCGCACCGACTGGCTGATCGACAGGTTGCCGGCCGAAAGCATCACCATGAAGCGGTCGTCGGTGCGCTCGTAGACGATCATCTTGCGGTAGGTGCTGAACTGGTCGAGCCCGGCGTTGGTGCGCGAGTCGGACAGGAACACGAGGCCGGCGTCGAGCTTGATGCCTACACAGTACGTCATGGGTTTTCTCGGGTGGGCGTGCGGCGGGTCGTCAGTGCAACTTCTGCGCCAGCGCCTTGAGTGAATAGAGCGCGTCGAGCGCTTCCTTGGGCGTGAGCATATCGGGGTTCAGCGCGTCGATCGCCTCTCGCAGCGCGGCGGCCTGTGGATCAATTCGCGCGGAGTCAGAGGCGATGGGTGCTGTGGGTGAGGGCGATGCGAACAGGTCGATCTGCGCGTCGCCCGCACGGGCCCGCGCCTCCAGCGCTTCGAGCGCGCCGCGCGCCTGGCGCACCACCACCGCTGGCATGCCGGCCAGCCGAGCCACTTGCACGCCGTAGCTGCGGCTCGCCGGGCCGGGCTCGATGGTGTGCAGGAAGACGATGCTGTCGCTGTTGCCGCTGCCGCTACCGGCGTGGGTTTCGGCCGCAGCAACGTGCATGTTCAGCGCGCGCGCGTGCTTGAGCGGCAAGTCGGTCAACTCGAAGTAGTGCGTCGCAAACAGCGTGAACGAGCGGTTGCGGTCGTGCAGGTGGCTGGCGATGGCGCCGGCCAGCGCCAGGCCGTCGAAGGTGGAGGTGCCGCGGCCGATCTCGTCCATCAGCACCAGCGAGTGTTCGGTCGCACCGTGCACGATGGCCGCGGCCTCGACCATTTCGACCATGAAGGTCGATTGCGCGTTCGCCAGGTCGTCGGCCGCGCCGATGCGCGTGTGGATCGCATCGACGGGCCCGAGCCGGCAGGCGCGCGCCGGCACAAAGGAGCCCATCGCCGCCAGCAGCACCGTCAGCGCCACCTGGCGCATGAAGGTGCTCTTGCCGCCCATGTTCGGGCCGGTGATGACGAGCATCTTGCGCGTGGCGTCGAGCCGGCAGTCGTTGGCGATGAAGGCGCCGGAACCGGTTTCGAGCAGCCGCGCCTCGACGACCGGGTGGCGGCCGGCCTCGATCTCGATGCACGGCTCGCGCACGAACTGCGGCCGGCACCAGCCGAGCGTGGTGGCGCGTTCGGCCAGCGCCGCCAACGCGTCCAGGCTGGCGAGCGCGCGCGCCAATGCGGTGAGTGGCGGCAGGTGCTCCTGCAACTGGTCGAGCAACTGCTCGTAGAGCAACTTCTCGCGCGCCAGCGCTCGGTCTTGGGCCGACAGCGCCTTGTCTTCGAAGGCCTTCAGCTCCGGCGTGATGAAGCGTTCGGCGTTCTTCAACGTCTGGCGGCGCTGGTAGTCGGCCGGCACCTTGGACGCCTGCCCCTGCGTCACCTCGATGAAGAAACCGTGCACCTTGTTGAACTGCACCCGCAGGTTGCCGATGCCGGTGCGCGCGCGCTCGCGGCCTTCGAGTTCGATCAGGAAGGCGTCGCAATTGGTGCCGATGTTGCGCAACTCGTCGAGCGTGGCGTCGAAGCCGGGGGCGATCACACCGCCGTCGCGCAGCAGCACCGCAGGTTCCTGCGCGATTGCGGCGACGAGCAGCGCGACGATCTGCGGCGGCGGGTGCAGCGCCTCGGTGAGCATGCCGAGCAGGACATCGCCTTGGGTGTCTGTGGCCGAGTCGGCCTGTGCCGGGGAAGGCAGGCCATGCCGCAGCGTTGGCAGTTCCAGCAGCGTCGACCGCAGGCCACTCAGCTCGCGCGGGCGAATCTGCCGCAAGGCCAGTCGCGCCGTGATGCGCTCGACGTCGCTGACGCTGCGCAACGACTCGCGTAGGCTGTCAACGCTGCCCTGGCCGTCGGCGCCTCTGCCATGCATCAGCGCGGAGATTGCGTCGTGCCGTTGCATCGCGACGCGGCGCTCGCGCAGCGGGTGCGTCAGCCAGTGCCGCAGCGCGCGGCTGCCCATGCCAGTGCGGCAGGTGTCGATCAGCGACAGCAGCGTGGGCGTGTCTTCGCCGCGCAGCGTCTGCGTCAGCTCCAGGTTGCGGTGCGTCGTCGGTGGCAGTTGCAGCAGCTCGCTCGCACGCTGCACCGCGAGCGTGCGCACGTGCGCGAGCGCCTGTCCCTGCGTGTGTTCGGCATAACTCAGCAGCGCCGCGGCGGCGGCTTGCGCTGCACGCAGGTCTTGCGCATTGAAGCCGGCCAGGCTGGCGACGCGGAGTTGTTCGCACAGCTTGCGCAGGCCCAACGCAGTGTCGAACTGCCACGCCGGGCGGTGCGTGATGGCGATGCGCGCTTGTTGCAGGGTGGCCGACACGTGCTCGCGGTCCACCAGCACCTCGGCGGCGGACAGGCGCGCCAGCCACGCCGGCAGTTCGGCCTCGGTGCATTCGGTCAGGCCGAGTTCGCCGCTGCTCAGCGCCAGCCAGGCCAGGCCGAGTACCTTGCCCTGGCGGGCCACCGACAGCAGCAGCGCATCGCTCTTGTCGGCCAGCAGTTCGGTGTCGGTCACCGTGCCCGGCGTGACCACGCGCACCACCTTGCGCTCGACAGGTCCCTTGGCAGTCGCCACATCGCCGACCTGTTCGCAAATGGCCACCGCTTCGCCCAACTTGATGAGCTTGGCGAGGTAACCCTCCAGCGCCTGCACCGGCACGCCGGCCATCACCACCGGCTCGCCCGCGCTGGCGCCGCGAGAAGTGAGCGTGATGTCGAGCAGGCGGTTGGCCTTGCGCGCGTCGTCGAAGAAAACTTCGTAGAAGTCCCCCATGCGGTAGAACACCAGCGTGTCGGGGAACTCGGCCTTGATGCGCAGGTACTGCTGCATCATCGGCGTGTGGCCGGAGAAGTCGGGCGCGTTCACGCGGCTTGGCTCCCGGGCCATTGCGACAGCAGCATGACCCTGCCCAAGGCCGCAGCCTTGGCGAAGTAGCGCGCATCGGCGGTGACGAGCGTGCTGCCTTCGGTCTCCAGCGCCACGGCGTGGTAGAGGGTGTCGAACAAGTGGTGGCTCAGCTCGCGGCTCAGGTTCATCGCGCGGGCATAGACGGCTGCATCGCCACGCACCGGGATCGCCAGGTCGAGCAGGTCGGCCAGGTGTTCGGTCATGGTGTCGGGCGCTTCGCGCGCCAGCACGGCGCACATCTCGGCCTGGAAGTGCGGGGGTGCAAGCAGTTCGTGGCGGCCCGCGGCGTAGGCCTCAAGAATGTCGCTCGCCGCGCCCCCGTCCGCCTCGTCGGGCCGTGCCTTGAAGAACCACTTCAGCGCCACGCTGGCGTCGAGGACCCACCTCACGGGCGGCCGGACTGACGCGACCGGGCCAGTTCACCGTCACTGCGCTGCGGCGCCTTTGCCCGGCGCGACAAGATGCGGCGAGCGGCGGCATCACGCCGCCGCTGTTCTTCAACGCGTGCCACGGCCTCGCGCATCAGCTGCGTCAGCACGGCGCTCTTGTTGGCACCGGCGAAAGCGGTGTTGAAGGCCTGCTTGACATCTTCCGGCACGCTGAAATTGACGGTCGCCATGGGTTGCAAGGGTTGTTGAAGTGTTCAACAAGATAGCGGATGAGCCCGGGCTGGTCAAGGCGCTGCGGCTTTAGAACGGCGCGTCGTCTGCGTTTGGCGCCGCGGCTTTGCGCACGCGCACGGCCTTCTTGACGGCGGCAGCCGGTGCCGCCGCCGTGGCTGCCAGCGCCGACTCTGGCGTGACGGACACCGAGGCCTGTGCGGCCGCTGCGGCAGGCTGGGCCGCTTCCGCCTCGTCCTTGATCACCCGCGTGAACGGCGCCAGCAGCGGCACCAGTTGTCCATAGACCTTCGGGTTGCCGGCCACCACCTCGCGCTGATACAGGTAGTCGGCCTCGCCGGTGAAATTGCCGATCAGCCCGCCCGCCTCGGTGATCATCAGCGAGCCGGCGGCGATGTCCCAGGGGCTCAGCCCTGTCTCGAAGAAGCCATCGCAAAAGCCCGCCGCCACGTAGCACAGGTCGAGCGCCGCAGCCCCCGGGCGCCGCAGGCCGGCGCACAGCGGCATCAGCGTCTCCAGCATCTTCAGGTAGCGCTGAAAGTTGTCGCCCTTGCGGAATGGAAAGCCGGTGCTGACTAGGCACTCGGCCAGCCGCACGCGCTTGGACACGCGCAGGCGCTTGTCGTTGAGGAACGCGCCGCGCCCCTTGGAGGCGTAGAACAAGTCGTTGCGCGTCGGGTCGTAAACGACCGCCTGCTGCACCTGGCCGCGGTACGCCAGCGCGATCGACACCGCGTAGACCGGGAAGCCGTGGATGAAGTTGGTGGTGCCGTCCAGCGGATCGATGATCCAGACGTAGTCGCTGTCCTTCGCGCCGTGCGCGCGGCCCGACTCTTCGGCCAGGATGCCGTGGCCCGGATAGGCGCCGAGCAGGGTCTCGATGACGATCGCCTCGGCCGCGTGGTCCACCTCGGTCACGAAGTCGTTCGGCGACTTGGTGTTGACCTTCAGCAGGTCCAGGTCCATCGAGGCCCGGTTGATGATCGCCCCGGCCGCGCGGGCCGCCTTGATGGCGGTATTGAGCATGGGGTGAAGCGCTTGCGACATGATGCAACCTTGCGTGGGGCGGGGACTGGCGGGGGGAAAGAGCGGCGCAGCGGCTGGGGCGAGGGCCGGGGGCGGGCCTGAGGCGGTGCGGATAATCGCAATTTTAGCCGGCCCCTCGTACGCCAATGACCGCACGTCAATGACCGCTCACGACCCGCACGCCACCGACGTGAAATCGGCCGACCCCACGCGCTTCATCCTCGTCGGCACCAGCCACCCCGGCAACGTCGGCGCCGCCGCGCGTGCGATGAAGGTGATGGGCTTCACCGACCTGGTGCTGGTGGCACCACGCCATGCCGACGTGTTGAGCCAGCCCGAAACCCTGGCGATGGCGAGCGGCGCGACCGACGTGCTCGAGCGCGCCAGCGTCGTGTCCACGCTTACCGACGCGCTCGACGGCATCAGCTACCTCTGCGCCACCGCAATGACCCCGCGCGACTTCGGCCCGCCCACGCATGCGCCGCGAGAGCTGTTCGCCACGTTGAAGGGCAGCACGCACGGCGTCGCCTTTCTATTCGGCTCCGAGCGCTATGGCCTCAGCAACGAGGACGTGTACCGCTGCCATGCGTGCCTGAGCATCCCGACCCACCCTGACTACGGTTCACTGAACCTGGCGCAGGCTGTGCAGTTGATTGCGTATGAATGGCGGCAGGCGTTGGGTGGGTTCGGGGTGGAAGGGCGGACCGTCGATCCACGGTGGGCCGACGCACCGGCGGTGCAGGGACTGCTGGATCACTGGCAGACGGTACTGGTGGCGATCGGGTTTCTTGATCCGAATGTGCCGCGAAAGCTGTTGCCACGCCTGCACCAGTTGATCAATCGCGCCGAGGTGACGCAGGAGGAGGTCCACATCCTGCGGGGAATCGCCCGGGCCATCGGTGCAGGGTGCGCTGCGAGGCTTGCCAGCGAAGCGAGCGACCCAGGGCCTGTTGCGGCCGAGCATCTTCCACCCGTTTGCTGATGGCGGTCGTGCTGAATTGAATTAAGCTAATTTCTCTTTTGCGTCGCGTCGCCGTACTGGTGCATGCGGGCGGTTGCCCGGTCTCTTTCCTGGAGTCTCAAACGATGAACAACATGAACAGAATGACGCTTGTTGCCGCGCTAGTGGCCTTGACCCTGGCCGGCTGCACAAGCGTGCGGGGCGGGACTGAACTGGTCCGCAGTGACGTCACATTCGATGGCGGAAAGATCGGCCTGAAGTCGCCCGTCGTCCTCGTGTCCGCGAATCCTGGCGGGGCGATCGTGGAGTGGCAGCTCCCGGCTGGCAAGGACGTCACTTTCCCCGAAAACGGCATCGTGATCGAAGGCTCGGTGGTGTTTCCCTCCGAAACCGTTCCCGAGTCCAAGGGCCAGCCCCCCAATGAAGCGGGCTCACTGCGGGTTGACGCTCGACAGAAGTCGAACTTCACCTGCGTGCTTCGCGAGGATCGGTTGAAGATCGCCTGCTCGAGCAAAACCCTGGTGCCGGGCGTTTACAAGTACACGATTCGGGTAGTTCGGAAGGACGGCCAGGTGCTGAAGGTCGACCCGCCGATGGTCATCATGTGAGTTCAGCTACGCGGTCGCCCGGCTGACTCAGCCGCGCCGGTCAGCCAGGCGCGTGCTGCGGCAACCGCTTCGTCGGGTTCCAGTTTCCGGCCTTCCTGTTCCACACGCTCGAACGCCTCTGAGCCGAGTGCCTCCCTGGCCTTCTTGACTAGTGGCACCAGAAAGGCCTCGTCAGCAGGGTCGCGCTGCAGGCCGCTGAGCAGCTTCTGCGCTTCCCCGAAACCGAAGAAGCGCGCCGCGTTCTCTGCGTCCGCGCAAGCCGACGCCAAGCCCGCGCACACATCGATCGCCCATTGCGCTGCGGGAGTGGGTCGGATTGTCTCGGCGATGCGCAAGGCCTCTGCAAGCAGATGCCGGGCGCGCTGGTTCGCCCCCCGGCCAATGGCAACCATCGCCAGATTCAGCTGGCCCACCGCCATGGACTGCTGGTCGCCGAGTTCGGTAACCAGCGAAAGCTGTGTCTCGTACAGGCTCTGTGCTTCGTCCAAGCGGCCCTGGGCTCGATGGAACTGGGCCAGCTGGTTGGCCGCGCCTGCGATGTCCAGCTTGTTTCCGACCTCGCGCATCAGCCCAAGCGCTTCTTCGAGGTGGCGGCCCGACGCTGCGGTATCCCCTTCGGCCTGGCCAACCCAACCCAGCATCTGCAGGATGGCCGCTATCCACCTCTTGTCGCCCACTTCGCGCGCAATGGCCAGGCCCTCGACCAGATAACCCATTGCGTCGCGGTGTCGGCCCATGAAGTTGCAGTACTGGCCGGCCCCGAAGAGCGCCTTCAGTCGAGTGGATGTGCGTTGATCCATACCGGGCCGGCTCAGCACTTCCTGCGTCAGCCGCAGGCCGATAGATACTAGGCTGCGATAGATCAGGTACGGCCGCAGGGCATCCACCACCCGCAAACCGACGGCCCCGCCATCCGTCAGGCTCCCACTCCAATCATGCGCGGCGAGCAAGTTTTCCCGTTCGTCGTCCAACCGCTTCAGCCAGACACCTTGTTGAGGGCCGGCCAACTCCGGTCTAGCTGTTTCGGCCAGCGCCAGATAGAAGTGCAGGTGGCGCGTGCACGTGGGCGCGTTGTCTCCCCCTTCGACCATGCGCTCCTGAGCATAGTGGCGAACCGTGTCCAGCATCCGATAGCGCACGCCCTCGTATGCAAGCACGACCAGCGATTTCTCAACCAAGCGACTCAGCAAGTCCAGCACTTCGCCTTGATCGACCTCACCCTCGCCCCCCACTGTTTCTGCCGCCTCCAACGTCCACCCCCCCGCAAACACCGACAGCCGCTGAAACAACACCCGCTCCGGTGCCGGCAGCAGGTCGTAACTCCAATCGATCAACGCCCGCAAGGTGCGCTGGCGCGGCAGCACGGTTTTGTCGCCGGTCACGAGTAGCTTGAAGCGGTCGTTCAACCGCGCCGAAATCACTTCGACCGCCAGCGCCCGCGTGCGCGCGGCGGCGAGTTCGATGGCCAGCGGGATGCCGTCGAGCCGGTGGCAGATGTCGGCGACGGCGGGGGCGTTCTTGTCGGTCAGGCGGAAGGCGGGTTGGGCGGCGGTGGCGCGGTCGATGAACAGGCGCACGGCTTCGTGCTGCGCCAGGTCGGCCAGCGTCACCTGCGTGTTCGGGCCCGGCGCCGACAGGGTGGGCACGTGGTAGGCCATCTCGCCGGCAATCTGCAGCGGGTCGCGGCTGGAGGCCAGCACTTTCAGGCTGGGTGCGGCCTGCAGCAGTTGCTTGGCCAGGTCGGCGCAGGCGTGCACGACGTGCTCGCAGTTGTCCAGGATGATGAGCAAGGCGCGGTCGCGCACGAACTTGAGCAGCGCGTCGATGACCGGCCGGCCGGCTTCTTCCTTCACGCCGAGCACCGAGGCCACGGCCTGCGGCACGAGTTGCGGGTCGGACAGCGGCGCGAGTTCGATCAGCCAGACGCCGTCGGCAAAGCCGTCCATCACCTCCGCGCCGAGCTGCACCGACAGGCGCGACTTGCCGATGCCGCCCATGCCCAGCAGCGTAACGAGCCGGTGCGCGCCGAGCATCGCCTTGACCTCGCCCGCCTCCCGCTCGCGGCCGATGAAGCTGTTGAGCTGCTGCGCCAGGTTGTTCGGCGTGGCCTCCAGCGAACGCAGCGGTGGGAAGTCGGCGCGCAGCGCCGGGTGCAGCAGTTGGTAGACGTGCTCCGGGCTGCTCAGGTCGCGCAGCCGCACGCGGCCCAGGTCGCGCAGGCTTGCGCCGGTCGGCAGTGCGGCGGCCACCCGGTCGGCCACGGCACGTGACAGCAGCGTCTGGCCGCCGTGCGCCACGCTCATCACGCGCGCGGCGCGGTTGACCTCGGGGCCGTAGAAGTCGTTGTCGCGCTTTTGGTGCGTGCCGGCGTGCAGGCCGCAGCGCACGGCCAGCGCCAGGCCGTCGGTGGCGCGAGGGTCGGCCAGCGCGAGTTGCATTTGCAGCGCGGCGTTCACGGCGTCGGTGGCGTTGTCGAAGGCGGCATGGATGCCGTCGCCGGTGGTCTTGACGACGCTGCCGTGGTGCGCGAGCACCGCCGCATGCGCAATCGCGTCGTGCTGCGCGAGCGCCTGCTGCATCCGATCGGGCATCTGCTCCCAGAGGCGCGTGCTGCCTTCGATGTCGGAGAAGAGAAATGTGCTGGTGGAGGCCGATGGCGGGCCGCAGACTGGGGTGGCTGTTGCGGGTGGGGTACTGGCCGTCACCGCAGTACTGTAACGAAGGCAGGGCGGAAGGTGCGTTTCTGGGCGGCTGCGGGCCTGCGCGAGCGCTTGAAAAGCGGGTGGGTTTGGGCGCTTTTCCGGTGATGCCCCGGCAGGGTGGCGGTGCCCTGCGGCCGACCAGCGCTGGGGTGCTGGTCAATGCTGGGCGCACGGAGCGAGGGCAAAGCGCTGAAGAGCGCCGGCAGGCCGCCCCATCTTGATTAGCTGCGCCTGCCGGCGGCCGCTCCGACGTTGCGCGGAGGCCCCAGATCGGGCCTCGCAGCGCTGCCGCGTCAGGCGGTCGTGCCGGTCCTCGTCGGCTGTGCTCGCTTGGCGACGGTCAGCACGTATTGCCAAGCCTCACGCGGATGCTCGTGGTACTGACGCAGGAGTTTCAACTCGTCGACGATGCGCGGTGGAAAGCCAGTTCTGTCGCCGCGGTGGTCGGACAGCAAGTCGGTGAGCAGCCGATCGACCTGTACCGGGTCGTGCCAGGCCTTGGCCAGACGATTCGCCGCGCGAGGAAACTGAAGGCAGAACTGGCGCGGGTGGAATGCGCGTGGCACGCTGCGAAGCCACACATGGGTTTCGCTGAGCAGGACCCGATCGGCATCGGTCAGGGGGGCGCGCAGAACGGACCAGTCGGTGGGCCCCAGCCCGCTGGCCGTGCCCTCACTGCTTTGGGCCACCAGCAACGTGCCCGGAAAAGCCAGGCGCTTGAAGAATCGGACGATGCCCATGAGGTCGAAAGAGAAGGTGGGAAAGGGTGCTTCTGAATGTGTCGAAAGTGTGTCAGAACACGACCGGTCGAAGACCTCTCCAAACCCTGATGATGCGCATCAAAACCACGCTTGCGACCCCCCAATCCAGGCGGTTCGCGCGGACACGTGTCGGCTCGGCGGGTCACTGCGCTCGGCGCAGCCGGGGCGCGAGCACGCCGGTCGCCAGCGCCGTGCCGATCAGAATCACCACGCAGCCGGCCATCATGGCGCCCGTGACCTGCTCGTCGAGGAAAACGGCGCCCCAGGCCACGCCGAATGCCGGGATCAGGAACGTGACAGCAATCGCATTGCTCGGCCCGGTGTTCGCGATGAGCCGGAAGAACAAGACGTACGCCAAGCCGGTGCACACCACGGCCAGGATCGCGAGATAGCCCCACGCGCTCGACGCGGGCGGGGCGGCTGGCCACAGCAACAGCGTCGGCACCGCCAGGGCGATGGCGGCGCCGAGTTGGCTGCCGGCGGCCACCGCCATCGGCGGCGCTTCGGCCAGATAGCGTTTGGTGAAGTTCACCGAAAATCCGTAGCAGACGGTCGCGACGATGCACGCGCCGACGGCGAGCGCAGCGCTGCCGCCGGGTGTGCCCGTGGCGCCGACCGAACCCAGCACGCCGGCCGCGCCCATCCCGCTGCCCTTGTTCCAAGCCAAGCCGAAAACACCGACGAAGCCGATCACCAGCCCCATCACCCGCAGGCGCTTCAGCGTGCTGTTGAGCCACAGCCAGCCGATCAATGCGCCGAACAGCGGCGCGGCGGCGTTGAAGATGCTGCTGAGCCCGGCGTTGATGCTGAGCGCCGCGTAGCTGAAGCAAAGAAAGGGCAGCGCCGAGTTGGTGACGCCGACGACGAAGATCGGCTTCCAGTGCGCGCGCAAGGCGCCCAATTGCTTGCGCCAGATCAGGATCGGCAGCAGCACCAGCGATGCTCCCGCCACCCGCAATCCCGAAAGCGGTACGGCACCGAACTCTGCGGCGCCCAGGCGCAGGAACAAGAACGACGCGCCCCAGATCGCCGCCAGCAGGATCAGCTCACCCAGGTCGGCGGGCTTCATCGGCAAGCCCGCACACTCGCGCCGGGCGTCTTCATGCGGCGCACTCGAACGGCAATGCGGCAGACGCCTTGTTGAAGCGCGCGCCTTCCAGCTCGAGCAGCGCCGTCTTGCGCTCCAGGCCGGCGGCATAGCCGGTCAGTGCGCCGTTGCTGCCGATCACGCGGTGACACGGCACGATCACGCCGAGCGGGTTCTTGCCCACTGCTGCGCCCACCGCGCGCACGGCCTGCGCCGTGCCGACCTCGCGGGCGATCGCGCCATAACTCTTCGTCTGACCGATCGGAATGCGCAGCAGCGCTTGCCACACCGCGCGCTGGAACGGCGTGCCGAGCAAATCCAGCGGCAGGTCGAAGCCGTCCTTTGCCCCGGCGAAGTAGCGCTGAAGCTGCGCCTCGGCACGGCGGAGCAGCGGATCGTCAGGCTGGGTTGGCGCGGCAAGATCGCCCGGATGGTCTTTCTGGCGCATGAACCACACGCCGGCCAAACCGATGTGCGTGCGCGCCAGCAGCAGCGGACCGAGCGGTGACGCAAGCATCGTTTGCGCCGTGCAGGCGGCCGCAATGGCGGTGGTGGCAAAACTCATGGCAGGGTCTCCAAGGTGGGGGCAGGTGGCGCCAGGCTGTTCCACAGCCGCAGCACCGCGTAAGAGCGCCACGGCCGCCAGGCTTCGGCGCGTTGTTCGGCAGCGCGTTGCGTGCCGGTGTCGAAAAGCTGTTTCATCGCCTTCAGCACGGCGACGTCGTGCGGCGGGAAGGCGTCCGGCCAGCCCAACGCGCGCATCGCGATGTAGTGCGCCGTCCACGGGCCGATGCCGGGCAGGGTGCAAAGGCGGGCGATGAATTCGTCCGGCGAGGCTTGCGGCGCCGCCTGTGCGCCGCACCCCGACCCGAGTGTCGGCCAGGCCTGCGCCAGTGCGACGATGGCGTTGGCCCGTGTCCGGATGATGCCGAGTTCGGCAACCTGCTCGACCGGCGTGGCGGCCAACAGTGCTGGCGCCGGAAACGCACATGAGATGTCTGGCCACGGTGTTTCGATCGGGGTGCCGAAGCGCTCGACCACGCGCCGCGCCAGTGTGCGGGCGGCGGCCACCGTCACCTGCTGGCCGAGGACGGCGCGCACCGCCAACTCGAACGCGTCGAGGCTGCCCGGCAGGCGCAGCCCCGGCGCGCCCGGCAGATCGGCGAGTGCCGTGTCAATGACCTGCGGCGAGGCGTCCAGGTCCAGCCAGCGCCTCGCCGCGGCGACGATGCGGCCGCTGGCGCCCGCCCACTGCGGCGCGAAACGCAGCTTCATGCGCTCGGTGCCAGGCACGAACCGCGCTTCGATCCAACCCGCCTCGTGCGCCAGCGTGCCGGCGCGCAGCGTGCGGCGCACGGTGAAGCGGTCTGGCGTGTCCACCGGGTGCATGTTCTGCGGTACCGCGCCCACGGCCTCCACGCCAGGAATGGCGCGTTGGCCGATGAAACGGAGCAGCGCCGCCACGTCGTACGGCGCGCGGTAGGCCAGGCTCACCGTCACCGCCTCGTCGGCGCTCGCCACGTCTTCCGCCGCATCGCCACGCAGGCGGCTCGGGCTCATGCGGTAGTTGTGGGCGAAGGCGGCATTGAAGCGGCGCAGGCTGCGAAAGCCGCTCGTCAGCGCGACCTGCGCGATCGGCAGCCGCGTGTCGGTCAACAACTGTTTGGCCAGCAGCAGGCGGCGCGTCTGCACGTATTGCAGCGGCGTCACGCCGTGTTCGGCGGCGAAGATGCGGCGCAGGTGGCGGTCGCTCACGCCCAGTCGTTCGGCGATCAGCGCAACGCTCGGCGTCTCGTCGTCTCGGGTGTCGTCTTGCGCCGCGTGGCGGTCGAGTTCGGCGGCGGCTTGCAGGGCGAGCGTCCTGGACGCGTCCATCACCGTCCAGCGCACGCCCGGGCCGGGCGCGATCTCGGGGCGGCACTTCAGGCAGGGGCGGAACGCCGCTGCTTCAGCCTGCGCGGGTGTGTCGAAGAAGCGGCAGTTCTCGCGCTTGGGCGTGCGCACACGGCAGATCGGGCGGCAATAGATTCGGGTGGACGTGACGCCGACGAACCACAGCCCGTCGAAGCGAGCGTCGCGGGCGGTCACGGCCTGGTAGGCGGCATCGGCGTCGAGGGTCATGACCGGATTATGGTCAGCGGCGGGGCGCAGACTCGCCGTTTTCGGACATGTGCGCGGCGCGCGATTGCAACATGCGGTCGGCGTGCGGTCGGCGTGCTGTCGGCCAGCGTCTTGGAGCGTCGGCGTGCCTTGGCATGTGTCGGTGGGTAAGTCGGCGGGCTTCGGCCGTCCCGCCGGCCGCACTTCGAGCGCGAGCGCGGCGCGGCCCGCCGTCAGCCGCTGCCGAACGCGCCGTGGCGGCCGGCGCCTGCGGCGAAGCTCGATGCCCCTCGCACCGTCTCGCCCGAGGCGACTGTCTCCAGCCCCAACGCAAACTCCTGCGCCAGTGCATCGCGCTCGTCCAGGCCGTGCTGGCGATACACGCTCGCGCGGTCGTTGCGCAGGCACTGCTGCGGGTGGCGGGCGATCTGCTCGGCCAATTCGAGCGCCGTCGTGAGCGCCTGCCCGGCCGGCACGACGCGGTTGGCCAGGCCGAGCGCGAGCGCTTCTTCGGCGCCGACGGGCCGGCCGGTCAGCACCAGGTCGAGCGCGCGGCTCTGACCGATCAGGCGCGGCAAGCGCACCGTGCCGCCGTCGATCAGCGGCACGCCGAAGCGGCGGCAGAACACGCCGAACACGGCCGTCGCGCTGGCCACGCGCAAATCGCACCACAGCGCCAACTCCAGCCCGCCGGCGACGCAATGGCCTTCGACGGCGGCGATCACTGGCTTGCGAAGCTGCAGCCGCGTCGGCCCCATCGGGCCGTCGGCGGCCATGTCGGCGTCTAGGGCGAGGGCGAGGGCGCTTTCGCTGCCAACGCGGGTGTCGTCGCCGTTGCTGCCGCCGAAGCCGCCCGCCACCGCCTTCAGGTCGGCCCCGGCGCAGAAGCTGCCGGCGCTGCCCTGCAGCACGGCCACACACGCCTGCGCGTCGGCATCGAAGGCACGGAACGCAGCGGCGAGGGCGCGCGCCGTTGGCCCGTCGACGGCGTTGCGCACCTGCGGGCGGTTCAGCGTCACCGTCCAGACCGTGCCCAGACGTTCGACGATGAGGTTGTGAAAGGTCTCGGTGGGATTCACTTGCCCGCCTCCGCGGCTACCGGAATGCGGCCCGCCACTTTGAATTCACCGTTCGAACCGGGGGTCACCACGACCATCTCGGCCGTGGCCGGGCTACGCCGGTGAAGGCCAGCGTGGTCGAGCCGTGGGTCACGAGCACCAGGTTGCCTTGTTTCGGCGCCTTGGAGATGAGTTCCTTGAAGGCCGCCACCTGCCGCTCGCGGTTGCCCGGCCGGTCGAACAGGTTGCTCAGCGCGGCGTCGGTCTGCGGCGTGCTGCCGAAGGCGATCTTCGCTGTCTCGATGCAGCGGCACCACGGGCTGGACAGCACGCGGGCGACGGAGATGTTGCGCTCGCGGAAGGCCGCGCCGAGTCGCTTTGCCTCCGCGCGGCCGACGTCGGACAGGTTGCGCTGCGTCTTGCAGTCGTCCAGCGTGAAGCCGGGCGGGTCACCGACGCCGGGGTCGGTCAGCGCATGGCGCACCAGCACGACCTGGCCGCCCTTTTTCAGCAGGGCCCAGGTCGCCTCGTCGGCGCGGGCGGGTCCGCTTCCCAGGGTCAACAGGCCGGCCGAGACGCCGATTGCAATGAAGAAGGCCCGCCGACGCGTCGGCGGTCGGGTGCGGCGGGGCGCGGGGTCGGGCGTCTTCATCGTCGTGCATCCTCGGGCGCGTTGTCGGGCCTGCCATGATGCACGCACGCGCCGCGGTGCCGGGCGCTGCCGCCAGCAGACCCTTCAGCCTCTGCGCCAGCCTCCGCGCAAGTGCCAGCGCCCATGGAACGGCACCCAGCGGTGAGGCGCCCAGTAGAAGCCGGCACGCGGGCGGTCCCAGCGGCCCGGCACCCAGTGGTGGCGGCCAGCGCCCCAGCCCCAATAGCCGCCCAACCAGATGGCACCGGCATACGGCAGCACCGGAATCACCTCGACCTGCGGCGGCGGGGGCGGTACCTCCGCTACCGGCCCCTGGTCGTCGTAGACCTGCGAGCCCTGTCGATACGGCGCGTACGGCGCCACCACGCAGGCAGACAGCAGCAGCGCCGACAATGCAGTCAGCGTTGAGAGTGCTCGGACCCTTGGCATGATCGCTCCTTGGTTGTGGTCGAACCCGAGCAACCCCTGGCCGCCCCCGCAGGATGACTCGACGCGGCGGCTTTACAAGAGCTTTACCGAGTCGCCAGTGCCACACTCGCCCGACCGTCCACAAAAGCCCCCGAGAAAGGCCCGCCCATGGAACCCGTCCGCTGGGGCATCCTGTCCACCGCATTGATCGGCACTGCCAAGGTCGTGCCGGCGATGCTGAAGAGCTCGCAACTCACGGTGGCCGGCATCGCCTCGCGCGGCTTGCCGCGAGCGCAGGAGGCGGCGGCCCGTCTCGGCATCCCGAAAGCCTATGGCTCGTACGAAGCGATGCTGGCCGACCCGTCGATCGAGGCCGTCTACAACCCGCTGCCGAACCACCTGCACGTCGAGTGGACGCTGGCCGCTGCCAAGGCCGGCAAGCACGTGCTGTGTGAAAAGCCGTTCGCGCTGAAAGTGGCCGACATGGCGGTGCTGCGGCCGTATGCGGACAAGGTGCACATCCACGAGGCTTTCATGGTGCGCTTTCATCCGCAGTGGGCGGCGGTGCGCGACGAATTGCGCCTTGGTGCGATCGGCGAGCTGCGCTACATGCACGTGCCGTTCAGCTACTTCAACGACGACCCCGGCAACATCCGCAACATGGCCGACATCGGCGGCGGGGCGCTGTACGACATCGGCTGTTACGCGATCACCGCCGGCCGCTGGTTCTTCGAGGCCGAGCCGGAACGCGTGATCGCCACCGTCTTTCGCGACCCGGCCTTCAAGACCGACCGCACGACGAGCGGCCTGCTCGACTTCGGTTCCGGGCGCCACCTAGCATTCAGTGTCTCGACGCAGGCGGCGCGCTACCAGCGCGTGCAGCTCGTCGGCACAAGAGGGCGCATCGAGATCGAGATCCCGTTCAACGCGCCGCAGGACCAGGGCTCGCGCTACTGGGTCGACGATGCGCGCTCGCTCGACGGTGCCGGCATCCGCACGGTGAACTTGGCCGTGGCCGACCAGTACCAACTGCAGGCCGAGGCGTTCTCGCAGGCGGTGCGGTCGAAACAGCCCGATGCGCGCGCGCTGGAGGAGGCGATCGGCGGCATGCGCATCATCGACGCGCTGTTCGCGTCCGAGAAGAGCGGGCGCTTCGAGAAGCCCTGAGCGCAACTGCCCGCAGCGCCGGCTACATCGCCTCGGTGGCGCGGCGCGCTTCGTCGAGCAGCTTGCTCGCGAGGTCTTCCGACAGCTCGACCTCCATGCGCAGCAACTGCGCAGCAATCGTCTTGCCGAGGTTGTCGCTGCGCAGGCTGTGCGCCGCGCCACCGGACAGCGCGCCGTTCAGCACGAACTTGAGCGCCAGGATGTTCGGCAGCGGATAACGCTCGACGCGTGTGGCCTCGTTGCCACCGAGCAGGTGCGCAAAGTGATCGGCGACGCGCTGCGGCGTCACCGCCTCCAGCAGCGCTGCGTAGCCAGCCTCGCCCCACGCGAAAAGGCCGATGTCGGCGCGGTCTGCCTTGTCGCCGCTGCGCGCGTGGGCGATCTGCGAGAGGCGAAGTTTCATTCGACCTCCAGCAGGCGCACATTCACTGCCGACTCGACGAGCTCACGCTGCACCGTCGTCGGCCACAGCCCGAGCAACTGGCTCGCCGGCGTGATGCCGTGAAAGCCGCCCATGAACGGCGGGCCCGACAGCGCCATCCACGGGAACAAGCGCGGAAAGGCGTCGGCCACCCGTTTGTCGGCGCAACGCACGGCCATGCGCAACCAGACTTCGTTCAGGTCGTCCGCGCCGCGCGCATCGGCGTGCGGGCCGAGAAAGGTGTCGTGCCCGAGCCGTTCGACGCAGAGTTCGTCATGCGCCATTCGGCGTTCGGTCAGTTGCTGCTTGACGGACGCGACCACCGCGTCGGCCTTGGCCAGCGCGTCGGGCCAGCAAAAGCCGACCACCGCCTGGCCCATCCAGCCGTCTTCGAAACCGGCGACGACCTTTAACGTGGCCGGCGCAGCGCGGCCGTTGGCGCCGCTCACACGCACGCGGTCGCTGCCGAGGTCGTCGAGGCGCAGCGTGCCCATGTCGAGCACCACGTCGGGCGAGACGTACGCGTGCGGGTTGTGTACTTCGTACAGCAACTGCTGCCGCAGCGTGTGGAAGTTGATGCGCCCGCCAGTGCCCGGTGCCTTGCAAACAACGGCGCTGCCGTCTTCGCTGACCTCGGCGATGGGGTAGCCGATGTGCGTGAGGTCGGGGACACGCTGCCACGCCAGCGCCGAGCCGAAGTTGCCACCCGAACCTTGGCCCGAGCATTCCATCAGGTGGCCGATCGTCAGGCCTTGGGCGAGGCGGTCCAGGCCGATGGGATCACTCGCCTTCAAGTCCCAGCCGAACTCGTGCACGAGCGGCGCGAGGAACAGCGCCGCGTCGGCCACGCGCCCGGTGATCACGATCTGTGTGCCGGCGGCCAGCGCCTGCACGATCGGGGCAGCGCCGAGGTAGGCGTTGGCGAACACGAGTCGCTCACGCACGGCAGCGATGTCGGCGCCGGTGTCCAGGTGTGCGAGCGTCTGGCCGGCGGCACGCAACTCGTCGATGCGGTGGAGCACCGAGTCGCCGGTCACCACCGCGATGCGCGCCGCCCAGCCCTTGGCCTTGAACGCTGCTTGCAAGGCAGCCGCCGCACCTTCCGGGTTGAGGCCGCCGGCATTGAGCACGAACTTGACGCCGTGCGCCTGCGCGGCCGGCCACAGCGCGGTCAGCATCGGCACCAGGTCGCGCGTGAAGCCGGCGGCAGCGTCACGCGCCTGGTCCTTGCGCAGGATCGCCAGGGTCAGCTCGGCCAGGTGGTCGGAGCACACGTACTGCACGCCACCGCGTTCGATCGCGGCGCGCACCGGCTCCCACGAGTCGCCGTAAAAGCCCAGGCCGGAGGCGAGGCGAACGTGCTTCAACGGCTTGCCTTCATGGGGGTTCGTGGAGGACGAGTGCGACCGTCTGCGCGGCCAGACCGTCCAGGTCCACGGCTTCGGGCTTGGGCGACTCGGCGCGGTACCAGGTGGCCGAGAAGTTGATTGCGCCCAGGATCATCAGCCTCGCCAGGTGCGGCTCGGTACGCAGCCGGCCCTCGGCGTGCAGCGTGTCGAGCGTGCTCTGCCAAATCGCGTCGTAGCGGTCCTTCAGCTCGATGATGCGGCGCTTGTACTGGTCGGGCAGCGAGCGCCAGTCGTACAGCATCACGGGGATGAAGTCGCTGCCGGTGTCGTGAAGGATGCCGTAGTGCGCACGCACCAGGCGGCGGAACTGCTCGGCCGCCGGCACGCGCGCGCCGTCCAGCACCGCTTGAGTTCGCTCCAGGCCCAGGCGCAGGCCTTCTTCCATCACCGCCATCAAAATCTCGTGCTTGTTGGCGAAGTGATAGAACGGGCTGCCCGAGCGCATGCCCACAGCGTGGGCGATGTCGCGGATCGTCGTGCCCTCGAAGCCTTTCTCGCGGAACATGTGCGCCGCCACGCGCACCAGATCGGCGCGGCGGTTCAGCGCCTCGCCCGCTTCGGGCGGGTTGCGCTTGGATCGCTGTGGCCGGGAATCGGCGGCGATGTTGTGGGCCGTCATTTGGGGTTTCCACGCTGGCACGTTGCAGGGCGGGCAGCTACAAAGCAACTGCTTGCTTGGCGAGACAAGAATAGCTCGCCGTTTTGATGGCCGCAATGGTGTTTGCGGCCAGTCCACCACCCCAGGGTCCTCACTTGCAGGTTCTGCAGATCATCATCAGCGGCGTCGCGCAGGGCTGCATCTACGGCTTGATCGCGCTCGGTTTCGTGCTGATCTACAAGGCCACCGAAACCGTCAGCTTCGCGCAGGGCGAGTTGATGATGCTCGGCGCCTTCGGTGGCCTGGCGTGCATGACCCTGCTGGGCTTCCCGTTCTGGCTGGCCGTGCCCAGCGCGGTGGTGGCGATGGCCATCGTCGGCGTGATGATCGAGCGCGTCGTCATTCGCCCGATCCTGGGCCAGCCGGCGTTCTCGATCGTGATGTTGACGATCGGCATCGGCTTCGTCGCGCGCGGCGTGATCACGATGATCCCGACCATCGGCACCGACACGCACACGCTGCCGGTGCCATACAAGGACGAGATCTGGAAAGTCGGGACCCTGGTGCTCAACGTCGAGCAGATGGCAGTGATCGCCGTCACTGCGGTGTTGTGCGGGCTGCTGTATGTGCTGTTCAAGTACAGCAAGCTGGGCGTGGCGATGCAGGCGTCGTCGCAAAACCAGCTCGCGGCGTACTACATGGGCATTCCGGTGAAGCGGTTGAACGGGCTGGTGTGGGGCCTGGCGGCCGGCGTCGCGGCCATCGCGGGGCTGCTGCTCGCGCCCATCACGTTCGTGCACGCGAACATGGGCTTCATCGGGCTGAAGGCCTTCCCGGCCGCGGTGGTGGGTGGCTTCGGCAGCTTGCCGGGGGCTATCGTCGGGGGAGTCGTCATCGGGGTGGTCGAGGCGCTGTCGGGCTTTTTCCTTCCCGAGGGCTTCAAGGACATTGCTGCGTACGTGGTCGTGCTGATCATGCTGATGGTCAAGCCGAACGGGCTGTTCGGCGAGAAATTGCGCAAGAAAGTTTGAGCCGGCGGCCCCCACGATGCGCTTCATCTTCAAGACCGACTACCTGCAAGACATCCGCCTGGCCAAGCACGGCGGGCACACCTTCTGGTACGGCGCGTTGCTGCTGCTGCTGCTGGCCGCACCTTGGTTGCTGCCGGAGTACTGGCTCGCGCAGTTGACCTTCGTGCTGATCTACTCGATCGTCGGCCTGGGGCTGATGCTGCTGGCCGGCTTCACTGGGCTGTTCTCGCTCGGCCACGCGGCCTTCCTCGGCGTCGGCGCCTACACGCAAGGTGTTCTGACGCAGGCTGGCGTGCCCTTCCCGATCGCGCTGGCGCTGGCGGGCCTGCTGTCGGCAGCGGTCGGCATGGTGGTGGGCCTGCCGGCGCTGCGCGTCAAGGGCATCTACCTCGGCATTGCCACGCTGTCGTTCGGATTCATCGTCGAAGAGGTGTTTGCGCGCTGGGAGTCCGTCACCGGCGGTAACGCCGGCATGCACGTGAAAGCGCCCGATCTGTTCGGCTGGAAGCTCGAGTCGGGCGAGGCCTTCTACGGCCTGTGCCTTGCGATCACCGTGATCTGCACGCTGGCCATCCTGAACCTGCTGCGCTCGTCCACCGGCCGTGCGTTCGTGGCAATCCGCGACTCCGAGGTGTCGGCGCAGAGCATGGGCATCCACCTGGCGTACTACAAGACGCTGTCGTTTGCCATCTCGGCTGCACTCGCCGGTGTGGGCGGCGCGCTGTACGCACACAAGATCAAGTTCCTGTCGCCGGACCAGTTCAACATCATCCAGTCGGTCGACCTGCTGCTGATGGTGGTGATCGGCGGGCTCGGCTCGGTGCACGGTGCGTTCCTCGGCGCGATCTTCCTGATCACGATGCCGCAGCTCATTTCCCTGGGCAAAGACTACCTTCCCGCTGCCATCGGCCAGGCACCGGGATTGCAGGGCTTGGTGTACGGGTTGGTGCTGATCGCCTTTGTGTTGTTCGAGCCGCTGGGCTTGTACGGCCGCTGGCTGAAGGTGCGGACCTATTTGCAGATATTCCCCTTCTATCGCAAGGGGATGTTCAAGCGGCAGAAGAGCTTCCAGAAGTCGGAGCGCTTGAGATGAGCACGCCGCTACTGAAAGCCAAGAACCTGAGCGTGCGCTTCGGTGGCGTGAAGGCCGTCAACGACGTCAGCTTTGAAGTCGAGCGCGGCGAGGTGTTCACGCTGATCGGCCCGAACGGGGCCGGCAAGACGACGGTGTTCAATCTGATCAGCCGCATCTACACGCCCACCGCGGGTGAGATCGAGTTCGACGGCCACGCACTCAGCAAGCACGCGCCGCACGAGATCGCCAAGCTCGGCATTGCGCGCACCTTCCAGAACATCGAGCTGTTCGAGCACGCCACCGTGCTGCAGAACCTGTTGATCGGCCGCCACACGCACCGCCAGACGAACCTGTGGAGCGAGATCTTCTTCACCGCCGGCACGCGCCGCGCCGAGGTGCAGGCGCGCGAGAAGGTGGAACAGGTGATTGACCTGCTCGACCTGCAGCACTACCGCGAGTCGATGGTGGCCGGCCTGCCGTACGGCGTGCGCAAGGTGGTGGAGCTGGCGCGCGCGCTGTGCACCGAGCCCAAGCTGCTGCTGCTGGACGAACCGTCGTCGGGCCTGAACGTGGAGGAGACCGACGACATGGCGTTCTGGATCCAGGACATCCGGGCCGAGCTCGGCATCACCGTGCTGATGGTCGAGCACGACATGACGCTCGTCTCCAAGGTGTCCGACCGCGTGCTCGCGATGAACCAGGGCGAGGTGCTGGCCCTGGGCACGCCGGGCGAGGTGCAAAGTCACCCTGGGGTGATCGAGGCCTACCTCGGGTCGACCGAGGATGTGGCGAGTCTGCGGAGGCAGTTGGCATGAGCGCCGAGGCGACCGTCGTCCTGAAACTAAGCAACGTCGAGAGCGCCTACGGCCCGATCCGCGCGATCCGCGGCGTCAGCCTGCAGGTGATCCGCGGCCAGATCGCCACCGTGCTCGGCTCCAACGGTGCCGGCAAGTCGACCATTCTGAAAACCATCTCCGGCATCATCGACCCGCGCAAGGGCAGCATTCAGTTCAAGGACGAAGACATCACCGCGCGCGACCCGGCGCTGATCGTGCAGCGCGGCCTGAGCCACGTGCCGGAAGGGCGCGAAGTGTTCCCGCTGCTGTCGGTGCACGACAACCTGGTGATGGGCGCCTACACGCGCAAGGACCGCGACGGCGTGGCGCGCGACATGCAGTCCGTCTATGGCTACTTCCCGATCCTGAAGGAGCGCGCCGCGCAAGACGCCGGGCTGCTGTCGGGCGGCCAGCAGCAGATGCTCGCGATCTCGCGCGCGCTGATGGCGGCGCCTGAATTGATCTTGCTCGACGAGCCGAGCCTGGGCTTGTCCCCGCGTCTGACCCGCGAGATCTTCGAGATCGTGATCCGCATCAACCGCGAACGCGGAACCACCTTCTTGCTCGTCGAGCAGAACGCAAACATGGCGCTCAACGTGGCCGACTTCGGCTACGTGCTCGAGAACGGCCGCATCGTGATGGAAGACACCTGCGAGCGGCTGCGCGAGAAGGAAGACATCAAGGAGTTCTACCTCGGCATGAAGGAAACCGGCGTGCGCGGCGAGCGGCGCTGGAAGAAGAAGAAGACGTGGAGGTAGCCGAGGCATGAGCAATCTTTGGGACCTTGACCACTTGAAGCCGCGAACGGACATCGTGGTGCCGGGCGAGACCTTGTCGGCCATGTTCTGGAATGCCGCAGCCATGCGCGGCGGCCAGGTGTTCATGCGCCAGAAGGAAATGGGCATCTGGCGGCAATGGAGCTGGCACCAGACCGCGCAAGCCGTGCGCGAGATCGGCGACGGCTTGCTGAGCCTGGGCTTCAAGGCCGGCAACTGCGCGTCGATCCTGTCCAACACCGTCGTCGAATGGGTGCTGGCCGACCTGGCGGTGCTGAGCTGCGGTGGCGTGTCCAACGGCATCTACCCGACCGATGCGGCCGAGCAGGTGCAGTACCTGTGCCAGGACTCGAGCACGCGCATCCTCTTTGTCGAAGACGAGGAACAGCTCGACAAGGTGCTGACGGTGCGCGAGCACCTTCCGCTGCTGACCAAGATCATCGTCTTCGACACCGAGGGCCTGCGCGACTTCGACGACGACAGCGTGATCGGCCTGGACACCTTGCGCGCGCTCGGCCGTGAGCACGCCAAGGCGCACCCTGGTGCGCTCGACGCCCGCTCGGCTGCCTGCCAACCCGACGACCTCGCCGTCCTCGTCTACACCTCGGGCACCACCGGCAAGCCCAAGGGCGCGATGCACTCGCACCGCGGCATCGTCTACACCGTGCGCGGCTACAACAGCATCGTCGCGCAGGACGAGCACGACGAGCGCATGTGCTTCCTGCCGCTGTGCCACATCGCTGAACGTCTCGGCGGCGAGTACTTTGCGCTCTACACCGGCTCGGTGCTCAACTTCGTTGAAAACCCCGAGACCGTGCCCGAGAACGTGCGCGAGATCGCGCCGACGGTGTTCACCGCTGTTCCGCGCGTCTGGGAGAAGTTCTACTCAGCCGTCGCGATTGCATTGCGCGAGTCGGGCAAGGTGCAGCAGCTCGCCTACGGCTGGAGCCTGGGCGTGGGCACGCGCATTGCCGACCTGGTGCTGGCCGGCAAGCCTGTCGGCGGCCTGTTGAAGCTGCAGTTCCAGCTCGCCAGGCTGCTGGCGCTGAACAACGTGCGCAAGATGATCGGCATCCACCGCGCGCGGTTCTGCCTGACGGGCGCCGCCCCCATCTCGCCTGACCTGGTCAAGTGGTACCTTGCGCTCGGTGTGCCGATGGTCGAAGTCTGGGGCATGACCGAGACCTGTGGTGCGGCCACCTACAACCCGGCCAACCGCATCAAGCCCGGCATGATCGGCCCGGCCTGCCCATACAACGAGGTCAAGCTCGACCCGGCCACCGGCGAGATCATGGTGCGCGGGCCGAACGTCTTCATGGGCTACCTGAACCTGCCCGACAAGACCGCCGAGACCATCACGCCCGACGGCTGGCTGCACACCGGCGACGTCGGCCTGCAAGACGCCGACGGTTACTTCAAGATCACCGACCGGATGAAGGACATCATCATCACGGCCGGCGGCAAGAACATCACCCCCAGCGAGCTCGAGAACGACTTGAAGTTCTCGCCCTACATCACCGACGCCGTGGTGGTGGGCGACAAGCGGCCGTACCTGGTGGTGATCGTGATGATCGACCAGGAGAACGTCGAGAAATTCGCGCAGGACCGCGACATCCCGTTCAGCAACTACACCAGCCTCACACGGGCGAAGGAAGTGCAGGAGCTGATCTGGGGCGAGGTCGAGCGCGTGAACAAGAAGTTCGCGCGGGTCGAGCAGATCAAGAAATTCTTCCTGCTCGAAACGCAGCTCACCGCCGAAGACGATGAACTCACCCCTACGATGAAGCTCAAACGCAAGTTCGTCGAGAAAAAGTACGCCGACCGGATCGAGGCGCTCTACAAGTCGTGACCCCGGCGCGACCGCTGACAACCTGATCGAGCCTTGCAACGTTGTTCCCCCACCTCACCACCTCCTCAGGAGATACGCCGATGAAACCTGTTCTGCCCCTCGTTGCCGCCGCCCTGGCCCTTGCCAGCGGCCTGAGCCACGCCCAGTCGCAAGGCGTCAGCAAAGATGAAATCGTCGTCGGCACGATTCAAGACCTGTCCGGCCCGCTGGCCGCCTTTGGCAAGCAAATCCGCCTGGGCATGAACCTGCGCGTCGACGAGATCAACGAGCAAGGTGGCATCAACGGCCGCAAGCTCAAGCTGCTCGTCGAAGACTCTGGCTACGACCCGAAGAAGGCGGTGCTGGCGGCGCAGAAACTCGTCAACCAGGACAAGATCTTCATGATGCTCGGCCACCTGGGCACGGCGCAGAACAATGCCGCGATGCCGGTGCAGTTCGAGAAGAACGTGATCAACTTCTTCCCTGTCACGGCCGCGCGCGAGATGTACGACCCGTTCCACAGGCTGAAGTACGCCTTTGCGGCCACCTACTTCGACCAGATGCGCACGGCGCTGCCGGGCCTGGTCAAAGAGAAGGGCGCCAAGAAGGTGTGCACGATCTACCAGGACGACGAGTTCGGCCTGGAGGTGGTGCGCGGCGCCGAGGCCGGGCTGAAGACGATCGGCATGGAGATGGCCGAGAAGACCTCGTACAAGCGCGGCGCGACGGACTTCTCGTCGCAAGTGGCGCGCATGAAGTCGGCCAACTGCGACCTGGTGGTGCTGGGCACGATCATCCGCGAGACGATCGGCACGATCGGCGAGTCGCGCAAGACCGGCTTCAACCCGGTGTTCTTCGGCTCCAGCGCGGTCTACACCGACCTGATCCACAAGCTCGGCGGCAAGGCGATGGACGGCCTGTACGCAACGATGACGGTGCAAAACCCGTACACCGATGAAGCCTCGCCGCAAATCCGCTTCTGGGCCAACAAGTACAAGACCAAGTTCAACGAAGACCCGACGGTGTTCTCGGTCTACGGCTACACCATCGTCGACTCGTTTGCCAACGCAGCCACCAAGGCCGGCGCGAACCTGAGCACCGACAGCTTCATCAAGGCGATGGACACGATGAAGATCCCGCCCGACATCTTCGGCAGCGCACCGGCCACGTTCTCGCCGACCAAGCGGCTGGGCAGCGACGCGTCGCGCCTGTCGCAGATCACCGACGGCAAGTGGAAGGTGATCGGCGAGTACACGAAGTCGAACTGATTCGGCCGCTGACCCTGTCATCCGGGCCCCGCACTGCGGGGCCTTTTTCATGGGCGCGCGGTCAGACTCAGACGACGGTCAGGCCACGATGTACGCCGCCGCACCGGTGCTGAGCAGCTTGCCCGCTGAATCCAGAAACTCCATGCGCGTGGACGCCACGCGGCTGCCCAGGCGCAGCACGCTGGCCACCGCAGTGAAGCGCGGGCCGGTGGCCGGGCGCAGGTAGTCCACGCGCAAGTCGATCGTGCCGAGCTTGGAAAAGCGCGCCAGCCGCGCATCGACCGACTCGTCGAGATGCCGCGCCCCGATCGCAGCCATGACGCCCAGGCCGCCCATCGCGTCGAGCGTGGCGCTGATCACGCCACCATGCAGACGCTGGTGGGCAAAGTGGCCTATCAGCTCGGGCCGCATGTCGATGTGCGCAGTAACGCGGTCGGCTTCGAGCGAGTCGATGCGCAAGCCCAGCACCTGGTTGAAGCGGATGCGTTCCTCGAAGAAGTCGCGCAGGCCCGCGACGAATTCAGGCTCGAACAGGCTCGATGTGGTCATGTGAACCGCCGAGGCGAACTCATAGCCCCAACTGCCTCGCCGCCAGCTCCTTCATGATCTCCTCGGCGCCACCGCCGATCATCATCACCTTGACCTCGCGGTAGACGCGCTCGCTCTTTGTGCCGCGCATGTACCCCATGCCGCCGAGGATCTGCACCGCCTGGTCGGCGCAGAACTGCATCGTCTGCGTGGCGTGGTTCTTCAGCAGGCACAGCTCGGCCACCCACTGCGGCCCAGTGTCGCCGTCCTCGTGCCGCTGCACCAGCGCGTGCAGCCACGCGCGCGTGCTGGAGATGCGCATCTGCATGTCCATCAGCTTGTGGCGGATCGCCTGGTGCTCGACGAGCGACGCGCCGAACGTGCGCCGCTGGCGCGCCCAGTCCAGCGCCTCGTCGAAGCAGACCTGCGCAAACGCGTTGGCGCCGGCACTCATCAACAGCCGCTCGCCGTTGAAGTTTTCCATCACGATGCGAAAGCCGGCGTTTTCGTCGCCGATCAAGTGGTCGGCCGGCACGCGGCAGTGGTTGAAGCGCAGTTGCGCGGTGTCGCTGCACCACCAGCCCATCTTGGCCAAGGCGTGCCGCTCCAGGCCGGGGGTGTCACCCGGCACGGCGATCAGCGAGATACCCGCCGCGCCCGGGCCACCGGTGCGCACGGCCAGCGTGATCCAGTCGGCGCGCATGCCCGAGGTGATGAACGTCTTTTCGCCGTCGATGACCCAGTCGCCACCATCACGCCGCGCCGAACAACGCAGCCGCGCCACGTCGGAGCCGCCGCCGGGTTCGGTGATGGCGAGGGCGGCGATCTTCTCGCCCGCCAGCACGGCTGGGATCACGCGCTGCTTCAGCACCGCGCTGCCGTGCGCGATGATCGGGGGCAGCCCGATGTTGTGCGAGAACAGGCTTGCCATCAGACCACCGCTGCCGGCGCGCGCGATCTCCTCGGTCGCGACGAGCCGAAACCAGCCATCTGCCGGTGTGCCACCGTAGGCCTCGGGGTAGCCCAGGCCGAGCAGGCCGACGTGTGCCGCCCGACGGTACAGCTCGCGCGGAAAGCCTTGCGCCTCGTCCCACGCGTTCACGTGCGGCGCGATCTCGGCAGCGACGAACGCGCGCACGCTGTCGCGGAATAGGTCGTGTTCGTGGGTGAAGCTCATGGTGTCAACTCCACCAGCAATTGGCGCGCCGCCACTTGCTCGCCCGCGCGTGCGAGCAAGCTCTTCACGGTACCGGCGTGCGGCGCGTGGATGCGGTGCTCCATCTTCATCGCCTCCATCACCAGCAGCAGCGCGCCGGCCTCGACGGTGGCGCCAGCCTCGGCCAGCACCTGCGTGACGCGACCGTGCATCGGCGCGCGCAGCGCGAGTGCGTTCGCTTGCGTGGCGTTGCCGGCGCTGGCCAGGCGCAGGTCGAGCAACTCCAGTTCGACGCCGTCGCACAGCCACCACCAGCGGGGGCCCTGGCGATGCACCTGCGCGGTGACCGGCCGGCCGTCGACAATCGCGCGCACCTCCAGGCCCGTGCCGTGGCCGGTGGGACGATCGTGCCATGCAAGCGATTGGATGCGGTGCGTCACCGAGTTCTGCGCTTCTGTACCGGGTGTGCGGGTGGCGCGACCGGCGGCGAGGTCAGTGGCCAAGTCAGTGGCCGTGCCAGCGCCCGCCGTAAAGGTCGCCGTCAACTCGTCGCCTCGGCCGGCGATCCGCCAGCGGCGGGCGGCGCCGTCCAGTTCGATCCTCGCATCGGTGCCCACGCTGCCCGACGATGTCCAGCCCTGCCACAACGCTGGCAGCGAGTACGCCGGCAAGCTCGCTGCCGCGGTGGCCGCCAGCGCTTCGAGCCAGCTGGGTGCAGGCTCTGTGCGCAAGGTGTTGTCGCCGAAATGATTGGCGATGAATGCCGTCGTCACCGCGTCGGAAGCGAACGCTGGGTGGCGCAACACACGCGACAGGAAGCGCCGATTGGTGCTCAGCCCCAAGCACACGGTGTGGTCCAGCGCATGCGCGAGCTGGCGGATCGCGGCGCCGCGTGTCGGCGCATGCGCAATCAGCTTGCCCAGCATCGAGTCGTAGAACGGGCTGACAGCGCAGCCGCTCGCAAGCGCATGGTCGCAGCGCACCGTGGCTGGCGCCTGCCAGCGCTGCACCGTGCCGGACTGCGGCAGGAAGTCGCGCGCCGGGTCTTCAGCGCACAAGCGCACCTCGATCGCGTGGCCACCACGCTCGTAGCGATGCAGCAGTTCGTCCTGGCCCAGCGGCAGCGGCTCGCCCATGGCCACCCGCAACTGCCACTCGACCAGGTCGATGCCGATCAGCGCTTCCGTCAGCGGGTGTTCCACCTGCAGGCGCGTGTTCATCTCCATGAACCAGAAGGCGCCGCTCGCGTCGAGGAGAAACTCGACCGTGCCCGCGCCGACGTAGCCGACCGCGCGCGCCACCGTCACCGCCGCCTCGCCCATGCGCCGGCGCAACTCGGGCGACACGGCGGGCGAGGGCGCTTCTTCGACGATCTTCTGGTGCCGGCGTTGCACCGAACAGTCGCGTTCGCCGAGATGCACGACGTTCCCGTGCTTGTCGGCAAAGACCTGGATCTCGACGTGCCGCGGCGCCAGCAGCGCCCGCTCCAGCAGCAGCCGCGGCTCGCCGAAGGCGCTTTGCGCTTCGGTCTGCGCCGAGTCGAGGGCAGCGTCGAGTTGCTCAGGTTGCGTCACCAGTCGCATGCCCCGGCCGCCCCCACCGGCGGTGGCCTTGACCATCAGCGGCCAGCCGATCGCGTGGGCTTCGCGTCGCAGCGTCTCGCGGCTCTGGTCTTCACCGTCGTACCCAGGGAGCACCGGCACGCCCGACGCGGCCATGCGCTGGCGCGCGCGGGCCTTGTCGCCCATCGCACGCATCGCCTCGGGCGGCGGGCCGATCCAGGTGAAGCCGGCGTCGATCACCGCCTGCGCAAACGCGGCGTTCTCGGACAGAAAGCCGTAGCCGGGGTGGATCGCCTGCGCTCCGCTGGCTTGGGCGGCAGCGAGCAACTTGTCGGTGCGCAGGTACGAGTCGGCCGGGCGCTCGCCGCCGATCGGCATCACGCGGTCGCAGCTCGCGCCGTGCGGCGCGGCGCGGTCTGCGTCGGAAGCGACGGCCACCGTGTGCAGGCCCATTTGGTGCGCAGTGCGCGCCACGCGCACGACGATCTCACCTCGGTTGGCAACCAGCACAGAGTCGAAGGCGCTCACGTCGGGCTTCCGGGCAAGGTGCTGCTTGAATCGGTCGGGGTGTTGCCGTCCGGCGTCACGACCCAGTTCGCCGCGCGTTTGGCCGACAACGCCGCCAGGCCTTCGCTGGCCGTGCCGCTGCGCAAAGCAGACGCAAAGTGGGTCGCGGCGATGTCCAGCGTATCGGGCAGCGGGCGGGTGCGGCGGGCGTGAAGAATCGCCTTGATGCTGCGCAGCGAGGCCGGCTCGGCCCGGCCGAGTTCAGCGAGCAGGCCGTGCAGGCGTTGGTCGAGCGCGTCGCCCTCATGCACCTCGTCGGCCAGACCGCAGGCCATTGCGTCGGCGGCCTTGACGCGGCGGCCGGTCACCATCAGCCGCAGGGCCGCACCCTCGCCGATGCGCGCGGCGACGAAGGGCGCAATCTGCGCCGGCGGCAAGCCCAACGTTGCCTCGGGCATCCCGAACTGCGCGCTGCCGGCAGCGAGCACGAAGTCGCAGCACGCCGCCAGCCCCACGCCGCCGCCCATGGCAGCGCCTTCGACGACCGCAACGGTCACCACCCGTGCGCCGTGCAGTCGCAGCAGCAGCGTACCGAAGGCGCGATTGAACGTGGCGATCGGATCGGCGCCGACGGCCGGCGCGGGTGCTGCGATCAACGCGCGAAACCGGCTGAAGTCGCCTCCCGAGCAGAAGTGGCCGCCCGAGCCGCGCAGCACCAGCGCCCGCGTGTCGGGATGCGCTTCGGCGCGGTCGATGGCTTCGAGCAGGTCGGTCACCATGCCGTCGGTGAGTGCGTTGCGCGTGGCGGGCGCCGACAGCGTGGCGAACACGAACGCGCCGTGAAGACGGATCTGCATCATGGCGAGGGTTCCTTGGCGTACTTCAGGCCGGTATGCGTTGCATCGGCGCAGCCCGTCACCGCCGCGCGGGCAGCGTGTGCATGAACTTGCAGATGATGCCCAGCATCACTTCGTCGGCGCCGCCGCCGATGGACGCCAGCCGGCCGTCGCGGTACATGCGCGAGACTGGGTTGTCCCAGGTGAAGCCCATGCCGCCCCAATACTGCAGGCACGCATCGGGCACGGTGCGCAGCAGCCGGCCGGCCTTGAGTTTGGCCATCGAGGCCCACTCGGTCACGTCCTTGCCGGCGATGTAGTGCTCGGTCGCCATGTAGGTCAGGCCGCGGAGCGCTTCGATCTCGGTCTTCAGTTCGGCCAACTTGAAGTGAACCGTCTGGTTGTCGAGCACCGCCTGGCCGAAGATCTGCCGCTCGCGCGCGTAGGCCACGGTGTGGTCGATGCAGTTGAGCAGGCCCTGGATCGCATTCGCCGCCGCCCACAGCCGCTCTTCCTGGAACTGCATCATCTGGTAGGTGAAGCCCATGCCCTCCTGACCGATCAGGTTGGCCTGCGGCACCCGCACATCGTCGAAGTGGATCAGCCCGGTGTCGCTGGCCATCATGCCGATCTTGCGGATCTTCTTCGCCACGCTGATACCCGGCGTCTTCATCGGCACGACGATCAAGCTCTTGTTCTTGTGCGCAGCGCCTTCTGAAGTATTCGCCAGCAGGCACATCCAATCGGCCTGAAGGCTGTTGGTGATCCACATCTTGGCGCCGTTGATCACGTAGTCGCCGCCGACTTTCTTCGCGGTGGTCTTGACCTGCGCCACGTCGGAGCCAGCGCCGGGTTCGGACACGCCGATGCAGCTCACGGCGTCACCCGCGATGGCGGGAGCGAGGAACTCGCGCTTGAGCGCATCGGAGCCAAAGCGCGCCAGCGCTGGCGTGGCCATGTCGGTCTGCACGCCGATGGCCATCGGCACCGCGCCGCAGGCGATGTCGCCCAGCGCCTCGGCCATCACCACCGAGTACGAATAGTCCAGGCCCATGCCGCCGTACTCGGTGGGCTTGGTCAGGCCCAGCAGGCCGAGGTCGCCCAACTGCTTGAAGACCTGGTGCGCCGGGAACATCTCGGCCGCTTCCCATTCGTCCACGTGCGGGTTGATCTGCTCGGCGATGAAGCGCTTGAGCGTACGCTGGATCTCTTCGTGTTCGTGGGTCAGTTGCATCGAAGTCGGCTCCGTAAGGTGACAAAGAAGATCAGGGTCTCGCGACGCCGAACTGCATCGGGCGCACGTTGCGGCGCGCGGCTTCGTCGCACAGCGCCAAGCTCAATGCGAGCACGCGGCGCGTGTCACGCGGGTCGATCACGCCGTCGTCGAGCAGCAGGCCCGAGGTGTAGAAGGCGTGCATCTGGCGCTCGAAAGTGCTGATGATCTTGCCCGTCAGCGCGGCGAGCTTGGCTTCATCCACCGGCTCGCCTTTGCGCGCCGCGCCCTCGCGCATCACGATCTCCATCGTGCCGGCGGCTTGCTGCGGGCCCATCACCGCGGTGCGGGCGTTGGGCCAGCTGAACACGAAGCGCGGGTGGAAGCCGCGCCCGCACATGCCGTAGTTGCCCGCCCCGAACGACGCGCCGCATTGCACGGTGATCTGCGGCACATTGGCGTTCGACAGCGCCTGGATCTGTTTCGAGCCGTGCTTGATCATGCCGGCGCGTTCGGCTTCCGTGCCGACGATGAAGCCGGTCGTGTTCTGCAGGTAGATCAGCGGCGTGCCGGTCTGGCAGCAGGCCTGGATGAAGTGCGTGATCTTGGTGCTGCCGGCCGGGTCGATCGGGCCGTTGTTGGTGACGATGCCGACGCGAAAACCGGCGATGGCTGCGTACCCGCACACCGACGCCGGGCCGTAGTCCGGCTTGAATTCGAGGAAGTCCGAGCCGTCCACCACACGCGCAATCACGTGGCGCATCTCGACCGGCTTCTTGAAGTCCGGCGCGAACAGGCCGATGAGATCTTCGGCGTCGAAGCGCGGTTCGGGGCCATCGGGCCACATCGGCGCCGGCTGCCAGCCCCAGGCGCCGATCAACTCTCGTGCCAGGCCGAGCGCGTGCGCGTCGTCGTCGGCCACGTACTCGCCGAGGCCGGAGACGGTGGAGTGCATGTCGGCACCGCCCAGCGCTTCGTCGGTCGCCACCTCGCCGGTGGCGGCCTTCAGCAGCGGCGGCCCGGCCAAGAAGGCGCGCGCGCGGCCGCGCACCAGGATCACGTGGTCGGACAGCCCCGTCATGTAGGCGCCGCCCGCGGTGGACGAGCCGTGCACCACCGCCAGCACCGGCAAGCCCGCAGCCGACAACCTCGCGAGCCGATAGAACAAGCCGCCGCCATGGACAAATTGCTCGACGCGGTACTTCAGCAAGTTCGCGCCGGCCGACTCGACGAGGTGGATGAAGGGCAGCCGATTCTCAAGCGCCACGTCCTGCGCGCGTTGCAGCTTTTCGAGGCCGAGCGGCTGCAGCGCACCGGCGTCGATGCCGGCGTCGTCGGCCACCACCATCACGCGCGTGCCGGCGGCCACGCCGATGCCCACGATCGCGCCGCCGCCGGGCACCGAGGCCTGCGGGTCGGGCACGTCCTGTAACCAGCCGGCCAATGAAGACAGTTCGAGAAACGGCACGCCCGGGTCGAGCAAACGTGCCACGCGCTCGCGCGGCAGCAACTGGCCGCGCTTGTCGAACAACGGCTGCGCGCGCGCGCTGGCCTGGCGCGTGCGCGCTTCGATTGCGCGCAGTTGCTCGATCAGTCCAAGCCCGTGAGCACGGTTCTCGGCGAAGGCAGCGCTGCCGGTGTCGAGCCGGAGGTCGAGCGTCGGCACGCGCTCAGCCCGTCGCCGGGCCGGACCGCGCGGCCTTGCCTTGCAGAACTTTCGGCGTTGTGGCCAGGTGGAAGCCATCGAACGCCGCCGTGCTGCCGCCGGTGCCGACCTGCGGCCAGATGCGCTTGGCGTTCGGCGCGGCGCCGTCGACGCGCAGGCAGGCGCCGGAGATGAACGCCGCGGCCGGCGACAGCAAAAACGTGATCGCCGCCGACACCTCGCTCTCGGTACCCAGCCGCTGCAGCGGTACCAGTGTGTGCATGTTCTGGATCGTCTCGGTCATCTGCGGCGGGTATTGGTCCATGCCGCTGGAGGCGATCCAGCCGGGCGCGACCGCGTTCACGCGCACCGGCGCCCATTCCAGCGCCGCTGTCTCGGTGAAGTTGAGCATGCCCGCCCGCGCCGCGCCCGAGTGCGCCATGCCGGGCATGCCGCCCCAGATGTCGGCAATGATGTTGACCACCGCTCCACCGCGGGCCGCCATCCACTGCGTGACGCACTCCCGCGCCATCAGAAAGCCGCCGGTCAGATTGTTGCGCACCACCGCGTCCCAGCCCTTGGCGCTGATCATCGACAGCGGCGACGGGAACTGCCCGCCCGCGTTGTTGACCAGCGCGTCGATGCGACCGTGCCGCTGGAGCACGGCTTCGACGGTGGCTCGCACGGCGGCTTCTTCACGGATGTCGCAGACGTGGGTTGAGCACACCGCGCCGGTCGATTCGATCTCGACGCGCACCGCGTCGAGCTTTTCGAGCTTTCGCCCGACGATGGCGACGGCCGCGCCGAGCGACGCCAGCTCGTGCGCCGTGCAGCGTCCGATGCCCGAGCCGCCGCCGGTCACCACCACCACCTGGCCGGCGAACAAGCCCGCCTGGAAGACCGAACCGTATTGCGCCATTCATCGACTCGCGTTGTTTCAACCAAGCAATTGCTTGGTAGATTTCGACGGAGTGTGCATGGCCGCTCGGGGCCTTGTCAATTGGGAACGTCGTCGGGAACGTCGTCGGTCCTTGCCTGTCCGTTCACCTCTGAAACAGACGCCGCGCAAAAGAAAAGGCACCGCGAACGGGGCCTGTCCATGGCGTCGGTGCTCGCCCTACTTCTGGCTCAACACCCACTCGACCAGCGTCTTGGCTTCCGCTTCGCTGACCTGGGCATTCGCCGGCATCGGCACAGGGCCCCACACACCGGCGCCGCCCTTGATGACCTTCACCGACAGCTTCTCGACGGCGTCCTTCTGGCCAGCGTACTTGGCGGCGATTTCCTTGTAGGACGGGCCGACGAGCTTCTTTTCGATGGCGTGGCAGGCCATGCAGTTCTTCTTCTGCGCCAGGTCTGCGCTGGCAAATGCCGGGCCGCTGGCCGCTGCAACCAGGCCAAGTGCGAGAACTGAGAGCAATTTCATGGGTTCCTTTCGGGTGGGTGCGCGCAAGGCGTGCGCTACATTCGACTCAACGGATTGTAGAAGCCGCGGTTGACCGCGAGCCTGATGCGACCCGCGCTGTTTGTGGAGGTCAACGCCATGTGGTTCGTCATCTTGGGAGTGTTGCTGGTACTGCTGAACCTGGCAGGCATCGGCCCGCCGGCCAACTGGACCTGGAACCTGTTCGGCGACCTGTGGAAGTTCGTGCTGCCGTTTCTGCTGGGCATCGCCTGGTGGGCGTGGGCCGACGCGAGCGGCCTGAACAAGCGGCGCGAAATGGAAAAAATGGAAGACAAAAAGCAGGACCGCCGCAAGAAGAACCTCGAAGCGCTGGGCCTCGTCCACAAGTCCCGCCGCAAGCGCCGCTCGCAGTAGCGCGGCGTCGGGCAGGCCGACGCCACCCGGTACCCGTCACCCGAGCCGTATCACTCGAAGCGGTCGAGCACCGCACCGGTGCTGGCGCTCGACGCATTCTTCGCGAACTTGGCGAGCACGCCGCGCACGTAGCGAGGCTTGGGTTGCTTCCACGCTGCGCGGCGGCGAACCAGTTCGGCGTCGTCGATGTTGAGTTGCAGGCTGAGCGTGTGCGCGTCGATCGTGATCGAGTCGCCTTCTTGGATCAGCGCAATGTTGCCGCCGGCATACGCCTCGGGCGCCACATGGCCGACCACCATGCCCCAGGTGCCACCTGAGAACCGCCCGTCGGTGATCAACCCGACCGATTCGCCCAGCCCCTGGCCGATCAGCGCGCCCGTGGGCGCCAGCATTTCGGGCATGCCTGGCGCGCCCTTCGGCCCGAGGTAGCGCAGCACCAGCACATCGCCAGCGATGATCTTGCGCGCCATGATGGCCGCCATCGCCGACTGTTCGTCGTCGAACACCCGCGCCGGGCCAGTGATCACCGGGTTCTTCAGGCCGGTGATCTTGGCCACGCAGCCCTCAGGCGCCAGGTTGCCGCGCAGGATCGCGAGGTGGCCGTGTTCGTACATGGGCTTGTCGATAGGGCGGATCACGCCCTGGTCGGCACGCGGCGCGTCGGGCACGTCGGCCAGGTTCTGCGCCACGGTCTTGCCGGTGATCGTCATGCAGTCGCCGTGCAGCAGCCCGGCATTGAGCAGCACCTTCATCACCTGCGGAATGCCGCCCGCCTTGTGCAAATCGACCGCGAGGAACTGGCCCGAAGGCTTCAGGTCGCACAGCACCGGCACCTTCTGGCGCATGCGCTCGAAGTCGTCGATCGTCCACTCGACCTCGGCCGCGTGGGCGATGGCCAAAAAGTGCAGCACGGCGTTGGTCGAGCCGCCGGTGGCCATCACCACCGCAATCGCGTTCTCGATTGCCTTGCGCGTGACGATGTCGCGCGGCTTCAGGTCGGCCTTCACAGCCTCGACCAGCACGCGCGCCGCCTCGCGCGTGTGCGCCACGATCTCGTCGTGCACGTTGGCCATGGTGCTCGAGTACGGCAGGCTCATGCCCAGCGCCTCGAAGGCCGAGCTCATGGTGTTGGCGGTGTACATGCCGCCGCACGATCCGCTGCCGGGAATGGCGCGCCGCTCGATCTGGCAGAAGTCTTCTTCGCTCATGTTGCCGGCGCTGAACTGGCCGACGGCCTCGAAGACGCTGACGATGTTGAGGTCCTTGTCCTTGTAGCGGCCAGGCAGGATGGTGCCGCCGTACACATAGACCGCCGGCACGTTGGCGCGCAGGATGCCCATCATGCCGCCGGGCATGTTCTTGTCGCAGCCGCCGACCACCAGCACGCCGTCCATCCACTGGCCACCGACGCAGGTCTCGATGCAGTCTGCGATCACCTCGCGCGACACCAGGCTGTACTTCATGCCTTCGGTGCCCATCGCCATGCCGTCGCTGATGGTCGGCGTGCCGAAGATCTGCGCGTTGCCGCCCGCCGCCTCGATGCCGGCCACGGCCGCATCGGCGAGCTTCTGCAGGCCCGAGTTGCACGGCGTGATGGTGGAGTGGCCGTTTGCCACGCCGATCATCGGTTTCTTGAAGTCGCCCTCCTCGTAGCCGAGGGCGTAGTACATGGACCGGTTGGGCGCGCGGGCGACGCCTTCGGTGATGTTGGCGGAGCGGCGGTTGATCTTCATGGTGGGGCGTTGGTGATGGGTGGACGACGCTGGAGCGCACAGTATCCAGCGCGACCACGGGCTCGTCCAATATATCTGGATGGCGTGATTGATATGCTTTGCAAATGAGCGATCTCGACGCACCGACCGATGCGGCCATCGAACTGCGCCTGTGGCGCCAGTTCCTGACGCTGGCCGAGACGCTGCACTTCGGCCGCGCCGCCGCGCAGCTGCACATGACCCAGCCGCCGCTGAGCCTGGCAATGCAGCAACTCGAACGTCGCCTCGGCCACCCGGTGTTCGAGCGCAGCCGCCGCGGCGTGGCGCTGACGGCCGCCGGCGCGGCGCTGGTCGAGCCGGTGCGGCAGTTGCTGCGGCAGGCTGCGGCGCTGCCCGCGGTGGCCAGCGCCGCATCGCTGGGCGAAACGGGCCGGGTGCGGCTGGGGTTTGTCTCGACCGTTGGCTTCGGCCCCTTGCCGGGCTGGCTGCTGCAGTTTCGCGATGCGAACCCGGCCGTGTCGGTCGCATTGCGCGAGGCCACCGGCGACGTTCAACTGGCGGCGTTCGCCCAGCGCGAACTCGACGCCGGCTTTCTGTTGCACGCACCCGGCATGGCGCCGGACGGTTCGACCGGTCTGCAGCGCCTGTCGCTCGGCGGCGAGCCGCTGCTGCTGGCGTTGCCGACCTCGCTGCCGTGGTCGTCTGCGGTGCGCTTGAAGGCAGCCACCTTGCTGGCCCAGCCGCTGGTGATATTCCCACGCCTGATCGCGCCCTCGCTGTACGACGCGGTGCTGGCGTTCTATCACCGGCACGGCGTCACGCCGACGATCGCGCAGGAGGCGATTCAGATGCAGACGATCGTCAACCTCGTCTCCGCCGGGCTGGGCTTGGCGTGGGTGCCTCGCTCGATGACGTTGTTGCAACGTGCCGGCGTCGTGTACCGGCCGCTGCCCGCTGCACTGGCCGACGCGGCGCCTCGGAGCGAGACCAGCCTGGTCTGGCCCGCCGACGCGCCGCCGGCTGTGCTGCGCTTCGTTGACTTCGTGCGCGAGCGAAGCGCGAGACCGCGCGCTGCCTAGGCGTGGGCTGACCGCGGCGCATCGGGGCAATGCGCGGCGCTGCGAGTCGGCCGATGGGCCGCACAAGCCATCGGGTATCGTTCGCGCTGCGTCGCCACCACCCCGCCCCATGCTCGTTCATCCCCAGTTCAGCCCCATCGCCTTGCAGCTCGGCCCGGTGGCGATCCATTGGTACGGCCTGACGTACCTGGCAGCCTTCGGGCTGTTCATCTGGCTCGGCGCACGGCGTGTGAAGCTGCCGCACTTCGCGCAGGCCGGCTGGACGCGGCGCGACGTGGAGGACCTGCTGTTCTACGGCGTGCTCGGCGTGGTGATTGGTGGCCGACTCGGCTACGTGCTGTTCTACAAACCCGGCTACTACGCCGCCAACCCGCTGGAGATCTTCGCGGTGTGGAAGGGCGGCATGGCATTCCACGGTGGCCTGCTGGGCGTGCTGGGTGCGATGGCGTGGTTTGCGCGCGCCAAGGGGCGGCCGTTCCTGAACGTCACCGACCTGATCGCGCCGTGCGTGCCCACGGGCCTTGCGTCGGGCCGCATCGGTAACTTCATCAACGGCGAGTTGTGGGGCCGCGCGGCCGACCCGAGCCTGCCGTGGGCGATGCGCTTTCCGCAGTCGGGCACCGACATCGCGCGCCACCCGTCGCCGCTGTACCAGTTCGCGCTCGAAGGGTTGCTGCTGTTCGTGCTGCTTTGGTGGTACGCCAAGAAGCGGCGCGGGCTGGGCCAGGTGTCTGGCATGTTCCTCATTGGCTACGGTGTGTTCCGGTTCATCGCCGAGTACTTCCGCGAGCCCGACAGTTTTCTGGGCTTGCTTGCCCTCAACATGAGCATGGGCCAGTGGCTGTGCGTGCCGATGATCGTAGCCGGCGGCTGGTTGTGGTGGCGCGGCCGGGGAACGACATGAGGCAGATCTTTCTCGACACCGAAACCACCGGCCTGAGCGCCGAGGCCGGCGACCGCGTGATCGAGATCGGCTGCATCGAGATGCTGAACCGGCGCCTGTCGGGCAACAACCTGCACGTCTATCTGAACCCCGAGCGACCCAACAGCGAAGGCGCGTTCGCCATCCACGGGCTGAGCGACGAGTTCCTCGCCGACAAGCCGCTGTTCGCCAGCGTCGCCGACGAGCTTTTGGCCTACCTGCGCGGGGCTGAGGTCATCATCCACAACGCGGCGTTCGACATCGGCTTCCTGAACCACGAGCTGCGGCGCGTCGACCGACCCAAGCTCGACAGCGTGGTGGCCCAGGTCACCGACAGCCTGTTCATGGCGCGCGAGATGTTCCCGGGCAAGGCGAACTCGCTCGATGCGCTGTGCCGGCGGTTGGAGGTCGACAGCTCGCACCGCGAATTGCACGGCGCGCTGCTCGACGCCGGCTTGCTCGCCGAGGTCTACATCCGCATGACGCGCGGGCAGGACTCGCTGGTCATCGACGCTGCCGAGTCGCACGACACCACGGAACTGCGCGTCGAAGCGCTCGACTTTGCGGCGCTCGACTTGCTCGTGATCGAAGCCGACGAGGCCGAGGCTGCCGCCCATGCGCAGATGCTCGCCGAGCTCGACAAGGCCAGCGGCGGCAGAACAGCGTGGCGGGTGCTCGTGACCGACGGTGTGGCATAATTTGCGGCTGTTTTCGAGGCGCCGTCTCCAGGTGCGAGGCCCACCGACTCGGAACCCCCCGGAAGTTCATCCGACAGTCTTCAGGGTGGTTAGCTCAGCGGTAGAGCACTGCCTTCACACGGCAGGGGTCGCAGGTTCAAACCCTGCACCACCCACCACATCGGCAGGCCCGGCATTGCATTCGCAGTGCCGGGCCTTTGTCTTTGCGTGGCATGTCTGCGGCGCATCAGGAGCGCATCGATGTTCGATTTGAATGGCAAGGTTGCGATCGTGACCGGCGGCAATGGTGGTATCGGGCTGGGCATGGCGCGCGGGCTGGCGCAAGCCGGGGCGCGGGTGGTGGTGGCGGGTCGCAATGCCGACAAGTCGGCTCAGGCCGTCGTCGAGTTGGCGGCCTTCGGCGGCGAGCCGATCGGGCTGCAAGCGGACGTGACTGATGAAGCCTCTGTCGAGCAACTCTTTGCCGAGACCGCAAGGCGCTGCGGCCGCATCGACATCCTCGTCAACAACGCCGGGACCAACATCCGCAAGCCGGCGCAAGCGCTGTCGTTGGCCGAGTGGAAAACGGTGATGGACACCAACCTGACCAGCGCCTTCCTGTGTTCGCGCGCGGCGTACCCACACTTCAAGCACGCAGGCGGCGGCAAGGTGATCAACATCGGCTCGATGCTGTCGATCTTCGGTGCGTCGTTCGCACCGGTCTACGGCGCTAGCAAGGGCGGGGTGGTGCAACTCACCAAGTCGCTGGCGGCGGCCTGGGCGACCGACCACATCCAGGTCAACGCGGTGTTGCCAGGCTGGATCGACACCGAGCTGACGCAACAGGCGCGTATCGACGTCGCCGGCCTGAACGAGCGGGTGCTGGCGCGCACGCCGGCCGGCCGCTGGGGCAGGGCGGACGACCTGGCCGGCGTGGCGGTGTTCCTCGCGAGCGCGGCGTCGGACTTCGTGACCGGCGTGGCGATTCCGGTGGACGGTGGCTATTCGATGCAGGTGTGAGCGGCTGTCAGGTCGGCCGCTGCACTCTGGCGGCTGCACTCGGGCGGCTGCACAGCCCTGAGACAATCAAGCCATGACCGATTGGCTGATGCCTGCGCTGCTGGTGCTGACCGCGCTGTGCTTGATCCTGCTGCTGTGGCTGATCTTGCGGCGCGCTGACACCTCGGCCTTCAGCGCGTTGGCCGACGACGTGCAAAGCACGGCGCGCAGCCAGGCCGACCACCTCGAACGCGAGTTGCGCACCGAAGTGCAGACCAGCGCGCGCAGTTCGCGCCAGGAACTGGCGTCCACGTTGACGCTGTTCCAGCAGACCCTGCTCAACCAGTCCGGCGACGTGGCGCGCACGCAGAACGAGCAGATCGACTCGCTGCGTACCCAGCTTGCCGCGATGCAGCAGGCGGTGTCGCAGGCGCTGCAAACGGCCACCACATCACTCGCGCAGTTGAACCAGGCCAGCCGCGAGGCGCAGGACCAGGCGCTCAAGCGCCAGGCGGAGGCCGGCGCGCAAGGCCTGCAGCGCTTCGGCGACGCCTTGAACGAACAACTGCGCGCGTTGTCGGACGCGAACGAGCGCCGCCTGGCCGAGGTGCGCGCCACCGTCGAACAAAAGCTCGGCGCGCTGCAGCAGGGCAACGAGTTGAAGCTGGAGCAGATGCGCGCAACGGTCGACGAAAAGCTGCACGCCACGCTCGAACAGCGCCTGGGCGAGAGCTTCAAGCAGGTCGCCGACCGGCTCGACCAGGTGCACCGCGGCCTGGGCGAGATGCACCTGCTGGCCAAGGACGTGGGCTCGCTGAACCGGGTGCTGACGAACGTCAAGTCGCGCGGCGTGTTCGGCGAGGTGCAACTGGCCGGCCTGCTCGAGCAGGTGTTCACGCCACAGCAATACGGCGTCAACGTCGAGACGGTGCCGGGCAGCGGTGCGCGGGTCGAGTTCGCCATCAAGCTGCCAGGCCGGCGCGACGACGGCGACCCGCTGTGGTTGCCGATCGACGCGAAGTTCCCGCGCGAGGACTACGAGCGCCTGCTCGACGCGCAAGAGCGCGCCGACGCGCCCGCGGCCGAAGCGGCGGGCAGGGCGATCGAGCAACGCTTGCGCGCCGAAGCGAAGGCGATCCACGAAAAGTACGTGGCCCCGCCGCACACGACCGAGTTCGCGATCCTGTTCGTTCCCACCGAAGGCTTGTACGCCGAGGCACTGCGCCGCCCCGGGCTGATGGAGGCGCTGCAGCGCGAGCACCGCGTCACGCTGGCCGGGCCGACCACCCTGCTGGCCACGTTGAGCAGCCTGCAGATGGGCTTTCGCACGCTCGCGCTTGAGAAGCGCAGCTCGGAAGTGTGGGAAGTACTGGGCGCGGTGAAGACCGAGTTCAACAAGTTCGGCGCCGTGCTGGCGCGGACCAAGAAGAAGCTCGACGAAGCCAGCAGCACCATCGACGAAGCGCAGACGCGCACGAACGTGATGCGCCGCAAGCTGAAGGAAGTGGAAGGGCTGTCGGACACCAAGACGCAGTTGCTGCTGCCAGGTGTCGAGGCCGATGCGGCCGACGAGGAGAGCGCCTGACGTGGCGGACTCGCCGGGCGGCTCTCGGGCGGGCCTCACGCCAGCACTGCTGGCGCTGATCATCGGCCAGATCGGGCTGCACTCGTGCATGGCGGGAGTGCGCATGGCAGCACCCTTGCAGGCCCTGCGGCAGGGGCACTCGGAGTGGGCTGTGGGCGTGCTGCTGGGCTTGTTCGCCGCTGCGCCCATCGTGCTGGCGCTGCAAGCCGGGCGGCTGGCGGACCGGCACGGCTACCACCGGCCGATGCGAATTGCCGTGGCCTTGACGGTGACGGGTGGCGTTGTTGCGGTGCTGTCCACGTGGCTTGCAGACGCCTCGTTTTGGGTGATGTGCTTGGCGGCCAGCCTGGTGGGCGCTGGCGCCAACTTCGGCTTGATCGCGATCCAGCGCGCCGCCAGCCGCACGGCGAGCGACGGCACCGACCTCAAGCGTGTCTTCAGCTGGCTCGGCCTGGCGCCCGCGATATCGAACGTGGTCGGGCCGGTGTTGGCGGGCGTGTTGATCGACGTGGGTGGGTTTCGCACCGCTTTTGTTGCCCTGAGCCTGCTGCCCTTGCTGAGCTTGTGGTGGGCGCGACGCGTGCCGGTCGAGGCGCCGCTGGCGCGTGGTGACATGCAGCGGCCGCACGGTTCATGGGACTTGCTCAAGACGCCCGGCTTGCGCCGCTTGCTGCTGGTGAACTGGCTGATCTCGTCGAGCTGGGACGTGCACACCTTCGTCGTGCCGATCCTCGGCCACGAGCGCGGCTTCAGTGCGTCGGCGATCGGCTGGGTGCTGGGCGGGTTTGCTGCGTCGGTGGCGCTGGTGCGGTTGGTGATTCCCGGCGTGGCGCACCGCCTGCGCGAATCGGCTGTGCTGGTGGGCGCGATGCTTTGCACTGCCGCCGTGTTCGTCGTCTACCCGCTCGCCGACTCGGTGTGGGCGATGATGGGCTGCGCCATCGTGCTCGGCGTGGCGCTGGGGGCGGTGCAGCCGATGATCATGAGCACCTTGCACCAGATCACGCCACCGCAGCGCCACGGCGAGGCCATCGCGTTGCGGTCGATGACGATCAACACGTCGAGCACGCTGATGCCGTTGATGTTCGGCCTGGCCGGCGCCGCGTTGGGCGCGGCCAGCCTGTTCTGGATGATGGCGGCCGCGCTGGCCGCAGGCAGCTTTCAGGCCCGACGCATCGGGAGCAGCGGGAGCAGCGCCACCGGCGCAGCGCCGGACTGAACTGCAGTCCGGTTCAGAAGCGGATGGTTCCTGGCGCAGGAGGCGCTGCTGGCGCCGGCGCGGGCTCGGCACGAGCGGCAGGGCGCGGTGCCGGCGGGGCGACGCGGGCCGCCTCGCGCCGCTCGGTCAACGGGCTGGCGGCCGGGTACTGGTAGTTCGCCGGCAGGCGCGACTCTCGCGGGTAGCCGGCCGCGTCGAGGTAGGAGTTCCAGACCTCGGCGGACAAGCCTTTGAGCGTCTGCGCACCCAGCGTCAGCGTGGGTGCGTCGCGCGCGCCGGTGAGGCGCTCGAGTGCCTCGCTGTCCTCGGCGGTCACGACCTGCTTTTCGGTGAAGGGCACGCCGCGCTGGCGCAGCAATTGGCGCGCGCCGTCGCACGGCTCGCAGGCGCTGGTGGTGACGTACAGCGTGGCCGGAAAGCGCGACGTGGCCTGGCGCAACTCCTGCGGCAGCGCCACCTCGGTGGTGACGGGCGTGCCACGCGCGCCGAGTGCGGTGACGTTGCCGCCGGCCGGGGCCGGGGGCCGGTCGGTGTAGGTCGTCTTTCCGTCGGGGCCGACCACCTTGTACTGCGCCAACGCGGGCGTCGCGGCAAGCGCTGCGCACAGCAGCGCGGCCGCCGACAGCATCGCGGGCGTTATCGGGGGCGAGAGGCGGTGGGTCATGGGCGGTCTCCGGTACAAGGCATCACGAACGAATCTAACGCAGTGAACCACTCGGTTCAAGGCACATTTGCCGCGCTTGCCGAAGTTGCACTGGCCGCGAGCAACCCTTGGTGACGTAACAATGCGTCGATGCTCGGCTCGCGGCCACGAAAGGCCTTGAAGCTGTCCATCGCGCTGCGGCTGCCACCGACTTCGAGCACGCTCTGGCGGTAGCGCCGGCCGGTCTCGACGTTGAGCACGCTGCCGTTATGCGCCGACTCCTCGAACGCGCTCCAGGCGTCGGCCGACAGCACCTCGGCCCACTTGTAGCTGTAGTAGCCGGCTGAGTAGCCACCCGCAAAGATGTGCGAGAAGCTGTGAAGGAAGCGGTTGAAGGGCGGCGCCGGCACCACCGCCACCTCGCGGCGGACCTCGTCGGCGACGCGTTGGATATCGGCCTCGCAGCCGGGCTCGGCATGCAGCCGCATGTCGGTCAGCGCGAACTCGACCTGCCGCACGGTGGCCAGCCCGCTGTGGAAGTTCTTCGCCGCGAGCATGCGCTCGAACAGTTCGCGCGGCAGCGGCTCGCCGCTGTCGACGTGGGCTGACAGGTGTTTGAGAACGTCCCACTCCCAGCAGAAGTTCTCCATGAACTGGCTGGGCAATTCGACCGCGTCCCATTCGACGCCGGAGATGCCCGCCACGCCGATGTCTTCGACCTGCGTCAGCAAGTGGTGCAAGCCGTGGCCGAACTCGTGGAACAAGGTCGTCACGTCGTCGTGCGTGAGCAGCGCTGGCCGCAGTTTCCCATCCACTTCCACCGGCGCGGCAAAGTTGCACACCAGGTTGGCCACCGGCGTCTGCAGCCGCCCGTCGGGGCGGGCCCAGCGGCCACGCACCTCGTCCATCCAGGCGCCGGGGCGCTTGCCGGGGCGGGCGTACAGATCGAGGTAGAACTGGCCGACGAGGGTGCGCGCACCATCGACGGCGCCGGCCGACGCGCGCTCGATGCGGTAGAAGCGCACGCTCGGGTGCCACACCTGTGCCTCGTCGGGCCGGATGGTCACCTCGAACAGCGTCTCGATGATGCGAAACAGCCCGTCCAGCACCTTGGGCTCGGTGAAGTACTGCTTGACCTCCTGGTCGCTGAAGGCGTAACGCTGCTCCTTGAGCCGCTCGCTGACGAAGGCCAGGTCCCAGGCCTGCAGGTCGTCCAAGGCCAGTTCGGTGCGTGCGAACTCGCGCAACTCGGCCAGGTCGCGCTCGGCGCCGGCTCGAGCGCGGCGCGCCAAATCAACCAAGAAGGCGCGCACTTGCTGGACCGAGGTCGCCATCTTGGGCACCAGCGACACCTCGGCATAACTCGCGAAACCCAGCAACTGGGCCTCTTCCTGCCGCATGGCCAAAAGCTCGCGCATCAGCGTGCTGTTGTCGTGCGCGGGGTCGCCCAGTTCGCTCGCGCGGGTCACGTGGGCGCGGTAAAGCGTTTCGCGCAACGCGCGGTTGCGACCGTACTGCAACACCGGAAAGTAGCTCGGAAAGTGAAGCGTGATCTTGAAGCTGGACCGATCCTCCGCCTGCGCCGCTGCGCGCGCAGCAGACTTCACGTCGTCGGGCACGCCGTCGAGTTCGGCTTCTGTCGCGAAGTAGGCGAATCGGTCGGTGGCGTCCAGCACGTGTTCGGAGAAGCTCTGGGCGGCTTCGGCCTGGGCGTCTTGCAGTTCCGCGAACCGCTGCTTCGCCGCGCCGCGGAGTTCGGCCCCTGACAACACGAAGTCGCGCAGCGCGTTGGTGAGCGCCTTCCTGCGCGCAGCACTCAGCCGCGCTGCCCCCGGCCCGGCCTGCACCGCCTGGTACTTGGCGAACAGCCGCTCGTCCGCACCCATGCGGGTGTGGAACTCGGTGACCTTGGGCAGGTTTTCGGTGTAGGCGGCGCGCAGGGCGGGCGTGTCGGCCACCGCGTTGAGGTGGCTCACGGCGCCCCAGGCGCGGCCGAGCCGTTCGGTGGCCACGTCGAGCACGGTGGACAAGGCGTCGTAGTCGGCCGCCACAGCATCGCTGGTGGCGCGGTCCAACGCGTCGTTGGCGTTCGCCAGCAATTCGCCGATGGCCGGCGTGACGTGCTCCGGCCGGATGTCGGCGAATTTCGGCAGGCCTGCGGTGTCGAGCAATGGATTCATCGAAGTCGATCCAGCAAAAAGTGTTGAGGAAGGCCCCGGGAAAGCGACCGTCAGACAGTCACGGCAGCAGAACGTTCCGCCGCCTCGACGGTGTTGACCAGCAACATCGCAATCGTCATCGGTCCCACACCGCCCGGCACGGGCGTGATAGCGGCCGCGACTTCTCGGACCGCGGGAAAGTCCACGTCGCCGCAGAGCTTGCCCTCTTCATTGCGGTTGATGCCCACGTCGATGACGATCGCCCCCGGCTTGACCATGTCGGCGCGCAGCGTGTTGCGTCGGCCCACCGCGGCCACCACCACGTCGGCCTGGCGGGTGTGCAAGCCCAGGTCGGTGGTGGCACTGTGGCAGACGGTGACGGTGGCATGCGCCTGCAACAGCAACAGCGCCATCGGCTTGCCCACGGTGTTGCTGCGGCCGATGACCACCGCGTGCTTGCCGCGCAGGTCGATGCCGGTGCTCTCGATCAGCTTCATGCACCCGTACGGCGTGCAGGGCCGAAAGCCGGGCAGGCCCGCCATCAGCTCGCCGGCGCTGAGGGCCGAGTAGCCGTCGACGTCCTTGGTGGTTGCGATCGCCTCGATGACCTTGTGGGCGTCGATGTGCCTGGGCAGCGGCATCTGGACCAGGATGCCGTGGATCGAGGCGTCGTGGTTCAGCGCCTCGATGCGCGCCAGCAGTTGCGCTTCCGACAGGTCGGCGTCGTACTTCTCGAACACCGAGTACAACCCGGCTTCCTCGCAGGCCCGGACCTTGTTGCGCACGTACACCTGGCTGGCTGGGTCGTCGCCCACCAGCACCACGGCCAGGCCGGGGCGCACGCCGCGCCCGGTCAACGCCGCCGCGCGCTGCGCCACGTCGGACCGGATGCGCTTGGACAGCGCGGTGCCGTCGATCAGTTGGGCCGCCATCGAACCTCCAGCATCGAGTCTCCAGAAGCGCGAACCTGGCGCTCAGACAGGCCAACGGGGCGCAAGGCCCCGTGTGGTTGGTGGATGCGGGATGCGACCGTGTGATCGGCCGGGCACGCTCAACTGGCCGGCGCCTTGGACTGCGCGCCGAGCGCGATCTTCAGCAGGTCGGCCACGGTGTTGGCGTTGAGCTTTTCCATGATGTTGGCGCGGTGTGCCTCGACCGTCTTGATGCTGATGCCCAGGTCGTCGGCGATCTGCTTGTTCAGCCGGCCGGCGACGATGCGCTCCAGCACCTGGGCCTCCCGCGTGGTCAGGCGCGACAGCAGCGCGTCGCGGCTCGCCGCTTCCTGGTGCAGCGAGAAAGCGGCGCGCGCCTGGTCGAGCATGCGCTCCACCAGGCCGAGGAGTTCTTCTTCCTTGAAGGGTTTCTCGATGAAGTCCATCGCGCCCTTCTTCATCGTGGTCACGGCCATCGGCACGTCGCCATGACCGGTGATGAACACGATCGGCAGCGGCGATTTGCGGTCCATCAGCCGGTCTTGCAACTCCAGGCCGCTCATGCCGTCCATGCGGATGTCGACGATGAGGCAGGCCACTTCGCGCGGGTCGAAGCGCGATAGAAACGACTCGGCCGAGTCGAAGCACTTGACCCGGTAGTCCTTGCCCTCCAGCAGCCATTGCAGCGAGTCACGCACCGCTTCGTCATCGTCGACAACGTAGACCGTGCCCTTTTTCGGAATCAAGCTCATGTGGTGACGGCCGTGTTGGTGGCCGTGGTGCTGGCCGCGTTGGTGGATGACGGGGCTTCCGGCCGGGAGATTTCCACCGGCAGCGTGAACGAAAATCTGCACCCCGTCACGACAGCACCATTGTAGAGGTTCTGTGCGCGGATCCGGCCTCGGTGGCTCTCGATGATCGAGCGGCACAAGCTCAGGCCGATGCCCATGCCGTCGGCCTTGGTCGAGAAGAAGGCCTCATACAGCCGCGCGATCACTTCTTCCTTCAACCCGGGGCCCATGTCGGTCACGCTGAACTCGATCACGCCGCCTTCTTCGGCGCTGTGGCGCGGGATCACACGCAGCTCGATGTTGCGGCGCGCCTGCGGCAGCTGTGCGTTGTCGATCGCTTCGGCGGCGTTCTTCAGCAGGTTCAAAAGCACCTGCTCGATCAGGATCGGGTCGACCATCAGCGTGGGCATGCGCTGCGCCACGTAGGTCTGGATGGTGACATTGCGGCGGCGCAGCTCGATGCCGGCCAGATCGACCGCGTCGTCGACGATGCTGCGCGCCTGGGTTGCCAGCCGCTGCGGCTCGTTGCGTTTCACGAAGTTGCGGATGCGGTGGATGATCTGGCCCGCACGCTCGGCCTGCCGCGAGGTTTTCTCGAGCGCAGCGACGAGGTCGTCCTTCTCGATCGCGTCGCCCTTCACACGCGAGACCATGCCGTTGCAGTAGTTGGTGATGGCGGTGAGCGGCTGGTTCAACTCGTGCGCTACCGACGACGCCATCTCGCCCATCGTCATCAGCCGGCTCGTGGCCTGCGCCCGCTCGGCCTGGCTGGCGGCCAGGGCTTCGGCGTGGCGGCGAGCGGTGATGTCTGTTGCGATCAGCATTTGCGCCAGCCGGCCGTCGGTCCATTGCAGGTAGCGCGCCCGCACCTCGAACCACTTCTGAAGCGAGTCGATGAAGACCTCGCGCGAGTCCGAGCCCGCGTCGGTCAACTCCTGCGTCGGCAGGCCGCCGAGGTTGTCCACCGAGTCGTCGCCTTCGGCCATGTAGGGCCGGCCCGGCTCGCCACCGGCCAGCAGCGCATGGCCTTGCGACTCCGCACCGAACCACAGCCGGTAGGACCGGTTGGCAAACAGCAGCTCGCCTTGCTGCACCGACAGCACAGACACCGCCGCATCCAGCCCCTCCAGCACCGTGGTGAAGCGCTCGTGTGATGCAGACAACTGGTCTCGGATGCGCTTGGCTTCGGTGATGTTGGTCATCGAGGTCATCCAGCCTGTCTGCTGGCCCTTGGAGTCGATCAGCGGCGACACGTACATGCGCGAGTCGAACTGCGAGCCGTCCTTGCGCTGCACCTTCACCTCGATGCCGCCGGCTGGGCTGCGGCCCTGCAGCTCCTGTTGCAGCAGGCGCGAGTTTTCTTCGAGCCGCTCCGGCGGCCAGTACGGGAAGGGCGGCATGCGGCCCATCAGGTCGGCTTCAGAAAAGCCGGTCATCGCGCAGAAGGCGGGGTTGACGTAGGTGATCTTGCCGGCCTTGTCCATCGCGCGCATGCCGGTGAGCATCGAGTTTTCCATCGCGCGCCGGAAGTTGGTCTCAGACACCAGCGTGCGTTGCATCTGCAGCCGGCGCCCCATGTGGCGCCAGGTGCCGAGCAACATCCACAGCGTCAGCAGCGACAGCGCGGCGACCATCCAGAACAAGGTGTTGCCGATCAGGCCGATCGAGGTGCGGTAGCCCTGGCCGCGCAGGATCAGGCCGTTGCCCACGGGCGCCACGGGCACCTCGTGCACGATGGCCGCGCGCTGCGGCGTGCTGCCCGGCATCGGCATGACGGTGCTGGCCAGCGCACGGTCTTGCGCATCGACGAGCGTGATGGCATGCCGGTTCGACACCTCGGCAGGCACGAAGTAGCGCATCAGGTTCTCGACCGAGTACTCGGCGATCAGCGCGCCCACGAAGGCGTTGTGATCGATCAGCGGCACATGCACCTGGAAGACTGCCATGCCGTAGCTGTCGGTGAACGGCTGCGAATAGACGGGCTGGCGCAGGCTGCGTGTGGTCGTGAAAGCGGCTTCCGGCTCATTGGGCTTGCCCGGCTGGGGAAGCGACGCCGATGTGCCGTCACCCAGCAGCCCCGCCTCGGCGTGGAACGTGGTGGCCGAGTGGCTGGCCTTGCGCGCGCGGTTCGGGCCGAGCCAGATCAGGTTGGTGATCTCTGGCCGCTCGCGCGCAAAGCTCTCGGCCTGGGTGATGAAGTCGGCCGGGTCGATCGCCTGGGTGGCGATTTCGCGCGCAATGCGCACCAACTGTTCCTGGTTCTCGATCAAGCGCAGCCGAATCTGCTGCTGCGAGATCTCGGTGTCGCGCTTGACCGACTCCTGTTCGCGCTCGAATTCCTCATTGCGCAGGTACCAGAACGCAAGGATGATCGCCGCGAGAAACAGCACCACCGACGCCAGCGGACCGAATGTCGCCAACCGATCCTGCCGGGCTGCGGACTGGCGCCGCCACCACTGACCGAACAGCCGCTCGACCCGATTCTTGGCCGACTTCGGGGTTTTGGCGGCTGGGTCGGCGCGTTGCATCGCAGCATTATCAATCGGTGCGTGCTCCGCCGGGATCGGGGCGCTGCGAGTGTTGAGACTGGAATTTCATAATATAGGAATGTGTCGCGCTATTTGAAAACGAACGAAGATGTGAGAAACTTCGATTTGCAATCTCATCGAGAAACGGAGACAAGACATGTCCGCAGTGCCTGAATCGCGGGGTGGAGCCGCAGCAAACGACGCAGACGCGCAAGAGACCCGTGAGTGGCTCGAGGCGCTTTCGAGCGTGATCGAGTCAGAAGGGCGCGAAAGAGCGCACTTTCTGCTGGAACAGTTGCTTGAACACGCGCGCCAGAACAGCATGGACATGCCGTTCTCGGCCAACACCGCCTACGTCAACACCATCGAGCCGGAAGAGGAAGAGCACAGCCCCGGCAACCTCGAACTCGAAGGCCGCCTGCGCGCGTACATGCGCTGGAACGCGATGGCGCTGGTCGTCAAGGCCAACCGCCACAACCCGGAAGACGGCGGGGACCTGGGCGGCCACATCTCCAGCTTTGCCTCGCTGGCGCACATGTTCGCGGCTGGCTTCAACCACTTCTGGCACGCCGACGGCAACGGCCACGGTGGCGACCTGCTGTACATCCAGGGCCACAGCGCGCCTGGCATTTACGCCCGTGCTTTTCTCGAAGGCCGGCTGACCGAAGAGCAACTGCTGAACTTCCGCCAGGAGGTCGCCGGCAAAGGCATTTCGAGCTACCCGCACCCGAAGCTGATGCCCGACTTCTGGCAGTTCCCGACCGTCAGCATGGGCCTGGGGCCGCTGATGGCGATCTACCAGGCGCGATTTTTGAAGTACCTGCACGCCCGCGGCATTGCCGACACAGCGGCGCGCAAAGTGTGGGTGTTCTGCGGCGACGGCGAAATGGACGAGCCCGAGTCGCTCGGAGCCATCGGCCTGGCGGCGCGCGAGAAGCTCGACAACCTGGTCTTCGTCATCAACTGCAACTTGCAGCGGCTGGACGGCCCGGTGCGCGGCAACGGCAAGATCGTGCAGGAGCTCGAGGGCGAGTTCCGCGGCGCGGGCTGGAACGTGCTCAAGCTGCTGTGGGGCAGCAACTGGGACCCGCTGCTCGCGCGCGACAAGGACGGCGCGCTGCGCAAGATCATGATGGACACGCTGGACGGCGACTACCAGGCCTTCAAGGCCAACGACGGCGCCTTCGTGCGCAAGAACTTCTTCGGCCGCGACCCGCGCACGCTGGAGATGGTGGCCAAGATGAGCGACGAAGACATCTTCGCGTTGCGCCGCGGCGGACACGACGCCGGCAAGGTCTACGCCGCCTTCCACCGCGCGTACCACACGCAGGGTCAGCCGACCGTGCTGCTGGTCAAGACGGTCAAGGGCTGGGGCATGGGCGAAGCCGGTGAAGGCAAGAACACCGCGCACCAGACCAAGAAGCTCACCGACGACGACATCCGCCGCTTCCGCGACCGCTTCAACATTCCCATCCCCGACAGCGAGTTGCCGAAGATCCCGTTCTACAAACCGGCCGACGACACGCCGGAGATGAAGTACCTGCACGAGCGCCGCGCCGCGCTCGGTGGCTACCTGCCCAAGCGTCGCGCAAAGGCGGACGAGAAGTTCACCGTGCCGCCGATCGAAACCTTCAAGGCCGTGCTCGACCCGACGGCGGAAGGCCGCGAGATCAGCACCACGCAGGCCTACGTGCGCTTTCTCAACACGCTGCTGCGCGACAAGGACCTGGGCCCGCGCACCGTGCCCATCCTCGTCGACGAGGCGCGCACCTTCGGCATGGAGGGCCTGTTCCGCCAGATCGGCATTTACAACCCCGAAGGGCAGAAGTACACACCGGTCGACAAGGACCAGGTGATGTACTACCGCGAAGACAAGGCCGGCCAGATCCTGCAGGAAGGCATCAACGAAGCGGGCGGCATGGCGAGCTGGGTGGCAGCGGCCACGTCGTACTCGACGAACAACCGCATCATGATCCCGTTCTACATCTACTACTCGATGTTCGGCTTCCAGCGCATCGGCGACATGGCGTGGGCGGCCGGCGACATGCAGGCGCGCGGATTCCTGCTCGGCGGCACCTCGGGCCGCACCACGCTGAACGGCGAAGGGCTGCAGCACGAAGACGGCCACAGCCACATCCTGGCCGGCACCATTCCCAACTGCATCAGCTATGACCCGACGTTCGCGCACGAGGTCGGAGTGATCCTGCACCACGGCCTGAAGCGCATGGTCGAGAACCAGGACAACGTCTACTTCTACATCACGCTGCTGAACGAGAACTACCCGATGCCGGGCCTGAAAGCCGGCACCGAGGAGCAGATCATCAAGGGCATGTACCTGCTGGAAGAAGGCGCGAAGAAAACACCGCGCGTCAACCTGCTGGGCAGCGGCACGATCCTGCGCGAAAGCATGGCCGCCAAGGCGCTGCTGAGCAAGGAGTGGGGCGTGTCGGCCAATGTGTGGAGTTGCCCGAGCTTCAACGAACTGGCGCGCGACGGCCAGGACGTGGAGCGCTGGAACCTGCTGCACCCGACCGCCAAACCGCGCGTGCCCTTCGTCGCGCAGCAGCTCGACAAGTACGCCGGCCCGGTGATCGCCTCGACCGACTACATGAAGAACTACGCCGAGCAGATTCGCGCCTTCATGCCGAAGGGGCGAACCTACAAAGTGCTGGGCACCGACGGCTTCGGCCGCAGCGACTTCCGCAGCAAGCTGCGCGAGCACTTCGAGGTGAATCGCCACTACATCGTGGTGGCCGCGCTGAAGACGCTGGCCGACGAGGGCACGGTGCCGCTGGCCAAGGTGGCCGAGGCCATCCAGAAGTACGGCATCGACACTGACAAGCTCAACCCGCTGTACGCGTGACCAGGCGCATGAGTGCCTGACCCTCAGAACAACACCCGGAGACGAAACATGGCAGTGGTGGAAGTCAAGGTTCCCGACATCGGCGACTTCGCGGAGGTCGCGGTGATCGAGTTGCTGGTCAAGCCGGGCGACACGGTGAAGGCCGAGCAGTCGCTGATCACGGTGGAATCGGACAAGGCGTCGATGGAAATTCCGTCCTCGCACGCGGGCGTGGTGAAGAGCCTGCTGGTCAAGCTCGGTGACAAGGTGGCCGAGGGCTCGGCCGTGGTGGTGCTGGAGTCCGAGGGCGGTGCGGCCGTGGCGGCGCCGGCGGCTGCGGCCGCTGCGCCCGCCGCATCTGCGGTGGCCGCTCCCGCGCCGGTGGTGGCTCCGGCGGCAGCACCTGCCGCCGCTGCAGCCGGCCCGGTCAATGTGCTCGTGCCCGACATCGGCGACTTCGACGAAGTGGCGGTGATCGAAGTCCTCATCAAGCCCGGCGACACGATCAAGGCCGAGCAGAGCCTCATCACCGTCGAGAGCGACAAGGCGTCGATGGAGATCCCGTCGTCGCACGCCGGGGTGGTGAAGGAGGTGCTCGTCAAGATCGGTGACAAGGTGGCCAAGGGCACGCCGGTGGCGGTGGTGATGGCTGCTGGAGCCGCGGTCGCTACCGCTGGTTCTGCGGGTTCTGCGGCTTCGGCTTCGTCCGCCCCTGCCACGGCCGCTGCGACGCCAGCCTCATCGGCCGCCGCGCCGTCGTCCGCCCCGGTTCCAGCAGCGCCTGCTGCGATGCCGGCGCACCAGCCAACGGCCACCACGGGCACGCTGCCGCACGCCTCCCCGACGATCCGCAAGCTCGCCCGCGAACTCGGCGTTCTGCTCGCAGAAGTGAAGGGCAGCGGCCCCAAAGGCCGCATCACGCAATCCGACGTGCAAAGCTTCGTCAAGGGCGTGATGGCTGGCAGCGTTCAGACCAAGGCGCAGGCTGCGAAAGCACCGGCCGCTGCGGCGGCTGGAGGCGGTGGCACCTTCCCTGGCCTGCTGGCCTGGCCGCAGGTCGACTTCACCAAGTTCGGCGCGGTCGAGCGCAAGGACCTGTCGCGCATCAAGAAGATCAGCGGCGCCAACCTGCACCGCAACTGGGTCGTGATCCCGCACGTCACCAACCACGACGACGCCGACATCACCGACCTGGAGGCCTTCCGCGTCCAGACCAACAAGGAGAACGAGAAGTCCGGCGTCAAGATCACGATGCTCGCTTTCCTCATCAAGGCCAGCGTCGCGGCGCTCAAGAAGTTCCCCGAGTTCAACGCCTCGCTCGACGGCGAGCAGATCGTGCTGAAGCAGTACTTCCACATCGGTTTCGCCGCCGATACGCCCAACGGCCTGATGGTCCCGGTGATCAAGGACGCCGACAAGAAGGGCGTGATGCAGATCAGCGCCGAGATGAGCGAGCTGGCCAAGAAGGCGCGCGACGGCAAGCTGAGCCCGGCCGAAATGAGCGGCGGCTGCTTCTCGATCTCGTCGCTGGGCGGCATCGGCGGGCGCTACTTCACGCCGATCATCAACGCGCCCGAGGTGTCGATCCTGGGCGTGTGCAAGAGCAGCATCGAGCCGGTGTGGGACGGCAAGGCATTCCAGCCGCGTCTGATGCTGCCGCTGAGCCTGAGCTGGGACCACCGCGTGATCGACGGTGCGGCGGCGGCGCGGTTCAACGCCTACCTGGGCCAGATCCTCGGCGACTTCCGACGCGTACTGTTGTGACGACCGTCGTGGTGGTTCGCAGGGGCGGCACCGTGGCGATCGCTTCAGACAGCCTTGTGACCTTCGGCGACACGCGTCTCGCGCACGGCTACGAAGCGAACGAGAAGCTCTTCAAGGTGGGCGATTCGTGGGTCGGCATGTCGGGCACAACCGCGCATTTCCCCGTTTTGCGCAAGGCCCTCACAGCGCTGCCCGCCGACGAGCTGAAGCTGCACTCGCGCGACCAGGTGTTCGACACCTTCCTGAAGCTGCACCCCAAGCTGAAGGAGCACTTCTTCCTCAACACCAAGGAAGAAGACGCCGACCCGTACGAGAGCATGCAGTTCACCGCGCTGATCGCCAACCCGGCCGGCATCTTCGGCGTTTACTCGTACCGCGAGGTGTTCGAGTTCGACCGCTTCTGGGGCATCGGCACCGGACGCGCGTTTGCGTTGGGGGCGATGCATGCGTCGTTCGACAAGGCGAAAACGGCGCGCGAGCTGGCCGAGGTCGGTGTTCGCGCCGGCTGCGAATTCGACAAGAACTCTGCGGGGCCGGTTCGCGCCCACACCATCAAACTGAAAGCGAAAGGCTGAGCATGGCCCTCATCGACATCAAGGTTCCCGACATCGGCGACTTCAAGGACGTGGCCGTCATCGAGGTGCTGGTCAAGCCGGGTGACACGGTCAAGGCTGAGCAGAGCCTGGTGACGGTGGAGAGCGACAAGGCGTCGATGGAGATTCCGTCGTCGCATGCCGGCGTGGTGAAGGCGCTGAAGCTGAAGATCGGGGACACGGTCAACGAGGGGTCGGTGATTTTGTCGTTGGAGGCGGCGGGGGCGGGCGCTGGTGCCACTGCGGCTGCGCCGGCTGCTGCGCCGACGAGCGCGGCCAAGGTCGCGCCCCCACCCCAGCCCTCCCCCAGCGGGGGAGGGAGTGCGGGTGCGGTGGCGCCGACAGCGGCGCAGTTTTCGGGCGCGGCGGACCTGGAGTGCGACGTGCTCGTGCTCGGCGCTGGCCCCGGCGGCTACTCGGCAGCGTTCCGCGCGGCCGACCTCGGCATGAAGACGGTGCTCGTCGAACGCTTTGCGACCCTCGGCGGCGTGTGCCTGAACGTCGGCTGCATTCCGTCCAAGGCGCTGCTGCACGTGGCCGCGGTGATGGACGAGGTGAAGCACTTCGAGGCGATGGGCGTCACCTTTGCGCCGCCGAAGGTCGACCTGGGCAAGCTGAAGACGCACAAGGAAAAGGTCATCGGCAAGCTCACCGGCGGCCTGGCAGCCATGGCCAAGATGCGCAAGGTCACGGTGGTGCAAGGCACGGGCGAGTTCGCCGACCCGCACCACCTGAAGGTCGTGATGACGAAGGACGGAGCCACGCAAACCATCAAATTCAAGCAAGCCATCATCGCCGCCGGCTCGGAAGCGGTGAAGCTGCCCTTCCTGCCCAAAGACGACCCGCGCGTCGTCACCTCCACCGGCGCGCTCGAGTTGCGCCAGAACCCGAAGCGCATGCTGATCGTCGGCGGCGGCATCATCGGGCTGGAGATGGGCACGGTGTATTCGACGCTTGGCGCACGCCTAGACGTGGTCGAGATGCTCGACGGCCTGATGCAAGGCGCCGACCGCGACCTGGTCAAGGTGTGGCAGAAGATGAACGCGCCGCGCTTCGACAACATCATGCTCAAGACCAAGACGGTCGGCGGCGAGGCGACGAAGGACGGCATCCTCGTCAGGTTCGAAGGCGAGGGCGCGCCGAAGGAGCCGCAGCTCTACGACATGGTGCTGCAGGCCGTGGGCCGTGTGCCCAACGGCAAACGCGTCGGCGCCGACAAGGCCGGCGTGGCGGTGAGTGATCGCGGCTTCATCCCGGTGGACATCCAGATGCGCACCAACGTGCCGCACATCTTCGCCATCGGCGACATCGTCGGCCAGCCGATGCTGGCGCACAAGGCGGTGCACGAGGCGCACGTCGCGGCCGAAGTGGCGGCCGGCAACAGCAAAGCGGCGTTCAACGCGCGCGTGATCCCGAGCGTGGCCTACACCGACCCCGAGGTCGCGTGGGTCGGCTTGACCGAGGACGAAGCGAAGGCGAGCGGCATCAAGGTCAAGAAAGGCCTGTTCCCGTGGAACGCCTCTGGCCGCGCGATTGCGAACGGCCGCGACGAAGGCTTCACCAAGCTGCTGTTCAGCGAAGAGACGCACCGCATCGTCGGCGGCGGCATCGTCGGCACGCATGCGGGCGACATGATCGGCGAGGTGGCGCTGGCCATCGAGATGGGCGCCGACGGCGTGGACATCGGCAAGACGATCCACCCGCACCCGACGCTGGGCGAGAGCATCGGGCTGGCGGCCGAGGCTTACGAGGGTGTTTGCACAGACCTGCCGCCGGTCAAGCGGTAGAGCGCGCAGCGAACGGCCTCACCCCCGTGCGTGCGTGACGCCGCCGTCCACCACCAGCGTCGAGCCGACCACGTAATCGCCCGCGCGCGAGGCGAGGTAGATGGCGGCGCCGGCCATGTCCTCGTCGCGGCCGATGCGGCCAGCGGGGATGCGCTGCGCCACGTCGTCGGCGTGGTCGCGGGCGTCGCGGTTCATGTCGGAGGCGAACGCGCCGGGCGCGATGGCGGTGACGACGATGTTGTCCTTGACCAGGCGCAGCGCCATACGCCGCGTCAGGTGGATCAGGCCGGCCTTGCTGGCGGCGTACGAGTAGGTCTCCATCGGGTTGACCGACACGCCGTCGATCGAGGCGATGTTGATGACCTTGGCGGGCTGCGACTTCGCGGCCTCGCGCAGCAACGGCGCCAGCACCTGCGTCAGGAAGAAGGGCGCCTTCAGGTTCAGGTCCAGCACCTTGTCCCAGCCCGCCTCGGTGAACTCGTCAAAGGCTTCGCCCCAGGCCGCGCCAGCGTTGTTGACGAGGATGTCGAGCCGCTTCTCGTGCTGGCCGAAGGCCGCCGCCAGCGCCTGCGCACCGGCGGTGGTCGACACATCGGCTGGCAGCGAGACGCAGTGGCCCGCCTTTGCCAACTCCGCAGCGGTGGCGTCGCACGCGGCCGCCTTGCGCGACGAGATGTAGACGCGCGCGCCCTGGGCGATGAAGCCCGCCGCGATCATGCGGCCGATGCCGCGCGAGCCGCCGGTGATCAGCGCGGTTCGGCCCTGGAGCGAGAACAGGTCGTTCATCATGAAGGTGGCCTTTTGTGGGGTGAGCGGTTGCAGCCGGCGTGCGACCGAGCCGCTTTTGTCAGCCGATGTCGGCGGTGTGAACGCCGAAGCGGCCCTGGCGCCGGTCTTCGAAATAGCGCTTCAGCGTTTCGCGCACGGTTCGGAAGGCGAGTTCTTCCCAGGGAATCTGGTCTTCGGTGAAGAGGCGCGCCTCGATGGTCTCGGGCCCGGGGTCGAACTCGGTGTCGAGCAGGCGGGCGCGGTAGTACAGGTGCAACTGGCCCACGCGCACGACGTTCAGCACCGTGAACAGGTCCTGCAGCTCGATGTGCGCGCCGGCTTCTTCGACGGTCTCGCGCACCGCGCCTTCGGCTGTGCTCTCGCCCATTTCGAGGAAGCCGGCCGGCAGCGTCCAGAAGCCGTGGCGCGGCTCGATGTTGCGCCGGCACAGCAGCACCTGGTCAGCCCACGCGGGCACGGTCCCGACGACGTTGATCGGGTTCTCGTAGTGGATGGTGGCGCACACGGTGCAGGTGGCGCGTTCGCGGTTGTCGTCGGACGGCACGGCGTAGACGGCGGCGCCGCCACAGAGCTTGCAATGCTTGATGCTGCGGGGCTGGAACATGCGAGGCAGTTTACCCACATGGCATCATCATTGCCCCCACGATGGCTGAAGGACGCGCCGATGCAGCTCTACAACTACTTTCGCTCCTCGGCCTCGTACCGCGTGCGCATCGCACTGGCCTTGAAGGGGCTCAAGTACGACTACTTGCCGGTGCACCTGGCGCACAACGAGCACTTGCAGGAAGGCTACGCGCAGCTGTCGGTTTCGAAGCTGGTGCCGGTCCTGAAGGACGGTGACAAGCTGCTGAGCCAGTCGCTGGCGATCATCGAGTACCTGGAGGAGACACACCCCGAGCCACCACTCCTTCCGGGCGATGCGTTCGCACGCGCACGCATCCGGGCGCTCACGCTGGACGTGGCCTGCGAGATCCACCCGCTCAACAACCTGCGCGTGCTGCGCTACCTGGTGCACGACCTGAAGGTCAGCGAGGACGACAAGAACCGGTGGTACCGGCATTGGGTCGAGAGCGGGCTCGAGGTCGTCGAGCGCCAACTGCGCGAGCACCCGGCCACCGGCCGCTTCTGCCACGGCGACACGCCGACGATGGCCGACTGCGCGCTGGTGCCGCAGATCGCCAACGCCCAGCGTTTCGACTGTCGGCTCGACCACGTGCCCACGGTGATGCGCATCCACGCCGAGTGCATGCAGCTCGACGCCTTCGCCAAGACCCAGGCGTCGGCCTGCCCGGACGCGGCGTGACGCTGCATCCGGACTGGCTCGTGCCGGCGTGGGATGCGCCAGGCGTCGAGGCCGTGATGACCACTCGCCACGGCGGCGCGAGTGCAGCGCCGTTCAACGGCCTGAACCTGCGCGACGGTTTGGGCGACGACCCACAGGCCGTGGCGGCCAACCTGGTCTTGCTGCAGCAGGCGATCGGCGTCAAGCCGGTCTGGCTGAACCAGGTTCACGGTCAGCGCGTGCTGCGCCTGACGCACCGCGACGGCCAGCATGGCAAGGCGGCCGAGCCGGCCGACGCGAGCATCACCACTGAGTTTGGCGTCGCCTGCGCCGTGCAGGTCGCCGATTGCCTGCCGGTGCTGTTCTGCGCGCCCCACGGCATCGCTGTTGGCGCGGCTCACGCCGGCTGGCGCGGCCTGGCCGCGGGTGTGCTGGAAGCCACCGTCAAGGCTCTGTGCGACGCCGCGCGCTGCGAGCCGCGGCAGTTGCAGGCGTGGCTCGGCCCGTGCATCGGCCCGCGGCAGTTCGAGGTGGGGGCCGATGTGGCGCAGGCGTTCGGCGGGTTGGGCATCGATGCCTCAACGGCCCACCCGGCTCGTTTTGTCCCACATCGACCGCAAAAGTGGCTGGCCGACCTGCCCGGCCTGGCCCGAGACCGCCTCGCGGTGGCCGGTGTGTCGCGCGTCAGCGGTGGCGAATGGTGCACCGTCGAGTCGCTGTCACGGTTTTTCTCGTTCCGGCGCGACCGTGTCACCGGCCGCATGGCTGCTCTGATCTGGCGCGATCGGCCCGGCCATTGACGTCTCGGCGGGGGTCGCCTCGTCGGCAGCCGGCAGAGCCATCAGCCGAGCGGCCCGCTGGGCCCGGCGCCTGGCCGGCGTGTTGAGCAGGTAGAGCACGATTGCCAGAGGCAACAGGCCGTAGAACACCAGCGTGACGAAGGCGCCGAGCACGGTGCCGGTGGTGCTGGTGGCTTCGGCCACCGCCATCATCACCGTCACATACAGCCAGCCGATGCCGACGAGTGCCATCAAGTACATGCCGCATCCTAAAATGAGAGCGAGGCGAAAAACCGCCCGGCCCCGAGCTTGCCCGAATCGAGCCCACCGCGAACCATGCGCACGAGGAGACCATGAAGAGCAAACCATTGTCCGGCAGCCAGGCCTCGGCTGGCGTTTCTGGTGCCGCCTCGGCCGGCATTGATGCCATTGCGCACAACGCTGGCGAGACGCCGCGAGCCTTGGCCAGCCTGAGCCTGCCGCCGGAGGCGGTCGGCAAGATGCAGGGCGACTACCTGAAGCAGGCCACCGACCTGTGGAACGAGTCGCTGCGGGGATTGAGCTCGGGTTCTCAGACCGGCAAGCCGCTGAAGGCCGCCGACCGGCGCTTCATGGCGCAGGACTGGGCCAACAACCCGGCCGCTGCCTACACCGCCCAGATGTACCTGCTGAACGCGCGCACTCTGATGCAGATGGCCGACGAGGTCCAAGGCGACGAGAAGACGCGCCAGCGCGTGCGCTTTGCCGTGCAGCAGTGGGTCGACGCCACCTCGCCCAGCAACTACCTCGCACTCAACCCCGAGGCCCAGCGCAAGGCGCTGGAGACCAAGGGCCAGAGCATCGTGCAGGGCCTGCAGCACCTGTGGCACGACGTGCAGCAAGGCCACCTGTCGCAAACCGACGAGAGTGTGTTCGAGGTCGGCCGCAACGTGGCCACCACCGAGGGCAGCGTCGTGTTCGAGAACGCGCTGTTCCAGTTGATCGAGTACAAGCCGCTCACGGCCAAGGTGCACGAGCGGCCGATGCTGTTCGTGCCGCCGTGCATCAACAAGTACTACATCATGGACCTGCAGCCGGAGAACTCGTTGATCCGGTACACGGTCGAGCAGGGCCACCGGCTGTTCGTGGTGAGCTGGCGCAATGCCGACGACAGCCTGGAGCACGCGACCTGGGACGACTACATCGAGGACGCCGCCATCCGCGCGATCGGCGTTGTGCAGGAGATCTCCGGCTCGCCCAAGATCAACACGCTCGGTTTTTGCGTCGGCGGCACGATCCTGGCCACGGCGCTGGCGGTGCTCGCCGCGCGCGGCGAGAAGCCCGCCGCCAGCATGACGCTGCTGACCACGCTGCTTGACTTCAGCAACACCGGCGTGCTCGACCTGTTCATCGACGAATCGATGGTGCAGATGCGCGAAATGAGCATCGGCCCGGCCAGCCCGAACGGTGGCGGGTTGCTGAAGGGGCAGGAGCTGGCCACCACCTTCAGCTTTTTGCGGCCGAACGACCTGGTGTGGAACTACGTCGTCGGCAACTACCTGAAGGGCGAGACGCCGCCGCCGTTCGACCTGCTGTACTGGAACAGCGACAGCACCAACCTGCCGGGCCCGATGTACTGCTGGTACCTGCGCAACACGTACCACGAGAACAACCTCGTCAAGCCGGGCAAGGCCACGGTGTGCGGACAGACGATCGACCTCGGCGCGATCAACCTGCCCAGCTACGTGTACGCCTCGCGCGAAGACCACATCGTGCCGTGGGACGGCGCCTACGCCAACACCAAGGCGCTGAAGGGCCCGGTGCGCTTCATGCTCGGCGCGTCGGGCCACATTGCAGGCGTCATCAACCCGCCGGCCAAGGGCAAGCGCAGCCACTGGGTCGGCAGCGGCACCAGCCTGCCGGCGAAAGCGCAAGACTGGTTCGACAAGGCGACCGAGCACCCGGGCAGCTGGTGGACCGATTGGTCGCAGTGGCTCAAGGCGCACGGCGGCAAGCAGGTCGCCGCGCCCAAGGCGCAGGGCAGCCGCAATTACAAGCCGATCGAGGCCGCGCCGGGGCGCTACGTCAAGCAGAAGGCGTGAGCGCCGCCCAACGCTCGCCTCACCGATTCACCACGTTTCATCACAGGAGATTTTCATGACCGACATCGTCATCGTCGCCGCCGCCCGCACCGCCGTGGGCAAGTTCGGTGGCACCCTGGCCAAAACGCCCGCACCCGAACTCGGCGCTGCAGTGATTCAAGAGCTGCTCAAGCGCGCCAAGCTCGGCGGTGATCAGATCGGTGAAGTCATCCTCGGCCAGGTGCTGCAGGCTGGTTCGGGCCAGAACCCGGCGCGCCAGTCGGTCATCAAGGCCGGCTTGCCGCACGCGGTGCCGGCGATGACGATCAACAAGGTCTGCGGCTCCGGCCTGAAGGCGGTGATGCTGGCGGCGCAAGCCATCCGCGACGGCGACTCCGAGATCGTCATCGCCGGGGGCCAGGAGAGCATGAGCCTGAGCCCGCACGTGCTGCAAGGCTCGCGCGACGGCCAGCGCATGGGCGATTGGAAAATGGTCGACTCGATGATCGTCGATGGCCTGTGGGATGTGTACAACCAGTACCACATGGGCATCACTGCCGAGAACGTCGCCAAGAAGTACGACGTGAGCCGCGCCGACCAGGACGCGCTCGCACTCGGCTCGCAGCAAAAGGCGGCCGCCGCGCAAGACGCCGGGCGCTTCAAGGACGAGATCGTGCCGTTCAGCATCGCCCAGAAGAAGGGCGACCCGATCGTGTTTGCGGCCGACGAGTTCATCAACCGCAAGAGCACCGCCGACGTGCTGGCCGGCCTTCGGCCCGCCTTCGACAAGGCCGGCGGCGTGACGGCCGGCAATGCGTCCGGCCTGAACGACGGCGCGGCCGGCGTGGTGGTGATGACCGCCAAGAAGGCGGATCAGTTGGGCCTGAAGCCGCTCGCCCGCATCGCCAGCTACGCCAGCTCGGGCCTCGACCCGGCAATCATGGGCATGGGCCCGGTGTCCGCCTCGCGCCGCGCGCTCGAGCGCGCCGGCTGGAAGCCTGCCGACCTGGACCTGCTGGAAATCAACGAAGCCTTTGCCGCGCAAGCCTGCGCGGTGCACAAGGAGATGGGCTGGGACACGAGCAAGGTCAACGTGAACGGCGGCGCGATCGCGATCGGGCACCCGATCGGTGCTTCGGGCTGCCGCATCCTGGTGACGCTGCTGCACGAAATGCAGCGCCGCAACGCGCGCAAGGGCATCGCCTCGCTGTGCATCGGCGGCGGCATGGGCGTGGCGTTGTGTGTCGAGCGGTGAGTCATTCTCGAAGCTGCACTCAGGGCGAACCCGGTTGACCCACCTGCCATTCGCGGCGACGCTGGCTGGCACTGATCCCACATCTTCAGGAGAGAGAAACATGAGCAAGAAAGTAGCGTACGTCACCGGCGGCATGGGTGGCATCGGAACGACCATGTGCCAGCGGCTGCACAAGGACGGCTTCACGGTGATCGCCGGCTGCGGCCCGAGCCGCGACTTCGTCAAGTGGCTCGGCGAGCAAAAGGCGCTCGGCTACACGTTCTACGCCTCGGTCGGCAATGTCGGCGACTGGGACTCGACGGTCGCGGCCTTCCAGAAGTCGAAGGCCGACCATGGGCCGATCGACGTGCTGGTCAACAACGCCGGCATCACGCGCGACGGCATGTTCCGCAAGATGACGCGCGCCGACTGGGACGCGGTGATCGAGACCAACCTCACGAGCCTGTTCAACGTGACCAAGCAGGTCATCGACGACATGACCGAGCGCGGCTGGGGCCGCATCATCAACATCAGTTCGGTGAACGGCGAGAAAGGCCAGTTCGGCCAGACCAACTACTCGGCCGCCAAGGCCGGCATGCACGGCTTCACGATGGCGCTGGCGCAGGAAGTGGCCAACAAGGGCGTCACCGTGAACACCGTGAGCCCGGGCTACATCGCAACCGACATGGTCAAGTCGATCCGGCAAGACGTGCTCGACAAGATCGTCGCTGGCATCCCGGTCAAGCGCCTGGGCACGCCGGAGGACATCGCGTCGATCGTGTCGTGGGTGGCGTCGAGCGAGTCGGGTTTTGCGACCGGGGCCGACTTCTCGGTCAACGGTGGGTTGCACATGGGGTGATGCCCGCCGAGGCGGCTTGGCCTGCCGCGGTCACCGGGTGGTCAACTTCCCGTGGCCGTCACTCGCTGGCGATCAGCCGAGCGGCCGTCGCCTCCAGGGCTGCGGCGCTACCGTCCCAGCCCACCTCCAGCGTGGGCGCCGAGAAGCCCCCGAAGTTGCGGCGCATCGATTGCAGGTAGATCGGGTCGTAGTGCGCGAGCAGCAGCTCGCGCACCACTTCCTCGGTCTGCCCGGCCCGAGCCGCGTCTTGCCAGGCATTGATCACTTCGTTGCCACGCAGCACGCGCAGGGCGTCGAGCCGCTGGCAGAAAGCGGCCGTGTCGGTGACGAAGTGGTTGTAGTCGCGCATCAGCAGGTCCACGCGCGCTGGCAGCGGCAAACTCAGCACGACGCACGGTGAGGCGCGCATCGGCTCGATCAGCGCCTGCGGCACACGCAAGTCACCCACCTTCTTGCTTTCGCTCTCGACCCACACCACGCGCGCTGGGTCGATGCGGCGCAGCGTGTCCCACAGCCGCGAGTCGAACTGCTTCTGGCTCGGCTGCGGGCTGCCCGGCACCAGCCCCAGCACCGAGCCACGGTGGTTGGCCAGCGCTTCCAGGTCGAGCACCTGTGCCCCTTGCGCTGCCAACGCTTGCAGCAGGTGGCTCTTGCCGGAGCCGGTGGTGCCGCAGACGACGCGATAGCGCAGGCCGCGGGGCAACACGTCGAGCTGCGCCATCACGGCGCGCCGGTACTCGCGGTAGCCACCCTCCAGCACTTGCACGCGAAAGCCGATCTGGTCGAGCACCAGCGCGAGCGAGCCGCTGCGCTTGCCGCCGCGCCAGCAGTAGACGAGCGGCTTCCAGTCTTTCGGCAGGTCCATCGCTTCGCGTTCGATGTGCGCGGCGATGTTGCGTGCCGCCATCGCCGCCCCGCGCTTGCGCGCGACGAACGGCGACACCTGCGCGTACTCGGTTCCGACGATGCGGCGCTGCTCGTCGTTCAGCGTGGGCCAGTTGACAGCGCCGGGGAGGCGGTCTTCGGCGTACTCGCTCTCCGAGCGCGCGTCGATGACTGCAGAGAACCCGTCGAGCCCTGCGAGTGCGTCGCTTGCGGAGACCGGGATCAGCGCCACGGGGCCTCAGGCGGAAATGGCATCGAGCAGTTCGCTCTCGATCTGAATCTGCTTGCGGTTGTGCTGCAGGTCCGACCCGTCGATCAGGAAGGTGTCTTCGACGCGCTCGCCCAGCGTCGAGATCTTGGCGAGTTGCAGGTTGATGCGGTGGCGCGCCAGCACGCGGGCGATGGAGTACAGCAGGCCCGATCGGTCGCTGGTGGACACGCCGAGCAGCCAGGCCTGCGCCTTCTCGTCCGGCCGCAAGGTGATGCGTGGTGTGATCGGGAACGACTTGACCCGGCGCGACACGCGACCACGTTTTGGGTCGGGCAGCGGGCCGCTGGCACGCAAGGCTTCGCCGAGTTGCGTTTCCACGAGCGAGATCACGTCGCGGTAGTGGTCTTCGAGGTGTGGGCAGATGACCTGGAAGGTGTCCAGCGCATAGCCCGCGCGCGTGGTATGCACCTTCGCGTCGAGGATGTTGAAGTCGGCCGTGTCGAAGTAGCCGCAGATGCGCGCGAACAAGTCGGCCTGGTCGGGCGCGTAGACGAGCACCTGCAGCCCTTCGCCGAGCGACGACAGCCGCACGCGCACGATCGGCTGCCTGGTTTGCACGTGATCGGCGAGCGCGCGTGCGTGCCAGGCGATGTCGCCCGCGTCGTGGCGGGCGAAGTAGCTAATGGCCAGCGTCTGCCACAGCGGCGCCTCGATGCCGACGGGCAGCGTCAGCAGGTTCAGCGCGTGACGCGCCTCTTGCTTGCGCGACTCGATTTCGGCTACCAGGTTCGGCTTGGCGCCGCCGAGCGCGCGCAGCGCCTGGCGGTACAGGTCTTCGAGCAGCTTGCCCTTCCAGGCATTCCAGACCTTCGGGCTGGTGCCGCGGATGTCGGCCACCGTCAGCAGGTACAGCGCCGTCAGGCGCCGCTCGTTGCCGACCTTGGCGGCGAAGGCCTGGATCACTTCCGGGTCTGACAGGTCTTCCTTTTGCGCCACGCGCGACATCGTCAGGTGTTCCTTGACGAGATACTCCACCATCGCCGTGTCCTCGCCAGACAGGCCATGGTCGCGGCAGAAGCGGCGCGACTCGCGTGCGCCGAGGTCGGAGTGGTCGCCGCCGCGGCCCTTGGCCACGTCGTGGAACAACGCGGCGATGTAGAGCAGCCAGGGCTCGTTCCAGTTGGCGGCCAGCTGCGAGCAAAACGGGTACTCGTGCGCATGCTCGGGGATGAAGAAGCGGCGCACGTTGCGCACCACCATCAGGATGTGCTGGTCGACGGTGTAGACATGGAACAGGTCGTGCTGCATCTGCCCCACGATGCGCCGGAACACCCACAGGTAGCGGCCGAGCACGCTGGTCTGGTTCATCAGCCGCAGCGCGTGGGTCTGCCCACCGGGCTCGCGCAGGATCTGCAAAAACGTCGCGCGGTTCTTCGGGTCGCGGCGGAACTCCGCGTTCATCTGGTCACGCGCGTTGTACAAAGCGCGCAGCGTGCGGGCCGACAAGCCGCGGATGCCGACGGTGCGCTGGTAGGTCAGAAAGGTTTCGAGGATGGCATGCGGGTCGCGGTGGTACAGGTCGTCGCTGGCCACCTCCAGCATGCCGGCGCGCTCAAGGAACCGGTCGTCGATCGGGCGCATCGCCGCATCCTGCGAGCCCTGGATGCGCTCTTCGATGTTGAGCATCAGGATCTGGTTGAGCTGCGTCACCGCCTTGGCGGCCCAGTAATAGCGCCGCATCAGCACTTCAGAAGCGCGCTGGGTGGTGGTCGGCTCATAGCCGAAGCTCTCGGCCACGGCGGTCTGCAGATCGAACACCAGCCGGTCCTCGCGCCGCCCAGCCACCAGGTGCAGCCGCGCCCGGATCAGCTTGATCAGCCCCTCGTTGCGCTGCAACTGCTTCACCTCGAACGGCGTGATCAGCTCGTTGGCCGCCAGCGCGTGCCAGTGCTTGCCCAGCCCAGCCGCGCGCGCGATCCAGATGACGACTTGCAGGTCGCGCAGCCCACCCGGGCTTTCTTTGCAATTGGGTTCCAGCGCGTAAGGCGTGTCTTCGAACTTCATGTGGCGCTGGATCATCTCCAGCGTCTTGGCGCGCAGAAACGCTTTCGGGTCCATCGCCCGCGTGTTGGCGTGGCGGAACGTGGTGAACACGCGCCGCGAGCCGCACAGGTAACGCGATTCAAGCAGCGCTGTCTGCACGGTCACGTCGAGCCGGCCCTCGGCCACGCACTCGTCGACAGTGCGAACACTGGAGCCGATCTCCAGGCCGATGTCCCAGCAGGACGTGATGAATGCCTCGATCGCCGCACGCGCCTGCGCCGCCTCGCTGAGCTCCGCCTCGCTGAGCTCCGGCTCGGTGGGCGAGAGGCCCGGCGGCAGCAGGATCAGCACGTCGACGTCCGAATAGGGGAACAGCTCGCCACGGCCATAACCCCCCACCGCCAGCAGCGCGGCGTTTGCTGGCATCCGGGCCTGCCGCCACAGTTCGAGCAGCGTCTGGTCGACGTGCAGGGTGAGCGAGCGCAACAGCAGCGTTGCTGCTGGCACGGTGGGGCGCGAGGTTCGAAAGCGCTCCAGCAGCGCCGCCTTGCCTTCGCGGAAGCGGCTGCGCAGTTGGCTCACAGAAAGGGGCGGCGCGCCGAGACCTGGCAGACCGGCACCGGCCGGGCTCGACGCCGTTGCGTCGAGTGACGTGGGGGAACTTGTCGGTGGCGGGGGCGCCGCCGGCGGTGCCGCCATCGCCGTGGCCAGCTCGGCGGCAGCCTCGCGCGCGACCTTGATGCCGCCGTTCAAGTCAGACCGCGCTGAAGTGGCGCTCGGCTTGCATTCCCGCCGTTGCCGCTGTCACGAAGGCCGGCGGCGGCGGGCTGCCGGCCGACAGTGTCATGACCTCGTAGCCGGTCTCGGTGACGAGCACCGTGTGCTCCCACTGGGCCGAGAGCGAACGGTCTTTGGTGACGATGGTCCAGCCGTCGCCGGTTTCGCGAATGTCGCGCCGGCCGGCGTTGATCATCGGCTCGATCGTAAACATCATGCCGGGCACCAGCTCCTCCATCGTGCCGGGCCGGCCGTAGTGCATCACCTGCGGCTCTTCATGGAACTTGCGGCCGATGCCGTGGCCGCAGAACTCCCGCACGACCGAAAAGCCGTTCACCTCGGCAAACGTCTGGATCGTGTGCCCGATGTCGCCCAGCCGCACGCCGGGCTTCACCCGCACGATGCCTTTCCACATCGCCTCGTACGTGATCTGGCACAGCCGGCGCGCGGCGATCGAGCCGGTGCCGACGACGAACATGCGGCTCGTGTCGCCGTGCCAGCCGTCCTTGATGACGGTGACGTCGATGTTGACGATGTCGCCGTTCTTCAGCGGCCGGTCGTTCGGGATGCCGTGACAGACCTGGTGGTTGATCGAGGTGCAGATGGACTTGGGGTAGGGCGTGTACCCGGCCGGCGCGTAGTTCAGCGGCGCAGGAATGGCCTGCTGCACGTTCACGATGTGCGCGTGGGCCATGGCGTCGAGCTGGTCGGTCGTGATGCCTGGCTGCACATGCGGCGTGAGCAGGTCCAGGACTTCCGAGGCGAGCCGGCCGGCCACGCGCATGCCCTCTACGTCGGCGCCGGTCTTGATGCTGATGGTCATGTCTCCGATTATCCCATCGGCGCGGCTTCACGACGCGACTCGCGCACACACGCCTCCTAGAATCCGGGGGCGCAAAGGCAGGGGCGTCGCCGACCCGTCTGCGCATCGACCCTCAACCGCTTCAGCCGCGCCAACCGCGTCCCGCCCGTGACCTCGACTCCCCCGCAACTGCAATCCCTCGCTGGCGGCAATGCCTTGTCCAGCTTTCGTGCTCAAGCCCTGTTGCCGCGGCTCCAGGCGGTGGCAGCGCGCATCGTTGCGGTGCATGCTCGGTACGTGCATTGGGTCAGCAGCGATGTCGCGCTGACCGGAGGCCAGCTCGACAAGCTGTCGGCACTGCTTCAGTACGGCGACCCGTACGTCGGCCCGACCGATGGCGCGATACGGGTGGTGGTGCCGCGCCTGGGCACCGTGTCGCCCTGGGCGTCGAAGGCGACCGACATCGCGCGCAACTGCGGCTTGGTTCTGCGCCGGATCGAGCGCGTCACCGAGTACCGCTTCACGCTGAAGACCGGCTTGCTCGGCGGCACCAAACCGCTCTCCCCAGCCGAGCTGCAGGCCTGCGCCGCGCTGCTGCACGACCGCATGACCGAGAGTGTGCTGCCGGCGCATGAAGACGGCGTGCACCTCTTCGACGACCGCGCAGGCCAGGCGATGGAGCATGTGGACGTGCTGGGCCACGGCCCGGCCGCGCTGGCCGAGGCCAACACGCGTTTCGGCCTGGCCTTGTCGGCCGACGAGATCGACTACCTGATGCAGGCCTTCACGCGGCTGAAGCGCAACCCCACCGACGTGGAGCTGATGATGTTCGCGCAGGCTAACAGCGAGCACTGCCGCCACAAGATCTTCAACGCCAGTTTCACCATCGACGGCCAGGCGCAATCGCACTCGATGTTCGGCATGATCCGCCACACCGAGCAGGTGTCGCCGCAGCACACCATCGTCGCCTACAGCGACAACGCCTCGGTGATGGAAGGCGGCACGATCCAGCGCTGGTTGCCTGCTGGCTATACCAATGCGCCGATCTACGCTGCCCGCAACGAAGCGGTGCACGTGCTGATGAAGGTCGAGACGCACAACCACCCGACGGCGATCTCGCCGTTCCCCGGCGCCGCCACCGGTGCCGGCGGCGAGATCCGCGACGAAGGCGCGACAGGTCGCGGCTCGCGCCCCAAGGCCGGCTTGACCGGCTTCAGCGTCAGCCACCTGCGCCTGCCCGGCACCGACGAGCCGTGGGAGCGCGAGCCTTACGGCAAGCCCGAGCACATTGCCAGCGCACTGCAGATCATGATCGACGGGCCGCTCGGCGGCGCGGCCTTCAACAACGAGTTCGGGCGGCCGAACCTGGCGGGCTACTTCCGCGTGTACGAGCAGACGGTGGGCGAGGGCGCCACAGCGCTGCGGCGTGGCTACCACAAGCCGATCATGATTGCTGGCGGGCTGGGCAGCATTGCCGCGTCGCAAACGAAGAAGGTGCTGTTCCCGGCGGGCACGCTGCTGGTGCAGCTCGGCGGGCCGGGCATGCGCATCGGCATGGGTGGCGGCGCGGCGAGCTCGATGGCTGCAGGTGCAAACGCGGCCGAACTCGACTTCGATTCGGTGCAGCGCGGCAACCCTGAAATTCAGCGTCGCGCGCAAGAGGTGATCAACCATTGCGCGGCGCTCGGCGAGGCCAACCCGATCCTGGCGATCCACGACGTGGGCGCCGGCGGCATCTCGAATGCCTTCCCTGAACTGGTGGACGGGGCCGGGCGCGGCGCGCGCTTCGACCTGCGCAAGGTGCCGGTCGAAGAGAGCAGCCTGGCGCCCAAGGAAATCTGGTGCAACGAGAGCCAGGAGCGCTACGTGATGGCGGTCGAGCGCGACGCGCTGCCGCTGTTCAGCGCCATGTGCGAGCGCGAGCGCTGCCCGTTCGCGGTGGTCGGCGTGGCGACCGAGGCGACCGAACTGCTGCTCGAAGATTCGCAAGCCGCCGACGGCCACACCCGCCCGATCGACATGCCGATGGACGTTCTGTTGGGCAAGCCGCCCAAGATGCACCGCGACGTGCAGCGTGTGCTGCGCACCTTGCCCGCGCTGGACCTGTCCGAAGCGTCGCTCGACACGTTGGCGTTCGCCGTGCTGCGCCACCCGACGGTGGCGAGCAAGCGGTTCCTCATCACAATCGGCGACCGCACCGTCGGCGGCCTGAGCCACCGCGACCCGATGGTCGGCCCGTGGCAAGTGCCGGTGGCCGACTGCGCAGTCACGCTGGCCGACTTCCAGGGCTTTCGCGGCGAAGCGATGAGCTTGGGCGAGCGCACGCCGCTGGCCGCACTCGATGCGCCGGCCTCCGGCCGCATGGCGGTCGGCGAGGCGCTGACCAATTTGCTGGCAGCACCGGTCGAGCTGGCGCGCGTGAAGCTGAGCTGCAACTGGATGGCCGCCTGCGGCGAACCGGGTGAAGACGCGGCGCTGTACGACACCGTCAAGGCCGTCGGGCTGGCGCTGTGCCCTGCGCTGGGCATCGGTGTGCCGGTGGGCAAGGACAGCCTGTCGATGCGAACGCGCTGGAGCGACGATGGGCAAGCCAAGCAAGTCATCGCGCCGGTCTCGCTGATCGTCTCGGCCTTCGCGACGCTCGACGACGTGCGGCCCACGCTGACGCCGCAACTGCAGGCCGGCGACACGACGCTGATCCTGATCGACCTCGGCGCCGGCCAGTGCCGCATGGCCGGCTCGATGCTCGCGCAGGTGTTGAACCAGTTCGGCAGCCATGACAAAGACGGCGTGCCCGACCTCGACGACCCCGCGTTGCTGAAGTCGATGTTCGCTGCCGTCAACCGCCTGCGAACTGAAGGCAAGCTGCTGGCCTACCACGACCGCAGCGACGGTGGCCTGTGGGCGACGGTTTGCGAGATGGCCTTCGCCGGCCACCTCGGCGTGAGCCTGAACGTGGACATGCTGGTGATCGAAGGCGACGGTGTGAACGACAGCCGCGCCGAGCACGGCGACGCAAAGAATTGGGCCACCCAGGTCGGCGCGCGGCGCGCTGAGCGCACGCTGCAGGCGCTGTTCAACGAAGAGCTGGGCGCCGTCATCCAGGTTCCCACCGCGGTGCGCAACGAGGTGATGCAGACGCTGCGCGAATTCGGCCTGAGCCGTGTGAGCCACTTCATCGGCAAACCGAACGACAAGGGTGTGATCGAGGTCTGGCGCGACGCCAAACCCGTGTTCAGCGCGCCGCTCGCCGCGCTGCACCAGGCCTGGGACGAGGTGAGCTGGCGCATCTGCCGGCTGCGCGACAACCCCGCGTGCGCCGACGCCGAACACGCCGCCGCCGGCCGCACAGACGACCCGGGCCTGAGCGTGCACCTGAGCTTCGACCCCCAGCCGCCCACGTCGGCGGCGCTGAACCTCGCGCGCCCGAAGATCGCGATCCTGCGCGAGCAAGGCGTCAACAGCCACGTCGAGATGAGCTACGCCATGCACCGCGCCGGCTTCGACACCTTCGATGTGCACATGAGCGACCTGCAAGCCGGCCGCGCGCGGCTCGACATGTTCCAGGGCTTCGTCGCCTGCGGCGGCTTCAGCTACGGCGACACGCTCGGCGCGGGCGAGGGCTGGGCGCGCTCGGTGCTGTTCAACCCGGCGCTCGCCGAGCAGTTCGCGGCCTTCTTCAACCGAACCGACACGTTTGCGCTGGGCGTGTGCAACGGCTGCCAGATGATGGCCGCGCTCAGCCCGTTGATCCCGGGCGCGCAGGCCTGGCCCAAGTTCACGCGCAACAAGAGCGAGCAGTTCGAGGCGCGCTTGTCATTGATTGAGGTGCTGGAGAGCCCGTCGATCCTCTTCCAGGGCATGGCCGGCAGCCGGCTGCCGGTGGCGGTGGCGCACGGCGAAGGCTTTGCCGATTTTTCGCAGCGAGGGGACGCCGCCGCCGTTCACCGCGCGATGCGGTTCGTCGATCACGCGGGCCAAGCCACTGAAGCGTATCCCGCGAATCCGAATGGCAGCCCAGGCGGCCTGACCGCGGTGACCACCGCCGACGGCCGCTTCACCGTGCTGATGCCGCACCCCGAGCGGGTGTTCCGCAACGTCCAGATGAGCTGGACCTCGGGCGACAAGAGCGCACCCAGCCCGTGGATGCGCATGTACGAGAACGCCCGACACTGGGTGGGTTGAAGGCAGCCCGCGCGAGCGGGCTGCATCAAACGCCAGCCTTCATCGTCGGCGCGTCCGGCCTCACGTCGCCGGCTTGTCGCTCAGCGCCTTCATGTTGTCGATGAGTTCCTGGCTCATCGGAGCATTCAGGTTGATGCCCTTGGGCGGGATGGGCGACTGAAACCACTTCTTGTAGAGCGCCTCGAATTCACCGCTTTTCATCATCCCGGCCAGCGTGTCGTCGACCAGCTTCTTGAATGCGGGGTCGTCTTTACGCATCATGATGGCGTAAGGCTCCACCTGGATCGGCTCGCCCACCACCGCCAGGTCGGCCGGGTTCTGCGCCGAGGCGCGCAGGCCGTACAGCAAGATGTCGTCCATCGCAAACGCCACCGCACGGCCGCTTTGAACCATCAGCGCCGACTCGGCGTGGTCCTTGGCGCCGAGCAGGTCGATGTTCAACTTCTTCTCTTCGTTCAGGTTGCGGATGATCTTGAAGTTGGTGCTGCCAGTGGTCGACACGACCGGCTTGCCCTTCAGGTCGTCGAGCGACTTGACGGCGGTGCCGGCCTTCACTAAGAAGCGGGTGCCGGTGTAGAAGTAGTTGGTGGCAAACGCCACTTGCTTCTGGCGCTCGCTGTTGTTGGTGGTCGAACCGCACTCGATGTCGATCGTGCCGTTTTGCAGCAGCGGGATGCGGTTTGCCGAGGTCACGGCCTGCAGGTTGACCTTCAGGTCGGCGCGGCCGGTGGCCTTCTTGACCTGCTCGACCACCTTGTTGCAGATTTCAGCGCTGAAGCCGACCGGCTGCGCTTTGTCGTCGAGGTACGAAAACGGGATCGACGCTTCGCGATAGGCCAGCGTGATCGCGCCGCTGGCCTTGACCTTGTCGAGCGTCAGGGTGGACTGGGCCGACACGGCCAGCGGTGCGAGCGCAGCCAGCAGGCCGATCAAGCGGTGGACTTTGTGATGCATGGAAAGCTCCTTCAAGGCTGAGGGGTGCGTTGGACAACGCGGCGGTGGTGATGCTTGTCGGGCCTGAGCCGGCGCAGGCCTCAGCCCGGCGGCAAGAGGCGGCGCGAGGCGCCTTCGATCGCCGCGCGCAACTCGGCGTAGCTCCGGTTCACCGGGAACTGGGGAAACTGCGCCACGATCGATTCTGGCGGGTGGATGAAAAAGCCTGCGTCGGCGGCCATCAGCATGCCGGTGTCGTTGTACGAATCGCCGGCCGCGATGACCTGGTAGTTCAGGCTCTTGAGCGCGTTCACGGCCATGCGCTTCTGGTCGGGCTGGCGCAGCTTGTAGTCGCGCACGAAGCCGGCGTCGTCGACCACCAGCCGATGGCACAGCAGTGTGGGCCGGCCGAGTTGCTGCATCAGCGGGTCGGCGAATTCGTAGAACGTGTCCGACAGGATGAAGACCTGGAAGCGCTCGCGCAACTCGTCGAGAAACGCGCGCGCGCCAGGCATCGGGCCCATGCCCTGAATGACGCTCTGGATGTCGGCCAGCCGCAGCCCGTGGCGCGACAGCAGGTCGAGCCGGTAACGCATCAGCTTGTCGTAGTCGGGCTCGTCGCGCGTGGTGCGCGAGAACTCAGGGATGCCGGTGCGGCGCGAGAACTCGATCCAGATTTCCGGGACCAGCACACCTTCGAGATCGAGGCAAACCACCTGCATGAAAAGCGACTCCGCCAGGATGAGACTGCAGCGCGAACCCGGAGTGAAACGCCGCAGGGCGAGTGCCCGAGCCGGGTGGCTCCGGGGCGCGATGGTAACGCACGGCTGCGCTATCGTCCGCGCATGAGATCGCAGCCACCGCACCCCGAGCGCTTCGACCGCCTCGATGCGCTGCGCGGCGTGGCGATCGTCTGGATGGCGCTGTTCCATTTCTGCTTCGACCTGAACTACTTCGGTCTGATCCGGCAGGACTTCTACCGCGACCCGTTCTGGACCGTGCAGCGCATGTGCATCGTCACGTTGTTCATGTTCTGCGCCGGCTTCGGGCAGGCGATCGCCTTCGAGCAAGGCCAGCGCTGGCCGCGCTTCTGGAAGCGCTGGGCGCAAGTGGCGGCGTGTGCGGTGCTGGTCAGCGTGGGTTCTTGGGTCATGTTCCCGCGCAGCTTCATCAGCTTCGGTGTGCTGCACGGGCTGGCGGTGGTGCTGATCGTCGCGCGGCTGACGGCGGGCTGGGGGCGCTGGTTGTGGCTGGCAGGTCTGGTGGCGGTGGCGCTGCCTCAACTGGTGCAGCACCCGTGGTTCGATACGCGCTGGACGAACTGGGTTGGTCTGATCACGCGAAAGCCGGTCACCGAGGACTACGCGCCGGTGCTGCCGTGGCTCGGGGTGGTGTGGTGGGGCCTGGCCGCCGGCCAGTGGGTGCTGCTGCGCCGCCGCGGGTGGGTAGCCGGTGCGCTGCCTGCCGTTCTGGCGCCGCTGTCGGTGCTGGGTCGCTGGAGCCTGAGCTTCTACATGCTGCACCAGCCGGTGTTGATCGGCCTGCTGATGATGTGGACGACGATGACGCGCGCCTAGCACGCCCTTCGTGTAAAGGCACTTTCGCTTACACACATTTACATTCAAGCCTTGAATTCCCCCGATCGACACGTCGACAACCTTTTCACAGCCGGCCCGCAGTGGCCCGCCCCGTCAAGAAGGAAAAGGAGTCCGCCATGTCCATCACCTCGACCTCGCTTTCGTTCACCTTCGTGAACACGTACGCCGCGCCTGCTGCAAAGCAAACCGCCCCTGCCGAGCGCTGCGCGCCGGCTGGGCCAGCCGCCAGACACTCGTGCGACGAGGCCCGCCCGGCCAGCCGGCCGAACCGGCTGGTCGAAGCGATGATGACGGCGCTGCGCGAACTCGGTGTTGGCAACGCTGCAGCGCAACCGGCACAGCCTGCTGCTACAGCGGTCGTCGCAGTACCCAGCACGGCTGCCGACGCGGCTGCCGCGCTGGCCGCCGGCCAGGCCAGCGCCGCAGCCGCTGTGGCGCAGAGCGCAGCCGCGACCGCAACCGCGACCGCAACCACCGCGGCCAGCCCCAACACCGCGCCGATGGATGTCGCTGACAAGCCGCAGGTCAGCATCGAGTCGGCTGTGCGCCAGTTCGCCCACGAGCTGTTCAGCGCCTTGCGCCAGATGGGCCGTGGCGAGTCGGCCGAACGCGGTGCCGACCGCGTCCACGGCGACGGCGGTCGCCGCCACCACCATGGCCACCACGGGCACCACGGCTGGCGTCGTGAAGGTTATGGCGACATGGCCCAGCGGCTGAACGCGCTGTCGCAAACCTATGCAGCCCCGGCAGCGGTGGGCGCAGCGGGCGGCCCGGCCTCCATGGCGAGTTCGCTTTCGATCACGCTGACGATCCAGACCAGCGCCGTGCGGGCGCCGGCACAAGCCGAGACCACGAACGCAGCCGTTGCCAGCAGCGACGGACGCATCGAAACCAGCGCGGCGACGTCGGCCGCAGACGTGTCGGCGACCGCGCTGCCCGCCTTGGCCACCACGCCTGCTGCGCCTGCCTTGGCGGCCAGCCCGGTCACAGAGCCCGCCCGCAACCCGCTGCTCGACGCGTTCTCGCAGCTCTTCGGCGCACTCAAGCCGCAAGCGGCTCAGACCGACATGGCCGACAAGTTGCGCACCTTCTTGCAGACGCTGGCCCAGGCGATGCGGCCCGACAGCGTGAACCAGGGCAACCCGATGCCGCAGGTCGGCGCGTTGGTCAACATCACCGCCTGACGCTTGCCCGCGCCCCGCCGGCCCGCCACCGGCAGGGCCGCTACCATCGCTGCATGAGTAGCCAGGTCCTGTTCGGTTTTCACGCGGTGACGGTGCGCCTGAAGGCCGCGCCGAAGTCGGTCCGCGAGGTTCATGTCGACGCGACCCGGCGCGACCAGCGCATGCGCCAATTCGTCGAACGGGCCCGCGAGGCCGGCGCCCGCCTGATCGACAGCGACGACGATCGGCTGCACAAGCTGTGCGGCAGCACGCGCCACCAGGGCGTGGTCGCGCGGGTCGAGAAGCTGGCGATGAGCCACTCGCTCGACGACACGCTCGACGCCATCGACAGCGACCCGCTGCTGCTGGTGCTCGACGGCATCACCGACCCGCACAACCTGGGCGCGTGCCTGCGTGTGGCCGACGGCGCCGGCGCGCACGCGGTGATCGCGCCCAAAGACCACGCGGTGGGCGTCAACGCCACCGTCGCCAAGGTCGCCAGCGGCGCCGCCGACACGGTGCCGTACTTCATGGTCACCAATCTCGCGCGCACGCTGAACGAGCTGAAGGAGCGCAACATCCGCGTCGTCGGCACCAGCGACGACGCGCCGCAATCGCTGTATGAGCTCGACCTGCGCGGGCCGCTCGCGCTGGTGCTCGGCGCCGAAGGCAGCGGCATGCGGCAGCTCACGCGCAAGACCTGCGACGCGCTGGTGCGGCTGCCGATGCACGGCGCCGTTGAAAGCCTGAACGTGTCGGTGGCCAGCGGCGTGTGCCTGTACGAAGCGATGCGTCAGCGCACCCCGCGAAACATTCCCTGAACACCGAGGAGCCTCCATGCCCGTCATCGACGTCAAGCACCCGCTGGTCAAGCACAAGGTCGGCCTGCTGCGCGAGAACGAGATCTCGACCAAGAAATTCCGCGAGCTGACGAACGAGCTGGCGCGGCTGCTGGCCTACGAGGCGACAGCCGACTTTCCGCTCGAGAAGACCACGCTGCAATGCTGGAGCGGCCCGGTCGAGGTGGACCAGATCAGCGGCCGCAAGGTTACGGTGGTGCCGATCTTGCGCGCTGGCCTCGGCATGCTCGACGGCGTTCTCGACATGATCCCGAGCGCCAAGGTCAGCGTCGTCGGCCTGAGCCGCAACCACGAGACGCTGCAACCCGAGAACTACTTCGAGAAGTTCGTGGGCCACCTCGAGCAGCGCACGGCGCTCATCATCGACCCGATGCTGGCGACCGCTGGCTCGATGATCGCCACCGTCAACCTGCTCAAGAGCCGCGGCTGCAAGGACATCCGCGCGCTCGTGCTGGTGGCTGCGCCCGAAGGCGTGGCGGCGCTCGACAAGGCGCACCCCGATGTGCGCTGCTGGACGGCGGCGGTCGACAGCCACCTCAACGAGGTCGGCTACATCATTCCGGGCCTGGGCGACGCGGGCGACAAGATCTTCGGGACGAAGTGACGGCGGCGCTCCCAGCGGCGCGCTTTCCGACAGCGAGAGGTTGACCGCGCGGCCGTGAAGAATCACCGCCAGGGCTGACGTTTACATCGGCTCACAGGTTTTTACTTGTGCATGACACAGGCCGCCACTAGCCTTTGTCACATGTTTTCAGACGCCAAAAAAACCACACTTCCGCTCGAAGAAACCAGTTCTGCCCGCCCGCCGTTCCGCTTCTGGATGACGGGTTGCATGGCCGTCGTCATGTCGGCCTTTGCGGGCGCCACGCTGGCGCGGGTCGAGTCCCGCGGCTTGATGACGAGCCACAGCAGCCGCTACAGCGTGGCCGAGACGGTGCTTCGCATCGAAGCGTCGGCCCAGCGCCATGGCTTGCAGATGTTCGCGTTGGTGGACCAAGGCTCCGCCAAAGATGCGTCGGGCAGCACACACTGGAAAGTGGTTGTGTTCGCCTCGTCCGCGGGCGGAACGCCGGTGTTCATGGACCGGGCGGGCGGCCAGCATGCGGTGCCGATGAGCCTGGTGGTGCGGGCCAACGGGCAAGGCGGGGCCGACGTGCTCGTCGGCTCAGTTGCAAGCGACGCCGCTCTGGCCGAACTGCCGACCCACGTGCAACGCGACCTGGCGGAATTGCCGAACCTGGTGGCCGACGCGTTGCGGTGAGCGGTCCTGGCCGTGCTTGGGCCAATCGCCGGCCAATCGCCAGCCACTCGCTGGCCGATCGACAAACACGGTCGCGCGAACGCGCACCGGCTTCACGCCCCGCCGAAGGCGCCCACCACCGCGCCCAGCCCCACCAGCCACATCGGGCTGATGCGGGTGCGCAGCATCACGGCCATCGTCACGCCGATCATCACCGCTGCGCCCCACCGGTGATCGGGCGTGCTCAAGAAGGGCTCAGCCAGCAGCCAGCCCGTGGCCAGCATCAGCCCGATCGTCAGCGGCGCCATGCCACCGGTGAAGGCGCGCACGCCGCGCGTGTTGCGCCGCTGCTGGCCCCAGCGCCCGGCCGTGAGCGACAGCACGGTGGACGGCAGCAGGATGCCGACCATCGTGACCAGCGCGCCCAGCGGCCCGGCGATCGTCCAGCCCATCACGGCGACGAACAGCACGTTGGGCCCGGGCGCGGCCTGCGCGATCGCGATCGAGGCGCTGAACTGCAGGTCAGTCAGCCAGCCTTGCTGCGTGACCAGGTAGCGGTGCATCTCCGGCGCGGTGGTGATGGCGCCGCCGACCGACAGCAGGCTCAGCACCAGGAAGTGGCCGAACATCGCCAGCAGGTCGGGCCAGCCGAGCGCCGTCATGGCTTGAGCCGCCACCACGCCAGCGCAACGGCCAGCGCGCCCAGGGCGAGGATCACGGTGGCCAGCGGAAGCCGCCACGCGGCGACCGCCAGCAGCGTCGCCAGGGCGAACGCGGCGCATGCGACCGGCCCGAGCGGGTTCTTGCGCAACGCCATCATCAGCTTGCACGCGGTTGCCAGGATCAGCCCGGCGGCCACCGCACTCATGCCGCGCAATGCGCCGCTGACGGCAGGCACGTCGGCGAATTGCGCGTACAGCGTGGTCATCAACAGCACGATCACCAGTGGCACCGCCAGCATGCCGGCGAGCGCCGCGAACGCGCCGCGCAGGCCGAAGTAGCGGTCGCCCAGCATCAGCGACAGGTTGACCACGTTCGGCCCGGGCAACACCTGCGCGGCCGAGACGAGCTCCAGAAAGTCTTCGCGCGTGAGCCAGCGCCGGTGCTCGACGAGCTCGCGTTGCGCCACCGCCAGCACGCCGCCGAAGCCCTGCAGCGCGAGCCGGTTGAACGCGAAGAACAGGTCGGTCAGTGATTGGGGCCGGGCCAGTGCGGGCGGCTCGGCGCTCATCGTCGTCATGCCGGCGCCGGCGCACGGCGCCGCCCGACCCACACGCTCAAGCCCAACGCCACGAGCACGCTCGCCAGCCCCACCCAGTGCAGCGGCCCGTAGCCGCCGTGTGCAATCAGCCAGCCGCCTGCGGTCGCGCCGAGCGCCTGGCCGAGGTACATGGCCGAGCTGTTCAGCGCCATCAGCGCCGATGCCAGCGCCGGCGCCGGCGCCGTGGCATTGAGCCGGGCCTGCTGCCCCGAGTTGGCCGAGAAGCAGCCGAGCGCCCACGGGATGATCACGAGCAACATCGTCGCCACGCCAGTGGCCAGTGGCCACAGCAGCAGCGACAGCGCAATCGAGACCGTTGCCAGAGCCACCGCTCGGCCCGCGCCGAGCCGCTCGATGTGCCGCGTCAGCAGCAGGTTACCGATCAGCCCGAACACGCCGAACCACGCGAACAGCAGCGTGATCTGCGCCGGGCTGGCCTGCAGCACCTGGCTGTAGTAGGGCGCCATGTACGAGAACACGGTGAACTGCCCCGCGCTCTGCAACGCAGTCACGGCAATGATCAACATCAGCAGCGGGTGCGTGAAGACCTCTTTCCACGCCTTCAGCGACAGCGGCGCCGGCTTCACGCCGTCGGGCAGCGACGTGAACACGCCCCACGCCGCCAGCACCGCCAACGCTGCCACCGCACCGAAGGCCACACGCCAGCCGTGCACCTCGCCGAGCCACGCGGTCGTCGGCATGCCCAGCACCGAGGCGACCGACCAGCCGAGAAAGATGAAGGTGATGGCGCGAGCGCGTTCGGCCGGCGGGGCCATGAAGCCCATTGCCGCGGCAGCCTGGGGGGTGAACACCGCGGCGCCCAGCACCGTGGCAGCGCGCACCGGCCACAGCGCGGCGTAACTCGGCATCAGCGCGCACAGCGCATGGCCGGCGGCGTACCAAAGCAGCGTCCAGGCCAGCAGCCGGCGGCGGTCGAACCCGGCGACCCAGCCGGCCAGGAGTGGCGCGCCGAAACACATCACCGCGCCGCCGATCGCGATCAATTGCCCGGCCAGCGGCACCGACACGTTCAGCGAGCGGCTGATGTCATTCAGCGTGCCCGCCACCACGAACACGCCGCAGCCGATGACGAAGTTGCCGAACAGCAGCGCCCAGCGCGCGCGGCGCAGTCCACCGGCCGGGGCGGGCGCGGTGGTTGCCGGACTGCCCTCGTTCATCGAATGACGCGCAGCGCTTCGGGGTTGACGATGTTCGTCGGCTCGCTCTTGATGAAGTTCACCACGTTCTCGAATGCGGCGCGGAAGTACATCTCATAGCCGTCCTGCTCGACGTAGCCGATGTGCGGCGTGCAAATGGCGTTCTCGAGGCGCAGCAGCGGGTGGCCTTGCAGGATGGGCTCGGTCTCGAACACATCGACCGCAGCCATGCCGGGCCGGCCGCGGTTCAGTGCCGACACCAGCGCGCCGTCTTCGATGATCTCGGCGCGCGAGGTGTTGACGATCAGCGCGGTCGGCTTCATGCGCGTCAGCGCGTCCAGCTTGACGATGCTGCGCGTCGTCTCGCTCAGGCGCAGGTGCAGCGAGAGCACGTCGCAGGCCTCGAAGAAAGCCTCGGCGCTCGGCGCCGGCACGTAGCCGTCGGCCAGCGCGCGCGCTCGCGAAGCCTCGCTGCCCCACACCGTGACCTGCATGCCGAACGCGCGCCCATAGCCGGCGACCAGCTTGCCGATGCGGCCGTACCCCCACACCCCCAGTGTGCGGCCGCTCAGCGCCAGCCCGAGGCCGAAGTTGGCCGGCATCGACGCCGCCTTCAGCCCCGACTGCTGCCACACGCCATGCTTGAGGTTGGCGATGTACTGCGGCAGCCGACGCATCGCTGCCATCACCAGCGCCCAGGTCAGCTCGGCGGTGGCCACAGGCGAGCCCACGCCTTCGGCCACGGCGATGCCCAGCCGCGTGCACGTCGGCACGTCGATGTGCGAGCCGACCTTGCCGGTCTGCGAAATGAGCTTTAGCTTGGGCAGTTTCTCAAGCAACTGGGGCGGGAACTGCGTGCGCTCGCGGATCAACACCAGCACGTCCGCGTCACGCAGACGCACCGCCAGCTGGCCGATGCCCTTGACGTTGTTGGTGAAGACTTTGGCGTTCAGCGGCTCGAGCAAGGTGGCGCACTTGAGCTTGCGAACAGCGTCCTGGTAGTCGTCGAGGATGATGATGTTCACGACAGGGCGAGCGATGGATGGCCCGGTCATTGTGCACCTGCCCAAGGGCCTGCCAAGGCGCTGCAGGATCGACCTGCTCGCGCTAGCATGCGCGCCTTGCCCGACCCGATCGTCCTCAAGGAGACAGCCTGTGACACTCTCGATGCATTCGGCCAGCGTGCCGGTTTTCGTCCGCATGCTCGGCAACCTCGACGCCTGGCTCGAGCGGGCCGAGGCGCATGCGCGCGCTCGCAAGTTCGACACCAGCGTGCTGGTTCAATCGCGCCTTGCGCCAGACATGCTGGCCTTCGGCAAGCAGATCCAGATCGCCTGCGACAGCGCCAAGTTCGGCGTGGCACGCCTGGCCGGTGTGGAGGCACCCAAGTTCGAGGACGTCGAGACCACCTGGGCCGAGTTTCGCGAGCGCATCGCCAAGACGGTGGCCTACGTGAAGTCGGTTCCTGCCGCGCAGATCGACGGCACCGAAGCCAAGGACGTGGTGCTGCCCCGGCGCGACGGCACGATCACGCTCAAGGGCGAGTTCTACTTGAAGCATTTCGTGCTGCCCAACTTCTACTTCCATGTGACCACGGTGTACGCGCTGCTGCGCCACAACGGGGTTGAGTTGGGCAAGTCGGACTACCTCGGCGCCTTGCAATAGGGCAGGGCCGGGCCGCGTGCAGGTCTAGAGCCCGGACGAGCGGCTGAAGATGCTGTCGAACTCGCGCCCGAGCTTTTGCTTGTGTCCCAGCGTGCGCTCGTGCTCGGCCGGCAGCGAAGCCAGGAGCACGGCCCGCAGGCTCCACAGCTCCCACGGCTCGCTTGCGCGGCGCACCTTCTGCTGAAGCACCGCCGCGGTGGCGCCGACGATGTCGGACGCCGCCTCCATGTAGGCCTGCTTCATCTCGACGAACGCGCGTCGAGCGGCGATGCGCGCTTGGCGTTCCTGCGGCAGCGCGCCCGCCATTGCCGCTGGGTGCAGGCCGGGTGGCAGCCCCGGCGCTGCGGCGCGGTCGGGGTGCAGCGGCGTCATGGCCGGGCCGCGCTCCGGCGTGCCGCGGACGTGTGCGCGACCGGGCGCGGAAAGTGCGAACCCAACACAGCCATGCGGTGCGTGGCCTCGGCTTGGTCGCGGTGGTGTGCCACGAGGGTGAAGACTTCGGCGCGCAAAAACCACAGCTCGCGCAACGAGCGCGCCAGCCGGATGCGGCGCAGCAAGTCGCCCGCCTGTTGGGTGCGGATGTCGGCCAGGCTGTCGATGAAGTCCTGGCGCGCGATCTCAAGAGGCCGAGCTCCAACTGAACCCACGGCGCCCGACGGGTCTGCTGCGGCACCTGCCTCACGAAGGGACACAGCGCCAAGCTTCGGCGGCAGCGAGTTCGACAGCCAATCGCGCAGGCCACCCCGCGGCCGCGTGACCGGCCCACCTTCGCGCGGCGGGCACACCTGAGTGCCGCTGTCGCCCGGGTGGCGCAGCACCGCGGACACCGACGAGATGAGCAGTCTCTTGAACATAACGTGAATTTTCCGCTTGACCAGGCCCTGCCACAATGGCAAGACCGGTGACGATTGTTTCAATGCGTTCGCCCGGCGAAGCATTGAAAAGCAGCCGCGAACCGGGGTTGATCGTCCAGAGCCCCTGCCTTGTGCGCCGAGCCAACGCGCCTCAGTGCCGCATCGCCAAGCCGAGATGCGCGCCCCTTTGGCAACCCCATCTCACTCACAACCGACACTCGCACCGAACGGATCCAGGCATGAAGTGGCTCAAGCGCTCGGTGTTCATGCTCGCAGCCTTGCTGGTCCTGCTGGGCGCGGCGTTGTGGCTCTACAGCCGGATGTCGCTGCCGCTGACCGACGGCAGCATCGTCGTGGCCGGCCCGCACGCGCCGGTGCGCATCGAGCGCGATGCGCTGGGCGTCCCCACCATCAAGGCCACCAGCATTGACGATGCAGTGTTCGGCCTGGGCTTCGCGCACGCGCAGGATCGGCTCTGGCAGCTGGAGACGCACAAGCGCATCGGCTCGGGCCGGTTGGCACAGGCGTTTGGCGAGCCCGCGCTGGAAAACGACAAGTTCCTGCGCGCGCTCGGCGTCAAACGCGCCGCGGCGCGGCAGTGGGCCCTGGCCAGCCCCGAGGTGCGTGCGGCGGTGCTGGCCTATACCGCCGGAATCAATGCCTTCCTGAGCGGTGCGATGACGGCACGCCCGCCTGAGTTCGTGCTGCTCGGCCTGACGCCCGAGCCGTGGACGCCTGAGGACACGATGGCATGGGCCGCCATGATGGCCTGGGACCTGGGCGGCAATTGGTCCACCGAGCTGCTGCGGATGCGCTTGGCGCTGAAGCTGCCGGTGGCGCGCATCAACGAACTGATCCCGCCTTACCCAGGCGAGCTCCCTCTTCAGACGGCTGACTATGCTGCGCTGTTCCGCGGTCTGCGCCTTGACGGCCGGCTGGGCACGCAGGCGCTGCTCGCCGCACCGCCCTCGGGTGTGGAGGGGGCAGGCTCGAACAACTGGGTGGTGCATGGCGCGCTCACCGACACCGGCAAGCCGCTGCTGGCCAACGACCCGCACCTCAAGCTCAGCAGCCCGGCGCTGTGGTACTTCGCGCGTCTGGAGGCGCCGGGCCTGAAGGTGGCGGGTGCGACGATGCCCGGCCTGCCGGTGGTCGTGCTGGGGCAGAACGAGCACATCGCCTGGGGCTTCACGAACACCGCGCCCGACGTGCAAGACCTGTACATCGAGCGCATCAAGCCCGACGACCCGGGCCAGTACCAGACGCCCGACGGCTGGGCGCCATTCGAGACGTTCAGCGAAACCATCCAGGTCAAGGGCAAGCCCGATGTGGTGCTGCCGGTGCGTGCCACGCGCCATGGGCCGGTGATCTCGGACGGTGGCACCATCGCGGGTTTGACCGGCCCGGCCGACAAGCCTTCGTACGCGCTGGCGATGCGCTGGACCGCGCTTGACCCCGACCCCGGCACGCTGGAGGCGGGCCTGGCGTTCAGCCGCGCCACGTCGGTGGCGGAGTTCATCGCCGCGTCGGCGCGCTATCTGGCGCCGATGCAGAACATGGTGGTGGCCGACCGCGAGGGGCGCATCGGCATGGTGTCGGCTGGAAAGGTGCCGGTGCGCAAGGCAGAGAACGACCTCAAGGGCCAGGTGCCGTCGCCAGGGTGGGAGGCGCGCTACGACTGGGCCGGCTTCGTCGATCCGAGCCAGACCCCGCGCGAGACCGACCCGCAGCGGGGCTGGATCGCCACCGCCAACCAGTGCATCCACGGGCCGGAGTACCCGCACTACATCACCAGCGAGTGGGCGGTGCCGTACCGCATGCAGCGCATCGAGCAACTGCTCGCGGCCCGGCCGAAGCACACGCTGGAGAGCCTGCGCGACATTCAGGCCGACGTGCTGTCGCTGGGCACCGTGCGCCTGCTGCCCTTCATCCGCAAGGCGCAGTCATCGCACCCGCTGGCCGCTGCGGCGCAGCGCCAACTGGCTGACTTCGACGGCACGATGGCAGCCGACCGCGCGGCGCCGCTGATCTTCTGGGCCTGGGCGCGCCAACTCACGCTGGGTGTGCTGGCCGACGAGATCGGCCAGCCCCTGCTGGACCGCACCCTGGGCGCCCGCGGCTTTCGCGATGCGATTGAAGGCGTGCTGGAGCGGGACGACACATTCTGGTGCGACGACAAGACCACACCCGCCGGCGAAACCTGCGCCCGGCAGGCAGACGCCGCGTTCTCACGTGCGCTCGACGAGTTGCAGAAAGCGCACGGCCCTGACGTGTCTGCCTGGCAGTGGGGCAACGCCCACCAGGCACGCTCGGAGCACCGGCCGTTCAGTCGCGTCAAGGCGCTGGCGCCGTGGTTCGAGCTGCGGGCGCCGGTGGGCGGCGACACCTACACCGTCAACAGCTCGCGCGTGGCGATGAGGCCCGATGCGGCGACCGGCGAGATGTACCTCAACGAACACGGCCCGTCGTTGCGCGCGCTCTACGACCTGGCCGACCCGACGAAGTCGCGCGTCATGCATTCCAGCGGCCAGTCGGGCAATGTGTTCTCGCCGCTGTACCGCAGCTTCGTGAAGCGCTGGGCTGCCGTGCAGTACGTGCCGCTGTGGTCCGCGCCCACCGAGCAGACGCTGGTGTTGACTCCGAAGTAGGTTGGCCCGCCGCTTCGGCGGCAGGCCCCCGATCAGACTTGTCCGAACAGCGCCTTGCGTTGTGGCGTGTAGTGCCACCACGGCGCGGCGGGCGAGCCGAGCATGAAGTCCGTGGCGGCCATGAAGGTGTCGAGCACGCACGGGTCTTGCCGCTGGCCGGTGGCCGCGCACAGCCGCTGGTAGAGCACAAAGGCGTCTTTGCCGCGCAGGTCTTTGGGCTCGTGGATGCCGATCAGCCTCAGGTCGGCGGCGAGCGCCGGGCCGATGTTGGGAAGCTGCTCGAGCGCCTTGCAGTCGGCCGCACTCGCGACTTTCGGCGACTTGATCGTTGCGGGCTTGCCGCTGGACGAAGCAGAGAGGGAGGCCATGGCGTTGCCGGGCTGGCTCACATCAGCATGTGGTTGCGGATCAGCCCGACGGCCAGGCCCTCGAGCTCGAACTCGACCTCGCCTCCCTCTCCACGCTGGCCGGGCAGGGGCACCACGATGGTCTTGAAGTCGGGGTTCTCGGGCAGCAGTTCGATGCTGGTCTTGGTGCGGCGAAAGCGTTTGACCGTGACCTCGTCGCCGAGCCGGGCGACGACGATCTGGCCGTTCTTGGCTTCCTTGGCCTTTTGCACCGCGAGCAGGTCGCCGTCCATGATGCCGGCGTCGCGCATGCTCATGCCGCGTACCTTCAGCAGGTAGTCGGGCCGGCGCGGGAACATGCTGGCTTCCATCAGGTAACTCTGCTCGATGTGCTCGAGCGCCAGGATCGGCGCGCCGGCTGCCACCCGCCCGACCAGCGGCAAGGTGAGTTGCGCCAGGCTGGGCAGTGGCAGGCTGAACTGCCGGCCGCGCGACTCGTTGAGGGCGCGCAGTGTGTCAGACTTCAAACGGATGCCGCGCGAGGTGCCGCCCACCAGTTCGATGACGCCCTTGCGCGCCAGCGCCTGCAGGTGCTCCTCGGCCGCGTTGGCGGACTTGAAGCCGAGTTCATTGGCAATCTCGGCGCGCGTGGGCGGCGCGCCGGTGCGTTCGATCGCGCTTTGCACCAGGTCGAGAATCTGCTGCTGGCGGTCGGTGAGCTTGGGTGTTTCTGGCACGGTGACTCCTTGGTGGCGCGGTGGCGGCGCATTGGCAGGGCAAGCCCGCGCCACGGTGGCTGACGTTTTATCCAGTGGCTGTATTTTCATCCAGGCCGAACAAAAATGCAAAGCAAACCTGCGACCGTGGTGATTCTGGGCACCGGTGGCACCATCGCCGGCACGGCAACGCTGCCTGGCGACAACGTCGGCTACAGCGCGGCGCAGCTGGGCGTGGCGCAGTTGGTGGCCGCCGTTCCCGCGCTGGGCGCGTGGCCGATCGAGGCCGAGCAGGTGGCTCAGATCGACAGCAAGGACATGGACTTCGCGGTCTGGCGGCGTTTGGCCGAGCGGGTGGCGCACCATCTTTCGCGGCCGCAGGTGCAAGGCATCGTCATCACCCACGGCACCGACACGCTGGAAGAAACCGCCTACTTCCTGCAGCGCGTGCTGGCGCCTGTCAAGCCGGTGGTGCTGGCGGCGGCCATGCGCCCAGCCACCGCCTTGCAGGCCGACGGGCCGCAGAACCTGCTCGATGCCGTCCGGGTGGCACGGCACGAAGGCGCGCGCGGCGTGGTGGCCGTGTTGGCAAGCCAGGTGCACAGCGGGCTCGATGTCCGCAAGGGTCACACCTACCGACTCGATGCGTTCAACGCCGGTGACGCCGGTCCGCTGGCGCACGTGGAGGAGGGCTGCCTGCGGCAGCATCGGCCCTGGCCCCAGAGCGAGGCGATCGGCCTGGCCCGGCTGCCTGCCGACGCTGGACGCTGGCCGCGCGTGGAGGTGGTGACGAGCCATGCCGGTGCCGGCGGGGCGGTGGTCCGCGCCCTGTGTGCCGATGGCGTTCAAGGCATCGTCGTGGCCGGCACGGGCAACGGCTCGGTGCACCACGCGCTGCTCGCAGCGCTGCTCGACGCGCAGGCGGCGGGTGTGACGGTGTGGCGCAGCTCGCGCTGCGGCGCTGGCAGCGTGATCGAGAGCCGAGGCGACGCATTGCCCGGCGCCGGCCCGCTGACGCCGGCACAGGCGCGGATCGAGTTGATGCTGCAGCTCTGCGGCTGAACCGTTCGAGACTGGCCGCGTCGCACCAGCGCAGGCTGTGCGTCGGTGCGCCTCAGCGCGCCTCGGCGGTCATCTCGTCGATCTGCGTGCTCAACGCCAGCCAGCGGCCTTCCAACCGCTCGATCTCCTCGGCCACTGCCTTCAGGCGTTTGCCGGCGTCTGCACTGGCCTCGGGGCTGAGCTTGCCATCGGCAAAGCCGGCTTCGAGCTTGTCGCGTTCCGCGAACAGCACGCCGAGCCGGTTGTCGACCTTGTTGAGCTCCTTGCGCAGCGGCTTGGCTTCTTCGGCGCGTTGCTGGCGTGCGGCCGCGGCGGCCTTGCGGTCTTCACGCGGATTGGCGCTCGGGCCGGCCTTGGCCGCGTTCGTCTCCGGCGCCTTGGACGAGGCCGCGGCCGAGGCGTTGGCCGCCAACCCGCCATCCCCGCGCTGCTTCTTGCCGGCGTCTCGCGCTGAGTCTCGCGCTGAGTCTCGGGATGCGGCTCGCGACTGTTCACGAGATTGCTCCAGCAACCACTTCTGGTAGTCGTCCAGATCGCCATCGAAGGGCTGGATCGCGCCGCCGGTGACGAGCCAGAACTCGTCACACACCTCGCGCAGCAGCGCGCGGTCGTGGCTCACCAGCATCACCGTGCCCTCGAACTCGTTCAGCGCCATGCTCAGCGCCTCGCGCGTGGTCAGGTCGAGGTGGTTGGTCGGCTCGTCCAGCAGCAGCAGGTTGGGGCGCTGCCACACCAGCATCGCCAGCACGAGGCGCGCCTTCTCGCCGCCCGACAAGGTGCCCACCGCCTGCGTGACCATGTCGCCCACGAAGCGGAACGAGCCGAGGAAGTCGCGCAGCTCCTGCTCGCGCGCGGGCGGGCCCACGTCGCGCGCCAGCCGCACCATGTGCATCAGCGGGCCGTCGCCGAGCGAGAGCACGTCGAGCTCCTGCTGCGCGAAGTAGCCGATCGTCAGGCCCTTGCCTTCGGTGATCTCGCCGGCCAGCGGCGCCAGGTCGCGCGCGATCGTCTTGACAACGGTGGATTTGCCTTGCCCGTTCGCACCCAGGATGCCGATGCGCTGCCCCGCGAGCACCGAGCGGTTGATGTTCTGCACGATGCGCTTGGGCTCGCCGCCTGGCTCCGCTGCCGGGTAGCCGCACGCGACGACCGAGAACGCCAGCATCGGGTTCGGCAAATTCATCGGCTCGCGGAACTCGAACTGGAAGTCGCCGCTGGTCAGCACCGGCGCGAGCTTTTCCATGCGCGCCAGCGCCTTCACGCGGCTCTGCGCTTGCTTGGCCTTGCTCGCCTTGGCTTTGAAGCGGTCGATGAACTTTTGCAGGTGCGCCATGCGCTCTTGCTGCTTGGCGAAGCTGGCCGCCGCCTGCAGCAAGCGCTCGGCGCGCATCTCTTCGAACGCGGTGTAGTTGCCGGTGTAGCGCGTCAGCTTGGTCTCGTCGAGGTGCAGCGTGACCTTGGTGATCGCATCCAGAAACTCGCGGTCGTGGCTGATCACGATCATCGTGCCCTCGTAGCGCTGCAGCCAGGCTTCGAGCCAGACGAGTGCGTCCAGGTCGAGGTGGTTGGTCGGCTCGTCGAGCAACATCAGGTCGGCCGGGCACATCAGCGCACGCGCCAGTTGCAGCCGCATGCGCCAGCCGCCGGAGAAGCTGTTCACGGGCGAGTCGAGCTCGGCCAGCTTGAATCCCAGGCCCATCAGCATCGCCTGCGCACGCGGGCGGGCTTCGAAGCCGCCGGCATCGCTGATGGCGTGGTGCGCTTCGGCCATCGCGTGGCCGTCGTCATCGGCTTCGGCCTGCGCGAGCTGGGCTTGCGCCTCCATCAGCCGCGTGTCTCCTTCGAGCACGAAGTCGGTCGCGCCTTGTTCGGTCTCGGGCATGTCCTGCGCCACTTCGGCCAGGCGCCAGCGCGGCGGCATGTCCACGTCGCCACCGTCGGCGTGCAGTTTGTGCGTGAGCAAGGCGAACAGCGACGACTTGCCGGCGCCGTTGCGGCCGACCAGGCCGACCTTCTCGCCGGGCTGCAAGGTGACGCTGGTGCTGCTCAGCACCACCTTGACGCCGCGGCGCAGCGTCACATCGCGCAGCGTGATCATGCGGCGCTCCCATTCAAGAGCGCGTCGCGCGTGAGCAGCAGCACCTGCTCATCGCCGGCGCTGGTCTCCAGCCATGCTGCCTCCAGTCGCGGGAAGGCCTGCTCGAAGTGGCGCCGCTCGTTGCCGATCTCGAGCACCAGCACGCCTTGCGCGGTGAGATGCTTCGGCGCATCGCGCACGATCGTTCGGACGAAGTCCATGCCGTCGTTGCCACCCGCCAGCGCCAGGTTCGGCTCGGCGCGGTACTCGGCTGGCAGGGTTTGCATGCTGCGGGTGTTGACGTACGGTGGATTGCAAACGATCAGGTCGTAAGGGCCACAGACGCTGGAAAGGAGATCGGATTTCATCAGCGTGATGCGTGAGGCGAGCTTGTGTTTGTCGACGTTGATCTGCGCCACGGCCAACGCGTCGTCGGAAATGTCGGCCGCATCGACCACGATCTCGGGGTAGGCCATCGCAGCGATGACCGCGAGGCAGGCGCTGCCGGTGCACAGGTCGAGCACCGCGCGAGTGGTGTCGGACAACCAGGCATCGAGCGTGCCCGTCTGCTCGCCGTCGGCCAGCAGCTCAGCGATGAAGGAGCGCGGCACGATCACGCGCTCGTCCACATAGAACGGCACGTTCTGCAGCCACGCCTCGCGCGTGAGGTAGGCGGCGGGCTGGCGCGTCTCGATGCGGCGGCGCACCAGCGATTCGGCCTTGGCCTGCTCGTCGGCGGTGAGCACGTTCTGGGCGCGCGCTTCGAGCGCATCCAGCGGCAGGCCCAGCGCCCACAGCACCAGCCAGGCCGCTTCGTCAAAGGCGTTGCCCGTGCCATGCCCAAACGAAACGCCCGCCAGTTTGAGGCGGGCGCTTTGCGCGGTGATGAGGTCGATGAGCGTCATGTCAGAAGCCGTTCCAGGGTGTCGCGGTAGATGTTTTTCAGCACCTCGATGCTGGCCACGTCCACACATTCGTCGATCTTGTGGATGGTGGCGTTGACGGGGCCGAACTCGATCACCTGCGGGCAGATTTTCGCAATGAATCGGCCGTCAGACGTGCCGCCGGTCGTCGAGAGTGCGGGCTTGAGGCCGGTCTGCGCCTCGATGGCGGCACACAGCGCGTTGCTCAAGCTGCCCACCAGCGTCAGAAAGGGTTCGCCGCCGAGCGTCCAGGTCAGATCGAAGTCGAGGCCGTGGCGCAGCAGCACGGCCTGCACGCGGTCCTTCAGCGACTGCGGCGTGGACTCGGTCGAGAAGCGGAAGTTGAAGTCGACCACCACCCGACCCGGAATCACGTTGCCCGCGCCCGTGCCGGCGTGGATGTTGGACACCTGCCAGCTCGTGGGCGGGAAGTGGGTGTTGCCGCGGTCCCATTCGATACCGACGAGCTCAGCCAGCGCAGGCGCCACGAGGTGGATCGGGTTCTTCGCGAGATGCGGGTAGGCGATGTGGCCCTGAACGCCCTTGACGGTGAGCTTGCCCGACAGGGTGCCGCGGCGGCCGTTTTTGATTATGTCGCCGAGCCGGTCCACCGAGGTGGGCTCACCGACGATGCAGTGGTCGAGCCGGACGCCGCGCGCTCGCAACAGGTCGCAGACCTTCACCGTGCCGTCGATCGCCGGGCCTTCTTCGTCGCTGGTCAGAAGCAAGCCGATCGAACCGGCGTGGTTCGGATGGCGCGCAACGAATTCTTCGGCTGCCACCACCATCGCCGCAATCGACGTCTTCATGTCGGCCGTACCGCGGCCGTACAGCATGCCGTCGCGGTGGCTGGGCACAAACGGGTCGGTGCGCCATTGTTCGAGCGGGCCGGTGGGCACCACGTCGGTGTGACCGGCGAAGACGAGCAGTTCGCCATTTGCCGCCGAGCCGCGCCGCAGTGCCCACAGGTTCGCGACCGGCGCGTCGGCCGGCCCGAAGACGAGCGATTCACACTCGAAACCCGCCGCTCGCAGGCGCTGCACGATCAGGTCTTGGCAGCCCCCATCGACGGGTGTGACCGAGTGTCGCGACAGCAGTTCTTCGGTCAGGCGCAGCGCAGCGAACATCGACGACATCAGTACCCGCGCAGGCTGGCTGCCCGGGTGGACAGGTCGTCGGGCCGAACGTCGAGCGCGATCTCGGTGAAAGTCGCACTTTCGTTCTGCTCTTCCTTCTTGACCACGAGGCGCGAGACCGGCTGCATGTCGTTCTCCAGCCGCCACATCAGGTTGGAGGGCGAGTCGGCATACGACAGGCCCTCGTCGCGCGTGATCGAGCCTTGCACGATCAGCCGCGCGAGGTCTTTCTCGAAGGTCTGCGAGCCTTCGGAGAGCGACTTTTCCATCGCCGCCTTCACGCCAGTGAAGTCGCCCGCCTCGACCAGCTCGGAGACGAGTTGCGTGTTCAGCAGCACTTCGACCGCCGGGATGCGCCCGCCGGCGGTGGCGCGCACGAGGCGCTGCGAGATGACGGCGCGCAAGCCCGCGGCCAGGTCGGCCAGCAGCACCGGCCGCGCTTCGGGCGAGTAGAACGACAGGATGCGCCCCATCGCGTGGTAGCTGTTGTTGGCGTGCAGGGTGGACAGCACGAGGTGCCCCGACAACGCGTACGAGATGGCCGCCGTCATCGTCTCGCGGTCGCGGATCTCGCCGATCATGATGCAGTCGGGCGCCTGCCGCATCGCGTTCTTCAAGCCGGTTTGCAGCGACTGCGTGTCGCGCCCCACCTCGCGCTGGTTGACCACCGACTTCTTGTTGCTGAACAGGAATTCGATCGGATCCTCGATCGTCAGGATGTGCCCGGCCAACTGCTGATTGCGCTGCTCCAGCATCGACGCCAGCGTGGTGCTCTTGCCGGTGCCGGTGGCGCCGACCATCAGCACGAGGCCGCGCTTTTCGAGCACGAGGTTGCTCAGCACGTCGGGCAGGTTCAGGCTCTCAAGCGTTGGGATCTGGAACGGAATGCAGCGGAACACCGCGGCCACCGTGCCGCGCTGCTTGAAGGCGCTGAGGCGAAAGCTGCCGAGGCCGGTCAAACCGATACCGACGTTCAGGTCGCCCGTCTCGTCCAGGTCCTCGAGCTGGCTCGGCGTCAGCAGCTCGGCGAGCAACTGGCGTGGCTGCGAGTGCGTCAGCGGCTGGTCGCTCAACTGCATGATGTTGCCGTTGATCTTGATCAGGATCGGCGAGTTGGACGACAGGTAGACGTCGGACGCCCCCTTGTCCGACATCAGCCGCAGCACGCGTTCCATGTTTCCGCCGCTCATCGCATTCGCTCCTTGTGTGCAGACAGGAAGGCCGCGTGCCGGTCAGGCGCGGAGCAACTCGTTGATGCTGGTCTTGGCCCGCGTCTGCGCGTCCACGCGCTTCACGATCACCGCGCAGTACAGGCTGTACTTGCCGTCGGCGCTGGGCAGGTTGCCGCTCACCACCACCGAGCCCGCGGGAATGCGGCCGTAGCTCACTTCGCCGGTGGCGCGGTCGTAGATCTTGGTGCTCTGGCCGATGTACACGCCCATGCTGATCACCGAGTTCTCTTCGACGATCACGCCCTCGACCACCTCGGAGCGCGCGCCGATGAAGCAGTTGTCTTCGATGATCGTCGGGTTGGCCTGCAGCGGCTCGAGCACGCCGCCGATGCCGACGCCGCCGGAGAGGTGCACGTTCTTGCCGATCTGCGCGCACGAGCCGACGGTGGCCCACGCATCGACCATCGTGCCTTCATCGACATAGGCGCCGATGTTGACGAAGCTGGGCATCATCACCACGTTCTTCGCCAGGTAAGAGCCGCGCCGCGCCACTGCCGGCGGCACCACGCGAACGCCGGTCTCGCGCATCTGCGCTTCGTCGAGGTGGGCGAACTTGGTCTGCACCTTGTCGAAGAAGCCGAGGTCGCCGGCTCGGACCATTTTGTTGTCGGTCAGCCGGAAGCTCAGCAGCACGGCCTTCTTGACCCACTGGTTCACTTTCCACTGGCCCACGCCCTGGCGTTCGGCCACGCGCAGGCTGCCGTTGTTCAGGCCCTTGATGACTTCCTCAACCGCGTCGCGCACATCGGGCGAATTGGTCGGCGTCAGCTTGGCGCGGCCTTCCCAGGCCAGGTCGATGAGGGATTCGAGTTTTTGTGACATGGCGGGCGCCTGGCTGTAAATGAGGGGAGCGGGAGACAGATCAGGAAGTCGTCGATTTGGCGTAGGCGACGATGCGTTGCGCCGCTTCGAGGCATTCGCCGACCTCGGCCACCAACGCGAGCCGAATGCGGCCGGCTCCGGGGTTGTGCCCGAGCGCCTCGCGCGCCAGCAGGCTGCCTGGCAGCACCGCCACATTGTATTGAGCCAGCAGCCCGAGGGCGAAGGCCACGTCGTCACCGCCCGGTACTTTTGCCCAGAGGTAGAAGCCCGCATCGGGCAGCTTCACGTCCAGCACGCTTGCCAGCAGCGGGGTGACTTGTGCGAACTTCGCGCGGTACAGCGCGCGGTTGTCGACCACGTGCTGCTCGTCGTCCCAGGCGGCGATGCTGGCATGCTGCACCACCGGGCTCATTGCGCTGCCATGGTAGGTGCGGTAGAGCAAAAAGGCCTTCATCAGCGCCGCATCACCAGCCACGAAACCCGAGCGCATGCCTGGCACGCTGGACCGCTTGGACAGGCTGCTCAGCGCCACCAGGTTGCGAAAGTCGCTGCGGCCGAGCTGCGAGGCGGCCTGCAACGAGCCGAGCGGCGGTTCGTCGCGGAAGTAGATCTCGGAGTAGCACTCGTCGGAGGCGATGACGAAGCCGTGCCGGTCGCTCAACTCGAACAGTCGCTCCCATTCGGCGAGCGGCATCACCGCGCCGGTCGGGTTGCCGGGCGAGCAGACATAGAGGAGTTGCGTGCGCGCCCAGACGTGGGCGGGGATCGCAGACCAATCGGCTGCGAAATTGCGCGCGGGGTCGCTGTTGGCAAACGCTGTCTGCGCACCGGCCAGCAGCGCCGCGCCCTCGTAGATTTGATAGAACGGGTTGGGGCAGACGACGGTTGCGCCATCGCGGCTTGGGTCCACCACCGTTTGCGCCAGCGCGAACAAGGCTTCGCGGGATCCGTTGACCGGCAGCACCTGCGTCTGCGCGTCCACTGTCACGGCGTAGCGGCGTTCGATCCACGCCGCAATCGAGCGCCGCAATGTGGGGTCTCCCGCCGTCGCGGGGTAGTTGGACAGGCCCTGCAGGTTGTCTCGCAGCGCCTGCCGGATCAACTCCGGCGTCGGGTGCCTCGGTTCACCAAGCCCCAGGCTGATCGGCTTGAACGCCGCGTTGGGCGTGATGCCTTGGGTGAGCGCGCGCAGCTTCTCGAACGGATACGGATTCAGGCGCGACAGCAGCGGGTTCATCCGCTGGATTATCGGCGACGCGCGGTTGCGCGCCGCCGTTGACTCACCGGGTCAGTGCCTCAGGCGCTTCAGGCCTTCTTTGCCCACGCGCTGCACCAGCCGTTGCCCTTGACCGACTTGCCGGCGAACAGCGAGCAGCCTCCGGCAGCGTCGGTCGGCTTGCCCACCCACAGCGCGCAGTTGGAGCACTTCTGCGAAGCCGAGTGCTTCGGAAATTTCTTGGCGTCGACCTTGGTCGTGTCTTCTTTGTATCCCAGGGCGACGGCGGTCGGATCGGTTTCCGGCACGGCCGGGCCGAGTTGCGCGACGGCGGCGCGCGAGGCGACGAGCGCAGTGCCCGTGGCAACAACCTGAAACATGAACGTGCGGCGGCTGGCTTGTTTCATTGAGAGGTCTCGAAGTTAAAAAGCGGGCGAATGTTGCCACAATCTAGACCGTTCAGTCTGGCTTTGAACCTAAGGGTAATCGCCGTGCTCAGGATTGCCCGGTCGAACGTTGCCGGCTGCTCCAACGATCGACACATCGGCACGACCTTGACGAGTGCCGGGGCGCAATCACATCATCATCTCGCCGGGTTGCCCCCCACGCAGACCTGCCAACCGACTTCCAGGACCCCCATGACCCGCCAACTGACCGACGCACAAACGCTGCCCGCCGATGCCTCCCATGCCGCGCTCGTCGGCCGCGTCTGGGTTCCTGGCCCGAAAGGTGGACCGACCTTGGTGGTGGTGCGCGACGGCGCGTTGCACGACATCAGCGCTCTGGCGCCCACGATGGCGACCCTGCTGGCCCGCGATGACCTGACGCAAGCGCTCAGCAGCGCGCCGAACAAGCCGCTGGGCCCGCTGGCTGACTGGCTTGCCTCGACGCTGACCCACGGCCCGGACCTGCACCACCGCCACCTGCTCGCGCCGAACGACCTGCAAGTCGTCAAGGCCGCCGGCGTGACCTTTGCCGACAGCATGGTCGAGCGGGTGATTGAGGAGCAAACGCGCGGCGACCCGAGCCGCGCCGAGGCGGTGCGGGGCCAGGTGGTGGCGCTGGTGGGCGACGACCTCGCGCGCATCCGCCCCGGCTCGGCCGAGGCCGAAAAGCTCAAGGGCCTGCTGATCGAACAGAAGCTGTGGTCGCAGTACCTTGAGGTCGGCATCGGGCCGTACGCCGAGATCTTCACCAAGGCGCCGCCGATGGCGTCGCTGGGCACCGGTGTGGACGTCGGCCTGCACGCAGAATCGTCATGGAACAACCCCGAGCCCGAGGTCGTGCTGGTGGTGTCGCCGCGCGGCCAGGTGGTGGGCGCAGCGCTGGGCAACGACGTGAACCTGCGCGACTTCGAGGGCCGCAGCGCGCTGCTGCTGGGCAAGGCGAAAGACAACAACGGTTCGTGCGCGATCGGCCCGTTCATCCGGTTGTTCGACGACCGCTTCGGCATTCACGACGTTCGCAACACCGTGGTCGGGCTCAACGTGACGGGCGACGACGGCTTCGTGCTCGACGGGTCGAGCTCGATGGCGCGCATCAGCCGCGACCCGCTCGACCTGGTGACCCATGCGATGGGCCCGCACCACCAGTACCCGGACGGCATGATGCTGTTCTGCGGCACGATGTTCGCTCCGATCAAGGACCGCGACGCGCCGGGTGCCGGCTTCACCCACCATTTGGGTGACCGGGTGACGATCAGCGCCGATCGGCTCGGCGGCCTGGTGAACTGGGTGAACCACAGCGACCGCATCCCGCCGTGGCAATTCGGGGTCGGTGCGCTGATGCGAAACCTGGCGGGGCGAGGGCTGCTGGGCTGATTTCAGCCCAGCAGCCCGAGGGCGAACGATGCGACGGGTCAGTCGCAGTCCTTGCGCCAGTGGTGGCGCTCCTGCGCGGTCAAGCAGTCGGCATAGCCGGCATCACTGCGCAGTTTGTGCAGCACGCGCGCGGCCACGGCGGTGTCCGGAAAGTCCGAGAACACGCCGTCGATGCCCAGCCCGAAGAACTGCAGGTATTCGTTGACGGGGTTGCCGGCGTAGTCTGACGGCAGCCGGCGCTGCTCGTTGCGGAAGGTGTAGGCATGCACGAGCAGGCCAGCCTTGTGCGCGCGTGCGATCAGGTCCGTCGGCGGGGCCAGCTTGCGGGCGGCTTCGCCAGGCCCGGTGCCGGGCGGCGTGGTCACCCCGGTGCTGACGATGTAGCGCTTCCAGGGGCCGATGCCGTCGGCGTAACTCGCGACTTCCCTGAGCCCGGCGTCGGTCACGAAGTAGCCGAACGTGCGCGCCTGCAGCTCCGGGTTGCCCGACACGGTCCAGTCGTACGGCCGGTCGAAAGGTGCGTTGAAGGCGAGTGAGCCGTCGGGGTTCACGTCGTCTGCGTCGATCAGCTGCACCAGCTTCACGCGCGTCATCTTGTTCAGCGCCTTCAGGTTGGCCTGCTCGAAGGACTGAATGAACACCGGCGCCTCACGGTAGTTCCAGCCCGCGCGCGTCAGCGCGTTGACGAGCTTGCGCTCCAGCGGCAAGCCGAGCGCCTTGTGGTACGTCGGGTGCTTGGTCTCGGGGTAGACGCCGACCACGCGGCCGACGGCCTTGCCCTTGCGCTTGGCGAGTTCGATCACCTCGTCGAAGGTCGGGATCTCGAACTTGCCGTTGAAGTCCTGCGGGCGCTCGCCGGCAGGCTGTTTGGCGCGCAGCGACTTGATTTCGGCAAGCGTGAAGTCTGAGGCGAACCAACCTTCTTCCGGCGCGCCGTCGACCAGCACGCCGGTGCGGCGGCGCGACGCGAACTCGGGCCGCTCGGCCACGTCGGTGGTGCTTGAGATATTCGGCTCGTGGCGCGCAATCAGAAAGCCGTCCTTCGTCGCCACCAGGTCGGGCTCGATGAAGTCGGCGCCCAACTCGATCGCCAGAGCATAGGCTTCGAGTGTGTGCTCAGGCAGGTAGCCGCTGGCGCCGCGGTGGCCGATGACGAGCGGCGCGTCGAAGCGGTTGTGATCGCGATGGCGATGGCGGTGCTCGCGTTCGGTCGCGAAGGCCGGCTCGGCGAGGCTGGTCACGCCCAGGGCGCAAACCAAGGCGGCCAGGCCGGCCAGGGTGGTGTTTCGCATGTGTCGTCTCCGTTGTCGGCGTTGTTGTCGGACGCTCGATCCTAGGCAGCCGCGGTGACGATCTCGTGACGACCCTCAACCAGCGGGCAGCAACCCATTCTGCGCCGCGTGCACGGGCAAATCCACCACCGGCTGCGGCTTCCAGCCCTTGCGGCGGTGCTCGGCCACCACGTTGGTGTAGATGCCGCCACGCACGAACCATCGGGCGGTGACGCGGATGAAGCGCGGGTCGGTCACGCGGACGATGTCGGCGAGGATGTCGTTCGTCACCTTCTCGTGGAACGCACCTTCATTGCGGTAGCTCCAGAAGTACATCTTCAGGCTCTTGAGTTCGACGCAAAGCTTGTCGGCCACCATGTCGATCGTGAAGTGCGCGAAGTCGGGCTGGCCGGTCAGCGGGCACAGGCAGGTGAACTCGGGCAGTTGGAACTGGATGACGTAGTCGCGCTCGGGTGCCGGGTTGGCGAAGACGTGCAACTCCTTGCTCGGCGCCGAGGGTGGGTTGGGCGGCATCGCGCGCTCTTTGGCCGCGGCTCGGGGGGCGGCGGCGGCAGGTTGGGGCGGGGTTTTCTTGGCCATCGAAGTGCGACTGTTCTGGGGTGGAATGCAAGGGGCGCGATGCTATCATCCAACCCCCTTGGAAGGGCGGCCGCAGCTGTTGCTGAGAGCCTTGTTTTTCCAAGCAGATCAAGCACTTAGATGCAGCCTGCGGGTGACCGCCGAGCACCTGCCAAGACACTGCCCATGCGCCTGAATTCGATCAAGCTGTCCGGTTTCAAGTCCTTCGCCGAACCCACACATTTCCAGCTTCCGGGGCAACTGGTCGGCGTGGTTGGGCCCAACGGTTGCGGCAAGTCCAACATCATGGACGCGGTGCGCTGGGTGTTGGGCGAAAGCAAGGCCAGCGAGCTGCGCGGCGAGTCGATGCAGGACGTGATCTTCAATGGCTCGGGCCTGCGCAAACCGGCCAGCCGTGCCAGCGTGGAGCTGGTGTTCAGCAACGAAGACGCGCGCGCCGGCGGCCAGTGGAACCAGTTCGCCGAGATCGCCGTCAAGCGCGTGCTCACGCGCGACGGCACCAGCAGCTACTACATCAACAACCAGCCGGTGCGCCGCCGCGATGTGCAGGACGTGTTCCTGGGCACCGGCCTGGGCCCGCGCGCCTACGCGATCATCGGCCAGGGCACGATCAGCCGCATCATCGAGAGCAAGCCCGAAGAGCTGCGCATGTTCCTGGAGGAGGCGGCCGGCGTCTCGAAGTACAAGGAGCGCCGCCGCGAGACCGAGAACCGGCTGAAGGACACGCGCGACAACCTGACGCGCGTCGAAGACATCCTGCGCGAGCTCAACAGCAATCTCGACAAGCTGGAGAAGCAGGCCGAGGTCGCCGGCCAGTACCGCGGCCTGCAATTGCAGGGCGAGCTGAAGCTGCACCAGCTGTGGTTCTTGAAGCACCGCGACGCGGCGAGCGAAGAAGCGCGCATCAAGCAGGCGGTGTTGGAGGCGACCAACGCGCTCGAAGCCCGAACCGCCGAGCTGCGCCACGGCGAGGCCGAGCTCGAAACCATCCGTCAGGCGCACTACGCCGCCAGCGACGAGTTGCACGCCTCGCAAGGCTCGCTCGCCGAAGCGGCGCTCGAGGTGAGCCGGCTCGAAGAACGCATCCGCTACGTCGTCGAAGGCCGCCAGCGCGTCGAGCAGCGGCTGGTCGAACTGAAGGCGCAGACCGACCAGTGGGGCGAGCGCCAGACTCAGGCGAAAGACGAACTGGAGCAGATCGCCGAGCAGATCGCCGCGGCCGACGAGCAGGGTGAGGTGCTGGCGGCGCAGGCTGAAGAGTTCGCCTCCGCCCTGCCGACGCTCGAAGACGCGGTGCGCGCCGCGCAAGCCAAGAGCAACGAGCAGCGCGGCGCGGTGGCGGCGGTGCAGCAGCAGATTCAGGTGCTGGCGTCAGAGAGCCGCAATCTTGAAGAACAGCGTCGCGCACTTGGCAGCCGCCGTGATCGGCTGGCCGGCGAACGCGGCCAGCTTGCGGTGCCAGACACCCAAAAGCTCGCCGACCTCAAGCATCAATTCGGCGCCGCCGAGGAGGCGCAAAGCGTGGCCGACGCGCGGCTGCAGCAGTTGAACGAGCAGGTGCCGGCGCTGGACGAATCGCGCCGAACCCAGCAGGAGCAGGTCAACGTGCAAGGCGCTCGGCAGGCCGAGCTGAGCGCGCGGCTCGACGCCTTGCGAGCGCTGCAAGAGAAGGTGCAAACCGAAGGCAAGCTCAAGCCGTGGCTCGCCAAACACGGGCTCGATTCGCTGCAGGGCTTGTGGACCAAGGTTCACATCGAGGCGGGTTGGGAAACGGCCCTCGAAGCCGCCCTGCGCGAGCGCCTGGGCGCGCTCGAAGTGGGCCGGCTGGAGACAGTCCGCGCCTTCGCGGCCGATGCGCCGCCGGCCAAGCTGGCGTTCTACACGCCACCGCTGTCGGCCTTCACCAACACGCACCAGACGCTGCCGCGCTTGAGCGACCTGCTTCGCCTGGGTGATGCGGGATTGAAGGCATTGCTCAACGACTGGCTCGAAGGTGTCTACACCGCCGGTCACCTCGACGAGGCGCTCGCCGCCCGCGCCAAGTTGACGCACGGCGAAGTGATCATGACGCGCGACGGCCACGCGGTGAGTCAGTTTGCGGTGAGCTTTCATGCCCCCGACTCCGAACAGGCCGGCATGCTGGCCCGCGCGCAAGAGATTCAGAACCTCGAGCGCCAGTTGCGTGCCCAGGTGCTGATCGCCGAAGAAGCGCGCAGCGCGCTGGTGCGCACCGAAGCGGCCTACACCGACGCATCGCAGCGCCTGCTCGCCGCTCGCCGCGATGCGACGGAAGCGCAGACGCGCGCTCATCAATTGCAAGTGGAGCTGCTGCGCTTGTCGCAACTCGTCGAGCAGACCAGCACGCGGCGCGAACAACTCGACGGCGAGCTGAGCGAGATCGACGCCCAGCAAGAAGAGCTCAACGAACGCGGCGCCACCGGCGAGGCGCGCTTCGAAGAGCTGGACATGCAACTGGCAACGACACAAGAGCGCCATGCAGAGTTGGACGAGGCGGTGATCGCCGCCGAGCGCAAGCTGGCGGAGGCGCGCGAGCAACTGCGCACGCTGGAGCGCGAGGCGCAGGAAGCGCAGTTCGCATCGCGCTCGCTCGCGGCGCGGCGTGGTGAATTGCAGCGCGGCATTGAAACGGCCGCCGAGCAACTCGCGGCCAACCAGCAGTCGGGCACTCAGTTGCAGGACGAGTTGACGAGGCTCACCGACGTGTCTGCCCAGGCCGGCTTGCAGACGGCGCTGGCGCTGAAGCTCGACCGCGAAGCCGCGCTGGGCGCCAAGCGCAGCGAGTACGACGACCTGACGCTGCGCTTGAAGCGCTCCGACGAACAGCGGCTGGCGCACGAGCAGAGCCTGCAGCCGATGCGCGAGCGAATCACCAAGCTGCAGCTCGAAGAGCAGGCCGCGCAGCTGGGTGGCGCGCAGTATTTGGAGCAGCTCGAAGCGGCGCAGGCCGACATGGCCGCCCTTGGCCAGAGCATCGAAGACGGCAAGGTGCGGCTGGCGGGCTTGCAGGGCGAGATCGACCGCATCAACCGCGAGATCAACGCGCTCGGCGCCGTCAACCTGGCTGCGCTCGACGAGCTGACCGCGGCGCGCGAGCGCAAGACCTTCCTCGACGCGCAGAACGCCGACCTGGTGGAGGCGATGAACACGCTGGAGGACGCGATCCACAAGATCGATCTGGAGACGCGCGACCTCTTGGGCAGCACCTTCAACCAGGTCAACGAACACTTCGGCCGCATGTTCCCCACTTTGTTCGGTGGCGGCGTGGCCAAGCTGGTGATGACCGGCGACGAAATCCTGGACGCCGGCGTGCAGGTGATGGCCCAACCGCCCGGCAAGAAGAACAGCACGATCCACCTGATGTCGGGCGGCGAAAAAGCGCTCACGGCCATCGCGCTGGTGTTTGCGATCTTCCAGCTCAACCCGGCGCCGTTCTGTTTGCTCGACGAGGTCGATGCGCCGCTGGACGACGCCAACACCGAGCGCTACTCCAAGCTCGTCACCGAGATGGCGCAGGGCACGCAGTTCCTGTTCATCAGCCACAACAAGATCGCGATGGAGATGGCCGAGCAGCTCATCGGCGTGACGATGCAGGAGCAGGGCGTGTCGCGCATCGTGGCGGTGGACATGCAGGCCGCGGTCAGTCTCGCCGAGACGGTTTGACCGCGAACACATGATCCATCGGAGTCACCACCGGGCCGCCGCGCCGGGCCGCCCCAAGCAAGGCCCGACCCTCACGGAGGGTCGATTGCTGTATTCGGCAATCGGGGTGTCGTCATCGTGTCCAGCCTGACGGTCGCACTGGCAGCGTTGGGCGGGCTGGTGTTGGCCGGCATCGTGGCGCACGGAGCCTGGACGGCGCGCAGGGCCGACCCCAAGCGTGGGCTGCCTGCAGGCCGGCCGGTCGAATTCCGGGAGCCGGTGTTGGGCGACGCAGGTGAGGCCGGTGCCGACGCACGGGACACCGCCGACACCACGGCGTTCTCGCTCGAACGCAAGCTGCCCAAACGCATGCCTGCACGCATCGACGCACTCATCGACGCGATCGCCGTGCTCAACGTCGATGCGCCCATTAGCGGCGAACTGCTGCTCGCGCACCTGCCGCCCACGCGCCGCGCAGGCAGCAAGCCGTTTCTCATTGAAGGCCTGAACGCCGACACCGGCGAGTGGGAGCCGCCGCAGACCCGCCGCCACTACAGCGAGGTGCAGGCTGGCGTGCAACTGGCCAACCGGGGCGGGGCGTTGAACGAGATCGAATACTCCGAGTTCGTGCAGGCGATTCAGCCGCTTGCAGAAGCTGTGGGCGCGATGGCCGACTTCCCCGACATGCTCGAGGTGGCGGCCCGCGCACGCGAACTCGACACGTTTGCGAGCCAGCACGACGCGCAACTCGCCGTGCACCTGAACGCGCGCTCGTCGCCTTGGAGTGTGGCCTACATCCAGCAGCACGCCGGGCGGCACGGCTTCGTGCCGGGCATGGTGCCGGGCCGGCTGGTGCTGCCGTCGATGGAGGAGGGCGCGCCGCCGGTGCTGACGCTCGGCTTCGACAGCCTGAAGGCGCTCGACGAGCACCCGCAGCGGGCGACTGTCAGTGATGTGACGCTGAGCTTCGACGTGCCGCAGACCGACGCGAAGGCGGAGCCGTTCATCACCTGGCAGGCGAGCGCCACGGCGCTGTCGCTGGGCATGGACGCCGCGGTCGTCGACGACAACGGCCAGCCGATCAGCCCGCAAGGCTTTGGTGTGATCGGCGCGGAGCTGACACAGCTCTACGCCGCGCTCGATGCGCGGGACCTGGCAGCGGGTTCGATGGCGGCGCGGCGGTTGTTCAGCTGAGCGCTAAAAGAACGCCATCGTCCGCACCTCGATGCTCTCCCGCTTGGGCGCACCGGGCGCGGTCGTCGGATCTTCAAACGCGGTGTGCCCCATGAAGCGCGCGCGGCCGTCGGTCTCGGAGTCGTAGGTCTTCAGCAGCAGCGCCTGGTCCGCCTCCATCTGCGGAAAGTAGACCCAGCGGTGATGCGGTGACCAGCGCATCACGTAGATCTCGCCGGTTCGCTCGCGGTACTTCAGGTCCATGCGCAGCATGTCCTGCGGGTCGTGCGTGGTCGCGTCGCACATCGCCAGGGGCAGCTCTTCGACACGCCGGTAGAGCGGCTTCCAGACGTTGAAGAACGCCACACGGCGTTGCAGCAAGGCCTCGGCTTCGTCGGGCACGATGTCGCGCACGCGCTGCGGGCCGCTTTTGACGGTGTAGTCGCTGTGCACCAGCAGCACAGCCGGGCGCTGCACGGTGGTTTGTGCTTTCAGGTCGGCTGGCAGGCGTTTGCGGATGGTGTGGTCGAACACCTCGACTCGCCGCGCGCCGGTGGTGCGCCTCACGAAATCGATCACCTGGCCATAGAACGCCGACTTGATCGATGCGTCGTCGTCGAACTGGTCGAAGCGGGCACCGAAGGGCCGAATCTCGAAGCCTTCACGGTCCACCGAGAATCGATCCGCCGAGGGCCAGCCGTCGTGGATATCGACCTCTCGCAAGTCGGTGCCCGGCGGGTTGAGCTTGACGTCGGGGTCGGGCTCGTAGAAGTAGTAGTCGGGCGCGACGCCGTTGTCCACCGTGTAGTTCAACGTCGCGCGGACGGAGGTCGCCATGGTCATGTCGCGAGGATGCACGCTTTTCAGGCTGCCGCGGTGGGTTGGGTCACGAAGCCCTCGCCGACCCATGTCTTCTTCCAGCAGGGCAAGGGCTCCACACTTTCGGTCAGCCAGCGCTTCAGGTTGCGGTGGTCGCTCAGCGGCAGGCGCTGCCAACCGTGCAGGTGCATCGGCGCAGCCAGCGCGATATCGGCGATCGTCGGCACATCGCCGACCACCCAGCGCTTGCCCTGAAGCCGCGTGTCCAGAATGCCGGCGAGCTTGTGGAACTGCCCGGCCTGCGCCTCCAGCACGGCCGGGTCGGGCTGCGAGCCGAGCAGCGGCTTGACGCAGTTCTCGACCAGGAACACATAGCAACTCGGAAACCAGCTCGACCCCTCCCACAGCAGCCAGCGGTTGATGTCGGCGCGCGTCTTCAGGTCTTTCGGGTAGGCGGCGTCGTTGCCCACCTTGTCGGCTGCGTACTGCAAGATGGCGTTCGACTCCCACAGCACCAGATCGCCGTCGACCATCGCTGGGACCGACGCATTCGGGTTGATTGCGGTGTACGCGGGCTCCTTCTGTGCGCCCTTGAAGTAGTCCACGTGCACCAGCTCGAACGGCGCGCCCAGCAGGTCGAGCCCTGCAAGCACCTTGCGGCAATTGACGGTGATGGGGTCGGCATAGATCTTCATCGGCATGTCTCCGGGTTGGCGTGGCGAGGGGAGCTGTTCTGCACGAGGCAGTTTGCGGATTGACGCCACCGGTCGCAACTGCTCGAATGCGAACGTTTTGTCGCCGATCAGGAAACAATGACCATCTCCACCGACATGCTCGCCGCATTCGTCAAGGTGGCCGAGCGGCTGAGCGTGAGCAGCGCCGCCGTCGAACTCGGGGTCGGAAAAGGCGCCGTCAGCAAGCGCATCGCGCAGCTGGAGGCAGCGGCCAAAGCCACGCTGTTCAGCCGCAGCACGCGCAAGGTGGCATTGACGCCAGCCGGCGAGGCCTACCTCGAGTACGCCCGCCGCGCATTGAACGAGGTGGCCGCCGCTGAGGAGCGGCTGCGCGACCTGCGTGCCGAGCTGACGGGGCAGATACGCCTGACGGCGTCGGTCTCGTGGGGCCAGCGTGTGCTGGCCCCTCGGCTGCCGGAGTTCCTGCGCCGTCACCCCGCTATCGAGATCGAGCTGCTGCTCGCGGACCGCATGATGGACATGGCCCACGAGCGCGTCGATCTGGCATTGCGCTGGAGCACGCAGGCAACGCCGGAACTGGTCTCGGTGCCGGTGGCGCATGTCGGCTGGAACCTGGTGGCCGCGCCGCACTATTTGGCCGGCGCCGGCATGCCGCAGCATCCGCGCGAGCTGGCCGCACACAGCTGCATGTGCTACTGGCGCGAGCGGTCGGACGATGCCTGGGTCTTTGCGGCCGATGCGAAGACCGCTGCGGACGTGAAAGGTGTGCACGAGCAGGTGCGCGTGCGCGGCCGATACCACGCCAACAACCCGGATGCGGTCGCCGATGCGGCATTGGCCGGTCTGGGCATCGCGCTGCTGCCCGACTACCTGTGCAACGCCGCGCTGTCTGACCGACGCCTGCTGCGCGTGTTGCCAGAGTGGACGCCGCAGACCCGGTTCGGCACGCGCATCACCGCGGTCGGCGCGCCGGACCGCATGCGCCTGTCCCGCAACCGGGCGCTCCTGATGTTCCTGAGCGAGCAGTTTGGCGCCTGAGCTTTGCACGTGCGTCGTCGCGCTGGCGTTCGTCAGAGCGCAGGAGAGCGGCGCCGAAACGTCTCAACGGCGGCTCAACAGCCGCTCAACAGCGGCTCAAAGGCGGCCCGTGCCGTCTGTCTACACTTGCGCCGATGTCCACCGTGCCCCCGACTCCTGCCGCCGGCGCAGCCGACCCCGAAACACGCGCCGCCGACCTGCGCCGTGTGCTGGCCGACCACGCGCACCGCTACTACGTGCTCGACGAGCCACAGATCCCGGACGCCGAATACGACCGGCTGTTTCAGGAATTGCAGGCGATCGAGGCCGCCCACCCCACACTCGTCACGGCCGACTCACCCACGCAGCGCGTGATCGGCGCGGTGCTCGACGGCCTGGACCCGGTGCGGCACGCGGTGCCGATGCTGTCGATCCACACCGAGACCGACACCACGCCTGCTGGTGCGCAAAAGTTCGACGCCCGCGTGCGCAAAGCGCTCGGCCTGGCCGACGACGCGCCGCCGCTGGCCTACCTCGCTGAACTCAAGTTCGACGGCCTGGCGATCAACCTGCGCTACGAACACGGCGAGCTGGTGCAGGCCGCCACGCGCGGCGACGGCGAGACGGGTGAAGACGTGACCCACACCGTGCGAATGATCGCGACGGTGCCCAAGCGGCTTCGCGGCGCGGCCGCCACGCTGGCGCCGGTGATCGAGGTGCGCGGCGAAGTCTTCATGCGGCGCGACGACTTCGAGGCGCTGAACGAGCGCCAGCGAAAGTTGATCGACGAAGGGGCGAAGGGCGAGAAGACCTTCGTGAACCCACGCAACGCCGCGGCTGGCGTGGTGCGCCAGCTCGACGCCGGCAAGGCCGCCAAACGGCCGCTGAGCTTCTTTGCCTATGCGCTCGGCGATGTGGTGGGTTGGGATGTGCCTGCGACCCAGCACGGCCTCGGCGTCGCGTTGCGCGCGATGGGGCTGCCGGTGAACAACGACAGCGAGCGCGTGCTGGGCGCTGACGGGCTGGTGCGCTTCCACGAGGCGATTGCCGTGCGCCGCGACGCGCTGCCCTTCGACATCGACGGTGTCGTCTACAAGCTCGACGACCGGGCACAGCAGGAGCAGCTCGGTTTCAAGAGCCGCGAGCCACGTTGGGCGGTGGCGCACAAGTACCCCGCGCAAGAGCAGATGACGGTGGTACGCGACATCGACGTGCAGGTCGGCCGCACCGGCAAGCTCACGCCGGTTGCCAAGCTCGAGCCGGTGTTCGTCGGCGGCACGACCGTCAGCAACGCCACGCTGCACAACGAAGACGAGACCCGCCGCAAGGACGTGCGCGTGGGCGACACAGTGATCGTGCGGCGTGCGGGCGATGTGATTCCGGAGGTGGTGAGCGTGGTGCTGGACCCTTCGACCGCTCAGGCTTCGCCTTCGTCGGCTCAGGGCGAACGGAAAGAGCGCAGCGAGCCGTTCGACCTGTACCAACGCCTGGGCGGCAAGTGCCCCATCTGCGGCAGCGACATTGCACGAGAAGCAGAGGAAGTGGACTGGCGCTGCACCGGTGGGCTGTTCTGCCCCGCGCAGCGCAAGCAGGCCATCCTGCACTTCGCGCAGCGCCGCGCGCTCGACATCGAGGGCCTGGGCGACAAGCTGGTCGATCAACTGGTCGACGCCGGATTGATCCGCACCCTGCCCGAGCTCTACACCCTCGGCCTGGCCAAGCTCATCGCGCTGGAGCGCATGGGCGAGAAGAGCGCACAAAATCTGCTGGCCGGCCTGGCCGAGAGCAAGCGCACGACGCTCGCGCGCTTCCTCTACGGCCTGGGCATCCGCCACGTCGGCGAGACCACCGCCAAGGACCTGGCCAAACACTTCGGCTCGCTCGACCGGTTGATGGATGCGACCGAAGAGCAGTTGCTGCAAGTCAACGACGTCGGCCCCATCGTCGCGCAGAGCCTGCACACTTTTCTGCGGCAGCCACACAACCGCGAGGTGATCGAGCAACTGCGGGCGGTTGGCGTCACCTGGGAAGAGAGCGAAGGCACTGCCGGCAACGCTGCGCCCCTTCCGCTCGCCGGCAAGACGTTCGTGCTCACCGGCACCTTGCCCACCCTCGGCCGCGACGACGCCAAGGACCGGATCGAAGCGGCCGGCGGCAAGGTCAGCGGCTCCGTCAGCAAGAAGACGCACTACGTGGTGGCGGGGGAAGGGGCTGGCAGCAAGCTGGACAAGGCGCGAGAGTTGGGCGTGGCGGTGATCGATGAGGCGGCGTTGCTGGAGCTGCTGGGGTCGGCGCATGGCTGACTCTTGTCACGCTGCTCCGCAAGTTTGTGGATGGACGGTTCGTGCACATCACGGTCTTTCCGCCGGACGGCGTTCACCTTTGCATCACGCACCCGCAGTTGGTCCGTCTGCCATGGCGGATGCTCTATTGCTCGCATGACTTGTAGGCGTGGTCGGTCGCGTAGCCCACCGAAATCGTGAACCAGAACGCGTAGCAAGCATTGCGCCTCACAGCGCCGAACCTTGCGTGAGCCGGCTGCGCCATGACCAACGTGGTCACCAGAGTTTCAGCCAGCGACTGGTGGGCTTGGGGCCGGCTTGCGTCCAGCACGTCTTTGACAAACTCTGCACCGAAGCGGTCTGCCTGTTGCATGACCTTGGCTGGCCCGCCCAGGCCATCGATGTCGCTCTTGATCTTCTTGGCGACTCCGGCCCTTTCAGCGCGTTCCCACAGCAGGGTGTCAATTTGCTGACTGGTCTTGCCTTGCGCCATTTGGGCGTACTCGGCCTTGGCGGCAGCCATGGTGAGTTGGGACTTGCGGCTGAAGTCTTCGCGCATGCTCTTGACCTCGGCATCTTTCATTCCCTTGAACTTTTGTTCCTTGGCCTTGACGAGTGCGTTGAAGTCTTGCAACACAACCTCATGGGCTGTGCCGGCCTGCGCCGCGCCAAAGGCCAGAAACAACGCCATGATCGAGACTGCTTTCAAGGCATTCATGTGAAACTCTCCAATAGAAGTCAGTTGAAGGAACCAGGCCAACATGCACGCCCTGCCTGTAGAGCGAGGCCCCAAAGCGTTTGGACACACAGCGCTGCCAGTGTTAGGGTCCGTTCCCGCGTGGCTGACCGTTTGTCGTGTGTCGAAACGCAGCCTGATCGTAGAAGTTCACCGTCTCAGAAGCGTCTCTTGAGCATGCTGCCTTCACACGCCGAAACCATCTGGTCCGCCTACGCCCGCGCGCTGGGCGGCGTCGACGAGGCTCGCTTCTACGAAGCCTTCCAGTTCGGCGACTCGGCGGCGTTGGCAGATGAACTCGGGCAGCTAACGCTGAGCGGCACAAAGCGAGCCACGGCGGGGGCGGTCTGGTTTTTCGAGGCGTCCGGCAAGCGGCTGCCTCGGCCGGGCGACTTGAGTGTGGTTCTGGATGGGCAGGAGGCGCCGCTGTGCATCATCGAGACCACGCGGGTGGACGTGATGCCCTTCGACGCGGTGTCGGCAGAGTTCGCGGCCGTCGAGGGCGAGGGCGACGGCTCGCTGGCGTTCTGGCGCGAGGCGCACACCGCCTTCTTCACGCGCGAGTGCGAGCGTGCGGGCCGCACGTTCAGTGGCGCCATGCTGGTGGCGTGCGAGCGGTTCCGTGTGGTCTGGCCCGCGCCGAAGACGCAGGTCGCTCCAGCGCAGCAGACGCACGTCGCGGACGGATCAAGCGGGGCGGCCGAGCCCGTGCTGCGCCAGGCGGTGCGCGCCGACGTGCCGGGCATCCAGCGCGTGCGGCACGCGGTGAAGGAAAACCGCTTGACCTCGCGTGTGATCACCGACGCCGAAGTGGTGGATGCCATCGAGCGCACCGGGCGGGGCTGGGTGGTCGAGGTCGCTCAGCAGGTGGTGGCGTTTGCCGTTGGCAATACCGAGACCGGTAACCTCTGGGCGCTGTTCGTCGACCCGGCGCACGAGGGGCGAGGCCACGGCCGGCGGTTGCACGACGAGATGCTGGCGTGGCTGTGGGCGCTGGGGCTGCAGCGGCTGCACCTGTCGACCGAGGCGGGCACGCGCGCCGAGCGCTTCTACGCCGCTGCGGGCTGGCAGCGGGTGGGTGTGCTGCCGTCGGGCGAGGTGGCATTCGAGCGGCGCGCGCCATAGGTGCACGCCACGCTGGCGAGAAGCTGCTTCAAGAGAACTTGCCGAACAGCCCGACGAATTCGAAGTCGTCCGATGGGTCGGACGGTGTGCCCAAGGTGCACAGGCCCGATTCCAGCGTGATGAAGATGTTGCCGCCCGTGGCGCTCAGCAGCGAGGTCGGCAGTTGCAATCCATACGACGAGAACGCGCCCAGCCGGTCGCTGTCGAGCAGGTTGCCGTTGGCGGCCGAGAAGGTGCTCACCGCCACGGCGGTGGCTGCGCTGGCGCCTTGCTGCACGACGACTTTGTTGGCGCAGCCGAACTCGGCGCCTTGCACGCCGCGCATGTTGACGTTCACGGTGAATGTCTGATAGGCCGCCAGATTGAAGTTGGCGGGCCAGGTCAGCGCAATGGTTTTGCTCAAGCCGTTGGGCGTGGGGATCTGCAATTTGGAGTTGACCGCGCCGCCGGTGGTTTCGCCGTCACCCAAGCGCACCAATCCAGCGTCTGCCGGTGCCGGGTGCAGTTCGTCCAGGCCTGCCAGGGGCAGGGTGGTGCAGCCCGTCACACTGCCGCTGGCGGAATCGACGATGCCGGTGCAGCTCTTGTGCCCGTCCTTGGACACTGTGACCACGACCACGGTACCGGCATTCAGCGACGCGGTGGGCACCTGCAGGGAAAAGTTGCCCCCGCCATCGGTCTGCACCGTGACGGGAGGGCCGGCGGTGGTGGTCGCCGACACGGTGGCGCCCACCACAGGTGCGCCGCTCGCATTGCCCACGGTGCCGCTGATCGTGGAGGTGCTGGCAGGTACGCCGACGAAACTGGTGGTACCGCCTCCCCCGCAGGCCACCAGCAGCGACGCCGTGGCTGCCGCCATCGCGAACGCCGATACGTGCAGAATGTGCCGGACGAGCGGGTTGCGGCGACCTTGGTATGCAGAACGCATTTGTGTCTCTCCTGTTGTTGCCCGGACCATATCGCCGTCTTTTGTTCAGGCAGTGAGCAAACTTCACACGCTTCAGGCATGTTTCGTACGCTTACTTGGTTGACTTCATGTGGCTCTTGGTTGCGCGGGTCGCAGTGACGTTGTCTCGGCTGCTGTCGCCTCTCAACTCAATTCGCTCAGCCCCAATGAACCACTGGACGACGCTGTTGATGCAACGTGCCCTCGCGGCGCCGGTTCGGCCACGTGTGCCGCTGCGGCTGGCGTCGGGTGGTCCACGCATCGGTTCGCTGGAGACGGCCCTGGCGCAGCAGCTGCAGAGCGCCGGCTTGCCATTGCGCCCTGCACAAGGACCGAGTGCGGGCTGGTGGCTCGACGGGGCGGCAGACAAGGCACTGGCCGAGATCGCTGCCTGGCTTCACGCACAGGGTTTGGGGGGTCGCTGGCGCAACGAGTTGTTGGCGGTCACAGGCGCCGACGCGGCCGACTCCGTCAGCACACCCGAATCAGACCGTGCGGTGGCTGCAATCGAACGCGCAGCGGTGCGACCCTTGGGTGTGGCCACCTTTGCAGTGCACCTGGTGGCCCGCACGGCGGCGGGCGAGGTGTGGGTGCAGCAACGCGCCCTCGACAAGGCCACCGACCCCGGCCTGTGGGACACCACCATGGGCGGCTTGCGCGCGGCTGATGAGACCGTGCTCGACACCCTCGCGCGCGAGACCTGGGAAGAGGCCGGCCTGCGGCTCGATGCGCTGCACGGCGTTCAGGCGCAGGGCCGCATCAGCGTGCGCCGGCCGGTGGTCGATGGCTACATGGTCGAGCACACCGACATCTTCGAGGCCACGCTGCGCGATGGCAGCGTTCCGGTCAATCAGGACGGCGAGGTGGCCGCTTTCGAACGGCTGCAACCCGCAGCGCTGCGCCGTCGGCTGCAGCATGGGCAGTTCACGCTGGAGGCGGCGCTTGTGCTGCTGAAGTGCATGCCTGAGCTCGGGTCATCCGCGACCGGTTGAGCGCGGTCGATGGGCTGCGGCAGTCACGCCGCCAGCGCACGGGTCAGCCCAGGCGCAGCGCCATCACGCCGGCCACGATGACGCCTGTGCCCACCGCCCGCTGCAGGCCGAAACGCTCCTTCAGCAACAGCGTGCCCAGCAGCGCCGCGAACAGCACCGAGGTCTCGCGCAGCGCTGCAACCGAGGCGATCGGCGCGCGCGTCATCGCCCACAGCGCGATTCCATAGGCGCCGATCGACGCACTGCCGCCGAGCGCGGCGATGGGCCAGCGGTGGCGCGCATAGGCCACGATGTCGCGCCGGCCCTGGGCGGTGCGACGCGACCAGACGAGCAACGGGTAGGCGAACCCGTCGAGCACGAACAGCAGCATGACGTACTGCATCGCGTCGCCCGAGGCGCGCACGCCGCGGCCATCGACGAGCGTGTACAGCGCAATGATCGCGGCGTTGGCAAACGCATAGGCCAGCGCCTTGCGGTGATGCAGCGCCTCGCCGGGGTGGGCCAGCCCCACCAGCGCCACACCCACCGTGATGCCGACGATGCCCACCCAGCTCGCCGCCGACGGCGACTCGCCGACGACCACCCCGCTGCCCAGCGCGACCAGCAACGGCGCGAAGCCTCGCATGATCGGGTAGGTCATCCCCAGATCGCCGTGCTGGTACGCGCCGACGAGTGCGATGTAGTAGCCGATGTGGATCACCAGCGACGCGGCGATGTACGGCCACGCCTCGGGGCGAGGCAGGCCCACCCACAGCATCAGCGGGAAGGCGACCACCGCGCCCATCAGGTGCACCAAGGCCGTGTCGAGCGCCTTGTCGGTGCCGGCCTTGATGAGCGCGTTCCACGACGCGTGCAGCAGCGCGCCGAACAGCACGGCCAGCACGACCGGCCAGGTCAGCGTCATGCGGGCGGTGTGATCGAGGCGCCGCGACCGCTGCGCGCCGGGGTGAGTGCGCAACGCTCGGCACGGGCGAGGAAGTGCGCCAGCGACGGCGTGCGCAGCCCGGGCTGCTTGGCCAGGTCGTCCCACTGCCGCAGCATCACGGCGCGATGGGCGCCGGGCAGGGCGATGAAGGCTTGCGCCTGTGCCGCGTCGAAGACGCCGCCTTGCAGCGTCAGGCTGCGCTGCGAGTCTTCCGACAGCCGCCCGTGGTAGCCCGGCACCGCCTGGCACAGGTAGCGCTTGGCATCGACATGCAGCTTGATCGCGTCGAGCACCGCGTTGGAGAACAGGCTGCGCAGCGTCGGCAGTGCGATGTACTGGTGCATGTCGTCGATGCCGTGCAGCGTCGGCGTGTCGTTGCGACCCTGGTCGTTCAGCAGATGCCCCAGGTCGTGCAGCAGGCAGGCGGTGACGAGTTCGTCGTCGGCGTCCGACTGTTCTGCCAGGTGCGCCGTCTGCAATGCGTGTTCGAGTTGCGTGACCGGCTCGCCGGTGTACTGCTCGGCGCCGTGGCGGGCGAACAGCAGCGCGATGTCGGAGAGGCTCAGCATTGCTTCAAGGCCAGCCGCACGCGCCGCCGCGTGGTCCCGAGGCGAAGATCAAGCTCGTTCACGTGTCTTCGACCTGCAGCGGCATCAGCTGCGAATTGCGGATGCGCGTGGCGCGCAACGCGCCGGCCGACATCAGGATCGGGTAGGCGATCGAGCAGATGTGGGAGTTGATGCGCTTCAGGTCGCTGATCAGGTCCAGGTGCAGCGCGCTGGTCTCGATGCTCTGCGGCGTGTTCTCGCGCAGCCGGGTGATGTGGCTGCCCATGTAGCCGTGCTCCAGGTCGCGGAAGCGCGCCTTTTCTTCGATGAGTTTTTGCGCCTCGCGCACGTCGCCCGTCAGGAAGACGCTCATGCCCAGCCGCAGGTTGGCGAGCAGCTGCTCGTGCAGGTGGCAGATTTCGTTCATGCCGGCCTCCGAGAAGCTGCGGTTCTTGCGGATCTTCTTGTCCTCCACATCCTGCAGCACGCGCTCGATCACGTCGCCGATCTGCTCCATGTTGATCGTGAACGACACGATGTCTGACCAGCGCCGGCTCTCCGACTCCGACAAGGCCTCGCGCGAAATCTGCGTCAGGTAGAACTTGATTGCCGAGTACAGCTCGTCCACCGTGTCGTCGAGCTTGCGCAGCGCCTCGGCGAGCGCCAGGTCGTTGGTGCGGATCACGGTGAGCATGCCGCGCAGCATGGTCTCGACCACGTCGGCCTGGTGCATCGCCTCGCGCGCGGCGCAACTGATGGCCAGCGACGGCGTCGTCAGCGCCACCGGGTCGAGGTGGCGCGGGCGCATCGTGTCGGCGCCGGGCGCGGTGTCGGGCAGCCAGCGATCGAGAGCTTTGCCGAGCATGCCGGTGAAGCCGATGAACAGCACTGCCAGCACCAGGTTGAAGCCGAGGTGGAACAGCACCACTTGCGTATGAACCGTGCCGACGTACTGCTGAAGCAGCGTGTGCACCTGCGGCAGCAGCGGGATCGCGATCAACGCGCCGATGACCTTGAACAACAGGTTGCCGATCGGCAGCCGCCGCACCTTGGGCCCCTGGCCGCTGGTGGCGATGATGGCCAGCAGGCCGCTGCCCAGGTTGGCGCCCAGCACCAGGCCCAGCGCCACCGTGGCCGGCACCATGCCGGAGGTGGCCAGAGTCGCCGTCAACAGTACGATCGCCAGGCTCGAATACGACAGCACGGTGAGCGCCGCGCCGACCACGATGTCGAGCAGGATCTCGTTGGGCAGCGCCGCCAGCAGCGCGCGCACGGCCGGTGATTCGGTGAGCGGTCTCGTCGCCTCGACGATGAGCGACAAGGCCAGCGTGATCAGCCCCAGCCCGATCAGCACCCGGCCGATGCGCCCGGCCTTGCTGTTCTGGCGCGAGATGAACATCACCACGCCGACGAAGATCAGCAGCGGCGACAACCACGACAGGTCGAACGAAAACACCACCGCCATCAGGCTGGTGCCTACGTCGGCACCCAGCATCACCGCCAATGCGGCGGCGGTCGACACCAGCCCCTTGCCGACGAAGCTCGCCACGATCAGGCAGGTGGCGGTGCTGGACTGCACCAGGCCGGTGACGCCCAGGCCCGCCAGCATCGCTGCCGCACGGTTCTGGAAGCTCTTGGCGAGCACGCCGCGCAGGCTCTCGCCGAACACGCGCAGCATGTCGGTGCGCACGATGTGCGTGCCCCACACCAGCAGCGCGATCGCGGCCAGCAGGTTCAGCAAATGGATCAAAGCGGGTTCACCACGGCAATGAATAGGTCTTTGTGTTCGTGAAGCTCTTCATGGCTTCCTGGACGCCTTCCTTGTACCCCAGGCCCGAGTCCTTGATGCCGCCGAAGGGGGTCAGCTCCAGCCGGTAGCCGGGAACTTCCCACACGTTGACCGAGCCGACCACGAGGTGCCGTACAAAGTAGGTGATGTCGTCGAGGCGGTTCGTGCACAGCCCCGACGACAGGCCGAATGCGGTGCCGTTGACGATGCGGATCGCGTCGTCGCGGTCTTTGAAGGTGATGACGGGCGAGACCGGGCCGAAGGTCTCGAACTTGACGAGCGGCATGTCGGGGTGAACGCGGTCGAGCAGGGTGGGCGAGTACGACGCGCCGCGGCGCACGTTGCCGTGCAGCAGGCGCGCGCCCATCGTTACCGCCTCGTTGACGAGGCCCTCGAAGTGCAACGCCGCTTTTTCGTCGATGACCGTGCCCATGTCGACTGTCGGGTCGAGCGGGTCGCCGTAAGTCCAGGCTTTCGTGCGCGCCAGCAGGGCTTCGGTGAACGCACCGGCCACCTTCTCGTGCACAAGGATGCGTTTGACCGCCGTGCAGCGCTGGCCCGAGTTCTTGTACGAGCCACTCGCCGCCAACTCGGCCGCCTTGTCCAGGTCCGCATCGTCCATCACGATCAGCGGGTCGTTGCCGCCGAGCTCCAGCACCGTGCGCTTGTAGACTGCCTTGGCCGCGATGTATTTTCCGATCGGCACGCCGCCGGTGAAGGTGACGAGGTCCACATCGGCGTTCGTCAGCATCTCGTCGGCGATCTCGCCCGGGTCGCCTGTCACCACTTGCAGCATCGGCGGCGGCAGGCCGGCTTCATACAAGATGTCGGCCAGCGCCAGCGCGGCCAGCGGCGTCTTCTCGGTCGGCTTGAGCACCATCCGGTTGTTGGTGGCAACAGACGGCGCGACCTTGTGGATCACCTGGTTCAACGGGTGGTTAAACGGCGTGATCGCGCTGATCACGCCCTGCAGCGGCTCGCGCAGCGTGTAGACCTTGCGCTGCTTGCCGTGGTGCGTGAGGTCGCACGAGAACACCTGCCCGTCGTCCACCAGCGCCTGGTTGGCGGCGAACAGCAGCACGTCGGACGCGCGGCCCACTTCGTAGAGCGTGTCCTTCAGGCACAGGCCGGATTCGAGCGTGATCAGGCGCGCGAGCGCGTCCTTGCGGGTTGCGATGATTTCGCCGGCACGCATCAAGATCTTGTAGCGCTCATGGCGGGTGAGCGTCGGCTTGTACTGCCGGGCGACCCGGAAGGCGCGCTTGACGTCGTCGATGGTCGCCTTGGGCACGGTGGCGATCACCTCGCCGGTGTAGGGATAGCGCACCTCGATCACGCGGTCGCGATGAACTGTCTCGCCGCCGATTCGCAAGCCTTCCCGAAGCGGCACGTCGATGACAGGGGGCGCGGTCATGGCTGTCGACCGCGCTTTCAGGGTGTCGTGCTCGTGGGCGTCGCGCTGGCGTGCGTCTTGGGTGGCGCCGTCCCATTCAACGCGAACTCGAAAATCTGGTAACTCTTCAACGGCGCGCAAGCGAGCTTGAGCTTGTACTCGTCGTTCAACGGTTCGCTCAGGATCATCGGCACCTTTGCCTCGGACACACCGCCGTGCGTGCGCAGCCGGTGCCCAGCCAGGCCAGAGAGGTCGTGGTCGGCGGCCGAGGCGCCGATGCAGACGTTGGCGGTAGAGATCACCACCACGTCGGCCTCTCGGTCGGCCGGCAGGTCATGCACACGGCACGCAGTTTCCTTGTCGAGCACCGACTCGATGCCCGGCAGGCCGTGGATCGCGTCCATCACCTGGCGCGGCGTGGTCTTGCCCTGGCACCACACCCGCACGAAACCGCCGAGCGCGCCGTGGTGGGCGACGAATGCGTCGGTGATGGGGCAGACGACCTTCACAGCGCCCTTGCCGAACTTCGCGTCGAGCGCGTCCTGCAGCCAGATCACGTTGGGCGCGCCTGCCGCGTCGGACTTGTCGCTCATGCCGTGGTCCGCCGTCAGCGCCACCAGCGCGCCGAGTTGCTGCAACTTGCCGAAACGATCGTCCAGCGCCTGGTAGAAGCGGCGCGCCTCGGCCTCGTGCGGCGCGTACTTGTGCTGCACATAGTCGGTGAGCGAGAGGTACATCAGGTCGCGGGGCGTTTGTTGCAGCAGCTTGATGCCGGCGTCGAGCACGAACAGCGACAGCGCCATCGAGTACATGTCGGGCAGCGGCTGGCCGACCAGTTCGAGCACGCCGGTGATGCCGTTCTCGGCCAACGTGCATTTGTCTGCGTGCTCGGACGAGAAGCTGATGCTGCCGTGGCTCACGTCGAGGTTCTTGCCGAGCTGGCGGCGCAGCTTGTCCTTCGCGGTGATCGATACGACCTTGGCGCCGGCGTTGGCGAACTGCGCCAGGATCGTGTCGCCGCGCAGCAGCTCGGGCCCGGTCATCACGACTGCCTTGCCTGTGGCCACGTCGAGGTAGTAGTTACCGGAGATGCCGTGCTTGGAGGCCGGCGTGCCGGTGATGATCGACATGTTGTTCGGGCAGGTGAAGCTGGGCACCGTGCCGTCGGCGACGGTACTGAAGCCCTGCGTCATGAAGCGCGCGATGTTCGGGATCGAACCTTCTGCGATGAACTGCTTCAGGTAGGCCGGGTCGCCGCCATCGACGCACACGACCACCACCGGCCGGGCGGGCCAGCGGTAGAGCGTGCCGTTGACGTTGACGGGGGTCTTGTCCTGGTGGGTCAGCATGGGGTGTGTCTTGGGTGTGGGTTGGCTGGGGCGGGCTGTCAGGCCGCGCGCGGCGTGGGGGCGTGCAGCGGTGCAGCGGCGCCCTGCAGCGCGCGCCGCAAGCGGTCGCGGCTGTCGATCACGTGCTGGTGCAGCAGCGCAGCGGCGCCATCGGCGTCGCCTTTGTCGACGGCATTGACGATCGCCTCGTGCTCGCGCGTGGAGGCTGCGATGTGCGCAGCGTTGCGCTTGAGCGTCTCGCGCCGGTACAGGTTGAGCTCGTTGACGATGCGCCGGTAGTTGACCAGCAACGCCTCATTGCCGGCCGCCTGGGCGAGCGCGTCGTGAAACTCGATGTTGAGTGGGAAGTAGGCGTCGGCGTCCTTCGCGCGGCCGGCGGCTTGCATGCGCTTGACCAGGTCACGCAGACGCGCCACCTGCTCGGGCCGGATGCGCTGTGCAGCCAGCCGGCCGATCAGCGCGTCGAGCGCGGCGCGCACTTCGAAGATGTCGCTCGCTTCGTCGAGCGAGAGCTGGCGCACGAAGACGCCGCGGTTCTTTTCGGTGCGCACCAGGCCGGACTGTTCGAGCGCGCGAAACGCCTCGCGCACCGGCCCGCGCGAAACGCGCAACTGCGCCGCCAACTCGGCTTCGTTGAGCTTGGCGCCGCCCGCCAGTTCGCCCGCCACGATCTGCCGCTCCAGCTCGCGCAGCACCAGTGTGGTCAGCGAGTGCTGCTGCAGCAGCTCGATGGCGGACTCGTTCTGGCGGGCCGAGGGGGCGGGGCGCGCAGATGACGCGTGTGAAGGCGTGGGCATGTTCTTTGCTGATCTTTCACATCGGCCGCAGGGTCGATCCGTGTTGACAGTGGATCGCGCGGTCAGTAGATTGTCAACAATTAACTGTAACCGATTTGCGTCACGGCAGCGACACAAGCGCTTCATAAGCTCAAGGCGCTTTTCGCTCGCCCACCCTTCCCGGGCTTTCCCCTCCACGTCCCACCACCTCTCCAGGAGACTGCATGAACCCATCGATCCGCACCACCATCGTCAGCGCCTGCCTCGGGCTGGCCACGGTGGCCGCCCTGGCGCAGGGCAAGACCCAGCTGCTGGTCTACACCGCGCTCGAAACCGACCAGCTCAAGGCCTATCAGGAAGGCTTCAACAAGGTCAACCCCGATATCGAGCTCAAGTGGGTGCGCGACTCGACCGGAGTGATCACCGCCAAGCTGCTGGCTGAGAAAGCCAATCCGCAGGCCGACGCGGTGATGGGCGTGGCCGCCAGCAGCCTGGCGCTGCTCGACAAGCAGGGAATGCTCATTCCTTACGCGCCGCTCAACCTCGACGCGATCATGAGCCAGTACCGCGACAAGAAGAACCCGCCCGCCTGGTTCGGCATGAACGTGTGGGGCGCCACGATCTGCTTCAACACCGTCGAGGCGCAGAAGAAGAACATCCCCAAGCCCGAAACCTGGAAAGACCTGCTCAAACCCGTCTACAAGGGCCAGGTGGTGATGCCCAACCCGGCATCGTCGGGCACCGGCTTCTTCGATGTGACGGCCTGGCTCACGCTGTGGGGCGACAAGAATGGCAAGGGCGACGGCTGGAAGTTCATGGACGGCCTGCACGAGAACATCGCCCAGTACACGCACTCCGGCTCCAAGCCGTGCAACATGGCAGCGGCGGGTGAGTACGTGGTCGGCATCTCGTTCGAGTACCGCGCCAACGCCAACAAGGCCAAGGGCGCACCGATCGACCTGGTGTTCCCGAAAGAGGGCCTGGGCTGGGACCTGGAAGCGTTTGCCATCCACGCCGGCACCAAAAAGCTCGACGCCGCCAAGAAGCTCGCCGACTGGGCCTCCAGCAAGGACGCGATGCAGCTCTACGGCAAGAACTTCGCGATCACCGCGCAGCCAGGTGTGGCCGCGCCTCTGGCCAACGTGCCGAAAGACTACGAGGCGCGTCTCGTGAAGATGGACTTCTACTGGGCGGCCGAGAACCGCGAGCGCATCCTGGCCGAGTGGACCACGCGCTACAACGCGAAGTCGGAACCGAGGAAGTGAGTCAGAGTGGCCCCAACTCTTTCGGTGCGAGGGTGGGGCTTCGCTCCCTCTCCCTCTGGGAGAGGGTTGGGGTGAGGGCGGTTTTGAGCCGCCTTAGTCGGAGCTTTCGCTTCGTCGCGCCCCTCACTTGCAGCGCGCATTCCGGCCTGCATGCCGGAACCGCTCACCGGGCTCGTCGCATGCGGCTCGAAAGACCCGGCTCGCCCCCAACCCTCTCCCCAAAGGGGCGAAGGAGTCACGGCCGAGCGGAGGTTGAGGTTCCGACATGATCGACCACCTGCGGCTCCAAGGCATCCGCAAATCCTTCGGTGCCTTCGAGGCGCTGAAGGACATCGACCTCGGCATCCGCAAGGGCGAGTTCGTCTGCTTCCTCGGGCCATCGGGCTGCGGCAAAACCACGCTGCTGCGCATCATTGCCGGGCTGGAGGCGCAGACGGCCGGGCGGATCGAGCAGAACGGGCGCGACATCTCGGCGCTGCCGCCCGCGCAGCGGGACTACGGCATCGTGTTTCAGTCGTACGCGCTGTTCCCCAACCTCAGCATTGCCGACAACGTGGCTTATGGCCTCGTCAACCGCAAGGTGACGCGGGCTGAAGTCAAGGCGCGCGTGACCGAATTGCTCGCGCTGGTCGGCCTGCCAGGCAGCGAAGGCAAGTATCCGGCGCAGCTCTCGGGCGGTCAGCAGCAGCGCATTGCGCTGGCCCGTGCGCTTGCCACCAAACCGGGGTTGCTGCTGCTCGACGAGCCTCTCTCGGCGCTCGACGCGATCGTGCGCGTGCACCTGCGCGAGGAGATCCGCAGCCTGCAGCGCCAGCTCGGCGTGACGACGATCATGGTCACGCACGACCAGGAAGAGGCGCTGTCGGTTGCCGACCGCATCGTCGTGATGAACCAGGGCGTGATCGAGCAGGTGGGCACGCCGATGGAGGTGTACCGTGACCCGGCGACGCTGTTCGTGGCCGATTTCGTCGGCCGCATCAACGCGCTGCCTGCCACGTTGGAGGGCGATGGCCGCGCGCGGGTGGGCGAGGGCGTGTCGGCAGGGCGATTCTTGTGCCCGGCTTTAGGCGCCACCGGCGACGCCGTGAAGATCTACCTGCGCCCGGAAGACGTGCTCGCCCGCCCGATCGCCCCGGGCGACAGCAACGTGTTCGAAGCCCGCATCGACAAGATCGAGTTCCTCGGCTCCTACTGCCTCGTGCGCGTTGCAGCCGATGCGCTGGGCGAACACAAGCTCACCGTCTACCTCTCGCTCAACTTCCTGGCCGAGCAAAGGCTCGAGGTCGGCGGGCGCTTGCCGCTGCGGCTGGTGCCGGAGCGCATGAAGGTGTTTGCGTGAACCCACGCCAAGGCCTTGCGAACGAGTCTGCGCACACGCTGCGAGGCCTGGCTCGATGAGTGCGTCGGCACTGCCCGCGACACGCGCAAGCGAGCCCGCGTTCCGCCTGCACGCCCACTGGACCGATCGAATCGCCCATGTGGCGCTGGTGCTGGTGGCGCTCGCGCTGCTGGCCTTCCTCGGCGCGCCGCTGCTCGCCATCCTCAAGAAGGCGCTCGAAGACGACAGCGGTGCGTTCGTCGGGTTGACCAACTTCGTCTCGTATGCGCGCACGCCGGCGCTGCTGCAGTCGTTGTGGAACAGCCTGTGGGTGTCGGCCGTGGTCACGGTGGTCACCGTGCCCGCGGCGTTCGTTTTTGCGTACGCGCTCACGCGCAGTCGCATGCGCTTCAAACCGCTGTTCCGCGGCATCACGCTGATTCCGCTGTTCGCGCCGTCGCTGCTGTCGGCGATCTCGCTGATCTACTGGTTCGGCAACCAGGGCGCGCTCAAGCGCTGGCTCGACGCGCTCGGCATCGAGCAGATCTACGGCGCACCGGGCATCGTGCTGGCCGAGATCTTCTCGCTGTTCCCGCATGCGCTGATGATTCTCGTCACCGCACTCACTGCCGCCGACGCGCGCCTGTACGAAGCCGCCGAAGCACTCGGCACCTCGGCCGCGCGCAAGTTCTGGACGATCACGCTGCCCGGCGCGAAGTACGGGCTGATCTCGGCCGCACTCGTCACCTTCACGCTTGTCATCACCGACTTCGGCATCCCCAAGGTCATCGGCGGCAACTTCAACGTGCTCGCGACCGACGTGTTCAAGCTCGTCATCGGCCAGCAGGACTTTGCGCGTGGCTCGGTCGTGGCGCTGCTGCTGCTGGCGCCGGCGGTGCTGACGTTTGCGGTAGACCACCTGGTGCAGCGAAAACAGACGGCGATGCTCACCGCACGCGCCGTGCCGTATCGGCCGAAACGCGCTCCCGCCTTCGACGGATTGATGACCGCGTATTGCGGCGTGATCGCACTGCTCATCCTGGCCATGCTCGGCATGGCGGTGTTCGCCTCCTTCGCCAAGTTCTGGCCCTACGACCTGAGTCCGAGCCTGAACCACTACAAGCTCGGCCTGTTCGACTCCGATGCTGGAGAAGGCTTCGTCAACAGCCTCAAGATGGCGCTGGGCACGGCGGTGTTCGGCACCGCGCTGGTGTTCACCGGCGCGTACCTGCTGGAGAAGACTCAAGGCATCGCACCCGTTCGCAGCAGCCTGCGCTTGCTCGCGATGCTGCCGATGGCGGTGCCGGGGCTGGTGCTGGGGCTGGGCTACATCTTCTTCTTCAATGCATCGGCGAATCCGCTGAACGGCCTGTACCACACGATGGCGCTGCTGACGATCTGCACCATCGTTCACTTCTACACCACCGGCCACCTGACGGCAGTCACCGCGCTGAAGGCGCTCGACCCCGAGTTCGAGACCGTCTCGGCCTCGCTGAAGGTGCCGTTTTACAAGACCTTCTGGCGCGTCACGCTGCCGATCTGCACGCCTGCGCTGGTGGACATCGCGCGCTACTTCTTCATCAACGCGATGACGACGATCTCGGCCGTGGTGTTCCTGTATTCGCCCGAGACCAAGGTCGCCTCCATTGCGATTTTGAACCTCGACGAGGCCGGCGACATCGGCGCGGCGGCGGCAATGGCGGTGCTGATCGCGGCGGTGTCCACGGTGGCGACGCTGCTGTTCATGGCGCTGTCGTGGTTCGTGCAGCGCCGCACACAGGCCTGGAAGCAAAGCACTTGACACCACATCGGACGAGCATTGCCATGGACCGAGACCGCATCCTCCTGACCCCCGGCCCGCTGACGACCACGCTGCGCACCAAGCTCGCGATGCTGAAAGACTGGGGCTCGTGGGACGGCGACTTCATCGCCGTGACCGCGAACGTGCGCACGCGTCTGCTCGACATCGTGAACGGTCATGAATCGCACGTCGTCGTGCCTTTGCAGGGCAGCGGCACCTTCAGCGTCGAAGCGGCGGTCGCCACCGTGGTGCCTCGCGACGGCCACGTGCTGGTGCTCGACAACGGTGCCTACTGCAAGCGCGCAGCGAAGCTGACACAGATGATGGGGCGACGGGCCAGCGCGGTCACGTTCGCCGAAGACGAACCCGTCTCGCCGACCGTGCTGGAAGCACACCTGAAGGAAGACCCGAGCATCACCCACGTGGTGCTGATCCATTGCGAAACCGGCACCGGCGTGCTGAACCCGCTGGAGGCGGTGGCGGCGGTGTGCCAGCGCTTCGGCAAGGGGCTGATCGTCGATGCGATGAGCTCGTTCGGTGCGATCGCCATCGACGCGCGCACCACACGCTTCGATGCGTTGGTGGCCGCCAGCGGCAAGTGTCTGGAAGGCGTGCCGGGCATGGGCTTCGTGTTCCTGCGCAAGGCGATCCTCGACGGCTGCGCCGGCCGCAGCCAATCGCTCGCGATGGACCTGCACGACCAGCATGTCTACATGGAGAAGACCGGCCAGTGGCGCTTCACGCCACCCACACACGTGCTGGTGGCGCTGTCGGAGGCGATCACGCAGTTCGTCGAAGAAGGCGGGCAACCGGCGCGGCTGGCGCGCTATGCCGACAACTGCAAGACGCTGGTCGGTGGGCTGAGCGCGCTCGGCCTGAAGCCGTTCCTGAAGCCCGAGCTGCAGGCGCCGATCATCGTCACCTTCCACGCGCCGGCCCACCCGGCCTACGACTTCAAGCGCTTCTACGCCGCGGCCAAGGCGCGCGGCTTCCTGCTGTACCCAGGCAAGCTGACGCAGGTCGAGACCTTTCGCGTCGGCTGCATCGGGGCGATCGGGCGGACCGAGATGCAGCAAGCCGTCAACGCCGTGGCCGAGGTGCTGCAGGAATTGGGCATCATCGCGGTTCGGTGAACTGAAGGCGCAGCCAGGAGAGCCCATTGGCGACCAAGCAAAAAGAACACCCCGCCGTCAAGGCGGTCCGCGACTCCAAAGCGGCCAAGGTCAAGGTCGCGTGCAGCGACATCGACGGCATCCTGCGCGGCAAGTACCTGCACGTGGACAAGTTCCTCGGCGCCGCAGAACCCGCGCCCGGCGGCGGCTTCGGCTTCTGCGACGTGGTGTTCGGCTGGGACTCGTCGGATGCGACCTACGACAACACCACGCTGACCGGCTGGCAGCACGGCTTCCCCGACGCGCTGGCGCGGCTCGACCTGAACACCGCGCGCCATGTGCCGTGGGACGGCGGCGTGCCGTTCTTCCTGGGCGAGTTCGTCAACGCCGACGGCAGCCCGTTCGCGGCCTGCCCGCGCCAGACGCTCAAGCGCGTGTTGAAGCGTGCTGAAGTGATGGGCTTCAGCGCGATGACCGGCATGGAGTTCGAGTGGTTCAACTTCCTCGAAACCCCACAGAGTTGGGCCGACAAGAAAGGCGTCGGCCCGACCAACCTCACGCCGGGCATGTTCGGCTACTCGCTGCTGCGCATGAACGGCAACCGCGCCTTCTTCAACGCGCTGATGGACGACATGGCCGCCTTCGGCGTCCCGATCGAAGGCCTGCACACCGAGACGGGGCCGGGTACGTATGAAGCGGCGATCGCCTTCAGCAGCGCGCTGGAGCAGGCCGACCGCGCGATCCTGTTCAAGACGGGCGCCAAGGAGATCGGCCACCGCTTCGGCATCATGCCGAGCTTCATGGCCAAGTGGAGCCAGCAGTACCCGGGCTGCAGTGGGCACATCCACCAGAGCTTGAAAGAAGGGCCGGACGGCAAAGCCAACCTGTTCTTCGACGCCAAGTCGCCGCGACGAATGAGCAAGCTGTTCGAGAGCTACCTCGCCGGCCAGGTGGCCTGCCTGATGGAGCTGGCGCCGATGTTCTGGCCCACGATCAACAGCTACAAACGATTGGTCGATGGCTTCTGGGCGCCGGTCAAGCCGACCTGGGGCATGGACAACCGCACCGCGAGCTTTCGCGTGATCGCCGGCAGCCCGAAGGCAACAAGGCTGGAGACCCGCTGCCCTGGTGCAGACGTGAACCCGTACCTCGCGATGGCCGCCGTGATCGCCGCCGGCCTCGACGGCGTCGAGAAAGGCCTGAAGCTGACCGCGCCGCCGATCACCGGCACGAACCAGGGAGCAGACCACATCCCGCGCGCGCCGCGCACGCTGATCGAGACGACGCGCATCTTCAAGCAGTCGAAGGTCGCGCGCGACTGGTTCGGCGACGATTTCGTCGACCACTTCGCCGCCACGCGAGAATGGGAGTGGCGCCAGTGGCTGGACGGCGTGACGGATTGGGAATTGAAGCGCTACTTCGAGATCATCTGAGCGAGGCCATCTGATGAACACGCGATCGGTTCGGCGTGCAGCGCGTGCGGCGTGCGTGCTGGTGTTTGCGGGCCTGGCAGGACTGTCGCAGGCCGCCAGCCTGCGCATCGCCAGCGCCTTCGACCCGCAGACGATGGACCCGCACGCGCTGGCGCTGCTGTACCACTCGCGTGTGGCGTTCCAGGTCTACGACTCGCTGATCAATCGGGATGAACAGTTCCGCCTGGAGCCGTCGCTCGCGCTGTCGTGGGCGGCGGTGAACACGACGACCTGGCGACTCAAGCTGCGGCCGGGCGTCACGTTCCACGATGGCGCGCCGTTCACGGCCGACGATGCGGTGTTCTCCATCGAGCGCGCAAACTCCGTCCCGTCGCAGCGTTCGTTCCAGCTCAAGGGCGTCACATCGGCGAAGAAGGTGGACGATCTGACGATCGACCTGCAGCTCGCCGCGCCCGACGCCGTGCTGCCCGAGAAGCTGGTCTACCTGCCGATGATGAACAAGGCCTGGGCGGTAAAGCACGGCGTCGAGCGAGCGCAGGACTTCAACGCCAAGCAGGAGACCTTTGCGCTGCGCAACGCCAACGGCACCGGCCCGTTCATGCTGGAGCGCTTCGAGCCCGACGTGCGCACCGTGCTCAAGCGCAACCCGCGCTGGTGGGGCTGGGGCGACAAGCGCTCTGGCAACCTGCAGCAGGTGACGCTGCTCACGCTCAAGTCCGACGCGACGCGGCTCGCCGCGCTCATCTCCGGCGAGGTCGATCTGGTGCTGGACCCACCGCTGCCCGACATCGACCGCCTGAAGCGCGAGGGCGGCATGGCGCTGATGCAGATGCCCGACATCGGCCAGCAGTACCTGACCTTCGACCAGTCGCGCGACGAGCTGGAAGGCAGCGATGTGAAAGGCCGCAACCCGTTCAAGGACCTTCGGGTTCGGCGCGCTGTGTACCACGCGATCAACGTCGACCTGATCGTGCAGAAGGTGTTGCGCGGGCACGGCGTGCCCACCGGCGCGTTCCTGTCGCCGCGGGTCGATGGCTCGCCGCCCGAGTTGGACAAGCGCTTGCCTTTCGACCCCGCCAAGTCCCGCGCGCTGCTCGCCGAGGCCGGCTACCCGAATGGCTTTTCGGTCACGCTGGACTGTGTGAACGTCGCGTGGCGTGAGGCGGTGTGCCAGGCCGCCACGGCGATGCTGACGCAGGTGGGTATTCGGGCCACGCTGCGTTCGTCGCCGACGAACCAGTTCTTCCCCAAGCTGAGCCAGGCCACCGCGAGCCTGATCGAGTACGGCTGGACGCCGACGACGGACGCGTGGTCGTCGCTCAACGCCTTGTTTCGCAGCTGGGACAAGTCGGGCCTGGGCACCTTCAATGCCGGCCGCCACAGCAACCCGCAGCTCGACGTGCTGATCGACACCCTGCGCACCGAGCCCGACCTGACGCGCCGCCGCGCGATGGTCGGCGTGGCGCTGCGGCTGGTGGGCGACGACCTGCCGTTCGTACCGCTGTACCGCCGCACGCTGAACTGGGTGATGCACAAGAAGGTGCGCGCAGTGCAATGGCCGAACGACACGATCGAGTTGCGTTGGGTCAGCGTTCGGTGAGTCGCGCGCCGGGTCACGCCAAGCACCACGTTCTGAGCCACACCAGCCAATTGACCTCCGTGACCACCGCATGAGCATCACCCGCTTTTCGTTTCCCACCGTCATTCACTTCGGCGCGGGCGCACGCACTTTGGCCGGGCCGCATTTGCGCGAGCACGGCCTCAAGCGCGCGTTGATCGTGACCGACAAGGGCCTCGCCGCGCTCCCCTTGATCGCTTCGCTGCAGGCTGAGCTGACCGCGGCCGGCCTGAACACTGCGCTCTACGCCGGCATCTGGGGCAACCCGACCGGCAGCCAGGTGATGAACGGCGCAGCCGCCTACAAGGCGCACGGCGCCGACTGCGTGGTCGGCGTCGGCGGCGGCGCAGCGCTCGACGTGGCCAAGGTCGTCGGCCTGCTCGCCACCCACCCCGGCGACGTGATGGAGTACGTGTGGGACCACCCGCAGGTGCGCCCCATCACCACTGCGTTGCCGCACTTCATCGCGCTGCCCACCACGTCGGGCACCGGCAGCGAGGTCGGCCGCAGCAGCGTCATCAGCGAGGAAGCGACGCATATCAAACGAGTGATCTTCTCGCCGCTGATCCTGGCCAAGGCGGTGTTCGCCGACCCCGAGTTGACGCTGGCGCTGCCCGCGGCCGTGACCGCAGCGACCGGCATGGACGCGCTGACGCACAACGTCGAGAGCTACCTGTCGCCGGCCTTCCACCCGCTGTGCGACGGCATCGCGCTCGAAGGCACGCGCATCGCGGCGCGCGCGCTGGCCACCGCCGTGCGCGAGCCGGGCAACCTGCAGGCGCGGGCCGACATGATGATGAGCTCGATGATGGGCGCCATCGCATTCCAGAAGGACCTGGGTGCGGTGCACTCGTGTGCGCACGCGCTGGGCACGGTGTGCGACACCCACCACGGTCTAGCGAACGCGTTGATGATCGACACGGTGCTGGCGTGGAACTTCGAGGCCGTGCCGCACAAGTTCGACGAACTGGCGCATGCAGCCGGCGTGGCTGGCGGCGGCTCGGCGTTCGTGCCGTGGCTGAAGTCGCTGAAGGCGCAGATCGGCATCGCGCCGAACCTGGCCGCCGTCGGTGTGCGGACCGATCACGTGCCGCGCCTCGTCGAGGTGGCCACGGCCGACATCTGCCACCAGACCAACCCGCGCCCCTGCACCGCGGCGGACTTCGAGCGGTTGTTCCTGAAGGCGCTGACCCCGTGAGTGCTGGGCGGCTGAAGATCGGCGTGTCGGCGTGCTTCTTCCATGCCGACCCGCAGCGGCCGGTGTTCACCAACAAGACGCTGCAGTACGTCGAGCAGTCGATCGTGCACTGGGTCATGTCCACCGGCGCGCTGGCGGTGATGATCCCGAGCCCTGAAGGCAACACCCGCAAGGGCGATGCGACGCTCACCGACTACGCCGGCTGGCTCGACGGCCTGCTGCTGCACGGCGGCGCGGATGTGTGGCCGGGTAGTTATGGCGAGGAGCCGTTGCAAGAGCGCTGGAGCGGCGACCGCGTGCGCGACGAGTACGAAACCGCGCTGGTGGCCGCGTTCACGAAGGTCGGCAAACCCGTCTTCGGTGTCTGCCGCGGTTTGCAGTTGCTCAACGTGGCCTTCGGCGGCACACTGTTCCAGGACATCCAGACCCAGCGGCCCGAGGCTTTGCAGCACCGCGATGCAACTTTGTACGACCAGCTCTTCCACGAGTTGCAGTTCGTGCCCGACACGCGCCTTGCGGCGCTGTACCCTGGCGTCACGCACGCCAAAGTGAACAGCGTGCACCACCAGGCGATCAAGCAACTGGCCCCTGGATTCGTCGTCGAGGCGATCTCGCCGCACGACGGCATGATCGAGGCCGTGCGCAAGCCCGGCGACGGTTTCGTCGCGGCGGTGCAATGGCACCCCGAATTCCACACGCACGAGTGGGGCACGCTCGACGACGCCCCGATCCTGAACGACTTCTTGACCGCGGCTCGCGCCGCGCAACGCCCATGAGCTTCCTCAAGATCACCAACCCGGCCACCGGACTGTTGCTGGCCGAAGTGCCGGCCGACAACGTCGACAGCGTGGCCGTGAAGGCGCGCGCTGCGAGGGCTGCGCAACCTGCCTGGGCAGCCACGCCATTGTCGGAACGCCGCGCCTGCATCGAGCGATTTCGCGCGCTGGTGATGGCGCAACTGGAGATCCTGGCGACGACGCTCTCGTCGGAGGTCGGCAAGCCGATCACGCAGTCGCGCAACGAGTTGAATGGGCTGTTGATGCGGATCGACTTCTTTCTCGAACATGTCGAGCCCAGCACCGCGCTGCAGACGGTGTTCGACGATGGCGGCATGACCGAGCGCATCGGCCACGACCCGCTCGGGGTGGTGGTGAACATCTCGGCCTGGAACTACCCTTACTTCGTCGGCGGCAACGTGTTCGTGCCGGCCCTGTTGACCGGCAATGCGGTGCTCTACAAGCCGTCGGAGTACTCCACGCTGACCGGCCTGCACATCGCCCGGCTGCTTCGCGATGCGGGCGTGCCCGAGGGCGTGTTCACCACCGTCGTCGGCACCGGGCACGTGGGGGCGGCGCTGCTGGCGCAGGACATCGACGCGCTGTTCTTCACCGGTTCGGCGGTCACTGGCGGAAAGATCGCCGCAACGATGGGGCCGCGGCTTGTCAAGCTGCAGTTGGAGCTGGGCGGCAAGGACCCGAGCTACGTCTGCGACGACGTCGATGTGAAGGCCGCCGCCGAGTCGCTTGCCGACGGCGCGATGTACAACACCGGGCAGAGCTGCTGCTCGGTCGAGCGCATCTACGTGCACGAGCGCATCCACGACGCGTTCGTCGACGCCTTCGTGAACACCGTCAAGGCCATGCGCATCGGTGACCCGATGGTCGAAGGCAGCTACATCGGCCCGATCACCCGCGAGCCGCAGCTCGAGGTGCTGGCGGCACAGGTGGCCGACGCGCTCGCCAAAGGCGCCACGCTGCGCACCGGCGGCAAGCGCCTGGCGCGCATCGGCAACTGGTTCGAGCCGACGGTGTTCACCGACGTTCACCACGGCATGGACCTGATGATTGACGAGAGCTTCGGCCCAATCATCGGCATCCAGAAGGTGAGCGACGACGCCGAGGCGCTGCGCCTGATGAACGACACCCGCTACGGCCTCACGGCCGGCGTCTACTCGCGCGACCAGAAGCGTGCCGCAGCCATCCTCGCCAAGGCGAATGCCGGCAGCGTGTACTGGAACTGCTGCGACCGCGTGAGCCCGCGGCTGCCGTGGTCGGGCCACGGCGACTCAGGCATCGGCCTGACCTTGTCCACCTACGGCATCCAGACCTTCACGCGGCCCCGCGCCTGGCATCTGCGCCAGCCGTGAAGCCTTGCCCGTGGAGCAACTTCGCTGAATGACGCGCCTCGCGCTGTTCGACCTCGACCACACGCTGCTCAGCGGCGACAGCGATGTGCTGTGGTGCGAGTTCCTGATGCAGAACAACCAACTGCCGCGGGCCGAGTTCGAAGCGCGCAATGCGCAGATGGCTGTGCGCTATCACGCCGGCACCGTCACGCCCGCCGAGTTTTGCGAGTTCTACGTGTCCACGCTGGCCGGCCGCACGCCGACGCAATGGCAGCCCTGGCGCGAACGATTTCTGAACGAGGTGGTGGCGCCGCTGATCCCCGACGCTGCCTGGGAGTTGCTGGCGTCGCATCGCCACTGCGGCGACACGCTGGTGCTGACCACCGCGACCAACCGCTTCATCACCGAGCTCACTGCGCAGCACCTGGGGCTGGTGCACCTGATTGCCACCGACGCCGAGGTGGTGGCTGGCGCGTTCACCGGCCGCCTGCGTGGCCTACCGAACATGCGCGAAGGCAAGGTGACGCGCTTGCTCGCGTGGCTGGCAGAACGAGGCTTGCCCGACTCGCTGCTGGCCGACGCCATCTTCTACAGCGACTCGGCCAACGACCTGCCGCTGCTGCGCGCGGTAGGCCGCCCTGTGGCCGTGGACCCCGATGCCAGGCTGCTCGCGGCAGCGCATGCTGCGGGCTGGCCGGTGATGCGCTTTGCGCGCTGAATCCGGCTCAGGCGCCCACCGCTTCAGCGTCTGACCAGGACCCACCGTCCAGGCCCAGCGGCCGGCTCTCGCTGAACACCGGTTGCGCCTCGGCGCCTGTGGCCACCACCGCACGGCTGCGGCCCTGGCGCTTGGCTTCGTACAGCGCCTGATCGGCGCGGCGCAGGGCTGCATCCACGGTTTCGTTGGCATTCATCTGCACGATGCCGAAGCTCAGCGACACCCGCGTGCGGCTCGACTCGGCCTGCCGTTCACCCAACAGGGCGACGATGCGGGCTGCCAGCGAAATGGCGGCGGTGGCCTCGGTGTCGGGCAGCACGAGCGAAAACTCGTCGCCACCCAGACGTCCTGCGACGTCCTGCTCGCGCAGCGTCTTGCGCACGCAGTGGGCGACCTGGCGCAAGGCTTCGTCGCCGCTGGCATGGCCGTGGAGGTCGTTGATGTGCTTGAAGTGGTCGATGTCGAGCATCATCACCACCGAAGCGCCGGGTTTGGTCGCGGCCACTGACAGCGCCGCGAGTTCGTGGAAGCGGCGTCGGTTCGGCACGCGGGTCAGCACGTCCATGTCGGCCAGGAAGCGCAGCTTGCGGTGCTTGGCACGCAGCGCGTGTTCGGTGCGCTCCCAGCTCATCAGCGGGCCCAGGTAGACCATCAGCAGCCCCGGGATCACCGAGAGCAGGCTGGTGGCCAGCAACACGCTGTCGGGGCTCAGCGAGTTCAGCGAGCCGGGCCAGCCGCCGCCCGACGTGATCGCCCAGCCGAGCCGCAAACCGAGCAGGCTGGCGACCATGACTTCGAGAATCGCCAGGGCCTGCAGCGCCACGCTGCCTTTGAACTCGCGCAGTCGGCTGATCAGCGCGGCGGCGTAGAAGTGCAGCACGATCATGCCGACCATGAACGCGCTGACCGACAGACTGGCGCTTGCGAACCCGGCCCAGACCGCGAGCCACCCCGTGCAGGCCAGCGCCAGCACCAGGCCGTCGGCAATCACCGGCACGTCGATGCCGTGGCGCGAGTAAAAGCGCCGCAAACCCACCAGCACGGTGATCGGGCCCTGCAGCAGCAGCAGGGTCGACAACGGCAACAGCCAGGGCGTGTCTTGGTGTTGCGTTTGCAGCAGCAGACCCAGCGCCAGCAGCCACTGCGCGGTGGTCCAGTGCCAGAAGCCGCGGTATGTTTTCAGCCGGGTGCCGAACAGGCTCATCAGCCCGGCAGAAAGCACCAAGGCGGCAATGCACGTGTAGAGCAGGGTGGGCAGGTGCAACGGCATGGGCAACGGGAACGGCTCCCGCATTGTCGAGGCGCAGCCGCCCGCGACGCCTCCCCCATCAGAGGGGTGGACGACTTGCCGAAGCGCCAAAGTCGTCACGCACAGCGAAGAAGCGTGGCCCCGGGCGGCGACGGGCGAGCGGCTGGCGGAGTCGCTAACATCGCGTCGGTTCAAAGGCTGGGAGATCGACTGTGGACGTGGTGGACTACGAGATCAAGGGCGCCGAGATGCAATTCGTCGAGGTCGAACTCGACCCCGGCGAGGCCGCGGTGGGCGAGGCGGGCAGCATGATGTTCATGGATGCCGGCATCCAGATGGACACGGTGTTCGGCGATGGCTCGCAGCAAAAGCAAAGCGGGCTGTTGGGCAAGCTGCTCGGTGCGGGCAAACGCTTGGTCACCGGCGAATCGCTCTTCACCACCGTCTACAGCAACCAGACCGCGGGCAAGGCACGCGTGGCGTTCGCCGCGCCGTACCCGGGCAAGATCTTGCCGATGGACCTGCGCCAGCTCGGCGGCACGCTGATCTGCCAGAAAGACGCCTTCCTGTGCGCCGCGCGTGGCGTGTCGCTGGGCATCCACTTCCAGCAGAAGCTCTCGGTCGGCTTCTTCGGCGGCGAGGGTTTCATCATGCAGAAGCTCGAAGGCACGGGGATGGCTTTCGTGCACGCGGGCGGCACTGTGGTCAAGCGCGACTTGCGCGCTGGCCAGGTGCTGATGGTGGACACCGGCTGCATCGTGGCGCTGACGCCGAACGTGAACTTCGAGATCCAGTTCGTCGGCAAGATCAAGACAGCGCTCTTCGGCGGCGAGGGGCTGTTCTTCGCCAAGGTCACCGGGCCCGGCACGGTGTGGCTGCAGAGCCTGCCGTTCTCGCGCCTGGCTTCGCGCGTGTTCGCGGCAGCGCCACAGCGCGGCGGCGCGCGCGAAGAGGGCTCCTTGCTGGGCCTGGGCGCCGGTGGCTTATTGGGCGGGGTGCTCGGTGGCGACGACGATTGACGGCGCCTTGCCAGGCCCCGGCGGCTCGGCGGCACCGTTCAGGCCGATGAAGCAACTCCTCGACGCCTTTTGGCGCGCCGCGGCGTATTGCCTGCATCCGCAGGTGATTGCGCTGTCGGTGCTGCCGCTGCTCATCACCGGCGGTCTGTCGGCCGGACTGGGCTACTTTTTCTGGGAGCAGGCGCTGGTGCAGGTGCGCGCCACGCTCGAAGGCTGGGCGGTGCTGACTGCCGTGATGCAGTGGCTCGACTCGGTGGGCGGCGGCGGCTTCAAGAACGTGCTGGCGCCGTTGGTGGTGGTGGCGCTGTCGATTCCGGTCATCGTGGTCGTGTCGCTGCTGCTGGTGGCCATGCTGATGACGCCCGCCATCGTCAACCTGGTCTCGGTGCGGCGATTCCCTCAACTCGACCGGCGCGGTGGTGCGGGCTTCTTGCAGAGCGCGTTCTGGTCGCTCGGGTTCACGGTGCTGGCGCTGCTGGCGATGATCGTCAGCATTCCGTTCTGGTTCGTGCCGCCGCTGATTCTGCTGTTGCCGCCGCTGATCTGGGGTTGGCTCACCTACCGCGTGTTGAGCTTCGACGTGCTGGCTGAACACGCCTCGCCACACGAACGGCGGCAGGTCATGCGTGAGCACCGCTGGCCGCTGCTGGCGATGGGCGTGATCGCCGGCTACCTCGGCGCCGCGCCCTCGCTGCTGTGGGCGGTGAGCGCCACGATGCTCGTCTTCGCGCCATTGCTGATCGTGGCGGCGGTGTGGATCTACACCTTGGTGTTCGCGTTCTCGGCGCTGTGGTTCGCGCACTACCTTCTGGCGGCCCTGCAGGCCCTGCGCGCGGCGAGGGTGCCGGTGGCAGAGCCCGTGCTTGCGCCCGCCTTCGAGGTGTTGCCGCCGCTGGCGCCTTCTTCCCACAAGCTGCCTGCCTTGCCTCCCACATGAACTTCGGACTCATCATCGTCGGCGACGAAATCCTCTCCGGCAAACGTGAAGACAAGCACCTGCCCAAGGTCATCGAGCTGCTCGGCAAGCGCGGCCTGGCCTTGAGTTGGGCACGCTATGTGGGCGACGACCCGCAGCGCATCACGGCCGACCTGAAACACGCCTTCTCCAGCGGCGACGTGGTGTTCTCGTGCGGCGGCATCGGCGCCACGCCCGACGACCACACGCGCCAGTGCGCTGCGGCCGCGCTCGGGGTGCCACTGGCGCTGCACCCACAAGCGCACGCCTTGATCGTCGAGCGCATGCAGGACGTGGCGCGCGAGAAAGGCCTGCCCTTCGAGCCGGAGCGCGCCGACAACCTGCACCGGCTGAACATGGGCACCTTTCCCGCCGGCGCGCAGATCATCCCGAACCCGTTCAACAAGATTGCCGGGTTCTCGGTCGGCAACGTGTTCTTCGTGCCGGGCTTCCCGGTGATGGCCTGGCCGATGATCGAGTGGGTGCTCGACCAGCGCTTTGCCCACTTGCACCAGAGCCAGGCGCAGTCCGAGAAGTCGGTCATCGTGATGGGTGCGATGGAAGCGACGCTGACGCCGTTGATGGAATCGATCGAAGCGGCGCATGCCGGCATCAAGGTGTTCAGCCTGCCCAGTGTCGATCATCCGCAATGGGGCGCGCACATCGAGCTCGGGGTCAAAGGCGCGGGGGCTGCGCTAGCAGCCGCTTACGCCGAACTGCTCGCCGGGCTGGGTCGCCACGGCGCCAAGTTGGGCCCTGAATTGGTGCGTTGACGCATCGGTGAGCCCGCCCGAAATGGTGCGCGTCGAGTGCCTTTCTTGGTGCATTCTCCCGGGCGTCAGGCGCCTTTCGATGGCACGCTTTCTGCTACATTCCTGTGCGCATTTCCGGCCCACAGGCTTCATCGTGTCAGCCGGTTTTTGAGCCAGCCCACCCAACCCCCAATAGCGTCCCGCTAGGAGAAATTGATGGCCAAGACCGTTGCCGACGTGATGAACATGGTGAAAGAAAACGAGATCAAGTTCGTCGATCTCCGCTTCACCGACACCCGCGGCAAAGAGCAGCACGTGACCGTGCCGCTGTCCCACTTCACCGAAGAAAAGTTCACCGCGGGCCACGCCTTCGACGGCTCGTCGATCGCCGGCTGGAAGGGCATCGAAGCCTCGGACATGCAACTCATGCCCGACCCGAACACCGCCAACATCGACCCATTTTTCGAAGAGCCGACGCTGATCCTGACCTGCGACGTGGTCGAACCCGGCGACGGCAAGCCCTACGAGCGCGACCCGCGCTCGCTCGCCAAGCGCGCCGAGGCGTACATGAAGGCCTCCGGCCTGGGAGACACCGCCTACTTCGGCCCGGAGCCCGAGTTCTTCGTGTTCGACAGCGTGCGCTGGGGCAACGACATGTCGGGCTGCTTCTCCAAGATCGAGTCCGAAGAGGCGGCCTGGAACAGCGGCAAGGAGTACGAGCACGGCAACTCCGGCTACCGCCCCGCGGTGAAGGGCGGCTACTTCCCCACGCCGCCGGTGGACAGCATGCAGGACATGCGCTCCGAGATGTGCCTGGTGCTCGAATCGCTCGGCATCCCCTGCGAAGTGCACCACCACGAAGTTGCCAACGCCGGCCAGATGGAACTCGGCACCAAGTTCAGCACGCTGATCCAGCGCGCTGACTGGGTGCAACTGCAGAAGTACGTGATCCAGAACGTCGCCCACAGCTACGGCAAGACAGCGACCTTCATGCCCAAGCCGATCGTCGGCGACAACGGTTCGGGCATGCACGTGCACCAGTCGGTCTGGAAGGACGGCAAGAACCTCTTTGCCGGCGACGGTTACGCCGGCCTGAGCGAGTTCGCGCTGTACTACATCGGCGGCATCATCAAGCACGCCCGCGCGCTCAACGCCATCACCAACCCGGGCACCAACTCGTACAAGCGCCTTGTGCCGGGCTTCGAGGCGCCGGTGAAACTGGCTTACTCGGCGAAGAACCGTTCGGCGTCGATCCGCATTCCGTTCGTCGCGAATCCGAAGGGCCGCCGCGTCGAGGCGCGCTTCCCCGATCCGCTGATGAACCCGTACCTCGGCTTCGCGGCGATGTTGATGGCCGGCCTGGACGGCGTCGAGAACAAGATCCACCCCGGCGAGCCCGCCAGCAAAGACCTCTACCACCTGCCGCCGGAAGAGGACAAGCTGATTCCGACGGTGTGCCACAGCCTGGACCAGGCGCTGGACTACCTTGACAAGGACCGTGCCTTCCTGACCAAGGGCGGCGTGTTCACCGATGCCTACATCGACGCCTACATCGACCTCAAGATGCAGGACGTGACGCGCTTCCGCATGGCCACGCACCCGGTCGAGTTCGACATGTACTACACGCTGTAAAGCGCGTTGCCGCGGTCCCCACCGGGCCGCGCAACCAACGGCAGCAAAGGACGGCGCAGGCCGTCCTTTTTTCATCCAGCCCCGGAACAACCCAGGGCTCGACTGCGTCAGAGTTGGCGCGTACGCCACGCCATGCGGATCGCTTTGGTCGGCCGTGGTGCACACTCCCGCGTTGGGTGGGGGTAGGGGCAAAGGCATGGGTCACATGGGTGTTCGAAGATTGGTTCGGTGGAGCTTGGTGGGCTGGGCCGCGGGCGCTGCCGCCGTGGCGCAAGCCCAGGTGGCCGGCGGCTCGGTCGTCTACCGCTGCCCGGGCAACGTGTACACCGACGCCATCACAGCCCAGGAAGCCAAGGACAAGGGCTGCCGCACGCTCGAAGGCGCGCCGGTCACGGTGGTGCAGGGCGTCAGGCCGCGCGCTGCCGCGCCCAGCGTTGCGACGTCGGGGCCACGGCCGGCCGACTCGAAGGTCGAGCCCGGCGAGCAGCGCGCGCGTGACAGCGATGCGCGACGCATCCTCGACAGCGAACTGCGCATGGAGATGGAACGCCTGGCGATCCTGCAGAAGGAATTCAACAACGGCGAGCCCGAACGCCGCGGCGACGAGCGCAACTACCAGAAGTACCAGGACCGCGTGGCCGAGATGAAAGCGACGATCGCCCGCAAGGAAAGCGACATCGCCGCGCTGCGACGCGAACTGGGTAAGTTGCCGCAGTGACCTCTCGGCTTCCGCGCTTCGGCAATTTGCTGCCTTCGCGTTCACCACCAGTCTCACCTTACGCTGCCTTCGACCACCTGGCCACGATGGTGGCGGTGATCAGCCCCGATGGCCGATGTGTATTCGCCAACGCCTCGTTCGAGCGGGTGCTCGGGCTGGCGCGCCGCAGCGTGCTGCGCGGCTCGGTGTTCGAGTGGTTCATCGAAGCGCAGAAGCTGCGCACGACGGTGGCCGCCGTGGCGAGCAACCAGTTCGCGACCAGCCGGCTGGAAGCCCAATTGCGCAAGCCCGGTTCGGCCGGCGGCGACCCGCTGCTGCCGATCCACGTGCATGTGATCGTGAACCAGATGGACGACCCGGGCCTGGTGGTGGTGGAGCTGGTCGAGATCGAGCAGCAGTCGCGTCAGGATCGCGAGGAGCGCGCGCTCGGCCAGGTGCAGGCCAACAAGGAGCTGATTCGCAACCTCGCGCACGAGATCAAGAACCCGCTCGGCGGCATCCGCGGCTCGGCCCAGTTGCTTGAAATGGAGCTGGAATCGAAGCCGCTGACCGAGTACACCCAGGTGATCATCAAAGAGGCCGACCGGCTGCAGGCGCTGGTCGACCGGTTGCTCGCTCCGCACCGCTTGCCCCATGTGGTGGGTGACTTGAACATCCACGAGGTCTGCGAAAGGGTGCGCACGTTGGTGCTGGCGGAGTTTCCGCGCGGCCTGCGCCTGCAGCGCGACTACGACGTGTCGATCCCGGAGTTTCGTGGCGACCGGGAGCAGCTCATTCAGGCGGTGCTCAACATCACGCAGAACGCCGCCCAGGTGCTCGCTGAGCGCATCCATGATGGCGACGCGGTGATCACGCTGCGCACGCGCACCGCCCGGCAGGTCACGCTGGGCAAGCTCCGCTATCGTCTGGCACTGGAATTGCATGTTCAGGACAACGGCCCAGGTGTGCCCGAGTCCATCCGCGATCGCATCTTCTACCCGCTGGTCACGGGGCGCGACGGCGGATCGGGCCTCGGCCTCACCCTGGCCCAGACGTTTGTGCAGCAACACCTTGGCACCATCGAGTGCGAAAGTGAGCCGGGCAAGACTACATTCAAGATCGTGATTCCACTGCCCTGAGCCTGGGAGGCTGCCGGCGGTGGAGGCGAACCGCAGGCAGCCCATGAAACCCATCTGGATCGTTGACGACGACCAATCCATCCGCTTCGTGCTCGAGAAGGCGCTGGCACGCGAAGACTTGCCGGTGCGCAGCTTCACCAACGCGCGCGACGTGCTGTTGGCGCTGGACGACGATCAACCGCAGGTGCTCGTCTCCGACATCCGCATGCCCGGCGGCTCGGGTATCGAGTTGCTGGCCAAGGTCAAGGAACGCATGCCCGGCCTGCCGGTGATCGTGATGACCGCCTTCTCCGACCTCGACAGCGCGGTCAGCGCCTTCCAGGGCGGCGCGTTCGAGTACCTGCCCAAGCCGTTCGACGTGCCCAAGGCGGTCGAGCTGATCCGCCGCGCCGTCGACGAAAGCCTGCGCGAGGCGGTGCGCGACGTGGCCAACTCGCAGATGCCGGAGATGCTCGGCCAGGCGCCGGCGATGCAGGACGTGTTTCGCGCCATCGGCCGCCTGAGCCAGAGCATCGTCACCGTGCTGATCACCGGCGAATCGGGTTCCGGCAAAGAGCTGGTGGCCAACGCGCTGCACAAACACAGCCCGCGCTCGGGCGGCCCGTTCGTGGCGATCAACACGGCGGCGATCCCGAAAGACCTGCTCGAGTCCGAGCTCTTCGGCCACGAGCGCGGCGCGTTCACCGGCGCGCAGACCACGCGCCGCGGCCGCTTCGAGCAGGCCGACGGCGGCACGCTGTTCCTCGACGAGATCGGCGACATGCCGTTCGACTTGCAGACGCGTTTGCTGCGCGTGCTTTCCGATGGCCAGTTCTACCGCGTCGGCGGCCACAACCCGATGCGCAGCAACGTGCGGGTGATCGCTGCCACGCACCAAAACCTCGAGGATCGCGTCAAGCTCGGCGCCTTCCGCGAGGACCTGTTCCACCGCCTCAACGTCATCCGCCTGCGGCTGCCGGCACTGCGTGAGCGGCGCGAAGACGTGGCGTCGCTGGCGCGCTTCTTTTTGCAAAAGAGCGCCAAGGAGCTGGGTGTGGACGCCAAGCGCATCACCGATTCGGCGCTGGTTCGGCTGATGCAGTTCGACTTCCCCGGCAACGTGCGGCAGCTGGAGAACATCTGCCATTGGCTCACAGTCATGGCGCCCGCCCAGGTGATCGAATTGAAGGACCTGCCGCCCGAGCTGCTGGGCGAGCCCCCTGGCCGCGGCGCGGTGGAGCCGCTGCCGCATGCTGCCGTGGCCATTGCGGCCAACCCGGCGCCCCCGCCGACAGCAGCTGCGAGCAGCGCCGACGCACATCAGCACGCGGCTCCGACAGCGCGCAACGGGGTAGCGCCCGGTGATTGGCGCGTCGGCCTCGAACAGGAGGCGAGCCAGTTGCTGCAAGACGGCGTGCCGGAAGTGTGGGACGCGCTCACCCGCAAGTTCGAGTCGCAGTTGATTCACACCGCGTTGCAGATGACGCGCGGGCGGCGCATCGAAGCCGCGCAGAAACTCGGCATCGGCCGCAACACCATCACGCGCAAGATTCAGGAACTCGGGCTGGACGACTGAAGCCCGGCGGCGCGGGCCCGCCGCTCTGGTTCAGTCCGCCAGTTCGACGATCACCGGCGCGTGGTCGCTCGGGCGCTCGTTCTTGCGCGGCAGCTTGTCGATGGCGCAGGCGCTGACCTTGCCGCGCAGCGCCTCGCTCACCAGAATGTGGTCGATGCGCAGGCCCTGGTTCTTGCGGAATGCGAGGTTGCGGTAGTCCCACCAGCTCCAGCTCTTGGGCGGCTGCTCGAACAGTCGGAACGCGTCGCACAGGCCCAACTCGACCAGCCCGCGAAAGTGCGCCCGCTCCTGTGGCGTGCAGTGAATCTGGTCCATCCAGGCCACCGGGTCGTGCACATCGCGGTCTTCGGGGGCGATGTTGAAGTCGCCAAGCAGGATCAACTTTGGGTACAGGGCCAATTGGCTGCGCACCCACTCACGCAGAGCCGTCATCCACTGCAGCTTGTACTGGAACTTGTCGCTGTCGGGCGCCTGCCCGTTCGGGAAGTAGGCGCCGATCACGCGCAGGTCGCTTACCGTGCCGGCAATCACGCGCGCCTGCTCGTCGGCGTGGCCGGGAATGTTCTTCACCACATCCGCGGCAGGCGAGCGGCTCAGCAACGCCACGCCGTTGTAGGTTTTTTGCCCGAACCACTGCACAAGATAGCCGGCCGACTCGATCGCCGCGTGCGGAAACTTGTCGTCGGTCAGCTTGGTTTCCTGCAAGACCATCGCGTCGACGGGGTTGGCCGCCAGCCAGTCGAGCAGTTGCGGCAAGCGCACGGCAAGAGAGTTGACGTTCCAGGTGGCGAGTTTCAAGGCGGATCCTCTCTCAGCGCTCCAGATCGTAACCGCCGCAGGCCTCAGAACAGGCGGCCCTGAGCATCGTCGGCCGAGGGTGCTTCAGTCGCACGTGCCTGACGAGCGCGCTTGCCCGAGGGTGGCAGCCCGCTCTTGCGCGAGCCGTGCTTTTGCTGGATGTCGCCGGCTTCGTCCCGCGCCTCGCGCGTCTGGCGCAGGCCGTAGAGCCGTTCCTTGGCAGCAGCCAACGCCTTGCGCTCCTCGACGATCGGCTGGGGGTAGGCCGGCGTACCGAACTCAGGCACCCAGCGGCGGACGTACTCGCCCTGCGGGTCGTGGTCCAACGCCTGTTTGGTGGGCGAGTAGATGCGCAGCGTGTTGATGCCGGTCGTGCCCGATTGCATCTGCATCTGGCTCCAGTGGATGCCTGGCTCGAAGTCGAGAAACTGCTGCGCGAGGAACAAGCCCGGTTCGCGCCAGTGCAGCCACAAGTGATAGGCCGCAAAGCTGACCAGCATCGCGCGCATGCGGAAGTTGAGCCATCCGGTGGCACGCAGTTGGCGCATGCAGGCATCGATCATCGGGAAGCCGGTGCGGCCTTCGCACCACGCTTGCAGGCGAGCGTGATCGATGGCTTGCAGCTCGGAGCCATCACCCGACCTCAGGCCATCGGCCGTGCGTGCGAAGTTGCGCCATTCGATGGCCGGCTCGTCCTCCAGCTTCTGCATGAAGTGGCAGTGCCAGCGCAGCCGGCCGGCGAAGCCGCGCAGCGCGTAGGCGAGTTCGCGGTGCGACGGGTCGAGCCGCGCGGGCGAGGGATCGTCGCCACCGCTGCCGGGAGCGCGGCGGATGGCCGCCTCGGTGGCCTGGTGCAGCGTGCGCATCGACAGCGTGCCGAAGGCGAGGTGCTCGGACAAACGGCTGCAGCCTGCTTGTGCCGTGAGCGGGCTGGACAGGTTGCGGCGGTAGCCCAGCGCGCGGCCGCCGAGGAAGCTGGCCAGCATCGCGTGGCCTGCCGCCTCGCCCGCGGCGGGCGTGTTGGGGGCGGGCGCGACGCCGAGTTGCTGCAGCGTGGGCAGCGCCGACGTGAGCGTTGAAGTCGCGAAGCCGGGCGCAGCGCAAAGGCCTGTTGGTGTCGGCACGCAAGGCGCGCCCATGCGCTGCTGCCAGCGGGCTGCCCACCCACGGCGGTCCTTCAGCCGGCGCACCACGCCGGTCTGCGGCCACTCGGTCCAGGCCACGCCATGGGTGCGGCACCAGCGCGCCACTGCTTTGTCGCGTTCGTAGCTCCAGCCGGGGCCGGTTTCCTCGTGGCTGAAGAGATGCGTGAAGTCGAACTCGCGCCGCAACGCTGCGAGCACCTCGACCGCATCGCCGGTGCGCACCAGCAGCGGCAGGCCGCGCGCAGCCAGTTCATCGCGCAAGGGCTGCAGGCATTTCAGCAGCCATGCCACGTGGCGCGGGTGGCACTCCGGGCTGTCGAGCCACGCCGGCTCAATGATGAACAGCGCGAGCGCGGCGTCACAGCGGGCCGCCTCGGCCAGCGGTGCGTGATCGGCCACACGCAGGTCGCGCTTGAACCAGACGACGGTGCGGCTCATCGGGTGTGGGCCTTTCGATTCAGCGCACGCGGACTCGCGCGCAGGATCACGCTGGCGCCGCCGCCGGCGCCCGCACGCGTTCGAGCGTCACGAAGCTGTAGGGCAAGGCGTCCGGGCCGACGCGCCGCTCGCGCTCGACCTCACGGAACTGCGAGCGATCAAAGACCGGGAAGAAGGCGTCGCCCTCGAAGTCGGCGTCGATCTCGGTCAACAGCAATCGGTCGGCGTGTGGCAGGGCGAGGGCATAGATTTCAGCCCCGCCGATCACAAAGGCCTGAGGAGAAGCGGCCACCATGTCGAGCGCCGCCGCGAAGGACGCGGCGCGTTCCGCGCCCGCTGCCTGCCAATGCGCATTGCGCGTGATCACGATGCTGCGCCGCCCCGGCAGCGGCCGGCCGATCGAGTCCCAGGTCTTTCTGCCCATCAGCAGTGGCGCCCCCATCGTCAGGCGCTTGAAGCGTGGCAGGTCGTCGGGCAGGTGGACGAGCAGCGCGTTGTCCTTGCCGATGGCGCGATTGCGGGCGACGGCGGCGATGACGTTGACGGTGGGGCGGGTCATGCCTGCAATTGTGGCCGTGCCGCGTCCAACGAGGGCAGGCGCCACCCTCACGACAGCGAGGAGGCGGCTTGGCCGTTGGCCATGTGCTCACCCATCAACTCGCGCGCGCGTGCGGCGTCGCGCGCCTTCAACGCGGCCATGAGCGCCCGGTGCTCAGCCAGCGATGCTTCAAGCCGGCCTTGCTTGAACAGCGAGTGGTGGCGGTTGAGCTTCATCACCTTGCGCAGGTCGGCCACCATCTGCACGCGCCAGCGGTTGTCAGCCGCCTCCAGCAGCGCCATGTGGAACGCTTCGTTGGCGGCGAAGAACCGGTCGCGGTCGGCGGCGCAGGCTTCGAGGTCACGGTGCAGCGCGTCCAGGTGCTGAAGCTGCGCTGACGTGGCCGACCGCGCCACCACGCCCGCCGCATCGCTCTCCAGCAGGGCGAGCAGGTGGAACACGTCGGTCAGGTCGCGGTCGGACACTTCGGTGACGTAGGCGCCGCGGCGCAGCTTCATCGTCACCAGCCCTTCTGCGGCCAGCACTTTCAGCGCCTCGCGCAGTGGCGTTCGGCTGATCCCGAACTCGGCCGACAGGGCAAGCTCGTCGATCCAGCTGCCAGCGCCCAGCGTGTGACTCAAGATGCGCGTGCGCAGCTTCTCGGCGACCTGCTCGTACAAGGCCTGCTGCGGCAGGCGGCGCGGGCTGTGCGGAGCGGCCGCTGCGAGTTTCTTGGAGCGCTGAGCTGGGAGTGCGGCCATTGACTTTGAGGGTGATCGGAGATGTAGCGTAGCGAATCGAAGGCGAAACACATCTGTGACGTTGATTCGTGAATGTGAGGTCGCGGAGTTGCTGGGTGCGCTTCGCTTTGCCGCACCGCCCCACAAGTGCAGCCTCGTCGTCTATAATTATGTTTTGAATTATGGCTTTCACGGGCGCAATCGTCCAGTCACCCCAGCAGGCCGCGCCATGCAGCCACCAACGAGCCCCAGTCCATGTCAGACGACCCTCACCTGAACTCCGACGCATTGGCCGCATGGCAAAAGGCGGCCGCCAAGTCGGCGCCTGGCGGCAACGTTGACGCGCTGAACTGGATCACGCCTGAGGGCATCGCCGTCAAGCCGCTCTATACCGCGGCCGACTTGCAGGGCTTGCCGCACACCGACACGCTGCCCGGCTTTGCGCCCTACGTGCGCGGCCCGCAGGCCACGATGTACGCGGTGCGGCCGTGGACGATTCGCCAGTACGCCGGCTTCTCGACCGCCGAAGCGTCGAACGACTTCTATCGCAAGGCGCTCGCCGCCGGCGCACAAGGCGTCAGCGTCGCGTTCGACCTGGCCACGCACCGCGGCTACGACAGCGACCACCCGCGCGTGACGGGCGATGTCGGCAAGGCCGGCGTGGCGATCGACAGCGTCGAGGACATGAAGATCCTGTTCGACGGCATTCCGCTCGACAAGGTGAGCGTGTCGATGACGATGAACGGCGCGGTGCTGCCGGTCCTGGCGGGCTACATCGTCGCGGCCGAAGAGCAGGGCGTGTCGCAGGCGCAATTGAGCGGGACCATCCAGAACGACATCCTGAAGGAGTTCATGGTCCGCAACACCTACATCTACCCGCCCGAGCCGAGCATGCGCATCGTCGGCGACATCATCGAGTACACGGCCAAGCACATGCCGAAGTTCAACTCGATCAGCATCTCCGGCTACCACATGCAGGAGGCCGGCGCGAACCAGGCGCTGGAGCTCGCCTTCACGCTGGCCGACGGCAAGGCCTATGTGCAGACGGCCATCGACAAGGGGCTGGACGTCGACGACTTCGCTGGGCGCCTGAGCTTCTTCTGGGCCATCGGCATGAACTTCTACCTCGAAGTGGCCAAGATGCGCGCGGCGCGGCTGCTGTGGTGGAAGATCATGAAGGGCTTCGGCGCCAAGAGCGCCAAGAGCCTGATGCTGCGCACCCACAGCCAGACCTCGGGCTGGAGCCTGGCCGAGCAGGACCCGTACAACAACGTCGTGCGCACCACGATCGAGGCGATGGCCGCGGTATTCGGCGGCACACAGAGCCTGCACACCAACGCGTTAGACGAAGCCATCGCACTGCCTACAGAGTTCAGCGCGCGCATTGCGCGCAACACGCAACTCATCATCCAGGAAGAGACGCACATCACCAGCGTCGTCGACCCGTGGGCTGGCAGCTACCTGATGGAGAAGCTCACACAGGACATGGCCGACAAGGCCTGGGCGATCATCGAAGAAGTGGACGCGATGGGCGGCATGATCCGCTGCGTCGACAGCGGCTGGGCCAAGCTCAAGATCGAGGCCAGCGCGGCCGAGAAGCAGGCCCGTATCGATTCGGGGCAAGACGTGATCGTCGGCGTCAACAAGTACAAGCTGCCGACGGAAGATGCGATCGACACGCTCAACATCGACAACGTGATGGTGCGCGACAACCAGGTGCAGCGGCTGCAGCAGGTGCGTGCGGCGCGCGACGCGGGGGCGGTGCAGAAGGCGCTGGCTGCGCTGACGGCGTGCGCCGAAGCGGGCGATGCCGCTGCCCACCCCACAGGTGCGGCCGTCGGCGCTGCAGGCAACCTGCTCGACCTGGCGATCGAGGCGATGCGCCAACGCGCCACCGTGGGTGAGGTGAGCGACGCGCTCGAAAAAGTCTGGGGGCGCCACCGCGCCGATACGCAAAAGGTGACCGGTGTGTACGCAGCCGCCTACGACTCCGCCGAAGGGTGGGACAAACTGAAGGAAGAGATCGCTGCCTTCGGCGAAGCGCAGGGTCGCCGCCCGCGCGTGATGATCGCCAAGCTCGGCCAGGACGGCCACGACCGCGGCGCCAAGGTGGTGGCCACGGCGTTTGCCGACCTCGGCTTCGACGTCGACATCGGCCCGCTGTTCCAGACCGCCGAAGAATGCGCCCGCCAGGCGATCGAGAACGATGTGCATGCCGTGGGCGTGAGCACGCTCGCCGCCGGGCACAAGACGCTGGTGCCGGCAATCATCCGGGCGCTGAAGGAGCAAGGGGCGGACGACATCATCGTGTTCGTCGGCGGCGTGATTCCGAGGCAGGACTATGAGTTTTTGTACGAGGCGGGTGTGAAGGGAATTTATGGACCGGGCACGCCGATTCCGGCGAGTGCAAAGGATGTGTTGGAGCAGATACGCAAGGCGGTTGCGTGATACAGTAATACGGCAATACGTCTTGACCGCAAAACACCCAGGAGCTTGCGATGGCCCTTTCCGTTCGCATGGATCCCTTGCTCGAACGGGCTTTGGAGGCAGCCGCCCGGCAGCAAGGCCTGAGCAAATCGCAATTTGTCGTCGACGCGGTCGAGCGCGCGCTGGGTCGAAAAGACCCCTACCAACTCTTGCTGAAGGTGGAAGAGGAGATGGCGCCCTATCGCGTGTTGCAGAGCAAGACGGCCGAGCGTGCCGCCAGCGCACTTGCCCGTGCTGCCGGTGCTGCCGATGCTGCCACCGGCGCCCACGCCGAGCCGACCCACCATGCGCTCTTCCGCGAGGCATTGCGCGCAAAGCACGAGGCAGAGCTTCGAGAGTGGGAGGCCCACCATGGCAAGCAGTCTGCGGCTGGAACGCCACAGCCTCAGTCCAACGGGCGCAAGGTTGATGCGAACACTTCCGCGCGCAAGCCGGCAACGCGCACTGGCGCGACGCGCCGAACTGCCGCACGCACGCCGCCCAAATGAGCGTCGCTTTGCTCGACGCCGGTCCGCTGATCGCGTTGTTCGACCGCGCGGACCGTGCCCACAAGCACTACCGCGATCTCTTGTCGCGCCAGACAGCGAGCCGGCTGCACACCACCTGGCCGTGCATCACCGAGGCAGCCCACTTTCTGCCGGGTTTGGCCAAGGTCGAGATGCTGCGCTGGGTCGGCTTGGGCGGCGTGCAAGTGTTCCCGTTCGAGCAGGAGGCGCTTCTCGCCATGGCACCCTGGATCCACGCCTACACCGAGCCGCCTCGGACGGAAATGGACTTCGCCGATGCGTCGCTCTACTGGCTCGCACACGAGACGGGCGTGGTGCGCATCATGACGCTCGACACTCGAGACTTCCTCCGCTACCGCTTGCCCGACGGGCGTGCGTTCGAGTTGGTGTGAGTGCCTCGCTCTTGTCCGCCGTGCTGGCGTGCGACCGACGCGCGCTCGCCAAGGCGATCACGCTGACCGAGTCGACCCGCCAGGACCATCGAAGCGAGGCCGACGCCCTGCTCAATACGCTGCTGCCCCACACCGGCCGCGCGATCCGGCTGGGCATCTCAGGCGTGCCGGGGGTCGGCAAGTCGACCTTCATCGAGGCGCTCGGGCTGGCGCTCATCGCCAAGGGCCACAAGGTGGCTGTGCTGGCGGTGGACCCATCGAGCAGCGTCTCGGGCGGCTCGATCCTGGGCGACAAGACGCGCATGGAGTTGCTGTCGGTGAACCCGGCTGCGTTCATCCGCCCGAGCCCAGCGTCGGGCACGCTCGGCGGCGTGGCCGAGAAAACACGCGAGGCGATGCTGGTGTTCGAGGCCGCGGGCTTCGACGTGGTGATCGTCGAGACGGTCGGCGTCGGCCAGAGCGAAACCACCGTCGCCGGCATGACCGACATGTTCGTGCTGCTGCAGTTGCCCAATGCAGGCGACGACCTGCAGGCGATCAAGAAGGGCGTGATGGAACTGGCCGACCTCGTGGTCATCAACAAGGCCGACATCGACCCCGACGCCGCGCTGCGCGCCGAGGCGCAGATCACGGGCGCGCTGCGGGTGTTCAGTTTTCACGGCCACCCTGACCACAGCACCGACCGCTGGCACACGAAGGTCATGCGCCTGAGCGCGCTCAACAGCCTGAAAGACGGGCAGGGCGTCGAGACCTTCTGGACGCTCGTGCAGCAGTTTCACCGCCAGCGCCGCGCGAGCGGCGAGTTCGACGCGAGGCGCAAAAGCCAAGCGCTGGCGTGGATGTGGGACATCGTGCACGCGCGGCTGCAGGCCGACTTCCGCAACGCTGCCGCGGTGCGCAGCGCCTTGCCCGCCACCTTGAAGGACGTGACTGAGGCGCGCGTGGCGCCGTCCGTCGCAGCACGCGCGTTGCTGGACCTGTTCGAGACCTCGCCTCGAAGCTAAACCGAACTGAATTCCGGAGAGCCTTTCTCATGCAGGACATCCTTCAACAGCTCGAAGCCAAGCGCGCCAAAGCCCGCCTGGGCGGCGGCGAAAAGCGCATTGCCGCGCAACACGCCAAGGGCAAGCTCACCGCGCGCGAGCGCTTGGAGTTACTGCTCGACGACGGCAGCTTCGAAGAGTGGGACATGTTCGTCGAGCACCGCTGCGCCGACTTCGGCATGGCCGACAACAAGGTGCCTGGCGACGGCGTCGTCACCGGCTACGGCACCATCAACGGCCGGCTGGTGTTCGTCTTCAGCCAGGACTTCACCGTCTTCGGCGGCGCGTTGAGCGAGGCGCACGCCGAGAAGATCTGCAAGGTGATGGACCAGGCGATGAAGGTCGGCGCGCCGGTGATCGGCATCAACGACTCGGGCGGCGCGCGCATCCAGGAGGGCGTGGCCTCGCTCGGTGGTTATGCGGAAGTGTTCCAGCGCAACGTGATGGCCTCGGGCGTAGTGCCGCAGATCAGCCTGATCATGGGCCCGTGCGCCGGTGGCGCGGTGTACAGCCCGGCGATGACCGACTTCATCTTCATGGTGAAGGACAGCAGCTACATGTTCGTCACTGGCCCCGAGGTGGTGAAGACGGTGACGCACGAAGAAGTGACGGCCGAGGCGCTGGGCGGCGCGACGACGCACACCCACAAGAGCGGCGTCGCCGACATGGCCTTCGACAACGATGTCGATGCGCTGCTGATGCTGCGTCGCTTCTTCAACTACCTGCCCGGCAACAACCGCACCGCGCCGCCGCTGCGCCGCTCCAGCGATCCGGCCGATCGCACCGACCACTCGCTCGACACGCTGGTGCCCGACAACCCGAACCAGCCCTACGACATCAAGGAGCTGATCCTGAAGACGGTCGACGATGGCGACTTCTTCGAGCTGCAGCCCGACTACGCCAAGAACATCGTCATCGGCTTTGCGCGCATGGACGGGCAGACGGTGGGCATCGTCGCCAACCAGCCGCTGGTGCTGGCGGGGTGCCTGGACATCAAGAGCAGCATCAAGGCGGCGCGCTTCGTGCGGTTTTGCGATGCGTTCGGCATCGCGGTGCTGACCTTCGTCGACGTGCCCGGCTTCATGCCCGGCACCAGCCAAGAGTACGGCGGCATCATCAAGCACGGCGCCAAGCTGCTGTTCGCGTATGCCGAATGCACTGTGCCCAAGATCACCGTGATCACGCGCAAGGCGTACGGTGGCGCCTACGACGTGATGAGCTCAAAGCACCTGCGTGGCGACGTGAACTTTGCCTGGCCCCATGCCGAGATCGCGGTGATGGGCGCCAAGGGCGCGGTCGAGATCATCTTCCGCGAAGAGAAAGGCGACCCCGCCAAGCTTGCCGCACGCGAGGCCGAATACAAGGCCAAGTTCGCCAACCCGTTCGTGGCCGGCGCACGCGGCTACATCGACGACGTGATCCAGCCGCACGAAACGCGCAAGCGTATCTGCCGGTCGCTCGCGATGCTGGCGCACAAGAAGGTTGACGACCCTTGGCGCAAGCACTCGAACATTCCTCTTTGATGGCGGCGGACGCACACTCCATGTTCACCAAGATTCTGATTGCGAACCGGGGCGAGATCGCTTGCCGGGTCATCAAGACCGCACGCAAGATGGGGATCAAGACGGTCGCCGTCTACTCCGAGGCCGACCGCAACGCGTTGCATGTCGAGCTCGCCGACGAGTCGGTCTGCATCGGCCCGGCGCCGAGCCGCGAGTCGTATCTTGTGATGGACAAGATCATCGCAGCTTGCAAACAGACCGGCGCGCAGGCCGTTCACCCAGGCTACGGCTTCCTGTCCGAGAACGCAGAGTTCGCGCGCCGCGTCGAAGAAGAAGGCATCGTCTTCATCGGGCCGAAGCACGCGTCCATCTCGGCGATGGGCGACAAGATCGCGTCGAAGAACCTGGCCGGCGCCGCCCAGGTCAACACCATCCCGGGCGTCAACTCGGCCATCGATACGGCCGAGCAGGCAGTCAAGATCGCCCAGGGTATCGGATACCCGGTGATGATCAAGGCGAGCGCGGGCGGCGGTGGCAAGGGCTTGCGCGTGGCGTTCAACGACGCGCAGGCGTTCGAGGGATTCACGTCGTGCCGCAACGAGGCGCGCAACAGCTTCGGCGACGACCGGGTGTTCATCGAGAAGTTCGTCGAGGAGCCGCGCCACATCGAGATCCAGGTGCTGGGCGACGCGCACGGCCACTGCGTCTACCTGTGGGAGCGCGAGTGCTCGATCCAGCGCCGCCACCAGAAGGTGATCGAGGAGGCGCCGAGCCCGTTCCTCGACGAGGCCACGCGCAAGGCGATGGGCGAGCAGGCGGTGGCGTTGGCGCGGGCGGTGAACTACCAGTCCGCCGGCACGGTGGAATTCGTCGTCGGCAAGGACAAGAGCTTCTACTTTCTGGAGATGAACACGCGGCTGCAGGTGGAGCACCCGGTGACCGAGTGCATCACCGGGCTCGATTTGGTGGAGCAGATGATTCGTGTCGCGGCGGGGGAAAAGCTCGGCTTCACGCAGGAGCAGATTCCGCGGCGCGGGTGGGCGATGGAGTGCCGGATCAATGCGGAGGATCCGTTCCGTGGCTTCCTGCCGTCGACCGGCCGGCTCGTCCAGTACCAGCCTCCGACGCAGACGATGTTTGCGGCAGGTGTTGATGAGGAAGCGGGCGGGCCCCCATCCCAGCCTTCCCCCAGCGGGGGAAGGAGCGAGGTGCCCGCCGCCGTTGGCGGCGTCAGGGTGGACACCGGCGTCTTCGAAGGCGGCGAAATCCCGATGCACTACGACTCGATGATCGGCAAGCTCATCGTGCACGGCACTGACCGGCCAGACGCGATCCGCAAGATGCGCGAGGCGCTGAACGCGTTCCTGATCCGCGGCGTCTCCAGCAACATTCCGTTCCAGGCAGCGTTGCTGGCGCATCCGCGCTTTGTCGCAGGGGACTTCAACACCGGCTTCATCGCCGAGCAGTACCCGAAAGGCTTCACGGCCGCGTCGGTCGTCCACAAGCAGCCGGAGTTCCTGGTGGCCTTGGCAGCGGCGGCGCGTCGGCGGGTTCGCGCTCGTGCGGCGGGCATCGGCGGGCAGCTGACCGGGCACGAGGTCGAGGTGGGGAAAGACTTCGTCGTGGTGCTCGGCGGTGCCGGCAGCCAGCAGCACCAGACGGCGGTGAAGGTGCACGGTACCGGGCCGCGCTTTGACGTGATGGTGGGCGACACCCAACACGCCATCACGCTGGACAGCCCGCTTCGCGACATCGTCGTGCGCGGCGAGTTCGACGGCGCACCGTTCTGCGCGCAGCTCGAACGCGTCGGCCTGGACTACCGCATCTGGCACAACGGCGCGCAGGTGGAGGCGCGCGTGCTGTCGCCACGCGCCGCCGAGTTGAGCGCGCTGATGCCGTTCAAGGCGCCACCCGACCTGTCGAAGTTTCTGCTCTCACCGATGCCCGGCTTGTTGGCCGACGTGGCCGTGCAGGCCGGCCAAACGGTGCGCGCCGGCGAAAAGCTGGCGGTGATCGAGGCGATGAAGATGGAGAACATCCTCGTCGCCGCGCAAGACGGCGTCGTTGCCGAAGTGGCGGCCAAGAAGGGCGACAGCCTGGCGGTCGATCAGGTCATCATCCGGTTCGAGTGAGCATGAACATCGACACGACAACGGCGCGGCCCTTCAAGGTGCTGGGCATCCAGCAAGTGGCCATCGGCGGCACCAGCAAGGAGCGCCTGCGCGCGCTGTGGGTCGATCAGCTCGGCCTGGAAGTGACCGGCACTTTCCGCTCGGAGCGCGAAAACGTCGATGAAGACATCTGCTCGATGGGCCGGGGTTCGTTCAAGGTCGAGGTCGACCTGATGGAGCCGATCGACCCCAACGGCAAACCCGCAGTGCACGCCACACCGCTGAACCACATCGGCGTGTGGATCGACGACCTGCCCGCCGCTGTGCAATGGCTCACCGCCAACGGCGTGCGCTTCGCGCCCGGCGGCATCCGCAAGGGCGCCGCAGGCCACGACATCTGCTTCATGCACCCCAAGGGCAACGAGGAGTTTCCGATCGGTGGCGAAGGCGTGCTGATCGAACTGGTGCAGGCGCCGCCAGACGTGATCGCCGCGTTGGGAGCGGCGCCATGACCGTCCGCGAGATTCTGAAGATGGGCGACCCGCGCTTGCTGCGCGTGGCCCAGCCGGTGCGCGCCTTTCACACGCCTGAGTTGCATGCGCTGGTGGCCGACCTGTTCGAGACCATGCGCGCCGCCAACGGCGCGGGCCTGGCCGCACCGCAGATCGGCGTGGACCTGGCGGTGGTGATCTTCGGCTTCGGCAAGAACCAGCGCTACCCCGACGCGCCGCCGGTGCCCGAGACGGTGCTGATCAACCCGACGATCACGCCGCTGGACAACGTCGAAGTCGAAGGCTGGGAGGGCTGCCTGTCGGTGCCTGGGCTGCGCGGTGTGGTGCCGCGCTGGTCGCGCATCCGCTACACCGGGTTCGACGCGCACGGCCAGCCGATCGACCGCGAGGCCGACGGCTTCCACGCCCGCGTGGTGCAGCATGAATGCGACCACCTCGTCGGCAAGCTCTACCCGATGCGGGTGCGCGATTTCACCCGCTTCGGTTACACGAGCGTGCTGTTCCCCGAGCTGGACGGCGGCGACGACGATTGAGCCGCGGAGCTCGCTGCGGGCCCTGCCGCAAGCGCTCCCGCGGATGTTTCGGATGTGTAAAGCATGCCGACCGGTGCGAACCCGGGTCGGCGTGAGGGCGTCCCAAGGCGTTCAATGGCGGTCTTGCGGTGAATGCCCGGTGGGCGCGTCGCGAGCCCGCCCGACGCAGCCTGGGCCACTGCACTCTCAGAGGTCAGCACCATGAAGCTCGCGAACTCCTTCTTCACGCACCTCGTTCGGCTCGGCGCGGCTTGCGCACTCGGCCTCGCCGTGGCCACGCCGGCACTGGCCCAGTCCGAGCAGGCCGACCCGCCCGGTCGCGTCGGCCGGCTGGCCGACATGACCGGCAAGGTCTGGCTGTTCTCGCACGAGTCTGGCGATTGGGTCGAGGCCAACCGCAACATACCGCTGACCAGCGGCGATCGGCTGTCCACCGACGCTGGCGCCCGTGCCGAGGTGCGCATCGGGTCCACCGCGGTGCGGCTGGATTCGGGCACCGAGCTCGAGTTCATGCGGCTCGACGATGAGCGCATGTCGCTCAAGCTGCACAACGGCAGCGTCACGGCGCGGCTGCGCAACCGGGAGTCTGCCGACGAGTTCGATGTGAAGACAACCGAAGGCCAGTTCACCTTGCAGCGCGCCGGCCGCTACCGCTTCGACCGCACCGACGGCACCAGCCACCTGACGGTCAACAACGGCCAGGCGCTCTACGAAGGGCCGCGCAGCGCATTGGCCGTCAACAGCGGCCAGCACGCCGAGTTCTGGATCGACGCTGCGAACGCCGCGCAATACAGCATCACCGAGCCACGGCAAGACGCCTTCTCGGCCTGGAACAGCGAGCGCGACCGCAGCGACGACCGCAGCGTCTCGCAACGCTACGTCTCGCCCGAGATGACCGGCGTCGAAGACCTCGACCGGCACGGCCGTTGGGAGCAGAGCCCGGAATACGGCCCGTTGTGGATCCCCCGCGGCGTGGCCTCCGGCTGGGCGCCGTACAGCACCGGCCACTGGGCCTGGGTGCGCCCCTGGGGCTGGACCTGGGTTGACGACGCGCCGTGGGGCTTTGCGCCGTTTCACTACGGCCGCTGGGTGTGGCACCGCAGCGCTTGGTGCTGGGCGCCTGGCACTTACGTCGCCCGCCCCGTGTATGCGCCAGCGCTGGTGGCCTGGGTCGGTGGGCCGAGCTTGAATGTGTCGGTGTCGATCGGTGGCGGGTTCTCCGGGCCGGCTGTCGGTTGGTTCCCGCTTGGGCCGCGCGAGGTCTACGTGCCGGGCCACCGCCACAGCCCGCGCTACGTGCGGGAGGTGAACGTCACGCACGTGACCAATGTGAACATCATCAATGCGCCCATCGGCCAGCGCGACTTCAGCAACCGCAAGTTCCCGCATGCCGTGACGGTGGTGCCGGCGAGCGTCATGACGAGCCGCCAGTCGGTCGGGCCAGCGGCTTCGCAGATGCGGGACGCGCCGGGCGTGCGCGAGTTCGTGCGTGAGCCTCAGCGCCACGCCGCCTTGCAGCAGGCGCCGGTGGCAGCGCCTGTGGTGGTGGCGCGCACGACCGATCCGCGCGCCCGCCCGACGCCGGGCATCGGGCCAGGCGTGAGCCCAGGCATGAGCGACCGCGCTCGCGATGGCGGGCCCGGCCAGCGCAACGGTCGCCCCGATCGGCGCGACGGCGACGGTGACCGAGCCGCCGCGCCGGTGCTCGCCAATCCGATGCCGGTGAATCCGGGCAACGCCAACGGGCCACCGATCGGCGCCGCACGGCCGGCGCCGAGTGGGGTGGGACCAGCCGCTGCGCCATCGCCAGCGCCGGTGATCGCTGCACCGTCTGTGCCCGCGACCCAACCGGGGCAGGCGCGCCAGGAGCGTGGCGATCGGTCCGATCGCTCAGAGCGTGGCGAACGTGGCGAACGTGGCGAACGTGGCGAACGTGGCGAACGTGGCGATCTTGGTGACCGCAGCGAGCGCGGCGATCGAGGGCGCGTCGAGCCGGGCCCTCGCACGGTGCAGCCAGCGCCCTCGCAGGCGCAGATGCCGATGCCGATGCCGCAGGCCGCCCAGGTGCCGCCAGCACCGGCACGCAGTGTTCAGCGACCCGCGCCGGTGCAAGAGCGCGCGCCCGGCTACGCGCCGGCACCGTCTGTCGTCGGCCCGGTGGCCGCACCGGCGATGCCACAGGCTGCGCCGGTCGTGCGCGTTGCGCCGGTCGAGCGCGCCATGCCCATGCCCGAGAGGCGTCACCACGCCCAGCCGCCCATGACGGCACTTCCCCAAACCGGCCCGGTCGCCGCGCCTGAGCAGGCGCGTGCGCGTGCGCAGGCCCAAGCGCCTGACGATCGGGGCGAACGGCGCCCCCAGCGGGACCGCTCGCAAATGGTGAACTGAGGAATGGAGCGGCTGACGGCCGATCGCTGACGAGCGGGCACGAGCGGGCCGCCCAACCGGCGCCGAACCACCTCCAGCGGCGAAAGGTCAGCGGCGCGGCTTCAGCGCACCCGCGCCGGCGCCGCCACCAGCCACGGACGCAGCACTGGCCACACGTTGTCCAGGATCACCGGGTGCGCCGACGCCAGCGGGTGGATGCGGTCGGGCTGGAACATTGCCACCGGGTCCGGGCCATCGGCCACGCCCTTCAGCAAAAAGGGCACCAAGGCCGCACCTTCGGCTTGCGCCACGTCGCTGAACAGGCTGGCGAACTCCTCGCTGTACTTGCGGCCGTAGTTCGGCGGCACCTGCATGCCAGCGATCAGCACCGCCGCGCCGGCGGCCTTGGCGTCGCGCGTCATCTGCAGCAGGTTGGCGCGTGTCATGCCCATCGGCAGGCCGCGCAGCGCGTCGTTGCCGCCGAGTTCGATGAGCACATGCGTCGGCTTGTGCTCGCGCAGCAGCGCGGGCAGGCGCGAGCGCCCGCCCGAGGTGGTGTCGCCGCTGATGCTGGCATTGACCACTTTGGCCGCGATCTTCTGTTGTGCAAGGCGCTGCTCCAGCAGCGCGACCCAGCCGGTGCCGCGCTTCAGCCCGTACTCGGCCGACAGGCTGTCGCCTACCACGAGCAACACGCGCGGTGCGCTCGCTGCCGGCGGCGTCGCGGGTTTGGACGACGGCGCCGCTGCCGACGAAGGCGCAGGTGGAGGGGCAGGGGCAGCCTGGGCCCATGTCGTTGCCCCATGTCCCCCAGCGCCGATCAGCGCGGCGAGCGCGGTACAGTGCGCCAGCCATCGCCGCCGCGACGCGTGCGGACCCCGCAGCGTCTCGACCGTCGCACCGGTCAACTCACCCACCCCCCACCTCGACTCATCCATGTCCGAACCCATCATTGCCGTGGAGCGCATCACCAAACAGGTGAAGGACTCCACCGGCACGCTGACCATTCTCCACGAGATCGATTTCCAGCTCCCGGCCCGGCAATCGGTCGCCATCGTCGGCGCGTCTGGCTCGGGCAAGAGCACTTTGTTGTCGATCATCGCGGGCCTCGACACCCCCACCACCGGCCGCGTGCGCCTGGCGGGCGCCGACCTTTTCGATATGGACGAAGACCAGCGCGCCGCGGTGCGTGCCGAGAAGGTGGGGTTCGTGTTCCAGAGTTTCCAGCTGCTCGGCAACCTGACCGCGCTTGAGAACGTGATGCTGCCGCTGGAACTGCAAGGCCGCACCGATGCCCGCGTGCTCGCAACAGACATGCTCAAGCGCGTCGGCTTGGGTGAGCGGCTGCGCCACTACCCCAAGGTGCTGTCGGGCGGCGAACAGCAGCGCGTCGCACTGGCGCGCGCCTTCGTCGTGCAGCCTGCGGTGCTGCTGGCCGACGAGCCCACCGGCAGCCTCGACTTCGCCACCGGCGAGCGCGTGATGGAGCTGATGTTCGAGCTGAACCGCGAGACCGGCACGACGCTGGTGCTGGTGACGCACGACCGCGGCATCGCCGCGCGCTGCGACCGGCAGTTGCGGATCGAGGCGGGTCGGGTCGACCTGGCGACGGCGGCGCTGTAAGCAGCGCAGCGCGCGCTCAGCGAGGCACCCACTCAGCCCTGCGTGGCACGCTCTCGGCGCGGCGCCGAGTCGCAGTGCTGCGCCACCGCGCACTGCGCACACAACGGCGTGCGCGCCACGCACACATAGCGGCCGTGCAGGATGAGCCAGTGGTGGGCGTCGGCCAAGTAATCGGCCGGCACGCGCTGCAACAGCTTCAGCTCGACCTCCAGCGGGTTCTTGCCCGGCCCCAGGCCCGTGCGGTTGGCGACACGAAACACATGCGTGTCCACCGCCATCGTCGGCTCGCCGAAGGCGACGTTGAGCACCACGTTGGCCGTCTTGCGGCCGACGCCGGGCAGCGCTTCGAGCGCCTCGCGCGAGCGCGGCACCTGCCCGCCGTGGCGCTCCAGCAGCAACTCCGACGTTGCCAGCAGGTTCTTCGCCTTGTTGCGGAACAGGCCGATCGACTTGATGTGATCGGTGATGGCTGGGAGCCCCAGCGCCACCATCGCGGCCGGCGAGTTGGCAGCGGCGAACAGGCGGCGCGTCGCCTTGTTCACCCCGACGTCAGTGGCCTGGGCCGACAGCAACACGGCGGCGAGCAACTCGAACACGTTGGTGTATTCGAGCTCGGAGACCGGCTGAGGGTTGGCGGCCTTCAGCACGGCAAAGAACGGTGCGATGTGGGCAGACTTCATACCCGCCGATTGTCTGTGACCTTGCCGCCCGCAGCACCACCTCAACGCCCGATGTGATCCTTACAATCCGCCCACCCGAAATTCCAGCGTCCATCATGCAAATTGTTGCGTCCAACTTCAAGGCCTACGACATCCGCGGCGTCGTCGGCACCACCATCGACGAAGCGTTTGCTGAACACCTGGGCCGTGCCTTCGGCACCGAAGCGCGCCATGCCGGCGAGCGCGCGGTGGCGGTCGGGCGCGACGGCCGGCTGTCGGGCCCGAGCCTTGCAGCCGCGCTGATCCGCGGGCTGGTGGCCACGGGGCTGGACGTGGTGGACCTCGGCCCCGTGACGACGCCGATGCTCTATTACGTCGCCGCCACGCGCGGCGCGCACGGCTGCCACAGCGGCGTGATGGTGACGGGCAGCCACAACCCGAAGGACTACAACGGCTTCAAGATGGTGCTGGCCGGGCGGGCCATCTACGGCGATCAGATACAAGGCCTGCGTCGGCGGATGGAGGCCGAGGACTACTTCCTGTCTCCCGGCCGGGCTGCGGCGATGGACGTGCTGCCTGAATACCGCGCCCGCATCGCAGGCGACTGCAAGTTGGCCCGCACTATGAAGGTCGTGGTCGACTCCGGCAACGGCATTCCCGGCGCATCGTCTCCCGGCATCCTGCGCGCCCTGGGCTGCGACGTGACCGAGCTCTACTCCGAGGTCGACGGCGACTTTCCGAACCACCACCCCGACCCGAGCAAGCCAGAGAACCTCGCCGAGCTGATCCGCACCGTGCAGGCAACCGGCGCTGAACTCGGCCTGGCGTTCGACGGCGACGGCGACCGCCTGGGTGTCGTCACGCGCGACGGCCAGGTGATCTACCCCGACCGGCAACTCATGCTGCTGGCGACCGACATCCTGGTTCGCAATCCCGGCGGCACGGTGATCTTCGACGTGAAGTGCACGCAGCGTTTGGCGCCAGCCATCGTCGCCGCGGGCGGCAAGCCGTTGATGTGGAAGACCGGCCACTCGCTGATCAAGGCGAAGATGAAGGAAGTGAAGTCGCCCATCTCGGGCGAGATGAGCGGGCACATCTTCTTCGGCGAGCGCTGGTTCGGCTTCGACGATGCGACCTACACCGCAGCGCGCCTGCTCGAAATACTGAGCCGCAGCGCCGACCCGAGCGCGGTGCTGAATGCGCTGCCCACCAGCTTCAGCACGCCCGAGCTGAACGTGCCTTGCGCTGAGGGCGAGCCGGCACGCGTCGTCAAGCAGTTGCTCGAGACGGCGAGCTTTCCCGGTTCGAGCGAGATCATCACGATCGACGGCCTGCGCGTGGAGTACGACGACGGCTTCGGCCTGATTCGCCCGAGCAACACCACGCCGGTGCTGGTGCTGCGATTCGAGGGGCACACGCCGCAGGCGCTGGCGCGCATTGAGGCGGCGATGATGGGCGCGCTGCGCACGGTCAAGCCCGACGCCAGCTTCACCGCCGCGGCGCACTGAGCGCCACCGGGGCAGAGCGGTGCGCGTCCTGATCGTCAAGCTGTCGTCCTTGGGCGACGTGGTACACAGCCTGCCCGCGGTGCAGGACATCCGCACCGCGTTTCCCGGCGTGCAGGTCGACTGGGTCGTCGAGCCGGCGTTTGCCCCGCTGGTGAGGCGGGCGGACGGCGTCAGTGAGGTCATCGAATGCCCGCTGCGGCGCTGGCGCCAGGCGTGGTGGACCGGACCGGTCCGCGCGGAGTGGGCCAAGTTGCGGGCACGTTTGCAGTCTGTTCAATACGACGCGGTGATCGACCTGCAGGGGCTGACCAAGTCCGCCTGGATCGCACGCACCGCCAAGGGCCGCAGCCACGGCCTGGCCAACCAGACCGAAGGCTCCAGCTTCGAGTGGCCGGCCGGCTTTCTGGTGGACAACGCGATCAAGGTCGAGCCGCACATCCATGCGATGGACAGGGCGCGGGTGCTGGTCTCCAAGGCGCTGGGCTTCGAATTGAAGGGCCCGCCACGCTACGGCCTGCGCGCGGCGCGACCGACGGCACGGCCCGAAAAGCCGACCGTCGCCTTCGTGCATGGCACCTCGCGCGACGACAAGTTGTGGCCGCAGGCGCAGTGGGTGAGCCTGGGCAAGCGGATGATCGACGCCGGCTGGCGCATCGCGCTGCCGCACGGCAGCGAGGCCGAGCAGACGCGCGCCGAGATGATCGGCGCGGCGCTGCAGTTCGACCGCATGAACCTCGTCGAGGTCTGGCCATCGCTCAAGCTCGATGCGGTGGTCGACCGGCTGGCGGCCACGCAAGGCGTGGTGGGCGTGGACAGCGGCTTGAGCCACATCGCTGTGGCGCTGAACCTGCCGCATGTGCAGATCTACAACTTCCCGACCGCCTGGCGCACCGGGCCGCAAGCGGCGCACGGCAACCGCGACCAACTGTGCGTCGAGGCGCCGGGCGGGCCGGGGCTGGAGCCGGTGTGGGCGGCGTGGTTGAAAGTCGTCGATCTGTGAGGTGCCTGGCGCGCTCGGCCAGCTGCTCGGGACTGCCGAGGCCCGCATGACACGCTGGAGCGGTGGCGCCGCCCGCCGCGCGTACTCGGCGCTGCTGGTGCTGCTGATGCCGGCCTATGTGCTGCGGCTGTGGTGGCGGGGGCGCAAGGAGCCGCTGTACCGGCACGCGATCGGCGAGCGGCTGGGTCGCTACCCGGCAGACTCTGCGCTACCGTCGCGCGGCCGGTTGTGGCTCCACGCCGTGTCGCTGGGCGAAACGCGCGCGGCCGCAGCGCTCGTCGATGCGCTGCGAGCCCGTCGTCCCGACGTGCGCCTGCTGCTGACGCACGGCACCGCCACCGGCATGGAGGCAGGCCGCGAATTGATGCGGGACGGCGACCTGCAAAGCTGGCTGCCGTACGACACGCCCGGGGGTGTGCGGCGGTTCCTCGCCCAGTTCCAGCCCGCGGTTGGCGTGCTGATGGAAACCGAGGTCTGGCCGAACTTGCTTTATGCCGCGCAGCAGGCGTCGGTGCCGATGGTGCTGGCCAATGCGCGTCTGAGCGAGAAGAGTTTGAAGAAAGGCGAGCGCCTAGACGCGCTGATCCGCCCCGCCGTGCAAAGCCTGCAGCTCGTGTTGGCGCAGACCGAGCGCGACGCGCAGCGCCTGCGTGCTGCTGGTGCCGACCCGGTGGTTGTCAGCGGCAACCTCAAGTTCGACGTGAGGCCGGACGCCGCCCAACTTCAACAGGGCCGGGCCTGGCGCGCGGCGCTTCAGCGCCCCGTCGTGCTGGCCGCGGCCACGCGGGAAGGGGAAGAGGCGATGCTGCTCGCCGCATGGGCGGCGCGGCACGCCGGAGCTGATCGGGCCGCGGTGCCCGAGCCGAGCCCGTTGCTGCTGATCGTGCCGCGCCACCCTCAGCGCTTCGACGAAGTGGCAGCGCTGGTGGGCGAGGCGGGGCTGCACCTCGCGCGTCGCAGTGCGTGGGCCGACGCGCCGCCACCGGATGCACTGACGGCGCAGGTGTGGCTCGGCGACTCGATGCGCGAAATGGCGCTCTACTACGGCTGCGCCGACGTGGCGCTGCTCGGCGGCAGCTTTGCGCCGCTGGGCGGTCAGAACCTCATTGAAGCAGCGGCCTGCGGTTGCCCGATGGTGCTGGGCCCGCACACCTTCAACTTTGCCGAAGCGGCCGAGTTGTCGATCGCCGCCGGTGCCGCGGTGCGCACGGCCGACATGCCCCAGGCCGTGGCTCGGGCCCTCTCGATGTTGAAGCCCGATGTGCGTGAGCGCGCCTCGGCCGATGCGCTCGCCTTCGCCGCAGCGCACGGGGGTGCGGCCGATCGCATGGCCGACGCGGTGATCGGCCAGCTGCCTCGCTGAACTTCACCGGCCGAGGCAACCAAAACGGACGTGTGCCGCACGCACGCCGCGTGCTTGCCCAACGAACCGTCCTACAGAACTTCCGACGCGAAGTCTGCCAGCCGCGAGCGCTCGCCCCGCGCCAGTGTCACGTGCCCCGAATGCGGCCAGCCCTTGAAGCGGTCCACCGCGTAGGTCAGGCCCGAGCTGCCTTCGGTGAGGTAGGGCGTGTCGATCTGCGCCAGGTTGCCCAGGCAGATGATCTTGGTGCCCGGCCCAGCGCGGGTGATCAGCGTCTTCATCTGCTTCGGCGTCAGGTTCTGCGCCTCGTCGATGATCACGAACTTGTTCAGGAAGGTGCGCCCGCGCATGAAGTTCAGGCTCTTGATCTTGACCTTGCTGCGCACCAGGTCGTTGGTGGCCGCGCGGCCCCATTCGCCGGCACCGCCGTCGGTCTTGGACAGCACTTCGAGGTTGTCGTCTAGCGCGCCCATCCACGGGCTCATCTTTTCTTCTTCGGTGCCGGGCAGGAAGCCGATGTCTTCGCCCACCGGCACGGTCACGCGGGTGACGATGATCTCGGTGTAGCGGCGGTCGTCCATCACCTGGCTCAGGCCGGCGGCCAGCGTCATCAGCGTCTTGCCGGCGCCTGCGGTGCCGGTCAAGGTGATGAAGTCGCACTCTGGGTCCATCAGCAGGTTCAGCGCGAAGTTCTGTTCGCGGTTGCGCGCGGTCACGCCCCAGACGGCGTTCTTCTGGTGCGTGTATTCCTTCAGCGTGCGCAGCACCGCGGTCTTGCCGGTGATCTCGGTCACCTTGGCGTACAGCGGCACGGCGCCGGGCGCTTCGAGGTACACGAACTGGTTGATCAGCAGCGCAGGCACCATCGGCCCGCTGATGCGGTAGTAGGTCAGGCCGCCCTGGTTCCAGCTCTCCATCGTCTTGCCATGCCGGTCCCAGAAGTCGCCGGGCAGCGGCAGCACGCCGGTGTAGAGCAGGTCGACGTCGTCGAGCGTCTTGTCGTTGAAATAGTCTTCCGCCGGCAGGCCCAGCGCACGCGCCTTGATGCGCATGTTGATGTCTTTGGACACCAGCACCACGTCGCGCCCCGGCTGCTGCTCGCGCAGCGCCTGCACCACGCCCAGGATCTGGTTGTCGGCCTTGCCCTGCGGCAGGCCGGCGGGCAGCGTGACGTTGATCAGGTTGGTCTGGAAGAACAGCTTGCCGCCGGCTTCACGGTGGCCGGTGCGGCTCAGCGCCAGGCCGTCGGACATGCCGGTGCTGCTGCGCGTGGGCATGCTGGCGGCCAGCGCGTCCAGATCGCGGCTGACCTGGCGGGCATTGCGGGCGACCTCGGTCATGCCGCGCTTGTGGCCGTCGAGCTCCTCCAGCGTGATCATCGGCAGGTAGATGTCGTGTTCCTCGAAGCGGAACAGGCATGTCGGGTCGTGCATCAGCACGTTCGTGTCGAGCACGAACAAGGTGGCCGGGCCGGTACCCCGCGGCTTGCGCGTGCGCTGCTCGGGGGCAGGGCGGGGCGGGTGGGCCACCGCAGCCCGGGGCTCGGTCTTCGATTCGGGTTTGGAGGGATGCAATTCCGCAACTACCGACGCTGCGGGCCGCTCGGCTGCGCTGCCCTTGGCCGACAGGGCGGGTGCAACGACGCGGACTTTCGGCGGGCGTGCGCCGGGTTTGACGACAGGGGCTGCTTCGAGATCGGACAGGGCGAGCAGGGCGGCGCGTTTGGCTGGCGGTTTGGGCAACGGCATGGGAGGTTCGGGTCAGCCAGCCTTCTTCAACGCCTTGGCAGCCTTGAGTACCTCTTCCACGTGGCCTGCCACCTTGAGGCCACGCCACTCGGCGCGCAGCACACCGCTTGCGTCGATCAAGAACGTGCTGCGCTCGATGCCCTTGACCTTCTTGCCGTACATGATCTTGTTCTTGACCACGCCGAACATGTGGCAGAGCTTCTCTTCGGTGTCGGCGATCAGCTCGAAGGGCAGCTCCAGGCTCTGCTTGAACTTGTCGTGCGAGGCCATGTTGTCGCGCGAGACGCCGAACACCACGGCGCCGGCCTTCACGAAATCTTTGTGGTGGTCGCGGAACTGCATCGCCTCGGTGGTGCAGCCCGGCGTGTTGTCCTTGGGGTAGAAGTAGAGGACGACCGTCTGACCGAGGAAAGCCGCTGGAGTGAATTTCACGCCGCCCGTGGCGAGCGCTTCAAATTCCGGCAGGGCTTTGTTGAGGGCTGGCGTCATGGAGTATTCTGCTTGGTTGAGCCGATGCAGGCGTGATGCCAGATTATAAGCAACGCATTCAGCTCGATCGCGCCGGCGCGCTTTCGAACAGCAAAGCCGCCACCACCGACCGTCCTTCGGCCAGCAGCACGTTGTAGGTGCGACAGGCAGCAGCCGTGTCCATCGTCTCCACGCCGATTCGCCGCTCGATCAGCCCCCGCATCAGCGCCGGCCGCACGAAGCGCAAGCGCTCGCCGCTGCCGAAGATCACCAGCTCCGGGTCCAGCGCGATCAGCTTGGTGAAGTGCACCTCAGCAAGGTCTTCGAACCGATCAACGGACCACGGCAGCACGTCGCCCTGCCACGGCACGATCACGCTTTCGCGGTGTTCGACGTTGTTGACGATCACACCGTCGCGGCCGTGGCGTGCAATGGCGTTCTGTCCCTCGATGCGATCGGCTCTGAGCTTCAAGTCTTGCTGCGGCCGCCGACGATGGCGATCACACCCCCTGTGGATAGAATTCTAAGTTCTGTGCCGGGTTGCGTGACGCCCCGGCCGCTCGGCCCGTCAGCAGTCGGCGCCGCTTTCCGGAGACCCTCCTTGAAACCCATCACCAAGTCCGCCAAGCTGGCCAACGTCGCCTACGACATCCGCGGGCCCGTGCTGGACAAGGCGCGCCAGATGGAGGAAGAGGGCCACAAGATCATCAAGCTGAACATCGGCAACGTGGCCGCGTTCGGCCTGGAACCGCCCGACGAGATCGTGCAGGACATGATCCGCAACATGCCGCACACGGCCGGCTACACCGACAGCAAGGGCCTGTTTGCGCCGCGCAAGGCGGTGGTGCACTACACGCAGCAAAAGAGCGTGGCCGGCGTCGGCATCGACGACGTGTACCTGGGCAACGGCGCCTCCGAGCTGATCGCGATGGGCATGAACGCGCTGCTCAACGACGGCGACGAGGTGCTGATCCCGTCGCCCGACTACCCGCTGTACACCGCAGTGGTGGGCCTCTCGGGTGGCACACCGGTGCACTACCGCTGCGACGAAGGCTCGGGCTGGTTGCCCGATGCGGCCGACATGAAGGCGCGCATCACGCCGCGTACCAAGGCACTGGTCGTCATCAACCCGAACAACCCGACCGGCGCGCTGTACCCGAAAGAGCTGCTGCTCGACATCGTCGAAGTGGCGCGCCAGCACCAACTGATCGTCTTCGCCGACGAGATCTACGACAAGACGCTGTACGACGGCAACACCCACACCAGCATCTCGGCGCTGGCCGACGACGTGCTGTTCGTCACTGTCAACGGCCTGTCGAAAAACTACCGCTCCTGCGGCTACCGCGCCGGCTGGATGGTGGTCTCGGGCGAGAAGCGCCATGCGCGCGACTACATCGAGGGCCTGAACATGCTGGCCTCGCTGCGCCTGTGCGCCAACACGCCGGGGCAGCTCGCGATCCAGACCGCCCTGGGCGGCTACCAGAGCATCAACGACCTCGTCGCGCCCACCGGCCGGCTGTGCCGCCAGCGCGACCTGGCGTATCAGTTGCTGACCGACATTCCCGGCGTCAGCGTGGTCAAGCCAAAGGGCGCGCTGTACATGTTCCCGCGGCTCGACCCGAAGATTTATCCGATCCAGGACGACCAGGACTTCGCCTACGAGCTGCTGGCCGAACAGAAGGTGCTGATCGTGCAGGGCACGGGCTTCAACTGGCCGACGCCGGACCACTTCCGCATCGTCTTCCTACCCAACTCCGACGACTTGAGCGACGCGATCGGCCGCATTGCGCGCTTCCTCGACAGCTATCGCAAGCGCCACTCGAAATGAGGCACAGCCCATGACCACCCAACGTGATGCCGCGGCCAAACCGATTCAAGTCGGGCTGCTGGGCATCGGCACCGTCGGCAGCGGCACGTTCAACGTGCTGCAACGAAACCAGGAAGAGATCCGCCGCCGCGCCGGCCGCGAGATTCGCATCAGCATGGTGGCCGACCTCGACACCGCACGCGCGCAGGCCGTCGTCGGCGATGCGGCGCAGGTCGTCGCCGACGCGCGGGCCGTCATCGTCAACCCACAGATCGACATCGTCATCGAACTGATCGGTGGCTACGGCATTGCACGCACGCTGGTGATGGAGGCGATCCGCGCCGGCAAGCATGTGGTCACGGCCAACAAGGCGCTGCTCGCGGTGCATGGCACCGAAATCTTCGCGGCCGCGCGCGACAAGGGCGTCGTCGTGGCGTTCGAGGCCGCGGTGGCCGGCGGCATCCCGATCATCAAGGCGCTGCGCGAGGGCCTCACCGCCAACCGCATCGAGTGGATCGCCGGCATCATCAACGGCACCACCAACTTCATCCTGTCGGAGATGCGCGCCAAGGGGCTCGACTTCGACGTGGTCCTGAAGGAGGCGCAGCGCCTGGGCTACGCCGAGGCCGACCCGACCTTCGACATCGAGGGTGTCGACGCCGCGCACAAGGCGACGATCATGAGCGCGATCGCGTTCGGCACGCCGGTGCAGTTTGCCAAGGCGCATGTCGAGGGCATCACCCAGCTGAACGCGGCCGACATCCGTTATGCCGAGCAACTCGGCTACCGCATCAAGCTGCTCGGCATCACCAAGCGGCGCAACGACGTCAAGGGCGGCGGCATCGAGTTGCGCGTTCACCCGACGCTGATCCCGGCCAAGCGGCTGATCGCCAACGTCGAGGGTGCGATGAACGCCGTGCTGGTGCAGGGCGATGCCGTCGGCGCGACGCTCTACTACGGCAAGGGCGCAGGCTCGGAGCCCACCGCGTCGGCGGTGATCGCCGACCTGGTCGACATCACCCGGCTGCACAGCGCCGACCCCGACCACCGCGTGCCGCACCTGGCCTTTCAGCACGATGCGATGCAGGACACGCCGATCCTGCCGATCGGCGACGTCGTGACCTCGTTCTACCTGCGCCTGCAGGTGGCCGACCAGGCGGGCGTGCTGGCGCGCATCACCGGCATCCTGGCCGAGCACGACATCTCGATCGACGCCTTGCTGCAGCGCGAATCGGCAGAGGGTGAGGCGCAGACCGACGTGATCATCCTGACGCACGACACCGTCGAGGGCCGGATGAACCAAGCAATCACGCAGATGCAGGCGCTGCCGACAGTGCTGGCGCCGATCGTTCGCATCCGCAAGGAAGAGTTGAGTTGAAGTACCTCAGCACGCGAGGCGACGCGACGCCGCGCGGCTTCTCCGAGATTCTGCTGGAGGGGCTCGCGCCGGACGGCGGCTTGTACCTGCCGACCCGCTACCCGAAGATCGACGCCGCGACGCTCGCGCGCTGGCGCAGCCTGAAGTACCACGAACTGGCCTTCGAGATTCTGTCGCTCTACATCGACGACATCCCTGCCGACGATCTGCGCCGGCTCGTCACTGACACCTACACGCCGGCCGTCTTCGGCACCGACCTGATCACGCCGCTGAAGCCGCTGGAGCCGGGCTTGAGCCTGCAAGCGCTGTCCAACGGCCCGACGCTGGCGTTCAAGGACATGGCGATGCAACTGCTCGGCCAGTTGTTCGAGTACGAACTGGCGCGCCGCGGCCGCAGGCTCAACATCCTCGGCGCGACCTCGGGCGACACCGGCAGCGCAGCCGAATACGCGATGCGCGGGAAGAAGGGCGTCAACGTCTTCATGCTCTCGCCGCACGGCCGCATGAGCCCGTTCCAGCAGGCACAGATGTTCAGCCTGCAAGACGCCAACATCCACAACATCGCCATCGAAGGCGTGTTCGACGACTGCCAGGACATCGTCAAGGCCGTGTCCAACGACCTGGCGTTCAAGCGTGAGCACCACATCGGCACCGTCAATTCAATCAACTGGGCGCGGCTGCTGGCGCAGGTGGTGTACTACTTTGCGGGCTACTTTCAGGCGACCCGGTCGAACGACGAGATGGTCAGCTTTGCCGTGCCGTCGGGCAACTTCGGCAACATCTGCGCCGGCCACGTGGCACGCATGATGGGCCTGCCGATCCGGCGCCTGGTGCTGGCGACGAACGAGAACAACGTGCTCGACGAGTTCTTCCGCACCGGCACCTACCGCGTGCGCGGCAGCGCCGAGACGCACGAAACGTCGAGCCCGTCGATGGACATCTCCAAGGCGTCGAACTTCGAGCGTTTCGTGTTCGACTTGCTCGGGCGCGACGCGCAGCGCACGCGCTCGCTGTTCAAGGACGAGGTCGAACAGCGCGGCGCCTTCACGACCAGCGCAGACGAATTCACGCGCATCGCGGGCTTCGGCTTCGTCTCGGGCAGCAGCACGCACGCCGACCGGCTGGCCACCATCCGCGACACGTGGCAGCGCTGCGGCACGATGATCGACACGCACACCGCCGACGGGCTGAAGGTGGCGCGCGAGCACGTCGAGCCCGGCATCCCGATGATCGTGCTGGAGACCGCGCTGCCCGCCAAGTTCGCCGAGACGATCGTAGAAGCGATTGGCCGCGAGCCCGACCGGCCGGCGGCGCTGCATGGCATCGAGGCCTTGCCCAAGCGCTTCAAGGTGATGCCGGTGAGCGCTGAAGCCGTGAAGGCGTACATCCACCAGAATGCAGGCCCATGAAGGTCATCGGCTTCTGCGGCTACTCGGGCTCTGGCAAGACGACCCTCGTCGAGCAACTGATCGTGCGCATGCGGCTGGCGTCGCAGCGCGTGTCGGTGGTCAAGCACGCGCACCATGCGTTCGACATCGACCATGAAGGCAAGGACTCGTGGCGCCACCGCCAGGCCGGCGCGTTCGAGGTGGTGGTCGCGTCGGATCGGCGCTTGGCCAAGATTCGCGAGTTCGAGGTGCATGCCGACCCCACCGTGCACCAACTCATTGCGGAGTTGTACGACTGCGACTGGGTGCTCGTCGAAGGCTTCAAGCACGCCGACCTGCTGAAGATCGAAGTCTGGCGCGCCGCTGCCGGCAAACCGGCGCAGTACCCGAACGACCCTTATGTCGTTGCCATCTCGACCGACAGCCCCGACCGTCTGCCCGTGCCCACCGGCCTGCCCGTGCTCGACCTGAACGACGCCGATGCCGTGGCCGATTTTTTGCTCGGCAACCCCGCCCGCTATGAGTACCACTCCCCCCTCGCCCTCACCGGCGAAAGCCACCCCGAGCCGAGCGCCGATGCTGACGCTGGACGAGGCGCTCAGCCGATTGTTGAGCGCGGTCCGGCCGCTGCCGGCGACTGACGCTCAGCGCGTCTCCACCTTCGACGCGCTCGGCCGCGTGCTGGCCGAGGACGTGCGCTCGGCGCTGGACGTGCCGCCCGCCGACAACACCGCGATGGACGGCTATGCACTGCGCTGCGCCGACGTGCCGGCAGCGGGCACCGTGCTGCCGGTCAGCCAGCGCATACCGGCTGGCGTTGTCGGCGCGGTGCTGCAGCCGGGCACGGTGGCGCGCATCTTCACCGGCGCACAGGTGCCGGCGGGTGCCGATGCGGTGGTGATGCAGGAGCAGTGCGAGCCGGTTGCGGACGCGGCCGTCGCATCGGTGCGGGATGCGGTGGCCACGACGGCAGAGAGTGCCGCCCCGGGTTCGGCGCCGCTGACCCACGTGCGCATCAACACCGTCGCGCAGCCGGGCCAGTGGATCCGCCGCCGCGGCGAAGACGTGCAACACGGCGCTGTGGTGTTGACAGCCGGCACGCGGCTCACCCCGCAGGCGCTCGGCATGGCCGCCTCGGTCGGCGCGGCCACGCTGGTGGTGGCGGCTCGCCCGCGCGTCGCGCTGTTTTCCACCGGCGACGAACTGGCGATGCCCGGCGATCCGTTGAAGCCCGGCGCGATCTACAACTCCAACCGCTTCACTTTGCGCGCGCTGATTCAGGCGCTGGGCTGCGAATGCACCGACCTCGGCATCGTGCCCGACCGGCTCGACGCCACGCGCGAAGCGCTGCGCCACGCCGCGCAAGGCAACCATTTGATCGTCACCTCGGGCGGCGTCTCGGTCGGCGAAGAAGACCACCTGCGCCCGGCCGTGGCGGCCGAAGGCCGCATCGACCTGTGGCAAATCGCCATCAAGCCCGGTAAACCGCTGGCCTTCGGGGAGGTGCGACGGCCCGACGCCACTTCGGCCTGGTTCATCGGCTTGCCGGGCAACCCGGTGTCGAGCTTCATCACGTTCTTGCTCGCCGTGCGGCCGGTGCTGATGCGGCTGCAAGGCGCGACCGACGCCGGCCCCGCGGGCATGCCGATGCGCGCCGACTTCGACTGGCCGCGCCCCGACAAGCGGCGCGAGTTCCTGCGCGTGCGGCGCAACGATCGGGGCGGGCTCGACCTGTTCCCCAACCAGAGTTCGGGCGTGCTGACCTCCACCGTCTGGGGCGACGGCGTCGTCGACAACCCGAGCGGTTGCGCCATCCGGCCCGGCGACACGGTGCGCTACCTCTCGTTCGCGGAGTGGCTGGCATGAACGTAGATGGCATGAAGGTTCGCGTGCGCTACTTCGCGTCGATCCGCGAGGCGCTCGGCCCGGGCGAGGAACTCACGGTGCCCGACGGCTGCACCGCGTCGGTGGTGCGCGAGTTGCTCATCGCGCGCAGCCCCGCCCATGCCGCCGTTCTGGGCACGGGTCGGGCGCTGCGCTGTGCCGTCGACCAGACCTTGAGCGACGGATCGACCGCGCTGCGCGATGGCGCCGAGTTGGCGTTCTTTCCGCCCGTCACGGGCGGGTGAGCGGCCGGGGACCACCGCCGACCACTGTGCGGCGCTGGTACCCTGTCCACCAGACATGGACGAGACCCAGACCTCACCCGACACCTCTGACGAGCCGCTTGCAAGACTGGCCGTCTTGCTGAAGCAAGCCGACCCGGCGCAAGCCAGCAGGCCGACCCAAGGCGCCGAACTGGCGCTGAAAGCACGCGATCTGGCGATGGCGCTGGCGCGCCCGCTGGATGCTGGCCGTGCCGCTGCATGGCACTGCACGCACTTGTTCCGAGCGGGCAACTACCAGGGCGCCGATGCCGCCGCATTGGTCGCGCTGCCGCTGCTGGCGGCCCCTGCGCTCGTCGAAGAACGTTGCGAGACCTTGCGTGTGCAGGCGATGGCCAATTGCGAGCGCGGCCACTTCGGCGCAGCGCTAGAAGCCGCCCAGCGGCTGGGCAGCGTTGCCGCCGAAGTGCGCTCGCCAGGCTGGGCGCTGATGGCGGCTCTTGCTCTCGCCGCCTGCTACGACCGGCTGGGCGACGCCTGGCAGGCCACCCGCGTGCTCGACGAAGGCATCCATGCGCACAGCGCGGGCGCCACGCCCCGACAGCGCTTCATCGCCCTTGTCGCCATGTCGGCTGTCCTGATCGACAGCTTCCACCGCATGCGCGACGCCCTGCTCCCCGAAGAGGGGCAGGAGTGCTTGAGGCGCGCCCGACCCTACGCCGAGGCCGCGGTGCAATCGCTCGGCCCCACGTCCGAGCCGTTGGCCGAGGTGACCTCGCGAGGCAACCTGGGCGAGATCCTGCTCTGGTCGGGCGAGATCGAAGCCGCGCGGCTGCCGCTGCAGACCGCCATGGCGCGGGCCCACGAATGCGGCTTCGTCGGGTACGCCCACCGCACGGAAGCAACCTGGTGCCAATGGCTGGTGGCCTGCGGCCGCGCTGAGGAAGCGCGTATGCTGGCCGAGACGCTGCTGCTGCAACTGGCCGACGGCGGCTCGCTGGCGACCACCATTCGCGTGCGCGACGCCGCCTACCGCGCGTGCCGCACGCTGGGCCAGGCCGAGGCTGCGCTGCAGCACCACGAACACTTCGAGCGCCTGGAGCGGCGCCGAACCCTTGGCGAAATGCGGGCCATGGGCCAACTCTTCGTCACCCGCACCGAGGCGATGACGCTGGCGCGCCGGGCCGATGAGTTCGAGCGGATGGCCCAGCGCGACGAGCTGACCGGACTGGCCAACCGCAGCCTGTTGCAGCAGCGCGCAACGCATCTGGCGCCCGGTGATGTGCTGGCGATCATCGACATCGACCACTTCAAGCAGATCAACGACGCCCATGGCCACGCCGCTGGCGATGCCGTGCTGGTGCGGCTGGCGCGCCTGTTCGAAGAGTGCACGCGCGATGGCGACCTGGCAGCGCGCACCGGCGGCGAGGAATTCGTGCTGCTGCTCAGGGGCCTCGGCGTTGGCGCGGCGGTGGACGTCTGCGAACGGCTGCGGTTGACCGTGGCCCAGCAAGGCAGCTGGCCGGAGTTGCCTGCCGGCGAGGGCCTCACCGTCAGCATCGGCTTGGCCGCGGCTGGGGAACAGTCGCTAGAGACGGCCACACGACGCGCCGACGCGGCGCTCTACGACGCCAAGCGCGCCGGGCGAAACCGCGTGGTCGTGGCACGAGACTGAACCAGCATCCACTTGTCCAGCGCCGTTCGGGCCAGGCACGACGCGGCCGATGCCACAATTCCGCTGTGTTGCTCCCCCGCGTCAGCATTCAGACCCGCGATTTCGACCTCGGCGCCGAAGTCGCCGCGCTGCGCGCCAGCGACGGCAGCGTAGGCGCGGTGGTGAGTTTCATCGGCACCGTGCGCGACCGCAACGGCGCGCAGGGCGTGTCGGCGATGGAGCTGGAGCACTACCCGGGCATGACCGAGCGTTCGATCGAGGCGATGATCGACGCAGCGTTCCAGCGCTTCGACATGCGCGCCGCCCGCGTGGTGCACCGCGTCGGCGTGTTGCAGCCGCTGGAGCAAATCGTGCTCGTGGCGGTCACGTCGGCGCACCGCGGGCAGGCATTCCAGGCCTGTGAGTTCCTGATGGACTACCTGAAGACCCAGGCGCCATTCTGGAAGAAGGAAACCACGCCGGACGGTGCGCACTGGGTCGACGCGCGCGTCAGCGACGACGAGGCATTGCAGCGCTGGGGCATCGCTGGCGTGGGCAACGCCGCACCGTGATGATGACGACTGCGACGGCGGCGGCCTGGCCCTGGGCACAGGTGCTGGCGGTCGCCATCGGCGCGGCCATCGGCGCCTTGTTGCGGTGGCGTGTCGGGCTGTGGCTGAACGCCGGCTGGGCTGGCTTCCCGCTCGGCACGCTGCTGGTCAATGCCGTTGGCGGCCTGCTGGTGGGTATCGCGCTCGCATGGTTCGAGCGCTCGCCGAACGAGCTGCTGCGCTTGGCTCTGGTGACCGGCTTTCTGGGTGGCTTGACGACCTTCTCAGCGTTCTCCGTCGAGTCGCTGCTGCTGCTCCAGCGCGCCCAGTGGGCGCTGGCGTTGGCCCACACTGGCGCCCACGTGCTCGGCGCACTGGCGTTCGCCGCCTTGGGCTTCAAGGTGGCGCAGGCGGCGCTGGCTTGATGCTGGTCGATCACGCTGATTCGACTCAAGCCAACAGCGGACCCGAACCCACATGGCCGCGGGCCACCTGCTTGCTGCCGCGCGGGTGACGGCGAGAGCGGTGTGCGCCCAGGCTGGGGCGCATACTGGCGGGCGACCGCGAGAGCCTTGAAAACCCCCATCCGCCACCCAACCTCTGCTGCCATCGGAGGTACTCCCCCATGCGACTCGACAAGCTGACCACGCAATTCCAGGAAGCGCTGGGCGAGGCACAGAGCCTCGCGCTGAACCGCGACAACCCGTACATCGAGCCGGCCCACGTGCTGCTGGCGATGCTCGCGCAGGCCGATGGCCCCAAGGCCTTGCTGGCGCGCGCCAATGTCAACACCACCAAGCTGCAAGCTGGGCTCGAAGCCGAAACGGCGAAGCTGCCGCAAGTGCAGGGCGGTGAGCAGGTGCAGGCCGGGCGCGACCTGGGCGCGCTGCTGCAGTCGGCCGAAAAGGAAGCCACCAAACGCGGTGACCAGTTCATTGCGAGCGAGATGTTCCTGCTCGCCGCGGCCGACGCGAAGTCGTCGATCGGCCCGTTCCTGAAGGAGCACGGCCTCACGCGCAAAGCGCTCGAAGCCGCGATCGACGCAGTGCGCGGCGGCCAAAAGGTCGACAGCGCCGACGCCGAAGGCCAGCGCGAGGCACTCAAGAAGTACACGCTCGACCTGACCGAGCGAGCCCGCCTGGGCAAGCTCGACCCGGTGATCGGCCGCGACGACGAGATTCGCCGCGCGATACAGGTGCTGCAGCGGCGCACCAAGAACAACCCGGTGCTGATCGGCGAGCCGGGCGTGGGCAAGACGGCGATCGTCGAGGGGCTGGCGCAGCGCATCGTCGCCGGCGAAGTGCCCGATTCGCTGAAGAACAAGCGCGTGCTGGTGCTCGACATGGCGCTGCTGCTGGCCGGCGCCAAGTACCGCGGCGAGTTCGAGGAACGCTTGAAGTCGGTGTTGAAGGAAGTCGCGCAGGACGAGGGCCAGACCATCGTCTTCATCGACGAGATCCACACCATGGTCGGCGCCGGCAAGGCCGAAGGCGCAATCGACGCCGGCAACATGCTCAAACCCGCGTTGGCGCGCGGCGAGCTGCACTGCATCGGCGCGACCACCTTGAACGAGTACCGAAAGTACGTCGAGAAGGACGCCGCGCTGGAGCGCCGCTTCCAGAAAATCCTGGTCGGCGAGCCGACGGTGGAAGCCACGGTCGCCATCTTGCGCGGCCTGCAGGAGAAGTACGAGGTCCACCATGGTGTCGAGATCACCGACCCGGCGATCGTCGCCGCGGCCGAGTTGAGCCACCGCTACATCACCGACCGCTTCTTGCCCGACAAGGCGATCGACCTGATCGACGAGGCGGCGGCCAAGGTCAAGATCGAAATCGACTCCAAGCCGGAGGCGATGGACAAGCTCGACCGCCGGCTGATCCAGTTGCAGATCGAACGCGAGGCGGTGCGGCGCGAGAAAGACGAGGCGTCGCAGAAGCGCCTGGGGCTGCTCGAAGACGAGATCGGCAAGCTGCAGCGCGAAGCTGCCGACCTGGACGAGATCTGGAAGGCCGAGAAAGCCGCAGCGCAAGGCTCGGCGCAGCTGAAGGAAGAGATCGACCGCGCACGCTTCCAGATCGAAGAATGGAAGCGCAAGGGCGACTTCAACAAGGTCGCCGAGTTGCAATACGGCAAGCTGCCCGAGCTCGAAGCCAAGCTAAAAGAGGCGCAGGCGAAAGAGTCGAAGAAGGGCGCCGACAAGAGCAAGCCGCAGTTGCTGCGCACGATGGTCGGCGTCGAGGAGATCGCCGAAGTGGTGGCGCGCGCCACCGGCATCCCCGTGGCCAAGCTGATGCAGGGCGAACGCGAGAAGCTGCTGCAGATGGAAGCCAAGCTGCACCAGCGCGTGGTCGGGCAGGACGAGGCGATTGCGGCTGTGGCGAATGCGATCCGCCGTTCGCGCTCGGGCCTGAGCGATCCGAACCGGCCGACCGGCTCGTTCCTGTTCCTCGGCCCCACGGGCGTGGGCAAGACGGAGCTGTGCAAGGCGCTCGCCGGCTTTCTGTTCGACAGCGAGGACCACATGATCCGCCTGGATATGAGCGAGTTCATGGAGAAGCATTCGGTCAGCCGGCTGATCGGCGCGCCGCCGGGCTACGTGGGCTACGACGAAGGCGGCTACCTGACGGAAGCGGTGCGGCGCAAACCCTACAGCGTGCTGCTGCTCGACGAGGTCGAGAAAGCGCATCCGGACGTCTTCAACGTGCTGCTTCAGGTGCTCGACGACGGCCGGCTGACGGACGGCCAGGGCCGCACGGTCGACTTCAAGAACACGGTGATCGTGATGACCAGCAACCTCGGCTCACACCAGATCATGCAGTTGGCAGGGCACCCGAGCGAGGAGATCCGCGAGGCGGTGTGGGTCGAGGTCAAGCAGCACTTCCGCCCCGAGTTCCTGAACCGCATCGACGAGGCGGTGGTGTTCCATGCCCTGGACGCGAAGCACATCGAGGCGATCGCGCGGATCCAGCTCAAGGTGCTGGAGGCGCGGCTCGAACGGCTGGAGATGCGGCTGGATGTGTCGGCCAAGGCGGTGACCGAACTCGCCAAGGCCGGCTTCGACCCGGTGTTCGGCGCCCGGCCGCTCAAGCGCGCCATTCAGCAGCGCATCGAGAACCCGGTGTCCAAGCTGATCCTCGAAGGGCGCTTCGGGCCGAAGGACCTGGTGCCGGTGGACTTCGAAGACGGGGAGTTCCGCTTCGAGCGGGTGGTTCACTGAGCGTGCGCTGAGCGAGGTACGGCGCGCTGACTGAGCGGCGGGCGGCTGTGGCGAGTGGACCGCTCAGGCGCCGTCGTCGAACAGCGTGTCCATCCGCATTACTTGCAGGCGCACGAGGGTCAGGTTGGCTTTGCCGCGGTCGAGCACGGTGTGCAGTGCCAGGCCGGGGTGGCGCGGAACGGCGCGCAGCAGCAGGTGGTGCGACTCGAGCGTGATTGCCGCTTCAGGAAAGGTCCGCCCGAGTTCGAGGTTCGCACTGGCCTTCAGGATGGCCGACATCAGTTCAGCCCCTTGCGCTGCCAGGTCGACAGCGCTGGGGCCGGTGCCTGCGTAGGCGACGCGGCTGCCATTGACCGCATCGAACACCGCGCAACCGACGACGCCTGTCAACTCGCTGATCTGACGAACATAGCGGCGCAGGTTGTCGGCCGTGGCCGGCTGGCTGACGACGGCGCTGGCGACCGTGGCCGCCGGCCGCGCCGGCACAGGTGGCGCCGACGCGGCCAATTCCGACGGCTCCGTTTCGGCAAACGCAGCGCCAGAGGCAACCGCCACTGGAAGGGCGGCGACAGCAACGGGCATCGCATCGGCCTGCTCGACCATTCCAGTTGCTCCGGCCGGCCTGGTGGTGGCAGCCGGCATCGACGTCACCGCCGCGGTAGCGTCTGTCGCCACCGGCGCAGGCGTCGGCGGCGCGGCGCCACGTGACGCAGGCGTTGCAACCATCTGGGCCAATGCAGCCACGTTGCCGCTTGCCGCCGGCTTCCTTTCGGTGAGGCGGTTCCATGTGCCGCTGATGAAACCCCAGGCGTCCGTGGCCCGCGTCACCTGTGGCGTGGTGCGCACATTCACGTTGCTGCCGCGGGCCAGTTCCATGCCGTGGTTGACGAGGTTGCTGGCCGACCCCAACGGCAACAGCAGCAGTTGCTCGTTGAGCCAGGGGCCGCGCGCCATGCTGTCGCGCAGGCGGCCCAGCACAGTTGCGATCTCTGGCGCGTTTCGGTCGCCGACCATGATCACCCCGAGCCGGCTGAAAGCCAGCAGCATGTGGGCCAGGCTCTGGCGCCACGAGGTTTCGGTCTCGCAGTCGGTGCTGTACATGCGCAGCTTGGCGCCACCGGCCGACGGCAGTTCGACGAAATGGATCGTGGCCAAGGCCGTGCCATATCCCTGGCGACGGATCACGAGCTTGTGTACAGCCCGGCCGCTGGCCGACGCGATGCTGGTCAACAGCTTGCGCGACGATGTGGTCCCGATGTCGTGCACGGCGATGAACTCCGGCCGCAGGTGCTCGAACTGTTGCTGCATTGCCGGCGCGGGGTTGCAGCTGACGAACAACTCGTGTTCACCGGCACGCGTCTGGCGGCCGACATCACCGGCGGTCTCGCCCAGATAGTCGTCGCTGTCCCGGGCAATCTGCGTCGACGGCTCGCTTCTGTCAGCTGCGTTTTGCTCGTCTTGCGCACTTTGCGTCGACGTCGGCGGCGGCCTGTTGCGGCTCCAACTGGCCGCGTTGGGGGGTGTGGTGATCATTCGGGGGGCATCGATTCGCTTTTCAGTTTAGGGTCGAGGCCGCCTGCGCCCGACCTTCGGCCAGCCACGAATCGGCGCGAAGCATGAAAGACTGCCAGCTTAAGAGCAGTGGTGTTTTGCCGCCACGTTCCAGAGAAACCCCTATGCGGGTATGCACCTGCGGGGCCCGATCTGTAAGCAATCGGTAAGCGCCAGCGCCAACAGTCGCCTGAACGCTTCGAGAACTGTGCATGCTGCTGGTCGTTTCCGCCGTCAAACTGGTTGCCGAGATTGCGCTGATGGCGCTCGCCGGGCAATGGCTGCTCGGGCTGTTGGCCGGCGCCAAGCGCGAGTCCAACTTTTTCTACCAGACGCTGGGCGTGCTGACCAAGCCGTTCGTGCGGGGCATGCGGATGATCTCGCCCAAGGTGGTGCTCGACCGGCATGTGCCGCTGGCCGCTTTCTTGCTACTCGGCGTGGTGTGGGCGGCAGCCACGCTGGCGCGCATCAGCATCTGCCTTGAGATCGGAGTTCAATCGTGTCGGTGAATCCAGGCGTCTGGGCCTATCGCCTGCTCAAGCTGCAGGCCATGGGCTGGCTGCTGGTGGGGCAGCGTGAGCGCGCATTGGTCGTGTTCTCCGACATGATCCGGCGCTGGCCGCAAGACGCGTACGGGCTGGCCAGTCGGTCGCACCTGTTGGCGCAGTTGGGGCAGCGGACGCGGGCAATCGACGACGCGCAGGCGCTGGTGGCCGCGCACCCTCGGCGCAGTGCGGCAGACTGGTTCAACCTCGCGTTCCTTCTCGACGAAGAGCAGCGCACCGGCGACGCAGAGCAGGCCTTTCGCAGCGCGCTGGCGCTCGACCCGCAGCTCGACCGCGCGTGGTACGGCCTGGGCCTGGCGTTGATCAAGCTCGGCCGGCTCGACGAGGCGGTGGCCGCGCTCAAGCGCAACACCGAACTCCAACCCATGAGCCCCTACGGTTGGTACCAGTTGGCGCGCGTGCATGTGGACACACACAAGCCCGAGGAAGCTCGCCGGATCATCGGCCACCTCAAAGGGTTCGAGCCCAAGGTGGCGGCTCAGCTCGAACGCGAAACTGGATTGATGGCGTGATAGCGGCTCGGCGGGCAAGGGCGCCTGCCAGCATTGGTTTTGGTACCGCTGCCGGGTGACCCGCTTCGAAGGAGCGTCGGCCGGCAGCGGAAATTTGGGGTTGCCCTTGCCTCGGCGGGGCGGTTAGACAACGTGGAGGCACCTGCAATGCAATTGACTGAAAGACACCGCCAGTACTGGCAGAAGAATCTCCGGATCACCGGCATTCTTCTGGCCATCTGGTTTTTCGTCACCTTCGTGGTGGCGTATTTCGCACGCGACCTGAGCTTCAACTTCTTCGGTTGGCCGTTCAGCTTCTGGGTCGGCGCACAAGGCGCGTTGGTGGTCTACGTGGTCATCATCGGCTACTACGCCCACTACATGAACAAGCTCGACAACGAATACGGCGTTGCCGAGATCGAGGAGGAATGACATGGCAGGCATGACCCCCAGCGGCGGTGGCGCGTTCAGCGCAACCACCAACAAAGGCTTCAAGCAGCAACTCACCAAGGTCTACACCTGGTACACCGGTGGCTTCGTCTTGTTCGTTGTGGTGCTCGGCATCCTCGAACAGATGGGGCTGCCACGCAACTACATCGGCATCATCTTCTTGATCGCGACGGTGCTGCTGTACGCCGGCATCGGCGTGATGAGCCGCACGACCGATGCGGCCGAGTACTACGTCGCCGGCCGACGTGTGCCAGCCATCTACAACGGCATGGCCACTGGCGCCGACTGGATGAGCGCGGCGTCGTTCATCGGCATGGCCGGCACGCTGTATCTGACCGGCTACGGCGGCTTGGCGTTCATCCTCGGGTGGACCGGCGGCTACTGCCTGGTGGCGCTGTTCCTGGCGCCCTACCTGCGCAAGTTCGGCCAGTTCACGATCCCCGACTTCCTGGGCGCGCGTTTCGAAGGCAACTTGCCGCGCTTCCTGGGCATCCTGGCCGCGATCCTGTGCTCGTTCGTCTATGTGGTGGCGCAGATCTACGGCGTTGGCCTGATCACGGCGCGTCTGTCTGGTCTGGCGTTCGAGATCGGGATTTTCGTCGGCCTCGGCGGCATTCTGGTGTGCTCGTTCCTCGGCGGCATGCGCGCGGTGACTTGGACGCAAGTCGCCCAATACATCATCCTGATCGTGGCCTACCTGATCCCGGTGGTCTGGCTGTCGGTCAAGCAGACCAGCGTGCCGGTTCCTCAGGCCATCTACGGCTACCAGCTCGAGAAGGTCACCGCGCTTGAGAAGAAGCTGATCGACGACCCGAAGGAGAAGGAAGTCATCGCGATCTTCAAGAAGCGCGCCGACGACCTGGGTGAAAAGCTCAAGAACATTCCCGCTGCTCTGGCCGCCGACAGAGCCGCTGCGACCAAAAAACTCGACGATCTGAAGGCCGCCAACGCGCCGTTGACTGAAGTGCAGGCGGCCGAGAAGGCTCTGGCCGCGGTGCCGAAGGACGAAGCTGCGGCCAAGACCGCCTGGACCGCGGCCAAGACCGCCGCAGAAGCGCGCGCTCGGCCGCTGGGCGGCATGCCGCGCCACGCAACGCCGTATGCCGGCGACCCGAACGGCGACGCCAAAGCGAAGGAAACCTACGACAACTCACGTCGCAACTTCCTGGCGCTGGTGTTCTGCCTGATGGTGGGCACCGCCGCGCTGCCGCACATCCTGATGCGCTACTACACCACGCCGTCGGTCAAGCAGGCACGTGAGTCGGTGACCTGGTCTCTGTTCTTCATCTTCTTGCTGTACTTCACGGCGCCGGCACTGGCCGTGCTGGTCAAGTTCGAGGTGTTCTCCGTGCTGGTGGGCACCCCGATCGACCAGTTGCCGGCCTGGATCGCCAACTGGGCCAAGGTCGATCCGACGCTGCTGTCGGTGGCCGACGCGAACGGTGACGGCATCTTCCAGCTGGGCGAAATGCGCATTGGTGGCGACATCATCGTGCTCGCCACGCCAGAGATCGCCGGCCTGCCGTACGTGATCTCCGGGCTGGTGGCTGCCGGTGGCCTGGCCGCTGCGCTGTCGACTGCCGACGGCCTGCTGCTGACGATCGCCAACGCGCTGTCGCACGACCTGTACTACAAGATGATCGACCCGAACGCACCGACCTCGCGTCGTGTGGCCATCTCCAAGGCGCTGCTGCTGATCGTGGCATTGGCAGCTGCTGCGGTGGCGGCACAGAAGCCGGCAGACATCTTGTTCCTGGTGTCCGCAGCGTTCTCGTTCGCTGCGGCGGCCTTCTTCCCCGCACTGGTGCTGGGTATCTTCTGGAAGCGGGCCAACAAGTGGGGCGCCTCGCTTGGCATGATCGCTGGTCTGGGCATCACGATGTACTACATGATCACCACCCAGACGTGGATGCGCGGCATCTTTGGCGTCACGAGCCCGGTCGAGCTGTGGTTCGGCATCCTGCCGATCTCGGCCGGCGTGTTCGGTGTGCCGTTGGGCTTTGCGGTGATCATCATCGTCAGCCTGCTGACCCCGTCGCCGCGTCAGGACACGCAGGACCTGGTCGAGCACGTGCGCTATCCCGACCTGAACCTCGGCAAGCGCTGATCTTGAACCGGCGGTGGATCTGCGCTGAGCAGATACCGCTGCCGTGACACGGGCCGCTGGGCAACCAGCGGCCTTCTTCATTTCGGGCGCTATAATTGCAGGCTTTCCTTGCCACACCCAGGTCCGCAGAACCCTGCCGATAGGACCGACGCACATTGGGGTGGCTCAATCCACAAGGAGTCTTCATGCGTCACTACGAGATCGTGCTCGTGATCCACCCGGATCAGAGCGAACAGGTTCCGGCCATGCTGGAGCGCTACAAATCGGTGGTCACCACCGGCGGCGGTAAAGTCCACCGTGTCGAGGACTGGGGCCGCCGCCAGATGGCCTACATGATCCAGAAGCTCGCCAAGGCGCACTACCTGTGCATCAACATCGAGTGCGGCAATGCTGTGCTGGCAGAGTTGGAGACCGGCTTCCGCTTCAACGACGCCGTGTTGCGCCACCTCACCGTTCAAAAGCGCCAGGCCGATACCGCGCCGTCGGTGATGATGAAGATGGTCGAGCGCGAGGACAACCGCCGCGCGCCGCAGGAAGCGTCGGCCTGAGCTTGTTGCGTCGCGTGCCGCGCCGTGTGAAGACCTGGCGCTGAATGAACCGATTGGTCCTGACAGCGATCTTGGTCGAGCGAGCCGCGTTGCGCTACACCCCGGCCGGTTTGCCGGCCCTGGATTTGAGCTTGAAGCACGAATCGACGGTCACGCAGGACGGCCAAACCCGACAGGTGTCGATGGAGATCAAGGCCCGAGCAATCGGCGCGATCACCGAACGCCTGGCCAAGTTCGAGATGGGAAGCGAGCACGGTTTTGCCGGCTTCCTGGGTTCGCAACGCAACGGCCGCGGCGTCGTGTTTCATGTCACCGAGTTGGATTGACCGGCTCGATACTGTTTGCAAACGATCCTGAATGAGGATCGCTACTTTGAAAGAGGTTTCATATGCCCCCGCCACGTGGTAAAGGTCGGTTCTCGAAGGACCGCAAACCCAAACGCAACACCCAGTCGCTGCTGTTCCGCCGCAAGCGCTTTTGCCGATTCACGGTGACCGGCGTCAAGGAAATCGACTACAAGGACATCGACACCTTGCGCGATTTCATCGGCGAGAACGGCAAGATCACGCCCGCCCGCCTGACTGGCACGCGCGCGTTCTTCCAGCGCCAGCTGACCACCTGCATCAAGCGGGCGCGTTTCCTGGCGATGCTGCCGTACAGCGACCAGCACCGCGTCTGAGGAGCCCACCATGCAAGTCATATTGCTCGACAAAGTCGCCAACCTCGGTAACCTGGGCGATGTCGTCAAGGTCAAGGACGGCTACGCACGCAACTTCCTGATCCCGACGCGCGCGGCACGCCGGGCCACTGAGTCGGCCATCAAGGAGTTCGAGGCCAAGCGCGCCGAACTCGAGAAGGCGGCGCTTGACAAGCTCGCCGCCGCCAAGGCGCTGGGCGACAAGATGAGCGGCCGCACGGTACACATCACGCAGAAGGCGGGCGTCGATGGCCGGCTGTTCGGCTCGGTCACCAACAACGACATCGCCGAGGCGCTCACGCGCATCGACTTCAAGGTCGCCAAGGCGCAGGTGCGCATGCCCAACGGGCCGCTGAAGACCGTGGGTGAGCACACCGTGACAGTGGCACCGCACACCGACGTCGTGGTCGAGGTCAAGGTGGTCGTGCTGGGCGAGACGGCGTAAGCCGTTTCCCTGTGATCCACCGGCCGGCGACGGCCTGTGGTGCAGCACAAAAGGGTCGGCACTGCCGGCCCTTCTTCGTTTCTGCGGTCAGCACACGGGCACGGCCTTGTTTCCACCGCTGCCGCACTCGATTTCCACAGGGTTGCGCACAGGGCTTTCGGCGGTGCGCTCGTATGATCTGCCGATGCCTGCCGTCCTTTCTTCCGCCGACTTTTCATCTGCCTCTCGCAACCCCGACGACGAAGTCGCCCGGCTGCGAATCCCACCGCACAGCATCGAAGCCGAGCAGAGCGTGCTCGGCGGATTGCTTCTCGACAACAGCGCCTGGGACCGTGCCGGCGACCTGTTGACCGAGAGCGACTTCTACCGCTACGAACACCGCGCCATCTACTCGGCCATCGGCGGCTTGGTCAATGCCACCAAGCCGGCCGACGTGATCACCGTCTTCGAGCAGTTGCAGAGCCTGGGAAAGGCCGAAGAGTGCGGCGGCATCCTCTACCTCAACTCGCTCGCGCAGAGCGTGCCGAGCGCGGCCAACATGCGCCGCTACGCCGAGATCGTGCGCGAGCGCGCGGTGCTGCGCAAGTTGGTGGCGGCGAGCGACGAGATCGCCACCACCGCCTTCAACCCGCAGGGCATGCCGGTGGCGCAGATCCTCGACGAGGCCGAGGGAAAGATCTTTCGCATCGGTGAAGAGGGTTCGCGTTCGCGCCAGGGCTTCCAGAGCATGGACTCGCTGGTGGTGCAGTTGATCGACCGCGTCAATGAACTGCACGAGAACGGCGCCGAAGAGGTCACCGGCGTGCGCACCGGCTTCTTCGACATGGACCGCATGACCGCGGGCCTGCAGCCGGGCGACCTGATCGTGCTGGCGGCGCGGCCGTCGATGGGAAAGACGGCGTTTGCGCTCAACATCGCCGAGCACGTGGCTGTGCAGGAGGGCCTGCCGGTGGTGGTGTTCTCGATGGAAATGGGCGCCTCGCAACTGGCGCTGCGCATGGTCGGCTCGCTCGGTCGCATCGACCAACAGCATTTGCGCACTGGCGCACTGAAAGACGATGAATGGGGCCGGCTGTCCGAGGCGGTCGAGAAGCTCGGCAAGGTCAGCCTGTTCATCGACGAAAGCCCGGCGCTCACCTCCAGCGAACTCCGCGCCCGCGCGCGGCGCCAGGCGCGCCAGTGCGGGCAGCTCGGCCTGATCGTGGTCGACTACATGCAATTGATGAGTGGCGGATCGAACAGCAGCGAAGAAAACCGCGCCACCGTGATCGGCGAGATCTCGCGCGGCCTGAAGTCGCTTGCCAAAGAGCTGAAGTGCCCGGTGATCGCGCTGTCGCAGCTCAACCGCAGCGTCGAGAGCCGCACCGACAAGCGGCCGATGATGAGCGACCTGCGCGAGTCCGGCGCCATCGAGCAAGACGCCGACGTGATCATGTTCATCTACCGCGACGAGTACTACACGAAGGACGCCTGCAAGGAGCCGGGTGTGGCCGAGATCATCATCGGGAAGCAGCGCAACGGGCCCACCGGCATTGTCAAGCTGACCTTCATCAAGCCGCTCACCAAGTTCGACAATTTGGCGCCCGGCAGCGCCGGCGGCGCCGACTACTGACCCTGCTGATTTGCGCCGCGGCAGCTGAGGCCAGCGCGGCGCACAGGGTGATGCGCGAGTGGCCCCCGAATAGAATCGGCGCACCCCCTCACTCTCGCTCGCAGTGCGCGACACCTGCCATGTACAAGCACATCAAGGTCCCTGCCAGTGGCAAGAAGATCACTGTCAACGCCGACTTCTCGCTGAACGTGCCGCACCAGCCGATCATCCCGTTCATCGAAGGTGACGGAACCGGCTTGGACATCACGCCGGTGATGATCAAGGTGGTCGATGCCGCCGTGGCCAAGGCTTATGGCGGCGCCCGCCAGATCCACTGGATGGAGATCTACGCCGGCGAAAAGGCGACCAAGGTCTACGGCCCCGACGTCTGGCTGCCTGAAGAAACGCTGCAGGTGCTGCGCGAGTACGTGGTGTCGATCAAGGGCCCGCTCACCACCCCGGTGGGTGGCGGCATCCGCTCGCTCAATGTGGCGCTGCGCCAGGAGCTCGACCTGTACGTCTGCCTGCGACCGGTGCAGTACTTCAAGGGCGTGCCCTCGCCGCTGAAGGAGCCCGAGAAGACGAACATGGTCATCTTCCGCGAGAACTCGGAAGACATTTACGCTGGCATCGAATACGAGGCCGAGTCCGACAAGGCGAAGAAGCTCATCAAGTTCCTGATGGACGAGATGGGCGTCAAGAAGATCCGCTTCCCCAACACCTCGGGCATCGGCATCAAGCCGGTCTCGCGCGAGGGTACCGAGCGCTTGGTGCGCAAGGCGCTGCAGTACGCGGTGGACAACGACAAGCCCAATGTGACGCTTGTGCACAAGGGCAACATCATGAAGTTCACCGAGGGTGGCTTTCGCGACTGGGGCTACGCGCTCGCGCAGCGCGAGTTCGGCGCGCAACTGATCGACGGCGGGCCGTGGTGCAAGTTCAAGAACCCGAAGACGGGCAAGGACATCGTCGTCAAGGACAGCATTGCCGATGCCTTTTTGCAGCAGATCCTGCTGCGCCCGGCCGAGTACTCGGTCGTGGCCACGCTGAACCTGAACGGCGACTACATCTCTGACGCGCTCGCGGCCCAGGTCGGCGGCATCGGCATAGCGCCAGGCGCCAACCTGTCCGACTCGGTCGCGTGCTTCGAAGCCACCCACGGCACCGCGCCCAAGTACGCCGGCAAGGACTACGTCAACCCCGGCTCCGAAATCCTGTCGGCCGAGATGATGCTGCGCCACATGGGCTGGCTCGAAGCCGCCGACCTGGTGATCAGCTCGCTCGAGAAGGCGATCCTCAGCAAGAAGGTCACCTACGACTTTGCGCGGCTGATGGAGGGGGCGACGCAGGTGTCATGCTCGGGGTTCGGGCAGGTGATGATCGACCAGATGTGACCTCGCTGAGGGACGTTTCGCGACGTCTCGCCATCCACACGGGCCCCAGTTCGTTCATTCGACTGGGGCTTTGCGTTTTTGCTGCCTTCGCAGCTTGCACTGCTCCAAGCCAGCGACTTGCATTCCATACGGGAATAACCGTAATGCACCCTGGAGGCTTCCGACATGCGCCGCTTGCCGCGAACATCGCGTGCACAGACACATTGATCGCAACCGCTGACAGGAGACTTCAAGATGGCAAAGATGAAGGCCGCCATGGCCGCCGTGCTGGTGATGGAGAAAGAGGGCATCACGCAGGCCTTCGGCGTGCCGGGTGCGGCGATCAACCCGCTGTATGCGGCGCTGCGCGAGCGTGAATCGATCTCGCACATTCTGGCGCGCCACGTCGAAGGCGCGAGCCACATGGCCGAGGGCTACACCCGCGCCAAAGCAGGCAACATCGGCGTGTGCATCGGCACCAGTGGGCCGGCCGGCACCGACATGATCACGGGGCTGTATTCGGCGATCGCCGACAGCATCCCCATCTTGTGCATCACCGGCCAGGCGCCGCGAGCCCGGCTGTACAAGGAAGACTTCCAGGCGGTGGACATTGAGTCGATCAGCAAGCCGGTGACGAAGTGGAGCGTCACGGTGCGCGAGCCGGCGCTGGTGCCGCGCAGCTTTCAGCAGGCCTTTCACCTGATGCGCTCCGGCCGCCCGGGGCCGGTGTTGATCGACCTGCCGTTCGACGTGCAGATGGCCGAGATCGAATTCGACATCGACACCTACGAGCCGCTGCCGGTCTACAAGCCCGCGGCAACCCGCAAGCAGATCGACCGGGCGCTGGACATGCTGACGGCTTCGAGCAAGCCGCTCATCGTGGCCGGAGGCGGCGTCATCAATGCCGATGCGTGCGAGCTGTTGGTTGAGTTTGCCGAGCTCACCGGCGTGCCGGTGATCCCGACGCTGATGGGCTGGGGCGCAATCCCCGACGACCACCCGCTGATGGCCGGCATGGTGGGCCTGCAGACCAGCCACCGCTACGGCAACGCTACGATGCTCGCAAGCGACTTCGTGCTGGGCATCGGCAACCGCTGGGCGAACCGCCACACCGGTTCCACAGAGGTGTATTGCAAGGGCCGCACCTTCGTGCACGTGGACATCGAGCCGACGCAGATCGGGCGCGTCTTCAACCCCGACTTGGGCATCGTCAGCGATGCCAAGGCGGCGCTCGAACTTTTCGTGCAGGTCGCGCGCGAGCGCAAGGCGGCCGGCAAGTGGAAGGGCTTCGGCGACTGGGCGAGCCGCTGCGCCGAGCGCAAGAAGCTGATGCACCGCAAGACGCACTACACCGAGACGCCGATCAAGCCGATGCGCGTCTACGAAGAGATGAACAAGGTGCTGCCGCGCGACACGATCTACGTCACGACGATCGGCCTGAGCCAGATCGCCGGCGCGCAGTTCTTGAACGTGTTCGGCCCGCGGCAATGGATCAATTGCGGCCAGGCTGGCCCGCTGGGCTGGACGATGCCCGCTGCGTTGGGTGTGGTCGCAGCCGACCCGACGCGCCAGGTGGTGGCGCTCTCAGGAGACTACGACTTCCAGTTCATGGTCGAGGAGCTGGCGGTGGGCGCGCAGTTCCGCCTGCCTTACGTGCATGTGCTGGTGAACAACAGCTACCTCGGACTGATCCGCCAGAGCCAGCGTGGTTTCGAGATGGACTTCTGCGTGCAGCTGGCGTTCGAGAACCAGAACGTCGACGACGGCACGCTGAAGAGCTACGGCGTCGACCACCAGGCGGTGGTGCAGGGCCTGGGCTGCAAGAGCCTGCGCGTGACCGACCCCGAGAAGCTCGAAGGCGCCTTGGTGGAAGCGCGCGCGCTGGCCGACAAGTACCGCGTGCCGGTGGTCGTCGAGGTGATCCTGGAGAAGGTGACCAACATCGCCATGGGCACCGAGATCGACAAGATCAACGAGTTCGAGGACATCGACTGCCGCCACCCCGAGGGCCGTCAGGGCCTGGAGATGGCCGGCCTGCTCGAGTGAGGGAAGCACCATGCCGCGCTTTGCCGCCAACCTCACGATGCTCTTCACCGAGCTGCCTTTCCTCGACCGCTTCGAAGCGGCGGCCCGGGCGGGCTTCAGCGGTGTCGAGTTCTTGTTTCCGTATGCGTACGAGGCCAGCGACATCAAGCACCGGCTCGACGACAACCGCCTGACGCTGGTGCTGCACAACCTGCCGGCTGGCAACTGGGACGCTGGCGAGCGAGGCATCGCCTGTCACCCAGACCGTGTCGACGAGTTTCGGGCCGGCGTGGCGCGTGCGATCAGGTATGCCCGCACCCTCGGCGTGAAGCAGCTCAACTGCTTGGCTGGCAAGGCGCCGGCCGGTGTGGCCGACAGCGTGCTGCGCGCCACGCTGGTCGAGAACCTGCGCTATGCCGCCAGCGCGCTGAAAGCCGAGAGCCTGCGGTTGCTGATCGAGCCGATCAACACGTTCGACATTCCTGGCTTCTACCTGAATCGCACCGCGCAGGCGGCCGACATCCTGGCCGAAGTCGGCGCCGACAACGCCTTCATCCAGTACGACCTCTACCACGCGCAGCGCATGGAGGGCGAGTTGGCCGCGACCACGCAGAAGTACCTGGCGCGCATCGGCCACATCCAGCTCGCCGACAACCCTGGCCGCAACGAGCCGGGCACCGGCGAGATCAACTACGCATTCCTGTTCGAGCATCTCGACCGCATCGGCTACGACGGCTGGATTGGGTGCGAATACAAGCCGGCCACCACGACACAGGCGGGGCTCGATTGGCGGGAGCAGCTTCAGCCGCATTGATCGAACGGCTTGATACCCCGAGGCCCGCCACGCGCGGGCCTTTCGCATTCTTGCGGCTGTTGCGCACACTGACCGAAGTTGAACAGCCCTTGTGGAATAGTCCCGCGGCGCAATATGCCTGCTAGCCGGCAGAAAAGCGGCAACTCGATAGAATGAATCCATGCCTGAGGACAAGCCGCCAACCCCCGCGCCACCGCTGGTTCGACCGCGGCCCGACGACGGGCAGGGTGCGGTGGTCGTCGAGCGGCAGACGTCGAAGACCGAGCCGCCGCGCATGTACCAGGTGGTGCTGCTCAACGACGACTACACGCCGATGGAATTCGTCGTGATGGTCCTGCAAGAGTATTTCAACCGCGACCTCGAATCGGCAACGCAGATCATGCTTAAGATTCATCATGAAGGTCGCGGGGTCTGTGGCGTCTACTCGAAAGACGTTGCGGCGACGAAGGTAGAGCTGGTGCTGGCCGCCGCACGGCGTGGGGGCCACCCTTTGCAATGCATTATGGAGGCCGCATGATTGCGCAAGAGTTAGAAGTCAGCCTGCACATGGCCTTCGTGGAGGCTCGGCAGCAGCGCCATGAGTTCATCACGGTCGAGCATCTGTTGATGGCGTTGCTGGACAATCCTTCGGCCGCTGAAGTGTTGCGCGCCTGTTCCGCCAACATCGACGACCTGCGCAAGAGCCTGGCAGGATTCATCAAGGAAAACACGCCCACGGTGGGGGGCAACGAAGAGGTCGACACGCAGCCCACCTTGGGATTCCAGCGTGTGATCCAGCGCGCGATCATGCACGTGCAATCCACCGGCAGCGGCAAGAAAGAAGTGACCGGCGCGAATGTGCTGGTGGCCATCTTCGGCGAGAAGGACTCGCATGCTGTCTACTACCTGCACCAACAGGGCGTCACCCGCCTGGATGTGGTGAACTTCATCGCCCACGGCATCAAAAAGAGCGACCCGCCCGAGCCCGCCAAGCCGAGCGAAGGTGCGCCGGGCGCCGAAGGCGAGAAGGAAGAGGGCGAAGGCAAGGGCTCGCCGCTCGACCAGTTCACGCAGAACCTGAATCAATTGGCCCGCGACGGCAAGATCGACCCACTGATCGGTCGCGAGCACGAAGTCGAGCGCGTGATCCAGATCCTGTGTCGGCGGCGCAAGAACAACCCGTTGCTCGTCGGCGAGGCCGGCGTGGGCAAGACGGCCATTGCCGAAGGCCTGGCGTGGCGCATCACACAAGAAGACGTGCCTGAGGTGCTGGGCAAGGCAGTGGTCTACTCGCTCGACATGGGTGCGCTGCTCGCCGGCACCAAGTACCGCGGCGACTTCGAGCAACGCCTGAAGGGCGTCTTGAAGCAGTTGAAAGACCAGCCGAACGCGATCCTGTTCATCGACGAGATCCACACGCTCATCGGCGCGGGCGCCGCATCCGGTGGCACGCTTGACGCGAGCAACCTGCTCAAGCCCGCGCTCAGCTCGGGCGCGATGAAGTGCATCGGCGCGACCACTTTCAGCGAGTACCGCGGCATCTTCGAGAAAGACGCGGCACTGTCGCGGCGCTTCCAGAAGATCGACGTGGTCGAACCGTCGGTCGAGCAGACGATCGAGATCCTGAAGGGCCTGAAGTCGCGCTTCGAAGAGCACCACAGCGTGAAGTACGCGATCGGTGCACTGCAGGCGGCGGCCGAGCTGTCGGCCAAGTTCATCAACGACCGCCACCTGCCCGACAAGGCGATCGACGTGATCGACGAGGCTGGCGCGGCGCAACGCATCCTGCCCAAGAACAAGCAGAAGAAGACCATCACGCGCGCCGAGGTGGAAGAGATCGTCGCCAAGATCGCGCGCATCCCGCCCGCCAGCGTGTCGAACGACGACCGCTCCAAGCTCAAGAGCCTGGACCGCGACCTCAACAGCGTGGTGTTCGGCCAGGAGCCTGCAATCGAGGCGCTGGCCGCGGCGATCAAGATGGCGCGCTCGGGCCTGGGCAAGCCGGACCGGCCGATCGGCTCGTTCCTGTTCAGCGGCCCCACCGGCGTGGGCAAGACGGAAGTGGCCAAGCAACTCGCCTACATCCTGGGCATCGAGCTGATCCGCTTCGACATGAGCGAGTACATGGAGCGGCACGCGGTCAGCCGGCTGATCGGTGCGCCACCGGGCTACGTCGGCTTCGACCAAGGCGGCTTGTTGACAGAGGCCATCAGCAAGAAGCCCCACGCCGTGCTGCTGCTCGACGAGATCGAGAAGGCGCACCCGGATGTCTTCAACGTGCTGCTGCAGGTGATGGACCATGGCACGCTGACCGACAACAACGGGCGCAAGGCCGACTTCCGCAACGTCATCATCATCATGACGACCAACGCCGGCGCCGAGACGATGAACAAGGCGACGATCGGCTTCACCAATTCGCGCGAGGCGGGCGACGAGATGGCCGACATCAAGCGCCTGTTCACGCCCGAGTTCCGCAACCGGCTCGACGCGACGGTCAGCTTCAAGGCGCTGAACGAGGAGATCATCCTGCGGGTGGTCGACAAGTTCCTGTTGCAGCTCGAAAGCCAGCTGACCGAGAAGAAGGTCGAGGTCACCTTCACCGACGCGCTGCGCAAGCACCTGGCCAAGAACGGCTTCGACCCGCTGATGGGCGCGCGGCCGATGCAGCGCTTGATCCAGGACACGATCCGCCGTGCGTTGGCCGACGAGCTGCTGTTCGGTCAGCTGGTCGATGGAGGGCGGTTGTCGGTGGACATCGACGCCGATGGCAAGCCATTGCTCGACATCACGCCGAACAAGAAGAGCGACAAGCCGAAGGCCGAGCCGGCCACGGCCTGACGACTTTTCGCTGCTTCAACCGTGAAGGTGCCCCAAGCGGGCCCCTTCGCTCATTGCGCGAGGGACTCGCGTGCGCCGCGCGCCGGGTCCTGCAGGAAGAAGCCGCTCAGCAGTGCGTACAGGGCGGGGTGCTCACCCAGCAGATCCTGCGGCGCAACGAAGAACACCTCGGCGGCCACGGCAAAGAACTCGTCGATGGCCTCGGCACCGTACGGGTCGAGCAGCGTCTCGTCTCCGGCGTCGACCGCCGCGCAGAATCGCTCGTATTCGCCTGTGAGCGTGACCAGCCACCGCTCGCGGCTCGGTCGGTCGGGCAGGGCAGGCACGCCGTCGGCCGCACCGTCGCGCAGATCGAGCACATGCACGAACTCGTGGACCACGACGTTGTAGCCCCACTCCGCCGAGACGCCCGACTCGGCCACGTCGCGCCACGACAGCATCACCGGCCCGCCGTGCATCGCCTCGCCGGCGAGTTCTTCGTCGTAGTGGTGCACCACGCCGATCTCGTCGACGTGCTCGCGGCGGGCGCGCACGGCGTCGGGGTGGACGACGATGCCCTTGAAGCCGTCGTACCACGCCAGGCCCAGGTTCAGCACCGGCAGGCAGGCTTGCGCAGCGATCGCCACCGCCATCTCGTCGTGCACCTCCAGCCCTTGCATGCCAGCGAACTCTTTGTCGGCCAGGAAGAGCGTGCTCAGTTCGCGCAGGCGCTGAACGTCGTCGGCGGAACGTTGGAGCAAGAACGGATAGCGGCCCAACGTGACCCGCCACAACGCGTCTGGGATGGCGCGGTCGCGCAGCGTGCGGGCATCGCGCCGGCGGCGCCACCAGTCGATCACGATGCAGACATCACGGCAAAAGCGGCAGCCGCGTCAGCACACCCCGATGCCAGCGCAGGACTTCGGCGCGCTCTGGTTCGGTATGGTCCAGGTCCCAGTCGCTCAGCACGTGGCGCACCAGGCCAGGGGTCAGCGTTTCGGTCGCCGGTCGGTGGGTGTGGCCGTGAATGAAGGTCGGTGCAGCGACTGCCCGCATCCATTGCACGGCCGTGGGCAGGTCCACATCGGCGTACGGGGTGCCAGAGCGGGCGCGATTGTGCAGTTCGCTCTGCAATCGAAAGTGACGAACCTGGGCCCGCCGCGCTTCGAGAGGCTGCAGCAGGAAATCCCGCTGCCACGCTGCGCTGCGCGCCATCGCCCGGATGCGTTGGTACTGGAGGTCGCTCAAACACAAAGCGTCGCCGTGAGACAGCAGCAAGCGTTGGTCGCCCGCCACCAGCACTGTCGGATCCGCCAAGGCACGCACATGGCAGGCGGCGAGCATGGCCTCACCCACCAGGAAGTCGCGATTGCCGACCATGAAGGCCACCGGGCGGACGGCGGCCGTTGCGGTCAGAACCTCGGTGCAGCGGGCTTCGAAGCCGGCATGTCGCGCGTCATCTCCAACCCAGGCTTCGAACAGGTCGCCGAGGATGACGACCGCATCGGCCGGCGTGTTGCCCATGTACGCGGCCCAGGCGTCGAAGCCTCGCGGTGTCTCTTCGCTGAGGTGAAGGTCGCTGATGAAGTCGATCGTCTCCCACGACGGTTCGGCATGCCACTCCGCGAACGAGGGCAGTGAAGGTTCGACCACCGTGACTCGATTCGGCGTCAGGGCAGCCGAACCGCCTTCAGGATGACCACGTCTTCCACCGGTACGTTTTCGTGGCCCCCGCTGCGAGCGGTTTTCACCTTCTCGATCTTGTCCACCACGTCGTTCCCGGCAACCACGCGCGCAAACACGGCATAGCCCCAACCCTGTGGGCTTTCGGACTTGAAGTTGAGAAAGTCGTTGTCGGTGGTGTTGATGAAGAACTGCGACGTGGCCGAGTGCGGCGCCGAGGTGCGCGCCATCGCCAGCGTGTAGTGGTTGTTCTTCAGCCCGTTGTTGGCTTCATTGCGCAGCTCGGCATTGGTGGGCTTTTGCTTCATGCCGACCGCAAAACCACCGCCCTGGATCATGAACTGGGGGATCACGCGGTGGAACAGCGTGCCGTCGTAGTGGCCGCTGTCGACATACGCCAGGAAGTTGCGAGACGACTCGGGCGCCTTGGCTTCGTCGAGTTCGACATGGATGTTGCCGTGGTTGGTCTGCAATTCGACTCTTGCGCTCATGGGGTCACTTCTCCAGGGTGGCTGACTTGATGGTGATGGGCTCGACCGGCACGTTCTGGTACGGGCCCTTGTTGCCGGTGGGCGAGGTGCGGATCTTGTCGACCACGTCCATGCCCGAGACGACCTTGCCGAACACGGCGTAGCCGTTGCCGTCTTGCGAGCTGGCGGCGTTCAGGAACTGGTTGTCTTTCACGTTGATGAAGAACTGCGCGGTGGCCGAGTTCGGGTCCCCGGTGCGCGCCATCGCCAGCGTGCCGCGTTCGTTGTTCAGGCCGTTGCGGCTCTCGAGCGGGATCGAAGCGCGGGTGGGCTTTTGCTTCAGGTCCTCGGTCATCCCGCCACCCTGGATCATGAAGTTCTCGATGACGCGGTGGAACACGGTGCCGTTGTAGTGGCCATCCTTTACATACTGCAGGAAATTCTCGACCGACTTGGGCGCTTTCGCCGCGTCGAGCTGCACCACGATGTCGCCGGCCGACGTGGCGATCTTGACCTTCTGCGCCAGGGCCGCAGAGCTCAAACACAGGGCGGCTGTCGCGGCGGCCAGCGCAGGCCAGGAAAGGACGCGAGGTTTCATTCAATCACTCCTGTTCGATGGGATGCAATGGGTTCAGGGGCACGGCGCGGTGGCCGTCTGCCTGACGCCGCCGATCCAGCAACTGTCGGCCGTCGGGCAGCACGTTCGCAACAGAGGCGATGCTCTGCGCCGAGACAGGCCGCTATACTGATTTCATTGTAATGCAGCCCTCTCGGCGACGACCTCGCACGACGCTGCGGCGGTGGCTCTCGATCCAGACTGGACGGTGCCTCGCGCAGCCCGCCGCAGCGCTGGAAGGCACCTCTCCCCGCCCCATGACACTTCGTTTGCACAACACCCTGTCGAGGGAGATCGAGACCTTCACACCGATCGAGCCGAACCACGTGCGGATGTACGTGTGCGGCATCACCATCTACGACCTGTGCCACGTCGGCCATGCGCGTTTCCTGATGGTGTTCGACATGATCTCCCGCTGGCTGCGCACTTTGGGTTACCGGGTGACTTACGTGCGCAACATCACCGACATCGATGACAAGATCATCCGCCGTGCGCTAGAGATCGGCGTGCCGATCCGCGAGCTCACCACACAGATGACGCAGGCCATGCATGCCGACATCGCCGCCCTGGGCATCGAGCCGCCAACGCACGAGCCTCGGGCAACGCAGCATGTGCCTCAGATGCTCGACATGATCCGCACGTTGGAGCAGCGCGGTCTCGCCTACCGCGCCACGTCGGGCGATGTGAACTTTGCCGTGCGCAAGTTCGCCGGGTACGGCAAGCTGTCGGGCAAGTCGATCGACCAGTTGCGCTCGGGAGAGCGGGTTGCGGTCGGCGAAGGCAAGGACGATCCACTCGACTTCGTGCTGTGGAAGGCCGCCAAGGGGAGCGAGCCCGACGACGCGAAGTGGAACAGCCCGTTCGGCCCCGGCCGCCCCGGTTGGCACATCGAGTGCTCGGCCATGTGCCGCGACCTGCTGGGCGAACACTTCGACATTCATGGAGGCGGCATCGACCTTCAGTTCCCTCACCACGAAAACGAGATCGCCCAGAGCGAAGGAGCAACCGGCCGTCCCTTTGTCAACTACTGGCTGCACAACGGCTCGCTCAACGTCGACAACGTGAAGATGTCGAAGTCGCTGGGCAACTTCTTCACCATCCGCGACGTGCTGAAGCACTTCGACGGCGAGACCTTGCGGTTGTTCATGCTGCGCACGCACTATCGAAGCCCGTTGAACTTCAGCAGCGCCAACCTGGAAGACGCTCGTTCGGCTTTGCGCCGCCTCTACACAGCGTTGAGCGGAATCAGTGGGCTGGAGTTGCATGGTGCTGCGATCGACTGGAGCGCCGGGCCGGCGGCGGCGTTCCGTGCCGCCATGAACGACGACTTCAACACCGCCGGCGCTCTGGCTGTGTTGTTCGAGCTGGCCAGCGAGGTGAATCGCACAGGCGCTCTGGCGCAGGCCGCGCTCCTTAAGTCTCTTGGCAGTGTTCTCGGTCTTCTGCAGCAGCCGCCGATGCAATTCCTTCAGGCCGGCAGCGGTCTGGATGAAGCGGGAATTGCAGCGCGCATCGCCGAGCGTGTGGCCGCGAAACAGGCACGGGACTTCGCGCTGGCCGACCGCATACGCCAGGAACTGGCCGATCAAGGGATCGAGCTGCAAGACTCCCCCCAGGGCACGACCTGGGTGAAGGCCTGACGGTGGTGCGCAACGCAAGGCTGGAGGACGGCGCGCAGCCCTCGGCAGACTACTGGGACGAGGCGTGCAGGCACCTGTCCAAGCGCGACCGCGTGATGCGAAAGCTCATCCCCTCCTGCGGTGAAGGTCGCCTGCAGAGCCGTGGCGACGCCTTCACGACGCTGGCCCGCTCCATCGTCGGGCAGCAGATTTCCGTCAAGGCGGCGCAAGCCGTCTGGGAGCGCTTCGCGGCGCTGGGGCAAGGCTCGGCCGTTCCGATGGCGCCGAGCGGGGTGCTCGCGCTGGACGCGCCGAGCATGCGCGCGGCAGGCCTGTCGGCGCGAAAGGTCGAGTACCTCTTCGATCTGGCGCAGCACTTCGAGTCCGGCACCGTGCACGTGCGCGAGTGGCTGCAGATGGACGACGAGGCGATCATCGAGGAGCTGGTGGCGATCCGTGGGATCGGTCGCTGGACGGCGGAGATGTTTCTCATCTTCCACTTGCTGCGGCCAAACGTGCTGCCGCTGGACGACCTGGGCCTGCTCAAGGGCATCAGCCACAACTACTTCAGTGGCGAGCCCGTTTCAAGGGCCGAAGCGCGCGAAGTGGGCGAGGCCTGGACACCCTTCCGCTCGGTGGCCACATGGTACATTTGGCGCAGCCTCGACCCGATCCCCACCGAGTATTGAGTTGCTGAGCCCCAGGGCCAGCGTGTCCCTTCAACCCCGCTGTTGATGCATCAGGACCCACCCATGAGCAAGCGTCACTTTCTGGAGTTCGAGCAATCCGTTGCCGACCTTGAAACCAAGATCGAAGAGCTGCGCTATGTGCAAAGCGAATCGGCTGTGGACATCTCGGAAGAGATCGACCGGCTCGGCAAGAAGAGCCTGCAACTCACCAAGGACATCTACTCCAACCTGACGCCCTGGCAGGTCACGCAGATTGCCCGCCACGCGCAGCGGCCGTATACGCTCGACTACGTGGCCGAAATGTTCACCGACTGGCAGGAACTGCATGGCGACCGCGCATTCGCGGACGACCGCTCCATCGTCGGCGGCATGGCGCGCTTCAACGGCGAGCCGTGTATGGTGATCGGCCACCAGAAGGGGCGAGACACGAAAGAGCGCGGCCTGCGCAACTTCGGCATGTCGCGGCCCGAGGGCTACCGCAAGGCGCTGCGTCTGATGAAGCTGGCCGAGAAGTTCGGCCTGCCGGTGTTCACCTTCGTCGACACACCGGGCGCCTACCCCGGGATCGGCGCCGAAGAGCGCGGCCAGTCGGAGGCGATCGGCCGCAACATCTTCGAGATGGCGCAGCTGGAAGTACCGATCATCGCGACGATCATCGGTGAGGGCGGCTCCGGCGGGGCGCTGGCCATCAGCGTCGGCGACCAGATGCTCATGCTGCAGTACTCGATCTACTCGGTGATTTCGCCCGAAGGGTGTGCGTCAATTCTTTGGAAGACGGCCGAGCGTGCCTCCGACGCGGCCGAAGCGCTGGGCATCACCGCCCACCGCCTCAAGGCCCTCGGGTTGGTCGACAAGATCATCAACGAGCCCGTGGGCGGGGCCCACCGCGACACGAAGCAGATGGCGGCGTTTTTGAAGCGCGCGCTGAACGACTCATTGCGGCAGGTAAGCGACCTCAAGACGAAGGAGTTGCTGCAGCGGCGCTACGAGCGGCTGCAGTCCTACGGCCGCTTCAGCGACACCAAGGAGCGCTGAGCACGGGCCCGCGGCCTGATTGCGTCGCGGTCGCTTACAGCGGCGGGCGCGATTCCTCGGCGCTGCTGCACGCCACGCTGGCGGCAGCGGGGCCGCTCGGTGTTCGCGTGGCGGCATTGCATGTTCATCACGGCCTCAACGCCAACGCGGATGACTGGCTTTCACACTGCGCGGCGCAGTGCGATCGGTGGGCCCGGCGGCGTGCCAAATCGCTGACGTTTGCCTCTGCACGTGCGACGGGGTCGCCCGCACCCGGCGAAAGCATTGAGGCCTGGGCTCGCACGGTGCGTTACCGTGCCTTGCGCGAACTCGCTGACGCGCAAGGCACCTCGGTGATTCTGCTTGCTCACCATCGGCGCGACCAGGCCGAGACGTTTCTGCTCCAGGCCCTGCGCGGCGCGGGTGCGGCAGGCTTGGCGGGCATGCCGGCTCGCGTGGAGCGAGCCGGCATCACGTGGATGCGGCCGTGGCTGGGCCGGCCGCGAGAGCAGATCGACGCTTACGTCACTCGCCACCGCATCAAATGCATCGAAGACGACAGCAACGAGGACCCTCGCTACGCGCGCAACCGACTGCGCCTTGAGGTGTGGTCGGCGTTGACCGGCGCGTTCCCGCACGCTGAAGCGTCGTTGGCTGACAGCGCGCAACGAGCCCAAGAGGCGCTGGAGTGCCTGACTGAACTCGCTGAGCAGGACATGGCGTCGGTCGCCGCTCACTCAAACGCCTTGGACGTGAAGGCCTGGCTCGCACTCTCGCCAGCCCGGCGGAGCAATGTGCTGCGCGCATGGCTGAAGCAGGCGGCGGGACGGGCTGCGCCGGCCAGCTTGGTCACTCGGCTGATGGCCGAACTGCGTCTCGGCGGCAGTGCGCGCTGGCCGATCGAGAACAGTGAAGTGCGGCTGTATCGAGGCGTGCTGAGGTTTGGCGAGACGACAGGTGCAGGCTTCAGACCAACGACCGAGCAGCGCCCCGAGCCGCACGAGTCGAGCTTGTCCGTGGACGGCCCGGGCGCTTTCGATCTGCCCGGCTGGGGCGGGTGCCTTCACGTTGCCCGCACGCGCGAGCGGGGGGTTCCTCTGGCGTGGCTGGGCAGACTCGACCTCAAGCCCAGGTCGGGTGCAGAACGATTTCAGGGCGGCATCGGCCGGCCACCCCGCAGCCTGAAGAAGCAGTACCAGGATCAGTGCGTGCCCGCATGGGAGCGCAAGGGTCCGCTGTTCTACAGTGGCGGGCAACTTGTCTTCGTACCCGGGCTGGGTCTGGACGCTCGCGTGCTGGCACTCCCAGACCAAGAGCAGATGGAGCTGCACTGGCAGCCACGCACACCCGACGCTGCGCTCGACGGCGGCGTGCTCAAGCGCGGCAGCTAGAATTCTGGGTTTGCTTGAAAGTAGCGCAACGCGCACCCGCTCCCAGCCGGCACATTCAACGACTATGGCACTAATCGTTCACAAATACGGCGGCACGTCGATGGGCTCGGTGGAGCGCATCCGCAATGTCGCCAAGCGCGTGGCCAAGTGGAGCCGCGCGGGCCACCAGTTGGTGGTGGTCCCTTCTGCAATGAGCGGGGAAACAAATCGGCTGCTCGGCCTGGCCAAGGAGCTGTCGCCAGTGTCCACCACGGCTGAACTGGCGCGCGAGCTGGACATGATTGCGTCGACCGGCGAGCAAGTGTCCTCGGGTCTTCTCGCCATCGCACTTCAAGCCGAAGGCCTGCAAGCCGTCAGCTACGCCGGCTGGCAGGTGCCGATCAGCACCGATACCGCACACACCAAAGCCCGCATCAGCGCCATCGACGACAAGCGCGTGCGCGCCGATCTCGCAGCAGGCAGGGTCGTTGTGATCACAGGCTTTCAGGGCGTGGACCCGCAGGGCAACATCACCACCCTGGGCCGCGGTGGCTCGGACACATCGGCGGTCGCGGTGGCGGCCGCGCTGAAGGCGGCCGAATGCCTCATCTACACCGATGTCGACGGCGTCTACACAACAGACCCGCGCGTCGTCCCTGAGGCGCGGCGCTTGCAGACCATCACCTTCGAGGAGATGCTCGAGATGGCCAGCCTCGGCTCGAAGGTGCTGCAGATCCGCTCGGTCGAGTTTGCCGGCAAGTACCGGGTGCCGCTGCGGGTGCTGTCCAGCTTCACGCCATGGGACATCGACCTCAGCGAAGAAGCCCGCTCGGGCACCCTGATCACTTTTGAGGAAGACGAGAAGATGGAACAAGCGATCGTGTCCGGCATCGCCTTCAACCGAGACGAAGCCAAGATCAGTCTGCTTGGCGTGACTGACAAGCCCGGCATTGCGTACCAGATCCTGGGCCCCGTCGCCGATGCGAACATCGACGTGGACGTGATCATTCAGAACGTGTCGCACGCAGGCCGTACCGACTTTTCCTTCACCGTGCATCGCAACGACTACGCCCGAACGCTCGAGTTGATCAAACGCGTCGTGTTGCCGGTCACTGGGGCGGCCGACCTGGTCGGAGACGCCAAGATCTGCAAGGTCAGCATCGTGGGCATTGGCATGCGCTCACACGTCGGCGTGGCCAGCAAGATGTTCAGCGTGCTCAGTCAAGAGGGCATCAACATCCAGATGATCACCACCAGCGAGATCAAGACCAGCGTCGTGATCGACGAGAAGTACATGGAGCTGGCGGTGCGGGCTCTGCACAAGGCCTTCGACCTCGAACAGCCCGCTGGTTGAGGGGCTGCACGGAGCGGCTAGAATGCGGGCTTGTCTGCGGAGCTGTGACCGAGTGGCCGAAGGTGCTCCCCTGCTAAGGGAGTATGCGGGCAAAACCTGCATCGAGGGTTCGAATCCCTCCGGCTCCGCCAGAGGTAGCGCTGGCTCACAGGATGAGCGACCTTGGTTCAGCGCCGAAGCTTCGCGTATCTGGGACGACGCGAAGAAAAAAGCAGACAGGGCCGCAAAACTCATGGCATAATGTGAGGCTTCGCTGGTCACAGGCCAGCATCACTCCGCGGCTCGAAGCTGCGGATGTTCTTTAAAAATTTACAGCCGATAAGTGTGGGCGTTTGGGGGTGAGGGCTGTGGACGAGCCTGAGGTTGACTGCGAGGTTGGCTATGGGTGAGTCTGGTCTGAAGGACCTTAGACGCTCAATGAAGCGTGGATAGAAGCTGGTGGAAGGGTGAGGTGCTGAGAAGCGCGGAGCCTGGAAGCTGGAGAGAAGTTCACGTCGATTCTTTGAGTGATGTTTTTATCAAGATCGAACTGAAGAGTTTGATCCTGGCTCAGATTGAACGCTGGCGGCATGCCTTACACATGCAAGTCGAACGGCAGCACGGGAGCAATCCTGGTGGCGAGTGGCGAACGGGTGAGTAATACATCGGAACGTACCCAGTTGTGGGGGATAGCCCGGCGAAAGCCGGATTAATACCGCATACGACCTGAGGGTGAAAGCGGGGGATCTGCAAGGACCTCGCGCGATTGGAGCGGCCGATGTCAGATTAGCTAGTTGGTGGGGTAAGAGCCCACCAAGGCGACGATCTGTAGCTGGTCTGAGAGGACGACCAGCCACACTGGGACTGAGACACGGCCCAGACTCCTACGGGAGGCAGCAGTGGGGAATTTTGGACAATGGGCGCAAGCCTGATCCAGCCATGCCGCGTGTGGGAAGAAGGCCTTCGGGTTGTAAACCACTTTTGTCAGGGAAGAAACGGCTCTTACTAATATTAGGAGCTAATGACGGTACCTGAAGAATAAGCACCGGCTAACTACGTGCCAGCAGCCGCGGTAATACGTAGGGTGCAAGCGTTAATCGGAATTACTGGGCGTAAAGCGTGCGCAGGCGGCTTTGCAAGACAGATGTGAAATCCCCGGGCTCAACCTGGGAACTGCATTTGTGACTGCAAGGCTAGAGTACGGTAGAGGGGGATGGAATTCCGCGTGTAGCAGTGAAATGCGTAGATATGCGGAGGAACACCGATGGCGAAGGCAATCCCCTGGACCTGTACTGACGCTCATGCACGAAAGCGTGGGGAGCAAACAGGATTAGATACCCTGGTAGTCCACGCCCTAAACGATGTCAACTGGTTGTTGGACGGCTTGCTGTTCAGTAACGAAGCTAACGCGTGAAGTTGACCGCCTGGGGAGTACGGCCGCAAGGTTGAAACTCAAAGGAATTGACGGGGACCCGCACAAGCGGTGGATGATGTGGTTTAATTCGATGCAACGCGAAAAACCTTACCTACCCTTGACATGTCTAGAAGTTACCAGAGATGGTTTCGTGCTCGAAAGAGAACTAGAACACAGGTGCTGCATGGCCGTCGTCAGCTCGTGTCGTGAGATGTTGGGTTAAGTCCCGCAACGAGCGCAACCCTTATCATTAGTTGCTACGCAAGGGCACTCTAATGAGACTGCCGGTGACAAACCGGAGGAAGGTGGGGATGACGTCAGGTCATCATGGCCCTTATGGGTAGGGCTACACACGTCATACAATGGCCGGTACAGAGGGCTGCCAACCCGCGAGGGGGAGCTAATCTCAGAAAACCGGTCGTAGTCCGGATCGCAGTCTGCAACTCGACTGCGTGAAGTCGGAATCGCTAGTAATCGCGGATCAGCTTGCCGCGGTGAATACGTTCCCGGGTCTTGTACACACCGCCCGTCACACCATGGGAGCGGGTTCTGCCAGAAGTAGTTAGCCTAACCGCAAGGAGGGCGATTACCACGGCAGGGTTCGTGACTGGGGTGAAGTCGTAACAAGGTAGCCGTATCGGAAGGTGCGGCTGGATCACCTCCTTTCTGGAAAACGCCGAAGTGCGTTTCGCGATGCTAACTTCGCTTGCGAAGTTAAGCGCGGAGCGCGGCAGAAGCAAAAAGATGGCCCTCGAACTTGAGCGCCCACTCTTATCGGCTGTAGTTGAACACAGCAACGTGAACGTGAGCCGGGGTCTGTAGCTCAGCTGGTTAGAGCACCGTCTTGATAAGGCGGGGGTCGTTGGTTCGAGCCCAACCAGACCCACCATCCCTGCCTGGCGATGGAGAAGACTCCTTGGCCTGAACACCCTGGGGGATTAGCTCAGCTGGGAGAGCACCTGCTTTGCAAGCAGGGGGTCGTCGGTTCGATCCCGTCATCCTCCACCATCTCGTTCACACCATCAGATTGCTGACGCAAAAGAGTCCTGGCCTCGTGGCTCGGCTGGTTGCGTCAGTGATTCCAAAGAATCGGCTGTTGTTCTTTAACAATTTGTAGAGTCGAAAATCAGTGTTGTCGACAGAAATATGCCGAGGCTCGAAAGTGTCTGGGCGTTCCGTACTGTCGGCAACGAATTTGATTGCGTCAACAAGTTTCAACTCTATAGCTCGCAAGAGAGATTGAGTTTGAATGTATTGAAGACGGCGTAACGCGAAATACTCATATAGAGATAGACGTTCCTTGACGATGCTGCGCGGTTTGAACGAACCAGTCTTTACCAGAAGACAGCGGTGTCAAAGTTATAGGGTCAAGTGAATAAGTGCATGTGGTGGATGCCTTGGCGATTACAGGCGACGAAGGACGTGATAGCCTGCGATAAGCTTCGGGGAGCTGGCAAATTAGCTTTGATCCGGAGATTTCCGAATGGGGAAACCCACCCTTAGGGGTATCGCATGATGAATACATAGTCATGCGAGGCGAACCGGGTGAACTGAAACATCTCAGTAGCTCGAGGAAAAGACATCAACCGAGATTCCGAAAGTAGTGGCGAGCGAAATTGGAACAGCCTTGTACGTTTTAGCATCTTTGATATCAGAACGGAATGGAAAGTCCGGCCATAGCGGGTGATAGCCCCGTATGAAAAATCTCAGGTGTGGAACTAGGCGTACGACAAGTAGGGCGGGACACGTGAAATCCTGTCTGAAGATGGGGGGACCATCCTCCAAGGCTAAATACTCGTAATCGACCGATAGTGAACCAGTACCGTGAGGGAAAGGCGAAAAGAACCCCGGGAGGGGAGTGAAATAGATCCTGAAACCGCATGCATACAAACAGTCGGAGCCCGCAAGGGTGACGGCGTACCTTTTGTATAATGGGTCAGCGACTTACATTCAGTGGCAAGGTTAACCGAATAGGGAAGCCGTAGAGAAATCGAGTCCGAATAGGGCGAACAGTCGCTGGGTGTAGACCCGAAACCAAGTGATCTATCCATGGCCAGGATGAAGGTAGGGTAACACCTGCTGGAGGTCCGAACCGACTAGTGTTGCAAAACTAGCGGATGAGCTGTGGATAGGGGTGAAAGGCTAAACAAACTTGGAAATAGCTGGTTCTCTCCGAAAACTATTTAGGTAGTGCCTCAAGTATTACCATCGGGGGTAGAGCACTGTTATGGCTAGGGGGTCATGGCGACTTACCAAACCATTGCAAACTCCGAATACCGATGAGTACAGCTTGGGAGACAGTGCACCGGGTGCTAACGTCCGGACACAAGAGGGAAACAACCCAGACCGCCAGCTAAGGTCCCCAAAATTGGCTAAGTGGGAAACGAAGTGGGAAGGCTAAAACAGTCAGGATGTTGGCTTAGAAGCAGCCATCATTTAAAGAAAGCGTAATAGCTCACTGATCGAGTCGTCCTGCGCGGAAGATGTAACGGGGCTAAGCCAGTTACCGAAGCTGCGGATGTGCGCGCAAGCGTACGTGGTAGGAGAGCGTTCTGTACGCCTGTGAAGGTGGCTTGTGAAGGCTGCTGGAGGTATCAGAAGTGCGAATGCTGACATGAGTAGCGTTAAAGGGGGTGAAAAGCCCCCTCGCCGAAAGCGCAAGGTTTCCTACGCAACGTTCATCGGCGTAGGGTGAGTCGGCCCCTAAGGCGAGGCAGAGATGCGTAGCTGATGGGAAACAGGTCAATATTCCTGTACCGATGTGTAGTGCGATGTGGGGACGGAGAAGGTTAGCTCAGCCGGCAGTTGGCATCCGCAAGGTGACGCCGGTTCAAGCGTGTAGTCATGCCCCTTAGGCAAATCCGGGGGGTTTAGATGAGGCGTGATAACGAGGAGGCTTGCCTCTGAAGTGAGTGATACCCTGCTTCCAGGAAAAGCCACTAAGCTCCAGCTGCACACGACCGTACCGCAAACCGACACTGGTGCGCGAGATGAGTATTCTAAGGCGCTTGAGAGAACTCTGGAGAAGGAACTCGGCAAATTGACACCGTAACTTCGGAAGAAGGTGTGCCTTTAGTAGGTGAAGTCGTACAGACGGAGCCCAATGAGGCCGCAGAGAATCGGTGGCTGCGACTGTTTATTAAAAACACAGCACTCTGCAAAGACGAAAGTCGACGTATAGGGTGTGACGCCTGCCCGGTGCTGGAAGATTAAATGATGGGGTGCAAGCTCTTGACTGAAGTCCCAGTAAACGGCGGCCGTAACTATAACGGTCCTAAGGTAGCGAAATTCCTTGTCGGGTAAGTTCCGACCTGCACGAATGGCGTAACGATGGCCACACTGTCTCCTCCAGAGACTCAGCGAAGTTGAAATGTTTGTGATGATGCAATCTCCCCGCGGAAAGACGGAAAGACCCCATGAACCTTTACTGTAGCTTTACATTGGACTTTGAACAGATCTGTGTAGGATAGGTGGGAGGCTTTGAAGCGGTGCCGCTAGGTGTCGTGGAGCCAACGTTGAAATACCACCCTGGTGTGTTTGAGGTTCTAACCTAGGTCCATTATCTGGATCGGGGACAGTGCATGGTAGGCAGTTTGACTGGGGCGGTCTCCTCCCAAAGTGTAACGGAGGAGTTCGAAGGTACGCTAGGTACGGTCGGACATCGTGCTAATAGTGCAATGGCATAAGCGTGCTTAACTGCGAGACTGACAAGTCGAGCAGATGCGAAAGTAGGACATAGTGATCCGGTGGTTCTGTATGGAAGGGCCATCGCTCAACGGATAAAAGGTACTCTGGGGATAACAGGCTGATACCGCCCAAGAGTTCATATCGACGGCGGTGTTTGGCACCTCGATGTCGGCTCATCTCATCCTGGGGCTGTAGCCGGTCCCAAGGGTATGGCTGTTCGCCATTTAAAGAGGTACGTGAGCTGGGTTTAAAACGTCGTGAGACAGTTTGGTCCCTATCTTCCGTGGGCGCTGCAAGATTGAGAGAGCCTGCTCCTAGTACGAGAGGACCGGAGTGGACGCACCTCTGGTGTATCGGTTGTCACGCCAGTGGCATCGCCGAGTAGCTATGTGCGGAAGAGATAACCGCTGAAAGCATCTAAGCGGGAAACTCGTCTCAAGATGAGTCTTGCCGGGGCCTTGAGCCCCCTGAAGGGTCGTCCGAGACCAGGACGTTGATAGGCCGGGTGTGGAAGCGCAGTAATGCGTTAAGCTAACCGGTACTAATTGCCCGTGAGGCTTGACCCTATAACTTTGACAGCCTTGCTATAACAGCACATGGCCGTCGAAGGAAAACTCTCCATGTATGAGTCGTTACCCGATCTTCATACCCTCGCTGAACAATCAAATTCACCCACACTGATCGCTGCTTCACAGCAGCCGACTCCACAAATTGGCTTCCACCGCCTTCAACTCAGTGGAAGCATCCGTTTATGCCTGATGACCATAGCGAGGTGGTCCCACTCCTTCCCATCCCGAACAGGACAGTGAAACGCCTCTGCGCCGATGATAGTGCGGGTCCCCGTGTGAAAGTAGGACATCGTCAGGCTTCTATCCCACGCCAAAAGCCCTCATCACTTCGATGAGGGCTTTTTGCGTTGCGGCCCTAATGCGGCAATCCGGCCAAGTATCAACGCTGCGCCGAAAACTGACGCACCGTCACACTGCAGCTAATCCCGTGCGGGTAGAAGTCTCGCCATTCAACTTCGCCGCCAAGCTGCTTGATGCGCTTGCGCACACCACCCAGCCCGAGTCCATGGGACCACGACTTGGGATCACGGCCGATGCCGTTGTCGCTCACGATCAGGTGCAGTCGGTCGTTGTCCAGCCGAAAGTCAATGTCCACACGCTGAGCCTGCGAATGAGCGATCGCGTTGCTGACCAACTCGCGCAGCACCCGCGTGAGGGCTGACCACTGCGTCACGCTCAGCAACACGTCGTCGTCGATCTCGCACGACCAGCTCAGCTCCACGTGCGCGGCAGTCAGGCGCTGGGTCAGGTCGGCCTTCCACTCTGCGGTGGCATGCGACAGACGGTGGTTCGCTGCTGCGAGGCCACGGGTCAACGTTTTCAGATCTTGCAGGGTATGCCGTACATAGTCTTCGATCTCAGGCGACTCGGCCTTGTACATGAGCGTGAGCAGCCGCGCGCCAATGTCGTCGTGCAGGTCCTGCGCCAGCCGCAAGCGCTCCTCGCCACGGCCCCGCTCGACGGCCTTGTCATAGATCACGGCACGCCTGAGCTGTTCGACGATGCGATTGGTCAGGCGGGCATCTTCAGAGGTGAACAGCCGCCTGCCGCGCTGCGCAAAGCGCAGCACGATCGACTCGCCGTGGTCGATCACCTCGTCGCTCAGTACCGGCACCGGCACCACCATCGTCGAGCCGTCGCCGGTCACGCGCGACGTGGCCGAGGGCATGTCGATCAGGCTCAGCTCCATCGGCTCGAACAGCTCGCGCAGCAGGTCGCACAGCAGCGCAGACGTCCGCTCCGGGTGGGCCTCGACCTCACGGGCGATGCGGTACACCTGCTCGAACATGCGCTCGGTGGTGAGCATGCTCTTGCCGAGCAATCGACCGAGGATCCACTGCCGCGTGCCCGAATACAGTGCCAGCGCGGCAAACAGCGACAAGGTCAGCGACGCGAACTGCCCGAGCGAAAAGACGGCGACAAAGAGCAGGTCCAGCGCCGTGGCAACGCTGCTCACGGCGGCCAACAGCCCGAACTCGCGCATGACCTGTTCGGACTTCGACAGGAACGGCAGCAGCACCAGCACGGCGGCGAGGAACAGATACCACAGCATCGGCCCGCCGCTGGCGACCACGTGCTGCAGGTTCGGCAGCGCACGGGTTTGGGTGAGCAGCAGCGTGATCAACAGCCAAGCTGCCACCAAACCGACGCCGAACCGACGCAACACCAGCGAAAAGGGCCGGGGCTCGATGCGGTAGGACCAACCGTGAAGGCCAATCACTGCCAAGCCGGCCAGAGCCACACCGCCTTGCATCCACCACCACAGTTGTGGCAACTGACCCGCCAGTGCCAGACCCAACATGCCCAGGCTCAAACCCCACGCGGCGAGGGCTATCCAGCGCTCGCCCGGCAGGTGGCGCGGATGCATGGCCGCAGCGTGCACCATCGCCGCCGCAATGATGAGGTCGAACGTCAATCGCAGCGACAGGTCCAACCGCGGGAACGGCTCGGCCTGCCCCAACTCCAGCGTTGATTCGATCGCGATGAGGGCCAGCGTGCCGGTCAGGCACAGCGACATCACCGCGTACAGCAGGTTGCGTCGCGTCGGGCGCGCAAGCACCACGACCATGGCCACCAGGTAGAGCGCCAGCGCTGCGCCTGTCACCAGCCAGAAAGTCACAGGCAGGTTGCCAAGGCCACGTCGCGTTGCCTGAACGTGGACGCTTTCCCCGTCAGAGAAGGTCAGCGTCAAGCCTGGTTCAAGCTGCGCGGCAAAGACCCGTTCCTGCAAGTCGCTCAATCGGGCACGCTGCGCGTCATCGATCAGCCAGCGGGTCGAGCGTTGCAGCGCCAGCAGATCGGACGTCGGCACCGAGAGCCCCCCTGCGGTCAGCTCTGTCAGCACCTTCCCCACGTGGGGTTTCAGTGCAGGGTTGCTGGTGCCGACGAGTTCCGTCTGGCTGATGCCGACGCTTCGCCAGACCACGCCCAGGTGCGGTTGTTCGGCCATTCCGTGAGCCAGCAGAAACACCGCCAGACAGCCGGCCAACGCCGCGGCAACCAGCATGCGCAGCCGCCAGCCCATCCAGCGCGACAGGTTGGCGGGCCGCCCCACGCGAAGCTCGCCGAGCCCAGATTCCAGCGGCATCAGATCGCTGGGAAACACCGGTCCCAGCGCAGCGCCGTCAGTCGTTACGCGGCGGTTGGGCATCTCGCGTCGCGCGCACAAGCCGCTGAAGGCAGCGCTGGCGCGGCCCTCACGACAATGGCACCTGAACGCCCGAAGTCACTCGACGCCCCACGTGAAGCCACCCCTTCAGACCAGCCCCTGCTTGCTGGCCAATACAGCCGCCTCGGCGCGGCTGGAGACGTTGAGCTTCTTGTAGATCGATTTGATGTGGTCGTTGACAGTGAACCACTTGATGCCCATCAGGTTCGCGATCTCTTTGATGGTGAAGCCTTTGCTGAGGTAGGTGAGCACCTCGCTCTCGCGCGGCGTCAACCGCTCGTGGTCGGGCGGGGCCGCGGTGCGCGGCGGCGCGGCGGGCCGGCTGCTGAAGCCCGAACTGAGCGGGGCTGGCGATGAGTCAGGCCCGGCATTGCCAGCCCCCGCCGGTCGAAAGTGCGTCAGCAGCCGGCGTGCAATGGCTGGCGACAGCGGGGGCTGCCCACGCACGATCTTCTGCAGTTCCTCGACAAGCACCTCGAAGCGGTCTTCCTTCAGCAGATAGCCATCGGCGCCGCACTGCAGAGCCGGGAAGAGGTGGTCGTCGTCCGAGTACAAGGTCGTCACGATCTTGGTGGCGGGATAGCGCGCGAACTCCGTCAGCAACTCCATGCCGTTGCCGTCGGGCAGTTCGAGGTCGACCAGGATCAGCCGGAACGCGTCGGAAGGATCGGGCGCCGCGTCAGGCGGGCCAAGGTGGCGGCGCGCCGTTTCCAGATCGCCGGCTTCGGTGATCTCGATCGCGTCGCTGAAGCTCTCTCGCACCACTCGGCTCAGGAAGCCCCGGGCAACCGGGTTGTCTTCAAGAATGAGGACTTTGATCGCCATGCTGGGCCCGTGCTGGTCTGTCGTGCGAGAAAAAGATGGTAGCGCAGACAACCTGCGCTGCCGCGTCAGTCGTTGGTCATCACGAGCTTGCCTTGCACCTTGCGGCTGCCCATGCGCGCGAAGGCGGCTGGCAACTGGTTCATCGGCAGCCGTTGATCGATCACGGGCTTGACCTGGCCCCGGGCATACCACTGCGCCAACTCGGCCAGCGCACGCGCATTGGCTTTGGGCTCGCGGCGCGCAAAGTCGCCCCAGAACACACCGACGATGGAGGCGCCCTTGAGCAGCGCCAGGTTCCAGGGCAGCGCAGGAATGCCTCCGGCAGCAAAACCGACCACAAGGTAGCGGCCACGCCAGGCGATCGAACGGAATACGGGCTCGGCAACCTCGCCGCCAACAGGGTCGTACACCACGTCCGGGCCTTTGCCTTCGGTCAGGCGTTTGAGCTCGTCACGCAGGTTGGCAGTCGTGTAGTTGATCGACGCGTCGGCGCCGAGGGTTTTGCACAGCACACACTTCTCGTCGCTGGAGGCCGCCGCAATCACTTTGGCGCCGGCCGCCTTGGCGATCTGAATGGCAGCCGTGCCGACGCCGCCAGCAGCACCGAGCACCAGCACCGATTCGCCGGCCTTGAGCTGCGCGCGGTCGAGCAGCGCGTGGTGGGTGGTTGCGTAGGTGAGAACAAACGCGGCCGCGTCGTCGAACGCGAAGCCCGCGGGAAGGGGCATGACCAGCGATGCGCTCACACAGGCATGGGTGGCAAAGCCACCGGTGCCACCAAAGGCTGCGACCGCGTCGCCCACCTTGAGGTGCGTCACACCGTCGCCGACAGCCTCGACGACGCCGGCGTACTCCGAGCCCGGCACGAAGGGCAGCGGCGGCTTCATCTGGTACTTGTTCTGCACGATCAGCAGATCGGGGAAGTTCAGGCTCGCCGCGCGAATGGCCACGCGAACCTCGCCAGCCGAAGGCTGCGGCGTCGGCAACTCTTTCCAGTTCAGCGCTTCGACACCGATCGGGTTGTCACACACCCAAGTATGCATGCGGTTTGTCTCCTTCCAAGGCCACCATGATACGCAGCGCCCTGACTCGCAGCGATCAATCGGGGCCCGAATCGCGCGGCCGATTCCCTACAATCGCACGATGAAAATCCTGATTGCAAACGACGATGGTTACCTCGCTCCCGGGCTTGCAGCCTTGGTCAAGGCCTGCGAAGGTCTCGGCGAACTCGACGTCGTCGCGCCCGAGCAGAACGCGAGCGGCACCTCGAATTCGCTGACACTCAGTCGTCCGCTGTCGGTCTTCACCGCCGCCAACGGCTTCCGCTACATCAACGGCACGCCGTCGGACTGCGTGCACCTCGCCCTGACCGGCCTGCTTCCCACGCGCCCCGACCTCGTGGTCTCGGGCATCAACAACGGCGCCAACATGGGCGACGACACCTTGTACTCGGGCACGGTGGCGGCAGCGATGGAAGGCTACCTGTTCGGCATCCCGGCGATTGCGTTCTCGCAAGTGAACAAGGGCTGGGCTGAACTCGACGCCGCGTCGCGCGTGGCGCGCCGGGTCATCGAACAGGTGCTGCGCCATCCGCCGTCAACGCGGCCGTGGCTGCTCAACGTGAACATTCCCAACCGTGCCGATGCGGACCGGCTGCCGGTGCAGATCACCCGGCTCGGCCGTCGCCACGCAAGCGAACCCGTGATCCGCCAGACCAGCCCGCGCGGCGACACGATGTACTGGATCGGCCCGGCCGGCGACGCCCGTGAGGCGGGCGAAGGCACCGACTTCCATGCGACGGCCAACGGCCACGTGTCCATCACGCCGCTTCAGGTGGACCTGACCGACCACGCCACCTTGCCGGCCTGGCGCGACTGGGTCGGCACGTCGGCCTCATGAGCTCGCCGCCGCCGCGCACCAACCGCCCCAGGGCAGCGGGCTTTCCGCTGCGCCTGGAGCAGGTCAAGCCTGCGCGGTCGGTCGAACAGCCAGAACGTGCGCCTGCGAGCCACAGCGTTCGCTCCAAGGCATCGGCTGGTTTGGGCCTGGACTCTGCGGACGTGCGCCGGCAAATGGTGCAACGGCTGCGCGCGAGCGGTGTGCAGTCGGAGCCGGTGCTGAACGCGATGGCGCAGGTGCCGCGTCACCAGTTCGTCGACGCCGCGCTGGTGACGCAGGCTTATGAAGACACCAGCCTGCCGATCGGCCACGGACAGACGATTTCCAAACCGTCGGTGGTGGCACGCATGATCGAACTGTTGATGGGCGGCGCCAATGCGCGCAACCACGGCGGCCTTGGCAAGGTGCTTGAGATCGGCACCGGCTGCGGCTACCAGGCGGCGGTGCTGTCGGAGCTGGCGCACAGTGTGATCTCGGTCGAGCGCCTCAAGCCGCTGCACGACAAGGCGCGCGAACTGCTTGCGCCGCTGCGGTCGACCCGGCTGAGGCTGGTGTACGGTGACGGCATGCTCGGGCACCCGCCCAACGCGCCGTACGACAGCATCATCGCGGCGGCCGGGGGTGACGCATTGCCAGCCGCGTGGCTCGACCAGCTGGCCGTCGGTGGGCGCCTCGTGTCGCCGGTGCGGCAACCCGAGTCGGCCAAGCAAATGCTCGTGGTGGTTGACCGAAATGAGCAGGGCTACGTGCATCGGGTTCACGAGGCAGTCAACTTCGTCCCCTTAAAATCGGGATTGATCGGATGACGGACAAAGCAGGGGTTGATTTGACGCAAGCACCAGGGTCGTGGACGAAGGGTGGGGTCGTCGGCGTTGTTGCCGCGCTGTTGGTGGGTGCATGCGCCACGTCCAAGACGCCTGCACCGGTGGAAGATCGCGTGGCCGCTCGGGCCGCCGCCGTGGCCGCGGCTGCATCGGCGGCCGCCGCTGCGGCCGCCCCGCCTGCGGTGGCGAGCGCGCCGGTCGAGGTCAAGCCCATCGTCGTCGCGCCACCGGCCGACGCCCCCAAACCCCTGCCGGGTTCCGAGAATGCCGGCAAACCCGGCTACTACAGCGTCAAGCCGGGCGACACCATCATCCGCATCGGCCTGGAGACCGGCCAGAACTGGAAAGACCTGGTCAAGTGGAACAACCTCGACAACCCCAACATCGTCGAGGTCGGGCAGGTGCTGCGCGTGGTGCCGCCAGGCACTGACCCCAGCGCGGCCACGCGACCGGTGACCGCGGCGAGGGTCGAAACACGACCGCTCGACGCCAAGCCACCGGCAGGCCCTGCAAGCACAGCCCCCGCCACGGCCGCAGCACCGGGGCCAGGGGTGGTCGCGCCGGCAACGGGCGCTGCGGTCGCTGCGGTCGTTGCAGCGCCTGCAACAGCACCCGCTGCGCCTGCTGCACGTGAGGCTGATGACGATGTCAACTGGCTGTGGCCGGCTGCCGGCTCGGTGGTGGCGCCATTCGAAGAAGGCAAGACCAAGGGCCTGATGTTCGCCGGCAAGGCGGGTGACCCTGTTCTGGCTGCTGCCGAAGGCAAAGTGGTGTACGCCGGGTCGGGCCTGCGCGGATACGGCAACCTCGTGATCTTGAAGCACAACAACACCTACCTGACCGCCTACGCGCACAATCAGGCACTGTTGGTCAAGGAAGACCAGGCGGTGCGACGCGGCCAGAAGATCGCCGAGATGGGATCAACCGACGCCAGCCGCGTGCAGCTCCACTTTGAAATTCGCCGCCAGGGCAAGCCGATCGACCCGGCCAAGCTCCTGCCGCCGCGCTGACGGCGCGCTGACGGTTCAGCGCGCTGGAGGCAACGGTCATGGCCAAGAAGCGCGCACAACCCGACCTGAACGTCACGGCCTCGGCAGTGGCCGGACCGAGTGGCAAACCCACCCCGAAAGCGGCCGAGAGTCGCGAAGAGGCTTTTCCGAGTGATCCCGACGGCGCCGACGCGGTAGCGCTCGACGACCCGGCGAGCCCGGGCGCCGACGCTCGCGTCATCAACGAATTTGCCGCCGGCGATTCTGAGGTGGGCAACACGCTGCAGGTGTACCTGCGCGAGATCCGGCGCGCGCCGCTTCTGACGCCGCAAGAAGAATTCGAGACCGCCACGCGCGCACGTCAGGGCGACTTCAGCGCCCGTCAGACGATGATCGAGCACAACCTGCGCCTGGTCGTCAGCATCGCCAAGAACTACCTGGGCCGCGGCCTGCCGATGACCGACCTGATCGAAGAAGGCAACCTCGGCCTGATGCACGCGATCGGCAAGTTCGAGCCCGAGCGCGGCTTTCGGTTTTCGACGTATGCGTCGTGGTGGATCCGCCAGAACATCGAACGCTCCATCATGCATCAGGCGCGGCTGGTGCGACTCCCGGTCCACATCGTGCGCGAACTCAACCAGGTGCTGAAGGCGCGCCGCCTGCTCGAAGCCGCCGCTGCGAGCGCAGGCGCCGCCGACAAACCTGTGCGCGTTGAAGACATCGCCGCGGCGGTGGGCAGACCGGTGCGCGAGGTCACCGACCTGCTGAAGTTTGCCGAAGTGCCGACCTCGCTCGACGCTCCGATCGACCGGCACCAGGCCGACGCCGGCTCCGAGTCGGTGCTCGACGGCGTGGCCGACGACGGGTCGTCCGACCCGATGAGCCTGACACTGAGCAACGAGGTCGAGCAACTTCTCAACCACGGCCTGGACGAGTTGAACGACCGCGAGCGCGAGGTGCTGGCGGGCCGCTACGGCTTGCGCGACCGGGAACCCGAAACGCTGGAAGTGCTGGCCGAGCGGCTGGGCCTCACGCGAGAGCGCATCCGCCAGATTCAGCAAGAGGCGCTGCTCAAGCTCAAGCGCCGCATGATCCGCCAGGGCGTGGATCGCGACTCGCTGTTCTGATGAGCTCGGCCCAGCTAACCCCCGCGATGGCGGGCATCCTGGAGGGCGTGCGCCGCCTCAACCGCCCGCCGTTCTACGCGATGAGCGTTCCCGAGGCGCGCGCGGCTTACGTGGCCGCCACCGAGGTGCTGGAGTTGCCGCGCGTGCCGCTGGCGCGCATCGAGGACTTCGATCTGGCAGCCTCCGACGGCACGCCGCTTCGTGCGCGCCTGTACGCAAACTCGCACGCACGTTTGCCGGTGCTGCTGTACCTGCACGGCGGCGGCTTCACGATCGGTAACTTCGATACGCACGACAGCCTGTGCCGGCAGCTCGCGTTTCGCAGCGGTGCGGCGGTGGTGGCGTTGCAGTACCGGCTGGCGCCGGAGCACCGCTTTCCGTGTGCAGTGCTCGATGCGTGGGAAGCAATGCATTGGCTCACCCGCAGCGGCCACACGCTTGGCCTGGATGGCGCGCGCCTGGCCGTCGGCGGCGACAGCGCGGGCGGCACGCTGGCGGCCGTCTGCGCGATCCATGCACGCGACACTGGCCTGTCGCTGCGCCTGCAGCTGCTCATCACGCCGGGCACGGCGGCGTTTGCCGAGAGCGCATCGCACCAGCGCTTTGCGAGCGGCTTTCTGCTGGAGGCGGCTGGTATCGAGTGGTTCTTCAATCACTACATCGATCACGGGCGGCGCACCGACTGGCGGTTTGCGCCGCTGCTGGCCGATTCGGTCGACACCGTGGCGCCGGCCTGTGTGCTGCTCGCGGAATGCGACCCGCTCGTCGATGAAGGCGTGGCCTACGCCGACAGGCTGCGCGCGGCCGGTGTGCCCGTCGGGTTGGAGATCTACCGCGGCGTGACGCACGACTTCATCAAGATGGGCAAGGTGCTCGAAGAGGCCGAGGCGGCGCAGGCGCTGGCCGCCCAAGCGCTGAAGGCAGCATTCGAAAGGTGAACCGAGGCATGGGGCAAGACAAGACACGCGGCCAGACACCCGCCGCGGCGGCGCAACCGACCCGCAGCGGCTTCCGCTTTCTCGACCGGCTGCGCGTGCGCTGGGCTGAGATCGACGCGCAGAGAATCGTCTTCAACGGCCACTACCTGATGTACTTCGACACCGCCGTGGCCGGCTACTGGCGGGCGCTGGCCGCGCCGTATGCACAGACGATGGAGCAGCTCGGCGGCGACATCTATGTTCGCAAGGCCACGCTCGAGTACGTGGCCTCGGCCGTGTACGACGACGTGCTGCACGTGGGCGTTCGGTGCGCTCGGGTCGGCACGTCGTCGGTGCTGTTCTCGGCTGCGGTGTTCCGGCAGGAACAGTTGCTGGTGTCGGGCGAACTGGTTTATGTGTTTGCCGACCCCCACACGCAGACGTCTCGCCCCGTGCCACAGGCGCTGCGTGAGGTGTTCGTGGGCTATGAAGCAGGTGAAGCGATGGTCGAGCTGCGCGTCGGCGCGTGGGCTGAACTCGGGCGCGATGCCACCGCGATCCGCAGCGACGTGTTCGTGCAGGAACAGAAAATTCCGGCCGCCCTGGAGTGGGACCCTGAAGACGCCACGTGCGTCCACGCCGTGGCCTACAACCGCTTCGGGCTGCCGCTGGCCACTGGCCGGTGGGTGCAGCACGCACCCGGTGTGGCCAAGGTCGGCCGCATGGCCGTGATCGCCGCCATGCGCAGCGCCGGCCTGGGCGCCAGCATTCTGGAAGCGCTGATGCAGTCGGCCCGGGCCGCCGGCAACACCGAGGTGGTGCTGCATGCGCAGATGAGCGCCTCGGCGTTCTACCGCCGCGCGGGCTTTGAGGTGCGAGGCGGGGTGTTCGAAGAAGCCGGCATTGCGCACATCGAGATGTTCAAGCCGTTGGCGGCTTGACAGGCCGACTGCTTCGATTCGCAGGCGCGGTTGGGCAGGCAGATACGCTGCCCAGTTCAGTCAGGGCCCCTTCGAAGGGACGGCAGGGAAGGCAGGAACAAACACCTCGGTGTGCCGAACGCCATCGATGCTGGTCGCCAGCGCGAGCGCGGCGGCTTCGATCGCTCGCTCGCATTCGGCATCGACGCCGTCGCCGTTTGTCGCCGAGGTCATCGCGTAGGTCTCCATCCACGTCTGCGGCGAGCCAGGCTCGACCGGGCGCCTCATGAGCCGGGTTGTGAGGCCGGGCCAGCGTTGCTTGAGCTCCGTCTGCAAGGCGATCACGATCGACAAGGCGGTTGCTTCGTGCCCGACCCGAACACGGTAGTAGACGAACAGCTCACGCATCGTCTGCAGTCCCGTTCAGAGCCTCCGAGGGTACGGCTCAGGCCGTCTCAAGGGTCACTTCGTAAGGCAGCTCGGCGCGCCGCAGCAGCGGGCCTTGCGGCGACCCAAGGTGCAGGCTGCCGCCTTGCAACGCAGCCAACTTGACTTCGACGAGCAGGCTGCTGCCCGCACCGTCCGGCCGCGGTGCGGCATTGGCCACCATGCCGGCGGGCTGCCCTGGATCGGCGCTGTGGAAGACCTCTTGGCCCGCGGCGACGACGCCTCCGGCATCGTTGCGGTCGACCTCGAACAGGAACATGCGGCGTTTGATGGTGCCTCGGTACTGGCTGCGCGCGACGATCTCCTGGCCCGGGTAGCAGCCTTTCTTGAAATCGACACCGCCCACCAACTCGTAGTTGAGCATCTGGGGCACGAACTGATCGACCGTCGCCGCCTCGATGGTCGGCAGGCCGCTCTGCACCTCCAGCCATCGCCAGCCGTCCAGCGCGAGTGCAGGAGACGAGTGCAATGCCATCGTGCCGACGCACATCGCCCGCGCAACGCCGTTCACATCCGGCAGCCGAACGACGCTGGCGCCGTTCTGCTCGCGCTTCTCCCACACCTGCATGTCAACCAAGACCGCGGCTGCCGTCGGGCCGACAAGGCCGTGCGGCGCCAGCTCGGCCGTCGCGTCGCTCAGCTTGCATTGCATGCGCAGCACGAACATCGACAGGCGCTTCAGCGTGGCCGCCAGCACGCTGGCCGAACAGACCAGCACCACGTCGTCGTGCGCCAGCTTGAAGGCAATGAAGCTGGCCTGCAGCCGCCCCTTGGCCGAACAGAAACCGGCCAGGCGCGCCTGCGACAGACCAAGCATCGAAAAGTCGTTGGTGAGCTGGCCGTGCAGGAACTTGGAAGCGTCGGCGCCACGCGCGCGCACAACGCCGAGGTGACCGAGCGCAACGCTGCCGTCAAACGAGGGGAGGGTGTTCATGTGCCGATTATCATCACCGCCCTATGCAGTTTCGTTGGTCGGGGTTTGTTTGCGCAGATGAGCGCGTCGGCGGCTGCCGATGAAGCTCTGGCGGCTTGCGATCGGAACACTGCTGCTCGGCGTGCTGGCGGTCGTCGGCGCCGCAGCAGTGGCCTACGCATGGATCCACAAGCCGCTGGACCTGGCGGCCGACACGCTGGAGCTGTCGGTCGAAAACGGCGCCACGCCGCGCGAGATCGCTCAAGGGTGGGCGAAGGCGGGCGTGCAGGTGTCGCCGACGCTGCTTTACGAGTGGTTCCGATGGTCCGGCGAGGCGCGCAAGATCCGCGCCGGCAACTACGAGATCTCTCGCGGCACCACACCGGCCACGCTGTTGAGCAAGATGGTTCGCGGCGACTCGACGCTGGCCACGGTGCGGCTGCTGGAGGGCTGGACCTTCCGCCAGTTCAGGGCCGAGCTCGCCAAGGCCGACTCTCTCAAGCCCACCACCGCCGGCATGACCGATGCGCAAGTGATGGCCGCCATCGGCGCCCCTGGTGATTTTCCGGAAGGCCGTTTCTACCCCGACACCTACGCCTACAGCAAGGGCAGCGCCGACCTGGCGGTGCTCAAGCGCGCGCACCATGCAATGGAGGTCCGCCTCGAAGCGGCCTGGGCCGAGCGCGCCAGCGATACGCCGCTGCGCGACAGCGAAGAAGCGCTCAAGCTCGCCTCCATCATCGAGAAAGAGACCGGCGCTGCGGCCGACCGAGGCAAGGTGGCCGGCGTGTTCATCAACCGGCTGCGCATCGGCATGCTCTTGCAGACCGACCCGACGGTGATCTACGGGCTGGGCGAGGCATTCGACGGCAACCTGCGCAAGCGCGACCTGCAGACCGACACGCCGTACAACACCTACACGCGCGCTGGCCTGCCGCCGACGCCGATCTCGATGCCCGGCAAGGCCTCGTTGATGGCCGCAGTGCGGCCCGACGCCACCAAGGCGCTGTACTTCGTGGCCCGTGGCGACGGCAGCAGCGAGTTCAGCGAGACGCTGGCCGACCACAATCGCGCCGTGAACAAGTACCAGCGTGGAAAGTAGGGCGGCGTGACGCAGCAGAAGGGGCGGTTCATCACCTTCGAAGGCATCGACGGAGCCGGCAAGTCGACCCACATCGAGGCGGTGGCGGCGCGCCTGAGTGCGGCTGGGCACCGTCTGGTTTGTACCCGCGAGCCGGGCGGCACGCCGTTGGCCGAACACCTGCGCGAGCTGATGCTGCACACACCGATGGACCCGCTGACTGAAGCGCTGCTGGTGTTTGCAGCGCGGCGCGACCACATCAGTACCGTCATTGCGCCGGCGCTGCAACGCGGCGACACGGTGCTGTGCGATCGGTTCACCGACGCCAGCTTCGCCTACCAGGGCGCCGGCCACGGGTTGGACACGGCGCTGCTTGCGTGGCTCGAAGCGCAGGTCCAGGGTGACTTGCAGCCTGACCTGACCTTGTGGTTCGACGTGCCGCCCTCGCTCGCCCAACAACGCCGTGCCGCGGCGCGCGCGGCCGACCGCTTCGAGCAGCAAGACCTTGAGTTTTTTGCGCGCGTGCGCGCGGGCTACGAATCGCGGATGCGCGAAGCGCCTGATCGCATCGTGCGCATCGACGGTTCGTTGACGACGCAGGAGGTCGGCCAACTCGTGGCGGTTCAGATCGACCAGGCCCTGGGGCCGCAGCGGTGAGCAGTCAATCGCACGAACTGCCGTGGCTCGACCAGCCATTGGCCCACGCGCTGCGCACGCGCCGCGCGCACGCTTTGCTGGTGCACGGAGCGCAAGGGGTGGGGCAGTTCGAGCTCGCGTTGGCGCTGGCGCAGGCGTGGTTGTGCGACGCGCCCGATTCGCCTGAGGTCAAGGCACGCGCGTGCGGCGTGTGCGCCAATTGCAAGCTCGTGCAGGCCCGGTCGCACCCCGACCTGCTGGTGCTGTTGCCCGAGGCATTGCGCGAATCCATGGGCTGGGCAAGCGAGGCGATTGATGACGCTGGCGAAAAGGCCAGCAAGGCCAAACCCAGCAAGGACATCAAGGTCGAAGCGGTGCGCGGCGTGGTGGCCTTCGCTCAGACCAGTTCGGCGCGCGGCCGCGGCAAGGTCGTCGTGGTGCATCCCGCAGAGCGCATGAACGCGGTGGCGGCCAACACCTTGCTGAAAACGCTCGAAGAACCGCCGGGCGATGCACGCTTCGTGCTCAGCAGCGCCGCGCCCGACGCACTGCTGCCCACCATTCGCAGCCGCTGCCAGGCGCTGGCGCTCGCCGTTCCGGATGGCGGCGAGGCGCTGGCGTGGCTGCGAGGCAAAGGCGTCGAGCGTGCCGAAGTGCTCCTGCGAGCCACTGGCGGCCAGCCTCTCGAAGCGCTCGACTGGGCCGGGCAGGGCGTCGAGGCGCGGCTGTGGGACGAACTGCCTCGCCTGGTCGCGCGTGGCGACGGTGCGGCGCTCGCGAACTGGCCTCTGCCCCGGTTGGTCGATGCACTGCAAAAGCTCTGTCACGATCTGCATTGCCGAGCGGCGGGTGCGCAGCCGAGGTACTTCACGCAGCTTCCGCAGGCGTCGGACGGGGCCCTGCCGGCTCTGTCGGCGTGGGCAAAGGCGCTGGCGCTGGCCGCGCGGCAGGCAGAGCACCCGTGGCACGCGGCGCTGATGACCGAGTCGCTGCTGCAGCAGGGGCAGGCCGCACTCGCAGCGGCCGGCGCGGCGCGCACGGCGCCTGCCTCCACCGCTGAACCGGTTGATTCGCTAAACTCCGGCCCATGAGCGAAAACACCGGCCGCGCCCCGTCATCCACAGGCCAGGTGGCCGCCGCGGCAGCGCGCCCGAGCGTGATCCAGCTCGTGTTCCGCGAAAAGGCGGCGCTGTATGCGGCCTACATGCCGCTGTTCTCCGATGGTGGTCTGTTCGTGCCCACCACGCGCGAGTACAAGCTCGGCGAAGACATCTACCTGCTGCTGTCCTTGCCCGAAGACCCGCAACGCTATCCCGTGGCGGGCAAGGTCGGTTGGGTCACGCCGGCAAACGCCTCAGGCGGGCGCACACAGGGCGTCGGCGTGCGGTTTCCGACCGACGAGAAGACACGCGTGCTGAAGGTCAAGATCGAAGAGATCCTGGGCACGACGATCTCGTCGTCCAAGCCGACCCAGACCATCTAGCCGGGCGCCTGCCCAGGCCCGCGTACGCAGCATGTACGTCGACTCCCATTGCCACCTGAGCTTCCCCGAGCTGAGCGAGCGCATCGAGCAGATTCGCGCCGACATGGCGGGCGCGCAAGTCGATCGCGCGCTGTGCATTTGCACCACGCTTGAAGAGTTCGACCAAGTCCATGCACTGGCCACGCGCTACGACAACTTCTGGTGCAGCGCTGGCGTGCACCCGGACAACGAAGGCGTCAAGGAGCCTTCGGTTGACGATTTGCTGAAGCTCGCCGCCAAGCCCCGCGTCGTGGCCATCGGCGAGACCGGGCTGGACTACTACCGCCTGAATGGCCGCAGCGTTGCCGACATGGCGTGGCAGCGCGAACGCTTCCAGGTACACATCGACGCAGCGCGCCAGTGCGCCTTGCCACTGGTGGTGCACACCCGCAGCGCCTCGGACGACACGGTGGCCATGCTGCGCGACGCGGGTGACCTGCCTGCCAGCGGCGTGTTCCATTGCTTCACCGAGACCGCCGACGTCGCGCGGGCCGCGCTGGACCTCGGGTTCTACATCTCGTTCTCCGGCATCCTGACGTTCAAGACTGCGACAGAGCTGCGCGACGTGGCTCGCATGGTGCCGCTGGAGCGGTGCCTGATCGAGACCGACAGCCCGTACCTGGCTCCCGTCCCGTATCGAGGAAAGACCAACAATCCGGCCTACGTGGTTCACGTTGCGCAGCAGTTGGCGGCAATCAAGGGCCTGCCAATCGAAACCATCGGCCGCGCCACCAGCATCAACTTCGATCGCTTGTTCCCGCGCATCACGGCCAACTGAGCGGGGCTTGGCGTCACGAAGGCCGCAGCAATCGGCAGATTTCGCACGGTTGTCGGACCGCACGCGGCGCACTCGGCTGCCCCGTCCGCTTCAACGTCGACTATGCACGCGCGGTGGATGACGGCTGTGTCAGGATTCTTCTGACGGGATGTTTGGTCCACGCCCACTTCAGCGACGAGGTTCGATTGCCTAGAGTTCAGGCGATCAACCCGCCCTCTCTAACGGAGTCTCCGACATGCAGCATCAACACATCATTGCCAACCCGTTCGCCCTCTTGATGAACCCCGAAGCAGTGCACGCAGCCCTCGCGCAGTCGGCGCCCCTCAACAGCCTGAAGAGCCGCGTCTGGCGACCGCTCGATCAGCCGCTGATCCCGCGCACGGCCGATGATCTTCAAGCGGTTGACGCGACGCTGGACGCTGGCGAGACCACGTACGGCGACGAGTTCCAGACCATCTGATCGATCTGACGTGGGGTGGGCTGGCTGACAACCCGCACGCCCGATCGGCTGCGTGCCGCTGACAGTTCATGCGGACCGGCGGTGAACGCATCTTTGGGTGAGCGTTCGGTCTCCAGATATACATGACGATGTATATTATGTCTACTATTGGCGGCGACGAAGATCCAAAGTCGATCGCTGCCGAGAAGCCGGACGACCGACGCCGCCGTATCGACGCTCAAGAGCCTTGACCGGACCGACGCGAGGCCGCGAAGCTGCCGGGGTCGAGCACCTCGACGCTGCCGCGCAGCAGCTTCAGGCGCCCGCTGCGTTCGAGTTGCTTCAACTCGCGCGAGAGCTTGGGCCGGCTCACGCCGCAGCGCGCTGCCAGGCGCTCGTGTGTCGCGGCGATGACGACGCGGCCGTCCGCATGCGGCTCGGTCTCGCCGACGATGCGCGAAATCGCCGCACACACGCGCGCATGCGTGCCCCGCTCCATCCAGTCGCGTTCGCGGGCCTGCACCTCGCGCAGGCGCTGCGCGAGGAAGCGCAGCGTCAGCACCATGATCTCCGGGCTGTTCAGCAAGCACTCCTCAAGCTCGCGGATCGGCACCCAGTGCGCGCGCATCGCTTCGGCGACGACGAGATCGACCTTGATCGGAGCGCTGCTGAACAGCGCCGACAGGAAAGCCACCTCACCAGCGTTGAACGTGATGGGAATGATGCAGTGGCCTTCGTCCCCCACATAGTGAGTGGCCTCGATGCATCCCGTCTCGATGATCGGCAGGTGCGTCAGCGCGTCCCCGGCGGTGTGCAGCACCTGGCCGGCGTCGGCCCGTCGCAGCGGGTACCGCTCCACCGGCAACGCACACTTCAGACGCAACGCCAGCTCTCGGTTGAGGGCTCGGCTGGCGGCGCGGTCTGGCACGGTGGGCATGATGCCCGCAGTATCGGTGCGAACGCCCCAGTTCGGATTCAGCCCGGCCTCAGTCCGGGCCTGATGCGAGCGCCAGCAGGGCAGCCGACAGTTCCTGCGGGTGCGTCCACATCATCTCGTGTCCGCCGGCCACGAGGCCGGTGGTCCATGCCGGATCCCCTGCCCGCTCGGCGTGCAGGCGCGCAAAGCGCGAAGCCGGCGGGCCGGCGGCCAGCAGGTAGTGCTTGCGCGGTACCGACAGCCACCGGCCGCTGATCCGCGGTGCGTCGGTCATCGCCTTCAGGGGGTGCGGCGTCAGCCGCTGCTGCAGGTACCGGTGCTCCGGCGTGCCGGAGTCGAAGCCCCAGATCGACGGGTCGGGCGGCGGCACACCCAGACCGCCCTGCGCTTGTGCCCCGGCCAGCATGGCGGCTTGGCGCTCGGGTGGAAAACCCGCGAGTCCGGCAACGCCGTCGACCGGGATCACTGCGTCGAGATAGATCAGCCTGGCGATGCGCGTCGGGATTCGGTCGGCCACGCCAGTGATGATGCTGCCACCGTAGCTGTGTCCCACCAAGGTCGCAGCCCCGAGGCAGTGCGCCTGCACGCACTGCTCGATCTCGTCCACGTGGGTTTGCCAACCCACCTGGGGGTTGAGCTCGGCCGCCCGATCCCCGAGCCCGGCGAGCGTGGGTGTGTGCACGCGGTGGCCGGCGGCCCGCAGGTGGGGCACCAGGCGCTCCCACACCCAACCACCGTGCCAGCCGCCGTGGACCAGCACGATGTCGCGCCCCGGGCGCGTCCCGGGTGGCTCAGACGGCATCGACACGCTGGTAGTCCAGCGCACGCGCAATGCCGGCCCACCGGACAAGGTCGGCGCGGATGCGGGTCGCAAACTCAGCGGGCCCGGTGGCTTCGGGGTCTAACACCAGTCTCTCAAACGCCTTCTTGACCGAGTCGGTCGCCACCGCCTTCTCGACCGCCGCATGCATGGCCGACACACGCGATGCGGGCGTGGCAGCAGGCGCGAAAAGACCAAACCACTCGGTGGCGGTGAGCGCGGGAAAGCCCGCCTCGCGCGCCGTGGGCACGTCGGGCAGCGCGGTGGGTCGCCGCTCGGCGGTGGTCAGCAGGATGCGCATCTTGCCGTCGCGGCTGGGCTGCACGGCATTCGACAGCGCCGTCACGAACGCCGAGATGCGCCCGCCGTACAAGTCCACCAGGATGTCGGGCGCGCCTTTGTACGGTACGTGCAGCATGTCGACGCCGGCCGCCTTGGCAATCTGGGCGCCCAGGAAGTGAGGCGCCGAGCCGGCGCCCGGAGAGGCGTAGGTGGCATCCTTGGGGTTGGCCTTGCACCAGGCGATGAATTCGCTCAGGGTGCGGGCCGGCACGTGCATGCCGATGGCCAACGCGTTGGTCGACAGGCACACGGTGCTGACCGGGGCGAAATCGATGAGGGTGTCGTAGGGCAGCTTGTTCAGCACGCTGGGGTACAGCGTCATGATCGACGACGGTGTCAGCAGCAGCGTGTTGCCGTCGGGTGCGGCGGCCTTCACGGCCATCACGCCCAGCCGCCCGCCGGCGCCGGGGCGGTTCTCGACGATGACGGTGCGCCCGGTGGTGGCTTTGAGGGCCTCGCCGAGCTCGCGCGCCACGACGTCCACCACACCGCCGGCCGGAAAGCCGACGAAGATGCGCAGGACGTCTGACTGCGCCAGGCTGCCGGTGGCGAACGCCGAAGCGCCCGCGGCGAGGGTGAAGTGTCTGCGGTTGATCAAGGGGTTCTCCTTTTGATGGGGTCGGGCGCTCAGCGCAGCGCGGTCAGCGCGGCGGCCAGTCGCTCGGGGTCGCTCAGCATGATGTTGTGGTGGCCGTCCACCTCGGCATGGCGACAGCGTCGATGCGTTGCATCGCGCTGGCGACGGTGTCCGGCGGGGGCGGCATGGTGGCCAGCGCGCTCAACGCCTGCCTGCGAACGAGGGTCATGGTGGCTCCTTCACGCCGGCCCCACTGGGGCTGCCAGGTTCGTTCGCACGTCGTCGGGCCGGGACATCAGGCGCTGCATCAGCTCGTTGCGCAGCCCGCGGTGGGCCGGGTCGTCGAAGCGGTTGACGCATTCATGGGGGTCGTCGCGCAGGTCGTACAGCTCGCCGGCACCGCTGCCGAGCTCGAGCGTCAGCTTCGCGTCGCGCGTGCGCACGGCGCGCAGGTCGAGCGCGACCCCGCATCGCTGCACGCCGAGGCGCCATTCGCTGAAGGCATGATCGCGCTGCGCGCTGTCGTGCTCGATCAGCGGCCGCAGCGATCGGCTGTGCGCCGCAGCCGGCATGGGCACGCCGGCATAGTCGCCGAAGGTGGCGGCGAGGTCGATCGTGGACACCGGGTCGCGCACGACCTTGCCTGCCGGTGTGCCCGGCCCGCGCACGATCAGCCCGACGCGCAGCAACCCTTCGTAGAACATCGGACCCTTGAGCACCAGGCCGTGATCGCCGAGCCAGTCACCATGGTCGGACGTGAAGACGACCAAGGTGTCGTCGGCCAGGCCTTCGTCGTGCAGCGCGGTGAGGACCCGGCCGACGTTGTGATCGACGAGAGAGATCATCCCGTAGTAGTTGGCGATCAACTCGCGCAGTTGGGTGTCGCTTTGCGGGCCGATGCGCGAGTACTCTGCACGCACACGCCGATGCTCGGCCGTGCCGCCTTGCGGCACGTTCTCCAGCGCAGCGCGGTGCCACCAGGGCCGGCGATCGAGGTCGCGCGTGCGATGTGGCGGCAGGTCCACGTCCTGCGGCCGGTGCATCCAGCACCATGGCGACGGGGCGTCGAACGGGTGGTGCGGGTCGGCAAACGACAGCCAGGCGCAAAACGGCCGCGCCGACGCGGCGGGCCCGGCGCGGCGGGCCCGAGCTTGGGCCCGCAGGTACTCGATACCGCGGTCGCCCACCCACGTGCTGTTGTGCCAGGCCGTCGGCAGCGCGCTGTGGTGGGTCTGTGCGGCGCTCACTTCCGGTGGCTGGCGCTGGCGATAGAGATCGTCCTTCAAATCCCCCAGGCCATCGCGGTGGTACCAGCGCTCGTAGTGCAGGCCACCGGGCGGACGCTGCGGCAACCAATAGTTGTGTCCCAGCTGCATCAGCTCCACATGCTCAAAGCCCATGTAGTGGCCCAGCCAGCCGTCGTCGAAGTGGTGTGAACTGGGGATGTTCTCGCAGCGCCCGGTCGGCTGCGCCGAATGGTTGCTTGAGAAGTGCGCCTTCCCGATGAAGGCCGTGGCGTAGCCCGCTGCGGCCAGCGTGCCGGCGAAACCGCCCTCGCCCACCGACTCGTCCAGGTCGATGCCGTTGTCGGCTGTGCCGTGGGTCAGCGGCAACAGTCCTGTCAGCATCGACGAGCGCGCCGGCATGCACACCACGTTGGGTGTGATGCAGGAGGCGAAGCGTGTGCCCTGTGCAGCCAGCAAGTCCAGATGCGGCGTGCGCACGGCCCGGCCTTCGAAGCCGTAGCAGTCGCCGCGGTGCTGGTCGCTCGTGATCAGCAGGATGTTCGGACGCGTCATCGTTGTGCCGTCAATCCTCGGACTTGTAGCCGGTCGCCTTGACGATGTCAGCCCATTGCCGGTGTTCGGTGGCCAGCCGCGCGGAGAGTGCGTCCGGCGTCAGCGAGAGCAGGTCGTAGTCGGCAGCCTCCAGCACCGCGCGGACCTTGGGTTTGAGCACGGCTGCCGCGAGCGCTGCCCCCAACTCCCGCTGCACCTCGGGCGGCGTGCGCGCCGGTGCCACCCAGATGAAGCTCTCGGCCAGGGTCAGCGCCGGGAAGCCCGCTTCCCGAAAGGTCGGCACGTCGGGCACGACGGCGCTTCGCTTGGCTCCGGAGTGCGCCAGGATGCGCACCTTGCCGCTCTTGTGCGCGCTCAGCACATTGGGCAGCGTCGTCGTCAGCGCAGGCAGTGCGCCGCCGATGACGTCGGTCAAGGCCGGTGCACCGCCCCGGTAGGGAATGTGCTGGAAGTCGAAACGGGCGAGCTGCCCCAGTTGCACGCCGATGAAGTGCATCGCCGTGCCTGCGCCGGGCGAGCCGAATTGCGCCTTGCTCGGGTTGGCTTTGGCCCAGGTGATGAACTCGGCCAACGTCGTGGCCGGAATGGTCGGGCCGACCGCCAGGGCGAACTCGAACTCACACGCCGAGGCCAGGGGCGCGAAGTCGGCCAACTTGTAGCGCAGCTTGGTGTAGACGTGCGGATAGATGGTCAGGTTTCCGCCTGGCACCAGCAGGATGGTGGAGCCGTCCGCCGGCCCGGCGAGCAAGGCATCGGTCGCGAGGCGTCCGCCCGCACCCGCCTTGTTGTCGACGATGGGCGAGTAGCCCAGTTCGCGCAGACCCTCGCCGATGGCCCGCGCAACGGTGTCGGGGGCGCCGCCGGCCGGAAAGCCGACCAAGACAGAGAGCTTGCGGACCGCCTGGGCGTGTGCCGCTGAAAACAGCGCCGGGGCCAGCACAGGGGCCGAACAGGCCACCCCGTGCTGCAAGAAATGGCGACGATGGGAGTTCATGCACTCGCTCCAGACCCCGATGTGCGGGCAGTTCAGATGTGATGCCGTCGGTGCCAGCCGCCAGCCAACGGAGGCGATCGACCCGCGCATTGTTCGAGCCGCCAGACGTGCCAACAGTCACCGCGGGCACACAACGCGGCCAGCGCGGGATTACCCCGGCGCATGCCGGTCTCAGCGGCCCACCGGGCCGATCGGCGTGGCGCCCCTGGCTCCGATGCGCGACGCAGCCTCCCGACCGCCGTGTCGCTCGATCAGCGCACGCTGGTCCGCCTTGGCCTGGGAGTCAACGGCCTGCGGGTCGCAGACCCGCCGCAGGGCCACCTCCATCGAACGGAGCACCTCAGCGCAATTCGCATCCGGCGCGCGGTCGACGAGTTCTTGTGGATCGTTCACCAGATCGAACAGCTCCGGGCGCATCCCGACATAGTGGTGGTACTTCCAGCGCCCCTTGCGCAGCATGAATGCGGCGGTGTTGCTGCCGGCGGCGTGGTACTCGCTGAAGATCTCTCGCCAGCGGTCGGCGGGCGCAGCCGCCAGGTCCAGCAGCGAGCGCCCGGGCCGATCGCCCATCTCGGTGCCTGGATCGGTGCCTGGATCGACACCGACGGCCTGCAAGACGGTCGGGAACAGATCCAGCAGATCCACCGGCGTGTCGCAAACGCCAGGGGCCACCCCGGGCCCAGCCATGATCATCGGGACGCAGACCGACTCCTGGTACAGCGTGGACTTGCCCCACAGCCCACGCGCGCCCACGTTGTCGCCGTGGTCCGAGGTGTAGACGACCAGCGTGTCGCGGGCCAGCCCGCTGTCTTGCAGGCCCTGCAGGATGCGCCCGACGTTGTGGTCGAGCCAACTGCACAGACCGTAGTAGGCCAGGAAGGCCGAGCGGCGCTCGTCGGCATCGCGAAAGTTCTCTTCGTTGCGCTCGAAGTCGGCATAGGCCTGGACCCATGGATGGCGCCGGTAGCCGCGACTCGGGTGGAGCTTGGGCTCTGGCGGCGTCACGTCCTTGTAGAGGTCGAAGAAGCGCGGCGGCGCCAGCAGCGGGAAATGCGGCGCCACCAGGCCGACGTAAAGCACGAAGGGTTCGTCGGCACGGCTGCCTGCGTCCTGCAGCCACTGCACTGCCCTGGTGGTCACCGCGTCGTCGTACTCGGTGTAGGGCGAGTCGCCGCGCCCGATGCGCTCGCCGAGCATCCGAGGCCCTTCCTGTGAAACGAGGTACGGGTCTCGGATCGACGCCCACACCATGCCGTGCCCACCGGCGACATGCACCGGCAAGTGCTCTGCGTCGAAGCCAGCCGGGTCTTCAGACGATCGGTAGTGCAGCTTTCCCACGCTTTCGACGCGGATGCCACGCCGCTGCAGCACATGGCCCCAGCCTTCGGGCTCACCGGAGTACGGCATGGCGTTGTCCCAATGCCGGATGCGGTGCACGCGGCGCCCGGTGGCAAAAGCCGCCCGCGCCGGCACGCAGATCGGGCTCGGTGTGTACGCGCTGGAAAAGCGCACCCCGCGTGCCGCGAGCGCATCGAGGCACGGCGTCTGGACGATCGTGCTGCCCGAGCACCCCAAGTGGCGTGGGTCGTGCTCGTCGGACATGATGACCAGGACATGTCTGGCAGCCATGGCGAAGTTCCCGGATCGATGATCGATCAATCCTGGGCCCTGCCCGGCGGTATTTCAGTCACCGCGGGAACAGTGGCTGGCACTGGTTAGCCAGACTGGCTAGCGCGCGATCTTTCGTTCCACCTGTGCAACCACGCCCGAGCGAAAGGTCACCAGCGTCAGTGTCTGCGGGTCGCGTGCGTGCGGGAAGTAGGTCCAGGTCTTCACTTCGGGCTTGCCTCTGACATTGCTGACAAAGGTCGAGTGATCGGGTTTGCCGACTCTGAACAGCACCTCGCCTTCGGCCATGCCTTCGCGAATGAAGCCGCGTTCTCGGGCGTCTGCGGCATGCGTGGATCCGCTGGCCAACGCGATCAGGAAAACAGGCCAAAACTTCATTGAGTTCATCTGCACCTCCCGACGGACACACCCGCCGCCCGTGAGCATCGTATCCAGCTGCGGTTGTCCGACTCGTCGACGTTCATTTGCCGTCCTCCGACACTGAAGCAATCGGGCACGCTGGTGTCGGTGGCAATGGCCCGGAGACCGCAAGGCTGCGAACGACCCATTCACCCAGCGCGATGGTGAGCAGCCACGTGCCGACAACCACCATGTCGACGGCCAGCCCGCTGGGTGGCTCTCCAGCGATCAGGTAGATGGGGAACATGACCGGCGCGACGGTTCCCGATCCCATGCCGACCGCATAGGCGCGGATCATCCAGGCCCGGTGACGCAGCATGTCGCGTGCGCGCGCCGCCGCCACCCCCTGCACGAGCGCCGTGACCAGCGCCAGGCCGAAGACCCCGCGTGCGGTATCCAGCAGCCCGGTAGAGATGCTCTGGACGTTCAGCAACAGCGCCAGCCCCGACAGCGCCACCCCCGCTCCCGCAAGCACAAAGACCCGCCCGCTCAGGCGGTGCAGGCTCCCGAATCGACGGCGCAGGGCGCGGGCAAACTGCAGCGGCCCGAGCACGCCGAACAGCACGCCCGCGAAAGAATGGAGGAAAAATGCGACAGGGGCGGAGGCCAGCCGCAGGCTGTCCTCGGTCAATGCGCCAAGCGGGATTTGCACTACCCTGACAGCGGCCATCATCACCGGGATGAAGGTGCAAACGGCCAGCGCCAGAACCAGCGGAATCGGTCGGGCGAAAGTCCGGATCACCGCAACGGCGATCGCTGGGGTGCCTTCGTGCTGCGCACTGCGGTTTTCGCCTTTCGGGCGGCCGGGCAGGCTCATCGGCTGACGGTTCAACACCGCCCCGCTGCCCGCAGCAACGCGTTGCACTCGCCGCCGCTGCCCCGACCACTCTGGCCCGTGGCTGCGGGTGCCTGATTGGCGCTCCCGCTCTTCCCGCTCACCATGGCGGTGCAGATGGCGTCGGAGTGCGGTGTCTGCCCGAAGCTCATGGCCTTCTGCAGCCCCGTGGCCCCGACCAGGTAGCAGCGGTAGGCCACGCCGTCACGCGTGTTGACGGTGTAGTTGATGCGGCCTCCCGTCTCTTCGCTGCGGTCGGTGATGGCGAACTGCCCGACGGATCGCCCGATGGCCTGAGCGGTGCGTTGCTCCAGGCCATCCGGCGTGACGGTGGACGCGCACCCGGCCAGAAGGGCCAGAGCCAGGGACGCAGCAAGGGATGCGTTGAATCGAGTGTGCATGATGAGCTCCGTGGGTTTCGGTGTTGAGGCGTCACGACTGCGGCGCGCGCCCTGTGAAGAAAGTTCAGAACGCATAGGCCACCGCCAGCGCCGCCGATGCTGCGTTGCGCCAGCTGACCAGCGGGCTCGCCGCAGCAACGTCACCGAGCTGCGTGAGGGCGACGTTGGCTTGCAACGTCCAGCCGGGTGCCACGGCGATCTCGGCACCGACACTGGCCTCGACCTTGCGGCACCCCGACTTCGGCGTGTACGAAGAGAAGGATGCGGCCTGCGCCTGCGCTGCGGTCACGCCGAAGTAGGTCTGCATGTAGTCTTGATCGGCCCACGTCGCGCCCACGGCAAAGCGAAAGCTCAATGCGTCGGACACCGACCACGGAATCTCCACGGTCAAGTCCGCCTGCACGCCCTTGCTGCCGCGCTCGCTCAGCGATTGACGCGCCACCAGCGTCGCCGGTCCGTAGCCGACGGCCACGCCGGCCTCGGTGCTTGCCTGCACGTTGCCCATGCCGGCCAAGCGCTTGTCACCGGGGGTCGGGTTCAGTACCGATGTGTCCTTGTCCTTGCGGCCGGGGTCGAACTGCGCGACCAGGGCGAATCTGAATCGACCCGCTTCGACGGCGTTCCAGACCAGGCCACGCTGACCCAGCTCGACGGCGCCCCAATCGCGGCTGCGGTAGCTGAGCGTCAGTTCTGGGCCCGCCAGCGTGCGGCGGTTCGGGCTGCCTTCGTAGGTGGGCACGCTCGCAATGCCCATGCCGATGCGGCCGCTGAGCCCATAGGCCGGCTCTGGCGAATCCGCTTGCGCCTGAACGAGCGGGCACAGCGCAAGAAAGGTGGCAGCGAGTACCGCCTGCATCGCGGTGACCGAGGTCGCGGCGGAGGACCGCGAGGCGGATGCAGCCTCGACGATCAAGGCGAAGGTGTGACGTCGAGCAAGGGTCGGCAAGGCTGGGGAGTTCGGCATGTGAGGTTGGTGTGTCAAGCGATCGGAGGAAGGAAAAAGGGGCGCCCAAGCGAAATCGGCAGGGCGAGCGAAACCCGACCCTGGTCTGAACCAGGGTTGGGTATGAGGTGAGAGGTGAGGTAGGGAGGCTCAGCCCGGCTTGCGGGCGACGATGAAGACCCGGATGTCCTTGCCCCGGGTGCCGTGTCGCTCGACCGACACGATGTCCATGCCCTGGCGGGCCATTGCCTTTTGCAGCACGCCGGCATCGAAGCAAAGCACATGGGGCGCCTTGCCGACGGCCCGCATCAAGGGCAGTGCAAGGGAGGGAATCAGGCGGTTCATCTCGGAAATGCAGGCTGTCTTGGAGATCAGCAGTCCGCCCGGCCGCAAGGCCTGCGCTGCGTGGTCGAGCGCCCGATCGAGGTCGCTCACCAAGTGCAGCAGGTTGAAGGCCAGCACGGCGTCGTACTCGCCTCGACCGGCGACCGCTGTGTCGGCGTCGGCCACGTCAAAGCTCAACTGCGGCGCCGGTTGGGCAGCCAGCTTTTCCCGGGCAATGGCGATCATGTTGGCCGAGACATCGGTTGCCCGCAGGCGCCGGGTGAAAGGCGCCAGGCGCAACGCGGTGGACCCGGTGCCACAGCCGATCTCCAGCACGTCCTGATCAGCAGACAGCAAACCCTGCACGCGCCGCAGCGTGGCCTCGTAGCCGGCCATGTCCGCGATCGGGTCGGCAGCGTACTTGGGCGCGATGCGGTCCCAGAAACGGGCCTTGCGAGCGGCCGACTCAGCCACGCGAGCGGGCGGCCGAGCTTCGGGGACGGAAGTGATGGTGGAGGTCGGCATGGGCAGAGACGAAGGTTGTTTGAGGCAGAGGCCGGATGCTATCCATGCAACGCTACGATAGGAACTGCGTCAGATTGCACTGAACATATACATTCACGCATGGACAACCTCGACTGGAACCAGCTGAAGGCGTTTCTGGAAACCGCTGAAACCGGCTCGTTGTCTGCGGCTGCCCGCAAGCTGGGGTTGACTCAGCCCACCCTGAGCCGCCAAGTGGCGGGCATCGAGCAGCGCATGGGCGTGACGCTGTTCGAGCGGGTGGGCAAAGCCATGGCGCTCACACCCACCGGGGTGGACCTGCTTGAACATGCGCGCGCCATGGGCGCAGCCGCCGAGGCCCTGCGGCTGGCGGCCACCGGCCGCTCGCAGGCTGTGGGCGGCGTGGTATCGATCTCGGCCACCGACGTGGTCGCAGCCCACCTGCTGCCCCCGCTGGTGCGGCTGTTGCGCGACAGGGAACCGGGCATTGCCGTCGAGGTGATTGCCTCCAACGCACTGAGCGACCTGCTGCGCCGCGAGGCAGACATTGCCATCCGCCACGTCAAGCCCGAGCAACCGGATCTGATTGCCCGCTTGATCCGGGAGACAGAAGCCAACTTCTACGCGTCGGAAGACTGGGTGAAGGTCCACGGCCATCCGCGCCACGCCGAAGAAGCAGTGCGGCTGCCTTTCGTCGGCTCTGATCGCCGAGGCCAGTTCCTGGCCTACCTGTGCCGGCATGGCCTGCCGCTCAGCGAGGCGAACTTCAGCTGCTACGCCGACCACTCGGTCGCCCACTGGGCCTTGGTGCGCCACGGCATGGGCATCGGCGCGATGATGGAGGAGATCGCCCGCGACACCCCGGGCATCGTCCGCGTGCTGGACGACGTGCCACCCGTGCGCTTCCCCATCTGGCTGGTCACCCACCGTGAGCTGCGCACCTCGCGGCGCATCCGTGTGGTGTTCGAAGCGCTGGCTCAGGGATTGGCCACGAGCCACTGAGCCCAGCAGCCGCTTTCAAGGGGGCGCGTGGCTGCGGACGATCCGTCGCGCTGCGACGAGCTGGGGTTCAATGAGCGCGCCTCCCGGCGCAGCTTCAATGGAAACACTTGGGGTGGCTGATGGGGCTCGAACCCACGACAACAGGAATCACAATCCTGGACTCTACCAACTGAGCTACAGCCACCACTGTCGACAAATTATAGCGCGCCGTCCCGCGACGACCGCCACCAGAGGCGGCCTTACTGGGTCGCGCCGCTGGCCGCGGCGGCCACCTTCACTTCGGCCTTGAAGCGGCTCTTCAGCGCCACGTAGTAGGCCTGCGACTCGGCATCGCTCCAGGCCTGGACGTATTGGGCCTTCGACCGCACCGGATCGCCGGCGACGGGGTCGCGGCCCAGTACCTTGGTGACCTTGGCGATCGCGTAGCCCTGGTCAGCGAGATCGACACCGACGAAAGCCGGTAGCGGCGTCGCCGGTGCCTTCAGTGCTGCGTCGATCAGTGGGCGCGGCAACTCGCGCGACTGGGCGCGCGAGATGGTGACCGGCGCTGCGCTCAGCGTCGCATCAGGCGCTTTCTGCAAGGCCGCCAGACGCGCCTCGCCGTCTTGTCGGGCCAGAGCTGCGGCCTGCGCCGCGACCACGCGCTCGCGCACCTTGGCGCTGACCTCGGTCAACGGCAGTTGCTGCGCTGGCGAGTGCTGCAGCACCCGGCCGGCGACGAGCTGGTTCGAGCCGATGTCCACCGCCAGCGTGTTGCGCTTGTTGCGGATCACGTCGCCAGCGAACAGCGCTTCGAGAAACTTCGGGTTGGCGAGCGGGCCGGTGGCCCCCGGTGTCGGTGTGCGCTTCACGCCCTGCGCCGTCTTCAATTCCAGCTTGAACTTGTCGACCGCGGGCTTCAGGCTGTCCGACTGGTCCTCCACCAGATTCGAGAACGCCACTGCCTGCTCCGAAAACATGGCCTGCGCCTGCTGCCTGCGGTTCTCGTCTTCGATCTCGGCGCGCACCGCCTCGAACGGCCGCGACTCACCGCCTCGTGCGCCGGTGACCTGGATGATGTGGTAGCCGAAGTCGCTTTCGACCACGCCGCTCGTTTCACCCGGCTTGAGCGAGAACGCAGCGTCCTCGAAGGGCTTGACCATCGCGCCTCGGCCGAAGAAGTCGAGGTCGCCGCCCTTGTCGGCCGAGCCCGGGTCGTCGGAGTTGTTGCGGGCCAGGTCGGCAAACGCCGCCGACTTGGCCTTCCATTGCGCGAGCAGCGCTTCGGCCTTGGCCTTGGCCTTCTCGCGCTCGGCGGCCGGTGCGCCCTTCTCGGCCTTGATCAGGATGTGGCTGGCGCGGCGCTCTTCGGGCGCCGTGAATCGCTTCTGGTTCTCGGTGTAGTACTTCTTCAGTTCGTCCTCGGACACCTTGATGTCCTTCTTGAGGCTCACGATGTCGAGCATCACGTACTCCACCGTAGCCTGTTCCGGCGCCTGGAACTGCGCTGCGTTGACCGGGTCTTTGTAGTACTTCTCGATGTCGGCGTCGGTCGGCGCGACCTTCGACAAATAGTCTTTCGGCTCGAAGCGCTGAACCTGGATCTCGCGCTGCTGGAACATTGCATCCAGCGCCGCCGACGCGGCGCTTGCCGGCGCGAATGCGGTGTCACCCAGCCCGGCCAGCACCTGGCGCATCGACAAGTCCTGCCGCAGGCGCTGGGCGAACATCTCGGACGACATGCCCTGCGCGGCCAGCGCGTCCTTGTTGACGCTGCCGTCGGGGTTGCGCAGGAAGGCCAGTTGCGGGTCGGTGACGAACTGCCGCTGCAGCCGCTCGTCGTTGGTCACCAGATTGAGCTTGTCGACCGCGGTGAGCATGACGCGCTCACGCACCAGCGCATCGAGCGTCTGCGCCTTCATCTCCGGCGTGTCGAACATCTTCACGTCGGCGCCTGGCATCTGACGCTGCACCCGTTCGATTTGGGTCCGGTGAGCGGCGTCCCATTCGGCCTGGGTGATCTTGCGGCCGGCAACGCTGGCGACTGCGTTGGTCGAGCCACCCTGCGAACTGTCGTAGCCCTGCACGCCGAGAAAGACGAACGACGGGAAGATCAGAACCACCAAAATGAACTGGAGCAACCGAGTGTGCTTGCGGAAGAATTCAAACATCGACAACCTCGACACAAACCTCGACGAACAGACGGGTCTATCAAACGCAACAAAGGCGAACCGAGGTTCGCCCTTGCCAGAAATACACACCCGATTCTATCGGACGAGGTGTGGGTCGAACGCCTTGCGGGGTTGCTGACCAGCCGGGTGGTGGGTGCTGAGGGGTTCGAACCCCCGACCTACGCCTTGTAAGGGCGCCGCTCTACCAACTGAGCTAAGCACCCGAAGTGCCACTGACCCGTGGCAGTCAGTTCAGCGCGTCCTTCAACGCCTTGCCAGGACGGAACTTCGGCACCTTGGCGGCCTTGATCTTGATGGCCGCACCGGTGCGCGGGTTGCGACCCGCACGCGCAGCGCGCTTGCCGACGCTGAAGGTGCCAAAGCCCACCAGCGACACGGTCTTGTTCTTCTTCAACGTGGTCTTCACACCGCCGATCACGGCTTCGAGGGCCCGTGCCGCAGCGGCCTTGGAGATGTCGGCCTGCTTGGCGATGTGTTCGATCAGTTCAGTCTTGTTCACCGGTGAATCCCCTTATCAAGGTTGTCTCGACGTACTTTTGGTGTGGTGTTACGAACAGCGCGACGAGTGCTCGCCGACCGTGATTCATTACAGCGGTGGGTCACTTCGATGTCAAGCGCGGACGCGGATTCTATTCGCAATCAACCGGCGCTCGTCGTGTTTGCAACGGGGCGACGCAACGCCTGTTCGATGGCGCGTCCGACATCGCTGGTGCGCGCTGTGCCGCCCAAGTCTGCCGTGCGGGGCGCGCCACTGGCGGGGTCCAGCACCGCCTCGATCGACGCGACGATCGCATCGTGCGCGTCGCGATGGCCGAGGAAGTCGAGCATCAGCGCCGCCGACCAGACCTGTCCGATCGGGTTGGCGATGTTGCGGCCGGCGATGTCGGGCGCAGAGCCATGCACCGGCTCGAACAGCGAGGGGTGTGCCCGTGTCGGATTCAAGTTAGCCGAAGGCGCAATGCCGATCGTGCCGGTACAAGCCGGGCCGAGGTCGCTGAGGATGTCGCCGAACAGGTTGCTTGCCACCACCACGTCGAAGTGCTGTGGCTTCAACACGAAATTGGCGGTGAGGATGTCGATGTGGAAGCGGTCGACGCTCACGTCGGGGTAGGCCTTGGCCATCGCCTCGACGCGCTCGTCCCAATACGGCATCGTGATCGCAATGCCGTTGGACTTGGTGGCCGAGGTGAGCTTCTTGCGCGGCCGGCGCTGCGCCAGTTCGAACGCGTACTTCAACACGCGGTCCACGCCGATGCGTGACATCACCGTCTCCTGCACCACCACTTCACGTTCGGTGCCCTCGAACATGCGCCCGCCGATGCTGGAGTACTCGCCTTCGGTGTTCTCGCGCACGATCATCATGTCGATGTCGCCCGGCTTCACGCCCGCCAGCGGCGAGCGCACGCCGGGCATCAGGCGTGCTGGCCGCAGGTTGACGTACTGGTCGAAGTCGCGCCGAAAGCGCAGCAGCGAGCCCCACAGCGACACATGGTCGGGGATCTTCTGCGGCCAGCCGACGGCGCCGAAGAAGATGGCATCGTGCCCGCCGATCTGCTCCTTCCAGTTGTCGGGCAGCATCTGGCCGTGACGCTCGAAGTAGTCCCAGCTCGAAAAGTCGAAGTGGTCGATCTGCAGCGGCACATCGAAGCGCGAAGCCGCCGCTTCGAGCGCGCGCAGGCCCTCGGGCATGACTTCCTTGCCGATGCCGTCGCCGGCAATCACGGCGATGCGGTGGGGTCGGTTCATCGTCTCACTCCTTCCAGGTCAGCGTGGTTGCCGAATGTCATTGTGGCGGCGCCGCTGGCGCCTTCACCACCATCGCAACGCCGGCCACGGTGATCACGAGCCCGAGCAGCATCGTCGCCGTGAACGACTCGCCGAACAACAGCCACGCGAGCAACGCAGTGCAAGGCGGCACGAGGTAAAGCAAGCTGGCGACCTGGGTCGCCGCGCCGCGCTGGATCAACAGGTACAGCAGCGAACTGCCCCCCAGGCTCAGCACCAGCACCGACCATGCGAGCGCACCGATCAGTTCCGGGTGCCACCGCATCGCTTCATCCTCGAACCAGGCGAACGGAAGGCTCACCGCCAGCGCCGCCAGCAATTGAACGCAGTTCGCCGTGCGAACGTCGCAAGGGGCGACAAAGCGCTTTTGATACAGCGTGCCAATGGTGATGCTGAGCAGCGCGAGCACCGCCAGCGACAGGTTCCACGGCGTGACTTCACCGATGCCGAACTTGCCGCCCAGCACCAACGCCAGGCCCACCAGCCCGAGCAACAACCCCAGCCATTCGCGCCGCGTGGCGCGCGCCTGCCCGGACGTGGTGGTCGTGAGCCAAAACGCGGTCAGCACCGGCTGCAGGCCGACCAACAGAGCCACCGTGCCGGCACCGATGCCGAGTTTGACCGCCGACCAGACACCACCGAGATAGCCCGCGTGCATCAACACGCCACTGACGGCCAGGTGCATCCATTGGTCGCGCCCAGCGGGCCAAACCGCACGCACCAGCGCCACCCACACAAGGAAGCACAGCACCGAGAGCGCAAAGCGCAGCGAGAGAAAGCCCAGCGGCGGCGCGTGGGGCATCGCGTAGCGCGCGACGACGAAACCGGTGCTCCAGATGAGCACGAAGACCCACGGCATCCAGACCAACCAAGGCCGGGCGCCGCCACCGCTCCGAGCGACTTCACCGCCCGCCTCGGCCACGCTAACGCGCCTTGGCGCGGATCTCGGGCAGCGCCTTCTGCAGGTAGTAGACCATCGACCAGATGGTCAGCACTGCGGAGACGTAGATCAGCACGGTGCCCCACAGCGCCGTGTCGATCACACCGAACAGCGTGCCGTGGTACAGCAGGAAGGGAATGGCCACCATCTGCACCACCGTCTTGACCTTGCCGAGCATGTGTACCGCCACGCTGCGCGACGCGCCGATCTGCGCCATCCATTCGCGCAGCGCAGAGATCGCGATCTCGCGGCCGATGATCACCAGCGCCACCAGCGCATGCAGCCGGTTCAGGTGCACCAGCACCAGCAGCGCTGCGCAGACGAGGAACTTGTCGGCCACTGGATCGAGGAAAGCGCCGAACGATGAAGTCATGTTCAGCTTGCGGGCCAGGTAGCCGTCGGCCCAGTCGGTGAGCGCCACCACGACGAACAGCACGGTGGCCAGCAGGTTCTGGAAGCCCGGCTCCAGTTGCAGATAGAACACCCCGACGACCAGCGGGATGGCGACGATGCGCGCCCAGGTCAGCAGTGTCGGCAAGTTGAAGAACATGCAGCGATTGTGCCGAACTTGTTCGGCACGCTCGACTGCGGCAGGCAACGGGTCAAAGATCGAGCGTGCGCGGCTTGAACTTGCGATCGTCGTTGAACAGGAAGGTCTCGGAGAACTTCCAGGGCTTGGGCAGGCGCGACACGTCGCCGAACGGTGCTGCGCGGCGCACCGCGTCGATGGCGATTTGCACCGTGTCCTTGGCCTGCCGCGGCACGCGCATCACGTCGATGTGGCGCACGCTGCCATCGGCGTTGAGCTCGATCTCGAGCACCGGAATCGCCAGCAGCGGGTCGGGCACCGCGCCTTCGTAAACGATGCCGGGGTTGGCGGCCATCATGCGCCGCGCGGCCTGCATGCGCAGGTCGTTCCAGTTGCGAACGGCGGCCGGTGCCGGCAGTCGGCCCGCAGCGGCAACGGGCGGTGGCGCCGCCGCCGGCGCCGCGCTCTGAACCGGCGGCGGTGGCGCCGTCGTGGGTTGAGAGCCACAACCGGCAAGCACAGCCAAAACCATCGCCATGCCGACGCGGCCAGCACCGCCAGCAGACTTCCACCCATCAATGCAACGCACGATAAATCTCCTCCGCCAGGTCCTTCGAGATGCCGTCCACCGTCAGCAGGTCGTCCACGCTGGCGTGGCTCACGCCGCGCACGCCGCCGAAACGTTGCAGGAGTTTCGCTCGTTTTTTCGGTCCGACGCCGGGAATGTCTTCCAACTTGCTACCACCTGTGCGCACGCTCGCGCGCTTGGCGCGCATGCCGGTGATGGCAAAGCGGTGCGCTTCGTCGCGAATTTGCGCCACGAGCATCAGCGCGGCCGAGTCCTTGCCGAGGTAGACCTTCTCTCGCCCGTCGGCAAACACCAGCTCTTCGAGGCCGACCTTGCGGCCTTCGCCTTTTTCGACGCCGACGATGCGGCCCAGGTCGATGCCGAGCTCCTCGAACACCTCGCGCGCCATGCTCACCTGGCCGCGACCACCGTCGATGAGCACCAGGTCGGGCAGCCGCGCGGCGGCTTTGGGTGCGGCCGGCGAGCCGGGCTCCAGGGCAGGCTCCCGAGCCGCCTCGGCGAGCTTGGCGTAGCGGCGCAGCAGCACCTGGCGCATCGCCGCGTAGTCGTCGCCGCCGGTCACGTCGGTGATGTTGTAGCGCCGGTATTGCGCGCTTTGCATCTTGTGACCTTCAAACACCACACATGAGGCCTGCGTGGCCTCGCCGGCCGTGTGGCTGATGTCGAAGCACTCGATGCGAAAGCGTTCCATGTCGTCCACACCCAGGTCGAGCGCCTCGACCAACGCCCGCGTGCGTGCCTGTTGCGAGCCTTCTTCGGCCAGCAGTTGCGCCAGCCGCAGCTTCGCGCCCTTGATGCACATGTCGAGCCACGCGCGGCGCGGCTCGCGCGGCTGGTGCTGGGCGGTCACCTTCACGCCGCTGTGCAGGCTCAGCGCGTCGATCAGCGTGCGGTCCACCGCGTGGCTCAGCACCAGCAGCGGCGGCACGTTACCGTCGAGGTAGTGCTGGGCGATGAACGCTTCCAGCACCAGCACTTCGGTTGACGAACGGGCACTCGCGCCGTCGCTGTCCTCGCCCTCCTCTTCTCCCTTCTCCTCCAGCGCGGTCGCGTCTTCGACGTGCTTGGGAAAGTACGGCCTGTCGCCCAGGTGCCGACCGCCGCGCACCATCGCCAGGTTCACGCAGGCGCGCCCACCTTCGACCTTGACGGCCAGGATGTCGGCGTCCTTCGTCGTCACGCCGGTGTTGTCTTCAACCGCCTGCTGGTGCAGCACACGCGACAGCGCACCGAGCTGGTTGCGGATCTCGGCCGCCTGCTCGAACTGCAGCGCCTCGGCGAGCGCCATCATCTGCACCTGCAGCGTGTCCATCACCTCCTGCTGCTCGCCGAGCAAAAAGCGCTCGGCGTTCGCGACGTCACGCGCGTAGTCGGCCGCCTCGATGTGCTTCACGCACGGCGCCGAGCAGCGTTTGATCTGGTACAGCAGGCACGGTCGCGTGCGGTTGGCGAACACCGTGTCCTCGCAGGTGCGCAGGCGGAACACTTTCTGCAGCATCTGGATCGACTCTTTCACCGCCCACGCATTGGGGTACGGGCCGAAGTAGCGGTGCCTTTGCTCAACCGCACCGCGGTAGTACGCCATGCGTGGGAAGCTCGCGGCCGTCGGAGGGCCGCTGGCACCTGCCGATGCGATATGGCGCGCCGCAGTGATCTTGAGATACGGGTAGCTCTTGTCGTCGCGGAAGAGGATGTTGTAGCGCGGGTTGAGCGTCTTGATCAGGTTGTTCTCGAGCAGCAGCGCTTCGGCTTCGGAGCGCACGACGGTCGTCTCCATGCGCGCGATCTTGCTGATCATGTGGCCGATGCGCGTTCCCCCGTGGCTCTTCTGGAAGTAGCTCGACACGCGCTTCTTCAGGTCGCGCGCCTTGCCCACGTACAGCACGCCGTCCTGCGCATCGAAATAGCGGTACACGCCGGGCAGGCCCGGCAGCGCCGCCACATCGGCGAGCAGGCGCTCGCGCGCGGCGTCGGCGGCCGGCGCAGCGGCATTGGCGTCCGCAGGCAAAGGAAGGGCGTCGCTCATCGCGCGGAATTGTGCCGCGAGAGGCATCCTGGCTCGCGTGCTGATAATTCGGCGATGCGTTGGGACGTGTTCTGCCGTGTGGTCGACAACTTCGGAGACATCGGCGTGTGCTGGCGCCTCGCCGCCGATCTGGCGGCGCGCGGCGAGCGGGTGCGGCTGTGGGCAGACGATGTGTCCGCCCTGGCATGGATGGCGCCGCATGGCGCGCCCGGCGTGTCGTTGCAGCCCTGGCGAGTAGCAGCCAGCGACGCGGCCGACGCCTTGAACTGCGACCTGACGCCGGGCGACGTCGTCGTCGAGGCCTTCGGCTGCGACCCCCCGGAGGCGTTTGTGCGGCGGATGGCGATGCAAGCCACTGCGCCGGTGTGGATCAACCTCGAGTACCTGAGCGCCGAGCCGGCCGCCGAGCGCCACCATGGGCTGCCCTCGCCGCAACTTGCGGGCCCGGGCCAGGGCTTGACCAAGTGGTTCTTCTACCCGGGCTTCACTGCAACCACCGGCGGCCTGATTCGCGAGCCCGGCCTGATCGCGCACCAGCAGAGGTTCGACGCCACATCGTGGCTCCACCGGCAAGGCATTTCGGTGCAGCACGGCGAGAGGCGGATCAGCCTGTTCTGCTACGACAACCCCGCCCTGCCGAGCCTGCTGGACGAGCTGGCCGAGGCGCCCACGCTGCTGCTCGTGGCCGCAGGGCATGCCGCCCGGCAGGTGCAACAGGAACTCGGCCCGGCGCTGGCCCGCGGCGCGCTGCGCGCGGTGCTGCTGCCGCTGCTGACGCAACAAGACTTCGACGCGCTGCTGTGGTCGTGCGACCTCAACTTCGTGCGCGGTGAAGACTCGTTCGTGCGCGCGCAATGGGCCGGCCGGCCATTCGTGTGGCAGATCTACCCGCAGCACGACGGCGCGCACGAGGCCAAGCTCGGCGCCTTTTTAGATCGGTTCTTGCGCCTCGTGCCACCGAACCCGACCGGCGCCGACGCGTTCGCCGACAACGGCGTGGCCTCTGACATCCGCACGCTGTGGCGGCGCTGGAACGGCCTGAGTGACGCAGACCTCGCCCTGGCCGACCCGGCCCGCTGGCGCCGCCGCTGCGAGGCGTGGCGCGATTCACTGCTTGCGCAGCCCGACCTGACAGAGCAGTTGATCCGGTTTGCGACCGAGAAGCGCCCTTAAAGCCGCCGAAGAAAGCCGCTAAAATGCAAGGCTTTGCGCGCCGGGCAAGACCGACGCGCCAACGCAGGCTCACCGCCTCCCGAACTCGGAAACTCTCATGAAGATCGCACAGGAAATTCGCGCCGGCAACGTCATCATGCACGGCAAGGACCCGATGGTTGTGCTCAAGACCGAATACAGCCGCGGCGGGCGCAACTCGGCCACCGTGCGCATGAAGCTCAAGAGCCTGCTGAGCAACTCGGGCACCGAGGTGGTGTTCAAGGCCGACGACAAGATGGACCAGGTGATCCTGGACAAAAAGGAGTGCACCTACTCCTACTTCGCCGACCCGATGTACGCCTTCATGGACGCCGAGTACAACCAGTTCGAGGTCGAGTCCGAGAACATGGGAGACGCGATCCAGTACCTGGAAGACGCGATGCCGGTCGAAGTGGTGTTCTACGACGGCAAGGCCATCTCGGTCGAGCTGCCCACCAGCCTGGTGCGCGAGATCGTCGAGACCGAGCCCGCCGTCAAGGGCGACACGTCGGGCAAGGTGCTCAAGAGCGCCAAGCTGGCAACCGGCATGGAGATCTCGGTGCCGCTGTTCGTGCAGACTGGCGACAAGGTCGAGATCGACACCCGCACGCACGAGTACCGCAAGCGCGTCTGAGCTCGCTCTGCTCGTCGGACAACCTGGGGCACTGCGGTGCCCCTTCTTCATCGTGGTGAGCGCGTGGGCTCATCGAGCAACAGGCGTCTTCTTTGATAGGGTCGCGCCATGCCGTTCGACTTCTCCTCCGTCAAGGCGCCGTTTCGGATGCAACCCGGACTGCGCCGGTTGGCCCCTGGCTCACCTCAGCTGACGCCGAACCAGCCCGGCAGCCGGGCCCTGCATGAGAAGCTGGCGGTGCTCAAAGCCCACGCGCCCGAGGCGCTGCTGGCGGCCCCCGGCTTCGACGCCGCACCCGCCGTGCGTGCCCTGCTGAGTCACGCGGCCACTGAACAGCCGGCCGCGTTGAGATGGGACGGCGACCGTCGCATCGACGCATGCCACATCGGCTGGTCCCTGCATGACGGTGAACCGGTCGGCCCAGCGGGTGGCGCCAGCGGCGACGTCGAACCCATCGGCGCCTGCCTGCGCAAGTTGCCCATTGAATGGCGCGTGCCGGCACTGCTGAGCCTGGCGTTCGTCGAAGACTTTGCGGTGATCGACGGCCGCACCGGTCACATTCCGTGGCTCGCGGTGTGCCTGCCGTCGCATTGGTCTCCGGCGGAAAAGATCGGGCGCCACTTCGCCGAAGTCCACGCACCGGTGGCCGACAACCAGTTGCTCGTCACGGCCAGCGCCCATCTGGCGCGGCTCGTGACCGGGGACGAGCGCTGGGAGCGTTTCGTCTGGACCATAACGCGCCACCCGAACCTGGACAGCCACCCGCAGCGCTGCGCACCGGGCACCTGGCCGGCCGAGGCGGACGCCGATGCGGACGTTCTGGCGGCGCTGGCCTTCTTCCGCACCGAACGCCAGACCTTCATCCCGCTGCCCTCGCACGGCCAGGCGGTCTTCACGATCCACGTCGAATCGAGCCCGCTCGCAGATGCCATCAACGACGCCGCGCAGGCACGCCAACTGCACGACGCACTCGCGAGCATGAGCGCCAACGTGCTCGCCTACCGAGGTCTCGCCGACGTGCAGCCGCGCCTGCTGGCCTGGCTTGCGGCGCACGCTGGCCGATGAAAACCGCGCCGATCGTGCCGGCGCGTTGGCGGCACGATGAACCGAGCGACGAACCCGCCACGCCGCCGACCTCACTCGACCGCGGCACACCGATTCCCGCGCACGGCGACTTGCTGTCGCAAGCTACGCACGTGTTCATCGCGGGCAACGGCTTGCCGCAACGCTGGCGCGGCCGAGAGCGTTTCGTCGTGCTGGAGACCGGCTTCGGCCTGGGCCACAACTTTCTGGCCACGTGGGACGCGTGGCGCCACGACGCCCGCGCCTGCCGGCAACTGCACTTCATCTCGATCGAACCGCACCCGCTGCTGCGCGCCGACCTGCAACACGCGCACAGCGAATCACCGTGGGCGGAACTGGCGCAGACCCTGGCTGCCGCGTGGCCGCCGCTGACACCCAACCTGCATCGCCTGAGCTTCGATGGGGGCCGCGTGCAATTGCTGCTCGCGCTCGGCGAGGTCGGCGCGTGGTTGCCCGAACTCGTGGCCTCGGTCGACGCCTTTTCGCTCGGTGGACCGACCGCCGCGCAAGCCAACGTGACGTGGCAACAGCAGCACTTCAAGTCGCTGGCGCGCCTGGCGGCGCCCGGCGCCACGGTGGCCGCGTCGATGTCGACCTCAGCGATGCACGTTGGATGGGCCAGCGCCGGCTTCGACGCGCGGCTCGCACCGGGCCCGCCTGGCCACGCCGACATCACGCTGGCGACGCTGACGCCGCGAGCGTTCGCCCCTCGGCGCCCCGACGCGCGCCGCGCAGCGGCATGGGACGTGAAGGCGCAACACAGGGCGACACCGGACACAGCCGCGCGGCCCACGGCGGCGTTGGCAACTTCTGCATCCCCAGCGCCGCGCGCATCCGACGCCGCACAGGCGGCCGCTGCGCCGCCCCACGCCGTCATCGTCGGCGCCGGCCTGGCGGGCTGCGCGGCCGCCTGCGCGCTGGCCGAACAGGGCTGGCACACCACGCTGCTCGACCGCCACGCTGAGCCCACGCAAGAAGCCTCAGGCAACCCGGCGGGGCTGTTCCACGGCATCGTCAACCGGCAAGACGGCGTCCATGCCCGATTCAACCGCACGGCCGCGCTGGAGGCCGAACGTGCGGTCCGTGCAGCGCTTGCCGACCCGGGCGTACCTGGCAGCGTAGGCGGGCTGTTGCGGCTGGACCCGCAGGGCCAGGGCATCGACTGGCTGCGTCGTGAACTGGCCGCCACCGGCCTGCCCACCGACTACGTTCAGGCGGTCAGCGCCGAGCAGGCCAGCGCGCTGAGCGGAATGTCGCTCCCGCACGCAGGGTGGTTCTTCCCCGGCGGCGGTTGGGTTGCGCCCGGCGCGCTGGCGGCGGCGCTGCTGGCTCGCGCTGGCGCTGCGACCGGGTTTCGCGGCGGCGTCGAGGTGGCGTCCATCCGGCCTGGCGAAGGGGGTGGTTGGATGCTGTTCGACGTTCGGGGCAAATGCATAGCCGCTGCCCCCACGGTCGTGCTGGCCAACGCAATCGACGCGCTGCGCCTGTTGGGTGAGCCTTTCGCGCTAGCGTGGCCGGTGCAAAGCGTGCGGGGGCAGATCAGCCTGTTGCCCGCCGGCGCACAGGCGGCGCTGTTGTCGCAGCGCGAACTTGCGTCGCCCCGCGTGCCGCTGACCGGTGCCGGCTACCTGCTTCCGCGGGTCGGCGCCACCTGGCTGTTCGGCGCCACCGCACATGCCGGCGACGGCGACGCCACGGTGCGCCACGCCGACCATGTGCACAACCTGGCGCAACTTGCGCGCTTGACCGGGGCCTCAACGCATCACGTCGATCCGGCATCGTTGGGTGGGCGCACCGCCTGGCGCATGGTCAGCCGCGACCGGTTGCCGATCATCGGCGCGGTGCCCGATGCGGCGGCAATGCGGGGCGTGGCAGGACCGGAGGGCACCGCCCCGTCGCGCCCGCCCGACCAGCCGCGCTTCGTGCCGCGCCTGCCGGGGCTGTTCGTCTTCACCGCACTCGGTTCGCGCGGCATCACCTGGGCGCCGCTCGGTGCGCAAGTTCTGGCCTCCAGCATCACCGGCGCGCCCCAACCGCTGGAGGCCGACCTGCTCGATGCCCTCGACCCGGCCCGCTTCATCGTGCGCGCGGCACGCCGGGGCCGGCGAGTGGATTAAGCGATGGCAAGCGCGGCAGTGCCTGCATGCCAAGCGACATCAGCCCGCTGGCAACTCCGCCGTCGGGAGCAGCCAATCGCGCAACTGCGCATACACACGCGGGTGGTTCAGCAGCGCCATGTGGCCCAGCCCGGCGAGCTCGACGCGCTGCACGTCGCCCACCAGGCCCTCGTCGCCCGCGCTGCGTGGCATCACCAGCCCGTCGCCGAAAGCCTTGCCGAGCAGCGTGCCCATCAGGCCGTCGGACTCGTCACCCAGCCGCGCCGAGATGAAGCGCAGCGCGAGCGGCGGCATCGTCACGGCCACGCCCGCTGCCGATGCCGCCGATGCCGCCGGTGTTGCGGCTTCAGCCTCGGCAGCTGCTGCCTTGCCGCCACGCTTGGGCCGCGTTCCGTGGCGCAGGTCTTTGATGCCTTGGCTGCGCGCGTTCGCGGCGCGCGCCAGGGGCTGAGTCACCTTGGACAGGCCGAGCGCCAGGCTCGTCAGGTGGCCCCACTGCTCCAGCATCGCGCCCTGGTGGGGCGTGCCCAGGCAGACCAGCCTGTGCACGCGTCGCAGCCACGGCAAACGTTCGGAAGCGGCGAGTTCGCACGCCGCGCGCGCCACCAGGCCGCCCATGCTGTGGCCGATCAGCACGATCTCGCGCGTTCGCACCGGCGCGGCGTCCACCAGCTGCTGCAACTGGTCGGCCAATTCACGTGCGTTGTGCGCCACCGGCTGGCCCGTGTTGTAGCGCAGATAGAGGGGGCTGATGTCGGCGTCGCGGGCAAGTAGCGCGCCATAGTTCGGCGCCGCGCCAGCCGGCAGCGCATCGTCCCAGGCGCTGCCCTGCCAGGCGGCAGGCGCACGGCGCCAGCTCTGCTCGTCGCACGCCAGGCCGTGAACGAAGATGCACACGCGCTCGCGCAATCCAGCAAGGGCAGACGCGGTGAGCGGCACCACCGCGTCGAGCGAGTGAAACCCCATCGGCACCGAGAGCGAACTGCCGGCACTTGCCAGCGCATCGCCAAACACCCCGTTCAATGCGCTGCGCAGCGCCAGCTCGCGGCCGCCCACCGGGCCCGGTGCATCGCTGACCATTCGTTCCGCAACACCGGCCGCCGACAACACCGCGCCGCTGCCATGCCGCACGGCGGCATAGACGCCTTGGGCGATGGCGTCGTGTATGCCTTGCACAAGGCGCGTCGGCCCCGACAGGCCGGGCACGCGCTGCAGTCCATTGAACGCGGTGTCGGAGATCGCCTGGTGCATGTCTTGCACCGTCTGCACGGTGGATGCCACGCCGATCTTCACGGCCGGTGCATAGCCCGTGGTGGCTGGTGTTTGGGGCACTGGCTGGGCCGCGTTGGCCGGCGCCGTCGGCGCCACAGTTGACGAAGGCCGTGGGGGACGGACCGTGGACGCCGAGGTGCGGAGCCGGGCGCGCTTGGGGTCGTGGGCGGCGCGCTTGCCGCTCATCGGGTCAGGGCCGGCTCAAGCGATCGGCTCAAGCGATCGGCCCAAGCGATCGGCCCAAGCAATCGGCCCAAGGCATCGGCCAAAGCACCGCCTCAAGGCGCAGGCGTACCGCCGGCCTCGGTGTCTTGCGGTGGTGCCGCCCCGTCGCCAGGCTCGTCGGGCTGGCCCGGCTCGGCTTTGCGACCGGCCTTTTCCTTCAGCTTCTCTTCCTTCTTCTTTTTCTTGGCCAGCTCCCGCTGGCGCTTTTCAAACGAGTAGTTGGGTTTGGCCATGGGCCCGTCCTTCCTTTCCTGGTGCCGAGAGCGTGAACCCCGAGGCGGTGAACAATACCTGCGAGGTTACGCGCTTTTCGACAGTCGACCGCCGCTCTCGCGTCAGAAAGTCATCGTCTTCACGCCTTGCGCCGTGCCCAGCAGGCACACGCCGGCCTTGTTGCGCGCAAAGATGCCGACGCTGACGACGCCCGGCCACTGGTTGATCTCCTGCTCCATCGCCAGCGGGTCGGTGATCTTCAAGCCGCGAACATCGACGATGCGACAGCCGTTGTCGGTGACCACGCCTTCGCGCAATGTCGGCTGCCCGCCCAGCGCCTTCAAGTGACGGCTGATCTGTGCGACTGCCATTGGGATGACCTCCACCGGCAGAGGGAACGTGCCCAGCGTGCTCACCAGCTTCGACGCGTCGGCAATGCAGACGAAGCGCTGTGCGATGTCGGCGACGATCTTCTCGCGCGTGAGCGCTGCACCGCCGCCCTTGATCATGTGGCCCGCGTGGTCGATTTCGTCGGCGCCGTCGATGTAGACCGGAATGCCGTCGACGCCGTTGCTGTCGAGCACCTCGATGCCGTGGGCGCGCAGCCGCTCGCTGCTCTTTTCGCTGCTGGAGATCGCGCCGCGGATCTGCGCCTTCATCGTCGCCAGCGCGTCGATGAAGCAGTTGACCGTCGAGCCGGTGCCCACGCCGACCACGCTGCCGGGCACCACATAGGCCAACGCCGCATGCCCCACCGCGGCCTTCAGTTCGTCTTGCGTCATCGCTTGCGTCATGGCTCGATGTCTGTTTGAGAGAATCGGCTGATTATCCGAGACGCCCCCTTCCGGCCGACTTCACCGATGGCACTGATCCCCTACGCGCTGACCCGCCCCTTCCTCTTCGGCCTGGACCCCGAGCAGGCGCACGACCTGACCCTCGGCGCGCTCGCCCGCATCCAGCACACGCCGCTGATCTGCGGCGTGGCGCAGACCCGCGTGATTGATCCGGTGACGGTGGCGGGTCTGACCTTCCCGAACCGAATCGGCCTGGCCGCAGGCCTGGACAAGAACGGCCGCTGCATCGACGGCCTGGGCGCGATGGGCTTCGGCTTCATCGAGGTCGGCACCGTCACGCCGAAGGCGCAGCCGGGCAACCCGAAGCCGCGCATGTTCCGGCTCGTCGAAGCGCAGGCGCTGATCAACCGGCTCGGCTTCAACAACGGCGGGCTCGATGCGTTCGTTGCCAACGTGCAGCGGGCGCGCTTTCGCCGCAACGGAGGCATCCTGGGCCTCAACATCGGCAAGAACGCCGCCACGCCGATCGAGCGCGCGGTGGACGACTACCTGCTGTGCCTGGACGGCGTGTACCCGCATGCCGACTACGTGACGGTCAACATCTCCAGCCCAAACACGCAGAACCTGCGCTCGCTGCAAAGCGACGAGGCGCTCGATGCGCTGCTCGGCGCGGTGCAGGCGCGCAAGGCGGACCTTGCCGAACGGCACGGCCGCAACGTGCCGATCTTCGTGAAGATCGCGCCCGATCTCGATGAATCTCAGGTCACCGTGATCGCCGCGACGCTGCAGAAGAACGCGATCGATGGCGTGATCGCCACCAACACCACCGTCGCGCGCGACACGGTGAAGCACTTGCCGCATGCGCAGGAGGTGGGGGGTCTGTCGGGCGCGCCGGTGTTTGAGGCGAGCAACCGGGTGATCGCGCAACTGCGTTCGTCGCTCGGTGCGGCCTTCCCGATCATCGGCGTCGGCGGCGTGATGAGCGCGGCCGATGCGCTCGCCAAACGCGCCGCGGGGGCCGACCTGGTGCAGATCTACACCGGCTTCATCTACCAGGGGCCGGACTTGGTGAGTCAGGCGGCGCGGGCGTTGGCTGGCCGCTGAACTGGCGGGGCACCGGCAGCACCCGGGTCGCCGGGGCCCTCGCCGCTATCGTCGCCGCAGAAGACCGGTCAGTGCAACGGTACGCCGGTCTTGGCTTGCAAGTCTTCAGCCGTCACGCCCGGCGCCCTCTCGACCACCTTCAGCCCCTGCGGCGTCACGTCCATCACCGCCAGGTCGGTGATGATGCGGTTGACGACGCCCAGGCCGGTCAGCGGCAGCGTGCAGGCGGGCAGGATCTTCAGGTCGATCGAGCCGTCCTTCTTCTTCGCCACGTGCTCCATCAGCACCAGCACACGCTTCACGCCGGCCACCAGGTCCATCGCGCCGCCCATGCCCTTGACCATCTTGCCGGGGATCATCCAGTTCGCCAGGTCGCCCTTCTCGCTGACCTGCATCGCACCCAGGATGCTCAGGTTGATCTTGCCGCCGCGGATCATGCCGAACGACTGCTCGGAGCCGAAGATCGACGAGCCGGCGATGGTGGTGACGGTTTGCTTGCCAGCGTTGATCAGGTCGGCGTCGACCTCGTCTTCGGTCGGGAATGGGCCGATGCCGAGCATGCCGTTCTCGCTTTGCAGCCACACCTCGATGTCGCTGCGCACATGGTTGGCCACCAGCGTCGGCAAGCCGATGCCCAGGTTCACGTAGAAACCGTCTTGCAGTTCGTGCGCCGCGCGGGCGGCCATTTGATCGTGGGTCCAGGGCATGGTCAGACTCCCGCTTTCTCGGTGATCGTTCGCTTTTCAATACGCTTTTCCGGGTTCGCGTTCAAGACGATCCGGTGAACGTAGATGCCAGGCAAGTGCACCGCGTCCGGATCGAAGCTGCCGGTCTCGACGATCTCTTCGACCTCGACCACGGTGATCTTGCCGGCCATCGCCGCCGCCGGGTTGAAGTTGCGCGCGGTGCGGCGAAAGATCAAGTTGCCGGAGTGGTCGGCCTTCCACGCCTTCACGAGCGACACCTCCGGCACGAGCGAACGTTCCATCACGTAGGTCTGCCCATCGAACTCGCGCAGCTCCTTGCCCTCGGCCACCAGCGTGCCCACGCCGGTGCGCGTGAAGAAGGCCGGGATGCCAGCGCCACCGGCCCGCAGCTTCTCGGCCAGCGTGCCTTGCGGCGTGAACTCCAGCTCCAGCTCACCGGCCAGGTACTGGCGCTCGAACTCCTTGTTCTCGCCGACGTAGCTGGAGATCATCCGTTTGATCTGGCGGGTTTCCAGCAGCAGGCCCAGGCCGAAACCGTCGACACCGGCGTTGTTTGAGATCACGGTCAGGTTCTTCACCTTGCTGTCGCGCAGCGCCGCGATCAGCGCCTCCGGGATGCCGCACAGGCCGAAGCCGCCGACCGCCATCAACTGGCCGTCGCGCACGATGCCTTCGAGTGCCTTGGCCGCGTTGGGAAACACTTTCTTCATCACCACGTCTCCGATGGGTTGCAGCCGCCAGCGTACTACGTAAGCCAATAGGTGGTCGTTACGTAGAATCGCCTAAACCAGGCGCGCAGCATGACAGACCCCTCCTCACTTCAGCAATTTCTTGACCGCGTTGCGGCCGATTTTGTCAAGCGACTGAAGCTGCAGGTCACCTCGGCATCCGCCGGCGAGGTGTCGATGACGATGCCGGTGGGCGACGACCTGGTACACGGCGGCGGCGTGCTGTGCGGCCAAGCCATGCTGCCGCCGCCGACACCGCAATGCTCCTCGCGCTGGTGGCGCAGATGGGCGAGTTCAAGCCAGTGACGACCGTGCAGTTGCAGACAAGCTTTCTGCGCCCCGTCCCGCGCGGCACGCCGCACGTGATCGTCACCGGCCGGGTGCTGCGCCACGGCAAGACGCTGAGCTACGGCGAGGTCGACATTCACACGCCCGACGGCAAACTCGCCGCGCACGCGACCACCACGTACGCTTTGCTGTGACGAGCGCTGGCGCCGCTGCGGCCGCTGTTGACCACCGGGCTGCGTTCGATCTGGCGCCGATCGGGCTGGTGCTGTCGCGCAACCGGCTGATGGTGGACGTCAACCAGCAGCTCGCCGAGATGTTCGGCGCGCCACGGGACGAGTTGATCGGCAAGAGCTTCGAGCTGCTCTACCCGACGGTGGCCGAGTTCGAGCGCACCGGCGAGCGCATCGTCGCCAGCCTGGACGCCCGTGGCGGCTACGCCGACGAGCGCGTGATGAAGCGCGTGGGCGGCGCGCGCGGGGGCGAGCTGTTCTGGTGCCACGTGTCAGGCCGCGCGCTCGACCCGCGGCAGCCGCACGCCGCCGGCATCTGGAGCTTCGAGGACCTGTCGTCGCGCCGGCCGGTGGGCGTGGCGCTGACGCCGCGCGAGCGCGAGGTCGCCGCGCTGCTGATCCAGGGGCTGACGAGCAAGCAGCTCGGCAAACGGCTGCTGATCAGCCCACGCACCATCGACGTCTATCGCGGTCGATTGATGCGTAAGTACGGCGCGGCGACGACCACCGAGCTGGTGCAGAAACTCATCGGGTAGCGAACCCGGTCACTCCACCAGCGCACGCAGCCAATCCGGCAGCGGCACCGCCTTCTGGGCGGGGAAGTCTATCCACACCGTCTTGGCGCCGCCCTCGGCGTAGATCACACCCGGCGCGTCGGTGCGCTCCAGCGTGATGAAGGTGTTGAAGCTGGTGCGCCCCGGGTCGGCCACGTAGTGCTTGGCCAGGATGTCGCCGGGGTATTCGAGCTGCTTGATGAAATTGCAGAACGCGTTGACGATCACCGGGCCTTGGCCCTTCGGGTCGGGCGCGCCGCCCGCACTATGGAGCCACTCGATGCGCACGATCTCGCAGTAGCGAAAGTACAGCGTGTTGTTCACATGGCCCATCGCGTCCATGTCGCCCCAGCGGATCGGGATCACCATCTGCAGCGTGAGCTTCTTCTTCTCGGGCAGTTCGAATCGCACTGCGTTGTTCCCTTGTCGGATCAGCGGGCCACGCCCAGTTCGCTGTAGAGCCGCTCGACCAGCGCCCGCAATTCGTTCACTTCGCCTTGCAAGGCGGTCTGGTGCGATTTCAAGGCTGCCAGCTCACTCGCCGCAACAAAGTCGTCGCTCTGCGCCGACACCGCGAATGCCGCCGCATCGACCGGCCCGCACAACAGCTGCGCCCAGCGCGGCTCGCGCGCACCGGGCGCCCGCGCCAGCTTGAGCACCAGCGGGCCGCCCTTCTCTTCGCTGCGCGCGGCCAACTCGTCGAGAAAGGCCTCGACCGAGGACAGGTCGGCAAAGCGGTGCAGCCGGTCGCTGTTGGCGCGCAGTTCGCTGACCGTTTGCGGCCCGCGCAACATCAGCACGGCGAGCAGCGCAACCGATTGCGACGGCAAGGCCAGCGCCCGCCCGAGGTTGTGCTCATACCGACTGACACGCGAGCCGCTCGACTCGAACACCAGGTGCAGCGCCTTCAGCGCATCGACGGTGAGCTGCACTTCGGAGTCGGTGGCATTCAACACCGGGTCGCGGGCGGTCTTCTGGTTGCAGCCCATCGCCAGCGCGTTGAGTGACAGCGGGTAGCTGTCGGGCACGGTGTGGGCCTTCTCGATCAGCACGCCCAGCACGCGGGCTTCCAACAACGACAGCGGTCGCAAGCTCATTGCGTCAGCGGCTCAGATCGCAAACCCATCGTCCGCCTGGATCACCGCGCCGTTGATGAAGTGGCTCTCGTTGGCCACCAGCATCATCAGCGTCGAGTCCAGGTCGTGCGGCTGGCCGACGCGCTTGCGCGGCAGCATGTCGATGAGGCGCTTGCCGGCGTCGGTCTTCCAGTGTTGGTGGTTGATCTCGGTGTCGATGTAGCCGGGGCACAGCGCGTTCACATTGATGCCGAACTTGCCCCACTCCAGCGCCATCGCGCGCGTCATGTGCACCACCGCGGCCTTGCTCATGCAGTACACGCCGATCTGCGACAGCACGCGCACGCCGGCCATCGACGCGATGTTGACGATGCGCCCGCCAGTAAAGGTGCCTGGCGCCGAGCCCTTGGCACGCGCCAGCATGCGCTTGCCCACCTCTTGCGCCACGAAGAAAGCGCCCTTGGTGTTGGTGTCGAAGATGAAGTCGTAGTCGTCTTCGGTCACGTCGACCAACTTCTGCGTGGTGCTGACGCCGGAGTTGTTGACGAGGATGTCGATCGTGCCGACCTCGGTCTCGGCGTGCGCTACCGCGGCCTTGATGCTGTCGTGGTCGGTCACGTCGAGCCGCACCACGTGGGCGTCGCCGCCGCCGGCCTCGATCTCGGCGTGCAGCGTCTTCAGCCGCTCGACGCGCCGGCCGGCCAGCACCACCGCCGCGCCGGCCTTGGCCAGCGTCTTGGCGAACTGCTCGCCCAGGCCGCTGGAGGCGCCGGTGACCAGGGCCACGCGGCCCGACAGATCGATGTTGTAGCTCATGGGTTCCGCTCCTCGTGTTGTCGGGTTCAGGGGTCGGCGGTGGGGCCGCCACGACCCGCCGGCCGCCTCGTTCGGCGACCATGCGGCAAGATAGCATGCCGCTCACGATTCATCGCATCACCGCCCCCTGCATCGACATGACCCCTGCGCTGTTCCAGCCTCTTCAACTCCGCCAACTCCTGCTTGCCAACCGCGTCGTCGTCTCGCCGATGTGCCAGTACTCGGCAGACCGCGGCAGCGCGACCGACTGGCATGTGATGCATCTCGGCAGCATGACGCAGAGTGCGGCGGGCCTGGTGCTGATCGAGGCCACCGCGGTCGCCGAGGAAGCGCGCATCACCTCAGCCTGCCTGGGCTTGTGGAACGACGCGAACGAGGCGGCCCTCAAGCGCGTGCTGAACGCCGTGCGCCCACACGCCAACACCGCCCTCGGCATTCAGCTCGCGCACGCCGGCCGCAAGGCGTCGAGCGCCGCCCCGTGGCACCGCGGCATGTTGATCGCGCCGGAGCACGGCGGTTGGGTCGGCATGGCGCCGTCGGCGTTGCCCCACCGACCTGAAGAGGCAGCGCCTCGCGTGATGACGCAGGCCGACATCGACGCCGTGGTCGCCCAGTTCGCCGCAGCCACGGTGCGCGCCGAGCGGCTGGGGCTCGACGCGATCGAACTGCACTGCGCGCACGGCTACCTGCTGCACGAGTTCCTGTCGCCGGTGTCGAACCACCGCACCGATGCCTACGGCGGCTCGCCGGAGAACCGCATGCGGCTGCCGCTGGCGGTGTTCGACGCGGTGCGCCGGGCCTGGCCGGCGCACAAGCCGCTGGGCGTGCGCGTGTCGTGCAGCGACTGCCTGGAACACACCGGGCGCGACAGTTGGACGCTGCCTCAGACGCTTCGCCTGGCCGCCGAGCTGAAAGCCCGCGGTTGCGACTGGATCGACGCGTCGTCGGGTGGCATCTCGGGCGAGCAGAAGATCACCCTCGGGCCGGCCTACCAGGCGCACTTTGCGCAGGCGGTGCGCGAAGCCACCGGGCTGCCGAGCGTCGCCGTCGGCCTGATCACCGAGCCACGCATGGCCGAAGAGATCGTCGCCAGTGGTCGCGCCGACCTGGTGGCGATCGGTCGCGGCATGCTGTGGAACCCGCGCTGGGTGTGGCATGCGGCGGCCGAGCTCGGCGGCGAGATCGCGCCGCCGCCGCAGTACGGCCGCGCCGCACCGCGCGAACACGCCAAACTGTTCGCCAAGGTGCCGTTCGGCATGCGTTGACGCGCTCGGCTCGCGGCGACTGAGCGCGGGGCGACACCGGTCGGCGCGCCCGTCGCACGCGGTGCGCTCGATACAATCGCGCCTCCCCACGCACCCCCCGGACCTGCCCCATGAGCCCCGACGTCATCCTCGAAAAATACGGCCCGCGCGAGGCCATGGAGTACGACGTCGTGGTGGTCGGCGCCGGCCCCGGTGGCTTGGCCACGGCCATCCGCGTCAAGCAGCTTGCGGCCGAACAAGGCAAGGATGTGTCGGTGGTCGTGCTGGAGAAGGGCTCCGAGCCCGGCGCGCACATCCTGAGCGGCGCGATCATGGACCCGCGTGCGTTGACCGAACTGTTGCCGAACTGGAAGGAGCTCGGCGCGCCGTTGAACCAGCCCGTCACGGGCGACGAGATGCTGTTCCTCGGCCGCAGCGGCAAGCTCAGCACGCCGCAGTTCCTGATACCGAAAGCGCTGCACAACGAAGGCAACTACATCGTCAGCCTCGGCAACGTGGTGCGCTGGCTGGGGCAGCAGGCTGAAGGCCTGGGTGTGGAAATCTTCCCCGGCTTCTCTGCGGCCGAGGTGCTGTACAACGCCGACGGCTCGGTCAAGGGCGTGGCCACTGGCAACCTCGGCGTGGGCAAGGACGGCGAGCCGGGCGACAACTTCCAGCTCGGCATGGAGCTGCACGGTCGGTACACGATCTTCGCGGAAGGATCTCGTGGGCACCTGGGCAAGCAGCTCATCGAACGCTTCAAGCTCGATGCCGGCCGCGACCCGCAGACCTACGCGATCGGCATCAAGGAGCTGTGGGAAATCGACCCCGCACTCGCGCGCCCCGGCCACGTGGTGCACACGCTGGGCTGGCCGATGGACGCCGGCACCTACGGCGGCGGCTTCCTGTACCACCTGGAGGACAACAAGGTCACGCTCGGCTTCATCACCGGCCTGGAGTACAGCAACCCGTGGCTGAGCCCGTTCGAGGAGATGCAGCGCTGGAAGACGCACCCTGCCATCAGCGCCTGCCTGGCGGGCGCCAAACGCATCGGCTACGGCGCGCGCGCCATCACTTGCGGCGGGCTGATGAGCCTGCCCAAAACGGTGTTCCCCGGTGGCGCGCTGGTCGGCTGCGACGCGGGCTTCCTGAACTTCGCGCGCATCAAGGGCAGCCATGCGGCGATGAAGACCGGCATGCTCGCCGCGCAAGCCGCCTTCGACGCGGTGGTGCAAGACCGCCGCCACGACGAGCTGAACGCTTATCCGCAGGCCTTCGAGCAGAGCTGGCTGCACGACGAACTGCAAGCCTCGCGCAACACCAAGCAGTGGATGAAGAAGGGGCTCTATCTGTCGTCGGTGATGAACGGCATCGAGCTGTGGCTGTTGCCCAAGCTCGGCGTCAAGGCACCGCCGTGGACCGTGCACAACGCCGTGCCCGACCACGCCAAGCTCAAACCCGCGGCCAACTGCCCGCAGATCGACTACCCCAAGCCCGACGGCAAGCTGACCTTCGACAAGTTGAGCAGCGTGTTCATCAGCAACACCAACCACGAAGAGCACCAGCCGGCGCACCTGACCTTGAAGGATGCGTCGATTCCCGTCGGCGTGAACTTGGCAAAGTACGCCGGGCCCGAGAGCCGCTACTGCCCAGCCGGCGTTTACGAGTACGTCAAGACCGCGGATGGCTCGGACCGCTTGCAGATCAACGCGCAGAACTGCGTGCACTGCAAGACCTGCGACATCAAGGACCCGACGCAGAACATCGTGTGGGTCACGCCTGAGGGGGGCGGCGGGCCGAATTACAGCGGGATGTAGCCTTACTCCCTCTCCCCCTGGGAGAGGGTGGGGGTGAGGGCAACACCGTTGCGCGCGCGGCCCCTCACTTGCAGTGCGCGCAGCGGCTTGCAGGCCGCTGCCGCTCGACGGGCTCGGCGCATGCGCCTCGAAAGCCGCGCCTCGCCCCCAGCCCTCTCCCCAAAGGGGCGAGGGAGCGAATCACCACCTCGGCTTGCGCTTCTCGATGAACGCCTGCACGCCCTCCAGCGCCGCCTCGTCCATCATGTTGCAGGCCATCGTCTGACCCGCGTCGTCGTAAGCGGCGGCGATGCCCGTCTCCAGCTGCCGGTAGAACAACTGCTTGCCCATTGCCACCGCCACACGCGGCTTGGCGACGATGCTGGCGAGCAGGCGCTCGACCTCCGCGTCGAGCGAATCCGGCACTGCCACGCGGTTCACCAGGCCTTTGGCCATTGCTTCCTCAGCGCTGATGAAGTCACCCGTCACCAGCATCTCGAACGCCGCCTTGCGGCTCAGATTGCGTGACAGCGCCACGCTCGGTGTCGAGCAGAAGAGCCCATAGTTGACGCCGCTCACGGCAAACCTCGCGGTGTTCGCAGCCACCGCCAGATCGCACATCGCAACCAACTGGCAGCCGGCGGCGGTCGCGATGCCGTGCACCTTGGCGACCACCGGCACCGGCAGTTGCTGCACCGCCAGCATCACTTTCGTGCAATGCGCGAAGAGCCGCTCGTAGTAGGCGAGCGACGGCTCGGCGCGCATCTCCTTCAGGTCGTGGCCGGCGCAGAATGCTTTGCCGGCGGCGGCCAGCACGACCGCGCGCGCACCCTCGTCGCGGGCGACCTCGGCGAGCGCGTCGTGCAGCGCTGCGAGCATCGCCTCGGACAGCGCGTTGAACGCCTGCGGGCGGTTCAACGTGATCGTGAAGACGCCGCGCGCGTCGCGTTGCGACAGCATGAGCGGCTCGTTCACGTGGCCGTTGGAAAGCTTCAAGGAATCGCTCATCGTGTCACTCCAAGGCGCTGCGCGACTTCGCTCGCTCGCGCAGCGTGAACTTCTGGATCTTGCCGGTGGACGTCTTAGGGATCGCCTCAAAACGAATCTCGCGCGGCACCTTGTAGCCGGCCAGAAGCGCCTTGCAATGCGCCACCAAATCGGCGGCCGTCACAGAGGCTTCGGGCTTCAGCTCGACGAAGGCCAGCGGCGTTTCGCCCCACTTCGGGTCGGGCCGCGCGACCACGGCGCAGGCCATCACCGCGGGGTGGCGGTAGAGCGCGTCTTCCACTTCGAGCGAGCTGATGTTCTCGCCGCCGGAGATGATGATGTCCTTGCTGCGGTCCTTGATCTTGACGTAGCGGTCGGGCTCCATCACCGCCAGGTCGCCGGTGTGGAACCAGCCGCCTTCGAAGGCCTTGGCGGTGGCAGCCGGGTTCTTCAGGTAACCCTTCATCACGATGTTGCCGCGGAACATGATCTCGCCCATCGTCTCGCCGTCGGCCGGGGTGAGTTGCATGTCTTCAGCGCCCATCACCGTCATGCCTTCCTGCAACGGGTAACGCACGCCTTGCCGGCCGTTCAGCCGCGTCTGCTCGGACAGCGTTTCCGCAGCCCAGCTGTCCCGTTTGACGGCCACCGCCGCCGGTCCGTACACCTCGGTCAGCCCGTATACATGCGTGATGTCGAAACCGATCTTCGCCATGCCCTCGATCATCGCTGCCGGCGGCGCAGCACCCGCGACCATGCCGCGCACCTTCTGCTTGATGCCTTCCCGCAGCGCAGCCGGCGCCGCGATCAGCAGGTTGTGCACGATCGGCGCTGCGCAGTAGTGATCGACCCGGTGCTCGCGCATCGCGTCCAAGATCGCCTGCGCCTCGACCTTGCGCAGGCACACGTGCGTGCCGCCGAGTATCGCCACCGTCCACGGAAAGCACCAGCCATTGCAATGGAACATCGGCAGCGTCCACAGGTAGCGCGGAAAGTTCGGCATGGTCCAGGTGGCCGCGTTGCACACCGCGTTCAGGTAGGCGCCGCGGTGGTGCGTGACCACGCCTTTCGGGTCGCCGGTGGTGCCGCTGGTGTAGCTCACGGCGATCGCGTCCCATTCGTCCTGCGGGCCTTGCAGCACCGGCACGGGCTCGTGGGCGGCGAGCCAGGCTTCGTACTCGTGCACGCCCACGCGCTCGCCCGGGCCGGTGTACTCGCTGTCGCACACGTCGATCACGACGAGGCTGCGGCCGTGTTCCTGCTTCAGCAACCGCAGCGCCTGCGCAATGGTCGGCGCGAACTCGCGGTCGGTGATCAGCACCTTCGCCTCGCAGTGGTTCATCTGCCAGGCCAGCAACGGCGGGTCGAGCCGGGTGTTGAGCGGGTTCAGCACCGCGCCGAGGGCCGGCACGGCGTAGTGCGCTTCGACCATCTCCGGCGTGTTGGGCAGCATCGCGCTCACCGTGTCACCGCGGCCCACGCCGATCCCTGCCAGCGCCGCCACCAGGCGCGCCGATCGGTCGCGGCACTGCGCCCAGGTGTAGCGCCGCGCACCGTGGATCACCGCCGGCAGGTCGCCGAACACCTCGGCGCTGCGCTCGACGAAGCTCACCGGCGACAGCGCGACGAAGTTGGCGGCGTTCTTGTCGAGACCCTGCTCATAGATGTTCATGGCACTCCTTCACCGGCTGGCCGCGGCCAACGCCTGGTCGATGTCCCACAGGATGTCGTCGATGTGCTCGATGCCCACCGAGATGCGGATCATGTCGGGCAACACTCCCGCCGCGAGTTGCTGCTGCGCATCGAGCTGCCGGTGCGTGGTGGAGGCCGGGTGGCTGATCAGCGTGCGCGTGTCGCCGATGTTGACGAGGTGGCTCATCATCTGCGCCGCTTCGATGAACCTCACGCCTGGCGCCAGGCCACCTTTGACGCCAAAGGCAAGCAGGCCCGACGCGCCGCGCATCTGGCGCTTGAGCAGCGCATGCTGCGGGTGGTCGGGCAGGCCGGGGTAGTTGACCCAGCTCACGCGCGCGTCGGCGCGCAAGAACTCGGCCACGCGCAGCGCGTTGCCACAGTGCCGCTCCATGCGCAGCGGCAGCGTCTCCAGCCCCTGCAAGACCTGCCACGCCGCCAGCGGCGACAGCGCTGCGCCATGCACGCGCAGGTTTTCCATGCGTGCGCGCATCGTGAAGCCGAAGTCACCGAAGGTTTCATAGAACTTCACGCCGTGGTAGCCGGGAGAAGGCTCGGTCATGCCAGGGAACTTGCCGTTGTCCCACGCAAACGCGCCACGCGGCTGGCCGTGCTCCACCATCACGCCAGCCAGCGTGGTGCCGTGGCCGGCGATGTACTTGGTGGCCGAGTGCACGACGATGTCGGCGCCATGCGCGATGGGGTTGCAAAGGAACGGCGACGGCACCGTGTTGTCGACGATCAGCGGCACGCCATGCGCATGCGCCACGTCGGCCACCGCGGCGATGTCGAGCACCTTCAGGCTCGGGTTGCCCAGGGTCTCGGCAAACACCGCGCGTGTGTTCGGTTGCATCGCCGCGGCAAACGCCTCCGGCGACGTGGCATCGACGAAGGTGGTGGTGATGCCGAAGCGCGCCAGGTTCACCGAAAGCATCGTCACCGTGCCGCCGTACAGCGCGCCCGCGGCCACCACGTGGTCGCCCTGCTGCAGCAGCGTGAGCAGCGCCATCGCTTCGGCGGCCATGCCGCTCGCCGACGCCACCGCAGCGCGGCCGCCTTCGAGTGCGGCGACGCGTTCCTCCAGCGCCGCGACGGTCGGGTTCGACAGGCGCGAGTACACGTTGCCGAATGTTTGCAAGTTGAACAGCGACACCGCGTGGTCGGCGCTGTCGAACACGAAACTCGTCGTCTGGTAGATCGGCAAGGCGCGCGCGCCGGTGCTCGAATCGGGGATCTGGCCGGCGTGGAGGGCCAGCGTTTCCTGTTTGAATGCGTGGTCGCCCATTGCTCCGGTCCGTCGTTGTCAGACCGGCCGCCGCGCCGACACGACGCGCGTGTTCACCCCGGCCCAGTGCAGCCCACCGAACAGCCGCGCGTGCTCGATCTTGACGCAGCGGTCCATCACCGACGCCAATCCGGCCGCGCGCACGAGGGCATCGGCCTCGGCGTTCACGACGCCGATCTGCTGCCACAGGCACTTCGCGCCGATGCGCACCGCGGCCTGCGCGATCGGCAGCACGTCGTCGGTGCGGCGAAACACATCGACCATGTCCACCGGCACCGGGATGTCGCGCAGGTCGGCATAACAACGTTCGCCCAGCACCTCGGTGTAGCGCGGGTTCACCGGCACGATGCGGTAGCCGTGCTGCTGCAAGTACTTGCCCACGAAATTGCTGGGCCGATGCCATTGGTCGGACAAGCCGACGATGGCGATGGTGCGGCAGTCCTTCAGGATGCGGCGCAGCGTGGGGATGTCGGCGGTCATGGCGCGGCGAGGTTGATGCGGGACGATACGCGATACCGCTCCCTGTTCAAACCCCAGTCACGCGATCCGCCACTGCCATGTCGAGGCTCTCAACCCACCCGCGGCGACCGGCTGCATGAGCGCCGCGGCACCGCTGCGCGCAATGTCCGCGACACGCACGAGACGCGCGCGCCTCCGCGGAGGCGTCCGCGCGTTTCTGTGGGGCCTCGCCTTTTTAAGCGTGCTTCTGATCGAAGAACTGCTCGTCTTCCGTCGACCCCTTCAACGCTGCGGTTGAAGCATCCCGCTCGATCGTCGTCGTCACCGCGTCGAAGTAGCCGGTGCCCACCTCGCGCTGGTGCTTCACCGCGGTGAAGCCGCGCTCGGCGGCGGCGAACTCGGCCTCCTGCAGTTCGACGAACGCGCTCATGTTGTTGCGCGCGTAGCCGTGGGCCAGGTTGAACATCGAGTAGTTCAGGCTGTGGAAGCCGGCCAGCGTGATGAACTGGAACTTGTAGCCCATCGCACCCAGTTCGCGCTGGAACTTGGCGATGGTCGCGTCGTCGAGATTCTTCTTCCAGTTGAAGCTCGGGCTGCAGTTGTAGGCCAGCAGCTTGCCCGGGAACTTCTTGTGGATCGCGTCGGCGAACTGCTTGGCGTAGGCCAGGTCGGGCTTGCCGGTTTCGCACCACACCATGTCGGCGACTTCAGAGTAGGCCAGGCCGCGGGAGATGGCCTGGTCCAGGCCGGGCTTGCTGCGGTAGAAGCCTTCGACCGTTCGCTCGCCGGTCATGAAGGGCTGGTCGATCGGGTCAACATCGCTGGTGACGAGGTCCGCCGCCTCAGCGTCGGTGCGGGCGATCACGAGCGTGGGCACGCCCATCACGTCGGCCGCCAAGCGCGCTGCCGTGAGCTTGGCCACCGCCTCGCGCGTGGGCACCAGCACCTTGCCGCCCATGTGGCCGCACTTCTTGACCGACGCGAGCTGGTCTTCGAAGTGCACGCCGGCCGCGCCCGCGTCGATCATCGACTTCATCAGCTCGAAGGCGTTCAGCACGCCGCCGAAACCGGCTTCGGCGTCGGCCACGATCGGCGCGAAGAAGTCCACGTCGTTCTTGCCTTCGGACCACTGGATCTGGTCGGCGCGCTGGAGGGTGTTGTTGATGCGCTTGACCACCATCGGCACCGAGTTGGCCGGGTACAGCGACTGGTCGGGGTACATCTCGCCGGCCAGGTTGGCGTCACCCGCCACTTGCCAGCCGCTCAGGTAGATCGCCTTCAGGCCGGCCTTGACCTGCTGCATCGCCTGGTTGCCGGTGAGCGCGCCGAGCGTGTTGATGAACGGCTCGGTGTTGACCAGGTTCCACAGCTTCTCGGCACCGCGGCGCGCCAGCGTGTGCTCGATCGGGATGGAGCCGCGCAGGCGCACGACGTCGGCGGCGGTGTAGCTGCGCTTGATGCCTTTCCAGCGCGGGTTGGTGGCCCAGTCTTTTTCGAGGGCGGCCACTTGTTGGTCGCGGGTGGGTTGGGTCATGAAGGGCTCCTTGGGGGTTGAAGGCTGAAGAGAAACCAAAAATCTCTGCCCCAAGCGTAGCCGCGAACCCGTGCGGTGTGAAGACTTATGTCTTATAGAAGACTAGAAATATTGCTTAATGAAATCAAGAAGTCGATCTGGGCATTCCGGGATACGGAAGGCTTCTCCTCACAATGAGAAATTCTGCGGCGGCGCAACATCTCGCAATTCCATATGCCGAAAGGCCTGCTCCCCGATCCGGGAAGCGGCGGCATCACCCGGGCTTGCCGACCGCCGGGCAGCGCTCCACGCGCCCGTCGGCGTGCCTCGCAAAACGCTCCGGCGCGCTGCCGTGCACCGGCGCGTTGTCGGGCCAGGGCCAGCCGCCGAACTGGGTGCGCTGGTAGTCGTCGAAAGCCTGCTGCAGCTCTTGCCGCGTGTTCATCACGAACGGGCCGTACTGCGCCACCGGCTCGCCGATGGGGCGGCCCTGAAGCAGCAGGAACTCGGCGGTCTCATCGCCGTTGACGATTTCGACGGGCTGCGCGGCAAGCAGTTCGACCGCGGCATGACGGTCGAGCACCTGGCCGGCCAGCGTCACGCTGCGACCCTTGAAGAAGTAAAGCGAGCGGCGCGTGCCGGCGCCTGTTGCCGACGGCAGCGTCCAACGCGCGCCCGGAGCCATCTTCACGGTCCAGATCGCCACGTCGGCTTCGGGCTGCGACGCCCACGAGTCGGGCGGCGGCAGCGGCGTTTGAACACCCGGCTCGCCCAAACGGCCGGCGATGCAGGCCACCTCGGTACGGCGGCCCGTTTCGTCTGTTGCCACATGCCGAGGAATGTCCTGCGACCACAACATCGTGAAGTGCGGCGCCGCCATCTTGCTGCGCGCCGGCAGGTTGAGCCAGATTTGGAAGAGTTCGAGCGGGTTGGGTTCAACGGTGTCGAGCAACGGGAACATCTCGGCATGCACGATGCCGCGCCCGGCGGTGAGCCATTGCACGTCGCCGCCACCGAAGCGCGCGGTCGCGCCGAGCGAATCGGAGTGGTCGATCAAGCCCTTGCGCAAGATCGTCACCGTCTCGAAGCCACGGTGCGGGTGCGACGGAAAGCCCGGCACGCTCATGCCGTGGTACATGCGCCAGCCGTCCTTCTCCACAAAGTCCTGCCCCAAGTCGCGCCCGGCGAGCGACGCGTCGGGGCCGAAGCGGCCGTTGCCTTTCGGGTACGCGTCGTCGTGGTAGACGCAGAACAGGAACGGATCGATCGTTTCCCAGGGGAAGCCGAGGGGCTTGATCTGCAGGACAGGGTCGGTTGGCATATGAGACTTGGCTTGCGAGGCAGACAGACAAATGTGCCGCCAGTGGCTTCACATCGCCGTCAGGCGGGGTACCAGCGAAAGGACTTCTCTCCCAGGGTAAAGGCGGCAAGACCGAACCCTTGCTTCGGCAAGCGAAACAGAAGGTCGCCCGTCGGGCCGATACAAGCGCTGTGACCTGTGTTTTCACTCTCCTCGGGCCGATTGAGTGCGTTGGGCCAGTTCGTCTGAACTACAAATGCACCCAGTTGCCGGGCAAGGTTTTGTGCCTGAACAACGTGTTCAGGAGGATCTTGAACAGGCTTCTCAGGGTCCGGGCGCATTTGGCCTGGCCAGAAGATCACCCCGACTTTGCTGCTGGCAAGCTGATGCATCACTTCTGTCTGGTCTTCGATTTCGCGGCAGATGACCGCGGTGCAACGAATGCCGGAAAGCTCCAAAACGGGCCGTGAATCTCCGGGGACGAAGAAGGTCGCTTCCGGTGCGGTAAGGCCAATCTTGCTGACAGTTCCCGCGAGCGTTCCATCTGGCGCGACAAAGAGATGGCTGTTGAGGCGGCCGGCTTCGGAATAGGTCGGTGCACCGAAGACTGCGGAGATGTGAAGCTCTGCGGCGACGCGGCGTATCTCGGCGACAGCAGGTTCTGAGACCTCTGGCTTGGCCCACTCTGCGACGCGCCTGTGAAAGCCTGTGATGGCAAGCTCAGAGAACGCGCAATGAGTTGCCCCGACACGCTTGGCAACAGAAAGGGCGCGCTTCATGGCTTCGACGTTCTCGCTGATCTCCCAGTACATGGGAATCTGTGCGATGGCGAGAACCGGAAAGACGCGGGGAGGTGGCACGGTGTGAACTGTGAGGCTCATCACTCGGTCGATGCCCAGTTCTCAACCCGCAAGCCCGGCACGCGCTCGAACTCGCGCGTGTTGTTCGTCACCAGCGTGACGCCCAGCGCCTGCGCGTGAGCGGCGATCAAGGTGTCATAGGGACCGATGGGCGTCCCCTGGGCTGACAGCCAGGACCGAACCGACCCGCTGACCTCGGCGGCACTGCCGTCGAAGTCGGCTACTTCGAGTGCAGACAGAAAGCGCCTGAGCGCGTCGAGATTGCGTGCCGAGCCCGTGCGCGCCACACCATAGAACAGTTCAGCCGCCGTGATCGAGGAGATGCCCAGGCCGGCGCTCTCGTGTGCGCGGAAGGCCTGCAGCACGGACGCCGGTCGCTCGTTGATGGTGTAGATGCAGATGTCGGTATCGAGCATGTACCGCATCAGCGCCTCGGTTCGATGGCGGCACGTTCCTGCATGGCCGGCTGCTCGCGTTGCAGCCGCACGCCGGGCTCGAACGCCGACAGCGCGTCGATCAGCGCCTGCGCGCCGGCTGGCGCGCGGGCGCTGAGCACCACGTCGTTGCCGACCCGGCGCACGTTCACCTCCGTGCTCTCGAAACGAAACTCCTTGGGCAGGCGCACGGCCTGGCTGCCGCCGTGGGTGAATATCTTGGCAAGACTCATTCAAGCACCCCTGGAATCTCAATGGACCAAAGTATATATTTCATAGCTACATCGGTCCAGGCGCATCCAACATCAATCCACCTTCACCACCCGCATCGCCTTCTGCATCACATCCTGCGCCCTGCCCTTGCGCGCCCGCTTGCCCCCGTAGAGCGTCAGCGCCGCACCTCTGAGCAACTCCTCCTTCGGCTTGCCGCCCCGCGCGGTGCCCAGCACCTGAAGCACCTGGCCGAATGCGGCGACGCTGACGAGCGCGTCTTTCTGCTCCAGGTCGATCAGCGTCAGGCCGCGCCCGCCATTGGCCTGCAGCTTCAGCTCGTCGACGCCGAACACCAGCAAGCGGCCTGCGAGCGTGAGGCACGCGACGCGCTGCGCGCCATCGGCCACGCTCGGCGGCAGCGGTTTCTCGTCGGCTTCCAGGCTCAGGAAGGCCTTGCCGCCCTTCTGGCGCGACACCAGGTCGCCCACGCGCGCCAGCAGCCCGAAGCCGCCGGTTCCGGCCAACAGCACAGTCTGCGTTGCCGGGCCGGCGAGGTAGTGCACCACCTGCGTGCCCGACTCCAGGTCGATCACGCTGGTGATCGGCTGGCCGTCGCCGCGCCCGCCGGGCAGCAGGCTCACGCCGGTCGAGTACACGCGCCCGTTGGAGCCGAACACCAGCAGCGCATCGACGCTGCGGCACTGGAAGGTGCCGTACAGCGCATCGCCCGCCTTGAAAGTCAGCGCCGTGCTCTCGACCTCGTGGCCCTTCAGCGCACGCACCCAGCCCTTCATGCTGACGACCACCGTCACCGGCTCGTCGATCACCTTCACTTCGGCGACGGCCTTCTTCTCTTCCTGGATCAGCGTGCGGCGCTCGTCGCCGTGCTGCTTGGCGTCGGCCTCGATCTCCTTGATCACCGTGCGCTTCAACGTGGCCGGGCTGTTGAGGATGTCCTCCAGCTTGCCCTGCTCGCCGCGCAGCTCCTTGAGTTCCTGCTCGATCTTGATGGCTTCGAGCCGCGCGAGCTGCCGCAGCCGAATTTCGAGGATGTCCTCCGCCTGCCGATCGCTCAGCTTGAAGCGCGCGATCAGCGCCGGCTTCGGCTCGTCGGCCGCACGGATGATGCGAATCACCTCGTCGATGTTGAGCAGCACGAGCTGCCGGCCTTCGAGCACGTGGATGCGGTCGAGTACCTTGTTCAGCCGGTGCTGCGAGCGTCGCTGCACGGTTGCCATGCGGAACTGCAGCCACTCCACCAGCATCTGGCGCAGGCTCTTCTGGGTCGGCCGGCCGTCGGCGCCGATCATCGTCAGGTTGATCGGCGCTGAGCTCTCCAGGCTGGTGTGGGCCAGCAGTGTGGTGATCAGCTCGTTCTGGTCGATGCGGCTGGTCTTCGGCTCGAAGACGAGGCGCACCGGTGCGTCCTTGCTCGACTCATCACGCACCGCGTCGAGCACCGCCAGCACGGTGGTCTTGAGCTGCACTTGCTCAGCGCCCAACGCCTTCTTGCCGGCCTTGACCTTCGGGTTCGTCAGCTCCTCGATTTCCTCCAGCACCTTCTGCGTGCTGGTGCCGGGGGGCAGTTCGGTGACCACCAGATTCCATTGGCTCCTTGCCAGGTCCTCGATCTTCCAGCGCGCGCGCACCTTCAGGCTGCCTCGGCCGCTGGCGTAGGCAGCGCGAATGTCCTCGGTGCTGCTGATGATCTGGCCGCCGCCCGGGTAGTCGGGCCCGGGGATCAGCGCCGCGAGTTCATCGGCACCGAGCTTGTCGTTCTTCAGCAGCGCCACCGCGGCCGCAGCCACCTCGCGCAGGTTGTGCGACGGGATCTCGGTGGCCAACCCCACCGCAATGCCGCTCGCGCCGTTGAGCAAGACGAACGGCAGGCGGCCGGGCAACTGCTTGGGCTCTTGCGTCGAGCCGTCGTAGTTGGGCGTGAAGTCGACCGTGCCTTCGTCGATCTCGTCCAGCAGCAGCCGTGTGATCGGCGCCAGGCGCGCCTCGGTGTAGCGCATGGCCGCAGCGCCATCGCCGTCGCGCGAGCCGAAGTTGCCTTGGCCGTCGATCAGCGGGTAGCGCTGCGAAAAATCCTGCGCCATGCGCACGAGCGCGTCGTACGCCGCCTGGTCGCCGTGCGGGTGAAAGCGGCCCAGCACGTCGCCCACCACGCGCGCGCTCTTGACCGGCCGCGCGCCGGTCGTGCCGGCAAAGCTCAGCCCCATGCGCTCCATCGAATACAGGATGCGCCGCTGCACCGGCTTCTGGCCGTCGCACACATCGGGCAGCGCGCGGCCCTTGACGACGCTCAGCGCGTATTCCAGGTAAGCGCGTTCGGCGTAGTGCGCGAGTGTGATCGCGTCGTCTGGCTCAGAGGGCGGAGGCTGCGCAGGCGCGGGGGGGCTCGGTGGCGGCGGCGGTGGGTCGAACAAATCGGGTTCCGTGCTCATGGAGGAAAGGGGGGTGGTTCCGGCAAAAGCCGTGGAGTATCCGCGAAAGGGGGGCAACATCGAGCCGCTAGCGAGCTCGAACCGTTCGCCCTGAGCCCGTCGAAGGGCTTCGACAAGCTCAGCCCGAACGGGGACACATGATCAGCGGCAGCCGGCTCAATCGAGCGCCCAGCCGATCATCACGTCGCGCCCCTGCACCGCCAGCGTCACGCGCGCACCCACCGGCAAGCACACCTTCGTCGGCACGTGGCCGAACGGCAGGCCGGTCAGGATCGGCGTCTTGCTCACCGAGCGCAGGTGCTCGACCACGCTCTTCATGGTGTAGCCGCGGTCCAGCGGCGACTTCTTGTAAGCGTTGAACGCGCCCAGCAGCACGGCACGCTGGTCGTCTAGCACACCCGCCTGCTGCAACTGCAGCAGGCTGCGCTCGATTCGGTACGGGTGCTCGTTCACGTCTTCGAGGAACAGCACGCCGCCCTTGATGCGAGGCCAGTGCGGCGTGCCGAGCAGCGAATTGACCATGCACAGGTTGCCACCCCAAAGCGGGCCCTTGGCGTGCAGCCCGTCGAAGCCGGCTTCGGTGCGAAAGCCCACCGCTTCGAGTTCGCCGCTCATCGCCTCGATGAACACGTCGCGCGTGATCTCGTCCACCGCGTCGATGCGCTTCTCGCCATGCTCAGGCGCCTCGCGGCCGAAGTCGAAGCAGGCCATCGGGCCGGCCCAGTTGACGCCTTGGGTGGGCGAGCGCACGTGCGCGAGCAGACCGAGTTGCAGCGCTGTCAAATCGCTGTGGCCGACCCAGCGTGTGCCGCGCTCGATGCTTCGGACGATCAGCTTCCAATCGATGCGGCCCAGCAGCCTCGTCACACCGTAGCCACCGCGCGTGGCCATGGCGATGCTCGGCGCGGCACGGGCCACCCGGTGGATGGCGGCCAGGCGCGTGTCGTCGTCGCCTCCGAAACGCTGGTGCTTGCGCAGCGCGTCTTCGTCGATCTGCACGGCAAAGCCCATCGCCGCGAGGCGCTTGGCGGCCAGCCGCAGCGGCGCGGCTTGCGCCAGCACCCCGGCCGGGGTGAACAGGGTGAGTGGGGTCATCACAAGGTCAGGTCGGTTCGTGCGGCAGCTCGAGCTCGGTCGCCTCGCCAGCCGGGATGGTCGGCGCGTTCTCTTTCGTCGCTGCGGTCTCGGGCGCCCCATCGGGGGCCGCATGCCGCTGCCGATACCGCTCCCGCCGCTCGGCAAAGAAGTCGCGCAGCACCTGCCCGCAGGCGTCGGCCGACACGCCGCCGACCAGTTCGGTGTGGTGGTTCAGCTGCGGCTGCGCGAACAGGTTCAGCACCGACCCCGCCGCGCCGGTCTTCGGGTCGGCCGCGCCGAACACCACGCGCTTGAAGCGTGCGTGCAGCAGCGCCATTGCGCACATCGCGCAGGGCTCCAGCGTCACGTACAGCTCGCATTCGGGCAGGCGGTAGTTGCCCAGCAGGCTGGCGGCGTGCCGCAGCGCGACGATCTCGGCGTGCGCCGTCGGGTCGTTCTGCGTGATCGGCCGGTTGTAGCCGGTGGCCAGCACCTGGCGGCCGGTGGGCGTGTCGCGCACGATCACCGCGCCGACCGGCACCTCGCCGACCAGCCACGCGTTGTGCGCCTGGTCGAGCGCCAGGCGCATGCCGGCTTCGTCGCGCGACGCGCTGTCCTCACTCATTCACGCTCTTCTTGCCCGCGCTTCTTGTGCTTGCGTCGCTCTCGACCGCGCTCGCCTGTCGCGCCTCCCAGGCACGGCGGCGCTCGGCGCGCTGCTGCGCGCTGGCCGCGCGCACGCTCGCCACCCAACGCGGCGGGTCGATGGCGAGCAGTTCGGCGGCGATCGGTTGCAGCGCGGTGGGCAACGCAGCCGGCTCGACACGCCGGTACTCGCGCCCGAAACCATCGCGTGTCAGCCAACCGGTGTCGACCAGCCAGCGGCGCAACTCGACATGATCGACGTCGAGAAAGCTGGCCTCGTCTGCGAGGCATCGCTTCAACGCTGCGTTGACATCGGCTTCACGCAGCACGGTATCGCGCGGCAATGCGCACCACGCCAGCGCGAGCGCCGCCGCGTGCTCATGCGCGGGCAGACTGCCGAGCAACACGCGCTCCTTCAACACGAGAGCAGCGAGTGCGGCCTGCGGTGTCGGCGAAGCGCTCATGGCTCGGCGCGCGCGGGCGCTTGCTGCATCAGTTTGTTCAGCTCGTCTTTCACCTGGTTCTGCAGTTGGCGTGACTGCTGGGCCGGCGTTTGGGCAGGCGGCGGCGCAGCACCTGTCGCAGAGCTTGTGGCAGAGCTTGTGGCAGCTGCGCTCGCAGCCGCAGACGGCGCTGGCAACTGCAACGGCTGCAACGCCTTCTTGGCAAGCACGCCCACAATGGCCAGCACCACCAGCAAGCCCAGCACACCGAACACTGCCCGCATCACTTGATCCCCCTCCCCAACTTGAAACGCCGGGCCCTCAGTCGAAGCTCAGCAGCACCTTCATCGACTGCGTGCGGTCGGCCGCGAGCGCAAAGGCGCGGCCCGCGTCGCGGAACGACAGCGTGGCCGACACGAGCGGCTTCAGGTCCACCAGGCCCTGGTTGATGAGCTGCACGGCGACGCCGAACTCCTCGTGGAATCGAAACGCGCCGCGCAGGTCGAACTCTTTGCCCACCAAGGTGTTCAACGGCAGGGTCAGCTCGGCAGCCGAAAGGCCCACTTGCACGATCACGCCACGCGGGCGCAGCACCTCGAAGGCCGACCGCAAGGCACGTTCGTTGCCGCTGGCCTCGAACAGCACGTCGAACTGGCCCTTGTCAGCGCCGTAACGCGCCAGCGCTTCGGGTTGCTCGGCCACGTTGATGGTCTCGTCGGCGCCGACCTTGGCCGCCTTGCGCAACGGCTGCGCCACCACGTCGGTCGCGACGATGTGCGTGGCCCCGGCGCGCCGCGCAGCGATGATGGTCAAGGCGCCGATCGGCCCGCAGCCCGTCACCAGCACCGACTTGCCCAGCAGCGGCCCGGCGCGGTTGACCGCGTGCAGCGCCACCGCCAGCGGCTCGGCCATCGCGCCCTCGGCGTCACTGATGCCGTCGGCCAGCGCAAAGGCCTGGTTCGCCTCGATCACCATCTCTTGCCGGAACGCCCCCTGCACGTGCGGCATGCGCATCGCGCTGCCGTAGTAGCGCATGTCCAGGCAGTGGTTCTGCAGGCCGAGTTGGCAGAAGCGGCAGGTGCCACAGGGCCGGCTGGGGCATACCGCCACGCGGGTGCCCACGCTCGGGCCGCCGCTTTGGCCTGCGCTCTGACCTTTCACCCGCGTGTCCACGCCAGGGCCGACGGCCTCGACGACGCCCGCCACCTCGTGCCCCAGCACCATCGGTTGCTGGATCCGGATGGTGCCGAAGCCACCGTGCTGGTAATAGTGCAGGTCCGAGCCGCAGATGCCGCCGGCACGCACCCGCACGCGCACTTGGCTGGCGCCCACCTCGGGGGTCGGCACGTCTTCGATGCGGAGGTCGCCGGGAGCGTGAATGACGAGTGCGTCCATGGTGGTCGTGGTGAGTCGGAGCCGAAGAAGATCGCATTCTGCCGGTAGTCTCCGCCCCCGCCCGCCGGGCGTTGTAGTTGCAGTCCTACAAAGTTTCAAGTGATGCGCGCCCAGCGACACCGTAGGAATCGTCCGACAAGACACTGCGAGGCCAACCTATGGCGTTGAACCAGGGCAGCCGCGACACTTCATCGAGATTTGCCATGACCACGACCTTGTCGGCCACAATTCGTTGCTCCTCAGATGTCAGCCGCAACGCCGGTTCGCGGGCATGGGGGACGGGTTCGATCGCAACGAAACTGCCAATGCCACCGCTCAAGACCTTCATCGTTGAAGACAGTCAGGTGATCCGCGAGAACCTGATCGCCACGCTGGAAGAACTCGTTCCGGTCGAAGTGGTCGGGGCTGCTGAAGACGAGACGACCGCGGTGCAGTGGCTGTTGCAAGCCGGCAATCAATACGACTTGGTGATCGTCGACATCTTCCTGAAGGGCGGCTCCGGTTTGGGTGTGTTGCGTGCTGCCGGCGGTGTGAGAAAGCAGGCGCTCCCACGGCCCAGGATGGTGGTGCTCAGCAACTTCGCCACCCAGGACATGCGCAACCGGTGCCTCGCGCTGGGCGCCGACAGGGTGTTCGACAAGTCGAACGACATCGACGCGCTCATCCAGTACTGCAACCAGCTCGCCACCGGCAACGGCGGCGACAGCGGCATGGGCGTGCTGTCATGACGCAGCGCCCGCGGCTGGCGCCGCCCCGTCAGCCCTACTGGATCAGCCCGTTTTTCAGCGCGTAGTACGTCAGGTCGCTGTTGGACTCGAGCCTCATCTTCTCCATCACACGGGTCCGATAGGTGCTCACTGTCTTCACGCTGAGCGACATGCTCTCGGCCATGTTGCCGATGGTCTCTCCCTTGGCCAGGCGCAAGAAGACTTGCAGCTCGCGCTCGGAAAGCTGCTCATGAAGCGGCCTGTCACCGCCACCGCTGAGCCCGTCGGCAAGCCGCTCAGCCACGCCCGAGGTGATGTACTTGCGGCCGCGGTAGATGGTGCGGATGGCCTTGACGATTTCGTCGGGGTCGCAATCCTTGTTCAAGTAGCCGCTGGCGCCCTGGCGCAGCAGCGTGGTCGCGTAATGCTCTTCCGGAAACCCACTCAGGATCAGCACCGGCAGGTCCGGCGCCCGCGCTCGAATCGCGGCCAGCGCATCCACGCCGCTTTGATCGGGCATCGAGATGTCGAGCAGGATCACGTCGACCTCGCCGGCGCGCACGATGTCGAGCGCGTCGCGACCGTTGCTGGCTTCGGCCACGACCTTGAAGTCGATCTGGTCGGCGAAGAACTGCTTCAACCCGGCGCGGATCATGGCGTGGTCGTCGATGATGGCGATTCGAATCATGGCGGTGGGTTGGCTGTGGCTCGTTTGATGATCCCACGTTTTTTCATCACAGGCCCGAAATGGATGTCTTGAGCATTGTCAAGCGCAGCCCTTTCGTTCTTGCGCTGGCGTGCATCGCGGCGGTGGCGATGTTGTTCATCAGCGAAGGCTCGTACTGGCGCGCCGTGGGCATGCTCGATGAGTTGGGGTCGATGGGCACCGCGCGGACCCGGATTCAGGCCTTGGCACGCGCCGTTGTCGATGCCGAGAGCGGCCAGCGCGGGTACCTGTTGACCAACCGCGCCGGGTATCTGGCGCCGTACCAGCAGGCGCTGCAAGAGATCCAGAAGTCCTTCGACTACCTCGACCCGTACTACCGGGACGATGCCGCTGCCATGCCGCTCGTGATCAAGCTGCACGACTTGGTGCAGGCGAAGCTGTCGGAGCTGGCGATCACGATCGAAATGCACAACAAGGGCAATCGAGCCACCGCCACCGATCTGGTGCTCAGCGACATCGGCCGCGAGAAGATGGAGGCCATCCGCACCCTCTCCATTGAACTGCTGGCGCTCGAGAGCGCCAACGTGGCGCGCGGCCGCACGGAGATGTACGAGACCGCGCTGATCAATCGCATGGGCGTGGCCGCATTGACTGCGCTGTGCCTGCTCGGTCTGTTCCTGTATCTGCGCCAGTCCAGCGCGATGGAGCGCCAGCAGCAGGACAGCAAGCGCGAGGTGCAGGCCGAGCGCGACCGGCTGGAGGTGGAGGTCGAAAGCCGGACCATCGAGCTGACCGAACTGACCCGCCACCTGCAGGCCGCCCGTGAAGACGAACGCCACCGGCTGGCTCGCAACCTTCATGACGAACTGGGCGCGCTGCTCACTTCGGCCAAGCTCGATGCGGCGCGCATCCGGTCGCGGCTGGGCGGCGCGTCGCCCGAGGCGCTCGAACGGCTGGCGCATCTGGTGGAGACGCTGAACAACAGCATTGCGCTCGGCCGCCGCATCATCGAAGACCTGCGCCCCTCGTCGCTGAGCAACCTCGGTCTGGTGGCGGCCCTGGAGATTCAGGCCCGCGAGTTCGCCGCGCAATCGGGCGTCGAGGTGCAAGCCACGCTGGCGCCGGTGAAACTGAGCAATACCAGCGAACTGGTCGTCTACCGCGTGGTGCAGGAAGCCATGACCAACATTGCGAAGTACGCCAAGGCGCGCAACGTGTGGGTGACGCTGGCGTCGCAAGGCGACCAGGTGTGGGTCGATGTGATCGACGACGGCGTCGGCTTCGCGGTGGACGGCAAGCGCAGCTCGGCGTACGGGCTGGTCGGCATGCGGTTTCGAGTCGAGGCCGAGGGTGGTGCGCTGACGGTGAAGTCGGCGCCTGGCCAGGGCACGACGATCCAGGTGATGCTGCCCGAGTCCACGAACGACGACGCCGCTGCCCAGCCTTCGGACGCAGCGCCTTCAGCGGCACCGGCCGTTCACTAAAAGCGACGACCTGGGCGGCAACAAGCCCTGTCGGCCCGGTCCTACACGCACACGGTCTTTCGCCCGACAAACGGCTGGCGGCGACGCCTATCGCTTGGCAGAGCTCGGCGAGACACACTGATCTTGTCGCAACCAACGGTTGCGGAACGAGACCCCTTCACCCACCACGCGCGGTTCGCCGCCACGCCAGGAGCCTGTCATGTTGCACTACGCCGTCGTGTTTTTCGTCATTGCGCTGATCGCTGCGCTGTTCGGCTTCGGCGGCATTGCCGCCAGCGCGGTCGGCATCGGCAAGATCTTGTTCGTCGTGTTCGCCATCCTGGCCGTGGCGAGCTTCTTGTGGGGCCTCGTGAAGAAGAACTGACGCGGCGCGCCCATCGCGCTGCGTTCCCCATCCACTCTTGAAACAAGGAATGAATCATGTTCACCAGAAAAGCCAGCGATGACGCAAACGCCGTTGCCGACCACGCCGCGCAATCGGCCGACAAGGCCATCAAGTCCACCCAGCGCGTCGCCAACGAGTCGCTCGACGGCCTGGCCAGCAGCGTTCAAGACCTGCGCAACCAGGCGGCACCGCTGCTGAACCGGGTCGGCGAGCAAGCCGGCGCGATGGCCCAACGCGGCGTCGACGCGGTGCTCGAGAGCTCGGCGCAGCTGCGCGAGAAGGCGCTGAAGGCGTCGGACAACACCGTCAGCTACATCAAGGACGAGCCGATCAAGGCGATGCTCATTGCCGCGGGCGCCGGTGCTGCGTTGATGGCGATGCTGAGCCTGATGACGCGTTCGCGCGATCGCTGATCGCTGATCGCTGCTGATCTGCCGACGCTGACTTGTTCAAGCCGACCCGCCCGGAAAGTCGCGCCCGATGTTGCACCCCCTGCTTCAGCTCGTAGCCACCCGGCCGCAGTTGTTGGCGGAGCACGTCGGTGCATATGCGGAAGTGCTGGTCGCACAGATCGGCAGCGCGTCCGTCGCATGGCGGCGCCGCGCCATCTGCTTCGCCGTTGGCGTCTGCTGTGCAGCGCTGGCGGCGGTGCTCGGTGGTGTCGCGCTCATGTTGTGGGCCGTCACGCCGCCGTCGAACATCCATGCGCCGTGGGCCTTGTTTGCCGGGCCGTTTGCGCCGGCACTCGTCTCGGTTGCTTGCTTTCTGGCCGCCCGCCGGGGTGGCGAAGTGAACAGCCTCCATGCGCTGCGCGAGCAGCTGCGGGCTGACCTTCAGATGTTGCGCGAGGCAGGGGCATCGTGACGCACCGCCGGTTCGCGTTTGCGTCGCGTTCCTCATGGACCGGTGGCTTGCCGTGAGCGCAGGCACTGGGCTGAGTTCACCGGTCGAGAGGTTGGCGCTTTCGCGCGAGCGATTGCGCGCGGCGATGGGACCCAAGCCCAAGACCGCCTCCACAGTGGCTCGGGGCAGTGCCACCGATGGCGCGAGCGCTGCTGAACCCGTTGACCACGGCAAAGGTGGCACCGGTGCGTGGCATTCCCTGACGGACCACCCCGCCGCTGCCGCCGTGCTCGCGCTGGTTTACCGTTGGTGGGAGCGCCACCCGCTGCGCCTGGTCGGCATCGTCGCCACGGGCGCGACGGTGGCGGTGGTTCGGCCGATGGCACAGCGCAACCCGGTGGTGATGGTATTGGCAGCCTTGCTGCTCGGCGGTGCCCTGGCATGGTCGCGCCCGTGGCGCTGGTTGTTGACGCCTGCGCTGCTGACCGGCCTGGCGCCCAGAGTCATCTCGAAGCTCATGGCCTTGGCGCCGGCCTCGTCGTGGCTGGCAGTGCTCGATTCGCTGTTTCGACAGCCACGCGCTGTCGACCCAGCAACTGAACAGTGGCCTTGACCCGCTCGGGCTTTGGCCGTCGGCTGACAAGGCAGCAACCACCCAGGCGATTCAGACACTACCCGCCCCATGCCAGAGCGGGTCAACTCCTCAGCGCAATGGCCCACGGCAACTGCGTGCCACCGTATCCGCGCTGATCAGATCGCTTGCACCAGGCTCTGCGCGACGGCATCGCCAAGCCGGCGCTACAACCAATACTCCCAGGCCCGTGCGAACGCCTCCTTCATGCGCCATTCGATCGGGCGGCGCGACCACTGCGCCAGCGTGATGCGGTCGGAGGCGGCCAGGTCCCGCTCGAACATCGCCTGCACCTGGGCGCCGAACTCCGCGCCCAACACCACGGCATTCAGCTCGTGGTTGTGCAGGAAGCTGCGCCAGTCGAGGTTGGTCGAGCCGACAGTGGCCCACACGCCATCGACGAGCGCGGTCTTGGAATGCAGGATGGCGCCACGGCGCTCGAAGATCCTCACGCCTGCCCGCAGCAATCGGTCGTAGTAATTGCGCCCGGCATGGAACACCAGCCACGAGTCGGTCTGGCCCGGCAGGATCAAGCTCACGTCCACGCCGCGCGCGGCCGCTGCTTCGAGCGCGGCCAGCAGCTGAGGGTCGGGGGCAAAGTAGGCGTTGGTCAGCCGAACGCTGCTTTCGGCGCTGCCGATGGCCGACAGAAGCGTGGCGTAGATCAGGCTGAAGGGTTCGTCGGGCGAGCTGCCGATGGCGCGCACGACCTGCTTGCCGGCGGTTTCCAGCCGCGGAAAGTAGTTCTTGTGCGCCAGCGGCTCACCGCGCTGTTTCTCCCACGTGGCGAGGAAGAGCTTCTGCAGCTCGGCCACCACCGGGCCCTGGAGCTGCAGGTCGGTGTCACGCCAGCCGGGCGCCGCAACGCCCTCGCCGTCACGGGCGGGTTGGGGGCGCGCGTTGCGGCCGGAGGAGCCGCCTGCCGAGCCGCTGGATGAGCCGCTCGAATACACGCTGCTGATGTTGATGCCGCCCAAAAATGCGGTGCGACCATCGACGATCAACAGCTTGCGGTGATCGCGCTGGTTCAGCTCCCACTCCTTGCGCGCCTGCAACGGATTGATCGGGTTGAACTCCAGCACGCGAATACCGGCATCGCTCATGCGTTTGAAAAACTCGGCTGGCGTGCCGATCGTGCCCACGCTGTCGCGAATCAGGTTCACTTGCACGCCCTGGCGCTGTTTGGCGATGAGCGCCTGCGCAAACTGGTGGCCCACGTCGTCGGCCTCCAGGATGTAGGTCTCCATGTTGATGTGGTCGCGCGCGGCGGCGATGGCCGTGAGCATCGCCCGGTAGGTGGCCGGCCCGTCTTCGAGCAGCACCACGTGGTTGCCGGTGGTCAGCGGGCTGCCGGCGATCGCCTCTTCGAGCGCGAGGTGACGCTCCAGCAGGCTCGTCTCCTTGCCGGCGTCCTTGGCCGCGCTCTTGAGTCGTTCGAGCACCGCCTTGCTTTGCGCTGCCGTCAGCGGGCCGCGCGCGCCTTCGAGCTGCACCGGCGCCGTGCGCCGCGCCATGTCGGGGTTGATCGTGGGCAGGCTGCTGCAGCCAGCCAGCAACAACGAGCCCGCGGCCAACCAACCGCGCCTGGAGCTGCCGACGCGGAGGTTCAGGGTCGTCATGGCACGGGCTGCGGTCGAGGCAACTGTCGGTCCTTCAGGACCCGCTGGCGGCACTCACGCGCCAGACGACGTTGCCCACGTCGTCGGCGACGAGCAAGCTGCCAAGTTTGTCGAGCGCCACGCCCACCGGACGCCCGAACGCCTTGCCCTCGTTGCTGAGAAACCCCGTGAGCACGTCCACCGGCGCCGCACCGGAAGGCCGGCCGCTCGCGAACGGCACGAACACCACCTTGTAGCCACTGTGCGGCTTGCGGTTCCAGGAGCCGTGCTGGCCGATGAACATGCCCTCGGCAAACGGCGCCGGCAAGCTGGTGCCTTTCGAGTGCGCCAGACCGAGAGATGCGGTGTGGGGGCCGAGTGCGTAGTCGGGCACGATCGCCTTGGCCACCAGGTCCGGGCGCGGCGGCTTGACACGTTCGTCCACATGCTGACCGAAGTAGCTGTACGGCCAGCCGTAGAAGCCGCCGTCACGCACCGAGGTCATGTAGTCGGGCACCAGGTCGCTGCCGATTTCGTCGCGCTCGTTGACGACCGTCCACAGCACCGAACTGCTGGGCTCCCAGGCCATGCCGTTGGGGTTGCGCAAACCGCTGGCAAAGAGGCGGCGGGCGCCGTTGCGCGTGTCCAGCTCCCAGATCGCGGCGCGGCCTTCCTCAGCCTCCATGCCGCGCTCGCCGACGTTGCTGTTGGAGCCCACCGTGACGTACAAGCGGCTGCCGTCGGGGCTGGCGATCAAGCTCTTGGTCCAGTGGTGGTTGATGGCGCCTGCTGGCAGCTCCATCACCTTGACGCTGGGCGCGGTGATGCGCGTGTCGCCGGCAGCGTACGGAAAGCGCAGCACCGCATCGGTGTTGGCAACGTACAGCCCATCACCCACCAGCGCCATGCCGAATGGCGAGTGCAAGCCTTCGAGCAACACGGACTTCAGGTCCGCAACCCCGTCGCCATCGGTGTCGCGCAGCAGGGTGATGCGGTTCGCGCTTGGCGTGCGCGCGCCCGCGCGCTTCTGAACCAGCCCCATCACCCACGCGCGGACGCTGAAGTCGGCGTCGGGCTTGGGCGGCGCGTTGCTCTCCGCCACCAACACGTCGCCGTTGGGCAAGACGTGCAGCCAGCGCGGGTGGTCGAGCCCCTCGGCGAAGGCCTGCACCCGGGTGCCGGGCGCCGCCACCGGCGCCCCGCCGCGGGGCCAACCGATGGCCGGAGCGATGTTGACGGTCGGGATGGTCTCTTTGCGCGGGGCCGGGAGTGTGGGCTGCGGGCCCACGCCGGCCGCCAGCGGCAGCGTCGCCTTGTCGCCGCAGCCCGACAGCAGCAGCAACCCGCCGGCGATTGCCGCCGCGCCCGACTGCCGCCACCGCGTCACAGCCGACCCATCAAGACCAGCACCAACACCACGACCACCGCCAACCCCAGCCCGCCGCTCGGGCCGTAGCCCCAACCTTTGCTGTACCCCCAGCTTGGGATGGCACCGATCAACAGAAGGATGAGAACGATCAGAAGAATGGTGCCCAGGCTCATTGCAGATCCTTCAAGGTGGATGGCGGCGCTGAGCGCGCACACCGCGACCACCCACCGACGCCCAAATGGTGCGATGGCGTCGCGCGGCGTGCCATCGGCGCCCGCCGGCTTTGCGTGTGGGCTGTCTCCTACACCGCGAAGCAGCCGGGCGGAGTGTTGCTAGGCGACGTCTTGCGGCGCCGTGGGCCACTGCTCCTTGATGATCAGCACGATCTGATCGAGCGCCGCCGCGCACTCCAGCACGCCCGCCCGCAACGCGGCCAGCGCTTCTTGCGCCGCCTCGGGCGAGGCTGGTGCGTCGCCGACCAACAGCCTGAGCTTGGCCGTCACGGTGCGGAGCAGCAGATCCCAGTCGTCGACCCCGGTGCCGCGCGTCGGCGGGGTGGGCGCTGAAGAAGGCGGAGCCGTCATACTGAAGCCTCTCGCACGGAGCGGGAAGGCCGCAGCGGCATGTGGCTGCACGGTCGGTGTTTTGAGCGCATTGGCGTGACTTTAGGCAGGCGACTGCCAAGGCGCTGTGTCAAAAGACATTGACCGAAGCCACCGTTTCCAACTTGCAACAACGCCTGTCGATGAACGATATCCCCTGCCACCAGTGCCCGCTGCGGCCCTTGCCGTTGTTCATTGCGCACAGTCCAGACGAACTGGTGCTGGTGCAGTCGCTCAAGCGGCGCGAATTGCGCCTGGCGGCCGGCGAGACGCTGATCCACGAGGGCCACGCCGACGCGCCGCTCTACACGCTGCTCGATGGGTGGGCGTTCCGCTACAAGACCTTGCGCGACGGCCGCCGCCAGATCCTGACCTTCCTGCTGGCCGGCGACTTCATCGGCGTGCAGCAGCGCATGGGCGACGCCGCCGCACACGGAGTGGACGTGCTGACCGACGCACGGTTTTGTGTGTTCCAGCGCGACGCGCTGTGGGAGTTGCACCGTCAGCAGCCGTCGATGGGCTTCAACATCACCTGGCTGACGGCGCACGAAGAGTCGCTCGTCGACGACACGCTGCTGTCGGTGGGCCGGCGCAGCGCCGAGGAGCGCATCGCGATGCTGCTGATCCTGCTGTTCAAGCGCGCCGCCGCGCTGCAAGCCGATGGCGGCGCCTCGGGTGTGCCCTTCCCGCTGACCCAGCAGCACGTGGCCGACGGGCTCGGGCTCTCGCTGGTCCACACCAACAAGACCTTGCGCAAGCTCGAGCGGCGCGGCCTGCACCGCATCGAGGACGGCCGGCTGCACTTGCGCGACGCCAAGGCGCTCGTCCGGTTGGCCGACCTGTACGGAGACGGGCGCCCGCCACAACGGCCGTTGATCTGAGCGCGTTCTGACGGCGCGCCCGCGCAGACGTGGCTACTTTCTGGTCGGCGGCAGGCTGTCCAGATAGCTGTCCAGCAGGCGGGCAGTTTCTGCGGGCTTGTCGACGATCGAGATGTGGCGGCTGTCGACCACTTCGAGCCTGCCGCGGGCCAGCTTGCCCACCGCCGCCTGTTGGCCGTTCAGCGGGTACATGCTGTCGTGCCGCCCCGCGATCACGAGCACCGGCACCTGAATCTGCGGCAAACGCTCGGCCAGCGCCGCACGCTCCAGCAACACCGACCGCACCGACGTCGAGAGTGCCTTGGCGTCGCTGCGGTGCAGGCTGTCATGGAAGTGCGCCATCAGCGGCCCGCCTGCCTCCCGCGTCTCGGGCAGAAAGAACGACCGCGCGACACCGCTGGTGAAGAGCCCCGTAGGCAGCAGCGCGCCCGAGGCCCAGGTGATCAGCCGCTCGCTCACGGCCGGGCCACCGGGCTGCACGAAGAACGGTGTGTTGAGCATGACCACGCCGAGCGCAGCGGCGGGGTAGGCGATCGCGAATTCGCCAGCGACGAGGCCACCCCACGACGTGCCCCCCACCACTGCGGCGCTGATCGCCTTGCTGTCCAGCACCTGCTTCATGGCCACGGCGCAGGCCTGCATGGTGAACGGCACGTCGCGCGGACCTTCGCTGGCGCCGTGGCCGGGCCCGTCGATCAGCACCAGACGCCGCTTGCCTTGCCAATGGCTGACGAGCGACGCATAGATGGCGTGGTCGGTGAAGATCGACGGCCAGAGCACGACGGGCGGGCCGGCGCCTTGCTCGCCGCTGTCCCACACCGCCAGGCGACCCAACGAGGTTGCGACCATCGTGGGTGCGCCCAGCGTCGGCACCGGCGATGCAGCGCCGACTCGGGCGCCCGTGGTTGCGCAACCCGCGACGAGCGCAACGCTTGCCAGCAAGCCGGCCCGTGATGCGATCGATCGTGGCTCAGGAAGTGAGTTCATGAAGGCCCTTGTCGAGTTGAAGTTAACGTTATTTACTTTATTGAGCCCACGCGTCGCTGTCAATACACTGCGTCATGCGCCAAGCGCCCCACCCGACCCCCAAACTCGCTTACCACCACGGCAACCTGCGAGACGCGCTGCTGGCCGCCGCCATCGAGGAAATGGCGGCCACCGGCAGCGGTCGGTTCTCACTCAGCGAACTCGCCCGCAAGGTGGGCGTGACGCCAGCGGCGGCGTACAAGCACTTTGCCGACAAGCAAGCCCTGCTGTTCGAGCTGGCGCGACACGGGTTCACGATGCTCCGGCAGCGCTTTCAGGAGGCGGCGCCGATCGAACACGAGGTGCGCGATGCCGAAGACGCCATCCGACGCCTGGAGCGAATCGGCGCCGCGTATGTGCAGTTCGGCATCTCCGAGCCTGCCCTCTTCAGCTTGATCTTCGGCCGTGGCGCCAGCGAATTCAGGCGCAGCGCCGCCGAGCAAGCAGAGCGCACGCCGACGTTTGCGCACTTCGCCAAGGCACTGGACGACCTTCACAGGTTCGGTGTGCTGCAACGCCCGCCCACGCCGCAGGATCAGTGGTTTGCCTGGAGCGCCATCCACGGCGCAACCGAGCTTCACCTTGCCGGGATCGACTCGCTGGTGAGCCCGGCGGATTCGGCCCGAGTGCTCACGCCGAACATCATCGCGGCGTTGCGGTGATCGGCTGGCCCGCGTCGGCCAACGAACCTGAAGGCCTCAGCCGCTTTTCAGCCACTTTCCCCCAGCGTGAGCCTTGTGATCTGCCCGGCTTCGCGCACCAGGGCCGCCGCGCGCTCGGCCTGCCCCGTGCGCTTTGCAGCGTCGGCGAGAGAACCCAGCAGCGATGCCAGTTGCAGGCTGCGTGAGGTGTCGACGTGCGGCCTCAGCAGTGCAGCCGCTTGCTCCAGCGCCTCTGCCGCCTCGCGGTGCCGGCCGAGTTGCAGCAGTGCCTCGCCGGCCACCTGCCACGCGATTGCCGGCGTGGCGCCGCGCCACGGCGTGCCTGAGGCTGCGCGCTCGTCGAAGGCAGCGATCACCGCCTGCGCTTGTGCGAGCGCGGTTGCGGAGTCGCCGCTGGCGCGTACGAGCCGTGCCGACTCGACGGCAGCGACCGGCTCTTTCCGCGCATCGGGTACCTCGGTGCGCCCGGCGGCCTTGCGTTCGGCACGCCAGCCGGCAAGTGCGTCACTTCCTCGGCCGCGGGCGAGTTGGATTTCGCGCCGCGCTTGTTCCACTTGTGGCGGCGAGCGCATCTGCCGGTTTGCGAGTTCAAAGTCGATGCTCGCCAGCGCCAGTTCGGCGTCCCGCAGGCGCTGCGCACGCACCCAGGCCATTGCGCGCCAGGCGGCGATACGGGGCGCAATGTCCGCAGCGTCTTGCAAGCGTGCCACCTGCTCCACCGCCAGATCCAACGCCGTCAGCCCTTCGCTCAGCCGGCCCATAGCGACCAGCGCCTGGCCGAAGGTCACCGACACCATCGGCACGGTCGTTTCATAATCCTTGGTGTGGGTGCGGGCCCACTCCCAGCTGGGCTGCAGAACATCCACGGCGTCACGCCAACGCTCCTGCCGGACGAGGAACTGCGCAAACTGCTGCGCGAGCTGGTTTGGCAGCGCGCCGCTGCCACCACGGGCACGCTCGACCGCAATACCGCGCCGGTAGCTCGCCTCGGCAGCATCCAGGCGACCGAGCTTGAACTCGGCATCACCTTTCAGCGTGTGCATTGGGGCCAAGATGCTGGCGCCCAAGTCCGGCCGTCGTTCCAGCAGCGGCACCGCCTCGTTCAGCACCCGCAAGGCACCTTCGCTTTCGCCTTTGTGATGCACTCGCGCCTCGGCCACGAGGTAGGCAGCGATGACCTGGTCCTGCGACGGCGGCAGCCTGCCGGCCAAGGCCCAGGCCTGCTCCGCCGCCGCGGCGGCACGCTCGGGGTCGTCGGCCCGGTGCACCGATCCGCGCCGCACCAGCAGCCGCAGGCGCAGTGGGGCATCAGTCAGCTGCGCGCGCTGCATCACGGCCTCGGCCTCGTCGAGGCGCGCACGCGCGTCGGCTTCGCGGCCGCTGATCGCCAGCGCGTGCGCCAGGTCGGCGAGCGCCATCACCTGCTCGGGTTCACGGGCTCCCGGCGCCAACTCGGCCGCCTGGGCCACCCGCATTTCAGCCAGCTCGCGCATGCGCCCGAACTCGCTCAGGTCTTCGTACATGCCCGCCATCAGGCCGAGCAGACGAACGCGCGCCACGGGCTGCTGCTTCAGCTCGGTGCCGATCCGTTGGGCACCGCGGTCCAGCAAGTCGCGCGCGGTGGTTTCCCGGCCCGCGCCGGGCCGGGCCTGGTCACCGCTGTTGGCGAGGAATACCGACTCGACGAAAGCCTGCACCGAACGAGCGGTGGCCGCTTCCTGCTCGGCCAGTGCTCTCGCGGCTTCTGCGCGCTGGGCCTGCCACGTCGACACACCCGCCGCGCCGACAAGCGCGAACGCAACGATGCCGCCCACCACCACCTCGACACGCCGGCGCTGCATGAACTTGCGCAACCTGTAGGCCACGCTGTCGGGCCGGGCCGCCACCGGCTCGTCGCGCAGCCACCGGCGCCAGTCGGCGGCCAGTGCGTCGATCGACGAGTAGCGCTCGCCGACCGCCTTTTTCAGCGCCTGGTTGAGGATCGCGTCGAGGTCGCCTCGCAGCGCGCGGGCGGTGGCGGCGTCTGCCGCCAAGCTGCTGGCCAGCGGCGCGTCTTGCAAGAGGATCGCTTCTTCGAGCGCTGCGGCGCTGTCGCGCGTGCGGCGAAACGGGCGTGCGCCGGCCAGGAGTTCAAAGGCGACGACGCCGAGGCTGTAAACGTCGGTCGCCACGCCGAGAGGCTCGCCACGCACCTGTTCGGGGCTTGCGTAGTCGAGCGTGAGCGCGCGGCCGCCCACCTGCGTGAGCGCGGTGCGTTCGGGTTCGTCACCGCCGAGCAGCTTGGCGATGCCGAAGTCGAGCAAGCGCACCTCGCCATTCGCAGTGACGAAAATGTTCGAAGGCTTCAGGTCGCGGTGCACGACGAGCCGTGCGTGCGCAAAGGCCACCGCCGCGGCCACCTGCAGCAGCAACGACACCCGGTCGCGCAGCGTCGGCTTTGCACCGCGGGCGTACGCATCCAAAGGCTGCCCGTCGACGTGCTCCAGCGCGAGCCACGGCCGGCCCGAGGCGTCCACACCGGCATCGAGCAGGCGCACGATGTTCGGGTGGTCGAGCGCGGCAAGAATGTCGCGCTCGCGCGCCAGGCGCGCGGCGAGCCCAGGCACCCACGTCAGCCGCGGCAACTTCAATGCCACCGGGCGTTTGAGCAGGCCGTCGGCGCGCTCGGCGAGCCAGACGCTGCCCATGCCGCCCTCGCCGAGCAGGCGCACCAGCCGCCACGGGCCGACGGTGTCGCCCGCCAGCGGGCCTTCTTCGCCGTTCGGCGGCAGCGGCAGGCGGCCCTGCAGCGAGCGCATGAAGTCGCCGGTTTCGGCAGCCGCCTGTGCGTCGAGCAGGCGGCGCAGCGTGGTCTTCAGCGGCGCCGAGAGACCCGTGTGGCCGTCGAGCCAGACTTCGCGTTGCGCTGCGGGAAGCGCCAGCGCTTCATCGAGCAGGCGACTCAGCTGCGGCCAGTCGGCGGCGAGGTCTGCGAGCGGGCCGGGTTGCGGGTCTTGTGTCATGGGCGGGAGGTGGTTTGTCCATGCATACGACGAAAGTGCTGCTGACCGGACACCTGCCGGCCGCGTCAGGGCCGCAACGCGTCCGCAAGCAGCATTCGTGCCTTCTCCCAGTCGCGCCGCACCGTGCGTTCGCTGATGCCCAGTGCCTGGGCAACCTCGGCTTCCTTCATGCCGGCGAAGTAGCGCATCTCGACGACTTGCGCCAGGCGCGGCTCCAGCGCAGCCAGGTCGGCCAGCGCGCCGTCGATGTCGAGCACTTCGTCTTCGGGCAAGGCCAGCGCTTCGACCAGGGCGCTGTCCAGCGTCACATGCGCCACGCCACCGCCGCGGCGCTCGCGTTGGGACGCGCGCACCGCGTCGACAACGACCGAGCGCATCACCCGCGCTGAGTACGCCATGAAGTGCCCCCGGTCGGCCGCGGCAAGGCGCCAGCTTTCGCTGAAGCGCAGCCAGCATTCGTGCAGCAGCACGGTGGTCTCCATCAGCGTGCCGGGCCGGTGGCCGGCCAGCCGCGCATGGGCCATGCGTTTGAGCTCGGGGTAGAGCTGCTGGAACAACTCGTCGAACGCCAGGCGGTCGCCAGTCCGTGCGCGGTCGAGAAGCGAAGGGGTGTCGTTCATGGGTGCGCCGATGGTAGCGGTGGCATGTGACGGCACGGTGCGGCTATCCCCAATCGTGTGGATGGCGCTGGCCGGTTTCGGGCCGTCGCGACGTACTGAGCTTTGAGTGCCTCGCTGTTGAGGTACCGAACAGGGAGACGCGAAATGAACGGATACCGACTTGTGGTCCAGCGCGGCCTGACCGCGTTGGCGCTGCCGATTCTCTTCACCGCCTGCGGCGGTGGCTCGGAGCAAGAAGGCGACACCGCCTACACCGCCCAGACCATTCAGACCACCGACTCGGCAGCCACTGCCGTGGTGTCCCCGCTGTTCGCTGACGACGGCAGCGTGATGCCATCGCCCCCCTCGCTGACCCCGGCGGACCCGCAGGCGCACACGCGCGCCGGGCGATACGCCACTGAGGCGCAGGCGGAGCAGCTCGAGTCCGCGTTGGGGAACCGGTCCATCAGCACCGTCGTCAACCTTGGGGACAACGAGCCGACGGTGGTCGAGGAGGCGGTGTCGCTGGCGCTGATGCACCAGTCGGCTCACGGTCTCAGCCTGGAGGCTCCTGTGCTGGTGCGCGTACGCGATCTTCGCCTGGCCGCTGCCACTGCCGACAGCTTGGCCGACCTCGGCTTCCGCACGGTGTTCGTGGTGACTCGATGATGCCGCTCGAAGACACCGTGGACAGCCGAGGCGGCCCGCTGAACGCGCCTCGGCCACGTTGGTTCACGCACGAGCGCTACATCGTCGTGCTGACCTGGGCGTTCACGCTCTTCGCGTCGCTGCGGGTGGTGTCGTACCTGCCCACGCTGTGGACGATCTGGGAGCAGCAGAACTCGAACCAGCACTCGGTGCTCACCTGGCTGACCTGGCTCGGCGCCAACCTGACCATGGCGGCCTGGCTGCACGAGCACAACGGCCGCCGCTTCAACCGCGCTGTGTTCGTGAACCTCGTCAACGCGACGATGTGTGCGGCAACGCTCACGTTGATCGTGATGCTGAGGGTTTGACGCGCCTCATCGTCCTCGGGCCGGCCCCGTTCGACTGTCCACACCGAGGTGCATCGCCATGCTGATGTTCCGCTGCCGACGCGTGCGAGTCTGGAGCATCTCGGCGTCGCTCATCAGGGTTGTTCCGAGGGTGTCGGCTCACCGACCACTCCGCAGAATGACTCGGCACGCCATGACTCGGCACCACAGGAGACGACGATGTTCATTCGACACTCGAGACTCGGGGCCCTCTTGCTCGCCACGGCCGCCGCTTCGGCCGTGCCGCTGGCAGCCATGGCCGACGAAACCTGCAACTCGCCCTATATGGCGAATCTGATCAAGGGCCAGGAAGACTTCGTGCATGTCTGGACCCTGGGTGTCAAAGGTTGGGGCGACAGCAACGACAAGCTGGTCACGATCGACGTCAACCCAGCGTCCAAGCAATACGGCAAGGTGGTGCACACGCTGTCGGTGCCCGGTCGCGGCGAAGCGCACCACATGGGCTTCACCGACGACCGCCGCTTCTTGTGGGCCGGTCGCCTGGACGACAACAAGATCTACGTCATCGACCTGAAGAACCCCGCCAAGCCCAGGCTCACGCGCACGATCGACAACATCGCCACCAAGACCGGCTTCGTCGGCCCGCACACCTTCTACGCCATTCCCGGACGCATGTTGGTGCAGGCGCTGTCCAACACCAAAGACCACGGCGGGCGCACCGGCTTGGTCACGTTCGACAACGGCGGCCGCATCATCGCCTCGCATCCGATGCCGGTGGGCGAGGTCGGAGGCGTCAAGGCCGACGGCTACGGCTACGACATCGGCATCAACCCCGGCAAGAACGTCATGCTCACGTCCAGCTTCACCGGCTGGAACAACTACATGATGGACCTGGGCAAGCTGATCAAGGACGCCGAGGCGATGAAGAACTTCGGCAACACGATGGCGATCTGGGACTACAAGGCCATGCAGCCGAAGAAGGTGTTTTCGGTGCCGGGGGCGCCGCTGGAGATTCGCTGGTCGCTGAACGCTGGCGACAACTGGGCTGTGACGGCCACCGCGCTGACCTCCAAGATCTGGCTCGTCAAGCAAGACGCAGCGGGCGAGTGGCAGGCCAAGGACGTGGCAACCATCGGCGACCCGAGCAAGATCCCGCTGCCGGTGGACATCAGCATCACCGCCGACGGCAAGGGCCTGTGGGTCAACACCTTCATGGATGGCAAGACGCGCTACTTCGACCTGAGCAATCCCGAGGCTCCGAAGCAGACCTACGAAAAAGTCACCGGCAAGCAGGTCAACATGGTCTCGCAAAGCTGGGACGGCAAGCGCATCTACGTCACCTCGTCGCTGCTGGCCAATTGGGACAAACAGGGCGACGACAACGAGCAGGTGCTGCGCCTGTTTGCCTGGGACGGCAAAGAGCTGACGCAAAAGCTGGAGGTGGACTTCAAGGCGCTGAAGCTGGGCCGTGCGCACCACATGAAGTTCAGCGCGCGGCCGCAAGGCAAGTCGATGGCAGATGCCTATCCCGCCACGCGCGAGCAGGTGGCGCTGCAGCGGCCCTGAACGGATGACTCTCTGATGACGCGTGTGTCGCTGCCAGCGCGTCGGCGCCTGCTCGGCCAAGGCCTGGCCGGTGCGCTGGCGTGGGCCACGGGCCACGCCAGCGCCGCCTCGGACGCAGCCACGCAGCCGACCGGGGCACCGCACGTGGATCGCACCGGGCTGCCGTCGCCCGGCACGTATGCGCTGCCCGTGATCCGACCGTGCCCGGATGGGCTGGTGCTCAATGCCGACGGTCGCGGCATGCGGCTGCGGCAGGCGCTGGGGCAGCGGCTGTCGGTGCTGTCGTTCATGTACACCTACTGCCGCGATCCGGTGGGGTGCCCACTCGCCTACCAGGTCATGACGTCGCTGCATCGGCGGCTGCTGGCCGACCCAACGCTGGGCAGCCGGGCGCAGCTTGTCAGCTTGAGTTTCGACCCGACCCACGACACACCGCAACAAATGGCGCTGTACGGCCGCGACTTCCTCGCCGACAAACGCGTGCGCTGGCAGTTCCTCACCACGGCCTCTGTGCCGCAATTGCTGCCGCTGCTCGACGCACTGGGCCAGGAGGTCACCGTCGAGACCGACGCACGCGGCCGGCCAACGCGCACACTCAACCACATGCTCAAGCTGTTTCTCATCGACCCGCGGCGCCAGGTGCGCGAGATCTACAGCGTCGGCACGCTCGACGAGGAAGTGCTCTACAACGACCTCAAGACGCTCGCGCTAGAAGCCGCCACGTCATGAGATGGGTGGGCCTTCGCGCTGCGGTCTGGCTGGGGCTGTGCGTCGGGCTGGTGCTCTCAGCCGTGGCCGCCACGCTGCCGACGGGCGCAGGGTTGGGCTTGCCGACGCTGCCGGCGCTCGATGAGCGGCGCGTGGCGCTGGGCCGAGCGCTGTTCTTTGACCGCAGCCTCTCGGTCAATGGCACGCTGTCGTGCGCCATGTGCCACGTGCCGGCGCAAGGCTTCACGGTCAACGAGATCCGCACCTCTGTGGGCATGGAAGGCGCGAGCTTGCGCCGCAACGCGCCCAGCCTTCTCAATGTCGGCCATGTGCGCACGCCCTTCCTGGACGGCCGTGCCGACAGCCTGGAGGAGCAGGCGTTGCAGCCTTTCACGAACCCGCACGAGATGGCCAACCCGAGCATCGGATCGGTGCTGCGCCGGATCGACGCGACGCCTTCGCACCGCCGCCTCGTCGAACACGCCTGGGGCCGCGGGCAACGCATCACGGCCGCTCGCTTGGGCCAGGCGCTGGCGGACTACCAGCGCAGCCTGGTGGCTGCCGGCTCCCCCTTCGACCGCTGGCGCTACGGCGACGAGCCAGGCGCTTTGAGTGCGGTCGAACAGCGCGGTTTTGCGGCCTTCGTCGCGCGCGGCTGCACAGGCTGCCATCTCGTGGGCCAGCGCGACGCGTTGTTCAGCGACGGTGCATTCCACAACATCGGCATCGCCACGGCAACGCGCGCACGCGCCGCCCAACCCGTGACGGCGGAGCTGGTGCCGGGGCTGGCCGCCACGCTGACGCCGGCCGAGTTGCTGCGCATCGGCGCGCCCGACGCGCCCGACGAGGGTCGCTTCGAGGTAACGGGCCACGAAGCCGACCGCCGCGCCTTTCGCACGCCGACGCTGCGCAACGCTGAGCTGACCGCGCCGTACATGCACAACGGCTCGCTGGCCACGCTGGAGCAGGTGCTTGATTACTACGCCCGCGGTGGTTCGCCGCAGGACCGCTTGCAGGACGGGCGCATCCGCGCGTTCGCCTTCGAAGCCGGCGAACGAGCCGCGCTGCTCGCGTTCCTGCGCAGCCTCACATCACCAGCGGCGCGGCAATTGGCCGACACGCCGCCGTAGCCGACTGAATCAAGCCAGTTGCGAAAGCAGCACGGTGACCCCGCCGCTGGCGAAGTTGTGGAGGTCGTCGGTCACACGCTGCCACTCTGCGCTGCCACTGACAGCCGCCAGGTGGGCCGGGCTGTCGAACCATGCCTCGAAGAGGCGATAGAACGGCGGGGTCGAACCGTCCGGTCCGGGCAGGCCCTTCGCAGTCTCGCTGCGACCCAGGCCGGGAACACCGGCGACCAGTGGCAGGTGAGTGTCTCGGTAGTGGGCCTCGAAGGCCACGGGGTCGGCCGGGTGCGCGTACAAGACGCTGAGTTTCAGTCCATGGGTCATCGTGTTTCCTGGTGGTTGCGGGGAAGGGTCAAGACCTGCGTTGGGCTGCTTCGCCCATCAAGGCGCAACGCTGGCCAAAGGTGTCGATGCGCGCTGCCACGTCACGCGGCGCCGTGACGATGGGCACGTGGCCCAGGCCAGGCAGTTCGTGCAGTTCGCACTGCGCCAGTTGCGCCGCCAGTTGGCGTGAAGCAGCCAGCGGCACGATGTGGTCCTGCGTGCCGTGCAGCAGCAGGGTCGGCAGGCTCAAGCGCGGCAGGGTGTCGTCTGGCGGCAGCTGGCCTTGGCACCTCAACAGCGCCACCGCGTCGGCCACGTCCGCGCGCAGCAACATCTGCAATGCCCAGCGCCGCAACTCGGCACTGGGCGTTTCCGGCAGGCAATGATTCACAAAGGCCCGCAGCGCCGCGGGGTAGTCGCGTTGCAGCTGCGCGATGAAGCCGTCTTGCGCGCCCGGTTCGGCCCGCTGCCACTTGGGGCCCGCAAGCACCTGTCCCAGAAAGCGGGAAGGCGCCTTTTGCACAGCACGCAAGGCCACTGCAGCGCCCGCAGATTCAGCGGCCAGCACGCAGGACTCCAGTCGCAGTGCGTCGGCCACGGCGAGGACATCGTCCGCCATCGTTTCCACGGTGATGGGGCCGCGTTGCGTGCTGGACCCGGTACCGCGGTGGTCAACGGCCACGCAGCGCCAGTGCGGCAGCTGGGCAAACAGGTCGAGCCAGATCTCGCCGCTGGCAACCCAACCGCCCACCGCCAGCAGGGTGAGCGGTCCTTGACCGAAGCTCAGGACATGCAGCTCGGCATCGGGGCGTTGGATGAACATGGCGGGCTGCTTGGGTGGCGATGCGCCATTTCAGCGCCCAAGCGCACTGCCGGCTACAGGACAGGTGTCCCGAGCCGCAGCAAGTTGTCCCGAACCTGCCTGGCCTTGATTGACCTAACTCGGCCGAACTCGGCCGAACTCCGGCCTAAAGGCCGAGCTCGCGCACCCTCACCACGGCCATGGCGCGCCCCTCCACGCCCAGCTTGCCATACAGCGCTGAGAGGCGGTTGCGCACCGTCTTCTCGGCAAGCCCGAGCTGCGCGGTGATCTGCAGGTTGTCCAGTCCCTGGCCGACCAGGGCGGCCAAGGCTCGCTCAGCGGGTGTCAGCGCTGGGGGCGCTGCAGACTCGGTGACGAAGGCGGTGATCAATTGGCACATGCGCTCGAAGGCCGGCTCGGGCTCCACCGGTATGTGGTTGCGCGTTTGCATCACCACGAAGCGAGCGTTCGGAATGGCTGCCGCCAGTTCGTGCCCCAGGATCAGGGGCATGGCCAAGTCGCCTTCGCTGTGCAGCACCAGGGTGGGCACGCGCACGGCGCGGGCCAACTCGCGCACGTCATTCGCATCGGTGGCGCGCAGAATGGCCGCTGCGCGCGTGCCGTCGCAGCTCATGCGCTGGTGCTCGTTGCACGACGACATCTGCTCGACACTGGCATCGGGCATGAAGCGGCTCGTGAACATCTGCTGCACACCGGGGTCCCTGCGGCCCCAGCCCAGCTCGATGAGCCGCAGTTGGGCTTCGTGAAAAGCCAGCGTATCGGGTGGGACTTGGCGGTGCATCAAGCCGTGTGTGGCACCGGCGTGCAGCACCAGGTGAGACACGCGGTCGGGGTGCTGTGCTGCATAGGCAACGGCCGCCGCAACGCCGCCGGACATGCCCAGCAGCGCAAACCGCGGCGCGCCACGAGCAGCCACCACCACGCTGAGTTCTTCGACAAAGGTCTGCAGCGACAGTGGCACATCGTCAGCGCCAGACAACCCGCAACCGCGCAAGTCGTAGCGAATGAGTTCCACCTGACGGCCCAAGCGCTCGATCAGCGGCCGCCACATCGGCGAGCGCAAGTCGTACTCGACGTGCGTGAGCCAGTGTCCGGTACGGATCATCACCGGCGCACCCGCGCGCCCGCTTCGAGCCCAGGCAATGCGCGCACCCGACGCCACCTGCGTAAAGCGCACGTCGTGGTTGGGCAGGCCGGGCGTCATGCCTTCATGGTAATCGGGTTGCTGCGGGCTCGAGCGGCTGGTGTCTCCATCGGGAGAGCCGTTCCCTGCAACCCTGCAACCCTGCGCTGCCAAGCGCCTGCGACGCCGTGACGGTGCTGGCGGGCCCGATCACGGTCTCTCGGGGCAGCCCCTGCGTCCGACCACCAAGTAACCGGGGCGGCGAGCGCAGCAGCGCAACCGCGTTCAAGACTTGCCATCCAACCGGGTGGTCAACTCTTCGGACAAGCTCCCCACCTGCGCAATGCATTTCTCTCACACTCCCAGGCTCTGGTCAGCGTTCCCTCGGCTCACTGCCGCCGTCATGCATGTGCGCGGTGTCCGCGGAGCACCAGCCTTCGATGATTTGTTCAACTTACACACGCAAGCTGCCAAAAGTCGACTCGACGGCAGCGGCGGTGTGCCGCGACAAGGTCCACTGCCAGAAGGCCAGTGGCCCGAAATTCAGGCTTGGCGCCGGGTCTACTCCGAGATGGGCTTGCAGCCAACGCAGGTGCGCTGCGCGGCTGAGGCCCTGCTGCGGCGGCTGCGGCAAGACGGGCAGCTTCCGAAGGTCAACGCGCTCGTCGACTTGTGCAACGCAGTCTCGGTGCACGCGGCTGCGCCCATCGCCATCTTCGACTGCGCTCGGGTGGCATGGCCGCTTTCAGTCGCTCATGCCCAAGGCGATGAGGAGTTTTTGACCTTCTCTGGGGAGGTCGAACACCCGGCCGAGACGGAGGTGGTGTTCGTCGACGCGGCCCATCGCGCCCATGCACGCAAGTGGGCGCATCGCCAGTCGAGCTTCTCGGCTGTGAGCGCGTCCACCGAGTCGGTGCTGATCGTCATCGAAGCCTTCCACGACGGCGCCTCGTCCACCGTCGCATCCAGCCTGGCGTGGCTCGATGAGGCGTTCTACCGAGTCCCAGGCTGCACGACGGCAAGCCGGGTGCTCAGCGCATCCAGCCCTGAGTTCCTTGGCGCTTGACAGGCCAGGAGCCAGACTACTGAGACGTGCGCCGCTGCATGGAGCCGAGAAGCACGCCGGCCAGCACCAGCGCCAGCGCTGCCAGCTGAAGAGCAGTCAGAGTCTCCCCAAGCACCACAGCAGCGCCGACGACAGCGACCAGCGGCAACCAGGCCGTCGACGCTGCAGCCTGCGTGGCCGTAGCTCGGCGAGCGCCTGCAGACCAAAGCCAAAAACCAAGCACTGTCGGCACCCAGGCATACCAGGCAATGGCGGCCAGTGCGGCCCCCAGCCCAGTGGTCTCAACACTGACTGCAGACCAGTCCATCTCCCAGACGACGACGGCTGCAGGCACCGACAGCAGCAGGCCACCCGCGGACATCAGCGTTGCCATCGTCAGCGGTTCAATGGGTGCGCACAGCCGCCGCTGCCCCAGGATAAAGATGACCTCGCAGGCGACCGCCGCGGTCACGAGCGCAATGCCCAGGGTGCGACCAGGCAGTGGCGAGGCGTGCTCCGAGCCTCCACCAATTGAGAGCAGCAGCACTCCTGCGGTTGCCAAGGCAATGCCCAGGAGGGCGAGCGGACCAGGCCGCTCGCCCAGTATGAGGATTGCGAACAGTGCAGCCATTGCAGGCAGCGTGCCGGCCACGACGCCGGCGTCGGCTGCGCTGCTCATGGAGGTGCCTGCAATCAACAGCACCGTGTAGCCCACGCTGCCTGACGCCGCTTGCACAAGCAAGATGAGCGCGTCGCGCCGGCTCGGGCGTGGCCAAGCGGGCCTGAACAGCCAGCACAGCAGCGCAAGGACGGGCAGTGCCAGCAAGTGCCTCAGCGCGGTGGCTGCGAAGGGTTCAACCTGCGCTCCGATCAGCTTGCTTGCGATGACGGATGTGCCAACCGTGGCCATCGCAGCACCGCAGAGCACCGGGCCCCAGAGGTCACGCGGGTAACGAGGGGTCGAAGACGTTGAGGCGGTGCTTGAAGACATCCCAGTAGGATGCCGACCGCCCCAGGGCCGGTCTAGAACGCGCTTGCTCTGGCGACGCTATGGCCAGCGGTCGCCCTGCGCCAGGACCCAGGGGTGTACCCAAACTGCCGGGTAAAGAGGCGCGTGAGGTGGCTCTGGTCGCTGAAGCCACAGGATTGGGCCGTGTCGGCAAGTCCCCAGCCCGCGGCGATTCGCTCTCGGGCACGTTGCAGCCGAAGTTGCAGCAGCCAAGCCATGGGTGGCAAGCCATGGCGGCGGCCGAACTGCCGCACGAGCGTGTATCGACTCGTGCCCACGAGGGCCGCCAGTTCGTCCAGGGTCGGCGCCTGCTTGAGGTCGTCGGCAAGGCGCTCGACGACGATGGTCAGGTTCTCGCCGTCTGGCCGGACCGCTTGAGGCGAGCGAGCGAGCGGAGACGCCCTGCCAACGGCCAGGAGGAGCGCCTCTTCCAGCAGTACCGAGTCAGAAGAGTCCGCGGTCTGGCGGGTGGATCCGGCTGCCGTTGATGCATCGAATGCGCGGTCCAGGGCAGAGCGCAGCGCCTGGTCGTCCATGACAGGTGCATGCCACTCGAGATCAGCCGATGAGGACACGCCGAAGAGGCGAGCCATGGCGGCCGGTTCGATGTGAAACATCCGCCAGCGCCGGGCGGTGTCGCCAATGGGCGTGCCGTCGTGCACTTCCCCAGGGTTGTGGGTCAGGCACTGTCCAGCGAAAGCTTCGACCGCGCCACGACCACTGGCTGACCGCTGTGCTCCTCGGTCGACCACACCAAGACCAAAGTTTCCATGCCAGTGGCGAGGGAAACTGCGGGCGCTGTCCGTCAGCGTGACAAACACGCCCGGCAACGGGGTCGCGACAACTTCGCTGCGGTGGGACAACAGGCTCTCCAGGTCGCCAGATGCGCAGGGACCTCTGACTTTGTGCGAGTTCAGGAGCCACATGGCCCGCGCCTCGAAGGCCAATAAATCCTCTCCCTCGGCAGCTCGGGGGGCTGCTGTCGGCTGCCTACGGAGTGGTGAAGGTCTCGACGCTCATTGACGATGCAGTCGCATCATCAATGTCTATCTCTACCTTGTTGAACTCAGAAGACTTTGCCCTACCGTCATTCCCACTCTATTGTCAACAGACAGGCGCTTCTCATAGGTAAGAACCGAGCTTTGTTGGCCGGAAATCGGCCGGATACCGACATCGCTACCGTCGCGCGGCAATGCATGACAACGGTCGTCCTTACGACCTGGAGCGATGAGGACCGGTTCTGGCCCGGCGGCAAGGCGAAACACGCCTTTCTGGCTCAAGGTTGACGGTATCGGAACTGCCGTGCCGCGAGCGAATGACGGTACTACCTGTGTCGATGACGGTATCGCTGGCAGGCGCCCTTCTCGCAGGACAAGGTGACTCACCTCGCCTCTGAGGCGGCCTGCGACGGTATCGAGTCGGGCAAGCGATGAGTCGTGACGGTCTCCGAGGGTCGTGGACGGTATCCATGCCGCAGGAGCCCTCGGGAGCCAGCCGCGACGGACTGCTTGCGTCCGTTCCGAGCGTCTCGGGTCGACCCCATGCCGTCGTTGCATCCTCCCGATTGATAGTCGAAAAGCCGCCCGCTGACGGATCAGATGTAGCCCGGCGGAGACACGAAACCGGGGGGAGCCGCTGCCGCTGTGGCCCGCACGGGATCATCCGGTGGTGGCCCCGCTTGCCCTTGCCCTACCATGACCGCGTGCGCCGTTCAGTGCGCGACGGAGCCCCGGTCATGGCCGCCCTTCACTGTCGAACAACCTGCGGCCCGGCTGCGACGGCCGCGTCCGTCTAACGCTGCGCTACCAACGCGTGTCCAACGCCATCAAGATCTTCCAGGGCCGCTTCGGCCGCGTCGCGCTGCTCGACATGAGCGCGCCGCTGGTCGGTCACGCGCACCACCATTGCCACATCCTCCTGAAGGCGGGCGGCGCCGACAGCGCCTTCAGCGTGCGCGGCGAAACCGCGCCGCTGACCAACGACAGTGCCGTGCTCGTCAACGCCTGGGAACACCACGCCTACACCCATCCGGTGGCGCCGGGTGAACGCACGCTGATCCTGGCGCTGTACATCGAACCGAACTGGCTTGCCGAAATCCAGCGCTCGCTGGCGATGTCGGGCCACCCGCGCTTCTTTCCGCAGAGCAGCGTGCGGGTGACGGCAGCCACGCGCAAGATCACCGAGGAATTCGTGCTCGAGCTGTGGTGGGCCGACGAGGTTTCGCCCAGCCGCCTGGAGCAGTTGCTGTTCAACCTGATCATCTCGGTGGTCGAGGGCTATTCGGGCTGGCGCGACCTCGTGAGCCTGCTACGCAGCAAGCCCCCGGTGGCCACCGACCCGCGCATCCGCCAGGCGATCACGCTGATGCGCCAGGACGTGGGCCGCGAACTCGACATGGACAGCCTGGCCGCACAGGCCGGCCTGTCGCGCGCGCACTTCTTCGCGCTGTTCCAGCGCGACACCCAGGTCACGCCCCTGGTCTACGCCAATGTGCTGCGCTTCGAGGCCGCGGTGCAGCGGCTGACGCAGACGCAGGCGTCGGTGGGTGATGTCGCCCACGCCCTGGGTTTTTCGGCGCCGGGCCACTTTTCCCGCTTCTTCCGCCAGCACCTGGGCATCACGCCCAGCGACTACCGGCGCGTGGTCAACCTGTTCGAGCCGCCCAAGAGCGACGCCGCGCCGCCCGCGCCGGTGATCTGAACCGGGGCGCGTGTCGGCCGCCGAGCCGGGCGCGTGGCCGCCCCGCCAGAGGCTCCGGGTTTGCCCTTGGATCGTCGGAACTGCTGCGATGCAGCACGCATGTCGTCAGACGATTGGGTCAGCCGCCAGACGATCCGGATCTTCACCGGACGATCGCGTTAACGCCGCGAGCTCCGTGCTGTCGAGACTGCGCCACCCCGCAGATCGACACACCGGAGACCGTTCTTGCACACCGACCCGGGCCTGCAACAGGCCCTGCCCAAGCCGCACCTCGGCCAGTCCGCACCGCGCCATGAAGACGCCGCGCTGCTGACCGGCCGCGGCCGCTTCGGCGACGACCTGGGCATGACGCCGGGCACGCTGCACGCCGCGGTGCTGCGCAGCCCGCATGCCCATGCCCGGCTGCTGGGGGTGGACACGGCCGCAGCGCTGGCCCTACCGGGCGTGCATGCGGTGCTGACCGGGCAGGACGTGCTGCGCTGGCAGCAGCCCTTCGTGGTCGGCGTGAAGGTGCCCATGCAGCATTACGTGCTGGCCGTCGACAAGGTGCGGTACGCCGGCGAACCGGTGGCCGTGGTCGTGGCGCAGGACCGCTACATCGCCGAAGACGCGCTCGACCTGCTGCGCGCCGACTACGAGGCCCTGCCGGCGGTGGTGGACATCGAAGCCGCCTGCGATGCTGGCGCCGCCGTGCTGCACGAGGCCGTGGGCAGCAACGTCGTCAGCGACCGCAGCTTCTGCTATGGCGACCCCGACGCCGCCCTCGCCGCGGCCGATCGGCGCGTCGCGCTGACGGTGCACTATCCGCGCAACAGCTGCACGCCCATCGAGGGCGCTGTCGTCATCGCCGAATGCCTGGCCGGCGGCGAGGGCTATGAAGTCACCAGCAACTTCATGGGCCCGTTCAGCCTGCATTCGGTGATGGCGCTGGCCCTGGGCGTAGCGGCCAACAAGCTGCGCCACAAGTTACCGCGCGACAGCGGCGGCAGCTTCGGCGTGAAGCAGGCCGTGCTGCCCTATGTGGTGCTGATGTGCCTGGCCTCGAAGAAGGCCGGCGGCGCGACGGTGAAGTGGGTCGAGGACCGGCTCGAACACCTGGCCGCGGCGACCTCGGCCACCGCGCGGCTGACGCACATCGAAGCCGCGGTGCAGGCCGACGGCCGCATCACCGCGCTGCGCTGGGACCAGCGTGACGATGTCGGCGCCTACCTGCGTGCGCCCGAGCCGGCCACCTTCTACCGCATGCACGGCGCGCTGAGCGGGGCCTACGACATCAAGCACATCGCCGTGCGCAACCGCGTCGTGCTGACGAGCAAGACCCCCACCGGCCTGGTGCGCGGTTTCGGCGGGCCGCAGGTGTACTACGCGCTGGAGCGGCTGATGGACCGCATCGCGGTCGAGCTGGGCATGGACGCCATCGCCCTGCGCCAGCGCAACTTCGTGCAGGCCGCGCAGTTCCCGTACCACGCGGCAGCGGGCGCGGTGCTCGATTCCGGTGACTACGCGCGCCTGGCCGAACTGGCGCAGGCCGCGGCGCTGCATGAAGGCCTGCAGAAGCGCCAGGCGCAGGCCCGCGCGGCCGGGCGGCTGTACGGCATCGGCGTGGCCGCCATCGTCGAGCCCTCGGTGTCGAACATGGGCTACATCAGCACCGTGCTGACGGCCGAGCAGCGCGCCAAGGCCGGGCCGAAAAACGGCGCCATCGCCAGCGCCACCGTCGGCATCGACCTGCTCGGCGGCCTGAACGTCGTCGTCGCCTCGGCGCCGGCCGGTCAGGGCCACATCACCGTGTGCGCGCAGGTCGTGGCCGACGTCTTCGGACTGCAGCCCGAGCAGGTGGTTGTGAGCGTCGACTTCGACACCGCGAAGGACGCCTGGAGCGTGGCCGCCGGCAACTACAGCAGCCGCTTTGCTGGCGCCGTGGCCGGCACCGTGCACTTGGCAGCGATGCGGCTGCGCAACAAGCTCACGCTCATCGCCGCCGCGCAGTTCGGCTGCGCTGCCGAGGCCGTCGTCTTCGAAGGCGGCAAGGTCTTCGACAGCGCGCAGCCGGCGCGTGCCCTGGCCTTCAGCCGCATGGCCGCGGGCCCGCACTGGGCACCGGCGCTGCTACCTGAAGGCGTGGAACCCGGCCTGCGCGAAACCGCGTTCTGGACGCCGCCGACGCTCACTGCCCCCGACGCGCAGGACCGCGTCAACACCAGCGCCTGCTACGGCTTCGTCTTCGACATCTGCGGCCTCGACGTCGACCCCGCCACCGGCCGCGTCACCGTCGACCGCTACATCACCGGCCACGATGCCGGCCGCATCCTGCACCCGGGCATGGCCGACGGCCAGATCCGCGGCGCCTTCGCCCAGGGCCTGGGCGCGGCGCTGATGGAGGAGTTCCGCTACGGCGCCGACGGCGGCTTCCAGAGCGGCACCTTCGCCGACTACCTGGTGCCCACCGCCTGCGAGGTGCCCGACCCGGTGATCGTGCACCTGCAGACGCCCAGCCCCTACACGCCGCTGGGCGCCAAGGGCATCGGCGAAGGCAACAACATGAGCACGCCGGTGTGCATCGCAAACGCCTTCGCCGACGCGCTGCGCCCGCTCAAGGACGTGGCCGACATCCGCCTGCCGCTGACACCTTCACGCGTGCTGGCGCTGATCGGCGCCGAGGAACCCGCGCCACCCGCGGCGATGGCCGCCGCCATGGCCGCGGCAGCGGCACCGGCCGTTTCCGGCGGCCTGGCGCTGCAGGCGCGTGGCCATGTCGACATCGCCGCGCCGCCCGAGCGGGTGTTTGCGGTGCTGCTCGACCCGGCGGCGCTGGCGCGCGTGATTCCCGGCTGCCATGCGCTCATCGCCACCGGCCCGAACCAGTACCGCGCCGACGTCACCGTCGGGGTCGGTCTGGTCAAGGCGCGCTACGCCGCGCGCATCGCGCTCAGCGAGATAGCCGCACCGCGTTCCCTGCGGCTGGCCGGTGACGGCCAGTCGACGCTGGGCACGGGCTCCGGCAGTGGTGTCGTGCGCCTCGAAGCCACGGCCAGCGGCACGCGGCTGCACTACGACTATGCCGCCCAGGTGGGCGGCAAGGTCGCGGCGGTGGGCAGCCGCATGCTCGAAGGCGCGGCACGCATCGTGCTGGCGCAGCTGTTCGAATCGCTGGGGCGGCAGGCCGTGGGAGGCGACGCGGCGCAGCCCGCGGCGCGCAGCTTCTGGCAACGCCTGCTGCACTGGCTGGGGGTGGCGAAATGAAGCCGGCCGCCTTCGACTACCAGCGCATCGCCAGTGCCGACGAGGCCTGCGCCGTGCTGGCGCAGCTTGGCGAAGACGCGCGCGTCCTGGCCGGCGGGCAGAGCCTGATGGCGGTGCTGAACATGCGGCTGGCGCAGCCGCAGCGGCTGCTCGACATCTCGCGCTGTGCGCCGCTGCAGCAGCTGGGCGTTGCGCAGGGCGCCTTGCAGATAGGCGCCGCCGTCACCCAGGCCACGCTCGAACGGCGACCGGGCCTGGCGCAGGAACTGCCGCTGCTGCAGCTGGCCTTGCCGCACATTTCGCATTTCCAGGTGCGCAACCGCGGCACGGTGGCCGGCAGCATCGCCCACGCCGACCCCTCGGCCGAGCTGCCGCTGTGCCTGCTGGCGCTGCAGGGCGAGGTGCTGCTGAAGAGCGCGCGCGCCAGCCGCCGCGTGGCGGCCGAGGACTTCTTCACCGGCATGCTGCAGACCACGCGCCGCGCCGACGAACTCGTCGAGGCCGTCTCCTTCCCGCTCGCGCGGCCGGGCCAGGGCTTCGGTTTCGAGGAGTTCTCGGTGCGCCATGGCGACTTCGCCGTCTGCGCCGTCGCCGCGGTGGCCGACGGCCAGCAGCTGCGCATCGCCGTTGGCGGTGTCGCCGACCGGCCCGTGGCGCGCAACTTCCCGCTGCTGCAGGGCGACGCGCTGGCCGACGCGCTGAACGATTTCGCCTGGCAGCTGCAGGCCCGCGACGAGCCCCAGGCCAGCGCCGCGCTGCGCCGCCAGCTGGTGCGCCAGTTGGGCCGGCGCGTTGCCGTGCAGGCCCTGGCCGACCGCAGCCGCCGCCTCCCCCACACCTCCGCAGGAACCCCGGCATGAACGTGCTCACCCGCGACCGCGCCCACCCCGTGCAGCTCACGCTCAACGGCCTGCCGCGACGCGCCACCACCGAACCGCGCCAGCTGCTCAGCGATTTCCTGCGCCACGAACTCGGCCTGACCGGCACGCATGTGGGCTGCGAACATGGCGTCTGCGGCGCCTGCACCGTGCGCGTCGACGGCGTCGCGCAGCGCGCCTGCCTGATGCTGGCCGTGCAGGTCGACGGCTGCCATGTGCAGACCATCGAGGGCCTGGCGGCCGAGACCGGCGGCGACAGCGACACGCTGGGCGACCTGCAGGCCGCCTTCAAGCGCCACCACGCGCTGCAGTGCGGCTTCTGCAGCGCCGGCATCCTGATGAGCGCGGCCGACTGGCTGCAGCGCGTGCCGCAGCCCAGCGAGGCGCAGGTGCGCGAGATGCTGTCGGGCCATCTGTGCCGCTGCACTGGCTACACGCCCATCGTCGCGGCCATCCTCGATGTCGCCCAGGCCCGCGCCGCGGCGCTGGCCACGAAGGCCGCCCATGTTTGACCTCGGCCGCACGCTGCTGCAGAGCGTCGAACGCTCGCCGGGCCGCACGGCCATCGTCGATGGCGAACGGCGCTTCAGCTACGCGTCATGGGCGCGCACCGTCGGCGCCGTGCAGCGCGGGCTGGCCGCCGCCGGCCTGCGCGCGGGCGACCACCTGCTGGTGGTGCTGCAGAACCGCTGGGAGATGGCGGCCCTGCACTGGGCCTGCCAGTTCGCCGGCATCGTCGTGACGCCGCTGAACTGGCGTGCCAAGGGCGACGAGATCGACTACTGCCTGGCCGACAGCGGCGCGCGCGCCATCGTCTGGGAAGCGATGGTCGACGCCGCCGTGGCGGAGAGCGAACACGCGCGTACGGTGCTGCGCATCGGCGTCGGCGCCGTCGATGGCGCACAACTGCAGTTCGAGGACTGGCTGGCTGAACCCGCCGACCCCACGCCCCTGGCTAGCGCCGAAGACCTGTCGCTGATGCTCTACACCAGCGGCACCACCGGCAAGCCCAAGGGCGTGCCGCGCCGCCACCGCGTCGAACGTGCCGCCGCCCTGGCCCATGTCGCGCAGAACCGTTATGGCGACGCCGAATGCACCCTGGGCGTGATGCCGCTGTATCACACCATGGGCGTGCGCAGCCTGCTGGCGCTGGCGCTGGTCGACGGCCGGCTCATTTGCATGCCGCGCTTCGATGCGAGCCAGGCGCTGGCCGCGATCGAAGCCGAACGGGTGTCCCACCTCTACCTGGTGCCGACGCTGTACCACGACCTGCTGGCCCACCCGCAGTTCGCGGCCACCGACGTCAGCAGCGTGCGCAAGCTGGGCTTTGCCGGTGCGCCGATGCACGACGCGCTGCTGCAGCGCCTGGGCCAGGCCTTCCGCCCAGAACTCTTCGTCAACCACTACGGCAGCAGCGAGGTCTACACCTTCAGCATCAACCAGCGCGCCGTGGCCAAGCCCGGCAGCGCCGGCCGCGCCGGGCTGAACACGCGGCTGCGTGTGGTGAAGCTGGACAGCACCGACCCCGGCCAGTTGGCGGCACCCGGTGAAGAAGGCCAGATCATTGCCGACCTGTTGGGCGACGAAGCCTTCGAGGGCTACCACCGCCGCCCCGACGCAAATGCCAAGAGCCTGCACGGCGGCTGGTACTTCACCGGCGACATGGGTTATGTCGATGCCGACGGCGACCTCTACGTCACCGGCCGTGTCGACGACATGATCATCAGCGGCGGCGAAAACATCTCGCCGGTCGATATCGAGTCGGTGCTCTCGCTGCACCCGGCCGTCGATGAGGTGGCCGTGGCCGGCCTGCCCGATGCGCGCTGGGGCCAGAAGGTGGTGGCCTTCGTGAAGCTGCACGCGAACGCCGATGCCGAGCCCGACGCCGCCACGCTGGACGCGCATTGCCGCAGCAGCGACCTCGTCAACTTCAAGCGCCCGCGCGACTACGTCTTCGTGCGCGAGATCCCCAAGAGCCCCGTCGGCAAGGTGCTGCGGCGAAAGCTGCAGGCCGGCGAGTACGAAGTCCTGTCCCCCAGTCACGGCTCTGCCAACCAAGGAACACCATGAACCTGCCCGAACTGAACCACCCCGCGCACACGCTGCCCGCCGCCCCCGACGGCTTCCGCGTCGAGATCGACGCCGCCCGCGAACGTGCCGATATCGTGCTCGACCGTCCGCCCTTCAACGTCGTCAGCATGCTCGCGCGTGAGCAGCTGCGCATTGCCTTCGAGGCGCTGGGCGCCGACGAACGCGTGCGCGTGATCGTCGTGCGCGGGCAGGGCGAACACTTCAGCAGCGGTGGCGACATCAAAGGCTTCCTGGCCGCCACGCCCGAGAAGGTCAGCCAGCTGGCCTGGAACATCGCCGCGCCCGCACGCTGCAGCAAGCCGGTGATCGCGGCCGGCCGCGGCTACTGCTTCGGCGTAGGCTTCGAGCTCAGCCTGGCCTGCGATTTCCGCCTCGTCAGCGAGACCACGCTGTACGCGCTGCCCGAGCAGAAGCTGGGCCAGATACCGGGCAGCGGCGGCAGCGCGCGCCTGCAGAAGATGGTGGGCATCACGCGCACCAAGGACATCGTGATGCGCAGCCGCCGCATCCCCGGCCGCCAGGCCTTCGACTGGGGCGTGGCCACCGACTGCGTGCCCGATGCCGAACTCGAGCAGGCCACCGATGCGCTGGTCGACGAGTTGCGCAGCTTCAGCCCGCTGGCCCAGCGCACGGCCAAGAAGCTGCTCAACGACACCGAGGACTCGCCGCTGTCGATTGCGATCGAACTCGAAGGCCACTGCTATTCGCGCCTGCGCAGCAGTGAAGACTTCCGCGAAGGCGTCGAGGCCTTCCACAGCAAGCGCAAGCCGAACTTCATCGGCCGCTGATTCCCTCACCCCCAACCACAAGCACGGAGACAGACATGAAGAAGACCTTTGTTGCCACCACGCTGGCGCTGGCTACCACCGCCACGTTTGCCCAAGCTGGCGCGCCCATCAAGATCGGCGTCGTCACGCCGCTGTCGGGCACCTATGCCGGCATCGGCCAGCAGGTGAAGTGGGGCCTGGATCTCGCCGCGGCGCAGATCAACGCGGGCGGCGGCGTGATGGGCCGCAAGCTGGAATTGATCTACGAAGACGAAGAGGCCAACCCGGCGGTGGCCACGCAGAAGGCCGAGAAGCTGTTCCAGGTGAACAAGGTCGACTTCCTCACCGGCACCGTGAACAGCGGCAGCACGCTGGCGGTGGGCCAGGTGGCCGAGCGCAACAACCGGCTGATCGCCACCACGGTGTCCTTCGCCGACAGCATCACCGCCGACAAGTGCAGCCCCAACGTCTTCCGCGTCAACGCCCGCGCCGGCATGCAGAGCGCCGCACTGGCCGACTGGCTGGCCACGACGCAGAAGGACGCCAGCGTCTTCTACCTGGGGCCCGACTACGAGATGGGCCGCAGCACCGTGGCTGCGTTCAAGAGCGCGGCCGAAGGCAAGGGCGCGAAGACTGCCGGCGAGGTGTTCGCGCCGCTGGACAACAAGGACTACTCGCCCTACTTCGGGCAGATCCGCGGCGCGAAGCCGACCGTGATCTACACCTCGGTGGCCGGCAACGACACGGTGCGCCTGTTCACGCAGATGGCCGAGTTCGGCGTCAACCGCAACATCCAGGTGGTGGGCGCCTCGGGCACGGTCACCGGCCAGAACCTGGCGGCCATCGGCAAGGCGGCCGACGGCTTCGTCACCGGGGTGGGCTACTCCACCAGCATTCCCTCGGCCGAGAACCAGAAGTTCGTCGCCGACTTCACCGCCGCCAACAAGGCCGCGCCTGACCTTTACGGCGCCGACAGCTACGGCGTGCTCTTCGCCTACAAGGCCGCCGTGGAAAGGGCCAAGAGCACCGAGACCGACGCGGTACGCACCGCGCTGCGTGGCCTGCAATGGAACACCCCGCAAGGCCTGAAGACGCTGCGCGCCGGCGACCACCAGGCCATGCAGGACATGTATGCCGTGAAGGTGAACGGCGGCAAGTTCGAGATCGTCGGCAAGGTCGCGGCAGCCGCCGCCATCGGCGCCGACACCTGCAGCAAGTTCTGAGGCCACGGCGATGCTGGAATGGCTGCAGTTCGTGTTGGCGCCGCAGGTCATCAACGGCCTGTCGATCGGCGTCGCGGTGGTGCTGATGGCGCTGGGGCTGACCATCATCTTCGGTCTGCTCGATGTCATCAACATGGCCCATGGCGAGTTCTATGCCATCGGCGCCTATGCGGCCCTGGTGCTCATCGGCATGGGGCTGCCGTTCTGGTGGGCGCTGCTGCTCACGCCACTGCTCATGGCGGTGGTGGGCTATGCCACCGAGCGCTTGCTGATCCAGCGTGTCTTCCACAGCAAGGACCGCCACACGCTGACGCTGCTGCTGACCTTCGGCATCGCCATCATCCTGGAAGACCTGCTGAAGATCGTGTTCGGTGCCAACCCGCTGCGTATCGAGCAGCCCATCACCGGCGCCACCGAAATGTTCGGCCTGTTCTTCCCGAACTACCGGCTCTTCCTGATGGCGGTGGGCGCGCTGGTGATCGGCGCGGTGTGGATCGTTGTCTTCCGCACGCGGCTGGGGGCGATGGTGCGCGCCGCCGCCTTCGACCGCCACATGGCGGCCTCGCTGGGCGTGCCGGTGAGCGTGGTCTACGCCGGCACCTTCGCCTTCGGCGTGGCACTGGCGGGGCTGTCGGGGGTGCTGCTGGCGCCGATCTACTCGGTCTTCCCGACGATGGGGCGCGACTTCGTGTTGATCGCCTTCAGCGTCGTCATCATCGGCGGCATGGGCTCGATCAAGGGCGCCGTCATCGCCGGCCTGCTGCTGACGCAGGTGCAGTCCATCAGCAGCCTGTTCATCTCGCCGGTGTGGAGCGATCCGCTGCTGTTTTCCATCATGGTCGCGGTGCTGATGTGGCGCCCGCACGGCCTCTTCGGGAGGCTCGGTCATGGTTGACTCCGCGGTGCGACTGCTGTCGTATGCCTTCTTCGCCATCGCGCTGGTTTTTGCGGCGGTGGCCTGGACGCTCGACGACGTGTTCTTCTTCCGCTTGGCGACCGAGGCCTTGATCTTCGGCGGCCTGGCACTCAGCGTCGACCTGCTGCTGGGCCGCACCGGCCTGCTGCCGCTGGGGCAGGCGCTGTTCTTCGGCTTCGGGGCCTACGTCTCGGCGCTGGTGCTCAAGCACCTGGCGCCTTCGCTGCCGCTGGCGATGTTCATCGTGCTCGTCAGCAGCACCGTGGTGGGCTTGCTGGGCGGTGTCATCGCCATCCGCGCCAAGGGCGTGTACTTCGCGCTCATCAGCTTCGGCCTGGCCCAGGTGGTCAGCAAGGTGGTGTTCAACACGCGCGAGCTCGGTGCGTCCGACGGCCTCATCGGCGTGCCCGCGCCAGTGTGGCTGGGGCTGGACACCGCGCACGCACCCAGCTTCTTCCTGCTGGTGCTGCTGGGCATGGCCGCGCTGCTGGCCTTCCTGCTGTGGCTGATGAACACACCCTTCGGCCGCCAGCTCGACGCCATACGCACCAACGAACACCGGCTGCCCTTCCTGGGCTTCGACCCCTGGCGCTACAAGCTCGCTGTGTTCGTGCTGGCAGCCCAGGTGGCAGCGCTCAGCGGTGCGCTGTACCCCATGCTGCGCGGCTTCGTCAGCCCCGAGCTGATGTTCTTCCAGGTCTCGGGCAACGCCGTCATCAACGTCATCGTCGGCGGCACCGGCACGCTGGTGGGCGCGCTCTACGGCAGTGCGCTGCTGACGGTGCTGAAGTCGGTGGTGGGCAGTTTCACGGCGCACCACGCCATCGTCATCGGCGCGCTCTTCGTCGTCTCGGTGATCTTCTTTCCCAAGGGGCTGGTGGGCTATCTGGCGCCGGCGCTGCAACGCTGGCGGAGCAAACGCGCATGAACGGCGACACCATCTTGAACATTCGCGGCCTGACGGTGCGCTTCGGCACGCTGGTGGCCGTCAGCGACGTCAGCTTCGACGCGCAGCGCGGCCACATCACCTCGGTGATCGGCCCCAACGGTGCCGGCAAGAGCAGCCTGTTCAACCTCATCAGCGGCGCCATCCGGCCCAGTGCCGGGCAGGTGCTGTTCGAAGGCCGCGACATGACGGGCCAGCGGCCGGACAAGATGCTGGCTGCCGGGCTGGCGCGTTCGTTCCAGATCACCAACCTGTTCTTCGAACTGCCGGTGCGCGAGAACCTGCGTCTGGCCGCGCAGTTTGTCGAGAACGGCCGCGGCCTGTTCCGCGGCATCGCGGCCAGCCGCGTGGCGCTGGCGCGGGTGGACGAGCTGATCGAACGTTTTGCGCTGCAGGCGCGGGCCGACGAGCTGGCGGGCTTTCTGTCGCATGGTGAACAGCGCCGGCTCGAGATTGCCGTCGCCCTGGCCGCGCGCCCGCGCCTGCTGTTGCTGGACGAGCCGACCCAGGGCATGAGCCATGCCGACACCCAGGACACCGAGGCGCTGATCCGCAGCCTGGCCGCCGAGGGCCTGAGCCTGCTGCTGGTGGAACACGACGTCGAACTGGTGATGAACCTGTCGGACCATGTGGTGGTGATGCACCAGGGCGCCAAGCTCGCCGAGGGCCCGCCGCTGCAGGTGCGTGCCGACCCCGCGGTGCAGGCCGCCTATTTCGGTGATGCGCGCGAGGCCAGCCATGCTTGAACTGAAGGACGTGCACACGCACTACGGCCTGAGCCATGTGCTGCAGGGTGTGAGCCTGCGCGTGGATGCCGGCGAAGTGGTGGGCCTGTTCGGCCGCAACGGCGTCGGCAAGACGACGGTGATGAAGACCATCGCCGGCTGGGTGGCGCCGACGCAGGGCACGGTGCACTTCGACGGCCAGGCCATAGCCGGCGTCGCCTCCGAACGCATCTGCCGCCAGGGCATGGGCTTCGTGCCCGAGGACCGGCGCATCTTTCCCGGCCTGACGGTCGAGGAGAACCTGGTGCTGGGCTTCATGCAGAGCCCCGGCCGCAGCCGCGCCGAAGACCGGCGCCAGCTCGACGCGATCTACACCCGCTTCCCGCGCCTGGGTGAACGCCGCCAGCAGATGGGCACGACCCTGTCGGGCGGCGAACAGCAGATGCTGGCGATGGCGCGCGTGCTGGTGGGCAAGCCGCGCCTGCTGCTGATCGACGAGCCCACCGAAGGCCTGGCACCGAAGATCGTCGACGAGATTTTCACGCTGATGGACGGCCTGCGCCGCGACGGCATCCCTATCCTGCTGGTGGAACAGAACATGCACCGCGCCATCGGGCTGGTGCAGCGCTTCTACGTGCTGGAGCGCGGCGCGGTGGTGCTGTCGGGCGACGGCAACCAGGCGGCTGATCGCGAGGCGCTGATGCGGCAGCTGGCGGTCTGAAGCTGCGGTAGCGTTGTGCCAGAGGCAGTCCAGCAGCGGTGACGCGCGCCGGCGCTGGCCCGCATAACGACTCTCGTGTCATAACGACTCTCGTTGACAAGCCGCTGGGCGGCGGGCAACTTCAGTTTGCGACGATGAATCGCTCCGGCGCGCCGGCCGGGCGGATCAACGAGGGGCGGAAAGCTGCTCCGCCGACCTGATATTCAGACGCGGTACTTCTTGAACCAGTCGTTGGCCAGCTTCTGCGCGTAGGTGGCGGCGGCCTTGTCGTAGCTGGGCCGGTAGTCGGCATTGAAGCCGTGGTCGACGTTAGGGAACACGACGATCTCCGAACCGCTGCCGCCCTTGTTGATCAGGCCACGCATTTTGGCGATGGTCTCCTGCTTGACGAAGGCGTCGATGCCGGAGTACAGCCCCAGCACCGGCACCTTGATCGCATCGGCAAAGTCGATCGGGTCCTGCGGGCGCAGGTCGGGCGCCTTCAGGCCTTCGAGCAGGCCGTAATACGCCACGGCGGCGTTCAGGTTGCCGTTGTGGCGGGCGTAGACCCAGGCCGTGCGGCCGCCCCAGCAATAGCCCACCAGGCCGGTGCGCTTGGCATCGGCACGGCCACTGGCGCGGGCAAAGGCCAGCGTGGCGTCGAGGTCGGCGCAGACCTGCGCATCGGGCACCTTGGACACCACCTGCGACAGGATGGTGGGGATGTCCGTCATCTTCGACACATCGCCCTGGCGGGCGAACATCTCGGGCGCGATGGCGTAGTAGCCCATCTTCGCGTAGCGGCGGCACATGTCCTTGATGTGCTCGTGCACGCCGAAGATCTCCTGCACCACCAGCATCACCGGGAACTTGCCGGGGCCGGCCGGCATCGCCCGGTAGGCCGGCACCTTGCCGTCAGCGACCGTGATGCTGACCTCCCCGGCGACCAGGCCCTTGCTGTCGGTGGTGATGGCCTGGGCCAGCACGGGATTCGACGCGATCGCGAAGCCCGAGGCCAGCGATGTCATCACGAAGCCGCGCCGCGACAGGCCTGCGTCGGCCTTGCCGGCCGTTGTAGCGGGGTGGTTGAAATCGATCGGCTCGAGTCCGTAGTCCATCAGTTTCATGAATGCTCCTGGAGTGGTCAAAGGGTGGGTTGGTAAGACAAGAACAAGACTGGAAATGGGTGGGCCCGCCGTGCGCGATGCCCACGGCCAGGAGGCGCGCACCTTTCGGCCGCCCACCCGAGGTCGGTGCGGCGCCGAGGTCAGCTCGTCAGCCAGGCAATTTCGCCGCCAGCAGATCGATCTTCTCGATGTTCGGCGGCGCACTGAGCAAGGCCGCGGCGTTGGCCATCAATGCAGCTGCGATCGGGCCGTGCAGGTGCGCCTCGCGACCCGCCTCGTCAGCAAAGGCGTCGAACACGCCGAAAGTCGAAGGGCCGAATTTCAATGCGAACCAGGCAGTGGTGCCCGACTCGGCGTTGGCGAGGGGCAGCGCGCCGGCGAGAAAGTCGGCAACGGTGGCCTCCTGGCCAGGTTTGGCTTCGAGACGGACGAACAGGGCGAACCTGGTCATGGAGTGATCCTTTGGCTGAACGGCAGAGTGTTTGAACGTTCGCAGCCTAAGCTGTGCCGGCGATATGCACGAGTGGCAGGGAAGCCAACATTGATATCATTCTCGCCATGCGGATTCACAGCCTTGTTCTGGACGGCGTGTTCGACCTGGGCCTTGCAGCCATCACGGACACACTGAGCACGGCCAATCAACTGGCCGGGTCGCTGGCTCAGGCGCCTGCACCTGTCGAAGTCAAGTTGGTCGGGGTGCGGCGTCGCGTGCGCACAGCGCAAGGTCTGACGGTGCCCGTGGTGCCGGTGCACGGTGTGCGGAAACCCGACGTCGTGCTGGTGCCCGCGCTCGGTGCCAACATGCCAGACACGCTCGCGGCGCGCCTGGCCCGTGCGGACGTGGCCGACGCGGGCGCCGCGTTGCGGCGGTGGTCCACCGCCGGAGCCGTAGTCGGCGCCGCCTGCACCGGCACCTTCTTGCTGGCGGAGAGCGCGCTGCTAGACGGTCAACGCGCCACGACTTCGTGGTGGCTGGCGCCGATGTTTCGGCAGCGCTATCCGCGCGTGTCACTTGATGACTCCCGCATGCTCGTGACCTCGGCCGGCTTCACCACGGCAGGTGCCGCCTTGGCCCACCTCGATCTCGCGTTGGGCATCGTACGCAGCTACAGCCCGACGCTGGCGGCGCTGGCGGCGCGCTACCTGCTGGTTGAGGCACGCGGCTCGCAAGCGGAGTTCGTGATCCCCGATCACCTCGCCCACGCCGACCCGGTGGTCGAGCGCTTCGAGGGCTGGGCGCGACAGCAGCTCGCGCACGGATTCTCGCTTGCCGAGGCGGCCATCGCAGCAGGCGCAAGCGAACGCACCTTGGCGCGGCGCCTGCAAGGCGTGTTGGGCAAGTCACCCCTGTCGTACTTCCAGGATCTGCGCGTCGAGCGTGCTGTGCAATTGCTGCGTACCGGCAGCGAGAGCGTCGAGCAGATCGCCGCGCAGGTCGGCTACTCGGACGGGGTGACCTTGCGCGCCTTGTTGCGACGCAAGCTGGGCCGCGGTGTGCGGGAGTTGCGCGCGGGCGGCTGACCGGATTTGCACTTGGCGGCCGCCGGGGCATTGAACAGCCCGGAAGCAGTCACTTCCCAACTTCTGCAAATGGCCGGGAGCACGCGCTGCGCAGTTTGCTTAAGAGCCGCCGTAGGAATTGAGTGGCCAGCTTAAGCGTCGCGGCGGACGGTTCGCGCAGCGGTACCGTCAGTTCGACGTCCCAACTGATCCTGCCACTCTCCGGACACCCGGCCTCACCCCAGATGCACCAACTCGTTGACGATGTCGCCGAGTTATCAATGAGACCACTTAAGCCATTGATTTATAAACATTTTTTATCTCCCGTCATTCCCACTCGATTGTCAACAGGCGGGCGCGGTTCATAGGCAAAACCGGCGGTCTGGCAGCACGGCAGAGGGTCGATACCGACAGGTTTACCGTCACGATAAGAGGCTCCGGTACGGCACTGATCTGTCGAGTTCAAGCATGGAGGGTCGCGAGCGGCGCCGGAAGACCGAAAGTCGGGCCGCCAGGCAGCAGTTTGTCGGTATCGAGTGGCCACTTTGCTCCGCGATGACGGTAGTTTTGCCCACGCTGAAGGTAACGCGATCTGGCTCGCCCCCGCGCTCTGCCTCCGCCTTACAATTGAATCCTTCGTAAGGAGCATCGGCATGGCTGAATCCACCATCACCGCGAAGGGCCAGACCACAGTGCCCGCCGACATCCGGGCACTCGTAGACGCCAAGCCGGGCACGCGCCTGGTGTGGTCGGCGATGCCCGACGGCACCATCATCGTTCGGGCCAAGACGAAGTCGATCCTGGACATGGCCGGCATGCTGAAGGCACCCAAGGGCAAGCATGTCAGCGTCGACGACATGAACCCCTGGCGCTGACTTCCGCACCGGTATGCCAGCGCTCGACACCAACGTCCTGGTGCGCTACATCGTCCAGGACGATGCCTCGCAATTGGCCGCCGCCAAGCGCCTCATCGGTCGCTGCGTTGCCGAAGGCTCGGCGCTGTTCGTCCCCGTGACCGTCGTGCTCGAACTGGAATGGGTGCTGCGGGCCAGCTTTGCATTCGGCAAGGACGACGTACTGATGACCCTGTCCAGCCTCTTCTCGGCAGCCGAATTGACCTTCGAATCCGAGCGCGCCCTCGAAGTCGCGCTGCAGTTGTTCCGCAAGGGATCGGCCGACTTCGCGGATTGCCTCCACGTCGCGTTGGCCACGCAGGCTGGCGAGCAGCCGCTGTGGACTTTCGACAAGGGGGCAGCCAAGGTCAGCGGCGCCCAACTGTTGGCCAAGACTTGAATCGGTGTCGCGTCGCAGCCGGATCCGAATGCAAGCCGCCGCGTCATGCCAACGAGCCTTGTCAAACTCTTCGCTGCTATCGGCGACCTTGACTCTTCGCGACTCGGAGTCCTCTCCGCAGACCTGGACCCGGACCTTGCGCTCGAACGACAGCAATGCGGCGAGAGGCAACGCTCGGTGCGCAACTTGAATGACTCTAGTTGGCCGGAAGCACGCGCTGGGCAGTTTGCTCAAAAGCCGCCGCGGGAACGGAGTGGCCAGCTGAAGCGTCGCGGCAGACGATTCGCGCAGCGGTACCGTCAGCTCGACGTCCCAACTGATCCCGCCACTCTCCGGGCACCCGGCCTCACCCCAGGTGCACCAACTCGTTGACGATGTCGCCGAGTTATCAATGAGACCACTTAAGCCATTGATTTATAAACATTTTTTATCTCCCGTCATTCCCACTCTATTGTCGCCGGTGGCTTGCTGCTCACGTCGTAGGTGACGCGATTGATGCCGCGCACCTCGTTGATGATCCGGCTCGACACTTTCTTCAGCAGCGCATACGGCAGTTCGGCGGAATCGGCGGTCATGAAGTCGGTGGTCTGCACGGCGCGCAGGGCGACCACGTTTTCGTAGGTGCGGCCGTCGCCCATCACGCCGACACTTCTGACGGGCAGGAACACGGCAAAGGCCTGGCTGGTGAGCTCATACCAGGTCTTGCCGGTGGCGGGGTCGGTGGTGTTGCGCAGCTCTTCGATGAAGATCGCATCGGCCCGGCGCAGCAGGTCGGCGTGCTCCTTCTTCACCTCGCCGAGGATGCGCACGCCCAGGCCGGGCCCGGGGAACGGGTGGCGGTAGACCATCTCGTGCGGCAGCCCAAGCGCCACGCCGAGCTCGCGCACTTCGTCTTTGAACAGCTCGCGCAGCGGTTCGAGCAGCTTCAGCCCCAGCGTCTGCGGCAGGCCGCCGACGTTGTGGTGGCTCTTGATGGTGGTGGCCTTCTTGGTCTTGGTGCCGCCGGATTCGACCACGTCGGGGTAGATCGTGCCTTGGGCCAGCCACTTGACGCCCTGCTTACCAGCCGCCCCGGCCGCCTTCAGCTTGGCGGCCTCGGCCTGGAACACCTCGACGAACTCGCGGCCGATGATCTTGCGCTTGGCTTCCGGGTCGGTCACGCCGGCCAGGTGGCCGAGGAACTGCGCGCTGGCGTCCACCGCGATCACTTTGGCGTGAATGTTCGAGTCCGGCCCGGCAAACATCTCCATCACCATCTTGCCTTCGTTCAGGCGCAGCAGGCCGTGGTCGACGAAGACGCAGGTGAGCTGGTCGCCGATGGCGCGGTGGATCAGCGCCGCGGCCACGCTGGAGTCGACGCCGCCCGACAGGCCGAGCAGCACTTCTTCACTGCCCACCTGCGCGCGGATGCGCGCCACCGCTTCGTCGATGTAGCTGCCCATCACCCAGTCGGGCTTGGCCTTGGCAATGCCGAGCACGAAGCGTTCGAGCAGTTCGCGGCCCTTCTCGGTGTGCGTCACCTCGGGGTGGAACTGCACGCCGTAGTAGCCGCGCGCCTCGTCGGCCATGCCGGCGATTGGGCAACTGGGCGTGCTGGCCATCAATTTGAAGCCCGGCGGCAGCGCGGTGACCTTGTCGCCGTGGCTCATCCAGACCTTCAGCATGCCGTGGCCTTGCGGTGTGCTGAAGTCTTCGATGCCTTGCAGCAGCGGCGTGTGGCCGTGCGCGCGCACCTCGGCGTAGCCGAACTCGCGGTGGTCGCTGGCCTGCACCTGCCCGCCCTGCTGCACCGCCATCGTGAACATGCCGTAGCAGATGCCGAGCACCGGCACGCCGATGTCCCACACGGCCTGCGGCGCGCGCAGTTCGTGGTCTTCGTAGGTGCTGGCGTGGCTGCCCGAGAGGATGATGGCCTTGGGCGCAAAGGCGCGCACGAACCCGTCGCTCACATCGTTGGGGTGGATCTCGCAGAACACATGCGCTTCGCGCACGCGCCGCGCGATCAGTTGGGTGACCTGGGAGCCGAAGTCGAGGATGAGGATCTTGTCGTGCATCGTGGTCGGGGCGGATGGAAGAAGGTTCAGTGGGCCGGGCCGGGCGCAGGCTCAGGGCGGACAGCAGCGCCGGCGCGAAAGTGCATCACGGCAAACACCAGCGCCATCGCCTGCAGCACGGCACAGCAATAGAACGGCATGCCGATGCGCCAATCACCTGGCGGCAGGTGCGAGACCATGGCCAGCAGCGGCGCGCCGATGAGTGGCGCGATCACGGCAGTCAGGCTGTTGAGCGAACTCACCGAGCCCATCGTCTGGCCCTGCGTGTCGGCGCTGGCCGCGGCCGAGACCATCGCATTCGTCGTTGCCTGCACGGTGAAGCCGAGCAGGTTGAGGCCGATCACCACGTACATCATCCAGCCCTGGCTGACCGCACCGTACATCAGGTAGGCGAGCGTCGACGACACCAGCCCCATCACCGCCAGCCGCCGCGTGCCGAAGCGCTTGAGCAGCGGGCCGAGCAACCCGCCCTGCACGATCACCGACACCACGCCCACCGCGGCGAGCGACCAGCCGTTCTCGGTCGGCCCCCAACCGAACTTGAAGCTGCCGTACAGCACCCAGCAGGTGTACAGCACGAACTGCGCGAGGCCGGTGCAAGCAATCACGCCGACGAGCAAGCCCACGCCCTTGAGTGCCAGCAACTGGCGCAGCGACGCCAGCGGGTTGGCCGCGCGCCAATCGAAGGCACGGCGCCGCTCGGGCGGCAGCGACTCGGGCAGCACGAAGTAGCCGTACAGCAGGTTCACCAGCGCCAGTCCACCGGCCACGAAGAACGGTAACTGCAGGTCGATGCCGCCGAGCAGCCCGCCCAGCATCGGCCCGAGGATGAAGCCGATGCCGAACATCGCCCCCAGCATGCCGAAGCGCTTGGCGCGCTCTTCGGGCGCGCTGATGTCAGCGACGTAGGCGTTGGCCACCGCGGCGTTCGATTGCATCGCGCCGCTGAACAGGCGCACCACGATCAGCATCCACAGCGCGGTCGCCATCGCGGTCACGAAGAAGCTCAACGCCAGGCCGCAAAAGCCCAGCAGCAGCACAGGGCGGCGGCCGTAGCGGTCCGACAGTGCGCCGATGACGGGTGCGCTGAAGAAGCTGGCCACCGCAAAAGCCAGCGTCACCGCGCCGTACCAGAAGGCCTGGTCGCCCTGGTCGGTGGTGAAGCGCCCTACCAAAGCCGGCAACACCGGCACCATCAGCCCGATGGCGATCATGTCGATCAGCACCGTGAGCATGATGAAGCGCATCGCCGCAGCCGGCGCGGGCACTGCCGGCGGCACTGCTGGCGACAAGGCCGGCACGGGATCGGGTGAAGTCAAACGAGGGTCCTGGTTCGGGCAGCGCGAGCGGTGCGTGCCGAGCGCCTACTCCATGCGGTAGTTGGGCGCTTCCTTGGTGATCTGCACGTCGTGCACGTGGCTCTCGCGGATGCCGGCCGACGAGATCTCGACGAACTCGGCCTTGGCGTGCATTTCGTCGATCGTGCTGCAGCCGCAGTAGTGCATCGAGGCTCGCAGCCCGCCGCCCATCTGGAAGATGATCGACACGATCGAGCCCTTGTACGGCACTTGCCCCTCGATGCCCTCGGGCACCAGCTTGGTGGTGTTCGGGTTGTTGGCCGGGCCGTCTTGAAAGTAGCGGTCGGCCGAGCCTTGCTGCATCGCGCCGATCGAGCCCATGCCGCGGTAGCTTTTGTAGGTGCGGCCCTGGTACAGAATGATCTCGCCCGGCGCTTCTTCGGTGCCCGCAAACGCGCCGCCCATCATCACGCTGTGAGCGCCGGCCGCGATGGCCTTGGCCAGGTCGCCCGAGTAGCGCACGCCGCCATCGGCGATCAGCGGCACGCCGCTGCCCTTCAGCGCCTTCGACACCGCGTCGATCGCCATGATCTGCGGCACGCCCACGCCGGTGACGATGCGCGTGGTGCAGATCGAACCCGGGCCGATGCCGACCTTCACCGCGTCGGCACCGGCCTCGGCCAGCGCCAGCGCGGCCGCGCCTGTTGCGATGTTGCCGCCGATCACGTCGACCTTGGGGAAGTTGTTCTTGACCCAGCGCACGCGCTCGATCACGCCGGCGCTGTGGCCGTGCGCGGTGTCGACCACCAGCACGTCGACGCCGGCCTTGACCAGCAGTTCGACGCGCTCTTCGGTGCCGTCGCCCACGCCCACCGCGGCGCCGACGCGAAGCTTGCCTTGCGCGTCGCGCGCGGCGTTCGGGAAGCTCGTCTGCTTGGTGATGTCCTTCACCGTCATCAGGCCGCGCAGCTCGAACGCATCGTTGACGACCAGCACGCGCTCGAGCTTGTGCTGGTGCATCAGCGCCTTGCCGTCGGCAAGCGACGCGCCTTCGCGCACGGTGATGAGCTTCTCCCTCGGCGTCATGATGTCGCGCACGGGAGCGTCGAGCCGCGTCTCGAAGCGCAGGTCGCGATTGGTGACGATGCCCACCACCTGGGGGCCTTGCAGCACCGGGAAGCCCGACACGCCGTGCTGGCGCGACAGTTCCATTACCTGGCGCACCGTGGTTTCCGGCGCCACGGTGATCGGGTCGCGCAGCACGCCCGACTCGTAGCGCTTGACGCGCGCCACCTCAGCCGCCTGCCGCTGCGCCGTCAGGTTCTTGTGCACGATGCCGATGCCGCCTTCTTGCGCGATGGCGATCGCCAGGCGCGCCTCGGTCACGGTGTCCATGGCGGCTGACACAAGCGGCAGGTTCAGCCGGATGTTGCGCGACAGCGGGGTCGAGAGGCTGGTGTCGCGCGGCAACACCTGGGAGAAGGCGGGCACCAACAACACATCGTCGAAGGTGAGGGCTTTGCCGAGAAAGCGCATGAAGGGGGAGCTCCTGACACTCGACGGCCTTGCGCCGTTGCGTCGAAGGCTGACTTCAGGAGGCGAAGTCAAGGTGCGAAGCGCCGGGCCGCAGACAAAATCGAATTATACGGATCAGGCACTCCGCCACGATCCGATACCTTGACACCGGCCCGGGACAGTGGCCCGCCGGTACACTTTCGGGCATCCAGATGTCGGGGTCGACGATCATGAAAAGTCGTGTGTGGGTGGTGCTGATGGCCGTCGCGGGCGCCCTTGCGGCACTGCCGGCCGAAGCCCAATGGAAGTGGCGCGACAAGGGTGGCCGCGTGCAGTACAGCGACCTGCCGCCGCCGGCCAGCGTGAGCGAACAAGACATCCTGCAACGGCCCGGCGGAGCGCAACGGCCGGCAACACCGCCAGCCGCACCGGCTGCGCGACCGGCCGCCTCAGCCGCTTCGGGCGCGGCCATCAGCCCCAAGACCGTTGAGCCCGAACTCGAAGCCAAGCGCCGCAAGGCAGAGGAAGAAAAGCTCGCTCAAGCCAAGGTCGAAGAGCAGCGCCAGGCTGCTGCACGCGCCGACAACTGCGCCCGCGCAAAGGCGCAATTGCGCACGATCGACGACGGTATTCGCATCGCCCGCACCAACGCCAGCGGCGAGCGCGAGATCCTGGACGACAAGGGCCGTGCCGAAGAGCGCAAGCGCACGACGGAGATCATGGCGACCGACTGCAAGTAGCGTCGTTGGGCCCTCGCCCGCGGGTGCCGCACCTGCTGGCGTTGCGCTTCAGGCCTTGATGCGCTCGCGCTGTTTGCGGTAGCGCAAACGCCGCGCCTCTTTCGGATCGACCTGCAGCGGGCGGTACACCTCGACCCGATCTTGATCGCGCAGCCGGTGGTCCAGCGGCTGCAAGCTGCCCCAGACGCCCACTTTGGCGGTGCCGAGGTCGATGTGCGGGTAGCGCCGCAGCAAGCCGCTTTCCGTCAGCGCCTGCAACACGGTGGCGCCACCGGGCAGGGTCAATGGCACTTCTTCGACCTCGCTGGCACGCGGGCTGTATGCCACGCATACCCGAAGCAAGCCATCAGCGCTTCCCATACACCTGCTCGGCGCGCTTGACGAAGCTGTCCACCAGCGTGTTGGCAACGCGGTCGAACACCGGGCTCAGCACCGCCTCGAAGGCGCCGTTCGAGAATGAATACCGCAACTCGAACTCGATGCGGCACGCCTTTGGAGCCGCTTGTGCGCTGGCCTGCGGCAAGGCGACGAACTTCCAGTGGCCATCGAGGCTGGCGAACGGCCCATCGACGAGCTGCACGGTGACCGACTCGTCCTTCACATGCACGTTGCGCGTCGTGAACGCATGGCGCAAGCCGCTCAAGGCCATGTGCAGGCGCGCCGTCATGCCGTTCGTGTGCTGCTCCAGCACCTCGGCACGTTCACACCAGGGCAGGAACTGCGGGTAGTCGGAAACGGCCGTCACCAGCGTGTACATCTCGGCGGGGGAGTACCACAGCAGGACCGACCTCTTGACGTGCTTCATACAATGCACAAATTGTAGAGGTCGCTTCTCGGCCTGCTTGTGCACCGACCAGGTTCTCCATGTCCATCGCCGAAAACCGCCGCGCCAACTTCGACTATCACATCGAAGAACGCCACGAGGCCGGCATGGTGCTGCAAGGCTGGGAGATCAAGGCCGTGCGCGCCGGCCAGGTGCAGCTGACCGACGGTTATGTGGTGATCCGCGACGGCGAGCTGTACCTGATCGGCTGCCGCATCAATGCGCTGCGCAGCGCCTCGACACACATCCACCCCGAGGCCGACCGCACCAAGAAGCTGCTGATGCACAAGGAAGAGATCAAGCGGCTGATCGGCAAGGTCGAGCAGAAGGGCTTCACGCTCGTGCCGATGAACCTGCATTACAAAGGCGGGCGCGTGAAAGCCGAAATCGCACTGGCCAAAGGCAAGGCCGAACACGACAAGCGCGATACCGAGAAGAAACGCGATTGGGATCGTGAGAAAGGCCGCTTGATGAGACACAAAGTCTCATCAAAGCCGTAGGCCTGAGCGCCAGCGAAGACGGCCCTTTCCTGCTCAGACCATCGCACCGAGCGCCTGCGCCAGATCGGCCTGCAGGTCTTCCACGCCTTCGAGCCCGATCGAGAACCGCACCAGCGTGCCCGGCCATGCGGGCTTGGCGCGGATCATGCTCAGGTCGTACGGCACCACCAGGCTGGTCGAGCCGGCCCACGAATAGCCGATCTTGAACAGCTTCAGCTCGTCGACGAACGCATGCACCTGGCTCCGGCTGTACTTCGCATCGAACACCACCGAGAACAAGCCTGCAGCCTGCGTACACAAGCGCTGCCAATGCGCGTGGCCGGGCGAGCCGGGCAGCGCGGGGTGCAGCACCTGGGCGATCTCGGCTCGCCCGGCACACCAGTGCGCCAGCGTGCGGGCCGCCACGTCGTGCGCCGCGTACCGCAGCGCCACGCTGGGCAGTGAGCGCAGCACCAGTTCGGCGTCGTTGGCGCCGATGCCCCAGCCCATGCGCATGTGCGTGGCCTTCAGGCGCAGGTGCAGCACCTCGTCGCGCGTGGTGACCGAGCCCATCAGCACGTCGCTGCCACCCGACGGGTACTTGGTCAGCGCCTGCATCACGATGTCTGCGCCGAGCGTGGCTTCGTCGGGCGATCCCAAGTCGAAGCCGTTGAACGCCACGCCGGCGCCCCAGGTGTTGTCGAGCGCGGTCAGTACGCCCTGGTTGCGGGCAGCGCGTACGAGGCCGGCGAGGTCAGGAAACTCCATCGTCACCGAGCCCGGCGCCTCCAGCCAGACGAGCTTGGTGGCCGGCGTCATCATTTGCGCCAGCGCCTGTGGATCCATCGGGTCGTACAGGCGGTGCGCAATGCCCCAGCCAGCCAACTCCTGGCGCGCCAGTTCGCGGCCCGGGCCGTAAGCGTTCTCGGGCAGCAGCACCTCGTCGCCGGTCTTCAACAAGGCCATGTCGACCAGCGAGATCGCCGCCAGGCCGCTGGGCACGAGCAGGCACTGCAGGCCGCCCTCCAGCGTGGCGACGCGCTCTTCTAGCAGGAAGGTGGTGGGCGTGCCGTGCAGGCCGTAGGTGTAGCCGGACTTGGTCTTCCAGTCGCGCGCCTGCTGCTCCGCAGTGTCCTTGAAGATCACTGTCGAGGCCTTGTGGATGGCCACTGCGGGCGACTCGAAGCCGGGCGGTGGCTGGTACGGATGGTGGATGAGCGACGTGCTCAGCGAGGGGCGCTTCGACATTCAAGTCCTCGGGTTCGGTTCAGGCGGTTGCTGGCGTGGCGTTGCTGCGTGCAGTTCGCCGGGCGGACGCAGTTTAGAGGGCGCCCGCGGGCTGCAGCCCGCCGCGTCACCTCGACCGGCACAATGATTGCACTGGAGAGTTGCGATGAAGCCCGCCACCACCGTCCCGCGCCCGACCGTGCGCCGATCGACCGCCTCCCGCGCAGGAGCCGCCAAAGCCGCCAAAGCCGCCGCTGCGGCCTTGCCCGGCCAGGTGGTGCTGGCACTGCAAGGCGGCGGCGCGCTGGGCGCCTACCAGGTGGGCGTGTACGAGGCGATGCACCAGGCTGGCATCGAACCCGATTGGGTCGTCGGCACCTCGATCGGCGCGATCAACGGCGCGCTGATCGCTGGCAACCCGCCCGAGCGGCGCCTCACCCGGCTGCGCGCGTTCTGGGACCACGTCGAGCAGCAGATCGACGTCGACGGGCCTTTCTCGTCCGGCCCCTTCGCCGGGCTCGGCTGGGGCAACGCGCTGGCCAACTGGGCGACGGTGGCGGGCGGCATCCCGGCGTTCTTCAAGCCCAACCCATCGGTGCTCGCGGGAACGCAAGCCAACGTCGGCGTCGACGCCGCGGCCTACTACGACACAGGCCCGCTGCGCGAAACGCTGTCGTCGCTGATCGACTTCGACTACCTGCACGAAGGGAGCACGCGGCTGACCGTCGGCACCGTGCACGTCACGAGTGGCGCGCTGCGCTACTTCGACTCGCGCGAGCAACGCCTGACCGTCGATCACGTGATGGCTTCGGGCGCGCTGCCGCCAGCCTTCCCCGCCGTTCGCATCGAAGGCGAGGCGTACTGGGACGGCGGCATCTACTCCAACACGCCGATCGAGGCGGTGCTGGACGACCGGCCGCGGCGGGACGCGCTGATCTTCGCCGTCAACGTCTGGCAGCCCGACGGGCCGGAGCCGCAGTCGATCTGGAAAGTGATGGGGCGCCAGAAGGAGATCCAGTACGCCAGCCGCACCGACAGCCACATCGCCCGGCAGCAGCAGATCCACCGCTTGCGCCATGTGATCCGCGAACTGCAGAAGCAGCTGCCTGCAAAGCAGCGCGATGCCGCCGAGGTGAAGGCGCTGACCGCCTGGGGCTGCGGCACGACGATGCACGTGGTGCGGCTGCTCGCGCCGCGGCTCGAGGGCGAAGACCACACGAAGGCCATCGACTTCACCGCCGGTGGCGTGCGTGCGCGCCGCGACGCGGGCCGCGCCGATGCGCAGGCGGTCATCGCACAGGCGCCGTGGCAGGCGCCGGTCGATCCGCTGGAGGGCGTGGTCGTGCACGAGCTGCCGTCGTCGCACGACATCCGCGAGGTGCCGCGGCGCGTGGCGGGTCGCTGAACGTCCCCGGTCTGGTCGTCGCCGATCGCCCATCAGGCCTGCGGCCGCAGCGCTCCGACGCGCGGTTGGTTACAGCGGCAGCGCGATCAAATCATGCCCACGCGCATCGACGATGCGCGCCCGCGTGAACTCGCCGACCTTCAAGGTCTTCGACGCCTTCTCGGGCGGCAGCAGGCGAACGCTGCCGTCGATCTCGGGCGCATCGGCGTACGTGCGCCCCACCCCGCCCTTGCGGCCCAGCGCCGGGGCCGAATCGACCAGCACCTGCATCGTCGCGCCGATGCGCTGGCGCAGCTTGGCGACCGACACTTCCTCGGCCACGGCCATGAAGCGCGCCTTGCGTTCTTCACGCACTTCGAGCGGCAGCATGCCGGGCAGCTCGTTCGCGGTCGCGCCGCTCACGGCCGAGTAGGCGAAGCAGCCAGCGCGGTCGATCTGCGCCTCGCGGATGAAGTCGAGCAGGTGCTCGAACTCAACGTCTGTCTCGCCCGGAAAGCCGGCGATGAACGTGCTGCGCACGACGATCTGCGGACAGGCCTGCCGCCACTGCTGCAGCCGCTCAAGGTTCTTCTCGCCGTTGGCTGGCCGCTTCATGCGCTTGAGCACGTCGGGGTGCGAGTGCTGGAACGGCACGTCCAGGTACGGCAGCACCCCGCCCTGCGCCATCAGCGGCAGGATGTCGTTCACACTCGGGTACGGGTACACATAGTGCAGCCGCACCCAGGCGCCGTGCGGCGCGGCCAGCTCAGCCAGCTTCTCGCACAGGTCGGCCATGCGGGTCTTGACGGGTTTGCCGTCCCAGAAGCCGGTGCGGTACTTCACGTCCACACCGTAGGCGCTGGTGTCCTGGCTGATCACCAGCAGCTCCTTCACGCCGGCGTCGAACAGGCGCTGTGCTTCGCCCAGCACGTCGCCGATCGGGCGCGACACGAGGTCGCCGCGCATGCTGGGGATGATGCAGAACGAGCAGCGGTGGTTGCAGCCTTCGCTGATCTTCAGGTAGGCGTAGTGGCGTGGCGTGAGCTTGATGCCGATCTTGGGATCAAAGGACGCGGGGACGAGGTCCACGAACGGGTCGTGCGGCTTCGGGCTGTGCCGGTGCACCGCATCCATCACTTCGGTCGTCGCATGCGGGCCGGTGACGGCCAGCACGCTGGGGTGCATCTGCCGCACCAGGTTGCCGCCGGTATCACCGGCCTTGGCGCCCAGGCAGCCGGTCACGATGACCTTGCCGTTCTGTGCCAGCGCCTCGCCGATGGTGTCGAGGCTTTCCTTCACCGCATCGTCGATGAAGCCGCAGGTGTTAACGATCACCAGGTCGGCGCCGGCAAAGGTCTTGGAGGTCTCATAGCCCTCGGCGCGCAGTTGCGTGAGGATCAGCTCGGAGTCGGTCAGCGCCTTCGGGCAGCCCAGCGAGACGAAGCCGATGCGCGGCGCGGTGGTCGTCGAACGTTCGATCGTGTCTTGTGTCATCGGGCGATTTTCGCCGATCGCGCGGCTGACTGGGTCAGCGCTTGGGCGGCCTAAACCCCGGCATGCCCGGGAACAGCGCCTCGGCCTGCTTGCTCATCTGCTCCTGCATCTGCAGGAACACGTTCTTGGATTGCTCGAGGTAGGTGCCCATCAGACCTTGCATCACCGGCGCCTGGCCGTTCAGGAACTGCGTCCAGAGCTCTGGGCTGAGCACCTTCGGGTCGAGCGCGCCGACCGACTGCTCGGCCAGCCGCGTCTGGATGTCGGTGAAGGTCTGCAGGTTTTTCTCAAGGTAGGAGCCCATCATCCCCTGCATTGCGTGGCCGTAGAAGCGGATGATCTGCGCCAGCATCTGCGACGAGAACATCGGCACGCCGCCGGTTTCTTCCTCCAAGATGATCTGCAGCAGGATGCTGCGCGTGAGGTCCTCGGCCGTCTTGGCGTCGCGCACGACGAAGGTCTGCGCCGTCAGCACCATCTGCTTCACGTCGGCCAGCGTGATGTAGCTGCTGGTCTGCGTGTCGTACAGGCGCCGGTTGGGGTACTTCTTGAGCACTCGCACACCGGGCAGGTCGGCATCGCCGGAGGGGCCCGCCTCGGGTTTGGCAGCGCGACGGGTCTGGGCCATGCGAGGGGTCTCCTTGTGGACGCCGCATTGTGCAGCACAGCAATGGCCGCCGACTCAGGGGAAACGCGCTTGGTTCACGCCCTGCCGGGCCTGTGGTCCTACTTGAACAGCCCTGGCAGCCAGAGTGAAAACGCCGGCACGTACGTAACGAGTAGCAGGCACAGCAGCAGCGCGGTGTAGAAAGGCCAAATGCTTCTCATCACCTGCCCGACCGACACCTTGCCGATCGCGCAGCCGACGAACTGCACCGTGCCCACCGGCGGTGTGTTCAGGCCCAACGCACAGTTGATGAGCATCATCACGCCGAACTGCAGCGGGTCCATGCCGAACGCCTGGGCGATCGGCATGAAGATCGGCGTGCAGATCAGAATCGTCGGCGCCATGTCGAGAAAGGTGCCGAGCACGAACAGCAGCAGGTTGATGAGCAGGAAGATGACCCACGGGCTGTCCGACACCGCCTTCATCAGCTCGCCGGTCTTCTGCGGCACCTCGTACAGCGCGAGGAAGTAGCCGAACGCGGCCGAGATGCCGATCAGCAGCAGCACCACGCCGGTGGTCTTGCAGGCCTTGGCGCAGGCGGTGATGAAGTTGTGCCACGACAGCGAGCGGTAAACGAACACCGTGATCAGCAGCGCCCAGGCCACCGCGATGGCCGCCGACTCGGTGGCGGTGAACGCGCCAGACAGGATGCCGACGAGGATGATCACCACCACCAGAAGGCCCGGCACTGAGCCCGCGAACGCCAGCGCCACCGCGCGCCAACCCGGAAAAACCCCGCGCGTGGGGTAGCCGCGCTTGCGCGCCACGTAGTACGCCGCGCCCAGGTTGCACAGTGTGAGGATCAGCGCCGGCACGATGCCGGCCAGGATCAGCCCGAGCACGCTCACCGAGGCCAGCCCCGAGGTGGCCAGCGTGAACAGGATCAGGTTGTGCGAGGTCGGCATCAGCGCGCCGACGAGCGACGCGTGCGTGGTGACGTTGACCGCGTAGTCGGCGTCGTAGCCTTCCTTCTTCATCAGCGGGATCATCACGCTGCCCATCGCCGACACATCGGCCACCGGCGAGCCGACGATGCCGCCGAACAGCGTGCAACCGAGCACGTTGCTCATGCCCAGGCCACCGCGCACATGACCAACCAGCGAGTTGGCAAAGCGCACGATGCGCTCGGCGATGCCGCCATAGAGCATCAACTCTCCGGCGAAGACGAAGAACGGGATCGCCAGGAAGCTGAACACCTGCATGCCGCCGACCATCTTCTGGAACACGACCGCCAGCGGCAGGCCGGCCACCAGGATGGTGGCCACCGACGACAGCCCGATCGCAAACGCGACCGGCACGCCGATCAGCAGCAGGGCCGTGAAGCTGACCGCCAGCACCGTCAGTTCCATGCCGGCGTCACTTCCTTGCCTTGAATGTTGGCGATGATGTGTTCAACCGAGAACAACACGATGAGCACGCCGGCAATCATCAGCGGCACATAGTCGATGCCGTCGGGCACCGGCAGCATCGGCTTCTTCTCGCCCCACTTGGCGCTGGCCCAGATCCAGCCGCCGTACACCATGAAGCCGCCGAACAGACCGACGAGGCCGTGGATCAGCACCTCGATGCGGCGCTGCCAGGCTTCAGGCAGCAGCGCCACCATCGACTCCAGGCCGATGTGGCCGGCATCACGAACGCCGACCGCCAAGCCGAACGCCGTGACGAACAACACCAGCAGTAGCGCCAGCGCCTCGGCCCAGGTCGGCGTGTCGTTCAACACGTAGCGGCCGAAGACTTGCCACTGCACGCACAGGATCACCGCAATCAGCCCCACCACGGCGAGCATGAGGCACAGCTTGGACAGGGTGGCGCAAAACCGGGTGTACACAGGACTCCTCCTCGGCTCGCGCCGGCAGCGATGGTAGCCGTTGCTTGCGTTCGATGTCACAGGCAGCGCAGCCGCGTGGAGGTGCTGCGGCGTGCCGAGGCTCTCGCCCGGGGCCTTGTCGCCGTCCGGCACAAAGGAATTCTTTGAAATGAACGTATTGGCCGAAGTCATCGCTGCTCTGTGGCACACGCCGCGCACTGCGGTGGGCAGTTCAAGGAGCCAAGAGATGAAAACCCGCTTTCCCACCCACCTGCTGGCCATTGCCGGCGCGATTTCGCTGCTCACCGCCTGCGGTGGTGGCGGCGACGCCGGTGACACCGGCGCTTCCACCGCCGACGTCGAGGCAAGCGCAGCCGGAGACAGCGGCCGGGCCCTGGCGCTGGCCTACACCTTGCCGCCGCTGACCGCAGCGCCAGCCGGCCTCACCGGCAACGTCTCGTGCGCCAACCTGCGCATCGGCGCGGTGACGGTCGACAACGTCGAGGTGCCCGCCGGCATGGCCTGCCGCCTCACCGGCACGAACGTGCGCGGCTCGGTTCAGGTCGCGCCGGGCGGCATCCTGCTGGCCGGTGGCGCCGTCCAGGTGGCTGGCTCGGTGCAAGGGGACCAGGCAGCGCATGTCCAGGTCACCGGCGTCAACAGCCGCATCGCGGGCAACTACGAGCTGGAAGGCGGCGGCAGCGCGACCCTGACGGGCGTGCAGGTCGGCGGCAACGTGTTCGTCAACGGCCTCACCGACGCGGTGTCGCTGAAGAACACCCGCGTCGCCGGTGGCATGCAGTTCACCGACAACCTGGGTGGCGGCGAGATCAGCGGCAACCGGATCACCGGCAACCTCCAGTGCACCGGCAACCTGCCTGCGCCGATTGCGGCCAACAACACCGCCGCGTCGATCGAGGACCAGTGCGCTCCAGGCGGCGGCGTCACGCCCCCATCGCCGCCGTTGTCAGGCAACGTGACGTGCGTGAACCTCACCATCGGCGCCATCCGCCTCGACAGCGTGATCGTGCCGAGCGGCGCGAGCTGCACGCTGCTGGGCACAACGCTGAACGGAACGATCGAGGTGGGCGCCACGTCACGCCTCATCGCCGAGAACGTCAACGTCACCGGCGACCTGAAGTCTGACGGCGCTGCCGAGTTGCGCGTCTCTGGCACCAGCCGTGTCGGCGGATCGGTGCAAGTGCAACGCGGCGCGGGTGCGTCGTTGTCGGGCCTGAGCGTCACGGGTGACATGCAGATCGACGCGATGACCGGCCCGACGGCGGCATCGGGCAACCGCATCACCGGAAACATGCAGGTCGTCGGGAACCGAGGAGGCGTGACGCTTACCTCGAACACGATGGGCGGCGTGATGCAGTGCAAGGAGAACCTGCCTGCCCCCACCGGCAGCCGCAACGTGGCGACCCTGAAGGAAGACCAGTGCGTGGGGCTCTGAGGCCGGGCTGACGAAGGAAGGGGCTTGACGGATCCGTCAAGCCCCTCGAATCAATTGCCGGGTTTCATCTACCGAATTTGGTAGGCGCGATTGGACTCGAACCAACGAGGTGCTGCGCATCGAGGAACAGCACGCAGAACACCTCGTGCTCCAGGGTCCCGATCTCTAGACGCAGATGGTCCTTCACCGCCTGCGGCGACGATATCGTGGCACCACGCCGCACCCTCTGCGACAGCACGCGCCGCGCCTGCGACAGCACCTCCTCGGCACGCGCCGGACGGTACTGGCCATCGACATCGCGCACCAGAAGCGCATCGACAGCAACGACGGAAGAAGTGGAAGACAGCGACATGGCGAACTCCGGTCTGTGTCGGGCGGGATTGCCCGAGACCGGAGCACCACGGCGCAGCGCAGCTGTCAGGGTTCGAAGACGGCCGCAGGCCGCAAGCGCTCGCCCCGCGAGCGCGCAGACCTTGACGGCGAGAACGACGTGGTAGCGTGGGTCGACACGGCAAGCCCACCTCCACACGCCACCATCGACGTTCCGGAAACCTGACCCAGACGGTGACGCAGCCGTGCTGCGCCACCGCCGAAGGCCGGATCGAAACAGTCGACAGCGCTCCTACCGCGCCCGGCTGAAGATTGCTTCGGCTTTCGCCTTTGCCACCTCGTGTGTGGAAGGGTCCAGGTCGGGAAGCACCAGGCCCTCGTCCCCACCGGCGTACAGGGGTCCGCCGAAGTCGCTGTCATAGAACTGGCCGTCGCGCTCGCCACCGTCGTGGTACGCGGCCATCGTCGAGCGGGTGAGGTCGACCCCATGCTCCAGCGCCAGGTACTGCCAGGTCCAAGCGCGGACGACATCGCCCGCGTCGAGTGCCCGTTCCGCAGCAGATCGCAGCCACTGGTCATCGGCCCACTCCGCAACCCGGTCTTCGGCCCATGCGTCACCTTGGGACGCGAGTGCTTCCATGGCCGTCCGCGACCCCTGCTCCGCTGCCGTGCGAAGCCACCGCGCGCGCGCTTCGTCACTGGAAGCATGCCGGGCCATCTTCAGGGCATCGACCTCGCCGGTGAGCCGTTCGGCCAAAGCAATGAACTCCGGATTCTCGAACGCCGTGCCGTACTCCAGCGTCGCCGCCCGGACGCCACCGAGCGCCGCCGCCTTCAAGTGGGCCTCGTACTTCCGGTACTGCGGTTCGAGCCGCAAGTAGTCGTCAACCCAGCCGCGCTCGATGGCGGTCAGCACGCGCCCCTTGAGCGACTCCTCGTAAAGGTAGGGATTCGGACGGCCGCAGCGGTAGAGAGCGGCCAGCAGAAAGTGCCCCTGCGGATTCGCCGGCCCGGCCGCCTGCTCGAGACTGCTCAGCAGCATCGGCGAGCCCATGAGCTGCTCGCGAGCGGGGCCGGAGGCAGGCGCCGCAGCCCTGGGCGGTACGTCGTCCCGGCCCTCGTCGTCATCGTCGTCATCGTCGTCGTCGATGCCGTTGTTGTCGTCGTCGAGATCGTCACGATCGGCGACCGGCGCCGCCGGCAAGAGTGCGGCTCGCAGGTCGGCCAACGAGACTGCCGAAAGCCGGTATTCGGCGATGAAGGCCTGGAGGGTGGTAGCAACGGTACCGGCGGCCTGCTGGTCGTAGCCAAGCTGGACGGCGCGCCCGATCAGGTCGGGCAATCCGCCTGTCGGCGCCGCCCCCACGCCCGAGTCGTCCAGCACGGAGTGGCTGAGGAACGCAGCCCAGGAGCGATGCCCGAACGCGGCTGCGAGGAGTTCATGCACGTGACTGCGCTTGACGGGGCAGCCGGCACGGTCTTGGAGGGCTTGTTGCGCGAGATGCGCGAGTTCTTTCAAGGTCATGAGTCTTCCTTCGGTGCACCTCGCCGAATCGGGTCAGACGCACACGTTTAAGTCCCCGACGACGAGGCCCTGAAGGGAGATCGATGACGATGAAAGGGAGTGCCTGTTTCTACTCGCGTGCAAGTACGGCGGGCGCCTGCGTACGGATTCTAGGCAAGCCGGCTCGAACGTCCAAGCGCGCGCATCGCGGGTGCTGCCTCCAACCTTGAAATATGTCAGAAAAAGGTACATACTTCTGACACACAAGGAACCGCCGTGTCCAACCTCGCCCAGCAAGTCCTCGCACACGCCGCCTCGATGCCGGAAGGCGCCAGCCTGTCCGCCAAGGCGCTGCTGCACCTGGGCAGCCGGGCTGCGGTGGATCAGGCGCTGTCGCGCCTGGCGCGCAGCGGCGAGCTGCTCCGTGCCGGGCGGGGCGTATACGTGCTGCCGGTCAAGGGCAAGTTCGGCGCGCGCGCACCGGAGGTCGCCAAGGTGGTCCAGGAGTGGGCCACCCAGCGCGGCGAAACGGTCGTCGGCAACGGAGCGACGGCGGCCAACGCCCTGGGCCTGACGACCCAGGTGCCGGTGCGACAGGTCTTCCTGACCTCGGGCCGCAGCCGCAAGCTCAGGCTCGGGTCCCAGACCATCGAGTTGCAGCATGCCCCGCCATGGCAACTGCTCTTCCCCGGGCAGGCGGCGGGCGAAGTCATCCGATCGCTGGCCTGGGTGGGTCCCTCAGGCTCGGAAGCGGCCCTCGGCAAGCTGAAGCGCAAGCTGCCGGCATCCGACCTGCAGGCGGTCGCGGGCGCACGCGAACGCCTGCCCACCTGGCTCGCCAGCCAGGTCAGCGCGCTGGTGCCTCGTGCCTGAGTTCCTGCAACTGCCGCGCGGGGACCAGCGCGAAGCGCTGCTCGTCGCGGCGGAGCGGTCGGGCCGCCCCCTGCACCTCCTCGAGAAGGATGTCTGGGTCGTCTGGGCGTTGAATCACCTGTTCTCGGGCCCACACGCGCAGCACCTCGTCTTCAAGGGTGGGACCTCCCTCTCGAAGGCCTACGGTGTCATCCGGCGTTTCTCCGAGGACGTGGACCTGACCTATGACATCCGTGCCATCGCCCCCGACCTGATTGGCAAGGCCGAGTCGCCCTGGCCCACGTCGCGCAGTCAGGAGAAGAAGTGGAGCAAGGCGATCCGGCAACGTCTGGCGGACCTCGTGGGCAAAAGCCTGGCGACTGAACTGGCCGGGGAAATTGCCCAACAAGCGCTGCCCGCCAAGGTTCGCGCGGAAGGCGAACAGGTATTCATCGACTACGAGCCCCTCGGCCACGGTACCGGCTACGTGCGGCCTTCCGTCCTGCTGGAGTTTGGCGCGCGATCAACCGGCGAGCCCAACGAGCCGCGCCCGGTCACCTGCGACGCCGCACCACACCTACAGGGCTTGAGCTTCCCCGAGGCCATGCCACAGGTAATGCGCCCTGAGCGCACCTTCTGGGAAAAGGCCACGGCCATCCACGTCTTCTGCGCGCAGGGCAGTTTCAGGGGCGGTGCGCACTTCGCGCGCCACTGGCACGATGTGACCCGCCTGGACGCTGCCGGCTTTGCCGACAGGGCAGCCGCAGACCGCGGGCTGGCCCAAGCCGTGGCAGAGCACAAAGGGATCTTCTTCCCCGAATCGACGCCGGCAGGGTCCCCGATCGACTATCTAGCAGCCGTCACCGGTGGGCTGACGCTCGCACCCGCTGGCGAAGCGCGAGACGTTCTGGCCAGCGACTACGAGCACATGGTTGAGGACGGCCTCCTGCTGGACGATGCCGAGCCTTTCGAATCGCTGTTGGAGCGCTGCCAGGCACTCGCTGAAAAGGTCAACGCAAAGGTTCTCGCCGAGCAATGACGCCCTGAATCGGCCAGCGGTGGCACGGTCGCCTACAAGATCACCAGGCCTCCCGGACACGACCGCGAACACGACAGACTTCATGTGCGTCCAGCAGTCACACGCACGCGATGGCTCGATCCAGTCGATTCCACATCGAACCTCACCGGCAGGAACTCCTCGATCACCCGGATGTTGGTCGTGGCATGTTCAGTCAGCTCGGTGCAGGTGAAAGACGCCGCGCCGCCTCGTTCCACGACGGCGAGCGCCAACGGCAACATCCACTGATCCGCCAGATGCTGGCCCAGCGCGCCTTCGCTCGCTTGGTAGGCCTTGACCTCCTTGACCAAGGCGCCCGCCACCTGCTCTGCACTCACGCCCTTCTCACCGAAAACGGTGACGACCTCACTCACATGCGCATAGGCAATCGTGGCCAACAGTGCATTGCCAGGGCCCTCGTTCTGCCGCACGGCCGGCGTGCGCAGTTGCTCACCCGACCAACCCAGCGCGCGCGCCAGTGCCGCGAGTTCACGGACCGCCACGGAACTCGGCAAGGCCGGCGCGAAGCACTCTGCGTACGCCTCCTGCACCGGACCGCGATCCGTCAGGTCGAAGGGCTGAAGACCTCCGGCAGCCGGCTGCACCAATGCTGAAACCTCGCCCCCGCCGGCCGGATAGAAGCCCAGTCGACGCAGTTCCAGGTCGAGACCAACACCAAGGCGCCGCAGCAACGGCGCGAAGCTGCGCCCCAGGAAGTGGAACGGAGGCGCCATCGGGTTGTGCGTGCCGCCGCTGAGCGACACCCGGCTGGACTCAGCGCACAGCATCAGCGCTGGCAGCACCGTCTGAAGGACGAGGGTGCAGCTGCCCGCCGTGCCGACGTTGAAGGCATAGTCGCCGGCGCGCACCGGCCCGGGCTCGAAGACCAAGGTCTGCGAGCCGAGCTCCGCGCCCTCGACCTTCGCGCCGCAGACAGCCACAGCCGCCTGCACACAGGTCAGGTGCTGACGCATCAAGCCCGGCTTCGCACGCTTCGCGCGGATGCGCTGGATCGCCATCGGCCGGCCCGTGCACATCGACAGCGCCAAGCCCGTGCGCAGGATCTGGCCACCGCCTTCGCCGGTCGAGCCATCGAGTTCAATCAGTTCCATTCTTCTCTCGTTCGTTCTTCTGGATCGTCTCGTACAGAAACGCGTCGAGCATCGAGGTGTCCGGTCTAGCCGAATCCTCGACGATCTGTGCGCCGGCAGCCGCGAGCTCGCTCTCGATGAAGTCGTGGATGCCAGCCCATCGCGGACTCGTCGCGGCTTCACCGGCACGCATCTTCACTTCGAGCAGTCGGTTGATCTCGTCGAGCAGTACACGATCGTCGAGCGTTGCCGCCGCCAATGCGGCAAAGCGCATCGGCGGCACGCCTCTCCCGTCGCGACTCCACCGAGCCGCCAACAGCGGCCGCAGCACGTACAAGTACTTCTTGTAGCGAACCTCTTCCCCGCGCAGGTGCTCGCGGAAGTTCTTCTTCGCCATCGACACGTGGTGGTGGTAGCCACGCACGGCCGAGAAGCCGTCCTCCGCCAGCGCACGCAGGCGAGCCACTGTGTCGGCCTCTTCGCGATAGACGATCGGTGAGCGCAGCCACTCCAGCAGCATCGGATTCGACTGGCGCAGAAGCTGCAGCGTCTTGCGCAGGTCCCAGCTGTTCACGTCCAGGTCGCCGCTGATCGGCTGCTCGATCACGTCACGGCCCGTCTCCACCGTCAGGTACCACGAGAGGCGGTTCACGTAGATGAAGCGCACGTCGTAGTCGCTGTCCGGGGAGGCGAATCCCCAGCCGCGACTTCCGGATTCGCAGGCGAACAGAACCTTCACGTCGTGATCGACCTCTAGTCGCTGCAGGCACTCGAGGATCTGCACCCGCATCGCCGGGTCGATCGGGTGCGCGCTGATCAGTGCTTCGTTGCTCATGACTCCCTCCCATTCATCTTGAATCGGGGTGAGAGCCACCGAGCCCTCACCCCTTCACACACACCACCTGCTTCAAGGTGTGGACGACTTCCACCAGGTCCTTCTGCGCTTCCATCACCGCATCGATGTCCTTGTAGGCCATCGGGATCTCGTCGATCACGTCCTTGTCCTTGCGGCACTCGACGCCTTCGGTCGCCTTGATCTGGTCGTCGACCGTGAACAGCTTTTTCGCCTTGGTGCGGCTCATCACGCGGCCGGCACCATGGCTGCAGCTCTCGAAGCTCTCGGCGTTGCCCAGGCCGCGCACGATGTAGCTGCGCGCACCCATGCTGCCGGGAATGATGCCCAACTGACCGCGCTTCGCACTCACCGCACCCTTGCGGGTCACGAACACATCCTCACCGAAGTGGCGCTCCTGCTGCACATAGTTGTGGTGGCAGTTGACCGCCTCGACGTGAGACTCGAACGGCTTGCCGAGACACAAGCGAACCGTCGCGATCAGGTTGGTCATCATCACCTCGCGGTTGCGCGCCGCGAACTTCTGCGCCCAGCCCACCCCGCGCACGTAGTCGCCGAAGTACTGCGCGCCTTCCTCGAAGTACGCCAGGTCCTGGTCCGGCAGGTTGCGCTGGTGCAGTTCGGCATCCTTCTTCGCCAGTTCGATGAAGTGGGTGCCGATCGCGTTGCCCACGCCACGCGAACCCGAGTGCAGCATGAACCACACGAAGCCGTCCTCGTCGAGGCAGACCTCGATGAAGTGGTTGCCGGTGCCCAGCGTACCCAGGTGCTTGCGGTTGTTCGTGTTCTTGATGCGCGGGTGCAGTTCGCACAGTGCGTCGAACTCGTCCACCAGCGTCGCCCAGACCTGGTCCACCGCATCGGGCGGGTTCTCCCAGCTGCCTTGGTCGCGACCACGGTTGCGCGGCGACGAGCCGTGCGGCACGGCACGCTCGATTGCGGCACGCAGCGGCGCCAGGTTGTCGGGCAGGTCGTTCGCGTGCAGCGTGGTCTTGCAGGCCATCATGCCGCAGCCGATGTCCACACCGACGGCGGCCGGGATGATGGCCTTGAAGGTTGGGATCACTGAGCCCACGGTGGCGCCGATGCCCAGGTGAACGTCAGGCATGGCGGCAATGTGTTTGAAGACGATGGGCAGACGGGCCGCGTTGGCCAGCTGCTTCTTCGCTTCGTCTTCCACAGGCACGCCGCGCGTCCACATCTTGATGGGCACGCCGCCTTCGGGTTGCTCGGTGTTGTAGTTCTGTTCCATGTTTATCTCACTTCATCTCACACAGGAGAACGGTGACCAGGGTCGATGAAACGTTGCTCCGCCATCCATTGCTGGACCGGGATTTGGACCCGGGCGCCCCACGCATCTCTGCGAGGGGCACGCGCCGGCTCTCAAGGAGCCAGCGCGTGCGTCTACCTGTAGTTCCATCTGCATTCACCGAAAAAAAATGGTGCCTCGTTGCGACAAGGGTTGGTGAAACGATCGTGCTCTACCGGACTGAGCTACGGTCCCCCTGATGTGGGACCGGCGGGATTCGAACCCGCGACCACGAGCTTATTAATCCGGAAGCATTTAACTTGAACTATTCGATTGCGTCATCATCTTATGGTGATGGCAGCAGCCAACATGAGAACGTTGTCGCGCGACGCGCGACACGAGTTGCGCGAGCAAGTCATCA
>LGRD01000012.1 GCA_001263235.1 Methylibium sp. NZG | reverse complement strand
CAGGCCGCGATGACATCGCCCAAGCCTTCGCCGCCGTCCAGGCCTGCCCCATCGTGCTCTCCATGCTCAATCGCTCGGTCATGTCTTCGGATCATCAGCAGTATGGATACTACTGAAGCACCCCGGGCGCTGATCTCGCCGGCAACCCGCACACTCTGAAGACGATCCTGCCGGTCTTTCGACCCCTGACGATGTACGAATCGCACTTTGGCCTCAGCGGCCCGCCGTTTCAGCTGATCCCGGACCCGTCCTTCTACTTCAGCAGCCGAGGCCACAGCAACGCACTGGCCTTCCTGAAGTTCGGGGCGCACCAGGGGGAGGGTTTCATCGTCGTGACCGGCGAAATCGGCGCGGGCAAGACGACGCTGGTGCGCACGCTGCTGGAGGGGCTGGACCCGGCCAAGGTGGTGGCCGCGCCGGTGGTGAGCACCCAGCTCGAACCGGGCGACCTGCCGCTGGCGATCCTGATGGCCTTCGGCGTGCAAGTGGCGATCCACAACAGCGCGCAGTTGATCGCCGACCTCGAGTCGTTCCTGGCCGACCTGGCGGCCAAGGGGCGCCGGGCATTGCTCATCATCGATGAGGCGCAGAACCTGGCCCCCGAGGTGATCGAAGAGTTGCGCGTGCTGACCAACTTCCAGGCCGGCAAGAACGCGATGCTGCAGGTGTTCCTGATCGGTCAACCCGAGTTGCGCACGCTGCTGCAAGCCAAGTCGATGGACCAGTTGCGCCAGCGCGTGACGGCGTCGTGCCACCTCGGGCCACTGGACCCAGCCGAGACGCGCGCCTATGTGCAGCACCGGCTGCACCTGGTCGGCTGGAACGACCGACCGCAGTTCGAGCTCGATGCGTTTCAGCAGTTGCACCGCTGGACCGGTGGCATTCCGCGCCGCATCAATCGCTTGTGCAACCGGCTGTTGCTGGCGGCTTTCCTGGAGACGCGCGACACCATCACGGCCGAGAGCGTCGAGCAGATCGCGCAGGACCTGCGCGCCGAGATCGGCGAAACCGACGACATCCCGCCGATGGACGCGCCATCGGTGCCTGGTTTTTCGAGTTCCATCGTGGTCCCGCAGGACAGCGCATCGACGCCGGCCGCGGCCTCGCCGGCGCCCGAAATCAAGATGCGTCTTGGCGTCGATGCGGTGCCGACGCCCGAGGCAGCCGCACCGCCGGCTGACGAAGTGCCCGGCGTGGTGGCAGCGCACGAACCGTCCGCGCCCGGGGACCTGGCCGACGCGCCGTGGGTGGCAGACCAGGCTGACCCGGCAGCCCTGGCAAAGGCGGCCGAAACGGAGACGACGGCAGCGATCGACCTCGCCGCTTCACCAGCCGCTTCCCCAGCCTTCGACAAACGCGTCGAGCCCACGCTGCGGCTGCCCGGCATTCGGACCGGACGTGCTGCCCTGCAGCCACCCGCCGCTGCGCCGACCCCGCGCGCCAGAAGCGAGGTCGTTTCGGCTCCCGCCGCGCTTGAACCTTCGGCGACGAATGCCGCCGTGGCGCCGGTCGAAGGGCCAGCGGCAGCGCGTGTTTCGGCGCCGATGCCGCTGCCTGTGCCAGCGGCAGTATCAGCGCCCATGCCGCTGCCTCCAACGCCTGTTGCACCCGCACCTGCACCTGCTTCTGCGCCGGTGGCGATGGCAACACCCACGGCCGCACCCATCGCACCTGCCTCGACCGAGGTCGTGACGCTTTCGACGCTGCGACGCGAACCCCTGATTTGCCTGGTCGACTCGACTTCGGACTACGTCAAGGCGCGCGCACTCGCGCGCGTGCTGGCGAGCTTCCCGAAACTGCCGCCGGTCATGGCGGTGCACACCGGCAGCGCCGCCGACGTCGAGGTCGGCGACGGCCTGTCCGGCGTGATGCCCGGCTCGCCGTCCGACGTGCACCTGAACATCGACGGCCGCAACGGCGCGGCCAGTGCAGCGTCGGCGTTGGTGCGCTTCGACGCGGTGCTGAAGGAGCACGCGCCGGTCGCCGTTCTTTCGATGGGCGCGAGCGACACACTCATGATGTGCAGCCTGCTGGCGCACAAGAGCGGCATCCCGGTGCTCCGCAACGACGCTGGCCGGCGCCGTGCCTGGGCCACGCCGGCCGAAGACATGAACGGCATCCTGCTCGAGCGGTTTGCCGACATCTCCTACATCTGCGACCTCGCCACCTACTACACCCTGTACCGCGTGGGCATTCCGACTGACCGTGTGCTGTGCGTGGGCGACCTGTCGGACAACGTGCTGCACTTCGCATCCGACCACACCATGCAACCCGACGAAGTGCTGCGCCGCGCCGGCATCTCGACTGCCGCGCTCAAACACCAGCGTGGCTACGCCATGGTGACAGCGCAGCTCGAGCCGCACCAAAACTCGAACCAGGAAGCACAGGAACTGGCAGCTCGCGTCGCGGCCGTGGGCAAGCAGGTGTCCGTTTTGTGGCTCGTCAATGCTTGCACATGGCAGGCGTTGAAGGAGTCGGGTCAGTCGGCAAGGCTCGATGCCACGCGCATCGTGCTGCTGCCCTCGCTGGGCTACATCGACTGCATCGACCTGCTGCGCCGTGCGCGCTGCCTGATCGCAGGCACGGGGGGCGAGTTCCTCGACGAGGCCGTCTCGCTGGGCGTGCAAAGCATCGTTTTGGGCAAGGGCGTCGTCGTACCGATGAAGCTGAGCGAGTCGGCGCAGCTGAACGTTGCGCAAGGCATCGACAAGCTCGACAAGCTCGTCAGCGACATGCTCGCCGTGCCGCCGGCGCGCCGCCCGGTGCCTGAGTACTGGGACGGTGGCCCGGCCGCCAAGATCGCCAGCCACCTGGAGACCTGGCTTCGCAAGCAGGCCAGACACCGCACCGTGCACAAGGCGGCAGCACCTGCAGCCAAGGCGCTCGGCGCCCCGGTCTGATCCGCACGGCCGCGCCCGCACGGGTGTGACCGCGGCAACGTCAGCTGCCGAAGGCCTCTTGCACCGTCAGCACGCGCCCCGTCTCGGCGGCTTCGTAGCCGACCAGCGCAGCCACTGCCGACCGGTACGCCGGGGAGCGCAACAGCGCCAGCACCTGCGGCATCGGCGCTCGGTCGACGGCCGAGCGGTCGAGCGCCAGAAAGTAGCGCTCTCGCACCAGCGGAATGAAGTGCAGGCCGAAGCGGTGGGCGGCAGTCTGCACGCCGATGCCCACATCGGCCATGCCGCTGGCGATGAAGGCGGCGACGGCCGCGTGCGTGAATTCCGCGCTCTCGAAGCCCAGCACGTCGGCCGGCGAGATGCCGCGCCGCGCCAGCATCAGCTCGGTCAGCATGCGCGTGCCCGAGCCTTCGGGGCGGTTGACGAAGCGCAGGTCGCGGCGCTGCAGGTCGTCCAGCCCGCGAACCCGTCTGGGGTTGCCGGGCGCTGAAAACAGACCCTGGGTGCGCACAGCCAGGTGGACCAGGCGGTGGCTGTCGTCGCGCAACCAGCGGCGGTAGTGCTGCGCCGCGGGGGCCTCGAACTCGCCGATCGGCACATGAAAGCCCGCCAGGTCGCATTCACCATGCGACAGCGCCGCCACCGATTCGAAGCTGTTGCGGTAGCGCAGCTCGACCGGCAACTCGGCCGCGTCGAGTTGCTCCACCAGCGCCGCCACCGCAAAGCCGTGGCTTGCGTGCACGCGCAGCGCGGGCGTCGGGCGCGGCAGCGTGCGGTCGAGTTCGTTCTCGAGCTCTGACGCGAGCGACTCCAGCAGCGGCGACAGCCGCGCCCAGATGCGCCGGTCGGCCCAGATCAGCTTCTGTGCCAACGGCGTCAACGTTGAGCCGCGGCCGCGACCTGCGTCGAGCAGCGGGTGGCCCACCAGCGTCTCGGCGCGCTTGATCTGCCCCCAGGCATGGCGGTAGCTCAGGCCCATGCTGCGCGCGCCTTGTGCGATCGCGCCTGTCTCCTGTACCGCGGCCAGCAGCGCCAACAGGTGGGTGGTGTCGAGCGGGCTGTCGGCCTCGCGGCCCAGCTCCCAGTGCGGGGTGATCTTGATGCGCAGCATGGCCGGCCCTCGCTGTCATGCCATATAGGCAACTGCAAGCATATATCGATGGGCTGAAGTCGGTATCTTCCTCGGAAGAACCGTGCTTCAAATGTTGTCAGCCAAACATATTTGAGCCGAGCAGACCTGCCGTACTGCCCTTGCGACCCTGGACCGAAACCCGATGAACGCTCCCGTCATTCCCATCCATGTGCTGGCCGACCCGGCCGGCCCGCCGGGACCCCGCCCGCAACGCACGCGCCGCGAGCGGCCGGTCACGGCGCAAGCGCTGGCGGCGGTGCGCGGCGCAATCGGCGCGTCACCGCTGCGGCGCGACCTGCTGATCGAACTGCTTCATGCACTGAACGACCGCTTCGGCCAGTTGCAGACCGACCACCTCGCCGCACTCGCGGAGCTGCTGCGCCTGTCGCAGGCCGAGGTGTACGAGGTCGCGAGCTTCTATCACCACTTCGACGTGGTGCGCGAGAACGCGAACGGCGGCTTCGACGCGCCGCCACGCCTGACGGTGCGCGTGTGCGACGGCTTGTCGTGCGAGATGGCCGGCGCGCGCGACCTGCTGCAGCGCCTGCCCGCGTTGCTCGACGCCGACGTGCGCGTGATCGCCGCGCCCTGCATCGGCCGCTGCGAGCAGGCACCCGCGGTGGCGGTGCACCAGCACCCGGTCGCGCGGGCGACGGTCGAGTCGGTCGTGCATGCCGTGCAAGCTGGCCTGACCACACACGCCACCCAAGAGACACCTCCCGCCATCGGCCTCGATGCGTACCAGGCGGCCGGCGGCTACCAGACACTTGCAGCCTGCTTGAGCGGCCAGCGCGACGTCGAGTCGGTCATCCAGTCGCTTGAACATTCGGGGCTGCGCGGCCTGGGCGGCGCGGGCTTCCCGGCCGGCCGCAAGTGGCGCATCGTGCGCGACCAGCCCGCACCACGCCTGATGGCCGTCAACATCGACGAAGGCGAGCCCGGCACGTTCAAGGATCGCCACTACCTCGAGCGCGACCCGCACCGCTTCCTGGAAGGCATGCTGCTTGCGGCCTGGGCCGTCGGCATCGATGCGATCTACATCTACCTGCGCGACGAGTACCACGGCTGCCGCGCCTTGCTGGAACGCGAGCTGGCGCTGCTGAAGGCCAGCGCGGTGATGGCCGGCATGCCGAACATCGCGACCATCGAACTGCGCCGCGGCGCCGGCGCCTACATCTGCGGCGAAGAGTCCGCGATGATCGAATCGATCGAGGGCAAGCGCGGCATGCCGCGGCTGCGCCCGCCGTACGTAGCGCAGGTCGGCTTGTTCGGCCGGCCGACGCTGGCGCACAACTTCGAGACGCTGTTCTGGGTGCGCGACATTCTTGAGAAAGGCGGCGACTGGTTTGCCGGCCACGGCCGCCACGGCCGCAAGGGGCTGCGCTCGTTTTCGGTTTCTGGCCGCGTCAACAAGCCCGGGGTGCACCTCGCGCCAGCCGGCATCACACTGCGCGAGTTGGTGCACGAGTACTGCGGCGGCTTGCCGCCGGGCCACGAGCTGTACGCCTACCTGCCCGGCGGCGCGTCGGGCGGCATCTTGCCGGCGAGCCTGGCCGACGTGCCGCTGGACTTCGACACGCTGCAAGCGCACGGCAGCTTCATCGGCTCGGCGGCGATTGTGGTGTTGTCTCAGCACGATCGCGCAACCGACGCGGCACGCAACCTGATGGCCTTCTTCGAACACGAAAGCTGCGGCCAGTGCACCCCGTGCCGCAGCGGCACGGCCAAAGTGCGCGAGCTGATCGCTGGCGACCGCTGGGACGCTGCGCTGCTGGCCGAGCTGTCGCAAGTGATGCGCGACGCGTCGATCTGCGGACTGGGGCAGGCCGCGCCGAACCCGGTCGATTCGGTGATCAAGTACTTCCCGCAGGAACTCGCATGAACGCACCCACCTTGCACGGCCTGCTGGCGAGCGAAGCGCCGATGGTCGAGTTCACGCTCGACGGCAGAGCCATCAGCGCACGCGCTGACGAGACGCTGTGGCAGGTCGCCAAGCGTGAAGGCACGACCCTTCCGCACCTGTGCCACAAGGAAGGGCTGACGCCGGCCGGCAACTGCCGCGCCTGCGTGGTGGAGGTCGAAGGCGAGCGCACGCTCGCCGCATCGTGCTGCCGCAACGTCGCGGCAGGCATGAAGGTGAACACGCAGTCGGATCGATCGCTGAAAGCGCGCGCCATGGTCGTCGAGCTGCTGCTCAGCGACGCCGGCCGCACGACCGACGCGTACACGCGCGAGTCGGAGCTGACGCAGTGGGCGCAGCGACTCGGCGTTGATAGCGGGCCACGAGCAGGCCGCCTCCCGCAACGCGCCGCCGACTACGCGCACGCCGACACCACCCACGCCGCCATCGCCGTCAACCTCGACGCTTGCATCCAGTGCACGCGCTGCCTGCGCGCCTGCCGCGACGAGCAGGGAAACGACGTGATCGGGCTGGCGCTGCGCGGCGCGCAGGCCACCATCACCTTCGACGCGGGCGACCCGCTCGGCCAGTCGAGCTGCGTGGCCTGCGGCGAGTGCGTGCAGGCCTGCCCGACCGGCGCGCTGATGCCGGCGCGCGGTGCCGGGCTGGTCCCCATCACCAGAAAAGTCGATTCGGTCTGCCCGTATTGCGGCGTCGGCTGCCAGCTCACCTGGAACGTCGGCCTCGATGCGAACGGGAAGGAAGCGATCCAGTCCGTCACCGGCCGCGACGGCCCGGCCAACCACGGTCGCCTGTGCGTGAAGGGCCGTTACGGCTTCGACTACATCCACAACCCAAAACGCTTGCTCAAGCCGTGGGTGCGGCGTGCCGGAGTGGCCAAGGACCCGGCCGACATCGAACGCTTCAAGCGTGGCGAGAAACGCCTGGACGAGATGTTCGAAGAGGCCACGTGGGAGCAGGCGCTCGACCGCGCGGCCGGCGGATTGAAGCAGATTCGCGACGGCGCTGTCACTGCCGTCGGCTCGGGCTCGGGCTCAACATCGGCTGGGGCCGGCTCCGCATCCCCGCTCGCCGGCTCCGGCTCCGCATCCCCTCTCGCAGGCTTTGGCTCCGCCAAAGGCAGCAACGAAGAGGCCTACCTGTTCCAGAAGCTGGTGCGCCAGGCCCTGCACAGCAGCCACGTGGACCACTGCACGCGCCTGTGCCATGCCAGCTCGGTGGCGGCGCTGCTCGAAGGCATCGGCTCCGGCGCGGTGAGCAACCCGGTGGCCGACGTGGCGCAAGCGGAGCTGATTTTCCTGATCGGCGCGAACCCGACGGTGAACCACCCGGTGGCAGCAACGTGGATCAAGAACGCGGTCGACCGCGGTGCCAAGCTGCTGATCGCCGACCCACGCCGCTCGCAACTCACACGGCGCGCCACGTGGCATTTGCAGTTCCGCCCCGACACCGACGTGGCGCTGCTCAATGGGTTGCTGCACGTGATCATCGAAGAAGGCCTGGTGGACCAGAACTTCATCGACGCGCGCGTCAACGGCTTCGACGCGCTGAAGGCCTCGGTGAAAGAAGCCACGCCAGAGCGCATGGCCGAGATTTGCGGCATCGCGCCCGACACGATCCGCGAGGTCGCACGCGCCTACGCCACCGCCAAGAACGCAATGATCCTGTGGGGCATGGGCGTGAGCCAGCACGTGCACGGCACCGACAACGCACGCGGGCTGATCGCGCTGGCGCTCGTCACCGGCCAGATCGGCCGCCCCGGCACCGGCCTGCACCCGCTGCGCGGCCAGAACAACGTGCAGGGCGCGAGCGACGCGGGCCTGATCCCGATGATGCTGCCCAACTACCAGCGCGTGACCGAGCAAACCGTGCGCGACCATTTCGAGGCGCTGTGGTCCACGTCGATCGACGCGCGACCGGGCCTCACGGTGGTCGAGATCATGCACGCCGTGGACGAGGGTCGAATCCGCGGGCTGTTCGTGGAGGGCGAGAATCCGGCCATGAGCGACCCCGACCTCGACCACGCCCGCGCCTCGCTCGCCAAGCTCGAACACCTGGTCGTGCAAGACATCTTTGCGACCGAAACCGCGATCCTGGCCGACGTGATCCTGCCCGCCTCGGCGCAGCCCGAGAAGTGGGGCAGCTTCACCAACACCGACCGGTTGATCCAGCTCGGCCGCCCCGCGGTCGAGCCGCCGGGCGAGGCGATGCAGGACCTGTGGGTGATCGAGCAGATCGCCAACCGCCTCGGCGCCGGCTGGAACTACTGGCGAACTGAAGACGGCACCGGCCATACCGCGGCCGAAGTGCCGGTGGCGCGCGTGTATGAAGAGATGCGCTCGGTGATGGAGCCGCTGGCCGGCGTGCCGTGGCAGCGCCTCGTGCGCGAGCACGCGGTCGTCACGCCCGCGCCGCTTGAGAACGAGCCCGGGCACAGCGTCGTCTTCATCGACCGCTTTCCCACCGCCGACGGCCGCGCCACCGTCGTGCCCACCACCTTCAAGCCCGGTGCCGAGCAGGCCGATGCCGAGTTCCCGATGTTGCTGACCACCGGCCGCGTGCTCGAACACTGGCACGGCGGCGCGATGACACGCCACGCGAGCATGCTGGACGCGATCACGCCCGAAGCACTGGTGCTGCTGCACCCGGCCGACGCGACCCGCTTTGGCGTGGCCGACGGCGCGGCGGTCGAACTGGCCACGCGCCACGGTTCGGTGCAGGTGCGTGCGAGCCTGAGCACCGAGGTGCAGCCCAGCCAGGTGTTCCTGCCGTTCGCGTTTTGGGAGGCGGCGGCCAACAAGCTCACCGGTGATGCGCTCGACCCGGTGGGCAAGATCCCCGGCTTCAAGGTCACCGCGGTGCGGCTGCGTGCGCTGGATGCGGCGCTGGACAACGCCGGCGCTGCCGCATGAAACGCACCCGAGCGCGCGGTCTGCGGCCAGCGACGGACGCTTGAGCCATTCGTGATGGAGGCTCGGTTGACGCGCGAAACGGTGACCACGGTGCCCTCTGACGGACGCGTGTTGACGCTGCGCGCACCGGGCCGATTGCACCTCGGCTTTCTGGACCCGGCCGCAACGCTCGGGCGGCGCTTTGGCAGCCTGGGGTTGGTGATCGACGGCTTCGAGACTGCGCTGGAGTTGAGCGCGTCGAGCACAGACCGCATCAGCGCCACGACGCCCGCCGCGCAGGCCGAGGTGGAGCGCGTCAGCGCGCACCTGCACGCGCTGCGTGAGCGCAGCGGCCGGCACGCGCCGCTGCGCCTGCGCCTGATGCGGGTGCTGCCTGCACACGCCGGCTTGGGCTCGGGCACGCAATTGGCGCTCGCGGTCGGTCGTGCGTTTGCGCAGTGGCACGGGCTGGGCGTTGACACCGTAACGCTGGCCACCTGGTTGGGCCGCGGGCTGCGCTCCGGCGTCGGCATCGCCGGTTTCGACCAGGGCGGCTTGCTGCTCGACGGTGGCCCGGGCGCCGACGGCACACCCGCGCCGCTGCTCGCGCGCGTCGCCTTGCCGCAGGCGTGGCGCATCGTCATCGTCTGCGACCCCGGGCACCACGGCTTGTCGGGTGAGCAAGAGCGCGAGGCCATCGCAACGCTGCCCGACATGCCGCGCGCACAGGCGGCCGACCTGTGCCACCAGGTGCTGATGCGGGTGCTGCCCAGCGCAGCGCACGCGGAGTTCGCGCCGTTCGCGGCGGGCATCAATCGGCTGCAGCGTGTGCTCGGCGCGCACTTCGCGCCGGTGCAGGGCGGCTCTGCTTACACCAGCCCGCGCGTGGGCGCGCTCATGCGCTGGATGGGCCAGGCCAGTGGCATCGAACAGGGTTCGGGGCAGGGCGCAGAGCGCGGCGCCGGGCAGGGCGGCGAGCCCGGTGACGAACACCGTGCGGAGCACGACGCCGAGCACAGCGCCCACCGCAGCGCCGCCATCGGCCAGAGTTCGTGGGGCCCGACGGGCTTTGCGATCGTGGCGTCGCAGGGGTTCGCAGAGTCACTCGTCGAGCGCGCACGCGCGGCCGGTGTGATCGACCCGGCGCTGGCGGTGCAGATCGTGCGCCCGCGCAACCATGGCGCCGATCTGAGCGAGCATGGCGTGAACACCCCCCGCGCGTGAACCCCAACGCCGAACCCCATTGCTCGTCGAGGTCTCCATGGAACGCCCTTACATCCTCCACATGTTCACGCCGTCGCGGCAGATGAGCCCGTTCGACGTCAACATGGCCGCCGACGCCGGCTACCAGATCATCGTGCCGTACACCGATGTGTCGATCGACGACGTCAAAGGCCTCACGCAAGACACCATCTTCTCGCGCGGCCCCAAGGGCGTGGCGCGCACCGGCATCTTCATCGGCGGCCGCGACACCACGCTGGCGGCCGACATGACCGAGCGCGCTCTGGCGTCGATGTTCAAGCCCTTCGTCGTCTCGGTGATGGCCGACCCGAGTGGCGCCCACACCACGGCGGCGGCGATGGTTGCGTGCGTCGAGGCGGCACTCAAGCGACACCACGGCCACCACGGCCACCACAGTCACCACACACGAGGCCTGGCCGGCCAACGCGTGCTGGTGCTCGGTGGCACCGGGCCGGTCGGGCGCATTGCCGGCGTGATCGCGGCGCAGGCGGGGGCCGACGTGCACCTGTCCAGCCGGCAAGGCGCCGACGTGGCCCAGAGCGCGGCGACGGCAACGGGCCAGCGCTTCGGCGTCACGCTGCACGGCGCCTCGGCGGGCGACCCAGCCGCGCTGCGCGCCTCGCTGGCCGACGCCGATGTGGTGCTGGCCTGCGCCGCGGCGGGCGTGCAAGTGCTGTCGGCGGCCGACCTGGCGTTTGCCACGCGCCTGAAGGTCGCGGCCGACGTGAACGCCGTGCCGCCGGAGGGCATTGCCGGCGTGGGCGTGACGGACGATGCCAAGCCGATCGCCGGCAGCGCTGCTGCGCGGACTGTTTTGGGCATCGGCGCGCTGGCGATCGGCAACGTCAAGTACCAGACGCAGCACCGGCTGCTCGTGCAGATGCGCCAGGCCGAGCGGGCGCAGGTGCTGAGCTTTGCCGAGGCGGTTGCCGTGGCGCGCGCGGTTCTGGCCGAGGCGGCGCCCTGACATCCCTTGCGGCTGGCATGGCTGCGGCTCAAGCCCGGCGCTGCGCTCGCCGCTGGCATCACGGCCGACTCGCATGAAGACCCGAATTGCCGTGGCGGCCCTCTCCGCCCGCATGCTGGCCGAGTCGGCCGCGCAGGCGGGCCACGATGTGGTCTCGCTCGATCTGTTCGGTGATCGCGACACACGCGCCGCGAGTGCCGAGTGGCTGCCGATCGGCGCACCGGCCAGCCTGAACATCGACCCGACGCTGACTCTGCAGGCGCTGCACCGTGTCGCCCAGCAGGGCAGCGCACTCGGCTGGGTGGCCGGCAGCGGCTTCGAGGCGCTGCCCGACCTGCTCGAACAAGGCGCGCAAGTGCTGCCGCTGATCGGCACGCCCGCCGCAGCGGTGCGGCGCGTGCGCGACCCGGCGGCGTTCTTCGGCTTCCTCGACGTGGCGCGGGTGGCGCATCCGCAGATGGCCGCCTCGCCGCCTGCCGACCCGAGCGGCTGGCTGCTCAAGAGCGCGCTCGGCACCGGTGGCTGGCACATCCGGCCGGCGTCGGCGGCAGCGAGCCACTCCACCGCGCCAGCGGACCACTACTTCCAGCGCCAGGTGGCGGGCACGCCGATGTCGGCGACCTTCATCGCCAACGGCCGCGATGCCACTGTGCTCGGCTTCAACGAGCTGATCGTTCGCAGCGTGGCCGGCAGGCCGTTCGTCTACTGCGGCGCGATCGGCCCGGTGCCTTTGCCCGCGCGCGCTGCGGCCGAGGCGACGCGCGCGGTGCGCCGGCTCGCCGCAGAGTTCGACTTGCGCGGCGCGTGCAGCCTGGACTTCATGCTCGACGGCGACGAAGTCTTGCTGCTCGAAGTGAACCCGCGGCCCTCTGCGAGCATGGCCTGCTATGCGCAGCGCCTGCCGCAGGGCGTGCTGGCCGCACACGTTTGCGCCTGCCTGGAGGGCGGTTTGCCACCGGCCGAGCCGTACGGCCTGGGCGACCCGCAGCGGCACGCGGTGCATGGCCACCACATCGTGTTCGCGCCGCACCGCTTGGTGCTCGACGCTGCCGCCGCCACCCGCCTTGCGCAACAAGCGCATGCCCACGACCTGCCTTTCGCGGCCGCCACGTTCGACATCGGCGAGCCGCTGTGCACTGTCAGCGCCACTGCGCCCGATGCCGACCAGGTGAGAACACAATTGGACCGGCGTTGCGAGGCCCTGATGAACAGCCTGGAGATACTGCGATGACCGACACCGCGCTGCCCCTGGCGGCCTCGACGCTGAGCGTCAATCGGCTCGCGCAGCCGCTCGTGCAGCGCCTGCTGGCGCAGGCCGACGCGCTGGGGTTGAAGGTGAATCGGGGCCCGAGCGGCGTGTGCATCGTCGATGCCGGCATCGGGGCGCGCGGTAGCGTCGCGGCGGGCTTGCGGGTGGGCGAAATCTGCATGGGTGGCCTGGGCGAGGTGAGCTTGCGCGCCGGTGGGCACGAAGGCTGGCCCACCTGGGTGCAGGTGAGCAGCGCACAGCCGGTGCTGGCGTGCCTGGGCAGCCAGTACGCCGGCTGGAGCCTGGCCGCGAGCAAGGAAGAGACGGGCGGCAGCAAGTTCTTCTCGCTCGGCTCCGGCCCGGCGCGCGCGCTCGCGGGCAAGGAAAAGCTGTTTGCCGAACTCGGCTACGCCGACCGCCACGACCGCGGCGTGCTGGTGCTCGAGGTGGACCGCATGCCGCCGCAGGTCGTCATCGACAAGCTGCTCAAGGACTGCGCGCTCCAGCCCGAGGGACTGACGCTGATCCTGACGCCCACCACCAGCCCGACCGGCAGCACGCAGGTCGTGGCGCGGGTGCTCGAAGTGGCGCTGCACAAGGCGCACGAACTCGGGTTCGCGCTCGGCAACATCGTCGAGGGCTCGGCCGTGGCGCCGCTGCCATCACCCAGCCCGGATGGCGCGCAAGCGATGGGCCGCAGCAACGACGCGATCCTGTACGGCGGCCAGGTTCACCTGACGGTGCGCGGCGAGGATGCCGCCGCGCACGCGCTGGCCCAAAAGCTGCCGTCCATCAACTCGCGCGACCATGGCCGCTCGTTCGCCGAGATCTTCAAGGCCGCCGGGTACGACTTCTACAAGATCGACGGCGCGCTCTTTGCGCCTGCCGAAGTCTGGGTCAGCAACGCCGACAGCGGCAACTCCTGGCACGGCGGGGCGCTGAACATGGCCTTGCTGCGGAGCTTGTGGTTGAAAGCAGCGAACGAAGCGAAAGTGGCCTGAGCATGCTGCGCGTCGCCATCCTGACCGATGAAACCGGCTGGCACACGCGCCAGTTGCAGGCGGCGCTGCGCGCACGTGGCGCCGTGGGTCGTTGCATCGACCTGGCCGATTGCCACATCGACACCACGGCCCACCGGCACGGCTTGGTGGTCCCGGGCTTTGGGCCGACGTTGCCCGACGCGGCGCTGGTGCGTGGCATTGCCGGCGGCACGTTCGAGCAAGTCACCAAGCGGCTGGGCGTGCTGCACGCGCTGCGCGAACTCGGCGTGCCGGTCTACAACGACGCGCGAGCGATCGAACGCAGCGTCGACAAGTCGATGACGAGCCTGTTGCTGCACGCCGCCGGCATCCCCACGCCGCCGACGTGGGCCACCGAGTCGCCGGCCCTGGCCCAGCGGATCGTCATGCGCGAAAGCGCAGCCGGCCACGCGCTGGTGCTCAAGCCGCTGTTCGGGTCGCAGGGCAACGGCTTGCAGCTCGTCGGCAACGTGGCGGGTGTGCACCGCGCCCTGCCGGCGCTGAAGATGGGCTTCGGCGGGTTGGCCTACCTGCAACGCTTCGTCCCGCCGTTGGCTGCCAACGGCGAGCCGGGCTTCGACTGGCGCGTGCTGGTGGTCGGTGGGCGCGCGGTGACGGCGATGCGGCGCGTCAGCGCGCACTGGGTTCACAACGTCGCGCAAGGCGCGGTGTGCCACGCCGCGCCGCTGACGCCGGCCCTGGCCGACATCGCCGAGCGCGCCGCGCAGGCGCTCTGCATGGACTATGCCGGTGTCGACCTGATGCCCACGGCGGGCTCAGCGTCGATCGAGCCCATCCAGGTGATCGAGGTCAACGGCGTGGCCGCCTGGCGCGGCTTGCAGCGCGTGACGCGCTTCAACATTGCGCGCACGTTGGTCGACGACCTGATCGACCGGCGCATGGCGGCGGTTCGCGGCGACGACGCCGCACGCGACTCGAAGCTCGTCCGATGACACGCACACCGGGCCGCGCATGCGCAGCCTTCCTGCGCGCCTGCGCGCTCGACGTGCTCGTGCGCAAGCCCGGCAACGTGAGCGTGCATTCGGCCGGGCACGGCATGGACGCCGCGCTGTTCCTGGCCAGCGCCGAGGCGGCTGCCGGCCCGTTGTTCGAAGGCGGCGCGCGCGTCGGCCCGCGCATCGAGGGGGCGGTGCGCGCCAGCTGGGCTGCGGCCGGCTGCAACACCAACCTCGGCATCCTGCTTTTGTGCGCGCCGATCGCGCTGGCGCTGGAGCGATCGCCCGAGGCTGCCGATGCGGCGACCTTGCGCGCGGCCATCGTCGACGTGCTCGCCGATCTCGACCGCGCCGATGCCGCCGCCGCCTTCCGCGCCATCGCTCAAGCCAACCCCGGTGGGCTCGGCCACGCCACACAGCACGACGTGCGCGACGAACCGGCCATTGACCTTCGCACTGCAATGGCGCTGGCCGCCGAGCGCGACAGCCTCGCCGCGCAGTACCGCGACGGTTACCCGCTCGTCTTCGACACCGTGCTGCCGGCCCTCGGCCCCGCATTCGATGCCGACGCTGAAGCCGCTGGCGCGCGGGGGCCCGAGCTCGGCACCGCGGGCACCTTCGGCCCCGACACCGGTCGCCCCCTTGCCCTCGGCGCCGCACCGAATCACGCACCACCCGCAGACACGGTTGCCAGCGTGCAGCGCGCCTACCTGGCGCTGCTGGCCACCGTGCCCGACTCGCACATCGCCCGCAAGCGCGGCGCAGAGCCAGCCCGCGACTTGATGCAGCAGGCGCGGGCCTGGCAGGAGCGCGCCTTGTCAGGCGTCGAGCTCGATGCCGACCCCGCCTTTCGTGCCTGGGACGCTGCGCTGAAGGCCGCCGGCCTCAACCCCGGCACCACCGCCGACCTGCTGGTGGCCGGCATGATGCTGGCGCTGCTGCTGCGGGCCGAGCCGCCGGCCGCTGGGCCAGCGCGCTGAATCAGGGTGCCCCGCAGTGCTCCAAAAAGGGATGCCGTTTAGGGGTAAGAGAGAGGGTCCGGCGGCGCCGGCGCCCGTGCTACCGTGTTCTTCGCGCTGGCCCGTGCGTCAGTGTCGTGATATCACCTCAGAAACCCGACAGGAGCAAACAGGCCATGGCAAAGATCGATCGCATGATGGTGGGAGAGTCGCTCGTCGGTGAGGGCAACGAGATTGCCCACATCGACCTGATCATCGGGCCGCGCGGCAGCGCCGCCGAAAGCGCGTTCGCCAACGCACTCGTCAACAACAAGGACGGCTTCACGTCGCTGCTGGCCGTGGTGGCCCCCAACCTGCTGACCAAGCCGTCCACGGTGATGTTCAACAAAGTCACCATCAAGGGCGCCAAGCAGGCGGTGCAGATGTTCGGCCCGGCGCAGCGCGCGGTGGGCATGGCGGTGGCCGACTGCGTCGAGGACGGCACCATTCCCGTGGGCGAGGCCGACAACCTGTTCATCTGCGTCGGCGTGTTCATCCACTGGCAAGCCGAAGACGACAAGAAGATCCAGGACTTCAACTACCGCGCCACCAAAGAGGCGCTCAAGCGCGCCGTGTCGGGCTCGCCGACGGCTGCTGAAGTGGTGGCCAAGAAAGGCTCGTCGCCGCACCCGTTCGCGCCGAACTGAGTTCGGCTGCGCTGGACTGTGCGTCCCGAGCAGAACGTCCCAGGCAGAACGTCCCAAACAAACTCCCAAACAAACCCCCAAACAGACTTCCAAAGAAAAAGGCCGACCGGGCGACCGGTCGGCCTCCTTTGTCGAGCGGTGATCTCAGCGGCTGCCCGGCACCATGCCCGCGCCGATGAGTTGCAGCACCGTGCCGCGCCCTTGCGCAGGGGCCGGCTCAGGCAGTGCGGCGGTGCGCTCGATGACCACGCCCACGGCATCCACGTCGTCGAACTTCTTCGGCTTGACCACCTTCACCCGCACCCAGCGCGCGCCGAACTCGGTGAGCAAAATGGTCGCCACCGTCTCGGCAAACGCTTCGAGCAACTGCAGCTTGTGTTCACGCATCAGCCGCCGCAGCCGCTCGGCCACCACGCCGTAGTCGATCGTGTCGCCGATCTGGTCGGTGCTGCAGGCCTGCGCGCGCGGCACGCCGGCGTGCAGGTCGATCACCAGCGGCTGCGTGCGGTGCAGCTCGCTGTCGTGGATGCCAATGATCGTCTCGCCGGTGAAGCCCTCGATGAAGATCACGTCCATGCTTTGCGCCTGTGGCGCCGCGGGCGAAGTTGTGGAGGAGGCAGCAGGGAGCACGGGGCGGGTGGGAGTCAAGGCAGTCTCCGGGGGTGGTGCGGGTGGCGTGTGTGGCTTGAGCGTGGTGCGCAGTGCGCAGTGCGTGTGCATGCGTGTGGCCAAGCAATGGGCCGATGCAGCATGTTATTCGACCCGCTGCGGCGCCCGCACACAACCCGCACAATTACCGGGCCGCGCCCGCGCAGTGCCGTGACCGTGTGCAGAGTTCACCCCAGCCCGTACTTGCTCTTTGTCGAACTGTTGCCGACCCGCTCGATGCCCGACCTCGCCGCCCCATCTGCTTCACCCGACGCCGACGACGAGCCTGCCGCCGGTTCGGTCGGCACGCGCTCGCGCTTTGCCTGGTGCATCACCGGCTCGGGCCACTTCATCGACGAGTCGATGGCACTGGCCGCGCGCCTGCCGGCCTGCGACCTCTTTCTGTCGGCGGCCGGCGAGGAGGTGCTGGCGATCTACAAAATGAGCTTCGAGCACCTGAAGCCACGCTTCCGCATCTTCCGCGACAAGACGGCCAGCGGCGTGCCGGTGGGCATGCTGTACGAGGACGTTTACCACACCGTCGTCGTGGCCCCGGCCACCAGCAACACCGTGGCCAAGTGCGCGTTCGGCATCAGCGACACGCTGCCGACCAACATGTTCGCGCAGGCCGGCAAGCTGGGCATCCCGGGCATCGTGTTCGCGTGCGATACCGAGCCGGTGGTCGTCACCCGTTCACCGCACGACTGGGTGACGCTGCGGCCCCGGCAGGTCGAGTTCGACAACGTCGAGCGCCTGCGCGCGATCGACTTCTGCCGCGTGGTGGCTTCACCGCAGCAACTGGAGGCCGCACTGAACGAGCGCCTGGCCGAGCTGTCGTTGGCATGGAACACATCGTCTTCCTGACCGGCCGGCTCGCGCAGGCGTCGCTCGAACGCGTGCTGGCCAGCATCGCCGACGCGCCGTTCACCTGGGAGGTGCGCGAGATCGGCCTGCAAGTGGCGGCGCTGATGACGGCCGACATGGTGCAGCGGCGCGTGAAGGCGCCAGTGTTGAGCCCGGCGGTGGGCGATGTTTCGAGCGACGTTGCAGGCGGCTTGCCAGCCGACGCGACGCCACGCCGAGCCGACCGGCTCATTCTGCCCGGTCGCTGCCGAGGCGACGTGGACGCGCTGGCGCAGCACTACGGCATCCCCGTCGTGCGGGGGCCCGATGAATTGAAGGACCTGCCGCGCTACTTCCAGCGCGCCGCCCGACCGGTGGACCTGAGCGAGTACGAGATCGCAATCTTTGCCGAGATCGTCGATGCGCCGCGCCTCACCGTCGAGCAAATCGTCGCGCGTGCCGATGCGTTGGCGGCCGATGGCGCGAACGTGATCGACCTCGGCTGCCTGCCGGCCACGCCGTTCGAGCACCTCGAAGACAGCGTGCGCGCATGCAAGGCACGGGGCTTGAGCGTCAGCGTCGATTCGGTCGATACCGACGAGCTGCTGCGCGGTGGCCGTGCCGGCGCCGACTATGTGCTGAGCCTGACCATCGACACGCTGTGGGTGGCGCACGAGGTGGCGGCCACGCCGATTCTGATCCCGCGAGAGCCGGCGGACGAAGCCTCGCTCTACGCCGCCATCGAGGCGCTGGACAGGGAAGGCCGCCCCTTCCTGGCCGACGCCATCCTCGACCCGATTCCGTTCGGCCTGACGAACTCGATCGTGCGCTACCACCGGCTGCGCGAGCGCTGCCCGACGGTTGCGATCATGATGGGCGTGGGCAACGTGACCGAGCTGACCGAGGCCGACACGAGCGGCATCAACGCGCTGCTGTTCGGCATTGCCGCCGAGCTCCAGGTGGCCGCGGTGCTGACCACGCAGGTCAGCCGCCACGCGTGCCGTGCGGTGCGCGAGGCCGACGTGGCGCGCCGCGTGATGCACGCCGCCGCCCGCAGCGCCAGCCTGCCCAAAGGCATGACCGACGCGCTGATGACGGTGCATGCCAAGCACCCGTTCCCCGACACGCCGGCCGAGATCGAGGCCGTCGCCGCACAAGTGCGCGACCCGAACTTCCGCGTGCAGGTGTCGGAGGCCGGCCTGCATGTCTACAACCGCGACGGCCACCGGCTCGGGCAGTCCGCGTTCGAGCTGTGGCCGCAGCTGAAGCTCGAAGGCGATGCGTCGCACGCCTTCTACATGGGTGTCGAGCTCGCGCATGCACAGATCGCGCTGCAGCTCGGCAAGCGCTATGTGCAAGACCAGCCGCTCGACTGGGGCGTGGCCGTGCCCACGGCCGAGCAGGACCGGACCGCGTGGTGCGCTCCGGGCAGCACGCGGGACGCATCGAATCGCAGGTTGGAACGCACACCAGAACGCACACCAGAGCGCACCCCACAACGCACCCCAGAACGCACCCCAGAGCGCGCGCCGGCTCTCAAGCCAGTCGAATCGGACAAGCCATGAACGACGTGATCTACGAGTGCGTGGTGACCAGCGTCTCGCCCGACGGCCAGCCGCACGTGGCGCCGATGGGCGTGCGCTACCGGCAGGGCGCTGCCGGCGAGCCGGGCACGGTGGTGCTGATGCCGTTCGTGCCGTCGACGACGCTTGCCAACATCGTCGCGGTACGCCACGCGGTGCTCAACATCGTGCTCGACACGCGCGTCTTCGCCGGCTGCGTGACCGGCCGCAAGGCATGGCCGGCGTTGCCCGCAGAACGTGTGCCGGGCGTGCGGTTGCAGGCGGCGCTGAGTCACATCGAGCTGCGGCTCGAATCGATGAGCGACGAACCACAGCGCCCGGTGCTGCAGATGGCGCGCGTGCACGAGGTGCAGCACGCGCCTCTGGGTGGCTTCTTCGGATTCAACCGCGCGCAGTCTGCGGTCATCGAAGGCGCGGTGTTGGTGAGCCGGCTGCACATGCTGCCGCCCGAGAAGGTTTCGACCGAAATGGCCTACCTGCAGATCGCCATCGACAAGACCGCCGGGCCCGAGGAGCACGAGGCCTGGGGCTGGTTGCAGGATGCGGTGGCGCACCACCGCGCTGCGCAAAAGTCAACGAAGGCGGCGCCGTGATGCCGCTCGACCTGCAGCCGCAGCCGCCACCGTTTCTGCGACCCAAGATGCGCCTGCTCGTCAGCGTGCGCAGCATCGACGAGGGACTGCTCGCGGCCGACGGCGGGGCGGACTTCATCGACCTGAAGGAGCCGTCGGCCGGTGCGCTCGGCGGGCTTCCGGTAGAAACAATTCGCGCGATCGTCGAGGCTTTGCGCGCACGCGGCTGCGCCTTGCCGATCAGCGCAACGATCGGTGACCTGGGCATGAACGATGGCGGCGCCGTGCTGGCTCGCGTCGCCGAGGTCGGGGCTTGCGGGGTCGACTACGTGAAGGTCGGCATCCCGCGAGAGCGTGGCGCCGCCGACGTCTTGGATGCCCTGGCGCGCGCGACGCACGCGGTCGTGCCTGTTTTCATCGCCGACCGTGGGCTCGACCCGCTGCTCCTCAAGCAGGCGTGTGGGCTCGGTTTCGCAGCGGTCATGGCAGACACCGCAGACAAGCTGGCCGGCACCCTGTTCGACGCAGTGCCGCTGGCCGACTTGAGCCACTTCGTCGCCAGCGTGCGCAACGCACGCGCGCTTGTCGGGCTGGCCGGTGCCTTGCGGATGCCCCATCTGCCGGCGTTGATTGCGCTGGCGCCCGACTTCGCCGGCTTTCGCACCGCGGTGTGCCGGCTCGACCGTCGAGGCGCGCTCGACGCACAGCGGCTGCGCGAGCTCGTGACCTCAGCCCACAACGTGGCCGCTGACGTGGCGGCTTGATGTCGCGCGGCGGCTGACGCGTCAGCCCATGTGGATCTCGCCGTGCTTGCCCATCGTCGGCGGCTTGCCGGTCACGACCGACTTGGCCATCTTGAACAACTGGACGAGCTGGCTTTCGTCCACGTCCCAGTACGCTGCGTGGTCGATCTTCACTTGCACGAGGGCCAGGTCGGGGTCGGTCACGCCGCCGGGAAACCAGGCCTCCGACAGCTTCGACCAGAGCTGCTGCTTCTTCGACAGGTCTTCCACGACGGCCGCTGTGCCGGAGACGGACACGTAGCTGTCTTCGCCCGGGTCGGCATAGACCACGTTGACCAAGGGATCGGCGGTCAGGTCGGCCACCGGCTCGCCTGCGCGGGACATGAAGAACCACAGGCTGGTGTCTTCGTCGACCTTCGAGTTCTGCGTGGTCATGGGGCGGGACCGAAGGTGCCCGCTCTCGTGCCGGGTGGTGAACATCGCGAAACGCATGTCCTTGATGAGATCCCACAGTTGCTCCCTGTCGTGAGTGTCGTGAGCGGGGTCGGCGGTGCGGGTGGTCGATCGGTCGTGCTGGGTCATCGAGAGGCTCCTTGCAGTGAGGGAAGGCGCGGCATGAGAACCACGCACAACCCGATTGCAGCAGCGTCTTCGATGCGCGGCGATCAGTCGCTGCGCTCAGTCGATGTAGGAAGCGTCCTGCGGCGGCGGGGTGGCCACCTGCGCGTCAGATCGGCGCCATGGGCACCGAGGGCGAGCCCCACAACGCCGGGTCACCGGCGCCAGCCATCAACATCGCCAGCTTCGACACGATGGCCCGCACCGCCGCCACCTCTGCGGGGCGCCAGGTGCGCGGTGCTTCGGTCTGCTCGCAGCAGACCATGCCGTAGGCGCGGCCGTTGACCATGAAGGCGGCGTCCAGCAGGGCCATCACATGGTTCGGCGCGAGGTAGTTTTCGCGCATCGGCTGCAGCAAAGGGTCGGCCTGCGCATCGTTGGCGACATACATGCCGGAGCTGACCAACTCGTTGAAGTAGTCGCGAAACTCGGCCGATGAGAGGCGCCGCTCCCGCGTGTCCAGCTCGCCACCGACCGCGCGCGACGCGAAGCAAAGCAGATTCAGCGCGCCGGGTTCGCCGTCGAAGCGCCACAGGCTGACGCGCGAACAGCCGATGCGGTCGAAGATCACCTGGATCACCGCCGAGCGGGCGTCGTCGCGGCTGAACTTGCCGGCGACGAACGCAGAAGAAATCTCCTGCAGCCGCGTTGCATCGTGGGCCCGGGCAGTCATGCAGCCAGTATCTGCACAAACCCAGCGGCGAGCAAGCGTCAGCGGTGAGCAAGGGCTGTCAAGGAGCGGTGCTTTCGTGGGTCCGCAACGCTTTGATGACGGCGTGCAGCCGCTCTCGTTGAGGGCTTGTCGGGTGCGCATGGCGCAAGGCGGCTTGCGTCAAGGCCTCGACGCTGGGCGCTGGCGTGGTGTTGCGGCCTTCGAGTGCGGCCTTCATCGCCCGCAGTTTCATGTCGCGCCGCGCGGCCTGAAGGTCGGCCGGCGACGCCAGGTTCAGCGCCGCTTCGAGTTGCAGCAGCACGCCGTCGAGCGCACCCGGGCCCGCGCTGGCGGCCGCCTTCGATGGCGGCGCGCCGGCCTGTTGCCAGCGCGCCGTGATCGCCTGCTCCCACGCCGGCTGCAGCGGCGCTGCGGCTGCCCAGCGGGTGGCGAGGTCGGCGGGCGCTGCCAGCGCATGTGCCACGGCGGGCACGGCCGACACGTCGGGCACGTCGGGCACGTCGGGCCGATGCGCCACGGTGGGAACGGAAGACGCATCACGCACTGCGCCCAGCGCTTCGAGCTGTTCGCACAACGTGAGCTTTTCGAGCAGCGCATCGAACCGCACTCGGCGCGCCCGCTGGGCGCTGCCGGCCAGGATGTCCTGCGCCGCCTGACGCGCGTGGCGGAAGCGCGCGTCCAGCGGCGCCACCTGCTGGCGTGGCACGTCCACCGGCTGGCGCCACTGGGCATCCACGTCGGCCAGCGTGCGCTTGAACTCGGCAGCGGGCGTCTGCTCCGTCAACGCCTCCAGCCGGCCGATCAACGCCTCGCGGCCGGCCTGGTTGGCCAGCAGTTCGGCGTCGCGCGCGTGGAAGACAGCGTCGCGCTGCGCGAACACCGCGTCGGTCGCGGCCTTGAACTCGGCCCACAGCGCGTTCTCGGCCTGCCGAGCCAGCGGCAGCGAGCGCGCCTGGTGTTGCCACTGCTCCTGCAGGTCACGCACACGGCCGACGATGTCACGCGCGTGCGGCTGGGCGGCGGCCTCGTCGCGCAAGGCCACGGCGCGTGCGACGAGTTGCTCGCGCGCCCGTTGTGCCGCGCCGCGCGCCTGCTGCAGCGGGGCTTCGATGCGTGCGACGCTGGCTTGCATGCGCGCGAGCAGGGCGTCGCGCGACTTGTGCGGCACGGTGTGTTCGGCCGGGCCGAGCTTGCGCCACTCGGCCTGGAAGTGGGCCAGCGCGCGGGCCGCGTCGCGCCAGTCGGGGGGCTCGGCGGTGGGTACGGCAGTGGCGCCGCCGGCCTCGCCACCTTGCGCCGCCGGCTCGACCTGCACCGCGTCCAGCGCGTCGATCAACTGCTGGCGTGCCGCCAGGTTCTCCTTGCGCTTGGCCTTCAACTGGTCCAGGTGTGCGCCGACTGGCTCGAAGCAAATCTTCAGCGCCGCGTCGAAGGCGTGCCACAGCGTCTGGTTGGTGGCGCCGCCTAGGCGGTCGAGTTCTTTCCAGCGCTTGCGCAGGTCGTCGATCGCATCAGCGAGTTGCTTGACCGGCAGCTTGGCCGCTTGCTGCGGGTCGGCCAGTGCGGCGGTGGTGGCAGTGGCCAGGGTCTGCGCTTCCTGCACCAGGTCGTCGCGCGCGCGCCCGCCACCCCAGCGCTGCCACCCCTTCAACCGGGCCACCTCGGCCTGCACGCTGGCGAGCCGCGCGCGCAGCGCCTCGGGCACGCCGCCGCCGGCCAGGGCGGTGTCGATGTGGGCCAGGTCTTTGTGCGCGTCGGCAAGGTTGCCCGCGGCGAGTGCGTCTTCGGCAAATTGCAGCAGCGGTGTCACCGCCTGCACGCGCTCTTGCTGGCGGGCAGCGCTGAGTTCTCGGGCCCGCGCTTTGGCTTGGGCGTTGGCCTGCGCCTTGGCTTGCAGGTCGGCCTGCACGGCCGTTGGATCTGGTGGCGCATCTGGTGGCGCATCTGGTGGCGCATCTGGTGAAGTATCGGGTGGCGTCTCGATTCGCGCGTCCGCCAGTGCGTCGTCCGCCGCGTGCCCCCACGCGATCGCGCGCGTGCGCCAGCGCTGCCTGCAGCCGGGCGGCCAGCGCTTCGGTCGCGGTGCCGGGCGGTACGTCGGCGGCGCAGGCCCGCGCCTGGGCGATGGCGCGCGCCAACTCGTCGTCGCTTGCGGGCTCGGTGTTGGGGGTTGGCCGCGCATTTGCGGGCGTCGCGTCCGCATCTGCCGCGTTGCTCAACGAGGCAAGCGCCTGGTTGGCCGCAAGCTTCCAGCGCTGCGCCTTCAAGTCGCGCTCGGCGCGCTCGTCGGTCAGCGCGGTGAGCTGCGCCGAGAGCTCGGCAAACCGCGCGCGCTGCGCATCGGCTAGCAGCGTCGGGCCGAGCGCCTGCCAGGCCTTGTCGATCTCGACGAGGCGGTTGGTCGGGATGGTCGGCTCGCCCAGCAGCGCGGTGGCGGATTCGATCAGTGCATCGGCCTTGAGCCGCGCCACCCGTTGCGCTACTGCCGCGTCGTGGCGTTGTTTGGCGATGCGGTGCACGCGCCGGTCGTGGTCGCGGAACTCGCGTTCGGCCTGTTTGAGCGCCGCCTCGTCGGTGATCGCTTCGACAGCAGCGGATTTGAGCGCCAAGGTCGGCGCCTGCCGCGCAATGTCGAGCAGTGTGGTGTCGTCGCCGGCCGCGGCCGCCAGCCGCGCTTGCCACTGCGCCAGCAGTTCGGGGGACTCCTTGGCTGCGGCGCCGACGCTGGGCAGGTTCTTCTGGCGTTTCGCTGCGGCTGCAGCGTCGGCCGGCGCGTTTCGCGCCGGGCTGGCCACTTCAGCCGCGGGCGGCGTGGCCGCGCCCGTCTTCTTCTTGATCCAACCCAACATGCGTCACGAGCCTCGGTCGATAGAAATTGCAGAGCCGCCGCAGTGTTCCACAAATCGGGGGGCGCGCGCAGAGCGCTTCCTACAATGCCCGCTCCACGTCACCTCAGCAGGACGCCAGCGATGATCGTCGAGCGCATCTGGACCGGCAACGCCTACCGCAACTACAACTACCTCGTCGCCTGCCCCGAGACGGGCGAGGCGCTGGCCATCGACCCGCTCGACTCGGCGAAAACGCTGGCCACGGCGCGTGTGAAGGGCTGGCAGATCACACAGATCCTCAACACCCACGAGCACCACGACCACACCGGCGGCAACGCGGCGGTCGTCGCAGCCACCGGCGCCAGGCTGATCGCGCACCACCGGGTGGGCAGCCGCATTGCCGGCGTGGACCGCGGCGTGCAGGCGGGCGACGTGATCAAGGTGGGCCGAACCGTCGAGCTCGAATGCCTGGACACGCCCGGCCACACGATGTGCCACATCTGCCTGCGCTCGCACACCGAGCAGCCGGCGCTGTTCTCGGGCGACACGCTGTTCAACGCCGGTGCGGGCAACTGCCACAACGGCGGCGACCCGGTGGCGATGTACACCACCTTCGCCGAACAACTCGCCCAGTTGCCGGACGACACGCTCGTCTACCCCGGCCACGACTACATCGAGAACAACCTCAAGTTCACGCTGTCCCGCGAGCCCGGTAACGCCGCGGCACAGGCGCTGCTGCCGCAGGTGACGGGGCACGACGCGGCCACTTCGCCGGTCACCACGCTGGCTCAGGAGAAGGGCTTCAACGTGTTCTTCCGGCTCACGAGCGCCGCCGTGATCGAGCGCCTGCGCGAGCACTTTGCCGACCTGCCGGCGCAGCCCGACGCCAGGACTGTCTTCATCAAGCTGCGCGAACTGCGCAACCGGTGGTGACGCTGTGATACCGCCGTCACATTCTTGACGTGCCGGCTTGTCGCCGTCACATGCGTGACGTGCCGGCCTGCCGCCCGCGGCCCGACTCTTTGGCCTTGTAAAGCATCGCATCGGCGCGGCTCAAGAGGTCGCGCCAGCCCAGGTGGGCGTCGGCGGCGTAGGCCACGCCCACGCTGGCGCCGATGTTCACCCGCAGCGTGCCGAGGTCGAACGGAGCGTGCGCCGCGGCGATGACCTTGTCGGCCACTGTGCGGGCGCCGGTGCCCTCGCGCAGGCCGGGCAACACGACGGCGAACTCGTCGCCACCGAGCCGGGCCACCGCGTCCGTCGGCCTGACCAGACCCTGCAACCGCTGCGCGAACAGCTGCAGCACCCGGTCGCCTGCGGGGTGGCCGTGCTTGTCGTTGACGGGTTTGAAGTGGTCCAGGTCGATGCACAGCAGCGCCAGGCTCGCGCCGCTGCCTTCGCGCATGCGCTGCTCCAGGTATTCCTCGAAGCCGGTGCGGTTCAGCAGGCCGGTGAGCGGGTCTTGCTGCGTCAACTGCAACAGGCGCAACTCTTCGACCTTGTGCTGCGTGATGTCCTGCGCCACGCCGACGAATCCATCCACTTCGCCGCTCTCCAGCCACAACGGCACGAAGCTGATGGCCAGGTGCAACGCGGTGCTGCGCCCGGCGTAGTCTTTCTCGAAGCGCACCACCTCGCCCTGCAGTGCGCGCTCGATCCAAGGCCGGCTGCGTTCGTATTCGACCGGGCCGAGCACGTCTTGCAGCGTGCTGCCCACGATACCAACGCGCGTGAACCCGGCCCAACGCTCGAACTCGCTGTTGACAAAGCGGTAGCGGCCGTCGGCGCCGACCACCGAGACCATGGCCGGAATCGACTCTGTGATGGACCGCAGGGTCGCAGTCTGCCGCTGCTGCAGTTGCTTGGCCTCGACCTGCGGCGAGATGTCGCGCATCACCGCCGAGTAGCGCGTGATGCGGCCAGCGGCATCGCGGTGCGCGATCACGAGGTGGCTCACCGGCACCTTTCGCCGGTGCGCTCCGTACACCGTGGTTTCGCCCAGCCACACGCCGTGCGCGTCGATGGCCGGGCCGATGACTTGCGTGAAGTGCAGGTTGGTCGCCGGCGTGTTGAACGCTGTGTGGTGCAGGTGCGTCACCGGCTCGTCCCCCGTCAACCCGCAAGCGCGGCGGGCAGCGGGGTTCATGAAGGTGATGTTGCCCTGGGCGTCGGTCTGCACCACGTAGTCGGTGGTGTTGTCGAAGATCGTGGTCAGCTCGCGCAGGGCCTGTTCGGCGGCGGTGCGTTCGGTGATGTCGACGCCGGTGGAATAGAACCCGCGCACCTCGCCGCTGTCGGACAGGTCGGGGATCAACTGGCTCTCCACACGCCGCAGCCGCCCCCCCACGGTCTCTTCGTACTCGAAGCGCTGCGGCTGTCCGCCCAGCACGCCCAGCACCAGCGGCTCGACCAGCGGGTCTGTCTTGCGCTGGGTGAGCTCGCTGCGCATTCGGCCGATGATCTGATCGCGCTCCAGCCCGAAGCGCTTGCAGTGCGCCAGGTTCACGAAGCGGTAGCGGCGGTCTTTGTCGACGTAGGCGATGCGCACCGGCAGGCTGTCGGTGATCTGGCGCACGAAGCGTTCGTTCTCGGCCAGCTTCTGCTGCAGGTGCTTGCGTTCGGTGATGTCCTGAAAGGCGCCGACGAGGCGCGCCGCCTGGCCGCCTTCGAACTCCACTTCGCCCTGTGCGCGTACCCAGATGGGCCGACCGGTGGCGGTGATGAACGGCAGCTCCAGGTCCCAGGGCACGCCGCTGTGCATGCCCGACTGCACCGCGGCCTCGATCGCCGCGCGCGACTCGGGCGAGTAGAACTCGATGGCGCTGGCAAGCGTGGGCACGTAGTCGGCGCCCACCTCGTGGATACGGCGAGTTTCGTCAGTCCAGGCGAGCGTGCCGGTGGCCAGGTGCAACTCCCAACCACCCACGCCGGCCACGCGGCCGGTGCGCTCCAGCAGCGCCTGGCTCGCGCGCAACGCCTGGTCCACACGCTTGCGCTCGGTCACGTCGCGGCCGACCGAGTGCAGCAGCGGTTGGCCGAGCGGGTCCATCTGGCGCCGGTTGGTCCACGCGACCCACCGGTCGGTGCCGTCGGCGGCCACCATGCGGTTCTCGCCCGAGTCGCTCACCTCGCTCGTCATCACGCGCTCGACCAGCGCCATCACCGCTGCGCGATCGGCCGGCTCAACATAGTCGAACAGGCTGGTGCCCACCATCTGCGCCGGCGTGCGGCCGAAGTGGCGCGCATAGGCCGGGTTGACGTAGACCAACTCGCCGTCGGCGCGGGCCAGCGACACCAGCTCGGCCTGGTCCTCGACGATCGCCCGGTGGCGCGCCTCGCTGACCTCGAGCGCGCGCTCGAATTCGGAGCGCACCGCCAGCGAGCGGGTGATCAGGTCGCGGCGCATCACCAGCGCCTGGCTGGCGATGCCGGCGAGCGATTGCAGCAGGCTTGCCTGCTCGGCCGTCAAGCGCCGCGCCTCGCGGTCGATCACGCACAGCGTGCCGACGCGCGCGCCGCCGGGCAGCACCAGCGGCGCGCCGGCGTAGAAGCGTATGTTCGGCGCGCCGACGACCATCGGGTGGCCGGCGAAACGTGCGTCCATGCCGGTGTCGGGCACTTCGAAGAGCGCATCGTCGGCGATGGCGTGGGCGCAGAAAGCCACGTCGCGCGGGGTCTCGTTCACGCCTGGCAGGCCGACGTTGGCCTTGAACCACTGGCGCTCCGCATCGATCAGGCTCAGCAAGGCGATCGGTGTGCCGCAGATGTCGGAGGCGAGCTTGGCGATGTTGTCGAAGATCGGTTCGGGCGCGCTGTCCAGCACCACCAGCTCGCGCAGCCGCAGGAGGCGTTCAGCCTCGGCCTGGACGTCGTGGGAAGGGGCGTTCACGCCGGGCGACTCAAGGTTCTTTCGACGTGCGCTGGGAGGCCAGGTCAGATCGCCACCGTGCGCTGCAGCAGCCAGGCCAGCGCCTCGCCGCTGACGAGCGGCGTCAGCCGTTGGCGCACCGTCGCGTGGTAGGCGTTGAGCCAGTCCACCTCGTCCTGGCGCAGCAGGCTGCGTTCGATGCAGCGGGTGTCGATCGGGCACAGCGTGAGCGTCTCGAATTCAAGGAACTCGCCGAACGGGCTTTCGCCTACGAAACCTCCCAGACCTGCGCCCACGGCCACCGCGGCGGCGGGCACGTTCATCACCAGGTTCTCGATGCGGATGCCCCACTGCCCCTCGCGGTACAGCCCCGGCTCGATGCTGGTGATCATGCCCGGCTCCATCGCCATGTGCGGCTCGGGCAGCGCGCGCGAGATGCTCTGCGGCCCCTCGTGCACGTTCAGGAAGTAGCCCACGCCGTGGCCGGTGCCATGGCCGAAGTCCAGGCCGTGCTCCCACAGCGGCGCACGCGCAATCGCATCGAGCATCGGCGACAAGGTGCCGCGCGGAAAGCGCGTGCGGCTGAGTGCGATCGTGCCCTTCAGCACGAGCGTGTAGTCGCGCCGGTGCGCGGGCGTCACCGTGCCGATGGGCCACACCCGCGTGATGTCGGTGGTGCCGCCCAGGTACTGCGCGCCCGAGTCGATCAGCAGTAAGCCACCGTCGCCGGAAGGCACCTCGATGACGGCATGCGACTGTGGCGTGGCGCGGTAGTGCGGCATGGCCCCATTGGCGTTGAACGCTGCGATGGTGGAGAAGCTCAAGCCCACGAAGCCAGGCCGCCGCGCGCGCTGCGCTCAAGCGCTCGTCGATCGTCAGCTCGGTGATCGTCTCGCGGCCGAGGGCGTGTTCGAACCAGGCGTAGAACTCGCACATCGCGGCGCCGTCTTGGGCCATCGCCTCGCGCACGTTCGCGGCTTCGAGCGCGGTCTTGCGGCTCTTGAAGAAGGTGCTGGGGTTGACGGCCTCGACCACCTTCACAGTGGCGTGGGCGCGCAGGCCCAGCGTCACGCGGCGCGGGTCGATCAGCAGCACCGCGGCGGCGGGCAAGGCGGCCAGCGCGGCGGCGGCCTGCTCGTAAGGAGCGAGCTGTACATCGTCCTCGGTCAGCACCGCCTGCAGCGCAGCGTCGATCTTGCCGCTGGCAACGAACAGCGTCACCGTGCCCATGTCGATCAGCGCGTGGGCCATGAACACGGGGTTGTAGCTCACGTCGGCGCCGCGCAGGTTGAGCAGCCAGGCGATGTCGTCGACGGTGGAGACGAAGTGGTGCGTGGCGCCGGCCCGCGCCATCGCGTTGCGCACCTGCGCGAGCTTGGCGGCACGGGCTTGCGTCGCGTGCGGTGGCAGGTGCTCGTAGACCGGCGCGTCGGGCAGATAGGGGCGCTCGGGCCACACCGCATCGAGCACGTCGATGTCGGTGCGCAGCGTCACACCGCGGCGCTCCAGCGAGCTGCGCAAATGGTGGGCCGCCGCCAGGCCGAGCACGCTGCCGTCCACGCCGACCGCCTGGCCCGCGGGCACCTTGTCGGCCAGCCAGTCGACGTGCTGCGGCGAGGTGCCGCTGGGGATCTTGACCAGCTCGATGCCGCTGCCGGCCAGCTCCAGCGCGGCCTGCGCCCAGTAGCGGCTGTCGGCAAACAGCGCGGCGTGGTCGAGCGTGACGACCAGCGTGCCCATCGACCCGCTGAAGCCCGACAGCCACTGCCGCCCCTGCCAGCGCTCGGGCATGTATTCCGACAGGTGCGGGTCGCTCGACGGCACGATCACGGCGGCCAGGCCGTGCGCCTGCAGCGCGTCGCGGACTTTTTCGATGCGCAGTCGAAACGGGGAGGTTCGGGTGTCCATGCAGGTTCCTTGGCGGATTTTCGGACGAGGGCAGTGGTTGGGATTCTAGAAGTTCGTGCGCAAATGAAGGTCGGATTCGAGTTCCTTGAGCTGGTCCAGCGCGGCCTGCAGGTCGTCGATGATCTCGGCCGCAATCAACTCGGGCGCCGGCAGGTTGTCGCTGCCCGACAGGCTGTCGTCCTTGAGCCAGAACAGGTCCAGGCTGGCCTTGTCGCGTGCCAGCAGTTCGTCGGCGCCATAGCTGCGCCAGCGCCCCTGCGGGTTGTTTTCGCCGAAGGTGTCTGCCCGGGTCAGGCGGTTGTCGGCACGGTACAGCCGCACGAACTCGTTCATGTCGGCGTGTTGCAGCGGCCGGGTCTTCAGCGTGAAGTGCTGATTGGTGCGCAGGTCGTAGAACCACACCCGCTCAGTGTTGGGCTGCCCGTCCGGGCGCGGTGGCTTGCGGTCGAAGAACAGCACGTTCGCCTTCACACCCTGGGCGTAGAACAGCCCGGTGGGCAGGCGCAGGATGGTGTGCAACTCGCTTTGCTTCAACAGCTCGCGCCGCACCGTTTCGCCCGCGCCACCCTCGAACAGCACGTTATCGGGCAGCACCACCGCCGCGCGCCCGTGCATCTTCAGGCTGCTGAAGATGTGCTGCACGAAGTTGAGCTGCTTGTTCGACGTCGTGGCCCAGAAGTCGTCGCGGTGGATCGTCAAGGTCTCTCGGGACACATCGCCTTCGTCCGACGTGATCGTCACGCTGCTCTTCTTGCCGAACGGCGGGTTCGCCAGGATCACGTCGTACTCGCCGTGCTTGCCCGACAGTGCGTCTCGCACCTGCACCGGCACCACCGCCGTGTCGTCGGCACCCACGCCGTGCAGCACCAGGTTCATGCAGGCCAGCCGGGCCACGCTGTCCACCAGCTCCACGCCGGTCAGTGCCTGGGTGTTGAGGTGCTTCAACTGGGCTTTGCTGGGACCTTGCTTGCGCAACTCGGTGTGTGCCGCCAGCAGAAAGCCTGCCGTGCCGCAGGCTGGGTCGCAGATCGTCTCGCCGAGCTTCAGATTCATCACCTCGACGATGCCCTGGATCAGCGCGCGCGGCGTGAAGTACTGGCCCGCGCCGCCCTTCACGTCTTCGGCGTTCTTCTGCAGCAGGCCTTCGTAGGCATCACCCTTCAGGTCGGTGTCGAGCGCGGACCAGTCTTCTTTGTCGATCAGGTCCACGATCAGCCGCTTCAGCTTGGCCGGGTCTTGAATCTTGTTTTGCGCCTTGCGAAAGATCACGCCGATCACGCCGTCGGCCTTGCCCAGCGCTTCGAGCGTGTGGCGGTAGTGCATCTCCAGCGGGTCGGCGTCGAGTTTCAGCAACTCTGGCCAGTGCCACGGCGCATCAACGATCGGCTTCTGGTTGAACGGCGGCTTCGTCTTCTCGTCAGCCATCTTCAGAAACAGCAGGAAGGTGAGCTGCTCCACGTAGTCGCCATACGACAGACCGTCGTCGCGCAGGATGTTGCAGTAGTTCCAGAGCTTCTGGACGAGGGTGGAAGCGTTCATCGTCAGGCCGGCTTCAGCAGCTCGGCGTGATGCAGCGCCAGCCAGGCGCGCAGCGTCTTCAGCAGCGCGGCAGCCTGCGACGTTGCTTCGGCGACCATCTCCGGCCCCACGAGATCGCCGGAGTAGTCGGCGACGTTGCGCTTGCGGCGCAGCGAATCGAGCACCACCCAGGTGTCGTTCGGCACGCCGAGCGTGAGCGGCAAGCTTTGAATCAGCGTTTGATGATGCCCCGGCTCGCTCGTCGCTGGCCGATAGCCGCCGGCCATCATGGCCGCGAGTGCGCACTGCATGATCGCCTTGTAGGCCGCGTCGAAGCGGTTTTCGTCGCTGACCTGCGTGATGCGGGAGTCAGCGAGGTTTCGTTCGGCCGCCGCGATCAGGCGCCGCACTTCGGCGGGCGTGGGCGCGTGCTCCTTGAGCCGGGCGATCTTCAACAAGTTCTGCAAGGTCATGGTCGTTTCCGATCAGCCAGATTTTCGCGCGGTCCATCACCGTGCGGGCGAACCCGTCGCCCGTGTGCAGCTTGGCCGCGAATTCGGCCGGCCGCATCGGTGTGAAGTTCACCTCGCGCGCCAGCGTCTCCTGCGTGGGTGCCAGCGCCACCGCCAGCGGGGCGAAGCCGGCCTCGCCCAGCACCATGACGTCGACGTCGCTTCCCGAGCGAGCGGTGCCCGAGGCCATCGACCCATAGACGAAAGCCAGCGCGATCGAGTTTGCAAGCGGTGCGAGCGCGTTGCGAAGCACGTCGGCCAGCCCTGCGGTCTTGCGAAGCAGGCCGGCCAGTTCGGCGTGGACGGGCGAATCGAGGTCGGCGCGGTAGTGCACCTGGCGCCCGATCTCTTCACGCTTCAACAGGCCAAGTTCGGCCAGCGCCGCAAGTTCGCGGTGCAACGAGCCGGGTGAGCTGCCAGTGATGCGGGCAAGCTCACGCACGTGCAGCGAAGCCTCGGGTCGAAGCAGCAGCGTGCCGAGCACGGCGCTGCGGGTCTGCCCGAGCAGGTGGTGGGCGAGGGACTTCACATTGTTCTCGAATCTGCTTCAAATGTAGCCGATTTGAGAACAATCGTCGGAGGCAAAGAATCCGTGGGCGGTCTTGGGCACGCCCATTGCGACTTGCGGAATTGATCGACGCAGGCTACGTCGGGGCGGCGCGCAGCAGGGCGAAAAAGCCCGCTTGCTCAAAGTGATGATCGTGCGCCAGCGCTTCCGTCACACCGCGCTCGCGCATCAGATTGAAGGAGGCGCAGTCGGTCAAGCTCCATTCCTTGTCCGCACGGCTAGCGAAGAGGTCGAGTGCTTCACGAAACTGAAGCGAGGTCTGCGCGACCACCTCCACGTTCGGGTTGGCCGTGATGGCCCGAACCGCCTGCACCGCCGAAGCCCGCAGCGGCGGTTTGGCAAAGGCCGCCAGGAACTCGCTCAGGACCATCTCGGTGGTCAGGAGCCGCACCTGCCCCAGCGCCGTGGCAGCAGCCGCGGCAGGTTTGCTCTGCGTGTCGTTCGGGTTGAAGCGTGCGATCCAGAAGCCGGTGTCCACGAACACCACCTTCACTTAGATGCCTCCTCATGCCCGTAGATCAACTCGTCGACGCGCAGCGATAGGTCTGCCGGCACCGCCTTCCAGGCGTCGGCAGGCACCTTGGCAGCTATCGCGTCAAGCGTGGCCCACAGGTCCGGTGCGCCTTCGACATAGGCCGGCGGGCCGGGAGGCGCGTGTTCGACGCTGTCGACGCGAACGAAGCGACGCAGTGCACGGTCCCCGGTGCCGAACTCTCCGGCGCCACGCACACGCAGCCCGAGCGTGTTGTGGTCGCGCAGCGCTTCCAGCACTTGCGCCTCCTGTTGCGGGCTGAACTTGCCAGTGACCGCCTGCCCCGAACCCGTGAGCAGCGAGAACTGCCCCTTCACACTAGCCATCTGCACTTCGCCTGTCACCTCGACCACGTCTTCGTACGTAGCCGCCACCCACTCGGCGAGACGCTTGCGGGCCTTGACCGTGTAGGCAGCCTCTGTGGTTCCGTGTCGCGCGCGGGTGAACAGCACCTCGTCGTCGCGCAGCGTGCGGCCGAACTCGCGGAACAGCAGAACCACATTCGATGGAAAGGCCTCGGGCAACAGCGTGTCGTCGTTGGCCGCACCGATGGCCGCATCGATCAGCTGTGCCGCTTCGTCGAACTCGTCGCGGTTGCCCCAGTCGAGCGGCGCCTGGTCCGTCGCCAGCACGCGCCGCAGCGGCACACGCGCCGAACCGTCTTCGAGTCGGTCGAACTGAAGCCGGAAGCCGTCTTCGAACCGCTTCGGCAGGCGTTCCCGGTCTGGATGATGGCGACACCACAGCGCCTTGGCGCACTCGAGGATGATGCGGCGGTACGCCACCAGCTCCTGCGTGCACTCCACGTCCAGCGCATGGCCGGCGAAGCGCTCCCCGTCGAAGCGCAGCGTCGCCAGATCGATTGTTGTTTCGGCAGCCATGGCAGCGACCTCCTGCGTTTATTGTCCCGCCTGAGCCGGCATTGTGAAAGCCGCCTGCAGGATGGACTGGCGCAGGCGCTGGGCGCGGGCCAGGTTGGCCGCCACCTGCGCATCGGCCACGCGGATCAGCGACAGGCGGCGGTCGGCTTCGGCGACGATGCGGTGTTGTTCGGCGAGGGGAGGGAGAGCGACCGCTGCCAGGCGAACATCCTCCAGATTGAGTGTCTTGCGCGCCACCTCATGTGAGGCGGCGACCATGCGATCCAAAGTGGATGGGTTGCGAAACCAGTGTTCGACCCAGTGCGCCGAAATGTGCGGCGACAACGGAATCACCCCTACGGCCCTGGCGGTGTTGGCGCCTGCAAGCGCTGTTGGGACGACTGCCGTGCGACCGATCGCACCGACAAGCGTGATGAGTACTTCGCCGCCGCTCAGCTTCGTTCTCGGATAAGCCGCTGCAATCTCTGGGTCGATGCGCTTGAGGTCTTCGATGTCGATGCGTCCGTCGTTCACATCGCCCACGCGGACAAGCTGCACACCTTCGGGCTGATCGTTGCCGGGTTGCAGCACGCCGTACGCGCACGGCCGAGCAGCGAGATTGATCTGCTCGACGCTGGCCCAACTCCATCCTTCAGGAAGCTCTGCAAACCCCGACGTCACAGCCGACACCGCTTCCTTCTGCTTGCTAAGAGCTGACATCCTCTCGCGGCGCTCAGCCAGGATGCGCAGTAGAAGCCGCCCGCCAGTCTCGAAGTCGCGGCCTTCCTGGCGGGCGAGTTCGGCTTCGGTGGGGACGAGGCGGCCTTCGCAGGCGGACTTGAGCACGCTGGCACGGTAGCGCTTCAGGTTGGCCTGCACCCGATGCAGCGCGGCCACGCTGGCGTCGAGGCGGGAGAGTTGTTCGTCGAGGTAGGCGACGATTTCGCGCTGAGCATCGAGTGCAGGCACCGGAATGCGCAAGCCTTCGAAGAACTGGATCGGCACGCGGAGCTGGCCGGCTGCGCCTTTCATGTTCATCTTCGCGGCACGGCGAACTGCGGGAGTAAAGATGAAGTGCAGCAAGTACTTTGGCAAGAGCTCCGGCTTCGCTCGAAGTACATGAAATTCAGTCGAGCCCGCCGCGCGTCCCCCATGCAATGCTGACGCCAGCGCGAACTTGCCGTTCTCCATGCAAGGCGTGATCTTCGCAACGATCACGTCGCCGTTCTGAAATGCGGTGTAGCCCTTCTTGACCTCCGACCAAGGCCGGAGGCTGGTGCTGTCGATGCTTCCTGACTCCTCCTCCACAGCTCGCATCGGCACGAACGAGACGAGGTCGGTATCGAGCGGTTGATTGGAGAACCGCCTCGGGTTCAACTCGGCGACTTCCGGCAACGGGATGAGCGCACCTGAGTTTCGGTCGCGGCCGGATTCCCGAACGGAAGCGATTCTGTCGAGCAGTACCTTGTAGACCGCAGGCTCTTCCTGCACCCTCAACTCGTTCGTCATCCCACCAACGCCTCATTCAACTCATCCATCAACGGCCACAGCCGCTCCCCAAACACCCGGTACACCCGCCCCAGCTCATTGGCGCTCTGGAAGTAGTCGCGGTCCACGCTGCCGCTGGCGGCGATGGCATCGCGCATGCGGTTCAGCCACGCGCATTCTTCATCGCTGAACACGGTGCCTCGCTGTTGCTTGGCCAGCCGCCACGCGTTGAAGCGGCTGGCGACGTGGTCTTCGAACGGCTCCAGCGTCGGCTGCTGCTGCCACGCTAAACGCACCAGGCTCACCAGGTCGGTGAAGCGCGGCACGAAGCCGGGCTTGCGCTTCACGGCTTGCCGGTCAGCTACCTCGAAGGCGTGCCACAGGCCGTCGGGGGTGAAGTGGCCCGGGCTGTGGGCGAGCTTGGCTTCCAGCTCCTTCAACGCATCCTCGCTCAGGCGCTTACGGTACGGTCGGCTGTAGAGAATTTGCAGTGCCTCGATCTCGGCGCGGTGTTGTTCGATCCAGTCGCGGAAGTTGCTCGTCAGGCTTTGCGCGCGCTCCTTGGCCGCGGCGTCCAGGCCGGCTTCGAGCACCACGTCTTGCGTCACGGTGTCGATGGTCTGCTCGGCCTCGCGCTTGCACGCCGAGAGCGTGTCGCGCAGCAGCGGGTTGTCGAAGGGCGCGCAGGCGGTGGCGACGAGTGCGGCCTTGGCGGCGACGTGATCGGTGCCAGTGGTCGCAGCGTGGCTGGCGATGCGGTCGGGGTCGGTCGCGTCCAGCAGCCGGTGCGTCAGCTCGCTCAAGGTCTGGCCGCAGGCACCGACCACCTGCTGACGCTGCGGCATGTCCACCTCGCGGTCCAGCCGCGCGATGCGGTTGGCCAGGCTCAGCAGCGCGTCGTCGTCGCGGTTGCCGAAAGCCAGGCCGAGCATCAGCTTGTCGAAGCTCACACCGGGCTTGCGCTCCATCGGGCGGCTGTCGGTCTTGTCGCTTTCGCACACGCCCACGGCATCGACGATCACGAAGCGAGTCTTGGCCTTGGCGTCGGCACCGCTGACGGCCTGCAGCTCGGTGGGGCTGACGGTGCGGGTGCCGCGGCCCTTCATCTGCTCGAAGTAGGCGCGGCTCTTCACGTCGCGCATGAACAGCAGGCACTCGAGCGGCTTGATGTCGGTGCCGGTGGCGATCATGTCCACCGTCACGGCAATGCGGGTGGCGGGGCTGTTGCGAAAGGTGGCGATCATCGTCTCGGGCTTCTCGCGCTGCATCGTCCCGGGGTCGTAGCTCATGTAGGTGATCTTCTTGCAGAAGTCGTTGCCGCGGCCGAACACCTCGCGCGCGATGCGCACGATGTCCTCGGCGTGGCTGTCGTCCTTGGCGAACACCAACGTCTTGGGCACCATCGCGCGCTGGTCGAACAGCGCTGGCAGCGCGTCCTTGAAGGCTTGCAGCACGGTGCGGATCTGGCTCGGCACCACCACGCTGCGGTCGAGCTGGCGGGCTTCGTACTCCAGGTCTTCGTCGAGTTGCTGCCAGCGGGTGGCGCGGTCCAGCCGGTTGCGCTTGTCGACGTGAAAGCCGGCTTCGACCTTGCCGCCCTGTGCGGTGACTTCGGTCTTGATGCGGTACACGTCGTAGCCCACGTTCACGCCGTCGGCGACGGCGCGCTCGTGGTTGTATTCCATCACCAGGTTGCCGTTGAAGAAGCCGATCGTCTGCTTGCTCGGCGTGGCCGTCAGGCCGATCAGGTGGGCGTCGAAGTATTCGAGCACCTGCCGCCACAGGTGGTAGATGCTGCGGTGGCATTCGTCGGTGACGATGAAGTCGAAGGCTTCGATCGGCAACCCAGGGTTGTAAGCCACGTCTTTCGGCTTGCCATCGGTGGCGAGTTCGAAGCTCGAATGTTCGTCCAGTTCGTCGGCCAACTCTGCCTCACCACGCAGCATCGAGTACATGCGCTGGATCGTGCATATGGTGACCTTGCAGACCGGGTCCCAGCGGTTGGACTGCACCAGCTGCACGTTGTACAGCTCGGTGAACTTGCGGCCGTCGTCGGGGGTGACGTAGTCGTTGAACTCGCGCATGGCGCCGGTGCCGAGGTTGCCACGGTCCACGAGGAAGAGCACGCGCTCGGCCTTGGCGTGCTTGAGCAGGCGGTAGATGGTGGTGATGGCGGTGTAGGTCTTACCGCTGCCGGTGGCCATCTGAACAAGCGCGCGCGGGCGGTCGGCGGCGAGGCTGACATCGAGGTTGTTCACTGCCTCGATCTGGCAATCGCGCATGCGCGTGGTGTCGAGCGCGGGCAGGCGTTGCAGCCGGGCGCGCAGCGTGCCCGGCTCGGCGACCCAGGCTGCCAGCGTGGCCGGTTGGTGGAAGGCGAACACGGCGCGCGAGCGCGGGGCCGGGTCGCGTGCGTCGCGAAAGTAGGTTTCTGTGCCAGTGGATTCATAGGCGAACGGCAGTTCGCTGGCGCTCACCTTGAAGAAGGCAGGGATGTGCGCCGCGTAGTGCGCCGACTGTTCGGCCACGCCCACGAGCAAGGTGCCGGCGCGCTTGGCTTCGATCACGCCCACGGGCTGGCGGTTGACGAGCAGCAGGTAGTCGCATCGCCCGCTTTGCAACGGCACTTCGCGCAGTGCGATGCCGCCGGCCGCGCCGACTGCAACGCCGGGGTTGTAGGCGGTGTAGTCCTGAACGACCCAGCCCGCATCGGCGAGCATCGCGTCGATGTGCAGGCGGGCGAGCTGTTCGGGCGTCATCGGAGCCGGGCGGGGTGGGGCCGGTGCAGTGTAGGGGCGGCCTCGGCACCTCGCCCAGCGTGGCGTGAGCGACGCTGGGGAGAAGGCCGCAGCGACCGCGTCAAAGTGCCGGCCGATCGCCCCGCGCCGCTGTCGCCGGCTGCGCTACCACGCGCGCGTGGCGCTCGTAGGTCCAGTAGGCCCAGGCCCAGTCGATGAGGACGTAGAGCCGGTTGCGAAAACCGATCAGGAAATAGATGTGCGCGAACAGCCAGAACAGCCAGGCGAGGAAGCCGGAGAAGCGCAGCGCGCCGAACACCGGCACGGCCAGGTCGACCACCGCAGCCTTGCGGCCGATGGTGGCGAGGTTGCCGTAGTCGGCATAGCGGAACGGCTCGGTGGCTCGGCCCTGGATGCGCGCGAGCACGTTGCGTGCGGCGGCGCGGCCCATCTGCTTGGCGCCGGGGCTGACGCCGGGCACTGGCTTGGGTTCGCCGCGGCCGGGGCCGCGCGGGTGGCTCATGGCGGATGCGAGGTCGCCAATGACGCTGACGTGCGGGTGGCCTGCCAGGCTCAGGTCGGGTTGCACGACCACGCGGCCGGCGCGGTCGAGCGCTGCGCCCGCGCTGGCGGCCAACGCGCGCCCGAGCGGTGACGCCGCCACGCCAGCGGCCCAGATCACGGTTTTGCTGGGCAGCCGGTGTTGCTGCACCGCGGCCGAGCCCTCGACCGCGCCCGGCGCAGGGCTGCTGCGCGACTCGTAGGTCACGCCATCGGCGTCGATGCCGGTCACCTTGCAGCCCACGCGCACGTCGACGTTCAACTTGCGCAACTGCGTCTGCGCCTTGGCCGACAGGCTGGGCACGAACCCACCGAGCACGCGGTCGGAGCCTTCGATCAGCACGACCCGCGTGTGCCGGGTGTCGATTCGGCGGAACTCGCGCGCCAGCGTGTGCTGCGCGATCTCGCTCATCGTGCCGGCCATCTCCACGCCGGTGGGGCCGGCGCCGATGACGACGAAGGTCAGCCACGGCTCGCGCGCCGCCGGCTCGGCGCAGCGCTCGGCCCGCTCGAACGCGCCGATCACGCGGGCGCGGATGTTGAACGCGTCGGCGAGCGTCTTGAGCCCCGGCGCATGCACGGCCCAGTCGTCGTGGCCGAAGTAGCTGTGCGTGGCGCCGGCAGCGACGATCAGGTGGTCGAAGGGCAGGGCTTGCCCATCGTCCAGCGTCACGTGGCGCGCGGGGGCGTCGATGCCGGTCACCTCGGCTTGCAGGATGGTCAGGTTGCCGCGCTTCATCTCTTTGCGCAGCGTGTGGCGGATCGGCGCGCTGACAGCCGGCGCGCTCAAGCCCGCGGTGGCCACCTGGTAGAGCAGCGGCTGGAACAGGTGGTGGTTGGTGCGGTCAACCAGCGTGATCTCGACCGCTGCCTTCGACAGCGCACGCACCGCCGCCAGCCCGCCGAAGCCACAGCCGACGATCACCACGCGTGGCACCCTTGGCGGGCTCATTGGGATACCTTCGTACTGCGCACTTCGGCGCAAGCCCGTTGGGCGGGCCGCGCCAGGCTCATGCCTTCAGCTTCGCGGCGTCGGCCACCGGCGCCACCAACCGCCGCCGCACCATCTGGATGTGGCTGCGCAGCGAGTACAGCTCGTCGGCGTAGCTCAGCGGCACCGACACCTGCTCGACGTGGTTGTCGATCTCCTGCAAGTCCGCCATCAGCTCGTTCACCGGCCGCTTGCCCATCGCGTCTTCGACGCGGCGCAACTGCGCGTACCAGCGGAAGATGCGCGAGCGGATGCGGAACTGGTACAGCGGCGGCACCACGCGCGACAGCGGCAGCAGGATCGCGATGATCGACACCAGCACCACCCACATGCGGTCCACCAGGTTGGCCAGCCAGAACGGCAGGTAGCGCTGCAGCAGCGGCGCGCCCTGGCGGTAGAAGCGCTCGGCCTCCTTGGCCAGCGGCAGCTCGGTCTGCGCGCCACTCGGGAACTCGCCCTTGCGCTGAAACCACCCCGGCCCGCCGTGCACGCTGCTGGCCGCCTGCACGAAGAGCTGCACCAGCGCCGGGTGCGTGCCCTCCTTGGCCACCAGCGTGGCGGTGGGTGCGACCAGGCGCACGTCGGCCGGCGGCATGTCACGCGCCAGGTCGACCACGCCGCGCGGCAGCGTCACCGGGCTCATGAACGGAAAGCGGCGCGAGTAGGCCTCGGCCTGCGCGAAGCTGAAGAGCCTGATGCCCGGCGTCTGCAACAGCATCTGCACCATCAGCGACTCGGGCGCAGAGGCAAACACCAGCCCGTCGATCTCGCCGGCCAGCAGGCTCATCACGGCCGGCGTTTGCGTCTGCTGCAACAGCGTCAGCGATTTCAGATCGACGCCGTTGGCCTCGATCAGCCGGTTCATCAGGTTGGGCACGCCGCTGCCGGGGGCGCCGGTGTTGAGCTTCCAGCCGGGCGCGTTTGTCAACTGCGCCAACGCATCGAGCGTGGGCGCCTTGAGCAGGCGCTGCGCCGAGTCTTCGCGGTAGAACAACCACACCGGCTCGAAGAACAGGCTGCCCAGCGACACCAGCCCGGCGTTGGCGATGTCATCAGTGCCACGCGCCAGGTCGGCGCCACCCTGCACAAAGGCGATGTCCACCAGCGACGCTTCGTCGCGCAGCAGCGCCAGGTTTTCGGCCGTGCCTTGCGTGGCGCGCAGTTCGACCGTGATGCCGTGCGACTTCAGCACGTCCGCATAGCGCTTGCCGAACTCGGCGTACGCGCCCTGGTCGGGGCCGGTGGCCAGCACCACCCTCTTCGGTGGCGCCGGGTCCAGCACGAGATAGGCCAGCACCAGCAGCACCAGCGTGATGAGCGCGAACGGGCCAGCGGTGACGAGCAGGTCGCGGGCGGAGAGAAGGGTGTGGCGCAGGACTTTGGGCATGGGGCGGGGCAAGGGCCGAAAGAACATGCACGATAACGTGTGCCCGAGCGCAAGACCCCGCTGTTGCCTCCAAGGTGACAGCCCGCACGGCGGGGCGCCGCTAAAGTGATTTCGCTGGGGCAAACACCCCAGCGGCGTTCTCAGGGCGGGGTGAAATTCCCCACCGGCGGTGGTGGCGGGCGGTTCGCAAGGCCGCTCGCACGAGCCCGCGAGCGCCCGGTGGTCCGCAGGGCTCACCGGGGTCAGCAGATTCGGTGCGATTCCGAAGCCGACGGTCACAGTCCGGATGAAAGAGAGCGCGTGCTGTTTGCTCGCTCGCCGCTTGCGCTCGTGCACAAGCGGTGCGGGAGCCCGCGGCCGTGCGCCCTGATTTTTGGAAACCTCTGATCGAAGGGCTCCCATGAATCAGCTTCAAACCGCAACTCAAGCCACTGTTCAAGCCGCGGCGTCGTCCGCCGCCCGGCCCGCGTCGCGCTCCGCTGCCAAGGGCAAAGGCGAAGCCGGGCCGGATCCGGCCTGGCGCTTCGCCTTCATCCACGCGCAATGGCACGCCGACATCGTGCACCGCGCGCGCGACGCGTTTCTGGCCGAGCTGGCGCGGCACCGAATACCGCCACAGGCGGTCGAGGTGTTCGAGGTGCCCGGCGCGTTCGAGCTGCCATTGCACGCATGCACGCTGGCGGCCACCGGGCGCTTCGATGCCATCGTGGCTTGCGGCTTCGTCGTCGACGGCGGCATCTACCGGCACGAGTTCGTCGCGGACGCCGTCGTCAACGGGCTGATGCGGGTGCAACTCGACAGCGAGGTGCCGGTGATTTCTTGTGTGCTCACGCCGAAGAACTTTCACGAGCACGAGGAGCATCGGCGCTTCTTCGCCGAGCACTTCGTCGTGAAGGGCGGTGAGGCGGCGCGCGCGTGCCTGCAGACGGTCCAGGCGCTGCACGCCTTGACGGCCTGAAGCAAGGCGGCGCGGGCCGATGCGGTTCAGCGGTGGCGCTGAATCGCATGCGCTCTCACAAGTTGGTGCGCAGCTTCCAGATCTCGGGGAACAGCACCACGTCGAGCATCTTGCGCAGGTAGCCCACACCCGACGTCCCGCCGGTGCCGCGCTTGAAGCCGATGACACGCTCGACCGTCGTCACGTGCCGGAAGCGCCACAGGCGGAACGCGTCTTCCAGGTCGGTCAATTCTTCGCCGAGCTGGTACAGGTCCCAGTGCTGGTCGGGCTGGCGGTAGACCTGCAGCCACGCTTGTTCGACCTCGTCGCTGCTCTCGTACGCGCGGGTCCAATCGCGGTCGGTGTGGCTGGCCGGCACGCTCAAGCCGCGGCGTGCCAGCAGCCGCAGCGATTCGTCGTAGAGCGACGGCTCGCGCCAGGTGGCTTCGACCAGCGCGAGGATGTCGGGCCGGTGCGCGTGGGGTTTCAGCATCGCGGCGTTCTTGTTGCCGAGCATGAACTCGATGCGCCGGTACTGCCAGCTCTGGAAGCCGCTGCTGTTGCTGAGGTACGGGCGGATGGCAGAGTACTCGGGCGGCGTCATCGTGGCCAGCACGTCCCAGGCGTGCACCAGCTGCTCCATGATCTTGCTGACGCGCGCGAGCATCTTGAAGGCGCTGCCGAGCTGGTCGTTCGCCACGCACTTCACGGCGGCCGAGAGCTCGTGCAGCAGCAGCTTCATCCACAGCTCGCTGGTCTGGTGCTGCACGATGAACAGCATCTCGTTGTGCTCGGGCGAGCGCGGGTGCTGCGCGCCGAGCACCTGCTCCAGGTGCAGGTAGTCGCCGTAGCTCATGTCACGGCTGAAGTCGAGCTGCGCGCCTTCCTGCGCGACGATGTGTTCAGGGCTGGTCATGTCACGTCACCGCGGCGCGTTGGTTGAAGCGCGGCTCGCGCCACTCGCCGGTCTGCAGCACCTGGGTCAGGTGAACCATTGCGTCCCACACGTCCACATAGCGCGTGTAGAGCGGCGTGAAGCCGAAGCGCAGGATGTCGGGCGCGCGAAAGTCGCCGATCACGCCGCGCGCGATCAGCGCCTGCATGATGGCGTAGCCACCGGTGCCGCGCGCAAAGCTCACCTGGCTGCCGCGCTGCGCCGGGTCGCGCGGCGTGAACAGCGTGAGGCCTTGGCCGACGCAGTATTCCTCGACCAGTTCGATGAACAGCGTCGTCAGCGCGACGGACTTGCCGCGCAGCGCATCCATGCCGCCGTAGGCCTCTGCGGCATGGAACACGTCGAGCCCGCACTCGAGCGCCGACATCGACAACACCGGCGGCGTGCCGCAGACAAATCGCTGGATGCCGCGGGCCGGGTGGTAGTCGGCTTTGAACTCGAACGGGGCCGCGTGGCCTAGCCAGCCCGACAGCGGCTGGCGCAGGTGCTGGCTGTCCATGTACTCGGTGTGCCACGGGTGCGCCCACACGAAGGCCGGCGCGCCCGGACCGCCGTTCAAGTATTTGTAGCCACAGCCCACCGCGAAGTCGGCCGCTTCTTCAGGCGGGCCGTCGCCCTTCAGGTTGACGGGCACGGCCCCGGCCGAATGCGCCAGGTCCCACACCACCAGCGCGCCGGCAGCGTGCGCGGCGCGTGTGAGCGCCGGCATGTCGTGCATGCGGCCGGTGCGGTAGTTCACGTGGGTGAGCATCAGCACGGCGAGCTTCTCGTTCAAGTGCGCCTCGATCTCGTCGGCGTCGACCAGCTTCAACTCCATGCCGTGCGCGCGCACCAGGCTGTCGGCGATGTAAAGGTCGGTCGGGAAGTTGCTTCGTTCGGACAGGATGACGCTGCGGTGCCCCTCGTCGGCCTTGACGAGGGCGATGGCCGCACTGAGCACTTTGTAGAGGTTCACCGAGGTCGAGTCGCCGACGATGACCTCGCCGGCTTCAGCGCCGATCAGCGGCGCGATGCCGTCGCCGAGGCGGCGCGCCAGGTCGATCCAGCCGGCGGTGTTCCAGCTGCGGATCAGGCCGACTCCCCACTCGTGCTGCACCACTTGCTGGATGCGCGCCGGGGCGGCTTTGGGCAACACGCCCAGCGAGTTGCCGTCGAGGTAGATCACGCCGTCGGGCAGCGTGAAGTGCTCGCGCAACGGGCTGAGCTTGTCGTGCGCATCCAGGGCGAGGCAGTCTTTTCGGGTGGTCATCGCAGTTCTCTCACGCAACGCAGTCAGGGCAGGGATCGCAACACGGCGCGTACCGGCGAGGCGTCGGCCGCCATCAGCTTCAGGGGCAGTGCAATCAATTCATAGTCGCCCGCGGGCACGTCGTCGAGCACGAGGTTTTCGAGCACGCGCAGGCCGTGGCGCAGCAGGCCGTGGTGGCTGTGGAGCTGCTTGCTGTCGGCCGGGTCGATCGACTGGCTGTCGATGCCGACGAGCAGCACGCCCAGGCCAGCGAGCAGCTCGATCGACTCGGGCGCGTAAGCGCTGAACGCATCCGACCACGCGGTTGGCGCCGCCGTGCAGGTGCGCACCAGCACGCGCGGCGGCACGCCGTCGAGCGCATGCAGCAGGTGGCGCGGCTCGACCAACGGCCCGCAGTCGATCGCGTGGATCACTCTGCACGGCCCGAGGTACGGCAGCAGATCGACCTGCCCGATCGTCGCGGCACCAATGCCATAGTGCAGCGGCGCGTCCGCATGCGCGCCGGTGTGCGGTGACAGCGTGATCGCGCTGATGTTGACGGGGCAGCCCGGGCCGATCGTCGCCGTCCAGCGCTGCGAGTAGCGCGTGTCTCCCGGGAACAGCGGGCTGTCCGGGTCGATCGGCGGCGAGATGTCCCACAGGCGTTTCATGGCAGGCGAGAAGTTATTGATCCGGAAGCATTACCGTGGTGTCGGTTTTTTCGCACAGTGCCGAGAGCGTTTGCCGTCGGCATTGCGGCCTGACCGGCAACGTCAGCCGATGCGGCCCAACAGCAGGTACTCCATGAGTGCTTTTTGCGCATGCAGCCGGTTCTCGGCCTCGTCCCACACCACCGACTGCGGGCCGTCGATCACGTCGGCGGCCACCTCTTCACCGCGGTGCGCGGGCAGGCAGTGCATGAACAGCGCATCGGGTTGCGCCGCAGCCATCATCGCGGTGTCGACGCACCAATCGTTGAAGGCCACTTTGCGCTCGGCGTTCTGGGCTTCGTAGCCCATGCTGGTCCACACATCGGTCGTGACGAGGTGCGCGCCACGGCAGGCGTCGAGCGGGTGCCTGAAGATCTTCACGCAACCGGTGTTGCTGACGCCCGCGACGAGCGGATCGATCTCGTAGCCGGTGGGCGTGCTCACGTGGAGCGTGAAGCCCAGGATGTCGGCTGCCTGCAGCCAGGTGTTGGCCATGTTGTTGCCGTCGCCGACCCACGCGACCACCTTGCCTTGAATGCTGCCGCGGTGCTCGATGTAGGTGAAGATGTCGGCCAGGATCTGGCACGGGTGGTATTCGTTCGTCAGGCCGTTGATCACCGGCACGCGCGAGCTGGCGGCAAAGCCTTCGAGCTTGCTCTGCTCATAGGTGCGGATCATCACGATGTCGACCATGCGGCTGATGACCTTGGCGGTGTCTTCCACCGGCTCGGCGCGGCCGAGGTGGCTGTCGCCGGTGGTCAGGTGCACGACCGAGCCGCCCATCTGGTACATGCCGGCCTCGAAGCTCACGCGCGTGCGGGTGGAGGCCTTCTCGAAGATCATCGCCAAGGTGCGGTCCACCAGCGGCGTGTACTTCTCGTAGTTCTTGAAGCGCTTCTTGACGATGCCGATGCGCTCGAACAGGTAGGCGTACTCCTCGGCGCGGAAGTCCTTGAACTGAAGGTAGTGCTTGATGAGGCTCATGCCGGGTTTCATTTCGCTACCGCCGGGCCGCCCCAAGGTAGCGAGCGCCCCCTCGGGGGGCAGCGAACGCAGTGAGCTTGGGGGCGATTCATCGGGGTTCGGCCAGGAACTGCTTGATCACCGGGCACAGGATCGCGACGATCTGTCGAGCCTCGTCCAGGCTCAGGATGAGCGGCGGCACGAGGCGGATCACGCGGTCTGCCGTCACGCTCAACATCAAGCCGGCCTGCGCGGCGCGGTTGAGGATGTCACCGCACGGGCGGTCGAGCTCGATGCCCAGCATCAGCCCCTGGCCGCGCACTTCGACGAAGCCTTCGACGCCCTTCAACTCGCGCTCCAGATCGGCCTTCAGAGCAGCGCCCACGGATGCCGCGTTCGCCAGCAGGCCTTCTTCTTCCATGATGCGCAACGTCTCGACACCCGCCCGCATCGCCAGCGGGTTGCCGCCGAAGGTGGTGCCGTGGTTGCCGGGGCCGAACACGCGGGCCGCCTTCGGCCCGCACACCACCGCGCCGATCGGCACGCCCGAACCCAGGCCTTTGGCCAGCGGCATCACGTCGGGCTGGATGCCGGCCCACTGGTGCGCGAACCACTTGCCGGTGCGGCCCATGCCGCACTGCACTTCGTCGAGCATCAAGAGCCAGCCCTGTTCATCGCAGATGCGGCGGATCGCCTGCAGGTAGCCGACCGTGGCCGGGTTGATGCCGCCTTCGCCCTGAATCACTTCCAGGAACACCGCGACCACATTTTTGTTCGTGCGCGCGACGCTCTCGATGAAGGCCACGTCGTTCAGCGGCACACGCACGAAGCCTTCGACGAGCGGGCCGAACCCAGCCTGCACCTTCGGGTTGCCGGTGGCCGACAAGGTGGCGATCGAGCGGCCGTGGAAGGCCTTCTCGTAGACGATGATCTCCGGCCGCTCGACGCCTTTGTCGTGCCCGAACTTGCGCGCGATCTTCAGCGCCGCTTCGTTGGCCTCCAGCCCGGTGCTGCAGAAAAACACATTGCTCAAGCCCGACAACTCGCACAGCTTGGCCGCCAGTTGTTCCTGCAGCGGCACCAGGTAATAGTTGGAGCTGTGGATCAGCCGGCCGATCTGCTCTTGCAGCGCCGGCACCAGTTTGGGGTGCGCATGCCCCAGCGTGTTCACGGCAATGCCGCCCAGGCCGTCGAGGTACTTCTTGCCGTCGGTGTCCCAGACCCAGCAGCCGCGGCCGTGCGACAAGGCGATCGGCAGGCGGCCATAGGTCGTCATCACGTGCGGTTCGCGCGACGGCGTGGCGCTCACGGACGAGGCAGCGTTGGCGAGGGCAAGCTTGTCGGGGGCATTCATGGCGGGCGCTCCAACGGAAGAAGCCGCGTTGCGTGCCGATTTGTCACGTTCTGCGGGAGCGCAATTCTACGGGGGCACCCGGCAACGGCCGATGAACCTGAAATGAATGCACTTCATGTCGCATCGGCCGCTGCTGCGCTGCAGCAAAATGGCGAGACAATCCGCAGGCCGGCTCGGCGCTTGCTGTGGTCCGACCAGCCGCCCTGGCCCCAGATTCCGTCCGCACCCCGACCTCCCATGCCAGCGCTCAAGCCCCGCGAGCTCATCATCAAGGGCGTCACCCTGGAGGGCGGCACGTTCCGCCCGAGCGATTGGTCCGAGCGCCTCGCCGGCGCGATGGCGTGCTTCAGGCCCGAAGGCTCGGCCGGCGGCATCGCCGCGTTCATCGGCTACTCACCGTACTGCGTGCCGCGCACGATCGACGGCGTCAAGTGCGTGATCGTCAGCGAGGCGCTGCGCGAGGTCGAACTGATGGCCTGGGACTTCGTGACCAACTTCGCGCGCGACAACCGGCTTCAGGTGGTCGAGGTGCCCGCGACGCCAGCGGAGCCGCCGACACCTTGACCCGCAGCACGAGCACGGCGCTGCCGAAAATGCAAAAGGGCTCGCAATGCGAGCCCTTTGTCTTTCCGGGACCGGCGCTGTGTCAGGCGGCAGCAGCCAGCGCCTTGATCTTGGCCGACAGGCGGCTCTTGTGGCGCGCCGCCTTGTTCTTGTGGAACAGGCCCTTGTCGGCCACCGAGTCGATCACGGCCTGAGCCGACTTGAACAGATCGGCTGCCTTTGCCTTGTCGCCGGTCACGACCGCCTTTTGCACGTTCTTCACCACGGTGCGGAACTTGGAGCGCAGCGCGGTGTTGGCGGCGTTGAGCTTCGCGTCCTGCCGCACGCGCTTGAGGCCCGAGGCGATGCGGACGGTCTTCTTCTTGGCTTTGGAGGTGGTGGCCATGCTGTAGCTGGTATTGGGGTGGAACGAAGCCCGCAAGTATAGCATCGAGCCCGGCTTCGCTCACAAGGACGAGGGCGCACAGCGCTTTCACCTCGGTGGCGCTCCCTATAATCCGGGCGACACTCTTTCGACCCGCCGCGCGCGCGACCCGCCTTTCGCCGCCCTTGAGGTTCTTGCCGCCCGATGAACCTGCTGCGCGCCGCCTCCACCGTCTCCCTGCTCACGCTGGCCTCGCGCGTGACGGGCCTGGCGCGCGAGGTGATGGTGGCCTCGATGTTCGGGGCCGGAGCGCTGACCGACGCGTTCAACGTCGCCTTCCGCATCCCCAACCTGCTGCGCCGGTTGTTCGGCGAGGGCGCGTTTTCGCAGGCCTTTGTGCCGATTCTGGCGACCACCCGCGCGCGCGACGGCGATGCAGCCACGCACGCGCTGATCGACGCGGCCGCCACCGTGCTGTTCTGGGCGCTGGTCGCTACCTGCGCACTCGGCGTCGTGGCCGCGCCGGTGATCGTGTGGCTGATGGCCGCAGGCCTGGAACGCTTCGACGACGCAGTGGTCATGACGCGCTGGATGTTCCCGTACATCGGCTTCATCTCTCTCGTGTCGCTGGCAGCGGGCATTCTGAACACCTGGAAGCGCTTCATGGTGCCGGCGGCCACGCCGGTGCTGCTGAACCTGGCCGTCATCGCGGCCGGATGGGGCCTGGCGCCGCACTTCACACGCTGGGGCATCGAGCCGATCTACGCGCTGGCCGCGGGCGTGCTGCTGGGCGGCGTGCTGCAACTGGCGATACAGGTGCCGGCGCTGCGACGCATCGGCGCGCTGCCGCACATTCGACTGCGCCCTTCGATGGTGATGGCGGCGTGGGCGCATCCGGGCGTCAAGCGCATCCTGTCGCAAATGGCGCCGGCGCTGCTCGGGGTGTCTGTGGCGCATGTGTCGCTGATCATCAACACGCAGATCGCCTCGCATGTGGCAGTGGGGGCGGTGTCGTGGCTGGTGTACGCCGACCGGCTGATGGAGTTCCCGACGGCGCTGCTGGGCGTGGCAATGGGGGTGATCCTGCTGCCGCAGTTGTCGGCCGCGCAGGCCCAGGGCGACGCGGCCACTTACTCGGGCCTGCTCGACTGGGGCCTGCGCCTGGTGCTGCTGCTGGCGCTGCCCTGTGCGGTGGCGTTGATGGTGTTCCCGACGGCGTTGGTGGCGGTGTTGTTCCACTACGGCGCGTTCGATGCGCTGGCGCTGCAAAAGACCGCCACTGCGCTCATGGGTTACGGCGTCGGGCTGATGGGGTTGGTGGGCGTCAAGATCCTCGCACCGGGCTTCTATGCGCGGCAGGACATCCGCACGCCGGTCAAGATCGCCATCGTTGTGCTGGTGCTGACGCAGTTGATGAACCTGGCCTTGGTTCCCGTGCTGGGCCACGCCGGGCTGGCGCTGTCGATCGGCCTGGGCGCGCTGGTCAACGCGGGCTGGCTGTTCGTCGGATTGCGGCGCAACGGCGCTTACACGCCGCTGCCGGGCTGGGGTGCGTTCGCGTTGCGTGTGTTGTTCGCCACCGCCTTGCTCGGCGCCTTGCTTGCCTGGGGCGCGCAGGCGCTCGACTGGGTCGGCCTGCGCACGCAACCGTGGGTGCGCATCGGGTGGGTTGCCGCATTCCTCGGCGGCTCGGCGCTGCTGTACTTCGGCGCGCTGGCCGCCACGGGCCTGAGGCTGCGCGAGTTCGTGCGCCGCGGCTAAATGGTGCCCCCAAGTCGCTTCACTCCTGCCCCCGAGGGGCGCAGCCGCGCTTGGGGCGGCCCGGCGCCGCGGCTAAACTGATTCCATGCCCGCGCCCTTGCAGTTTGCGCCTCCCACCGCGCTCGAGTACTTCGCCACCCTGGTGGCCGAGGACGCCACGCTGTCGTTGACCGAAGCGGCCGTGGCGATCGCGCAAGACGAGTTTCCGCAACTCGACACCCAGACCGTGCTGGCCGAGATCGACCAGCTCGCCGCCCGCCTCAAGCGCCGCATCCCGCCCGACGCGGTGCCGGTGCAGCGGTTGCGCTGGTTGAACCGCTACTTCTTTCAAGACCTCGGCTTCGCCGGCAACGTCAACCACTACTACGACCCGCGCAACAGCTACCTTCACGCGGTGCTGAGCTCGCGCCGCGGCATCCCGATCACGCTGGCGGTGCTCTACATCGAGCTGGCCACGCAGATCGGGTTGACGGCGCGCGGCGTGTCTTTCCCTGGGCACTTTCTCATCAAGCTGCGCATGCCCGAAGGCGAGGTCGTGGTCGACCCGTTCACCGGCAACTCGCTCTCGCGCGAACAGCTCGACGAGCTTTTGGTGCCCTACAAACGCAACCGCGGCCTGCAAGGCGACTTCGACGCGCCGCTCGGCTTGTTCCTGCAAGCCGCGCCACCGCGCGACGTGCTCGCCCGCATGCTGCGCAACCTCAAGGAAATCCACCGCACGGCCCAGGATTGGCCGCGCCTGCTGGCCGTGCAAGACCGCCTCGTGGTGCTGCTGCCGCTGGCCTGGGAGGAGCGGCGCGACCGTGGCCTGGCGCGCGCCGAACTGGGGCTGGACGAATCGGCCGCCAGCGACCTGGCCGCCTACCTGGCCAATGCGCGCGGCGCCGATGACCACGCCAGCATCAGCCAGCGGCTCGCGGGCATCGGCGGTGGGGCGGCGCCGTGAATCTCAACGCCACCCAGCGCCACTCCCTCACCTGGCTCGCAATCGGCGCCGTGGCGCTGGCGGCCATCTGGCTGCTGGCGCCGGTGCTGACGCCGTTCCTCATCGGCGCCGTGCTGGCCTACGTGCTGCACCCGGCCGTGGAGCGGCTGGTGGCCGTTCGCGTGCCACGTCTGCTGGCGGTTTCGGTGGTGGAGCTGACGGCCATCATCGTGCTGCTCGCGGTGCTGCTGCTGATCGTGCCGATCATCTCGAAGGAGCTGCCGCTGCTGCGCGAGCAGATTCCGCTGCTGGCCGACAAGCTCAACACCGGCCTGGCGCCGTGGCTGGCCCAGTACGGCATCAACGTGGCTCTGGACACAGCCAGCATCAAGGCGTTTGTCCTGAAGTACATGGACGCCAACCTCGAAGAGTGGCTTGCCACGGTGCTCAGCTCGGCGCGCATCGGCGGCAGCATTCTGCTGGCGATCATCGGCAATGCGTTCCTGGTGCCGGTGGTGCTGTTCTATTTGCTGATGGACTGGCCCAACCTGGCCAGGCGCGTTCGCGAGATGCTGCCACCCCGCCGGCGTGAGCAGGTCGAAGGCTTTGTCGACGAGTGCGACACCATGCTCGGCCAGTACCTGCGCGGGCAGTTGCTGGTGATGCTGATCATGGCCACCTTCTACAGCGTGGGGCTGGCGCTGTTCGGCTTCGATCTGGCGGTGCCGGTGGGCGTGTTCACCGGCTTGGCGATGTTCATCCCGTATGTCGGGTTCGGCATCGGCCTGGTGCTGGCGCTGCTGGCGGGCGTGCTGCAGTTTGCCAGCTTGTACGGCGTGCTGGCGGTGGCGGTGGTGTTCGGCATCGGGCAACTGGCCGAGAGCCTCGTGCTCACGCCGCGGCTGGTGGGCGAGCGCATCGGCCTGAACCCGCTGATGGTGATCTTCGCGCTGCTGGCCTTCGGCCACTTGTTCGGCTTCATCGGCGTGCTCATCGCGTTGCCTGTGAGCGCCCTGCTGGTGGTGGCGGTTCGGCGCATTCGGGCTGTGTACCTCGAAAGTCAGCTGTACAAGGGATGAGGCAAATACCGCTGCCCATCGGCACCGAGCCGCCGCGCTCGTTCGACAACTTCCTGCCCGGCGCCAACGCGCCCGCGCTGGCGCACCTGATGGCGTTGTCGGCGAGTAGCGCGCCGGTCTACCTGTGGGGCGCACCCGGCAGCGGCAAGACGCACCTGCTGCACGCCGTCGTCCGGCGTTTCCAGGACGATGGCGCGCGCACCGTCTGGTTCGGCGCGAACGACCTCGCTCCGTGGGCGCGTGACGAACGGTGCGGTCTGATCGTCCTCGACGACTGTCACCACTTCGACACCGACCAGCAGCAGGCCGCCTTCGGGCTGTTCGTGCAGGCCGCCACGCACGGGGTGGCGGTGGTCGCCGCCGGCCGCGTGCCGCCGGTGGACCTGGCCCTGCGCGAGGACCTCCGCACGCGCCTGGGTTGGGGCCACGTGTTTGCGCTGCAGCCCCCCGCCGAGCCCGAGGTGCGCGGCGCGCTGCGCCGCGAGGCCGACCGGCGCGGCGTTTTGTTGTCCGACGAGGTGATGGACCACCTGCTCACGCGTTTCGCCCGTGACCTGAAGCACCTGATGAGCTTGCTCGACCGGCTCGACGAGTTTTCGCTCGCCACCAAGCGGCCCATCACCGTGCCGATGTTGAAGGTCATGCTGGCCGAGCAGGAGCACGGGGGAGGCACATGATCGAGCGCAACCTGTGCTTGTTCGACCTCGACGACACCCTGTTGCCGCTCGACTCCGACCACGCCTGGGGCGAGTTCTTGATCCGGCTCGGCTGGGTCGACGAAGCCGAATTCGGGCGCCGCAACGACGCCTTCTACGCCCAGTACCAAGCCGGGCAGCTCGACATCGATGCTTACGTCAGCTTCACCACCGAGCCGCTGCGCCGCCGCGGCCTGCCGGAGGCGAACGACGCTCACTCGCGCTTCATGGCCGAAGTGATCGCCCCCAACCTGCGCCCGCAGGCGCTGGCGCTGGTGCGCGAGCACCAGCGCCGCGGTGACTGGGTGGCACTGGTCACGGCCACGAACGACTTCGTCACTGCACCCATCGCACAGGCGCTGGGCATTGCCGATCTGATCGCCGTGCGGCTCCAGCGGGGGCCTGGGGGTACCATCACGGGCCGCATCGAGGGCACGCCGAGCTACCGTGAGGGCAAGGTCCGCCGCGTCGAAGAGTGGCTTGCAACCCGCGGCGCAACGTGGGGCGACTTTGCCCGCATCAGCGTCTACAGCGACTCGCCCAACGACCTGCCGCTGCTGGAGCGGGCCACCGACCCCGTCGCGACCAACCCTTCCGCCGCGCTGCTGGCCATTGCGCAATCGCGCGGCTGGCGCATTTTGAAACTGTTCGAATGATCAAGAAATTCATCGAGAAACTGCTCGGCTCGCCGAAGAAGACCGGCTCCGCGCCAGCCGGCCAGCGTGTCGAGGTGCCCAAGAGCGAGCACGGCATCGACGCCAGCTTGGTTGACGAACGCGCCGTCAAGGTCGTGCGCACGCTGGCCGACGCCGGCTTCGAGGCCTACATCGTCGGCGGCGCCGTGCGCGACCTGCTGGTGGGCCTGGGCCCGAAAGACTTCGACGTGGCGACCGACGCCACGCCCGAGCAGGTCAAGGGCCTGTTCCGCCGCGCGTTCATCATCGGGCGGCGCTTTCGCATCGTGCACGTCGTGTTCGGCCGCGGCCGGCAGGACCGGGGCCTGAGCGAAGTGATCGAGGTCTCGACCTTTCGCGCCGTGATGGACGCGACCGCGGCCGAGCAGGTGAGCGGCAACGAGAAGACATCCAAGGGCGAGCTGGCTGGCAAGACCCGCGTCGTCGACGCCGAAGGCCGCGTGCTGCGCGACAACGTGTGGGGCCCGCAGATCGAAGACGCCGCGCGGCGCGACTTCACCGTCAACGCCATGTACTACGACCCAGTGCGCGAGATCGTGGTCGACTACCACGGCGGCATCAAGGACGCGAAGAAGAAGCTGCTGCGCATGATCGGCGACCCGACCGCGCGCTACCGCGAGGACCCGGTGCGCATCATCCGCGCGGTGCGGTTTGCGGCCAAGCTGGGCTTCGAGATCGAGCCGAAGACACGCGCGCCGATCAAGGAGATGGCAGCGCTGCTCGACAACGTGCCGCAGTCGCGCACCTTCGACGAGATGATCAAGCTGCTGCAAACCGGCCATGCGCTGGCGAGCATCGAAGAGCTGCGCAAGCAGGGCCTGCACCGCGGCGTGTTCCCGGTGCTCGACGTGGCGCTGGACGAAGCGCACCGCAAGGATGTGAAAGAGAACGGCCGCAAGAACTTTGTCGAATTGGCGCTGGCCGACACCGACCGCCGCGTCGGCGAAGGCAAGCCGGTGGCGCCCAGCTTCATGCTCGCCTGCATGCTGTGGCACGACGTGCTGGACCGCTGGCAAAAGCTCAAGGCCAGCGGCGAGCCGCCGTTCCCGGCGCTGCAGCAGGCGGTCGATGCGGTGTTCGATGCGCGCATCGGCGACATCTCCGGCCGCGGCAAGTTGGCCGCCGACATGCGCGAGATCTGGCTCATGCAACCGCGCTTCGAGCGCCGCACCGGCAGCTCGGTGTACACGCTGGTCGAGCAGCCACGCTTTCGCGCTGGCTTCGACTTCCTGCGCCTGCGCGGCGATGCTGGTGAGATCGACGCCGAGCTCGCCAACTGGTGGGAGGACTTTTCGCTCGCCGACGACGCACAGCGCGTGCAGTTGCTGGAAGGCGCGCGCGAGCAAGACCGCGGCCGCCGTGGTGGTGCATCGGCCAGCGCGGCGGCGGGCGGCGAGTCGGGCGAAGAATCGGCTCCCGCCGCCGACCCGGCCCGCAAGCGCAGGCGGCGTCGCCGCCGACCGGCAACGGGGGGCGAGGGCGCATCGCCGGCCGACGACGGGCCAGCCTCGGTCGCGCCTTGACCCGCTGATACAGGCCCGCTGATCCAGGCCAGCTAGTCCAGACCCGCTGATCCCGACCCGCTGATCCAGACCCACCGATCCCGACCCACCGATCTTGACCCACCGATCTTGACCGGTCGATTCACGCCCGCACCCACCCGCGCCTTCGTCGGCCTGGGCGCCAACCTCGGCGATGCTGCTGCCGCGTTGCAGGCCGCTTTGGACGGTCTGCGCAAGCTGCCGCTGAGCACGCTGGTGCGCTGCTCGTCGACCTACCGCAGTGCGCCTGTCGATGCCAGCGGGCCGGACTACCTCAACGCGGTGGCCGAACTGTCCACACAACTTGCACCACACGAGCTGCTGGCGGAGCTGCAGGCCATCGAACAGTTGCACGGCCGCGAGCGCTCGTACCGCAACGCACCGCGCACGCTCGACCTGGACCTCCTGCTCTTTGGCGAGCTCACATTGGCCACGCCGACGCTGACCCTGCCGCACCCGCGCCTGCACGAGCGCGCGTTTGTGCTGCTACCGCTGGTGGAGATCGCGCCCCGGCTTCGCATGCCAGGCGGAGCCGAGCTGGCCGACCTGCTTGAACGCGTGTCCGATCAGCGCATTGAGCGACTGAGCCGATGAACGCGCGTTCGAGCGTGCCGTGGCCCGGGCCTACCGCAGCGCGCGACGTCGGCGCGGGCCACTGAACGGCGGGCTTACACTCGCGCCGCCGCGAAACCCTCGCCTCGATGTCTGGAGACCGCCCATGCTGTTCGGCAAGCTGCTGCCACGCGAAGGCAACTTCTTCGAGCTGTTCAACCAGCACGGTGGTTTCATCGTGGACGGCGCGCGTGCGTTCATTTTGATGATCCAGAACTACGACGATCTGAGCCTGCGCGAGAAGTACGCCACCGACGTGATCAACGCCGAACGCGCGGCCGACCGCGTCACCGCCGAGGTGAACCGGCTGCTGCACAAGACCTTCATCACGCCGATCGACCGCGAGCAGATTCACGGGCTGATCAACGCGATGGACGACATCGTCGACCTGCTGCAGGACGCGACCGAGACCATGTCGCTCTACGACGTGCACAAGATGACCGACGAGGTGCTGCGCCTGGGCGACATCAGCGCCAGGTGCTGCGAGCGCGTACAGCATGCGGTGTCGCTGTTGCCCCGCATCCACCATGCCGATGCAGCCGAAGGTGCGATCAAGGCGTGTGAGGAGATAGACCGGCTCGAAAGCGACGCCGACCGCGTGATGCGCTCGGCCATGTCCAAACTCTTCCGCGAAGAGCCCGACGTGCGCGAGCTCATCAAGCTGAAGACGATCTACGAGCTGCTGGAGTCGATCTCCGACCGTTGCGAGGACGTGGCCAACCTGATCGAGGGCGTGGTCCTCGAGAACTCGTGACCTTCACGCTTGCGCGGGTGGGCGAGTGAACTCCGTCCAGACCGTCTTCTGGGTTGTTGCGCTGCTGGTGGTGCTGGCGCTCGTGTTCGACTTCATGAACGGCTTTCACGATGCCGCCAACTCGATCGCAACCGTCGTCTCCACCGGCGTGCTCAAGCCGCAACAGGCGGTCGTGTTTGCCGCCTTCTTCAACGTCGTGGCGACCTTCGTCTTCCAGCTCAAGGTGGCGGCCACGGTGGGCAAGGGCATTGCGATGCCCGAGTTCATCGACCACCACGTGGTGTTCGGCGCGCTGATCGGGGCGATCTTCTGGAACGTGGTGACGTGGTATTACGGCATCCCGTCGAGTTCGTCGCATGCGCTGATCGGTGGCATCGTCGGCGCGGTCGTGGCCAAGGCGGGCTTCGGAGCGCTGATCGCTGCGGGTGTGATGCGAACGGTGATGTTCATCTTCGTCTCGCCGTTGCTGGGCTTCTTGCTGGCGTCGCTGTTGATGGTGGCGGTGGCGCATCTGTTCAGGCGAGCCTCGCCGCTGCGGGTGGACAACTGGTTCCGCCGCATGCAACTGGTCTCGGCCGGGCTGTACAGCCTGGGCCACGGCGGCAACGACGCGCAGAAAACGATCGGCATCATCTGGATGTTGCTCATCGCCACCGGCTACACCTCCGCCGCCGACAAGCTGCCGCCGGGCTGGGTCATCTGGAGTTGCTATTTGGCGATCGGGCTGGGCACGCTGTTCGGTGGCTGGCGCATCGTCAAGACGATGGGCCAGCGCATCACCAAGCTCAAGCCGGTGGGCGGCTTCTGCGCCGAGACGGGTGGCGCAATCACGCTGTTCCTGGCCACCGGGCTGGGCATTCCGGTGTCGACCACGCACACCATCACCGGCGCTATCGTCGGTGTCGGTTCGGTGCGGCGCGCCTCGGCGGTGCGCTGGGGCGTGGCGGGCAGCATCGTGTGGGCGTGGGTGTTCACGATTCCCGCGTCGGCGCTGGTGGCGGCGTTGTTCTACTGGGTCAGCCTGCTGCTGTTCGATTGACTCTCGCCGGTGCTCACCGACCGGTCGGCGTCGCTTGCTCGGTCTGGTACTCGAAGAAGCGCTGAGCGCTGAAGGCGACAGTGGCCATCAACGTGGCGGAGCCCAGGGCGAGCGCCAGGATCACCGCGATGACCGTCAACCAGCCCGTTCGCGAGGCCGGGCCTGTGGGGTTGAAGCGTGCGTTCCAGCGGTCGTCTGGCGTCAGGCCATAGACGATCGCGGTCAGCATCGCCGCCGACAGCGTCACGCCCAGCAGCGGCAGCAACAACCACGACAGGTGGTCGTCCAGGCCGATCTGGCGCGCCCGCTGCAGGCCGATGAATCCCAGCAAGGTGGGTGGAATGCAGCACCAGCCCCAGACATCGCGCCAACCGTGCAAATAGAAGCGGTGCAGGCCGAGGCTGCCCCCGATCAACGCGGCCCAGGTGGCGACGAGCTTGGACTTGCTTCGCCGCGCAGCGACGCTCACGGGGCTTCCACAGGTGCGCTGGAGGAGCCCAGCCCGAGGCTCTTCTGCATGATCACGACATCGCGCCAGGCATCGAACTTCCAACCGGCGGCCTTCATCACGCCGACGTGTTCGAAGCCCAGTGCGCGATGAACGCCGATCGAGCCGGCGTTGGCCGAGTCGCCGATGACCGCCAGCATCTGGCGCGCGCCAGCGGCCTCGCAACGCGCCAGCAACTCGGCCAGCAGCAGCTTGCCCAGGCCTTGGCCGCGCGCTTCTTCAGCGAGGTAGATCGAGTCTTCCAGGCAAAACCGGTAGGCCCGGCGTGGCCGGAAGTGGTTGGCGTACGCATAGCCCAGCACCTGTGCGTTGCGTTCGGCCACCAGCCAGGGCAGGCCCTTGCCCAGCACCTCGTCGCGGCGGCGCGCCATCTCGGCCGCGTCAGGCACGTCGAGCTCGAACGTGCCTGTGCCGTGCGTCACGTTCCAGCGGTAGATGGCGGTGATGGCGGGCAGGTCGGCCGGCGTGCTGGGGCGGATCAGGAGGGGGCTCATGGGGGTGCGGGTTCGCCAGCGGTGAAGGTGTGACTCGGCTGAGTTTATAATGCGCGGTTCGGCCGAGGGCAGCATGGCTCTCGGCGCGGCGAATGCTCGATTCAGCGCTGCGCTGTCCGAGCCAGCCAGCGCTCGATCAGCGCAGTCGCCGCAGTCCGCAAACAGCCAGCAGCCAACACCCGAGGAAACAGTCATGGTCGTCATCCGACTCGCACGCGGCGGTGCCAAGAAGCGCCCGTTCTTCAACATCGTCGTCGCCGATTCGCGCACCCGCCGCGACGGCCGTTTCATCGAGCGCGTGGGCTTCTACAACCCAGTCGCCTCCGGTGGCGAGCAGCCGTTGCGCGTGGCCTTCGACCGCATCGCCCACTGGACCGGCAACGGCGCGCAGATGTCGAGCACGGTCGAGCGCCTGGTCGCGCAGGCCAAGGCTGCGGCCTGACCGTTCTCGAAGCCCGATGGGCGTGTCGGCCACCGGCTCCTCCATGAGTGGAGGTCCAGCCGAGCCGGCTTGGCCCGACGACGCGGTGGAGGTTGGCCGAATCGCGGGGGCCTGGGGCATCAAGGGCTGGCTGAAGATTCAGCCCTTCGCGTCGGACCCACAGGCGCTGTTTTCGTCGAGGGCGTGGTTTGTCAAGCCGCCCGAAGTGTCGGGCGTGCAGCGGCCGGTGGTTCGATCGCCGGCGACGCAAGCCGGCTATCCGGCGCTGCTGAAGGTCACGCAATCCAAGGAACACGGCGATGGCGTGGTGGCGCAAGTCGAGGGCGTTGAAACCCGCAACGATGCAGAGGCTCTGCGCGGTGCGCGCCTGTTCGTTGGGCGTTCGAGTTTTCCGACGGCCGACAAGGACGAGTTCTACTGGGTCGATCTGATCGGGCTGGCCGTCGTCAACCGGGGCGGCGACGCGTTGGGCACCGTCATCGGCCTCATCGACACGGGCCCTCACAGTGTGCTGCGCGTGCTGCCCATTGGGTTGGTGCCTTCCGAAGCATCGCCCGAAGCGGAGCGACTCATTCCCTTCGTGGCCGCTTACGTCGATGACGTGAGCCTGCCGCTCAAGCGCATCACCGTCGACTGGGGCCTGGAATACTGATCCCGCCCCGCGCCATGCGCTTCGACGTCATCACGCTCTTCCCCGATTTGTTCGCGCCCCACCTGACGCAGGGCATCACGCGGCGCGCGTTCGAGTCGGGCGTGGTCGACGTGAAGCTCTGGCCGCTGCGCGACTTTGCCGACAACGCCTACCGCCGGGTCGACGACCGGCCCTACGGCGGCGGGCCGGGCATGGTGATGCTGGTTGAGCCGCTGGAGCGCGCGTTGCAGGCGGTTCGTGCTGCGCGGGCAGATGCGGTGGCGGCGCCGCTCGTGCACTTCACGCCGACCGGCCGGCGAATGGATCAGGCGGTGGTCGGTCGGTTCGCCACCGGTGCGGGCGCCATCTTTCTGTGCGGCCGCTACGAGGGCATCGACCAGCGGTTTCTCGATCGGCATGTCGACGTGGAGCTGAGCTTGGGCGACTTTGTGCTCTCGGGTGGCGAGCTGCCCGCGCTGGCGCTGCTGGATGCCGTGGCGCGGCTGCAAGATGGCGTGCTCGGCGATGCGCAGTCGCACCAGCAAGACAGCTTCGCCGACGGGCTGCTCGACTGCCCGCACTACAGCCGCCCCGAGCATTGGCCGGCAGTCGGTGGCGACGCGGTCGAGGGCGGGGTACCCGCAGTGTTGATGTCGGGCCACCATGGCGAGATTGCCCGCTGGCGGCGTGAGCGCTCGCTCGAGATCACCGCGCGTCGGCGGCCGGACCTGATCGCCGCGGCACGCGCCGCGGGGCGCTTGACGCCTGCGGATGAGGCTTGCCTGCAAGCCCTCGGGCTATAATCCAAGGCTTTTCGATCCTCTGCCAGGACGGGGCGTGAGCGAAGGCCACAGGCCATGCGCAAACCGCACCTCCGATTCCAACAATTCCTGCGCACGATCACATTGGAGAACCCATGGACCTGATCCAGACCCTCGAGCGGGAAGAAATCACCCGTCTCAACAAGACGATCCCGCCCTTCGCGCCCGGCGACACGGTGATCGTCAGCGTCAACGTCGTTGAAGGCACGCGCAAGCGGCTGCAGGCGTTCGAAGGCGTGGTGATTGCCAAGCGCAACCGCAGCCTGAACTCCAGCTTCATCGTGCGCAAGATCTCCAGCGGCGAGGGCGTGGAGCGTACGTTTCAGCTTTACAGCCCGCTGATCGCGTCGATCGAAGTCAAGCGCCGTGGCGATGTGCGCCGTGCCAAGCTGTACTACCTGCGCAACCGCTCGGGCAAGTCGGCGCGGATCAAGGAAAAATTGGCCTGACGAAGCCAGAGCATCCGGCCCCGCCGGATGCCGCCACCAGGGCCACTCAGGGGCCCCTCCGTGACCCGGGTGGCGAGCCAATTTCCGCCGCGACGAAGTCGCGGCACAAACTGGCCCCGCGAACCAAGCCGCCGCCGAGGCGGCTTTTTTTTGTTCCACCCGACAAGCCCCATGGCCCTGAGCTTCAACCCGCAGGACTTGCCCATCGTCGGCGTGGACCACCACCTGCCGCCGGTACCGCCCGAGCAGTTGTTGCCCAGCGCATTGCGTCAGCGCTTCAATGCGCCGCCGGTCTGGGCGCCCGAGATCTCCGTCGAACGCCGCTTCAATGAGCGCGAGCCGACGCACGCCTCGGTGCTCGTTCCGCTCGTGCTGCGCGACACCCTGACCGTGCTGCTGACCCAGCGCACCGACCACCTGACCGACCACCCCGGGCAGATCAGCTTCCCCGGCGGCCGTGCGGAAGACGACGACGAAGATGCCACCGCCACCGCCCTGCGCGAGGCGCACGAAGAAATCGGATTGGACGCCCAGCATGTCGATGTGCTCGGCAGCCTGCCCACCTACACCACCGGCACGGGCTTCATCGTCACGCCGGTGATCGCATTGGTTCGGCCGACGTTCACCGTGCAGGCCGATCCGTTCGAGGTGGCCGAGATCTTCGAGGTGCCGCTGCGGTTCCTGATGAGCCCGGAGAACCACCACCGCCATGCCGTCGAGGTGGGCGGCGTGCGGCGGGAGTTCCTCTCGATGCCCTGGCTGGGGCAGGACGAACAAGGGCGGCCGCGGCGCTACTTCATCTGGGGCGCCACGGCTGCGATGCTGCGCAACCTGTATCGCTTTCTGGCCGCTTGAGCCGCCTCGGCCACACCCCAGGCCGCTCGCAACCTCGCCGGTATCATCGCCGGCAATGAGTTTTTTCGCCGTCCTGTTTGCGCTGTTGATCGAGCAACTCAAGCCGCTGCCGCGTGGCAACGTGGTGCATGAGTCGCTGACGGCATGGATGCGCTGGACGCGCCTGAACTTCGACGCCGGCCGCGACGCGCACGCGTGGGTCGTCTGGGGCGTCACCGTGCTCCTGCCCGCCTTGCTGGCGTGGAGCGTGTGGCTGCTGCTGGACCACTTCAGCCTGCTGCTCGGGCTGGCCTGGAACGTGGCGGTGCTCTACGTGACGCTGGGGTTTCGCCAGTTCAGCCACTACTTCACCGACATCCGCGACGCGCTCGAGCGTGCCGAGGAAGACCGAGCGCGCCGCCTGCTCGCACAGTGGCGTCACGTCGACACGAGCGACCTGCCGCGCGCCGAGCTGTTGCGCCAGGTGATCGAGCATTCGCTGCTGGCGGCGCACCGGCATGTGTTCGGCGTGTTCTTCTGGTTTGTCGTGCTGTCCACGCTCGGCTTCGGGCCAGCGGGTGCGGTGCTGTACCGCATGGCGGAGTTCGCGGGCCGCTACTGGGCCTTCAAGAACCGCAGCGATGGCGTGCCTGCGACCGACCGGGTGATTCAACTCTCGGGCCGCTTGTTCGCACTGCTTGATCACGTGCCCGCCAGGCTCACCGCTTTCGGCTTCGCTGTCGTTGGCAACTTCGAGGACGCGGTGAACTGCTGGCGTCGCGATGCGGTGCTGTGGGAGTCGAGCAACGACGGCGTGATCCTCGCGTCGGCGGCCGGGGCCATCGGCGTGCAGCTCGGTGGCCGCGAGGCGCCCGATGGGCGGGTCGAGTCGGCGCGGCCTTCGTTCGAAGACAGTGCCATGCCGGTCGAGCTGGCGTCGGAAGGGTCAACGACCGGCGCCCCGCCGGTGCTTGCGCACCTGCGCAGCGTGGTCGGCCTGGTCTGGCGCTCGGTGGTGTTGTGGATGCTGCTGCTGTCGCTGCTGTCGCTGGCCAACCTGGTGGGCTGACGAGGCGAGGCCCGCGGCGGTTCAGGCCCGCTTCACGAGTTCGCCCAGAATCTCGCCGTAGATCCGGTAGCGCGATTCGCTGATCGCACCACGTTCGAGCGCCGCGCGCACGCCGCAGGCTGGCTCGTGCTGGTGGCTGCAGTTGTAGAACTTGCAGGCACCCGCGTGCTCACTCAGGTCGGGCATCAGGCTGCTCAAACGCTGCGCGTCGATTTGCCGCAGGCCGAACTCCTGAAAGCCGGGCGAGTCGATCAACCCCGTTTCGCGCGATTCGTTCAGCCAGTACCACTGCGTGTGCGTCGTCGTGTGGCGACCCGAGTTCAGCGCCTGCGAGACCTCGCCCACTTGCGCGCGCGCGTCTGGCGCGAGCAGGTTGATGAGCGTGCTCTTGCCGGTGCCGCTCGGCCCCAGCACCAGCGTCGCCCGGCCTTGGAGCAACGGCGCGAGCAGAGCGCTTGCCTCGTCCTTGCGCGCTTTCAGGGCCACCTCAAGAACGTCGATGCCCATCGCGGCGTAGGCCTTCAGCCGCTCGCGGGCCATGCCGATGGCCGGCAGATCGGCCTTGTTCAGCAGGACGCGCGCCGGGATGCCGGCGTCTTCCGCCGCGATCAACGCGCGCGCCAGCTGCGACTCGCTGAACACCGGCTCGGCCGCCACCAGCACCAGCAGCTGGTCGAGGTTGGCCGCGAACGACTTGGTCTTCCACTCGTCCTGACGGAACAGCAGGTTGCGGCGCGGCTCCACGTGTTCGATCACGCCTTCGTCGCCGCTGGCCTGCCAGCGCACGCGGTCGCCGACCACGCAGTCGCTCTTCTTGCCACGAGGGTGGCAGATGATGCGCTCGCCCTCCGGCGTTTCGACGACATAGTGGCGACCGTGGCCCGCCACCACCAAACCGACGTCGAGGCCTGCGAACTTGCTCATGCGGGCGCGCTATGGCGCGGGCCATGAAGCGGCCTCTTCGCGGCCCATGCCGGTCCCGCCGAGCGGGAGCAGCAGGGCTTCGGGCGGCCGTGCGCAGTGCTCAATCAAACTCAGGCAGGCGCAGCGGCTGGGCCTGTGCCCAGCGACGCCAGTGCGGCCAGCCGCTCCGAGGCCGGCGGGTGCGAGTAGTAAAAGCGCACGTACAGCGGGTCGGGCGTCAGCGTCGCGGCATTGTCTTCATGCAGCTTGAGCAGCGCGGCTGCCAGGTCGGCGCCGCTGGTCTGCTCGCAGGCGTAGGCGTCGGCCTCGAACTCGTGCCGGCGTGACAGCTGGGCCAACATCGGCGACACGAAAAACCCGAACACCGGAGTGACGAGGAGGAACAACAGCAACGCCAGTGCATCGTTGGCGGCCGTCATCGACGGTTGCACGCCCAGCGCGGTGTAGAACCAGCTTTGGCTCGTCAGCCATCCCAGCAGCGCAAAGCCGGCCAGGCTCATCGCAAACATCGCGACCATGCGCTTGGTGACGTGCTTGTGCTTGAAGTGGCCCAACTCATGCGCCAACACCGCTTCCACCTCCGACGGCGAGAGCTTGTTCAGCAACGTGTCGAAGAACACCACCCGCTTGGCAGCGCCGAAGCCGGTGAAGTAGGCGTTGGCGTGGGCCGACCGCTTGCTGCCGTCCATCACGAACAGCCCCTTGGCGGCAAAGCCGCAACGCGCCATCAGCGCCTGCACGCGTGCTTTGAGCGACTCGTCGGCCAGCGGCTCGAACTTGTTGAACAGCGGCGCGATGACGGTCGGGTACAACACCAGGATCAGCACGTTGAATCCCACCCACGCGCCCCAGGCCCACAGCCACCACAGGCTGCCGGCGGCGCCCATGATCCACAGAATCAGCGCCGCCAGAGGCAACCCGATGATGGCGCCGACGACCGTGCCCTTGAGCATGTCAGCCAGATAGAGCTTCCACGTCATGCGGTTGAAGCCGAAGCGCTGCTCGATGCGAAACGTGCTGTACAGCTCGAAGGGCAGGTCCAGCAAAGAGCCCAGCACCGCAAACGCGGCCAGCAGCGCGAGCTGATAGGCCATGTCGCCCCAAGCCGGCTGCACCGCGTCGCGCACCGCCGTGTTGAGCAGATCCAGCCCGCCCAGCAGCGTCCAGCCCACCAGCACCGTGGCGCCAAACGCCATGGTGAGCAAGCCGAAGCGACCCTTGGCCAGCGTGTAGTCGGCGGCCTTCTGGTGCGCGGGCAGGCTGATGCTGGCGGCGAAAGCGCTCGGCACCACCGCACGGTGTTCGGCAACGTGCCGCATCTGGCGTGTGGCGAGCCAGAACTTGATCAGCATCGAGGCGACGAGTGCGGCGGCGAACAGCAGCGTCAGGGCAAAAACTTCCATGGGTGCGCAGTGTAGGCCGTCTGTCGAGCGCCGGCCCCGCGTGTGGTCACGTCGGCGCCGTCCGGGCTCAGGGGCTGCGAGAATCCACGGCAGGAGCCGACACGATGACATCAAGCACCTTGACCAGCAGCGACCAGAACCTCGTCTGGATCGACCTCGAGATGACCGGCCTGGTGCCCGAGACGGACCGCATCATCGAGATCGCCGTCGTCGTGACCGACGCGCAGCTCGGTAACCGCGTCGAAGGCCCGGTGCTCGCCATCCACCAGAGCGACGCCGCGCTCGACGCGATGGACGCGTGGAACAAGGGCACGCACGGCCGCAGCGGGCTGATCGATCGCGTGAAGGCATCGACCGTGGACGAGGCTGATGCCGAGGCGCAGGTGATCGAGTTTCTGCGCCGTTACGTGCCGAAGAACATGTCGCCGATGTGCGGCAACAGCATCTGCCAGGACCGGCGGTTTCTGGCGCGCACCATGCCGCGCTTGGAGGCGTTCTTCCATTACCGCAATCTCGACGTCAGCACCTTGAAGGAACTCGCCAAGCGCTGGAAGCCGGAGATCCTGGCCGGCTTCAAGAAGGCGCAGGCGCACACCGCGCTGGCCGACATCCACGAGTCGATCGACGAGTTGGCCTACTACCGAGAGCACTTTCTGTTGAAGTGATCCGACGAAATGCGCGCGCGGGGAAACCCGATGCGGGCTATACTCGCAGGCTCGCCGCAAAAGACCGTGGCGTTTCGTTCATCCCCTCTGACCTCATCGAGTCACCCCGCCGGACCAGAATCGGCGCGGCCTGTTCGAACCCCGTTTCGGGAATGGTTGGCGGCGATGCCGTCGCTTTGACTGTTCCCGACACCCCGCACCGTTCCAGGCGCGGGCTCGGACCTTCTACTCTGCGACTGAACTGACACCCGTTGGGGGTGCCGGTGGCTTGGCGTGTGCCCGAACTGAAAAGCGGCACGCGCGAAGCGCCGCTTTCGAAAGTGAAAAATGAGTTTCGATTCCCTGGGCCTGCAAGAAGCCCTGACCAAAGCCGTCGCCGGCGCCGGCTACGAAGTGGCCACCGAAGTACAGAGCAAGGCCATCCCGCCCGCGCTTGCGGGGGCGGACCTGATGGTGTCTTCGAGCACCGGCAGCGGCAAGACCGCGTCGTTCATCCTGCCGGCGTTGCAGAAGGTTTTGCTGAGTCGCGGCGACAACACCAAGCGGCGCGAAAAAGGGGTGGTCTACGGCCCGCGCATCCTGGTGCTCACGCCCACGCGCGAACTCGCGATGCAGGTCGCCAAGGCGGCCACGATCTACGGTCGCTTCGTACAGGGCCTGCGCGTGGCCACCGTCGTCGGCGGCGTGCCGTACCCGGCGCAGATTGCGGCGCTGCGGGGTCCGCTGGACATCCTGATCTCCACCCCCGGCCGCCTGCTCGACCACCTGCAGACCGGCAAGTGCGTGCTCGAGAACGTCGAGATGCTCGTGCTGGACGAAGCCGACCGCATGCTCGACATGGGCTTCATCGACGACATCAACACGATTGCCGACCACGTGCCCGCCGCGCGCCAGACGGTGATGTACAGCGCCACCTTCGCCGGCCACGTGGGCCGACTGGCCGCCAACCTGCTGCGCGACCCGCAGCGCATCGACATCGCCTCGCACACCGACACGCACGAGAACATCGAGCAGCGCCTGCACTGGGCCGACAACCACCACCACAAGAACGCGCTGCTCGACCACATCCTGACCCAGCGCGACATGGAGCAGGCGCTCGTCTTCACCAGCACGCAGCGCGACGCCGACCAATTGGCCGACCGGCTGGCCGAGATGGGCCACCACGTCGCCTCGCTGCACGGCGGGCACCCGCAAGGGCGCCGCAACCGCGTGCTGCAAGGCTTGCGTAACCGGCAGTTGAAGATCCTCGTCGCAACAGACGTGGCCGCGCGCGGCATCGACGTGCCCACCATCAGCCACGTCATCAACTACGGCCTGCCGATGAAGGCCGAGGACTACGTGCACCGCATCGGCCGCACCGGCCGCGCTGGCCGCAACGGCCTGGCGATCACGCTCGGCGAGCGCATGGACAGCGGCATGATCCGCCGCATCCAGCAGTTCACCACGCAGAACATCCCGGTGGCCACCATCGCCGGCCTGGAGCCCAAGAGCCCCGAGCCGAAGATGTATGCGCAGCGCCCGACGGGTGGTGCGCCCGCGCGCTTCGGCGGCAAGCCGAGCTTCGGCAAGAAGCCGTTCGCTCCGCGCGGCGGTGACGGCTTCCAGCACCGTGGTGGCGAGGGTTTTGCGCCGCGTGGCGAGGCCTACGTTCCGCGTGGCGCCGACAGCCGCCCGCCGCGTGACCGTTCGCCGTTCGATCGCAGTGCCGCCCACTTCGAGCCGCGTGCGCCGCATGGCGGCGATGCGCCGCGCAGCAGCCCGTTCGACCGGCCGAGCAAGCCCGCAGGCTTCGCACCGCGCAAGCCGGGCGGGCCGGCCGGCAAGTCCGCGTTCAAGCCGGCGCGTCCGCGGCCGGGCGGCTTCACGCGCTGATTCGCACGACCGCTGACGACCTGCCAGCGGATCGACGCAACGAAAAAGGCCCGCGCGAGCGGGCCTTTTTTCATGGGCGCGGAAGACTTGGCCGGGCTCCCAGTGCGGAGCGACCGGCGTGCCCTCACATGCCGCCGACGAGGTAACCCGCTGCCACCCGGCTGTCGGCCATGCCGCGCGCAGCGGCAAGCTCCTTCTGCACGTCGGCGCGCGACTTGCTCGACGCGAGGGCCGCGACCGGCGCCTTGGTGTCGAATCCGGCAAAGTTGACGCTCATCGAGCCGGTGGCGTAGTGCTTGCGGGCCTCGGCCTGCACTTCAGCACGGCTCAAGCTGCCGGCAGTGATGGGGAAGTTGGTGACTTCGCTCGCCTGCGCGAGGGCCGAGACAGACAGCGCGAGGGCGGCGAGGGTGATGCGGGTCGAGGTCATGATGAAGCTCCTGGTTTGGGTTGAAAGGGCGCAGTGAATGAAGGGGATCAGCGGTCGGCTGCAGAGGTGAACGCAACCGGCACCCTCTGACATACGCGGGTCTTTCTCAAGTGGATGCACTCGCGGCGCAGAATGCAACGCATGACTGCACCCAGCCGCAAGAAGGCGACCCGAACAGAGCGCGACAGCTTCGGCCCGATCGACGTGCCGGCCGACGCTTTGTGGGGCGCGCAGACCGCGCGCAGCCTGCACTTCTTCGCCATCGGCGAGCAGCGCATGCCGATCGAGATCGTGCACGCGCTCGCGCACGTGAAGTGGGCCGCAGCCTGCGTCAACCGCGAGCTCGGTCTGCTCGATGCGAGCAAGGCCGATGCGATTGCGGCGGCCGCGCTGGCCGTCGCAGGCGGCGAGTTCGATGCGCAGTTCCCGCTCTCCGTGTGGCAGACCGGCTCCGGCACGCAGAGCAACATGAACGTCAACGAGGTGGTCGCGAGCCTGGCCTCGCACGCCCTCGATGCCGCGCTCGGCGGCGAGCCGAGTGCGCCGCGGCGCGTGCACCCGAACGATGACGTTAACCTCGGCCAGTCGTCGAACGACGTGTTCCCGACGGCCATGCATCTTGCTGCGGCACTGCAGGTGCGCGAACGGTTGCTGCCGGCGCTTGAGGGCCTGCGCGCCGCGCTCGGCTCGAAGGCGCAGACGTGGGCCGGCGTCGTGAAGATCGGCCGCACGCACCTGCAGGACGCCACGCCGGTCACGCTCGGCCAGGAGTTCGGCGGCTACGAGGCGCAGCTCGCGATGTGCGGCGTGGTCGTCCGGCAGGCGCTCGTGCCGGTGCACGCTCTGGCCATCGGTGGCACGGCGGTCGGCACGGGCTTGAACACGCACCCCGAGTTCGGCTCGCGTGTGGCGGCCCTGCTGGCTCAGCGCCTGAGCCTGCCGCTGGTGCAGGCGCCGAACCTGTTTGCCGCGATGGCTGGGCACGAGGCATTGGTCGGGCTGCACTCGGGCCTGAAGATGCTTGCGATCGCCCTGGCCAAGATCGGCGGCGACATCCGCCTGATGGGCAGCGGCCCGCGCGCCGGCTTGGGCGAACTGCAGTTGCCCGAGAACGAACCCGGCAGCTCGATCATGCCGGGCAAGGTCAACCCGACGCAGGTCGAGGCGCTGTCGATGGTGTGCGCGCAGGTGCTGGGGCACGACACGGCGATCGGCTTCGCGGCGTCGCAGGGCCACTTCGAGCTCAACGTCTACAAGCCGCTGATTGCACTGAACACGCTGGACAGCCTGCGCCTGCTGGCCGATGCGATGAACGGCTTTGCGCAGCACTGCGTGGCCGGGCTGCAAGTCAACGAGGCGCGCGTGGATGAACTGCTGCAGCGCTCGCTGATGCTCGTCACCGCGCTGGCGCCGCACATCGGCTACGACCGTGCGGCGCAGGTTGCCAAGCACGCGCAGGCGCACGGCTTGACGCTGCGCGACGCGGCGCTGGCGCTGGGGGCGGTGAGCGCGGAGCAGTTCGACGCCTGGGCCGACCCGCGCCACATGCTCGGCCCCCGGCCGGCGGCCACACCATGAAGAAGCCCCTGCTGCTGTATGCAGCCACGGCGGCAGTGATGCTCGTGCTGGACGCGCTGTGGCTCGGCCTCGTCGCCACGCAGCTCTACTCGCAAGGCATCGGCCACCTGATGGCGGCTGAGCCGCGGCTCGGGGTCGCCGCCCTGTTCTACTTGCTCTACCCGGTTGGCTTGGTGGTGTTTGCCGTCGGGCCTTCGACGGGCTGGCGCAACGCCGCTTGGAAGGGCGCGCTGTTCGGCTTCTTCGCTTACGCGACGTACGACCTCACCAACCTGGCCACGCTCAAGGACTGGCCGGTGTGGCTGGCGGCGCTCGACATCGCCTGGGGCACGCTCGTCAGCGGCGTGTCGGCCGCTGCAGGAGGCGTGGCCAAGGAGAGATTGGCGAGGCGATGAACGGCACGACACGCGCCGGCCGCGTGCGCGGCCGCCGCCGGCAGCCGTCGAGATCAGGCGCCGGCATCAGACGCCGGCATCAGACGCCGAGCAGCTCCACCTCGAACATCAGCGTCGCATTCGGCGGGATCACCCCGCCGGCTCCGCGTGCGCCGTAACCGAGCTGCGGCGGGATCACCAGCACGCGCGTGCCGCCCACCTGCATGCCGAGCACGCCTTCGTCCCAACCCTTGATCACCATGCCGGCGCCGAGGCTGAACTGGAACGGGTCGCGGCGGTCCTTGCTGCTGTCGAACTTGGCGCCCTTGACGCCGCCGTTGTAGAGCCAGCCGGTGTAGTGCACGGTGACATGCTGGCCGGCGATGGCGGCGGCGCCGGTGCCGGGCACGGTGTCGGTGTACTGCAGGCCGGAGGCGGTGGTGGTCGTCGTCATGGAGCTTCCTCAGGGTTTGGACGGAAATGTCGGGACCGCATCATGCCAGCCAGCGCGCGCGCCACTGCGGCAGCAGCGCGGCCAGCAGGTCGGGCACGGTCGGGGCGTCGGCGGCGTGCAGGTCCAGCACAGCGGCGGCCTGGCGCAGCGCGCGCAACGCGGCCGCCGGGTCGCCCAGCTCCAATGCCTGCGCGCCGTTCTGCTTCGACAGCTTTTCGCCATTGCGGCCCCGCACCAGCGGTGTGTGCAGGTACGTGGGCGTCGGCAAGCCCAAGAGCCGCTGCAAGTGGATCTGGCGCGCGGTGTTGTCGGCCAGGTCTTCGCCGCGCACGACGTGGGTGACGGCTTGCTCCGCGTCGTCCACCACCACCGCCAGCTGGTAGGCCCACAGGCCGTCGGCACGGCGCAGCACGAAGTCGCCTGCCTGCGTGCTGACGTTGTCGCGCTGCGGGCCCAGGCGCCGGTCGGCCCAGTCGATGACGAGGTCGGTGGCGTCGCTTGCAACGGACGGCGCGGACGCTGCCGCCGTGGCGGCGCCGGCCACGGCAACCGCAAGCAGCCGCACCGCGCGCGCCGGCTTGCCGTGCAGGCCGGCGCGGCAGGTGCCGGGATAGACGCGCTCGCCGTGGCGGGGCCGCGCCACGCCTTGAGCGGCCAGCGCGGCGTCGATGTCGCTGCGGCTGCAGCCGCACGGGTAGGCCCAGTGGCGCGCCAACAGATCGGTGAGCGCCACCTCGTAAAGCGCGCCGCGCGCCGACTGCTGCACCACCGGCTCGTCCGACACCAGCCCGCATGCCGCCAACTGCGCCACGATCTGCCGGTCCGCACCGGGCACGCAGCGCGGCGTGTCCACGTCTTCGATGCGCACCAGCCAGCGCCCGCCATGCGCGCGCGCGTCGAGCCACGACGCGAGCGCGGCCACCAGCGAGCCAGCGTGCAGCGGACCGGTGGGCGACGGGGCGAAGCGGCCCGCGCTGCGCCGAGCCGCGAAACGCTCAGGCCCAGGCGCAGGCGCAGGCGCCGCGGTGCTAGTCGGTGCAGGGCACATGGCGCTCCATCAGCGCCGCGCGCGTGGCCGGCCGCTTGAGCTGCTCCAGCCACCAGCCCAGCGCCAAGCCCACCTGCGCACGGCGGCCGCGCGGGCCCACATCGCAGCGCCACGCATAACCCAGGCGCACCGCCTGGCGCGCGCGCTGCACCTTGCGCACCACCAGCCGGCCGGCCGCGATGTGGTGGCGTGCCATCGGCTCGGGCACGAAGGCGCAGCCCATGCCGCGCACCAATGCCTCGATCTTGTCGTGCGTGGTCGCGACGGTCAGCACGTCCTGCCCCGGCAGCAGGTTCACGGTGATCTTGGAGAGGCGGTGCGCCGAGTCGGCCACCGCCACCGCGCGGTGGGGCAGCAGGTCGGCGTCTGCGAGTGGCCCGTCGGACGCACCCAATGCGGCGAGCGGGTGGTGTGGCGCAACGGCGAAGACGAACGTCAACTCGCCCAGCGGCTCGATCGCCACGCCCGGCGGCGGCGGCGCCTCGGTGCCCACGCCGATCGCCAGGTCGGCCTCGCCGGTGACCAGCGCCTCCCAGGTGCCGGCCAGCACCTCGGTGCGCAAGCGCAAGCGCGTGCCCGGGCCGCCGGTGCTGCGGCCTGCTGCGCCGCTCGCAGCGCCACCGGCCGCGCCGCCGGACGCGCCACCCGCAGCGCCACCGGCCACAGCTTGCGGGTCGAGCGCATAAAACGCCTCGCAAAGCTCGAACAGCGTCAACTGCGACAGCACGCCATCCATCGCCACCGCGAGCTGCGTCTCCCAGCCGGTGGCCACGCGCCGCACGCGGTTCGACACCGCCTGCACCTCGGCCAGCAGCCGCCGGCCTTCGTTCAGCAGCTCCTTGCCCGCGGCGGTGAAGCGCGCCTGGCGCGAGCTGCGGTCGAACAGCAGCACGTCGAGCGCGTCTTCGAGCTGGCGCACGTTGTAGGTCAGCGCCGAGGGCACCTTGCCCAGCTCGCGCGCGGCGGCGGCAAAGCTGCCGGTGCGGGCGATCGCGTCGAGCATCGACAGGGCCTCGGGGGTCAGGACCAGGTGGCTGTTCTGCATGGCTTCATCTTATTTGAACGTCGGCTTCAAGCCGCGGGGCTTTGGGTCTGCGAGGCAAGACCTACATTCGATGTTCGACGGTTTCAACATCGACCCGAAAGGACACGTCCCCATGATCGCGCTGCGCAAGTCATCCGAACGAGGTTTTGCCGACCACGGCTGGCTCAAGAGCTTCCACAGCTTTTCGTTCGCCGACTACCACGACCCGAACCACATGGGCTTCGGCAACCTGCGCGTCATCAACGAGGACCGCATCGCACCGGGCACCGGCTTCGGCACGCACGGGCACCGCGACATGGAGATCGTCAGCTACGTGCTGAGCGGCGAGCTGGCGCACAAGGACAGCATGGGGAATGGAGCCCAGGGCTCCGCGCAGACCGGCGTCATCCGCCCCGGCGACGTGCAACGCATGAGCGCCGGCCGCGGCGTGATGCACAGCGAGTTCAACCACGCGAAAGACCAGACGACGCACTTTTTGCAGATCTGGATCCTGCCCGACGAGCGCGGCATCGAGCCCGGCTACGAGCAGAAGCATTTCGATGCGGCCACCAAGCGCGGCGCGCTGCGCCTGGTCGCCAGCCGCGACGCGCGCGAGGGCTCGGTGCGCATCCATGCCGATGCGGCCCTGTACGCCGGTCTGTTCGACGGGTCTGAGTCGGCCATGCTCGCGTTGCAGCCCGGCCGCAAGGCGTATGTTCATGTGGTGCGCGGGCAGGTGGCGGTGAACGGCCAGACGCTCGCAGCCGGCGACGCGGCCAAGCTCGAAGGCGAACCGCAGGTCACGCTCGCGGACGGGCGCGATGCGGAGGTGATCGTGTTCGATCTGGCGGCATGATGTTGAGAACGGTGGGCCGGGATGCATGATCTTGAATCTCCGTTCGGGCTGAGCCTGTCGAAGCCCTTCGACAGGCTCAGGGCGACCGGTTCAAGTTCGACGTTGCCGACTCAACAGCCGCTGCCTCGCCTCAAGAATCGGACAACTCGATGACCGCTCCTCGCCTCCTCGCCTTCGCCGGCAGCGCACGCCCCGGCTCCTTCAACGGCAAGCTGCTCGCTGTGGCCACTCGGGCCGCGCGCGAACTCGGCGCCGAGGTCACGCCGCTCGACCTGCGCAGCCTCGCGCTGCCGCTGTACGACGCCGAAATCGAAGCCGCCGGCCTGCCCGCCGGCGCGCTCGAGCTGCGCTGGCTCATCGCCACGCACGACGCGCTGCTGATCGCGTCACCCGAGTACAACGGCTTCCCCACGCCGCTGCTGATCAATGCGCTCGACTGGGTCTCGCGCGTGCCCGCAACCGACGGCGCGCCCGCCGGCCTGGCCGCGATGGCGGGCAGAGTAGCCGGCGTGATGAGCGCATCGCCCGGCCCGATGGGCGGCCTGCGCAGCCTCGGCTTCGCGCGCCAGTTCCTGCACAACACGCTCGGCATGCTCGTCGTGCCCGAGCAGTTCGCGCTGGTGCAGGCGGGCAAGGCGTTCGATGAACACGGCGCGTTGATCGACCCGAAGCAACAGCAGAGCGTGCAGCGTGTCGTGGCGGCGGTGGTGCGCGTGGCGGGGGCGTTGAAGGGGCGTTGAAGGGGCGAAAAGGGCGCGTTGAAGGCGACCGACGCGAGCGGCTGAGCGTCGCGGGCCCCCCAGGGTGAGCCTGTCCTGAATTTTGTGTGCGAGGCATAGCATGACCACCAGGAGCATGTATGCCGATGAGCAAGACGAAGTTGAAGAACGCGGCGATCGCGGCGAAGTCCGCGGCGCTGCCGAAGATTCCCAAGGAACTGCTTGACCAGTTCGTGAGCGGGCCGATGACCGGCGAGGAGGTCAACGCCGCGTCGATGGCGTTCAAGAAGGCACTGATCGAGCGCGCCCTCGGCGCCGAACTCGGCCACCATCTTGGCTACGCCAGCGGCGCGGCCAAGCCCGAGGCCACGGCCAATCAGCGCAACGGCGCCAGCGGCAAGACCGTGTTGACCGAGGACGGCCCGCTGCGCATCGAGGTGCCGCGCGACCGCGACGCCAGCTTCGAGCCGCTGCTCATCCCCAAGCACGAGCGGCGCTTCACCGGCTTCGACGACAAAATCATCGCGATGTACGCGCGCGGCATGACGATGCGCGAGATCCAGGGCTACCTGGCCGAGCAGTACGGCACCCAGGTCTCGGCCGAGTTCATCAGCGCGGTCACCGAGGCAGTGATGGCCGAGGTCAAGGCCTGGCAATCGCGCCCGCTCGAGCCGATGTACCCGGTGGTCTTCTTCGACGCGCTGCGCGTGAAGATCCGCGAGGACGCGGTGGTGCGCAACAAGGCGATCTACCTCGCGCTGGGCGTGCTGCCCGACGGTACGCGCGACATCCTCGGGCTGTGGATCGAGGGCACCGAGGGTGCCAAATTCTGGATGAAGGTCTTCAACGACCTGAAGACCCGAGGCGTGGCCGACATCCTGGTCGCCGTCACCGATGGTTTGAAGGGCATGCCCGAGGCGCTCGGTGCGGTGTTCCCGGCCACCACGCTGCAGACCTGCATCGTGCACCTGATGCGCAACAGCCTGGACTACGCCAGCTGGAAGGAGCGCAAGGCGCTGGCTGCGGCGATCAAGCCGATCTACACCGCCCCCAGCGCCGAGGCCGCGCAGGCCGAACTCGACGCGTTCGAGCAAGGCGCGTGGGGCGCGAAGTTCCCCACCGTGGTGGCCGCCTGGCGTCGCGCCTGGGACCGGGTGATTCCGTTCTTCGCTTTCCCGCCGGCGGTGCGCAAGGTGATCTACACCACCAACGCCATCGAGAGCGTGAACGCGCGGCTGCGCAAGATCATCAAGACGCGCGGGCACTTCCCCAGCGATGACGCGGCCACCAAGCTGATCTGGCTGGCGCTGCGCAACATCACGGCCGATTGGGGTCGCGCGGCACACAACTGGAAGGAGGCGATGAATCAGTTCGCGATACTCTACGAGGAGCGCTTCACTCGGCTCGCCAGCCCTCTGGGTTGAACCATGAAATACATGGCTCAACCGGGGGCGCCTCCGGCGGCCTGGCAGGGGCCTCAATTCAAAGTACATCAAGCGAAGCCAAATTCAACAATCCGCCTCGAACACAGAAATTCGGACACTCCCCCCAGGGTCGGCGCGCCGTCCGGCCGGCCAAAGCGCCGCTGCTGTGTTTTCCGACTTGACCTCCGTGCTGCCCGGGTCGAGTGGGCGGCGCTCTTTATGTTCTTCTCCGCCTGGATCGGCTACGCCCAGTTCGCGCGGCGCCGGGCGCTGACGCGGCCGTCGATCCTGGCCAGCACCAACCGCATCCGCCGCCAGTGGATGCTGCAGACCACCCACCGCGAGGTGCGCGTGGTCGATGCGGTGGTGATCCAGAGCCTCTCAAGCAGCCCGTCGTTCTTTGCGTCCACGACGATCCTGATCATCGGCGGCCTGCTCGCCGTGCTGGGCACCAGCGACCGCGCCAACGAACTCGTGCGCGACATCCCGTTCGCCGCGCAGACCTCGATCCTGGTGTTCGACCTGAAGGTGCTGCTGCTGCTCGGCATCTTCGTCTACGCGTTCTTCCGCTTCACCTGGTCGATGCGGCAATACACCTTCGGCGCGCTGCTGGTGGCGGCAGCGCCGGAGGCAAAACAGTTCGCCGAACACAACCTGCCGCGCGACGCGTTCGCCGACAAGGCGGGGCGCGTGGTCAGCCTGGCCGCCGAGACCTTCAACGACGGGCTGCGCTCGTACTACCTCGCGTTCGCCGCGATCGGTTGGTTCTTCTCGGCCTGGGCCTTCATGCTCGCGTCGCTGGGGGTGATCTACATCCTGTACCAGCGGGAGTTTCGGTCGGAGGTGTTGGGGGTGCTGAATTCGTGAGGTCGAAGACGCTGGGTGCGCCGCTTTCTGGCACGAGTGGACTTCTGTGAGGGCGCGCATGACCTCGCCATGAGCCGCGCCAGCTACTGGTGGCCTGGAAACTGAAATCAATACCCGTGGGTACCTGAAGCCTCGGTGCATTTGTCGGTTTCAGGTGCCGACAGCCGTCGACCACGCGAGTACTCTTCCTTGCGTTGACCGAGGAGTCCCATGAAAACCAATGCATCCACTACCAAGCGTGCCCGCGAAATCTGCGAGAAGCTGCTGAAAGCAGAACGCGCTAACAAGATCGAGAAGTCAATCCTTCCCAGCGAAGTGAGCGTTATTGATCGACTCCTCGAACGCGGGCTCGAAGTGGAAGACGCATATGACGAGCTTTACAGCAAGCTCAGTGATGATCCACGGGCACTCCACTCGTTCTTCGACCTCTTGCAGAGCGTTGGGGCATTCTGGAACGCAGAGTCGAACCAGGAAGCGCGTACAGACAAAGCAAGGTTGGTCGCGGTCAACAAGAAAATCGAAAGGGTCGCGAGTTCCCTTGCCAAATTGCTCAACGAACGCGCCGAACTAAAGAATCACTCCGGGTTCTCTTGCAACACGCTGTACCACCCTGTCGATGCGATCCATGCCGGAGCCGATGGGAACTACGGCTACGAGCAGTATGTGAAGGAGAAGCTCGAAGAAATGACAGGGCAATTCGACCTCAAGTACTGGCCGTCGTTGGGCGCAGTGATTCAGGCTATTGCTGACGACGCGGCGCGAGCAGCACCCAGTCCGCACGATGCCCTCACCGAAGCTGCAACCGAGGGGCCTCGTGCGGGCTTGGCGGATACCTTTAGGGCATTCTTTGTCGCTATCGAGGAGGGCACTGGTCGTGGTTTTGGGTACCTGCCGCGCTCGTTCGACCTCACGGATCGCAGCGTGGCCAGCTTACTGAGCTGCGCTCTAGGTCTTGCTGCCGAACAGGCGGTTGATGCGCCGTATGTCAAGCGTCTTCGTCAGCGCCAACGGGAACGTTCCAATCAGTCGTGATGATCCGGCTCGCACTATGTTGCGGGGCTGCAATTGGCATGCGACTGCTGCGCGCAACGGTGATCACAGGTCCCTCGCCAGCCGCAGTCCGCTGAACTGCCACTGCGCATCGGGCGGAAAGAAATTGCGGTAGCCGGCGCGCACTTGCCCAGCCGGCGTGGCACACGACCCCCCGCGCAGCACGAACTGGTTGCACATGAACTTGCCGTTGTACTCGCCCACCGCGCCGGGCAGCGGGCGGTAGCCGGGGTAGGGGTTGTAGTTCGACTGGGTCCACTCCCACACGTCGCCGAACATCTGCACAGGCGCGCTGTGCGCCGCGTCGGCCTGCGGCAGCGGGTGGAAGGCGCCGAGGTGGGCGAAGTTGTTGCGCGGGTTGGTGGGCGCGGCGGCGCCCAGGCGCCGCGCGGCGTGCTCCCATTCGGCTTCGGTGGGCAGGCGGGCGCCGGCCCAGCGCGCGTAAGCGTCGGCTTCGAAGTAGTTGAGGTGGCACACGGGTGTGTGGGGGTCGATCTCGACCAGGCCCTGCAGCGTGTGGTTCAGCCATGCGCCGTCGCGCTCGATCCAATACAGCGGCGCGCGGCGCTGGCTGCTGCGCACCCAGTCCCAGCCCATCGCCAGCCACAGCTCGGGCCGCGTGTAGCCGCCGTCGCTCATGAAGGCCAGGTACTCGCCGTACGACACCGGCCGCGATGCGATCTCGAACGGGGCGGTGTAGGTGGGGTGGCGTGGCGTCTCGTTGTCGAAGCAGAAGGCGCCGTCTTGCGCGGCGTCGTGGCCCAGCTCGATCATGCCGGCCGCGTGGGCGATCCACTGCAGCGGCTGCGGCTGCACACGGGCCATCGGCCAGCGTTTGGCATAAGCAGCGTGGCCGGGGTTGAAGCTGAGTGCGTGCTTGATGTCGGTGAGCAGCAGCTCCTGGTGCTGCTGCTCGTGGTGCAGGCCAAGGGTGACCAGTTGCTGCAGCGTGTCGTCGTCCGCGTGCGCGCGGGGGTGTGTCGCGAGAACGGCGTGGATGCGCTCGTCCACCTGCGCGCGGTAGCGCTTCACCTCGTCGAGCGTGGGCCGGCTGATGAGCCCGCGCTGCGCGCGCGGGTGCTGCTCGCCGACGCCTTGGTAGTAGCTGTTGAACAGCACGCGAAAGCGCGCGTCGAAGGGACGAAAGCGCTCGGCCTCGAAGCGTTCGAGCACAAAGGTCTCGAAGAACCAGGTGACGTGCGCCAGGTGCCACTTGGTGGGGCTGGCGTCGGGCATCGACTGGAGCTGGCAGTCTTCGGCCGTCAGTGGGGCGGCGAGTGCGAGCGTGGCCTGGCGCACTTGTGTGTAGTGGCCTGCCAGCGCTTCAGGCGCGTGGTGTGGGTGCGCTGTGGAGTGCGCTTGCGAGCGTGGGTTCGCCTGCGGGTGCACCTCCGAGTGCGCATGCGAGTGCGCCGGCGAGGGCGCTTGGTGACGAGCTTGGGGGCGGTGGTGGTTCATGGCTTCGGCGCGGGCTTGGCAAGCAAGCCCGTCGGTCGCGGAGCGCGAACCTTACACCTCGGTCGCGGGTGTCAATGCCGGGTTCAGGGTCTCTCGCGCGTCGAAGACGAAACACGCGCCGTTGAAGTGTGCGCCGCCGGTTTCTTCGAAGTACTTCAGGATGCCGCCGTCGAGTTGCAGCACGCTTTCCACGCCCGCGCCCTGCATCAGCAGCGCCGCCTTCTCGCAGCGGATGCCGCCGGTACAGTAGCTCACCACGGTCTTGCCTTCGAGCTGCGCGCGGTGCGCGTGCAGCGCGGCGGGGAAGTCGCTGAACTTCGACAGTTGCCAACTCACCGCACCTTCGAAGCGACCGTGGTCGACCTCGAACTGGTTGCGCGTGTCGAGCATCAGCACCGGTCGGCCGGCGTCGTCGTGTCCCTGGTCGAGCCAGCGTTTGAGCGTGCGCGGTGCGACGGCGGGAGCACGTTGCGCCTGCGGCTTTACGCCTCGTTCGTTCATGCGAATGATCTCGGCCTTGACCTTGACCAGCAACTTGCCGAAAGGCAGCGCGGCCGAGTGACTTTCCTTCACGGCCAGGTCGGCGAAGCGCGCATCGCTGCGCAGCCACGCGACGAAGTTGTGCACCGCCTCGGGCGCACCGGCGAGAAAGAGATTGATGCCTTCGTCGGCGATCAGCACCGTGCCCTTCAAGCCACCCGCCTGCGCGTGTGAGCGAACGCTCTCGCGCAACTCGGCGGTGTCGCTCACGCTGACGAACTTGTATGCGCTGATATTCAGATGGATGCCCACCTCGCGCATTTTACGGAGCGCGTTTCAGGCACATTCGCAGGCGCTACCCGCCCGCCACGCGTCCCTAAAATGCCGCGCATGGCCTTCATCCACCTGCGCACTCACACCGAATTTTCCGTCGTCGACGGCACCTTGCGCATCGACGATGCGGCCGACGCCGCGGCCGCCGACGGCCAAGGCGCGCTGGCCATCACCGACCTGTCCAACCTCTTCGGCGCGGTCAAGTTTTACAGCGCGCTGCGGCGCCAGGGCGTAAAGCCGCTGATCGGCGCCGACCTGTGGTTGGAGCCCAGCGGCGGCGAGCGGCAGGCGAGCCGGCTGGTGGTGCTCGCGCAGAACACGGCCGGCTACTTGAATCTGTGCGAGCTGATCTCGCGCAGCTGGCTCGTCAACGTACAACGCGCGCAGGCGTGGGTGCAGTGGGAGTGGCTGCAGGAATGCGGCGCGGGGCTGATCGTGCTGTCGGGCGCCGAGTTGGGCGCGGTCGGGCAGGCGCTGGTCGGCGGCGACACCGAGCGCGCGCAGGCGCTGGCGCGGCGGCTGGCGGGCCTCTTCCCGAACCGCTTCTACATCGAGCTGCAGCGCGCCGGCCTGCCCGGCAACGAGGCGCATGTGCGCGCCGCGGTGGCGCTGGCATCCAAGCTCAAGCTGCCGGTGGTGGCCACGCACCCGGTGCAGTTCTTGACGCCCGACGACTTCGAAGCGCACGAGGCGCGGGTGTGCGTGGCCGACGGCGAGATGCTGAGCAACCCGAAACGCGTGAAGCGCTTCAGCCGCGAGCAGTACTTTAAGACCCAGGCGCAAATGGAAGCGCTGTTTGCCGACCTGCCCAGCGCGCTGCGCAACACGGTGGAGATTGCCAAGCGCTGCAACCTGAGCCTGGTGCTGGGCAAGCCGCAGTTGCCGGACTTTCCGACGCCGCTGGTGAATGGCGAGCGGCTGCCGATTGCACAGTACTTTCGCGTCGCGTCACACGAGGGGCTGGAGGTGCGGCTGAAGCAGCTTTACCCGGCCGACGCCGAGCGCGAGCAGCAGCGCGCGCGCTACGTGGAGCGACTCGACTTCGAGATCAACACGATTCTGAAGATGGGCTTCCCCGGCTACTTTTTGATCGTGGCCGACTTCATCAACTGGGCGCAGGCCAACGGCTGTCCGGTGGGCCCGGGGCGGGGCTCGGGTGCCGGCTCGCTGGTGGCGTTTTCGCTCAACATCACCGGCCTCGACCCTCTGCGCTACAACCTGCTGTTTGAGCGCTTCTTGAACCCCGACCGGGTGTCGATGCCCGACTTCGACATCGACTTCTGCCAGGCCAACCGCGACCGCGTGATCGACTACGTGAAGCAGAAGTACGGCCGCGACGCGGTGAGCCAGATCGCCACCTTCGGCACCATGGCCGCCAAGGCCGCGCTGCGCGACGTGGGCCGTGTGCTGGGCATGGGCTACGGCCATGTGGACAGCGTGGCCAAGCTCGTGCCCGCGCCGCCCGGCAAGACGGTGACGCTCAAGCGCCCGCCGCGCGCTGAAGACGGCGGGCCCGACAGCGGTGTGATCTACGCGCGGCTGGAGGCGCCCGAGATCGAGCAGCGCGAGAAGAACGAAGAAGAAGTGGCCGAACTGCTGGCGCTGGCCGAACGCGTCGAAGGCATCGTGCGCAACGTCGGCATGCACGCGGGCGGTGTGCTGATCGCGCCGGGCAAGATCACCGACTTCTGCCCGCTCTACATGCAGCCGGGCAGCGATTCGGCGGTGAGCCAATTCGACAAGGACGATGTCGAATCGATCGGGTTGGTGAAGTTCGACTTTCTGGGCCTGGCCACGCTGACCGTGCTGGAGCTCGCCAAAGACCTGATCCGCGCGCGGCACAAGACACAGGCCGACTTCACCTTCGAGAACCTGCCGCTCGACGACCGCGGCGCCTACACGCTGATGAGCGAGGGCAAAACCGTCGCAGTGTTCCAGCTTGAAAGTTCGGGCATGCAGCGCATGTTGCGCGACGCCAAGCCGAGCGTGTTCGAAGACGTGATCGCGCTGGTGGCGCTGTACCGCCCGGGGCCGATGGACCTGATCCCGAGCTTCTGCGCACGCAAGCACGGGCGCGAAGAGGTGGAGTTTGCGCACCCGCTGATGGAAGAGGTGCTGCGCGAGACCTACGGGATCATGGTCTACCAGGAGCAGGTGATGCAGGTGGCGCAGATCGTCGGCGGCTACTCGCTCGGCGGCGCCGACCTGCTGCGCCGCGCGATGGGCAAGAAGAAGCTGGAGGAGATGGTCAAGCACCGCAGCACCTTCGCCGAAGGCGCTGCGAAAAAGGGCATCACCGAGCCGAAGGCGAACGAGATCTTCGACCTGATGGAGAAGTTCGCCGGCTACGGTTTCAACAAGTCGCACGCGGCGGCTTACGCGCTGCTGGCGTACCACACCGCCTGGGCCAAGGTGCACTACCCGGCCGAGTTCACCGCCGCCAACATGAGCGTGGCGCTGGACGACACCGACAAGCTGAAGATCTTCCACGACGATGCGGTGGCCTTGGGCCTCACCTTCGAGCCGCCGAACGTGAACACCTGCGGCCTGCGCTTCGAGCCAGTGGCCGACAAGGTGGTGCGCTACGGCCTCGGCGCGGTCAAGGGCACGGGGCAGGGCGCGATCGAGGCGATCCTGCAGGCTCGGCAAGAAGGTGGCCCGTTCAAGTCGCTGTTCGACTTCTGCACGCGCGTCGACCGCAGCCGCATCAACAAGCGTGTGGTCGAGGCGCTGATCAAGGCCGGCGCGTTCGACACGATCACGCCGCAGCGCGCGTCGCTGATGGCGAGCGTCGCTCTGGCCTTCGACTTTGCCGAAACGCAGACGGCCAACGTGCACCAGGCCGGCTTGTTCGACTTCGGTTCCGACGACGAAGACCAGCACGCCGCCAGCACCAAGGAGCCTGAGCTCGTGGCCGCCGAGCCGTGGAGCATCAAGGAGCGGCTGCTGCTGGAGAAGACGGCCCTCGGCTACTACCTCAGCGGCCACCTGTTCGACCAGAGCGCCGACGAGGTGCGCCGCTTCGCCAAACGCCGCATCGCCGACCTGATCGACACGCGCGAGCCGCAGGTGCTGGCCGGCATCGTGGGCGACCTGCGCGTCATCAACGGCCAGCGCGGCCGGGTGGCGATCTTCAAGCTCGACGACAAGACCGAGCCGATCGAGGCCGTGGCCAGCGAAGAACTGCTCAACGCCCACAAAGACCTGTTCAAGGACGACGAACTCATCATCGTGCTGGGCAAGGTGCAACCCGACCGCTTCTCCGGCGGCATGCGCCTGAACGTGCAACAGGTGTGGGACCTGGCCAGCGCGCGCTGCCGCTTCGGCAAGTACCTGCGCGTGCAGGTCAACGGCAGCATTCCGCCGGTGGCCGAGGTGCTGCGCGACTTCCCCATGCGAAAACTCACGACCGATCAAGGCGACTTGCCGCTCGGCCTGGCGGTGCGGCTGCAACTGCACCGTCAACGCGCCAGCGCGGAGCTCGACCTGGGCGACGGTGCGCGGTTCTTCCCGTCGGACGCTGCGCTCGCGCGCTGGCGTGCTGGCGCGAGCCAGGGTCACGCCGACATCGTCTACGACTGACCTGGCGGCACTTCCAGGCCCGCCACGTCTCCCAAGTCGGGGCGCGCCGAGCGGGGCGCGTTACAGTCGGCAACAGTTGCGGCGGTTTTGGGCACACAGTGCGACCGTTGGTCTGCGTGATCTGACCGTTCATCGACCGGTTCCCCCCGTGAACGAGGGGGTGTGGTGACAATGCCGCGTAACAAAGTCTTACGGCTCGGTGGTGTCCCGCGTGGACGTCAGCCGGTGCACGGCAGACCCTTGCCGCCCACAGCGGCCAGCACGAGGAGAGCGCGCATGGTGAGCGGACCGGTTCGAAGGTCGAAGTCGCACGTGTCAAGGCTGAGGCCGGATCAGCGGGGTCACGGGGCCGGCCAGGGCGACGGCGCTGCTGGCGGTGTCGGCGGCTCCGAGCGCGGCTTCACGATGGTCGAGTTGATGGTCACGCTGGTGGTGCTGGCAGTGCTGCTGGCGCTGGCGGCTCCCAACATGGCGTCCTTCATCAACAACAGCCGGCTGCGCGCGTCGCAGAGTGAGCTGGTGTCGGCGCTGACGCTGGCGCGCAGCGAGGCCACCAAGCGCGGCAACTTCGTGGTGGTGCAGGCGCTCGAGCCGATCGTTGCCGGCGCCGAGTTCAGCGGGGGCTGGCAGGTTTTCGAAGATATCAACAACAACGGTGCGCGCGACGATGGCGAGGAGGTCTTTCGCAGCTACCCGGCGCTCGGCGGCAGCCAGCGGTTTGCCACGACGGGCGGCGTTTCTTCTGCGGCGTTCAACCCGCGCGGGTTCCTCAAGTCGAACGCGCGTGTCGAGTTCTCGCTCTGCGGCCAGACGGGTCAGAGCAAGGGCTACCAGATCAAGCTCGAGCCGGTGGGCTTGGCCGACGTGAAGGAGCAGACCACATGTTCATGACGAGGCGCGGGCCAAGCCGCAGGCCGACCGGCGCGCCCCCAAGCGCGGCGACCCTCGCGCGGAACCACCACCGGCAGATGCGCCGCCGCGCCGCCGGCTATGCCCTGCTCGAAGCGCTGGTCGCAGTGATCGTTGCGGCGGTGGGCTTCATCGGCGCCGCGCGCATGCAGACCTTTGGCATGCAGCTCAGCAGCAGCGCCCAATGGCGCCAGAAGGCGCAGCTGCTGGGCTACCAGATGACCGACCGCATCCGCGCCAACCAGCTCGGCGCCGACGCCAACGCCTACGACAACCTGACGACCGGCGGCGCCAACTGCCTGCTGGCAACCACCGGTTGCGCCACGCCGGCGCAGGCGGCGGTGGCCGATTACCAAGAGTGGGCCGCCGACGTGGCCGCGCAGTTGCCGCAAGGCCGCGGCGTGGTCTGCAAGGACAGCACGCCGGAAGACGGCACCGCCGCCGCGCCGGCCTGCGACGGCCTCGGCCGCGTGATTGCGGTCAAGGTGTGGTGGAGCGAGAAAGTCTCCACCACGACCGACACGCGGACCGGCGCAAACCTGCCGGTCTCGCGCTTCGTGACCCTCGTGCGCACGTGGCGGGGCGACGTGTGATGGCCCTGCATTCGACACCGCAAACGACGCCGCACGCTCAAGTGCACCGGCAACTGCACCGGCATGCGCACCAGCGCACGCACCCCACCCGGCGCGGCATGACGCTCGTCGAGCTGATGGTCGGCATGGCTGTCGGCCTGTTCGTCGCCACGGTGGCGATCGCCACCTTCGTCAGCACGCGCACGCTGAACGTCGTCAACGCATCGACCACGCGCATGAGCGAGAACGCGCGCTTGGCGATGGACCTGCTGCACACCGACCTGCGCAGCAGTGGCTTCGCCGGCTGCTGGCCGCTCGCGCAGCGCCGCGACGACCCGCCGCTGAGCGTGCTGCAGGGCGGCGCGGCAGACGGCTTCATCACCACCGGCAGCTCGGGCCTGCTCGGCTTCAACGGCACCGGCACCGGCTTCAGCCCGGCGTTGCCGACGGTGTTCAGCAGCCTGGGCACAGCGGCGCTGCCCGGCTCCACGGCGCCGTTGCCGGGCAGCGACATCGTCTCGGTGCGCGTGCCGGCCGACAACGTGGCGCTGGGCGTCATCGCGCCGATGGCCACGCCCGACGCCGCACCCGTGGTGAGGGCGGCCACGCCGGGTAACACGATGGTGAAGGGCGACATCGTGCTGATCGCCAACTGCGAGTCGTCGGCGATGTTCCAGGTGACCGAGGAGAACCCTGCCGCCACCGGCGTGCTGTCGCGCGCGGTCGGCGCCGGCGCGGCGCGCAGCAACACCACCACCAACCTGCAAAAGACCTACCGCAGCGACGCGACCGTCTACCGGCTTGAGACGCGCCACTACTACGTGGCCCCCAGCGCGGTGCGGCCGGGCACCAACTCGCTGTGGCGGCTCGAGGTCTCGGGCGCGCTCAAGCCAGCGGGCGGGCTGAGCGCGGTGGAAGTGGCCAACGGCATCGACGACATCGAAATCAGCTACGGCGTGGACACCGTGTCGCCACCGGCGAACGTGAGCCGATACGTTGATGCGACCGCGGTCACCGACTGGGATCGCGTGCTCTCGGCCCGCATCGAGATGGTGGCAGCCACGCCCGACGACAACATGGCGCGCGTGCAGGCCGCCAGCGCGCCCGACCGGCGGCTGCGCAGCAACCTGACCGAAGTCGTGACGCTGAGGAACGGTGCGCCATGAACGCTGTGCTTCGCCAACCTTCGGGCGCGGGCCGCAGCCGGCGCGCTGCGCAGCGCGGCCTGTCGCTCATCACCACGCTGCTGTTCATGGTCGCTGCGCTGATGCTCGGCGTGTCGGTGCTCAGCGTCAACGTGATGCAAGAGCGCGTGATCGGCAACACCAAAGACCGCGACCTCGCCTTCCAGGCCGCCGAAGCCGCGCTGCGCGACGCCGAGCGCGACCTGACGCTCAACATCACCGCAGCCTCGGCGTTCGATGCGGCTTGCACCAACGGCCTGTGCATGCCGCCCTCGCAGCGTGCGACCGCCCTGTCGCTGCCGGTGGACCACCCGGACGCCGGCTTCAGCTGGACCAACGCCGGGCAGGTGCGCACCTATGGCCAGTACACCGGCGCCGCGCCGTTCCCCAGCGTCAAGGCCGATGCCCAGCCGCGCTACGTGATCGAAAAGCTCGGCCCGCTGGGCACACCGCCGGGCGAGAGCCTGACCAAGGGCATCGAGCCCACCGCGCCGGCCTATGGCTACCGCATCACCGCACAAGCCACCGGCGCGCGCGCCGAGACGGTGGTGGTGTTGCAGTCGATCTACACCAAGCGATGAGGGCCCCCGCATGACGACGCAAGCCATGACGAGGCAAGGCATGACGCAAGAGATGACGCCGCCGCTCAAAACCATCCACGCCAAGGCAATCCGGGCCACGGCCCCGCGTGCGATGCGCGCTGCCGTGGTGCTGGCACTCGCCGCTGGTGGCAGCCTCGGCGTGGCGGCGCCGCCCTTCGACATCGCGCAGTACCCGCTGTTCCTGTCGCCGTCGATCAAGCCCAACCTGATGATCATCTTTGACAACTCGCAGTCGATGGACGCGACGATGGGCGGCAAGGTGATCTCGGGCGACGACCCGACGACGCGCGCCAACATCGCGCGCGGCGTGCTGCGTGGTGTGATCGACACCAACCGCTTTGCCTTCAACTGGGGCCTCACGACTTTCGGAATCAGGGACGATCGCAACACGCTGTTCAACACTCAGGCTTACTACCTGGGGAATGCGAGCACGATGGTCTACACCAACGACTGCGTCAATGGCGTCTCAACTTCAACCGCGGGTTTGCGCTGCGTTGAGTTGCCCGCTGCTTTGGTCAACGGCAATGGATTCAGGTTCGTCACCTTCGAGCGTTCGGGCGACGACGCGGACGTCAATGATGTCTTCTATTCGGGGTTTGACTTGAAGCCGTGGGGAGTCGGGTTGTCGGGAACGTCGTTCAACCTGTGGGGCCAGCGAGACAACGGGACGGGTTGGCTGGACGCAAACTTCTCCAATCCGCTGCCGATCAACCCGTTGAGGTTCACTCCAACAGATGCCGGCTTCACGCCCAACGGCGATACCTTCAAGCGGGCATTGTTTCTGACCAGAGGTTGGGGCTACTACGGTGATATCACCGGCGCCGGCAACATCGTCCAACCGGTGCAGGACGACAGCGCGGCACACTTCACCCGGCTGCAAACGCTGCTCGGCAACGAGACGAACACCAACACGCCGGAGATCAAGAACTCCGCCGTCTTCACGCCGCTGGCCGGCTCGCTGCGCACCGTGCGCGACTACTTCCGTCAAGGCGAGTCCGCTGCGCGCAAGAGCCCTGTGAGCCAGACCTGCCAGTCCAACTTCGTCGTGCTGGCCACCGACGGCAACCCGACCGGCACCACCTCAGGAACGCAGTACGACCCGAGCCAGTGGGTCAATACCCAAGACCCGCTGACCGGCCTGTGGACCTGGGGCCAGGCGCAGCAGGACGTGTTTGCCCAGATCACCGCGCTGCGCAGCACCACGCTCACCGGCGCCAACCTCACCAACCCGGCGCTGGCCAACCAGACCTTCGACATCAAGACCTACGTGCTCGGCATGGGCGACACGGTGGCCAATGCCAGCTCGGTGGCCGCGTTGAACGAAATGGCGCGGCTGGGCAACGCCTACCCCACCGCCTTCCTCGGCAACAGCGCGGCGTCGATCCAGAGTGCGTTCCAGACCATCGTCGGCGACGTGCTCGCCAAGACCAGCGCGGGCGCCGCGGTGGCGGTGAACAGCGGCGCCTGGGCCACCGGTGCGTCGGTGTACCAGGCCAAGTTCAACAGCACGGATTGGTCGGGCAACCTGGCCGCGTTTCCGGTCTCTGCGAGCGGCGCGATCGGCCGGACGCCGACCTGGGAGGCCGCCGCGCAAGTGAAGGCGCAGAACTGGGACACGGGACGCAACATCCTCACCTACAAACCGTCGGTCGCGCTCGGCACGCGCGGCATCAGGTTTCGTTGGCCGACCGACCCGACGACACCCACCGCCGTCGAACTGGACACCGCTCAGAGCGCCCCGCTCAATGCCGACGGCTTCGGCGCCGCCCGGCTGGCGTGGCTGCGCGGCGACGACTCGCGCGAGGCGCGCCGCTGCGCCACGCCGCCGTGCGCGGCGCCGCAGTTCCGCAGCCGGCCGGTCACGCCGCTGGGCGACATCATCAACTCGGCACCCAACTACGTCGCGGCGCCGGCCTTCGGCTACTTCGACGACTTCGAGGCGCAGCCCTACAGCGCCTTCGTGGCCGCGCGCCGCAACCGCACGCCCACGATCTACGTCGGCGCCAACGACGGCATGCTGCACGCCTTCAACGCGAACACCGGCAACGAGCTGTTCGCCTACGTGCCGGCGGCGCTCTACGAAACGCTGCCGCAGTTGAGCAGCCAGGCCTACGCGCACCGCTTCTACGCCGACGGCTCGCCCACCGTGGGCGACGTGTTCTACGACGGCGCGTGGCGCACGCTGCTGGTGGCCGGCATGCGCGCCGGTGCCAAGGGCATTTATGCGCTCGACGTGACCGACCCTGCCGACTTCAACGAGGCCAACGCCAACCGCGTGGTGCGCTGGGAGTTCCAGGACCCGGACCTGGGCTACGTGTTCAGCCAGCCGCTCATCGTCAAGACCAACAACGGCCGCTGGTCGGTGATCGTGGCCGGTGGCTACAACGCCGGCAACGCGTCGGGCCGCGCGATGCTGTTCGTGCTCGACGCCGAGACTGGCGCACTGCTCACCAAGATCGACGCGCCCTCGGGCACCGCGCTGGCGCCCAACGGCCTGTCCAGCCCGGCCGCGATCGACAGCAGCGGCGACGGCATCGTGGACCTCGTCTACGCCGGCGACCTGAACGGCAACCTCTGGAAGTTCGACCTGACCGCGGCCACCACCAACACCTGGGGCCTGGGCAACGGCGGCGCCGCGCTGTTCACCACGCCGGGCGGCCAGCCCATCACCGGCCGGCCCGACGTGACGCGCTTTCCACGCGGCGGCGGCTTCCTCGTCGGCTTCGGCACCGGCCGCTATCTCGCGCCGGGCGACCAGGGCGACACGTCCGCACAGTCGGTTTACGCCATTCGGGACAGCGGCGTGGACGGCACCGTGCTGCTCACCGATCTGCAGCAGCAGAGCATCCTCGGCACCAAGACGAATGGTGGCGTCGAGTACCGGCTGAGCACGCACGCGGTCGACCAGCCGCTGGACACCTTGATCGCTAACGAGGTGAAGATCTCGCGCCCCGAGTACCTGTCGACGAAGAAGGGCTGGTACCTCAACCTGCCCGCCAGCGGCGAGCGTGTGGTGGCGGATGCGCGCTTCCGCGCGGGCAGGCTGATCTTCACATCGATGATCCCCGACACCAGCGCCGCCTGCTCGTTCGGCGGCACAGGCTGGCTGCTCGAGTTCGACGCGATCACCGGCAACCGGCTCGACAGCGCGACCTTCGACACCAACAACGACCGCGTGGTGGACGTGGCCGACAACTTGCAGTTCACGCAGTCGGGCACGGGCTTCAACAACACGAGCGGGCGGCGTCTGAATGCCATCTCGGCCGCGCCCGGCTTCATGGCCAGCGGCAAGCTCGACCTGCGGCTGCTGAACCAGGCCGACGGCACGGTCGAGACCGTGGTCGGCAGCCTGGGCACCACCGCACCGGCGCGGGCGATGTGGAGGGAAGTGCGATGAAGCACGCATACCGCGTGAAGCACGCTGAACGACGCATGACGGAGAACGCCACGATGAAGAGGTTGCAAGCGACGACGATCGCAGCGCTGGCGCTGACGGCCGGCCTGCACGGCGGCCTGGCGCAGGCGGCACGTGCGCTGGATGTGCCGCCTCCCACGCCGGCGGCGGTGCTGAATGCGCCCAAGCCCGACACCGCAACGCAGGCCGACGACCGCAGCAGCCTGCGCCAGGGCGTCGTGCGCGACGTGAGCGCCGACCGCGCGTGGGTCTACGTCAACGGCACGTGGCTGCGTATTGCCGAGGGCAGCACGCAATTGTTCCGCCAAGGTCGTGCCGTTCACGCCAGTGCGCTGAGCAAGGGGCAGCTGTTGCGGTTCACGCTCGCGCCGGGTGCCGCGGACCGCACGACGCTGGGGGTCGTGTATGTTCCGTGATGTCTCCCGCGGCGTGTCCCGCGCGCGTTTGCAGCGCGGCTTCACGCTGATCGAGCTGATGATCATTCTGGCCGTCATCGCCATCCTGGCGGCGCTGGTGCTGCCGTCCTACCAGAGCGTGGTGATGAAGGCTCGGCGCACCGATGCCAAGACCGCGTTGACCACCGCCTCGCAATCGCTTGAGCGTTACTCGACCGAGAACCCGCTCACCGGTTATGCCAACGCAACGGTGAGCGACACGGCCGGCACCACCGTCATCGCGCGGGCGACCACCGACGACGGCCACTACCGCCTGACGCTGAGCGACAAGACCGCCACCGCCTACGTGCTGAGCGCCACACCGCAAGGCGCGCAGGCGAACGACGGCTGCAAGACCTTCACGCTCAACCAGCGCGGCGAGCGCGGCGTGTCTGCCGACGCCACCAAGCCCGCACGCGACTGCTGGCAGTGAGCGTCGATTTGTCGGCATTCCTGAAAGGCGGGGTGCGGCCCGCCTGACCTACCATCGCTGCGGTGGGGCCTGAGCTTCGACGAGGGCCACGGCGGCAGGATGCACTCGCATCCCGCCACAGCTGCAGCGGCAGGGACGGGCGGCGGGCAATGACGGACACCACGGCAAAGACGGGGCTGGTGCTCACCGGCGGCGGCGCGCGCGCCGCCTACCAGGTGGGCGTGTTGAAGGCGCTGGCGCAGATCCGGCGCGATTGCGGCGGCCCGACCCACAACCCGTTTCCCGTCATCACCGGCACGTCGGCCGGCGCCATCAATGCCGCGGCGCTCGCCAGCCGCGCCGACGATTTCGACGCTGCTGTGCGCATGCTGTGCGAGGTGTGGGAGAACTTCCACGCCGAGCAGGTCTACCGGGCCGACTCGATCGGCGTGCTGCGCACCGGCGCGCGCTGGCTGACGATGATGTCGCTCGGCTGGATCATCGCCCGCTGGCGCCGAGCCAAGCCCCGCTCGCTGCTCGACAACGAACCGCTGTCGATGTTGCTCGGCCGCCTGTTCGACGCCAACCGCGTGGCGCAGATGATGCGCGAGGGGCACCTGCAAGCACTTGCCGTCACCGCGTCGAGCTACGGCTCGGGCCTGCACGTGACCTTTTACGAAGCCGCGGCCGACATCGCGCCGTGGACGCGCTCGCAGCGCATCGCCGTGCGCGACTCGATCAGCGTGGCGCACCTGCTCGCCTCGTCGGCGATCCCGTTCGTCTTCCCGGCCCAGGCGCTGACGATCGACGGCCGCACCGAATACTGTGGTGACGGGTCGATGCGCCAGTCCGCCCCCATCTCGCCGGCCGTGCACCTGGGCGCACAGCGCATCCTCGTGGTCGGCGCGGGCCGCATGCACGAGCCGGCGGGGCCGCGCGTTGGCAGCAGCGAGTACCCGAACCTGGCGCAGATCGCCGGCCACGCGCTGTCGAACATCTTTCTCGATGCGCTCGCGGTGGATGTGGAGCGGCTGCAGCGCATCAACAGCACGCTCAAGTTGCTGCCGCCGCACGCGCTGGCGCGCACCAGCCTGCGGCCGATCGAGGTGCTGGTGATCGCCCCGAGCCAGCGGCTGGACGACCTGGCCGCCAAGCACCTGGGCAGCCTGCCCGCGCCGATCCGCGCGATGCTGCGCGGCGTGGGCGTGTCGGGGCGCGGCGAAGACGCGCGCGGCGCGGCGCTGGCGAGCTACCTGCTGTTCGAGTCGGCCTACACGCGCGAGCTGGTGGCGCTCGGCGAGGCCGACACGGTGCGGCGGCGCGACGAGGTGGTGGGCTTCTTCGGCTGGGAGCGGCGGCGCCAGGCTCGTTCAGAGCCGGTGCACACCGGGTTCGAGCTGACCGAGTTCGAATGAAAAACGCCCCGCGGTGCGGGGCGTTCGTTTGAAGCGCTACAGCCTTTGCTTGGCTTTTACTTGGCCTTGGCTTCCGACGCCTTGGCGGCGGCGGGCTTGGCATCCTTGGCGGCGGCGGCCTTGTCGGCCTTCTTGTCGTCAGTCTTGGCCATCGGCGCAGCGGCAGCGGCCGGTGCAGCAGCAGCCGGCGCAGCAGCAGCCTTCTTGTCGTCGGCCTTGGCCATCGGCGCGGCGGTGGCGACAGCGGCCGGTGCCGCTGCAGCCTTCTTCTCCTCAGCCTTCGGCGCGGCAGCCGACTTCTCTTCCTTCTTGGCCATCGGCGCGGCGGCGGCCGCTGCAGCCGGTGCCCCCTTGTAGCCTCCGCCGTTGACCGTCAGGCCTTCGGTCGAGAACTTGGCCGCGTTGCCATCGCCCACGCCCTTGACGCGCTCGACCATGTCGTTCCAGTCCTTGAAAGGCGCCTTCTTGCGCTCTTCAATGATCTTGGTGGAGATGCCGGGGCCGATGCCCTTGACGGTTTCGAGTTCGGCCTGGGTGGCCTTGTTGGCATCGACGGCGGCAAATGCGGCCGCGGCAAACAGGGCCAGCAGCGTGGCCAGGAGTTTCTTGATCATGGTTGTCCTCTGTGAGTGTTTGAAGAGCCTGGCCGATCGCAACAAGCCGATCGGGCCGCAGGGTGAGGCCGCCCCGAGGGCGCCGCCACGCGGTCTACAACGGACTGTGCGCGCGGCGCGTTGACCGGACAGGTGCCTTCCGTCTGCCGGTTGGCAGCGGTGCGGCCGGCGCCGGTGCTCAGACCTTCTTTGCCTGGGCCGCCGTGTCCTCAACGGCCTTCTTCTTCGGCGTTGTCACTGCAGCGGCAGGAGCGCCGCTGAATGCGCTGCCATTCACCGTCAGCCCTTGCGACGAGAACTTCGATGCGTTGCCCGGGCCGACGCCCTTGACGCGGTCGATCATGTCGCCCCAGTCCTTGAACGTGGCCTTCTGGCGTTCATCGACGATGCGCTCGGCGATGGCCGGGCCGATGCTCTTGACCGATTCGAGTTCGGCCTGGCTGGCCTTGTTGACGTCGACGGCGGCGAACGACGCGCCGGCGAGCAGCGCGAACACGGTGGCCACAACGGCCTTGGCGAGCGTGTTGAAGTGGATCATGCGGTTTCTCCGTGTGGTTGCGAGCAGCGTGATTGCAGGGCTCGAAGCGGATTGTTCCGATGCATCGCGTTGCTGAAAATCACCACGGCGGGCCACTCCCAAAGGCGTCCCCCGAACGGGGGTGCGGCCCTTGTGCCTCGGGCCTCGGTCCTTCTCAGGCGGTCTCGGCGAGGCGCCGCTTTGCTCAGCCGGTCTTCGCCAGCCAGTCGACGTACCGGCGCACGCCGGTGGCCACGTCGGCAAACGGCACGTCGCAGCCGCTGGCGCGCAGGCGCGTCAGGTCGGCCTGCGTCATGCACTGGTACTTGCCGACCAGCGCGGCGGGGAAGTCGATGTACTCGATGGAGGCCTGCGCAACCAGCTCGGCCAGCGACAACGCGCCCTGGCCGGCGAGCGCGCGCGCGGAGTTGACCACCGCCACCGCCATGTCGTTGAACGGTTGCGCGCGGCCGGTGCCCAGGTTGAAGATGCCGCTGCTCTCGGGGTGCTGCAGGAACCACAGGTTGACGGCCACCACGTCGCCCACGAACACGAAGTCGCGCGACTGCTGGCCCGGTGCGTAGCCGCCGTACTCGCCGAACAGCTTGACCTTGCCCGTTTCGCGGTACTGGTTGAAGTGATGGAACGCGACCGAGGCCATGCGGCCCTTGTGCTGCTCGCGCGGGCCGTAGACGTTGAAGTAGCGAAAGCCCGCCACCTGCACGGTGGCGCGCGGCAGCATGCGGCGCACCACGTTGTCGAACAGCAGTTTGGAGTAGCCGTAGACGGTGAGCGGCTGCTCGAAGGCCGGCTCCTCGCGGAACGAGGCGCTGCCGCCGTAGGTGGCGGCCGACGATGCGTACAACAGGCGCGTGCCCTGCGCCTGGCAGGCGTCGAGCAGGTCTTTGGAGCAGCGGTAGTTGGTGTCGAGCATGAAGCGGCCGTCGTGCTCCATCGTGTCGGAGCAGGCGCCCTGGTGCAGCACGGCATCGACGTGGCCGAACTCGCCGCGCGTGAAGCGCGCGTAGAACTCGCGCCGGTCGAAGTAGTCGCTGATCTGGGCACCGAGCAGATTGCGGTACTTCGGGCCGTCGGTCAGGTCGTCGACGGCGATCACGTCGTCGATGCCGATCGCGTTGAGCCCGTGCACCAGGTTCGCTCCGATCATGCCGGCGGCGCCGGTGACGACTGTCTTCATGGGTGGCTCCTCACGTTCATGTTCACGTTCACGCGAAAAGTTCGTCGTAGCTGACGCTGGCGGTGCCGAACTTGCCCACCACGATGCCGCCCGCGCGGTTGGCCAGCGGCATCGCGTCGCGCAGGCTCAGGCCCGCGGCCAGCAGCGTGGCGAGCGTGGCGATCACGGTGTCGCCGGCGCCTGTCACGTCGAACACTTCACGGGCTTGGGCGGGCACCTGGACATGGCCGCCGCTGTCATTGCCATCGCCATCGCCATCGTCAAACAGCGACATGCCTTCTTCAGATCGCGTGAGCAGCAACGCGGCCAGGCTATGCTGTTTGCGCAAGACGTGCGCGCGTTCGTGCAATTGACGCTCGCTGCCCCAGGCGCCGATCACCTGCGCAAGTTCGGCCCGGTTGGGCGTGATCACGGTGGCCCCGGCATAGCGGCTGTAGTCGCTGCCTTTGGGGTCCACGAGCACCGGCTTGCCCGCGCGCCGCGCCAACTCGATCATGCGCGGGATGTGCTCCAGGCCGCCCTTTCCGTAGTCGGAGAACAGCACCGCGTCGTGACTCGGCAGCGCCGCTTCATAGTCGCCGAGCATGGCTGCCAGCACCTCGTGGTCGGGCTGGCTCTCGAAGTCCACGCGAATCAACTGTTGCGAGCGGCCGATCACGCGCAGCTTGACGATCGTGTAGAGCTGAGGGTCGCTGCCCAGCAGCGCTGCTACGCCGTGCTGCGCGAGCAGCTTGCGCAGCTTGGCTGCGGGCTCGTCGTCGCCGACGACGGTCAGCAGCGTGGCCTGCGCGCCGAGCGTCTTGACGTTCAGCGCCACGTTGGCGGCGCCGCCCAGGCGCTCCTCCTCGCGGTTCACGCGCACGACCGGCACCGGCGCTTCCGGCGAGATGCGGTCGACCGCGCCGAACCAGTAGCGGTCCAGCATCGCGTCGCCGACCACCAGCACACGGGCTTGCGCGAGCCGCTCGCGCGTGATCGTTTTCGATCTCGGCTTGTTCATCCCATGTCCTCCAGCCGCTGGGGCGGGTAGCTGTCCCAGTTGAGACAGCCCGGGCATTGCCAGAAATAGTGTTGCGCCTCGAAGCCGCAAGCGGCGCAGCGGTAGCGCTGCAGCGGCCGCGCGGCGCGGCCGAGCGCGTCGCGCAGGCTGTCGGCCTCGGGTTCGGTCAAGGTGCGGCCCTGGCTCTGGGCGAGCAGCGCCTGCGCGGCCGACAGCGTGGGCTGGTCGCGCAGGTGCTTGAGCAGCCGTTCGCGTTGGCGCTCGGGTTGCGGCTCGAGCGTGGCGATGGCCTGCAGCAGGTCCATCGTCGGCGTGCGCAGGTGCTGCGCGCGCAGTTTGCCCAACGCTGCAGCGGCTTCGCCCGATGCGATGGCGCTGGCAGCGTAGTCGCGCGCGACCAGGCTGAACGCATCGGGTTGCACTGCTGACAAGTCGTTCCATGCCGACAAGGCCGCGGCGTGCTCGCCCCGCGCCGCGGCACGCTGGCCTGCCAGCACCAGCGGCCGCGCGGCGCGCGGGGCGGCCTCGCGGGCATGGCGCAAGGCTTCGTCGGCCACGACCGACTGCTGCTTGGCGTCCGCCTCCAGCGCCAGTTCGCACCAGTAGTGCGAGGTGCGCGCTGCGAACGATGCGGTGCCGGTGCGCTCGAGCTCACGCGCTTCGTCGACCGCGGCGCGCCAGTCGCGTGAGCGCTCATGCAGGTTGAGCAGCGCCAGTCGCGCTTCGGTGTCGAACGAGGTGCCGTGCAGGGCTCGGTAGGCCTGCTCGGCGCGGTCGAACAAGCCGGCCTTCATGAAGTCTTGCGCCAGCGCATGTTGGGCGCGCGTGCGCTCGGCCTTGGGCAGGTCGGCGCGGTTCAGCAGGTGTTCGTGAACGCGCACCGCCCGCTCGTACTCGCCGCGGCGGCGGAAGAGGTTGCCCAGCGCGAAGTGCAGGTCGGAGGTGTCAGGGTCTTGCTGGACGGCTTCGATGAAGGCGTCGATCGCCTTGTCGTGCTGTTCGTTGAGCAGCAGGTTCAGGCCCTTGTAATAGGCCTTCGGCGAGTCCTTCTGTTCGCGCCTCCATTGGCGCATGTCGAAGCGCGACGCCAGCCAGCCGACGGCAAACGCCACCGGCAGTCCGAGCAGCAACCACTGCAGGTCAAAGTCCATCGCGCGGCGGCGCCTGCAGCGTGGAGTCGGGGGGCGGCTCTGCGGGCTTGGCTTCGGCCGGCAGCGCCACATCGTCGGTGTGCCGCTTGGCGACTCGTCGGTGCCGCCACCAACTCGGCACCATCGCCAGCACGCCGAAAGCACAGCCGAGCGCGAACGCGGCCAGCACGATGAACACCATCGGCGCGCGCCACTCCTGGCCGAAGAACCAGCTCACGCCGGCGTCGTGCTGGTTGTTCAGCGCAAACGCGAACAGCGTGAAGAAGATGGCCGCCCGGAACAGCCAGACGAGGATTCGCATCGGTGCCCGGTGCCCGGCTCAAACGCCCGAGGCGGCGTTGTCGGTGGCCGGCATCTTCTCGTCGACTGCTTCGCGCAGGGCCTTGCCGGGCTTGAAGTGCGGCACGAGCTTTTCGGGGATCACCACCTGTTCGCCGGAACGCGGGTTGCGCCCAACGCGCGGGTGCCGGCGGTTGATCGAGAAGCTGCCGAAGCCGCGAATTTCGATGCGGTGTCCGCGCGCGAGCGCGTCGGACATCGCGTCCAGGATCGTCTTCACCGCGAACTCGGTGTCGCGGTGGGTGAGCTGGCCGAATCGCTCGGCCAGCTGCACCACCAGGTCGGATCGGGTCATCTCAGCAAGAGCCCGGCCGAAGCGCGCCGCAGACCAACAATCAGGAATTGTTGTTCTGGTTGTCCAGCTTGGCGCGCAGCAGTGCGCCCAGGCTGGTCGTGCCGGCGTTCTCGCGTTCGCTGGTTTGCGACAGGCGCTGCATGGCTTCTTGGTTGTCGGCGTTGTCCTTGGCCTTGATCGACAACTGGATCGAACGCGTCTTGCGGTCGACGTTGATGATCACGGCGTTGACTTCGTCGCCTTCCTTCAGCATGTTGCGGGCGTCTTCCACACGGTCGCGGCTGATCTCGGAGGCGCGCAGGTAGCCCGTCACGTCGTCGTTGAGCTGGATCTCGGCGCCACGCGCGTCAACCGTCTTGACCTTGCCCGTCACCGACATGCCGCGGTCGTTGACCGAGGTGTAGCTGGTGAACGGGTCGGAGTCGAGCTGCTTGATGCCGAGCGAGATGCGCTCGCGTTCCACGTCGACCGCCAGCACGATGGCCTCGACCTCCTGGCCCTTCTTGTAGTTGCGCACCGCGGCTTCGCCGGGTTCGTTCCACGACAGGTCCGACAGGTGCACCAGGCCGTCGATGCCGGCGGCCAGACCCACGAACACGCCGAAGTCGGTGATCGACTTGACGGGGCCCTTGACGCGGTCGCCGCGCTGCACCGTGGTGGAAAACTCTTCCCACGGGTTGGCCTTGCACTGCTTCATGCCCAGGCTGATGCGGCGCTTGTCTTCGTCGATCTCGAGCACCATGACCTCGACTTCGTCACCGAGCGAGACGATCTTGTTCGGCGCGACGTTCTTGTTGGTCCAGTCCATCTCGGAGACGTGCACCAGGCCTTCGATGCCCGGCTCGATCTCGACGAACGCGCCGTAGTCGGCGATGTTGGTGATCTTGCCGAACAGGCGTGTGCCGTTCGGGTAGCGGCGGGAAACACCATGCCACGGGTCGTCGCCCAACTGCTTGATGCCCAGCGAAACGCGGTTCTTCTCGGCGTCGAACTTCAGCACCTTGGCCTGCAGTTCCTGGCCGACCTGCACCACCTCGCTCGGGTGGCGCACGCGGCGCCAGGCCATGTCGGTGATGTGCAGCAGGCCGTCGATGCCGCCGAGGTCGACGAACGCACCGTACTCGGTGATGTTCTTGACGACGCCGTTGACGATCGCGCCTTCGCTCAGCGTGCTGAGCAACTTGGAGCGCTCTTCGCCCATCGAAGCCTCGACGACGGCGCGGCGCGACAACACGACGTTGTTGCGCTTGCGGTCGAGCTTGATGACCTTGAACTCCATCGTCTTGCCCTCGAACGGGCTCATGTCCTTGACCGGGCGCGTGTCGAGCAGCGAGCCGGGCAGGAAGGCGCGGATGCCGTTGACCAGCACCGTCAGGCCGCCCTTGACCTTGCCGTTGACGGTGCCGGTGACGAACTCGCCGGACTCCAACGACGTTTCAAGCGAAAGCCACGAGGCCAGGCGCTTGGCCTTGTCGCGCGACAGGATGGTGTCGCCGTAGCCGTTTTCGACCGCGTCGATCGCGACCGAGACGAAGTCGCCGACCTGCACTTCGAGCTCGCCGTGGTCGTTCTTGAATTCTTCGATCGGCACGTAGGCTTCGCTCTTGAGCCCGGCATTGACCACCACGAAGCTGTGTTCGACGCGCACCACCTCGGCGGTGATGACTTCGCCGGTGCGCATTTCAGAGCGCTGCAGCGATTCTTCGAACATGGCGGCGAACGAATCGACGCCGGCGGGTGTGGCCACTTGAGTTTGAGACATTGGTGAGTTCCGATACAGCGTCGCCGCTGCGGGTTGGGTTGCAAAACCGACGCCCCGATGTGCCTCGGATGAATTGGCACGGGAGGGAGGGCGGCGGGCTTCTTCGTTCCCCTTCGACGCGACCTCGGTCGGGCCGAGGCTCAGGCCGAGGGTGAAGCGAAAGGTCTGCGCCGTTGCCAGACTTCAAGCACCGCATCGACCGAGGCTTGCACGGTGAGCGCCGAGTTGTCCAGCAGCGTCGCATCTTCGGCCGGCTTCAAGGGCGCAATGCTGCGGTTTTGATCCCGGGCGTCGCGCGCTTCCAGATCAGCGCGAAGACTGTCGATATTAGCGGAAATTCCCTTTGAAATCAATTGCTTGTGACGCCGCTCGGCGCGCGTGGCGGCGCTGGCGGTGAGAAACACCTTGAGGTCGGCGCCGGGGAAGATGACGGTGCCCATGTCGCGCCCGTCGGCCACCAGGCCGGGTACTTGGCGGAACGACAGTTGCAACTCGCGCAGCGCGGCACGCACGGCGGGCCACGCCGAGATCTTCGAGGCCATCGCGCCGACTTCTTCGAGCCGTAGCGCCTCGGTCACGTCGAGCCCGCGCAGCGTGATCTGGTCGGCCGAGAAGTGCAGGTCGAGCCCGGCGGCGAGTTCGGCCAGGCGGGGCTCGTCGTCGGTGCCCACGCCCAGGCGCAGCGCCGTCAGCGCGGTGGCGCGGTAGACCGCGCCGGAGTCGAGGAAGTGGTAGCCCAATGCCTTGGCCAGCGCGCTGGCCAACGTGCCTTTGCCGGACGCGGTCGGCCCGTCGACGGTGATGACGGGGACGTGCGCGGTGTCGGTTCGTACGACGCTGAAAAGCCTCTCGAAGTAGTCGGGAAAGGTTTTGCCGACGCACTGCGGGTCGAGGATGCGCACCGGCGCAGGCGGCGCCGCACCCGCCAGCGCGTTGAACGCGGCGAGCGAGAAGCACATCGCGATGCGGTGATCGTCGTAGGTGTGGATGGCCGCTGCGGTCCAGCGCACCGGTGCGGTCACGGCGATCCAGTCCGGCCCTTCGTCCACCGCAGCGCCGAGCTTGCGCAGCTCGTTGGCCATCGCGGCGATGCGATCGGTCTCCTTCACGCGCCAACTGGCGATGTTGGTGAGTCGGGTTGTGCCCTGCGCATACAGCGCCATCACGGCCAGCGTCATCGCTGCGTCAGGGATGTGGTTGCAGTCCAGCGTGATCGCCTGCAGCGGCCAGCGCCCACGCTTCACTTCGAGCCAGCCGGGGCCGCTGAGCACGTCGGCGCCCATCGCGCGCGCGGCCTGGATGAAGCGGATGTCGCCCTGGATCGAGTCGGTGCCGATGCCCTCGATGCGCACCGGCGCGTCGTTCGCGGCAATCGCGCCGAGCGCGATGAAGTACGACGCCGACGACGCATCGCCCTCGACGTGGATGCTGCCCGGCGACCGGTACGCGCTGCCTTGCGGCACCGTGAACGCGCGCCAGCCGTCGCGCTGCACGACGATGCCGAAGCGCTCCAGCAGGTTCAGCGTGATCTCGACATACGGCTTGGAGATGAGCTCGCCCTCGACCTCGACCGTCACCGCATGCCGCTCGGCCACCAGCGGCAGCGCCAGCAGCAACGCGGTCAGGAACTGGCTCGACACGTCGCCGCGCACGCGGATCGGCGCCTGCGTTCGCAAGCCATGCCCGGTGGGCGCCGCACCCGAGCCCAGGCGCAGCGGAGGGTAGCCTTCGGTCTGCAGGCAGGCGATGTCGCAGCCGAGTTGGCGCAGCGCATCTACCAGGTCGCCGATCGGTCGCTCGTGCATGCGCGGCACGCCGCTCAACTCGAAGCGGCCGCCTTGCGTGGCGGCGAGCACTGCCAGCGCGGCCGTCAGCGGGCGCATCGCGGTGCCGGCGTTGCCGAGGAAGAGCTGCGCCTCCTTCACGTCGAGGCGCCCGTCGAGCCCGGTGACGAGCAACGCCGCGCCCTTCTCTTCAATGACGCACCCGAGCGTGCGCAGCGCGGTCAGCATCACGCGCGTGTCGTCGGAGTCGAGCAGGTCGTGGATGGCGGTGGTGCCCGCGCTCAACCCGGCCAGCAGCAGCACGCGGTTCGAGATGCTCTTGGAGCCCGGCAAGGCCACGCTGCCGGAGGCCGACAGCAGCGGCGGCAGGTCGAGAAAGCGGGTGGCGAACATGCGGCCAGGCTCGGTCAGGGGGATGTGCGGGGAGTGTCTGATGACCAGGGCAGCAAGGACGACGCCAACGGCGAGCGACCAGCGCAGACGCGACTCACACTCAGCGACCGCTGCCCGACTTGGTCGTGTGCATGTGCCAACTGGCGCGCGAGTCGGACGCGCTGCGGATCAGGTCTTCCAGCGCCTCGAGGTTGCCTGCTTTCATCACGTGCTCCATCGCATCCAGCGTGTGGCGGAAGCGCTCGGACTGCTTCAGGATTTCTTCGCGGTTGGACATCAGGATGTCGCGCCACACCGACGGGTCGCTCGCCGCGATGCGCGTGAAATCGCGAAAACCCGGTCCGGCGAGCGACAGGAAGTCGCGCCCCGCCGGCTGGCGCGCCACCGAGTTGAAGTACGCAAACGCGAGCATGTGCGGCAGGTGGCTCACGGCGGCAAACGCGGCGTCGTGGTTCTCGGGTGTCATGCGCAGCACCTGCGAGCCGATCGCGGCCCACACGTCGGTGGCTTTTTGCACCAGCTCCGGGTCCGTCTGCGACAGCGGTGTGAGGATGACCTGGCGGCCGTTGTAGAGCGACGCGTCGGCGTGCGCGATGCCGCCGGTCTCCTTGCCCGCGATCGGGTGCGCCGGCACGAAGGACACGACGCGTTCCTTCAGCACGCGGCGCGCCGCATCGACCACGTCGCGCTTGGTCGAGCCGACGTCCATGAACAGCACGCCGGGCTCCACCAGGTGGCGCACGGCCTTGAACGTTGCCTCGGTGGCGGCCACCGGCACGGCAATCAGCACCACGTCCGAACCCGACACCGCGAGCAGCGCCGACTCGGCCGCCATGTCGATCACGCCGAGCTTCTTGGCTTTCTCGGTCGTGCTCGGCGACTTGCTGTAGCCGACCACGCGTTCGACCAGCCCCGCACGCTTGAGCGCGAGCGCAAACGAGCCGCCCATAAGGCCACAACCGATCACGCCGAGCTGCTTGAACATTTGCGCCATGGGGGGTGCCGTCAGTGAACGTCGATCGGGTACGTGCCCAGCAGCTTGAAAAAAGCGCACACGTCACGCAGCTCCTTCAGTGCCTGCGCCACGTGGGGTTGGTCGGGGTGACCGGCCAGGTCGATGTAGAAGTAGTACTCCCACTGGCCCGAGCGCGCCGGGCGCGACTCGAAGCGTGTCATCGACACGCCGTGTTGCTTGAGCGGCACCAGCATGTCGTGCACCGCGCCGGGCCGGTTGGTGACCGACACCACCAGGCTCGTGCAGTCGTGCCCCGAGGCCTGCGGCTGCGGGTGGCGTTGCGGGTGCGTGACGATCGCAAAGCGCGTGCGGTTCAACGCGTCGTCCTGGATGGCCGGGGCGACCACATGCAGGCCGTACTCGCTGCCCGCGCGCGTGCTGGCCACTGCGGCAATCGACGGGTCGAGGCTCGCCAGCCGCGCGCCTTCGGCGTTGCTGGACACCGGCCGCCGCTCCGCATTCGGTAGCGCATTGCTGAGCCAGCCGTGGCACTGGGCCAGTGCCTGCGGATGGGCGCACACGGCGGTGACGCCATCGAGCGCGTTGTCGCGCCGCAGCAGGTTGTGCTGCACGAACAGACTGGTCTCGCCGATGATGAACAGCGGCGTGGTCAGGAACAGGTCGAGCGAACGCGCCACCACGCCTTCGGTCGAGTTCTCGACCGGGATCACGCCGAAGTCGGCCGCGCCGGCGCTGGTGGCGCGGAACACTTCGTCGAAGTTGGCGCACGGCACCTTCACGATCGACGAGCCGAAAAAGCTCAGTGCCGCTTCTTCGCTGAACGTGCCGGCCGGGCCGAGGTAGGCCACGCGCGACGGCGTTTCGAGTGCGCGGCAGGCCGACATGATCTCGCGCCAGATCGGCGCCACGCTGTCGGTGCCCAGCGGGCCGGGGTTGGCGGCCTTCAGGCCATCGATGACCTGCGCCTCGCGTTCGGGGCGAAAGGCGACCGAGCCTTCCCTCTTCTTCAACTCACCGACCTCCAGCGCGAGCGATGCACGCTGGTTCAGCAGCGCGAGCAGCTCACGATCGAGTCGGTCGATCTGCGTGCGCAGGGCCAGCAGGGCCGGTTGAGGGGCGGGGGAGGCTTCGCGCATGGTTGGGCTGAAATTCTCGCATGCCTCGTGCGCCGGTCTTGCTTGGCGGCGACGGATTGGGCGGTTTGTGCTGGCGGTGCTTGCGCCGACACCGCCGCTGCACGCTTACGGCGTGGGGCCCTTGGTGGAGTTCGGTGCGCTGGCGGCCCGCGGCGGCGCAAGGGGCGCCTGGGCAGGTGCGGCTGCTGGTGCCTTCGACGGTGCGGCGGTCGGTGCGCCGAGGCGAGCCGCAGGAACACCCAGCGATGCCCGCACTTTCTGCTCCAGCGCCTGAATCTTCGGCTCGATCAGCGGCCGGGAGTCGGCGACGACTTTCTGCACGAGGGCCTTCTGCATGTCGCCGCCAAGGCCCTGGTACTTTTTGTTCACCGGCGAGTCGAGCCATGCAAGCAACTGCCTCAGCTCGCCTTCGCTGAACTTGTCCTCCAGCGTTGCGCCGATCGTCGATGGCGCCGCCTTGAGCGCACGCTCGCGCACCAGCGGCAGCGCTTCTTCGATGTACTTCTTCACGTCATCGTCGATCGCCTTGGCCACGGCTTGACGCTTGTCGGCCGGCACGTCGGTCTGGATGGTTCGGGCAGCCGCCTGCATCATCTGTGCCGCAGGTTGCTCGACGAGGCCGCGCGCCACCGATTCAAGGCCCGGTTGCTGAAGGAGCAGGATCTTTTGAACCAGCTCCTTCTTGCCGGCTGTGGGCGCGGTGGCTGCCGGCGGCGTGGCGAGTGGAGCCTGCGCCAGTGCGGCGCTGCTCACCAGCGCCAGCACGACAACCACGCGCATCAGGCGCCGTCCTCGGGGCCCGCGTTGGGGGGGGCGTCTGCACTGCCGTCACCGCCCGGCTCGCCACCGCCGTCGCCATTCGCATCGTTCTCGACCAACCGCTGCACGCCGCTGAGCTTGTCGCCGCCGTCCAGTGCGATCAGCGTCACGCCTTGTGTGGCGCGGCCGAGCTCTCGGATCTCGGCGACGCGCGTGCGCACCAGCACACCCTTGTCGGTGATCAGCATGATCTCGTCGTCGCCGCGCACCAGCGTGGCCGCCACCACCTTGCCGTTGCGCTCGGTCTGCTGGATCGCGATCATCCCTTTGGTGCCGCGGCCGTGGCGCGTGTACTCGACGATGCTCGTGCGCTTGCCGTAGCCGTTGACGGTGGCCGTCAGCACACTCTGCGTTTCGTCTTCAGCGACGAGCATCGCAATCACGCTTTGGCCGTCGTCCAGCGCCATGCCGCGCACGCCGCGGGCGTTTCGGCCGACGGCGCGCACGTCGTCTTCATCGAAGCGCACCGCCTTGCCACCGTCGCTGAACAGCATCACGTCATGCTTGCCGTCGGTGAGTGCGGCGCCGATCAGGAAGTCGCCTTCGTCCAGGTCGACTGCAATGATGCCGGCTTTGCGCGGGTTGCTGAATTCATCGAGCGGCGTCTTCTTGACCACACCCTGCGCCGTGGCCATGAAGATGAAGTGATCTGCGGGGAAGCTGCGGAAGCCATCCGTCAGCGGCAGCACCACGTTGACCTTCTCACCCTGCTGCAGCGGGAACATGTTGACGATCGGCCGGCCGCGCGAATTGCGCGAGCCCTGCGGCGCCTCCCAGACCTTCAGCCAGTACACGCGGCCGCGGTTGGTGAAGCACAAGATGTAGTCGTGCGTGTTGGCGACGAAGAGCTGCTCGATCCAGTCGTCTTCCTTGGTCTGCGTGGCCTGCTTGCCGCGCCCGCCGCGCTTTTGCGCGCGGTACTCCGACAGCGCCTGGCTCTTGATGTAGCCGCTGTGGCTCAGCGTCACCACCATGTCCATCGGCGTGATCAGGTCCTCGGTGCCCAGGTCCTGCGCGTTGTGCTCGATGGTGCTGCGGCGCGCGCCGACCTTCGTCTGGCCGAACTCGGTCTTGATGGCAGTCAGCTCGTCCGAGATGATCGTCGTCACGCGCGCGGGTGTGGACAGGATGCTCAGCAGGTCGGCGATCTCGGCCATCACCTCCTTGTATTCACCGATGATCTTGTCCTGCTCCAGCCCGGTCAGGCGCTGCAGGCGCATCTGCAGGATCTCGCCGGCCTGTTCTTCGGAGAGGCGGTAGAGGCCGTCGGCCTGCAGGCCGAAACTCGCTGGCAGCCCCTCGGGCCGGTAGGCGTCGCGGCCACCCACCGTTTGGTCGCCCACGCGCGACAGCATCTCGCGCACCATCGACGAATCCCAGCTCTTGCTCATCAACGCCGCCTTGGCGACGGGCGGTGTGGGCGAGTTCTTGATCGTCTCGATGAACTCGTCGATGTTGGCCAGCGCCACCGCCAGCCCTTCGAGCACGTGGCCGCGTTCGCGCGCCTTGCGCAGCTCGTATACGGTGCGCCGCGTCACCACCTCGCGCCGGTGCTCCAGGAAGATCGCGATCAGGTCCTTCAGGTTGCACAGCTTGGGTTGGCCGTCGATCAGGGCCACCATGTTCATGCCGAAGGTGTCTTGCAGCTGCGTCTGCTTGTACAGGTTGTTCAGCACGACCTCGGGCACTTCGCCGCGCTTCAACTCGATGACCACCCGCATGCCCGACTTGTCGGACTCGTCCTGGATGTGGCTGATGCCCTCCAGCTTCTTCTCGTGCACCAGCTCGGCAATGCGCTCGAGCAGGTTTTTCTTGTTCACCTGGTACGGAATTTCGTCGACGATGATCGACTGGCGCTGGCCTTTGTCGATGTCTTCGAAGTGGCACTTGGCGCGCATGATCACGCGGCCGCGGCCGGTGCGGTAACCGTCGCGCACACCCTGCAGGCCGTAGATGATGCCGGCGGTGGGGAAGTCGGGCGCCGGGATGATCTCCATCAGCTCGTCGATGGTGGCGTCGGCGTTCTTCAGCAGGTGGTGGCAGGCGTCGATCACCTCGTTGAGGTTGTGCGGCGGGATGTTGGTCGCCATGCCCACCGCGATGCCACCGGCGCCGTTGACGAGCAGGTTGGGCAAGCGCGCCGGCAGCACCAGCGGCTCCTTTTCGCTGCCGTCGTAGTTGGGGCCGAAGTCGACGGTTTCCTTGTCCAGGTCGGCCAGCATCTCGTTGGCGATCTTGGACAGGCGGATCTCGGTGTAGCGCATCGCCGCCGCGTTGTCGCCGTCGACCGATCCGAAGTTGCCCTGGCCGTCCACCAGCATGTGTCGCAGCGAAAAGTCTTGCGCCATGCGCACGATCGTGTCGTAGACCGATTGGTCGCCATGCGGGTGGTACTTGCCGATCACGTCGCCCACGATGCGGGCCGACTTTTTGTACGGCCGGTTCCAGTCGTTGCTCAACTCGTGCATCGCGTACAGCACGCGCCGGTGAACCGGTTTCAGGCCGTCGCGCGCATCGGGGAGGGCGCGGCCCACGATCACGCTCATCGCGTAATCAAGGTACGAACGCCGCATCTCCTCTTCAAGGCTGATGGGCAGTGTTTCCTTGGCGAACTGGGTCATGCGGGAGGTGCAGGCGGTGCCTGAAGAGGGAGCGCCGGGTCACTCGTTGCGCGGGCCTACATTCTAATTGCGGCGCGGTGTAGCAGCCACGCAACAACGAGCCTTCGAGGCAGGCAAGCCGGGGCCAAAATCCAGTCCAAGGAAAGCCCTATGGCACAATCTGCCGTCGGTGGTCAGCACCCGTTTCGTCGGGGGTTTACCAGTAATTTTCCGATTCCGGTTCGGACGTTTTGCAGGACTTACTGCGCCTTCCCACGAGAGGAGAATCAATGAAGAAACTGAACAAGGTGGCCTCGCTCTTTGCGTCAGCCGCCCTCGCCACGTCCATGTCCGGCGCGTTCGCGCAGGCCAATGGCGCGGACCAATGGGTGAACTCCACGGGCATTCCCTGGAAGAACGGCACCAACGAACACTGCTGGCGCGATGCCAACTGGACCCCGGCCACCGCGAACCCGGCCTGCGATGGCGCGCTGAAGCCGCCGCCGCCCCCCCCGCCCCCGCCGCCGCCCCCGCCGCCCCCGCCGCCGCCTCCGGCAGCAGCGCCGGTCGCTCCGCCCCCGCCGTCCCCGCCGCCCCCGCCGCCCCCGGCTCCGGTGAGCGAAAAGGTGACCTTCGCCGCTGACGCGTTCTTCGACTCCGGCAAGGCTGTGCTCAAGCCTGAAGGCCGCGCCAAGCTTGACGACATCGTCAGCAAGATGGCTGGCATCAACCTCGAAGTCATCATCGCCGTCGGCCACACCGACTCCGATGGCAGCGACGCGTTCAACCAGAAGCTGTCGGTGCGCCGTGCTGAAGCCGTCAAGGCCTACATCACGAGCAAGGGTGTCGAGAAGAACCGCGTGTACACCGAAGGCAAGGGCGAGAAGCAGCCCGTGGCGGACAACAAGACCAAGGAAGGCAAGGCGAAGAACCGCCGCGTCGAGATCGAGGTCGTGGGCACCCGCACGAAGAAGTGATCGAGACTGCGCAGAGGCGTCGAGCCTTTGCGCGCTCTTTGCTCACTCTGCATCGAAACCCCGCCTCGGCGGGGTTTTTTCTTGGGCGTTCGCCTCGGGCGTCTTGTTGGATACCATCGCGTCATGACGATCAACGCCGACCCACAGGAACTCGCCAAGTTCAGCGACTTGGCCCACCGCTGGTGGGACCCGGAGAGCGAGTTCCGCCCGCTGCATCAGATCAACCCTTTGCGCCTGGATTGGATCGACGCGCACGCCCGCCTGTCTGGCAAACGGGTGCTGGACGTCGGCTGCGGCGGTGGCATTCTGTCGGACTCGATGGCGCGGCGCGGTGCCAACGTGCTCGGCATCGACCTGGCGTCCAAGCCGCTGAAGGTGGCGCAACTGCATGCACTCGAGGCCGGCACCGCGTCGGTCGAGTACCGTGAGGTCGCTGCGGAGGCACTGGCCGCAGAAATGCCCGCGCAGTTCGACGTGCTCACTTGCATGGAGATGCTCGAACACGTGCCTGACCCGTCCTCCATCGTCCACGCCTGCGCGGCGCTGGTGAAGCCGGGCGGCTGGCTGTTCTTCTCCACCATCAATCGCAACGCCAAGGCCTTCGTCTTTGCCATCGTCGGCGCAGAGCATGTGCTCAAGCTGCTGCCCAAGGGCACGCACGAGTACGCCAAATTCATCCGCCCCAGCGAACTGGCGCAGTGGTGCCGCAACGCCGGCATCGACCTGTGCGACAGCCGTGGCCTGGAATACAACCCGTTCACGCGCCGCTATTGGTTGTCGGGCGACACCAGCGTCAACTACATGATCGCGTGCCGCAAGCCCTCATGACCGGGCGCCCGCAAGCGCTGCTGTTCGACCTGGACGGCACGCTCATCGACAGCGCCCCCGACCTGGCTGGCGCTGCCAACGACATGCGCGAAGCGCACGGCCTCGAACGCCTGCCGCTCGACCACCTGCGGCCGATGGTGGGCGCCGGCGCCCGCGGAATGGTCGCCCGCGCCTTCGGCGTCGGCCCGGACGACGAGCCCTACGCAAAGCTTCGCGAGGATTTCCTGCAACGCTACGAAGCGCGCATGACACGACACACGCATGTCTTTGCCGACATGCTGCCGGTGCTGGACGCACTCGCCGCGCATCGCCTGCCGTGGGGAATCGTCACCAACAAGGCGACGCGCTTCAGTGAGCCGCTGGTCGAGGCGCTCGGTCTGCACAAGACGTCGGCCACGCTGGTGAGCGGCGACACCACTCCCCACGCCAAGCCGCACCCTGCTCCGCTGCTGGAGGCCGCGCGCCGCCTGAACGTGCCGGCCGTACGCTGCTGGTACATCGGCGACGACCACCGCGACGTGAAAGCCGGCCGCGCGGCCGGCATGCTCACCGTCGCCGCAGCCTGGGGCTATCTCGGCGAAGGCGAGCCGATCACGGCCTGGGGCGCCGACCACATCGCCAACGCGCCGATCGAACTCTTGACGTTGCTGGCGCTCGCCTGACGGCGACGCCGCGTTCGTGAAGCAGCACGCTTGAAGCTGCACTCTTGAAGCACCTGGCAATGGCCTAACATAGGCGGCTCTGGGGCTGACCTGGCTTCGACGTGGGTGCGGAGTTGGAACAGGGCACGCCGAGCACCAGTACGCTCGTAAATCCACTGGAAACAAAGTAACTGCGAACGACTCTACGTACGCTCTCGCCGCTTAACACCGGTGAGCTTCGCAACAGTTGGCCGATGGGCTGGGCCTCCGGGGCAACCCGAAGGCTGCGAAGTCATACACATGGGCTCGTCCTGCGGTGGGTCACTCGCCGCAGGGTTAAATCAAGTGAATCGTGGAAGGGGTAGCGTGCTGCTGCGCGACCCCCGACACTAAAAACAAATCAGACAGCTAAGCGTGTAGATCTGCCTGGCGATGGCTTGCGGACGGGGGTTCGATTCCCCCCAGCTCCACCAGAACAGAGTCCCGGGAGGTTCCGGGGCATCCCAGAAAAGCCCGACGCCCCCGAGGACACCGTGTCTCGGGGGCGTTTTGCTGATGCGCACTCTCTCGTCGCGTCGGCGACTTCAGCCAAGTGACGGGCATGCTTCAATGGCCCGACGCGCGCGGCCATTCGTTGCGTGCGCCGACCGCCCACCCCGGAGACCACCGATGTTCGCCGAACCCTCCACCAAGACCCGCGACCTCGTGCAACGCTTGAACGCGTTCTTCGACCAGCACATCACGCCCAACGAGGCCCGCCACCACCGCGAGCTCGACGCATTCCGCCGCGCCGGCAATGCCTGGCAGCCGGTGCCGGTGGTCGATGAGCTCAAGCACGTGGCCCGTGCAGCCGGCCTGTGGAACATGTTCCTGCCGCACCCGTACAAGGGGCATGGCGGCATCTCCAACCTCGACTACGCGCCGCTTTGCGAGGTGATGGGGCGCGTGTCGTGGTCCAGCGAGGTGTTCAACTGCTCGGCGCCCGACACCGGCAACATGGAAACGATCGAGCGCTACGGCACGCCTGAGCAAAAGCAGCGCTGGCTTGAGCCTCTGCTGGACGGTCAGATCCGCTCGGCCTTTCTGATGACCGAGCCGGCGGTGGCGTCGTCGGACGCGACCAACATCCAGTGCAGCATTCGCCGCGATGGCAACGAGTACGTCATCAACGGCCGCAAGTGGTTCAGCTCCGGCGCCGGCAGCCCGCGCTGCGCGATCTTCATCGTGATGGGCAAGACCGACGCCGACGCGCCGCGCCACGCGCAGCAGTCGATGGTGCTGGTGCCGCGCGACGCCAAGGGCGTTACGGTGGAGCGCCCGCTCACCGTGTTCGGCTACGACGACGCGCCGCACGGCCACATGGAGGTGGTGCTCGACAACGTGCGCGTGCCGGTCGAGAACATCCTGCTCGGCGAAGGCCGCGGCTTCGAGATCGCGCAGGGCCGGCTCGGGCCGGGGCGCATTCACCACTGCATGCGCTCCATCGGTGCGGCCGAGCGCGCGCTCGAGATGATGGTGGACCGGCTGCAAGAGCGCGTGGCCTTCGGCAAGGCGCTGTCGGAGCAGTCGGTCTGGCACGAGCGCATTGCCGAGTCGCGCTGCATGATCGACCAGGCGCGGCTGCTGACACTCAACGCCGCGCACAAGATGGACACGGTGGGCAACAAGGCCGCGCGGGCCGAGATTGCGATGATCAAGGTGGTTGCGCCCAACGTGTCGTGCAAGGTGGTGGACTGGACGATCCAGGCGCATGGCGCGGCGGGTGTGAGCCAGGACTTCTGGCTCGCCGAGGCCTATGCGCACCAGCGCACCGTGCGCATCGTCGATGGGCCGGACGAGGTGCACCGCAACGCGATCGCCAAGATCGAGCTGGGCAAACGGGCGACGCTGAAGCGCTGAGACGCCGTGGTGGGTAGCGGTTGCATGCTGTGTCTGACTGAGCCGTTGATGGAGTCCGCGGGGCGCTGATGGACCGCGTGGATTGCGTGATCGTCGGCGCCGGTGTCGTCGGCCTGGCACTTGCACGCGCCATCGCGATGCGCGGGTTGCAGACGCTCGTGCTGGAGTCGGAGGCCGCGTTCGGGCAAGGCGTGAGTTCGCGCAACAGCGAGGTCATCCACGCCGGACTGCACGGTGCGTTGGGCTGGCGCAAGGCCACCGCGTGCATCGCTGGCCGGCGCATGCTGTACGACTACGCCGCGCAGCGTGGCATCGCGCACTGCAAGCTCGGCAAGCTGCTCGTTGCCCATGGCGCCGAAGAAGACGCGCTGCTGCTCGGCCTGCTGGGCAAGGCGCAGGCGCTGGGCGTCGAGGGCCTGCAGATGCTGACAGCAGCGCAGGCGATGGCCAGGGAGCCGGCGCTGCGCTGCACCTCGGCGCTGTTGTCGCCCGAGTCGGGCGTGATCGACGTGCATGGCCTGATGCTGACCCTGCTGGGCGACGCCGAGGCGCACGGCGCGACGCTGGTGTGTCGCTCGCCGTTCGAGGCAGCAGAGCGGGTCGGCGACGATTGGCATCTGAAGGTGGCTGGTGACGGCGGTGGTGACGCCGCCAGCGAGCCGTTCGAGCTGCGCACGCGCTGGCTCGTCAACTCGGCCGGGCTGCAGGCGCAGGCGGTGGCCGCGCGCATCGCCGGCTACCCAGCGGCGCGCATCCCGCGCGCGCACTGGGGCAAGGGCAACTACTTGAAGCTGCAGGGGCGCGCGCCGTTCACGCACCTGATTTATCCGGTGCCGGTGCAGGGCGGCCTGGGCGTGCACCTGACGCTGGACTTGCAGGGCCAGGCCAAGTTCGGGCCCGACGTCGAGTGGGTGGACACCTTGGACTACCGCGTGGACCCGCGCCGCGGTGACGCCTTCTATGCCGAAGTGCGCCGCTACTGGCCGGGCCTGCCCGACGGCGCGCTGCTGCCCGACTACGCCGGCATCCGCCCCAAGCTCTACGGCCCTGGCGAGCCTGCGCGCGACTTCGTGCTCGACGGCCCAGCGGAACACGGCCTGCCCGGCCTGGTGCAGTTGTTCGGCATCGAGTCGCCCGGCGTCACCTCGTCGCTGGCGCTGGCCGACGAGGTGGTGGCGATGCTTGGTTGAACCGGGCAGCAAGACAGCTCGGCCCATGCAGGGCAGGAGATGCGTGGCGTCAGAGACCGGGTGTGAGAGACAGGGTGTGAGAGACAGGGCGGCAGCAGCAAGGCGCGGCGGCAGCAGCAGCTCCGGGAAGCGCCGGTTGTGCGCGCGCTGGCTTGGAGGCACATTCCCGCCATGAACACCACCGCCCCAGGCCGCCTTGCCGACCACGGCACGCCGCTGCAACACAGCTTTCGCCTGCATCGCATCGGCGCGAGGCTCCAGGCCGCTGCCGACCCGCTGCCGCAACCCACCGGCACCGAGGTGCTGCTGCGCGTGCAGGCCTGCGGCGTGTGCCACAGCGACCTGCATTTGGCTGATGGCTTCTTCGACCTGGGCGGTGGCCTCAAGCTCGACCTCGCCAAGGGCATGCCGCTGCCGCTGGCGCTGGGCCACGAGATTGCCGGAGAGGTGCTGGCCGCCGGGCCGCAGGCCGACGGTGCGTTGCCCGGCCAACGGCGCGTGGCCTACCCGTGGATCGGCTGCGACGCCTGCCCGGCCTGCCGGCGCGGTGTCGAGCAATTTTGCGACCGGCCCCGCGCACTGGGTGTCACGCGCCAGGGCGGCTTCAGCACGCATGTGATGGTGCCGCACCCGCGCTACCTGTTCGACCACGGCAGCCTGCCGCAGAACTTTGCCGCCACGCTGGCGTGCTCGGGCCTCACCGCGTTCAGCGCGCTCGGCAAGGCTGCGCCGATCACGCAGCATGAGCCGCTGTTGATCATCGGCGCCGGCGGCGTGGGGCAAGCCGCGATCGCAATCGCGCGAGCGTTGTTCTGCGTCGGCCCGGTGGTGGCCGACATCGACCCCAGCAAGCGCGACGCCGCGCTGGCGGCCGGCGCGAGCGACGCCGTCGACCCGCAAGACAAGGAGCTGCGCCGCCGCCTGCTGAAGCAGACCGACGGCGGTTTTGCCGCTGTGATCGACTTCGTCGGCATGCCGGCCACGGCCGAGTTCGGCTTGTCCACGCTGCGCAAGGGCGGCAAGCTGATCGTCGTCGGGCTGTTCGGCGGCTCGCTGTCCGTCGCGCTGCCCACCTTGCCGCTGCGCGGCGTCAACGTGGTGGGCTCCTACGTCGGCTCGCTGACCGAGATGGACCAGTTGATGGCGCTGGCGCGCAGCGGCGTCGTCACGCCCACGCACATCGAGACCCGCCCGCTCGCCGACGCGCAAGCCGCGCTCGACGACCTGCGCGCCGGGCGCATCCGCGGGCGGGCGGTGTTGCTGCCGTGAGCGTCGTGCGCGCGGCCCGGATCAATGCGCCGGCTGCAGTTCAACCAGCGCGCGCTTGAGCCCTGCGGTGCTCGGGCTTTCGACGAACACGCAGCGTTTGCCGGTGCGTTTGCAGTGGTCCTTCACGCGCCAGTAGGCGTTGTGGCTGATGCAGCCGGTTTGGCAGATCACCATGTCGGCGGCAGCGAGGGTGGCCTCCAGCTTGCCGGAACTTTCTTCTTCGCCGCCGTCGTGGTGCAAGAAGCGCCCACCGGTGCGCTCGACGATGTGGCGGTACAGCGGCACGCTCGCCGGGCGGCCGCCGACGCAGAGCACGGCGCAGTCGTCCAGGCGGCCCGGCGTGTCGATGGCGCTCGCAGCGGCGATTTCCCTTTCTGCCAACGCCGCCTCGGCGTCGCGTCGCAGCAGTTCGGCGGCCTGTTCGTCAGCGCGGCGCTTGTGACGCTCGGCGTCCTGCTGCATCTGGTTCAGCGCGCGCTCCAGGTCCTGGATGCGGGTGGCCTGCCACTCGGCTTGGCTGGTCAGTTCGGTGCGCTTCTTGAGCCCGGGCACGGTGGCGTGAAGGGCCTGCAACTCCTCTCGCAACTGGGCACATGCGGTGTCGCGTGCGATCAACTGCGCGCGCACCTCCATCAGCTGGCCTTGTTGTTCGTCGCAGCGTCGCGCGTGCTCGTCGGCCTGGCGCGTACAGCGCTGCACGGCGTTGCGCAGTTCGTGCTCGAGCACGGAGTTCTGGTCGACGAGTGCCTCGAAGCGCTCCAGGTCCACGCGCCGGCCCATGCCGACCTGGTGCTGCAACATGTGTACCTCGCCCAGCACCTCGTGTTCGAGCGCTGTCGTGCAGCGCGCGTGGGTCAGCGTGGCCCAGAGCGCGCCGGCCAGGTCTTTGCCCTGGGAGGCCTCGCACCACCAGGTGCGCAGTGCTTCGGTGGTCTTGGCCAGCGCGGTCTGGCGCAGTGCGAGCGCGCAGCGTCGGTCGAGCTCGCGCTGCACGGCTTCGGCAATCGGGCCGCGGCGCTTGCAGTCGGTGATGGCGCCGCAGTGCAGTTCGTAGTCGTCGGCGCTTGCCTGCGCGCCCGCCGCCTTGGTCACCAGCCGGCGCAGCGCATGGATCGGCAGGCACACGCCGATCACCGGGCAGTGGGCGTGGCTGCCAAGCTCCCACAGCCTGCGCCGGCGTGAGCCGGACGGGGCGGGCGGAAGGGTTGCGGCTTGGGTGCCGGACCCGGCAGTGGCGTGCCGGACAGCGACTTCGATCAGCTTGTTCTCACGGTCGCACATCAGACGCTTCCTGCGGGCGGGCCGCTGTCGAGCCGGCATGCGGGCAGGTGCGCTGGCTTCGTTTGGCCCGCCACCGCAGCCGCCTGTGCCGAAGTGGTTGCGCGCGCGGGCCGCGCCGGTGTCGCAAGAATTCGTCGCAGCACGTTGTTCCTTGGGTCGGGTGCGTGCTGGCGGGGGCTGGCGGGGGTGGGGGCGTCTGGCTACTTCGTGAGGATCAGCTTTCCGAGCGAGGTCAGACGCAGGCGGTAGAGCGACTCGCCGTGTTGGATCTCGACTTCGGTGGTGTCGCCGAACAGCTGCGCGCTGCCAAAGCGGCGTCGGGCCATCACCGCCAGGCTGCCGTTCTCGCCATGGGGCAGGGGTGTCGGCACGATCGGCTGGACGTTGGCGTCGGGGGAGTGGTTGTCCTGCATGTGGGCACTGTAATGCGAATCGTTCTTGTTTGCAACTGTTCAACGAATGGCTTGTGAATGAGAGCGATTCGCATTACATTGCACTGAAGGTGGTCGATCCCGACAACCGACCCGCAACGGCCAGCCCGCGCCAGCACGTGCCCATGAAAAGGACATCCACGTGCTTCGCAAAACCTCGTTCGGCGGGCTCGCCCTGACGGCTGTTGCTTCGTCGGTCGTATTGACCACGCTGCCCGCGACTGCCTAGACGCCTGCCGTTGATGCCGGCGGCGCCCTGGCCGCCCCGCTGATCCCCATCACGGTGACTGCCACGCGCACCGAGCGTGCGGCAGACGACGTGCCCGCCAGCGTCACCGTGGTGCCCGCCGCCGAGATCGAACGCTCCGGCGCGCGCGACATCAAGGACGTGTTCCGCAACGAGATCGACGTGACCGTGCGCGCCGCTGCGACACGCTTCACCGCGGCCGGCGCTGCCACCGGCCGCGCCGGAAACGAAGGCATCAACATCCGCGGGCTGGAGGGCAACCAGGTGCTGATGCTGGTGGACGGCATTCGGGTGCCCAACGCCTTCTCGTTCGGCTCCTTTGCGACAGGGCGGGGCGACTTCCTCAACATCGACGGCGCGCAGTCCATCGAAGTGCTGCGCGGCCCGGCCTCCACGCAGTACGGCAGCGACGGTCTGGCCGGCGTGTTGAGCCTGCGCACGCTCGATCCGCGCGACGTGCTGAAGGCGGGCCAGACGCTCGGCGGGTACGCGCGACTGGGCTACGACACGGTCGACAAGTCCTTCAGCACCTCGGTCGCTGCCGCAGCCCGCGGTGCAGGCTGGCAAGGCCTGCTGCTGGCCAGCCTGCGGCGCGGCCATGAAACCGACAACCAGGGCACGAACGACGCTCAGAACAGCACCCGCACCACCCCCAACCCGGTGGACTATTCGGCGCCCGCACTGCTGGGCAAGGTGCTCTACGACGTGACACCCCACCACCAGATCGGCTTCACCCTCGATGCGCAACGGCGCAGCCAGACCACCGAGGTCTACTCGGCCCGCGCCACGCCGCCGCTGGCCGGCACCAGCACGCTGGACCTCGACACCGACGATCGCCTGCAGCGCCAGCGTGTTTCGCTTGAGCACCGCTACGCCAACCCGCGCGGTGGCTGGCTGCAAAAGGCCGAAACGCGCCTGTACACCCAAGCCGCCGAGGTGCGCCAGTTCGCCGCCGAAGACCGCAACACCTCACCCGACCGCACGCGCGACAACCTTTACACGCAAAACGTGCTCGGCCTGTCGTCTCAATTCGAAAGCAACTTCGGCAGCGCCGACCTGGCTCACCGCCTGAGCTACGGTGTGGACCTGAGTCGCAGCACCCTCACCGGTGTTCGCAGCGGCACCGTGCCGCCACCCGGCGAAACCTACCCGACGCTGCCCTTCCCCGACACCCGCTACACGCTGGCCGGCGTGTTCGTGCAAGACGAGATCGAAGCCGGCGTCTTCAGCCTGATCCCCGGTCTGCGGCTGGACCAGTACAAGCTCGTGCCCTCGGCCGACGGCTACGCCGGCGGCGCCGTGGTGACGCTGTCGGACCGGGCTGCCACGCCGCGCCTGGGGGTGATGTTGCGGCTGGACCCAGGCTTTGCGCCCTACGGCCAATGGGCCAAGGGGTTCCGCGCGCCGACGCCCGACCAGGTGAACAACGGCTTCACCAACCTTGCTGCGTTCTATCGCAGCATCGGCAACCCGAACCTGAAGGCGGAACGGGCCGAGAGCGTCGAGGTGGGGGTGCGTGGCAAGCGTGGGGCGGTGCGTTGGCAGGTGGCGGCCTTCGACAACCGTTACCGCGACTTCATCTCGCAAGAGCAGGTCAGCGGGGCCGGCACGGTGGCCAGCCAGGCCGTCTTTCAGTTCGTCAACCTGGGCCGCGCGCGCATTCGCGGCATCGAACTGCGTGGTGAGTGGCAGCTCGACACGCGCTGGTCGGTCAAGGCCGGTAGCGCGCTGGTTCGCGGGTACGTCGAGCGCAACGGCGTGATCGCCCCACTGGACAGCGTGGAGCCCTTGCGCACTGTGCTGAGCCTGCGTTACGACACCGGCTCGCTCGGCTACAGCGCCACTGCCCTGCACGCGCAGGGCAAGGGGGCCGACCGCGCCAACCCGATCCGCACGGCCACGGGCACCACGCCGGCGTTCGTGACGCCGGCCTCCACCGTGCTCGACCTCGCCGCCTACTGGCGCCCACTGCCGAGTTTGTCGCTGCACGCCAACCTGAGGAACGCGCTCGACCAGACCTACTGGCGCTGGTCCGACGTGCGGGGCGTGGCCGACAACAGCACCGTGAAAGACGCCTACACCGCACCCGGCCGCAGCCTGCAGGTCTCGGCCCGCTATGAGTTCTAACGCATGAGGAAACGCACGGCCGCCCGAAGTTCCTCATCCCCCTCGGGGGGGCGGACGACGCTTGTCGTCGGCCTGGGGGCGATCTTTGTTCAACGCCTGAAGGAAGCTCCATGACAACCTCTCAGCACATCGCACTTCAAGAAGCGTTCACCGCGATGCGGCGCGGCGCGAAGGCGCGGCACCGCGACATTGCCGCCCAACTCGGCGTGTCCGAAGGCGAATTGGTCGCCGCCCACGTTGCGCGGCCCGACGAAGCGCCCGACCGGTTGATGAAGGCCCAGCGCCTGCGCCCCGTCTGGCCGCAGATCGTGCAGGCGCTGGAGCCGGTGGGCGAATTGTTGGCACTCACGCGCAACGAGTCTTGCGTGCACGAGAAGACGGGCACCTACGCCAATGCCAGCCATAGCGGCGGCAACGACGCGAAGATGGGGCTGGTGCTGGGCGGCGCGATCGACCTGCGCGTTGTTTACCACCGCTGGGCGCACGGCTTTGCCATCGACGAGGCGACCGAGAAGGGCCCCCAACGCAGCCTGCAGTTCTTCGACGCGGCGGGCGTGGCGATCCACAAGGTCTTCCTGCGCGCCGCCAGCAATGTGGCGGCCTGGGACGCGCTGGTCGCCGCCTTCGCCGCCGAGCAGCAGCCTGCAGGCATCAGCGTGCAGCCTGCACCAGCGGCAGACGCCGAACAAGCCGACGCTGTCATCGACGTGTCCGCGTTCCGCCAGGCCTGGGCCTCGATGCGCGACACGCACGAGTTCTTCGGCCTGCTCAAGACCCACGGTGTCTCACGCACGCAAGCGCTGCGCCTGGCCGAGCCGCAGTTCGCACAGCGCGTGGAGCCCGACGCCGCCCCGCTGATGCTCAATGCCGCGGCGCGCACCGGCGTGCCGATCATGGCGTTCGTCGGCAACCCCGGCATGATCCAGATCCACAGCGGCGCGGTGAAGCACGTCGTGGTGATGGGCCCGTGGCTCAACGTGCTCGACGAAGGCTTCAACCTGCACCTGCGCGCCGACCACATCGCCAGCGCCTGGGTGGTGGGCAAGCCCACGAGCGACGGGTTGGTGACATCGCTCGAACTGTTCGACGCCACCGGCCAGACCATCGCCATGTTCTTCGGCGAGCGCAAGCCGGGCGTGCCGGAGCTGGCCAGCTGGCGCTCGCTGGTGGACGAGGTGGTGCGGGAGACGACGCCATGCGCGGCTTGAGCCCGCGCAGCGCCGGCCCGTGCCCAACGCTCGCGCCTGAGCGCAGCGGGGAGGGCGGCCCAACCAGCCCGCTGCACATCGACCGCCGGCAATGGCTGGCCGGCATGGCAGCGTTCGTGTGCGGCAACAGCGTGGCGCAGGCGCCTTCACTGGCCCCCACGGCCGCGGTCGCAAGCCCGCGCCGCATCGTCAGCGTGGGCGGCGCGCTCACCGAAACGCTGTACGCGCTGGGCGCACAGGCCGACCTGGTGGGCGTGGACACCACCTCGCTCTACCCCGAGGTGGCGCGCAGCCTGCCGAGCGTGGGCTATGCGCGCAGTCTGTCGGCCGAGGGCGTGCTGTCGCTGCGGCCCACGCTGGTGGTGGCCAGCGAAGACGCCGGCCCGCCGGCCGTGCTGCGCCAGCTCGAAGCCGCGCGCGTGCCCTTGGTGGTGCTGGACGGCGACCACCGCTTCGAAGGTGTGCTCGCTCGCACGCGCAAGCTCGCCGAGCTGAGCGGCCGGGTGGAGGCGGGCAACTCACTGGTGGATCGTTTGCAGCGGGAGTGGCAGGCCACCATCGAGCGGGTGGCCAAACTGTTGGCGCCGGGCAAAGCCGCACCGCGCGTGCTGTTCGTGCTGTCGCACAGCATCGGGCAGGTGCGCGTGGCCGGCGGCGACACCGGGGCCGGCGCGATGATCCGCTACGCCGGTGGCGTGAATGTGTTTGCCGACGCCTTCACCGGCTACAAGCCGCTCACGCCTGAAGCGGCGATCGCCGCCGCGCCGGATGTGATCTTGGGCACCGACCAGGGCCTGCAGGCCGTGGGCGGCACCGACGGCCTGCTGCGCCTGCCCGGCCTGGCGCAGACCCCGGCCGGCCGCGCGCGGCGCGTGGTCTCGCTCGAAGCGCTGCTGCTGGTCGGCTTCGGCCCCCGCCTGCCGCAGGCCGTGGCGGCGCTGGCCGATGGTTTGTTTGCAAAGGCGTGAGGCGGGCTGGATGAACCGCCGCACGAGCCGCCGCACGAGCCGCCACACGAGCCGCCCCGCGAGCCATCGCAAAGCCGCTGCGCAAGCCGCCGCCACTGCAGCCGACGCGCCACCCACGAACCCCCGCGACCGCCGACCCGTCGCTGAAGCGCCATGACAACGCAAGCCCTGCTCCGCCGATCAGGACTGCCCGCCGACGCCGTCGGCCGCTGGCCGGTGAGCCGCGTGCTGGCGCTGTCTTTGTGGGCGGCGCTGGCGGTGGCCCTGGCGCTGGCGGTGCAATTCGGTGCCGTGCAGGTGAGCGCTGCCGACTGGTGGGCCCCGCTCACCGAGCAAGCCACCGGCGGCGGAGCGCACGTGCTGTGGCACCTGCGCCTGCCGCGTGCGCTGCTGGCGGCGCTGGTGGGTGCGGCGCTCGGCCTGTGCGGCGCGCTCACACAAGGCCTGTTCCGCAACCCGTTGGCCGACCCCGGCCTGCTGGGCGTGACCAGCGGCGCCGCCTGCGCCGCAGCGCTGGTGCTGACCGTGCTTGCCAGCGCGCAGATGGCGGTGCCTCCGGCCTGGCGCCTGTGGGTGCTGCCGCTGGCGGCCTTCGTGGGCGCGCTGGCGGTGTGCGTGGCGCTGGACCGCATCGCCCGCTGGCTCACGCCCGGCTCAGTGGCCGGCTTGCTGCTCACCGGTTTGGCGCTGAACGCGTTGACGATGGCCGTGGTCGGCCTGTGCACCTACCTTGCCACCGACGAACAACTGCGCAGCCTCACCTTCTGGACGCTGGGTTCGCTGGCCGGCGCGAGTTGGCTCATCGTCGGTGTGTTGGCCGCGGCGCTTTCGCTGTGCTTCTGGCAGGCGCGGCGGCTTGCTCACTCGCTCAACGCGCTCGCCCTGGGCGAAGCCGCGGCCGCGCACGTGGGCGTGAACGTGGCGCGGCTGCGCGGCCGGCTCATCGCCATCGTCGCCTTGCTGTGTGCGCTGGCGGTGGCGTGGTGCGGGCTGATCGGTTTCATCGGCCTGATGGCGCCGCACATGGTGCGCGGCTTGGCCGGTGCCGACCAGCGCCGCGTGCTGCCGCTGGCCATGGCAGCCGGCGCGCTGCTGCTGCTGGTGGCCGACACGGTGGCCCGCACCGTGACCATTCCGGCCGAAATTCCGGTCGGCATCTTCACCGCGCTGATCGGCGGGCCGGCGTTTTTGTTTCTGCTGCGTGGTGTGGCGCGGCAGCAAGGTGGGCACGCATGAACGGCTTCAAGGCAAGCGCCGCGCTGCGCAGCACGGAGGTTTTCGACATGAACCCATCGATCTACGAACTCTTGCCGCCCGACATGCTGGAGGCCGAGCGCGAGCCGCTGCCGTGGCGGGTGGAGCACGCTGATGACGGCGACGGCGGCGACATCGGCGGTGATATCAGCCGCAACATCGGCAACACCATTGGCCCGCTGCGCGGCCTCGGCCCCGTCGCCTCCACGCTGCTGATTCCGCTGGCTGCGCGTGCCCACGGCGATGCGCTGTTCCCGCGCCAGGCGTTGGGCGACGCCAGCGCCCGGCGCGTCTTGCGCGCGCTGCGCACCGATGTGTCTGTGTACCTGCGCGATCGCGTCAGCGTGTACGGCGTGCTGGCGCGCAGCCACGTTTTTCGTGGCCTGGCGCAACGGTTCTTCGAGCGCTCGCCGTGCGCCACCGGGGTCAGCCTGGGGGCGGGGCTGGGCCACTACTTTCAATGGCTGGACCGTGGCACCAACCGCTGGATCGACGCCGATCTGCCCGAGGTGACCGCGCTGCGCGAGCGGCTGCTGCCCGGCATCGACGAAGGCCGCATGAACCTGGCGTGCGACCTCACACAGCCCGGCTGGTGGCAGCGCCTGGGCTTGCCGAGCCGGCAAACGGCCGGCCCGCACGAGCCGCCGGTGCTGCTGGTCTGCGAGGGCGTGCTGATGTACCTGGAGCCAGCCCAGGTGCAGGCCGTGCTGCGCGAGTTCGGCCACCACGCGCCGCCCGGCTCGCGCTTGCTGCTCGACACGCTGTGCTGGCTGGCGGTGGGCCGCGCGCAAAAGCACCCCAGCGTGCGCCACACGAATGCCCAGTTCCGTTGGGGCCTCAGGCACTGGGCTGAACTGACCGCGCCGCACCCGCGCCTGCGACTCAACGGAATGCACCAAGTGATGGAGGGCTACGGCTGGCCCTACAACCTCATGGGCCCGGCGTTTCGCCTCGCTTTCGGCGTGCCGTTCTACGCCATCGCCAACATCGGTGTCGATGCATGAAGGCGCGGCTGCTGTGCCTTGCCTCGGCCACCACCCGCCTGCCCGGCCGTGGGTTCGGGCCGTTCAATCTGGCGGTGGAAGCGGGTGAGCGCATCGCCTTGCTCGGGCCCAGCGGCGCTGGCAAGTCCACCCTGCTCAAGCTGATGGCGGGTGAGCGAAGCGCCCACGAAGGCACGGTGCTGTTCGAGGGCAAGCCGCTGCAGAGTTGGCGTGCTGCGGCCTTGGCGGCCCGGCGGGCGGTGTTGCCGCAGTCTCACAGCGTGGCGTTCGGCATGCCGGTGGAGTTGGTCGTGGCCCTGGGCCGCATGGCGCGCGAGCCCGACCCGCAGCAGCCACAGATCGCGGTGCAGGCGCTGCAAGCCGCGCAGGCTGAGCACTTCGTCGGCCGGCGCTTCGACACACTGTCCGGCGGCGAGCAGGCGCGCGTGCAACTGGCGCGCGTGTTCGCGCAGCTGTGGGACGTGCGGGGCGGCTTGCTGCTGGTGGACGAGCCGCTCTCGGCACTCGACCCCGGCCTGCAGTTCGAGCTGATGGAGGCGATGCAGCAGTTCACGCGCGAACGCGGCCACGCCCTGGTGGCGGTGCTGCACGACATCAACCAGGCGCTGGCCGGCTTCGAGCGACTGTGGCTGCTGAGCCAGGGTCGCCTGCAGGCCGACGTGCCGCCCGATGTGCGCGCTGTGCGGCCACTCGAACGTTTGTACGGCATCGGCTTGCGCCGCGTTGACGAGGGCGCTGGGAGCATTGCCGTGCTCGCTGTGCCCCAGTTGCGATCGCCTGCCGCCTCCGCTGACGAATCCGCCGCTGCAGCGCACTCGCCGTGATGAGAGCGCCCTGGGCACGTGCGTGGCTCGTGAGTGCATTGCCGAAGTCGGCGGCGCTCGTTCCAGACCACGAGTCGCTGCTTGCCAGCGGCGCCGGGGACGGGCCGCAGAGTGCGGGTCGCGCAACGCCGACCGCACAACGCCGGCCGCACAACGCCGGCCGCACAACGCCGACGGCACAACGCAGTTCTACACTGCAGCGAGCGCGCAGAGCGATGTTCCTGCTGCGCCCCCGACCCCGCCAAGCCAGCCCAAAGCCAGCCCCGCGCCACCCCAACCTGCGTGCCACCGGCGGCCTCTGCGCCGCCCGGCGCGCTACCCGGCGAAGGAGCTGCCTTGCTTGCCAATACAACCCCCCAATACGCGATGCGTCGTTCGCGCCGCCGGCTTTGCCTGGCCGCTGCCGGGCTGGCGTTGACCGTGCCCGCGCTGCGTGCCCAAAACACCGCGCGCATCCGCCTCGTGATCCCGTTCTCGGCTGGCGCCACCAGCGACCTTCTCGCCAGGCCCATCGTGCAGGCGCTGGAGCGTGAACTCGGCCAGACCATCGTCATCGACAACAAGCCGGGCGCCGGCGGCCTGACCGGTGCGGCCGAGGTGGCGCGTGCCGCGCCCGATGGCCTGACGCTGGCCTGGGGCACGGTCAGCAACCATGCCATCGCGCCGAGCCTGTATCCCAACCCACCGTACGACCCGCTGCGCGACTTCACGCCCATCGCGTTGTTGTGCAGCGTGCCGCATGTGGTGATGGTGCACCCGGCCGTGCCGGCGCAAACCCTGGCCGAACTGGTGGCGCTGCTGCGTCGCGAGCCCGGCCGCTGGGACTACGCGAGCAGCGGCAACGGCACCATCTCGCACCTCATCGCCGAAGCCTTCAAGGCCACCACCCGCACCTTCAGCGCGCACATCCCTTACCGCTCGTCGGCGCAAGGGCTGCCCGACTTCCTGGCCGGCCGTGTGCACCTGATGTTCGACACCGTCGTCGTCTCGCGCGGGCCGGCGGGCGACGGCCGCGCGCGGGCGTTGGCGTTAACCTCCGCCGAGCGCTCGCCGGTGCTGCCCAGTGTGCCCACCGTGCGCGAAAGCGGCGTGCCCGAGCTGCGCGACTTCGAGGCCAGCGGCTGGTTCGGCATCTACGGCCCGCCCGGCCTGCCGGCAGCGCAGGTGCAGCGGTTGAACGCGGCGCTGAACAAGGTGATCCGCCAGCCCGAGGTGGACGCCGCACTGCGGCAAGCCGGCGCCAGCGTCATCGGCGGCACGCCCGAGGCCTTTGCCGATCACAACCGGCGCGAGGTGCAGCGCTGGGGAGCACTGATCCGGCAGATCGGGGTGAAGGTGGATTGAACGACTGCAGACCCATCGAGCTCCCTGCGCCATGAATGCGGTTTCCACGCGGACCGAACGCGAGGCGCAAATCAGCTGCATCTACATCGACTCGCGCAGCATCGCCCGGTAGTCGTCCGCACTCGCCACGCGCGGGTTGGTCTTGTGGCAGTGGTCGGCCAACGCACCTTCGATGATGCGGTCGAACCACTCCGCTTGCACGCCCATCTGCGCGAGGCCCGTGGGCAAACCAAGGCGCTGGTTCAGTGCCTTGATCGCAGCCGGCAGTTCCTCGCCGCTGGTCACGCCAACGGCCGTTGCCATGCGCGCCAGGCGGCGCTCGTTCACCATGCTGTCCGCCTGCGCGTTGAAGCGGATCACCGCGGGCAAGAACATCGCGTTCAAGGTGCCGTGGTGCAGCTTCGGGTTGACGCCGCCGAGCGAGTGGCTGAGCGAGTGCACCGCGCCCAGCCCTTTCTGGAACGCCAGCGCACCTTGGAACGATGTGCTCATCATCTGCAGCCGCGCGTCGCGGTCCTGCCCGTCGCGGGTGGCGCGTTCGATGTGGGCCCAGCCGCGCGCCAGGCCGTCGAGCGAGATGCCATCGGCGGGCGGGTTGAACGCCGGCGCCATGAAGGCCTCCATGCAGTGCGCCAGCGCGTCCATGCCGGTCGCAGCGGTCAGCAGCGGCGGCAGGCCCAGCGTCAGCTCGGGGTCGCAGATCGCAGCGCGCGGCATCAGGTGCCAGGAGTGGAAGCCGAGCTTGCGCCCGTCGTCGACGATGACGATGGCGCCGCGCGCTACCTCGCTGCCGGTGCCGGCGGTGGTGGGCACGGCGATCAGCGGCACAGCGGCGTTTGTGATCTTGGCGCTGCCGCCTTCGATGGTGGCGTAGGTCTTGAGCGGCCCGGCGTGGCGCGCGGCGATGGCCGTGCCCTTGGCGCAGTCGATCGACGAGCCGCCACCCACTGCGATCAGCCCGTCGCAGCCGTGTTCATTGAACACCGCCGTGGCGGCACGCACGGCCGCCTCGTTCGGGTTCGGCGGCGTGCCGTCGTAGATTGCTCCGCGCATGTCGGGCGGGAGCGCGTCGAGCAGCATCGCCAGCACGCCGGCCGCACGCACACCGGCGTCGGTCACGATCAGCGGCTTCTTGATGCCGACGCGTTCGCACTCGGCCGCCAGCAGCTTGCGCGCGCCGAACTCGATGTTGATCTGGGTGAGGTAGTTGATCAGGGCCATGCGGTGTTTCTCTCGTTGGGTTCGGGGTCGGGTTCAGCTGCGGTAGCTCGGGTCCACACGGTCGATCTGCCGCGTGAGCGCGTCGAACACATCCTGCCCGGCGCCGAACTTCGCGTTGAACTGCAGCGAGTCGGCGGTGCACTTGCGCTGGATGTCCTCGGAGATCAGGCGCGGCTGGCCCATCGCCTGCGTGGCGAGCTGAATCTCGCAGGCGCGCTGCAGCAGCCACAGCACGGCGAACGCGCGCGGCACGCCGTCGCCCCAGGCCAGCAGGCCGTGGTTGCGCAGGATCACGGCCGGTTTGTCGCCAATGCTGTTCAGGAGGCGTGGCCCCTCGTCCGCATGCACCGTGATGCCCTCGAAGTCGTGGTAAGCCAGCTTGCCGTGCAACTGCGCCGAGTAGAAGTTGCTCAACGACAAGCCGTCTTCCAGGCACGCCACGCCCATGCCCGCGGTCGTGTGCGTGTGCATCACGCAGTGCGCGCCCGGCACGCTGTCGTGGATGGTCGCGTGCGGCGTGAAGCCGGCCGGGTTGAACGGCCAGTCGGCGCGGCCGATGATCTGGCCCTGCAGGTCGATCTTCAGCAGGTTGGAGGCGGTGACCTCGCTGTAGTGCAGCCCGAACGGGTTGATCAGGAAGTGCTTGGTGCCCGGCGGCCCGGGCACGCGGAGCGAGATGTGGTTGTAGATCAGCTCGGTCCAACCCAGGTGGTTGAAGATGCGGTAGCAGGCTGCGAGTTGCACGCGAGCCGCCCACTCTTCGGGGCTGAAGTGGTCGGGGCTCGGGAACTCGCGCTGATGATCCTGGCTCATCGCAGTCTCTTTCGTGAACGCCGTCAAACGAAGCGGAAGCCGACGCCACCCAACGCGCCATAGTCCACGTGAAACGTGTCGCCCGGCTTCGCGGCGGTCGGCCGAGTGAACGAGCCGCCGAGCACCACGTCGCCGGCATTCAGTTGCTCATCGAACGCGCTGATCTTGTTGGCCAGCCAGGCCACGCCGTTGGCTGGGTGGTTCAACACCGCGGCGGCGAGACCCGTCTCTTCGATCACGCCGTTCTTGTACAACATGGCGCCGACCCAGCGCAGGTCCACATCGTTCGGCCGCACCGGCCGGCCGCCGAGCACGATGCCGGCGTTGGCGGCAAAGTCGGCGATGGTGTCGAAGACTTTGCGCATCTCTTTCGTGTCACGGTCGAACTGCTCGATGCGCGCGTCGATGATCTCGATGGCGGGGGTGACGTACTCGGTGGCGGCGAGCACATCGAACAGCGTCACGCCGGGGCCTTTGAGCGGCCGGCCGAGGATGAAGGCAAGTTCGACCTCAACGCGCGGTGCGATGAAGCGGGTGAAGGCGATGTCGCTGCCCTGCTCGAAGAACATGTCGTCCATCAACGGCGCGAAATCGGGCTCGGTGATCTGGCTGGCCATCTGCATCGCGCGCGAGGTGAGCCCGATCTTTCGGCCCTTGACTGTGCGGCCGTCGGCAAGTTCGAGCTTCACCCACTCGCGCTGCACGGCGTAGCCGTCTTCGATCGTCATCTGCGGGTGGCGCTTGGAGAAGTGCCGCACCGGCGTGCGCGACTTGCGCGCCTGGTAAAGCTCGCGCGCGAGTTCGGTGATGGTCGTGAGTGGCAGCATGAAGGTCAACCCTTGTTGAACAGCGGATGCAGGTTGCCGAGCTTGGCGTCGAACACTTCGGCGCCTTCGTCGATCTGCAGCGTGATGCCGATGTGGCGCCGCGCCAGCACCGGCGCAAAGTGCGCGCGTACCGCGGCGGCCAGCGCGTCACCGGCGTTCTTCTTCGCGATGTCGCTGCGGCCGCGCGCCATGCGCAGGTTCAGGTAGACGAAGGCACAGTCGCGCTGCGAGTCGGCCACTGCCGAGTGCGCGGCGGGGTAGGCAAGCACGCGCACGCCGCCGACGGGGAACACAGCCTTGGCGTTTTCGTCCTTCACGCCGATCATCGTGTCGGCGAGCGCGCGGCACAGCGCGGGCAGGTCGGTCTCGGCGTCGAGTTGAGGGGTGTAGAGGATCACCAGGTGCGGCATGTCATCTCCCCGTCGCTCAAAGGCGGCCGGCAGCACCGCGCGCGCCGCCGATGTCATTCAATTCTGCCGGCATCGGGGTGACCGGAAAGACCGCGTTGATCTGCCCCGTGCCGGAGCTCGGAAAGAACGGCGTCACCACCTCGGCCTGCCCGTTGTAGTGGTGCCAGCCGAGCGCACCCAACAGCATCGCGGTGTCGTGCATGAAGCCTTCGCCGTGGCCTTTGGCCGCGTACTCGGGAAGCATCTCGCAGAACGTGGCCCACTCGCCGCGCTGCCAGATGCCGACCACGTGGTGGTCGAGCTGTTCGAGGAACGGGCTCCACATCTTGTTGGCGTACTGCGGCGCCTGGCCGTTCTGCGCAAAGCGGTGGCTCAAGCTGCCGCTGGCGAAGAACGCGACGGTGCCGTCGTACTGCTGCTCGATCGCCTGTCGCATCGCCCAGCCCAGACGTGCGCTGTCGGCCAGGTAGTGCACCATGCACAGCGCCGACACCGAGATCACCTTGAAGTGCTGGTCGGCGTTCATGTAGCGCATCGGCACCAGGGTGCCGTACTCCATCGGCAAAGTGGTGGCGTCGTGCGCCAGCGTTTCCACGCCGTGCTCGTTGCACACCTTGCCGAGCAGTTGGCCGAGCGCCGGGTTGCCCGGGTACTCGTACGCCATGTTGCTGATGAAGTGCGGCAACTCGTTGCTGGTGTACAGCCCCTTGAAGTGAGGCGCGCAGTTGATGTGGTAGCTGGCGTTGACGAGCCAGTGCGTGTCGAACACGACGATGGTGTCGACGCCGAGTTCTCGGCAGCGCCTTCCGATTTCGATGTGACCATCGATCGCAGATTGCCGCGTGCCTTTCTGCGGGCCGTCCAGCTCGCTCAGGTACATCGACGGGACGTGGGTGATCTTGGCGGCGAGGGCGAGTTTTCCCATGGTCAGGAGAGTTCCTTGTTGCTGCCGCCTGGGGTTGGGTGGTCAGTGCTTCTCGTCAGCGGCTGAGCGGCTCGCGTCGGGCGGCATTCGGCGGGGGCTCATGCTGGGTCGGTCGGCTGAGTACAGCCGACTGCGCTGCGGGGCTCGGTCTCGCGGCCCGTCGCCGAAACTCACTCCGCTCACCTTCGGCTCGCTACGTTCAAACAGTCGGCGACAAGTCAGTTCACGAACGCGCTGCGCACGGGGCCGCAAGCCCTGGCCTTGCAGGCCGCGCCGGGCCTCGTGGCCCGGCCGTTCGCCAGGCACAAACAGCCCACTGGACTGTTTGTGTCCGGGCTCACCTCCTCGCCGACCCACAAATCGCCCCCGCCGAATTCCGCCCGCCGCGAGCTGAACGGTTTCTGTTCTTCGTATCAAAGAGAACCCGACGTTGCAGCAAAGGCGCGTTCGGGCAGGGCGGAGGGCGCCTGTTCGGCGCTGAGGAGCGCAGGGCTTGCGGCCCGCGCGCGTAGCGCGCTTCGTGAACTGACTTGTCGCCGACTGTTTGAACGTAGCGGACCGAAGGGAGCGAAGTGAGTTGGGCGACGGGGCCGCGAGACCGAGCACCGCAAGGGAGTCGGCTGTACCCAGCCGACCGCCGAAGTGAAGCCCTCCGGCCTGTCCGGACGCGCCTTTGCCGCTCGACCGACTGCGCCCCCGCTCACCACCAACCCACGACCAAGCCACCCTCAAACCCCCCAATGCGGAATGTGATGCGACCCCAGCGACACGCACACATTCTTCGGCTCCAGAAACACCTCGTAGCTCCACGTCCCGCCTTCGCGCCCTGTCCCCGACGCCTTGGTGCCGCCGAACGGCTGGCGCAGGTCGCGCACGTTCTGGCTGTTGACGAAGCACATGCCGGCTTCGATGGCCGCGGCCACGCGGTGCGCGCGGCCCAGGTTCTCGCTCCACACGTAGCTGGACAGGCCGTATGGGATGTCGTTGGCTTGTGCGATCGCGTCGGCTTCGTCGGCGAACGAAATCAAGCAGGCCACCGGGCCGAAGATCTCTTCCTGCGCGATGCGCATCGTGTTCTTCACGTCGGCGAACACGGTCGGGCGCACGAAGTTGCCTTTGCGAAAAGGGGCAGGCAGCTCCGGCTCGTCGAGTCCGCCAGCCAGCAACGTCGCGCCTTCCTGCGAGCCGAGTTCGATGTAGCTGCGCACCTTGGCCAGATGCGCCGGGCTGATCATCGGGCCGATGAGCGTGTTGTCGCTCAGCGGGTCGCCCACCGTGATGCGGCCCGCACGCTCGGCAAAGCGCTTGCAGAAGTCAGCGTAGACGCTTTGCTGCACCAGGATGCGCGAGCCCGCAGTGCAGCGTTCGCCGTTGTTGGAGAAGACCATGAACAGCGCCGCGTCGAGCGCGCGGTCGAGGTCGGCGTCTTCGAAGACGACGAACGGGCTCTTGCCACCGAGTTCCATGCTGAACTTCTTCAGGCCAGCGTTCTTCACGATGCGCTGGCCGGTGGCGGTGGAGCCGGTGAACGAGATTGCGCGCACGTCGGGGTGGCTGCACAGCGGCTCGCCAGCCTCTTTGCCGTAGCCGTGCACAATGTTGAGCACGCCCTTGGGCAGGCCGGCCTCAAGCGCCAGTTCGCCGAAGCGTGCAATGCTCATTGGCGACAACTCGCTCATCTTCAGCACGGCCGTGTTGCCGAAGGCCAGGCACGGCGCGATCTTCCAGGTGCCGGTCATGAAGGGCACGTTCCACGGGCTGATGAGCGCGCACACGCCGACCGGGTGGAACAGCGTGTAGTTCAGGTGCGTCGGCGTCGGGTAGGTGTGGCCGTCGACGCGGGTGCACATCTCGGCGAAGTAGTAGAAGTTGTCGGCCGCGCGCGGGATGAGTTGCTTGCCGGTCTGCGAGATCGTCTGCCCGGTGTCGCGGGTCTCGATCGCAGCGATCTCGGGAACGTGCCTGGCGATCATGTCACCGAGCTTCACCATCATCTTCGCCCGCTCGGCAGCCGGCATGGCGGCCCATTTCGGGAAGGCGGCCTTCGCGGCGGCAACTGCCGCGTTGACTTCGTCGGCCCCACCACTGGCGACTTCGGCCAGCACCTCTTGCGTGGCGGGGTTCACGGTCTCGAAGTAGTGACGGCTTTCGACTTGCTTGCCGTCGATCAGGTGGTGGATTCGCATGGTGTCCTTCCTCGGATTCAGCGGCCGGACAGTTCGTCGCCCACGATGGTGTTGACCAGCCGGCCGACACCGTCGATCTCGGTCACCACCTCGTCGCCGGGCATCACGTTCACCACGCCCTCGGGTGTGCCGGTCAGGATCACGTCGCCGGGGGCGAGCGTCATGAAGCCGCTCAGGTATTCGATCAGCGCAGGGATGTCGTTGACCAGGTCGCGCGTGTTGCCGCTTTGCGTGAGCCGGCCGTTGACGAAGGTGCGCAGCGCCAGCGCATGCGGGTCGGGCACGTCGGCGGCGTCCACGAGCCACGGGCCGATCGCGGTGCAGCCGTCGCGGTTCTTCACGCGCAGGTTGGGGCGGTACCAGTTCTCCAGGTAGTCGCGGATCGCGTAGTCGTTGGCCACGGTGTAGCCGGCCACATGCTGCATCGCATCGGCACGCTTGACGTTCTTTGCAACGCTGCCGATCACCACGGCGAGCTCGCACTCGTAGTGCATGAAGGTCGCATCCGCCGGCCGGCGCGTCTGGCCGCGGTGGCCGATCAGCGTGTTCGGGGCTTTCAGGAAGGCGAGCGGTTCGTCCTTTGCGCCGATGGTCAGTTCCTTGGCGAGTTCTTTCGCGTGGTCGGCGTAGTTGATGCCCAGCGCGATGATCGTGCCCACCTCGAACGGTGGCTGCCACACCACCGCGTCTTCGGCGAGCACGCGGCCGTCGGCCAGGCGCAGGCCGGCGGGGTGCGCGGCCGCTGGGTGGACGGCGCCTGCGTACGCAACGCGAGCGTGCTTCATGCCACGGTCTCCTCGGCGATGAGCGTGTTGCTCAAAGTGCCGACGCCGTCGATCGTGATGCTCACGCGCTGGCCCGCGCGCGCCAGCGGGGCGCCACCGGGCACGCCGAGCATCAGCACATCGCCGGGCGACAGCGTCATGAAGTCGGTGACGGCAGCCATCAGCGCCGCCACCGGCCGGTGCATCCCCCCGGTGCTGGCACGCTGCACCACGGTGCCGTCCAGGCTGACCGTGATGCTCAGCGCGTCGGGCTGTAAAACCCGGTGGGCGCTGACGACGGCCGGCCCGATGGGCATGAAACCGTCGCGGCACTTGAAGCGCAGTGCCGGCCGGTAGTGCGAGGCATGCGGCACGCTCACGTCGTTGCACACCGTGTAGCCGGCGACGACCGAGAGCGCGTCGGCCTCCGTCACGCGGCAGGCGGTGCGGCCGATCACGATGCCCAGCGACGCGCCCATCTCCAACGCCTCCACGCCGCGCGGCACCACGATGGCGCCGCCGTCGGTGTTGAACGTGTTGCGCGGCTTGATGCCGAGCACAGGCGCTCTCGGCGGCGCCTTGTACGGCGGCTGGTTCACTGCATCGCCCAGCGCTGCCAGCGCGTCGCGGTGGTTCAGCAGCGTGCTGTACACAGTGCCGACGACGACACGGCGGCTGGCACCCGGCGCGCCCTGCAGGTCGAGCGTCAGCGGAGCAAAGGGATTGAGCGTCATGGGCACGATTATTGATCCGGCATTGATGAACTTGAATCAAGCCGCATAGCGAACCGGATCATGCTCGAAGTACTTTCGAATCCGCTCGGGCTGGCGTTGCACGCTGCGCAGATGACGAGCCG
>LGRD01000040.1 GCA_001263235.1 Methylibium sp. NZG | reverse complement strand
AGAGCTGACCGCGCTCAGGGGCACGACCTTGCCGGTGCAGATCAACGGGCCGCTGGACGCGGTGCAATGGCGGCTGGAGTGGTCGGCCGCGCCCCCCGCACGCGCCGACGCCGAGCGCAGGCCGCGCGACCGGCCGCCGCAGCGTGTGGAGCCGCGACCGACAGCGGCTGCGCCGACGGCGGCGGCTCCGGCGGCTGCCTCAGCATCTGCCGCGGCACCCGCGCTCTCACCCGCGCTCTCACCCGCTCTCGCACCTGTGCCTGCACCCGCACCGCCACCCGCATCGGCGCCCGCGCCGACGTCCTTGCCCGCAGCCGGCCCCGCACAGTAGCCGCAGGCCGATTTCACTGAAACCGATCGAATGAAGGACCCGTTGCCATGAGCAAAGAGACGTTCAACAAAGATGTGGATGTGCGCGTGCAGGCGCTGCACATCTACCCCATCAAGTCGTGTGGCGGCATCGCGCCGACCGAGGCGCTTCTGATCGAGACCGGCTTCGACCTGGATCGCGCGTGGATGCTGGTCGACGAACACCGCGAGTTCGTGACGCAGCGCGAACTCCCGCGCATGGCGCTGGTGCAGCCAAGCCTGAAGCACGAAGACCTGGTGCTGCGCGCACCCGGCATGCTGGCGCTGCACCTGTCGCTCAGTGGCGTCGAGGCGCCGGTGCGCGTGCGCGTCTGGACCGACACTGTCGCCGCGTTCGACATGGGCGACCTGGCGGCGCAGTGGTTCAGCGACTTCCTCGGCCGCAAGCTGCGCCTGGCGCGCTTCGACCCCGACCAGCGGCGCTTGTCGGACATGCGCTGGACCGGCGCGCTGCAAGCCGAGAACGGATTTGCCGACGGCTTCCCGCTGCTCGTCACCTCCACCGCGTCGCTCGACGAGCTGAACCAGCGCCTGCGCGCGCAAGGCCACGCCGACGTGACGCAAGCGCGCATGCGACCCAACCTCGTGCTCGACGGCCTAGACGCGCACGGCGAAGACCACCTCGACGAGATCGCCTTCGACACCCCCGAGGGCCCGGTGCGCCTGAAGCTGGTCAAGCCCTGCACCCGCTGCAGCATCCCCGACGTCGACCCGCAAAGCGGTGAGCCGGGCCACGCGGTGGGCGACGCGCTGGCCGGCTACCGCGCCGACCCACGCATGGACGGCGCGATCACGTTCGGTATGAACGCGGTGATCGTAGAGGGTGTCGATCGGGTGTTGCGCGTGGGGACGGTGGGCGGGGCGAGCATCCGGTTCTGAGAGACCATGGAGTCGCCCGACTTTTCGACGCTGTTCGAGCTGCTGCCGATCGGCGCCTACCGCTCGTCGGCGGAGGGGCGGCAACTTCGCGCCAACCCAGCGCTGGTGCGCCTCAACGGGTACGACAGCGAGGAGGAGATGCTCCGCGCAGTCAACGACATTGCGGCAGAGTGGTACGTAGACGCGCAGCGACGCCAGCAGTTCCGGCAGCTGATCGAACGCGACGGCAAGGTTCTCGACTTCGTTTCAGAAATCTACCGCCACAAGACGCGAGAGCGCATCTGGATCCGCGAGAACGCGCACGTCGTGCTGGACGCGCACGGTCGGGTTCGCTTCTTCGAAGGCACGGTCGAGGACATCACTGCGACACGCCAGACCCAGCTGGCGCTGGAGGCGAGCGAGCGGCGCTTTCGTGCCTTCACCGAAAAGGCGCAAGTGCTCACGCTGATGTGTGCCCCTGACGGCTGCATTCGATACGCCAGCCCGGCCTGCACCGCCCTGCTCGGACGCACACCGCAGGCACTCCAGGGCACGAGCGTGTTCGACTGGATTCACGCCGACGACGTGGAGAGTGCCCGTGCAGACTTCAACAGCGTCTGTAACCAGCGCAACAGCGGCATCGAGTCGGTGCACCGCTATGGCAGCGCAGATGATCAGTGGCGCCACCTGGCTTCGCTGGGCAACAACTGTCTGGCCGACAGCGCCGTGGAAGGCATCGTGTTGAACTTGCGTGACGTGACCGAACGTCTGCAGGCAGAGCAGGCCAGTGCGGCCCTGCAGGTGCAACTTCGCGAGTCGCAGAAGATGGAGTCGATCGGCACGCTCGCCGGCGGCATTGCGCACGACTTCAACAACATCCTCGGCGGCATGCTGGGCAACTTGGCCTTGGCGCAGGACGCACTCGCCGGAGAGTCGCTGTCCCCCGGGTGTGCGGCGCTGGACTGCTTGGCGCAGGTCCAGAAAGCCAGCGTGCGCGCACGCGGTCTGGTGCGCCAGATTCTCGCTTTCAGCCGCAAAGAGCCCCACCGGCTGGTGAACCAGGCCCTGCTCCCCGTGGTCACCGACAGCCTGAAGCTGCTGCGGGCCACCTTGCCTGCCAGCGTGTTGGTGCATAGCGAACTGGCTGAGCAGCCGCTGCACGTGGCCGCCGACGCCAGCCTGATGCAACAGGTGCTGCTCAACCTGTGCACCAACGCCTGGCAGGCCATGCGCGGCGGCGCCGGCACCCTGCGTGTCGGGCTTGAAGAGGTTTCACACGAGGAGGCCGAGCGCTTGTGCAACAGCCGCTTGGCCGAGGCTCGCTATGCTCACCTGTGGGTGGCCGACAACGGCTGCGGCATGGATGCGGCGACGCGCGAGCGCATCTTCGAGCCTTTCTTCACCACCAAGCCGGTGGGCCAGGGCACGGGCCTGGGGCTGTCGGTGGTGCACGGCATCGTTGCCTCGCACCACGGCGCCATCGGCGTCCAGAGCGTCCTCGGCAAGGGAACCGAGTTCCACCTTTGCTTTCCGCTCGTTGCCGCGGACACCGTCGATGTTGCCGCGCTACCCCGGGCACCATGGGGCGCCGAGGGTGACGGGGAGCACGTGCTGTACGTGGACGACGACGAGGTGATGCGGGTGATGATGGCGCACCTGTTGCAGCGCCTGGGCTATGCAGTGACGGTGTGCGGCAGCGGCTCTGAAGCAGTCTCAACGGTCGCTCGCCAGCCCGACGCTGTCGACTTGGTGATCACCGACTTCAACATGCCTGGGCTGTCGGGGCTGGAGGTCGCGGCAGAACTGGTGCGCCTTCGCCGGGACTTGCCGGTGGTCATCAGCTCAGGCTACCTGTCGGACGAGCTGCGCGCCCGTGCATTGCAGCTCGGCGTGCGTGCGGTGCTGGACAAGCAAGACACGACAGACGCCATCGGCGCATTGCTACAGCGCTTGTTGACACGCAAAGGTGGTGGCACAGACGACGTCGGTTAGAGGGCCTGCCCACCCCGCACGCGCCGTCAGGGCCGCTCTTCGGCGCGGCGCGGCGGCAAGGGGATGAACTCCGTCTCGCCCGGCACCCTCTCGAACCGCTGCGCCTCCCAGTCGTCTTGCGCCTGCACGATGCGCGCCTTGCGGCTGGAGACGAAGTTCCAGACCATGAAGCGGTGGCCCAGCGGCGCGCCGCCGACGAGCGCGATGCGAGCGCCGTGCTCGCCTTGCGGCACAGCCACCACCGGCTGCGAACCCTCAGGCAACACGACCATCGTGAACGCCGGCACCGGCGTGCCATCCACGGTGAACGGCTGGTCGACGCTGTAGAGCGCGCGTTCGGCCGCGGCCGCCGACAACACAAGCGACGCACCGGGCTCGAAGGCGAGGTCGGCGTACAGCGTCGGCGACAAGGTCTTGACGGGCGAGGTGGCGCCGAACGCACTGCCGATCAGCAAGCGCACCACCACGCCACCGAGCCGCATGGACGGGATCGCGCTGGCCGGCGTGTGCTCGAAGCCCGGTTCGTCTTCTTCGTGCTCGACCGGCAAGGCCGCCCACAACTGCAGCCCGTGGCTGCGGCGGTTAGTGCCGCGCAGGTCGTCGGGCGTGCGCTCGGAGTGCACGATGCCGCGGCCGGCCGTCATCCAGTTGATCGCGCCGGGCTCGATGCGTTGCACCACGCCGGTCGAGTCGCGGTGCAGCATCGCGCCTTCGAACAGGTAGGTCACGGTGGCCAGGCCGATGTGCGGGTGCGGGCGCACGTCGTGGTTGTCGGCGGGGCTGGCGACGACCGGGCCGAAGTGGTCGAAGAAAAGGAACGGCCCAACCGCCTGGCGCAGCGCGCTGGGCAGCAAGCGCCGCACCGTGAAGCCGCCGCCGAGGTCTTTGGCGTGGGGGGTGATGAGTGCGAGGTCGCTCATGAGGGGCTGCCGGTTTGGGGCGTTGAAGGGGTGCCACCGCAGCCGGCGGCCCGAAAATCGGCAGTGTAGGACTGCGTTGGCGGCGGCAGCGGCAGCGGCGGAAGCGGCCATACCGGCCGCAACCTCAATGCGCCACGAGCAACTCGCCACCCCACGGGATCGACCGCTGCGCCACGGGCTGCGTAGCCTGCGCTCGCGCCGCTTCCGAGTCCCCCAACAGCGCCCAGGCCCGGCGCAGCACGGCGGGCGTGGACACTTCTTCCGGCGTCACCAGCAACCCACGCGCACGCACGCCGCGGCCGAAGCCGACGCGGCTGTTCAGCACCGTCAGCGGGATCGCCAGCAGCAGCGGCAGCGCCAGCGGAATGAGCCACAGCACCGCGATCGGCGCCACCACTAGCGTCACCGCGACGAGCGCCAGCACCGCGCCCGCCACCGCGCCGAAGCCGCTGGCGGCCTCGCGCCAGCGCACGGCCTCGGCCTCGCGCGGGGGCGACTTCCAGTCGAGCTTCAGGCCGGTGAGCGCGACGATCACGAACAGCGAGTGCGCCACCATGCGCACCGGCGCCAGCAAGGTGGACAGCATCGCCTCCAGCACGGCACCCTTCACGAGTGCCAGGCGGCCGCCGTAGCCGACGTGCTCGCCGCGCAGCAGCAGGCTCAGCACGCCGAGTGCGCGCGGCAGCAGCAGCATCGTCAGCGTGGCGACCCAGAGCGCGGCCAGCTCGACATCCACCGTCGCCGGCAGCTCGGCCACCGAGCGCCCGCTCCACATCCACACGCCTGCGCCGAGCAGCACCGAGGCCAGCCACAGCGGTGCCGAGGCGTAGGCCATCGCGCCAGTGGCGAGCATCGCGCGGTGCACGCGGTGCAGGCCCGGCTCGGCGATCAGGCGTGCGTTCTGCAGGTTGCCCTGGCACCAGCGGCGGTCGCGCTTGAGTTCTTCGAGCAGGTTGGGCGGCTGCTGTTCGTAGCTGCCGGCCAGTTCGGGCACGAGCCAGGTGTGGTAGCCGGCGCGGCGCATCAGCGCCGCTTCGACGAAGTCGTGCGACAGGATGTCGCCGCTCAGCCCGCCGGTGCCGGCCAGTGGCGCCAGCGCGCAATGCTTCATGAATGGCTCGATGCGGATGATCGCGTTGTGGCCCCAGTAGTGCGACTCGCCGAGCTGCCAGTACTGCATGCCGGTGGTGAACAGCCGGCCGGTTGTGCGGCCGGCAAACTGCTGCGCGCGGGCATGCACCGTGTCCAGCCCGCAGGCCTGCGGCGCGGTCTGGATGATGCCGGCGCGCGGGTTGGCCTCCATCAGCTTGGCGAGCGTAACGATGCAGTCGCCCGTCATCACGCTGTCGGCGTCGAGCACCACCATGTAGCGGTAGTTGCGGCCCCAACGGCGGCAGAAGTCGGCCACGTTGCCGGCCTTGCGGCGCGTGCGGCGTTGGCGCCAACGGTAGAAGACGCGGGCGCCGTCGCCGAGTGAGTCGCGCAGTTGCGACCACGCCACGCGTTCGGCGGCGCGCACGGCGGGGTCGCTGGTGTCGGACAGCACGTAGAAGTCGAACAGCCGCGACGCGCCAGTGTTGGCCACCGATTCGTAGGTGGCGCGCAGACCGGCAAACACCGTGTCCACCTGTTCGTTGCAGATCGGCATGATGACCGCGGTGCGCGCCTCGGGCCCGAGTGGCTGGTGGCGCGCGACCGCAAGCGACAGGGCGTGCCGGTCGCCACGCAGTTGCACCCAAAAGCCCATCAGCGCGGTGAAGAAGCCGGCCGAAACCCACGCGAACAACAGCGTGAACAGCAGCACCTGCGCCACGCGCACCACCGGGTGATCGACCATCGGCTGCGTGCGCGCCATCAGCACCGCGGCGAGCACAGCGGAGCCACCGATCAGCCACAGCAAGGCGCGGCGGCGGCGTGCCGCGGCGCGCTCCCAAGGTGCTGGGCCAGCGGTGGGGGCAGCCCCGCCGGCAGGCGCATCGCCTGCAGCGCGCGCTGTCCGCGCAGCCCATGCCGACTTCAAGCCGCCCCAGAACCCGAGCCAGGGCACGGGCACCATCGAGCCGCGCCGGATCGGCGGGGCCGTCGGTTCGTGCCTGGGTTCGCGCTGCGGCAGCGAAGCTGGCGTACTCGCATGCCCGCCCGCGAACAGGCGAACCAGGTCGGCGCCCTCGGGGCGGCTCAGTCGGCTTGAATCAAGGTGGTCCATGTTTCGGTCAGTGCGTTGCTTGCTGATTTGAGGAAGGCGCGCAGCTCCAGCGGCCGCGTCACGTCGAGGCGCTGCACATGCAGCGTCATGCGCCAGCCGCCGGTGACGGGGTGGCGATAGGCATTGCTTTCGAGAAGCTGGCCGTTGGCGTCGGCCGTGACGACGGCCTGCACAGCAGCGTCGGGTGCGAGCGCCTTGAGCGCCGGGCCGTCGAAATCGACGACGTAGAACACGTCGTTCTTCAGCGCCTTGGCCGTGTCGACGTAACCGTGGCCCAGACGAGACTGCGTGGCCCAGCCGCTGGGCGGCGTGGTCGGGCGGTCGCCCTGCCAATGGAGGGTGTAGCCCAGGTCCAGCGGCTGCCCCGGTGCGGGCAGGCGTGCGGGCACCCAGTAGGCGACGATGTTGTCGTGCGTTTCGTCGGGCGTCGGCAACTCGACGAGTTCGACCCGGCCTTCGCCCCAGGCGCCGCGGGGTTCGATCCATGCGCTCGGGCGGCGCTCGTAGCGCGCCTCGGTGTCTTCATAGTTGCGGAACTGGCGGTCGCGCTGCATCAGTCCGAAGCCTTTCGGGTCGGTCACGCTGAAAGTGCTGGTGCGCGTGCGCTTCGGGTTGATCAGCGGGCGCCACAGCCACTCGCCGTTGCCGGCGGCCACCATCAGGCCGTCGGAGTCGTGCACCTCGGGGCGGAAGTCGCCCGCTTGTTCACGCGAGCGCGGCGCGTTCTCGCCGTGCAGGAACATGCTGGTCAGCGGGGCGATGCCCAGCGTGGTGATCGGCGGCAGGCCGAGCGCCTGTGAGTCGCGCAGGAACAGGCGCATGCGCACGTCGACCGCGGTCGCGTCGCCCGGCCGCAAGGTGAATTGGTAGGCGCCGGTGGCGCGCGGCGAGTCGAGCTGCGCGTACAGCGTCAGTGCTTGCGCGCCCGGCGCTGGGCGCTCGAACCAGAACGCCTTGAAGACCGGGAACTCCTCGGGCTGTGCGCCGCCGGTGTCGATGGCCAGGCCGCGCGCCGACAAGCCGTACTGCTGCCCGCGCCCGAGCGCGCGGAAGTAGCTGGCGCCGAGGAAGACAACCAGCTCGTCCTTGTAGGCCGGGTCGTTCAGCGCGGTGTGGACGCGGAAGCCGGCGTGGCCGGTGGCACCCAGCGTGGCCGGCGCGGCGACCTGCGGGCCGTAGTCGTAATCCTTGGCGTCGAAGCGGATCTCGCGCACACCGGCCGGCGTCACGTCGTGCAGCTTGACCGGCTGCGCGCTTGCCGGCCCGCCGGGGTGGAAGAACATCAGCTCGAACGGCAACGCCTCGGCGCGCCAGGCGGCGCGGTCGGTGCGGTAGCGGATGTCGCGGTAGGCGTCGTACTTCAGCGCCTTCAGCGCCGGCGAGATCGGCTCGGGCGCGCGGTAAGGGGCGAGCGATTCCTGCCGCGCCAGCGCAGCGACGTCGTCGAAGCCGAAGGCGGCAGCCGGGCCGGAGAGCAACCCGGCGGTGAGCAGCGCGACAGCAGAAAGAAGAAGGCTGGGGAGCAAAGTTCGGGTGTCCTGGAAGGTCGCTGAAATGCGCGCCGAAACGCGCCAATCCAGGCCTTCACTGCAAACACCGTGCCGCCGCCTTTTATTCCCTTCAAATCAACAACTTAAGATCACTGTGAGGGCGGCTATCGAACGATCGTGGCGGCAGAATTGCTGCAAGCGCACAAAAGCGTCGCCGATCGACGACAAACGTGAGATTTGCCACGGGTTTACCCGCAATCCCCGGGCGTGAAGCGCGTCGCTAATCGGCGACAGGCAGGTCGGCCGACGCCCCGTCGGCCCGAAACAGCCCCGGCGTCAACTGGTGCTTTTGCAGCAACCGGTAGAACTCGGTCCGGTTGCGTTCGGCCAGCCGCGCGGCGTCGGCCACGTTGCCATCGGTGAGCTTCAGCAGGCCGACGAGGTAGTCGCGCTCGAAGCGGTGGCGTGCGTCGGCAAAGCTCAGCACCTCCACCGTCGGCACGCGGAGTGCGCGCTGCACCAGGCTCAGCGGGATCAGCGGCGTGGTCGTCAGCGCGCACACCTGCTCCATCACGTTGTAAAGCTGGCGCACGTTGCCGGGCCAGGCAGCCATGGTCAGCGCGCGCAGCGCCTCGGGTGCCAGGCCGTTGATGCGCTTCTGGTACTTGGCCGCCAGCCGCTGCAAGAAGTGGTTGGCGAGCAGCGGAATGTCCTCGCGCCGCTCGGCCAGCGTGGGCAACTGCAGCGTGACGACGTTGAGCCGGTAGTACAGGTCTTCGCGGAACTCGCCCTGCGCCATCGCCGCCTCCAGGTCGCGGTGGGTGGCCGACAGCACGCGCACGTCGATCGGCGTGGGCTGACTCGCGCCCACCGGGCGCACCGAGCGCTCTTGCAGCACGCGCAGCAGCTTGACCTGCAATGCAGGCGGCATGTCGCCGATCTCGTCGAGGAACAGGGTGCCGCCATCGGCCGCCTGGAACAGCCCGCGGTGGTGGGCGACCGCGCCGGTGAACGCGCCCTTCACATGCCCGAACAGCTCGGACTCGAGCAGCGCCTCGGGGATCGCGCTGCAGTTCACCGCCACGAACGGCCGCTCGGCGCGCGGGCTGGCCTGGTGGATGGCCTGAGCGAGCAACTCCTTGCCGCTGCCGCTTTCGCCGCGAACGAGGATGCTGGCGTCGGAGCGCGCCACCATCTTCGCCTCGGTCAGCAACTCGGCCATGCTCGCCGAGCGGCTCACGATCGGTGCGCGCCACGCCTCGGTGGCCTGGCCGCCCTCGCCGGCTGCCGGCGCCGACAAGGCCAGCGCCTGCGTCACCTTGTCGAGCAGGGCCCGGCCGTCGAACGGTTTGGTCAGGTAGCTGAAGACACCGCGCGCGGTGGCCTCCACCGCGTCGGGGATGGCGCCGTGCGCAGTCAGCAAGATCACCGGCAGCGACGCATGGCGCTGGCGGATGCGATCGAACAGCGCCAGGCCGTCGAGGCCGGGCAACCGCACGTCGCTGATGACGAGCTGCGGCAGCTCGATCGACAACTGCGCCAGCGCCTCTTCGGCCGACGCGACCGCCGTGACGCGGTGGCCCGCCGACGTGAGGCGCATCGACAACAGGCGCAGCAGGTCGGCGTCGTCGTCGACGAGCAGCACGTGAGCGGCCGTCATGACAGCCCCTCGGCCAACGAGTACGTTGGCCGATCCCCCGAGGGGATGGCGGGCCGGCTTGGGAGCGGCCCGGCGCTCGGCCCGCCTTCGCGGATGGACACGGGGTGTCTCATGGCGGCGTTTGGCGAATGCCGTTCGCTCCCGCCGGCGCGGTGGGCGCGGCGGGCGCAACCAGTGGTGCAGCGGGCCGGTTGGTCAGGCTGCGCTCGATGGCCTTGAGCGCCTCGAGCTGCTGCGCGAGTTGCTCCTGGCGGCGCTGCGCCTCGCGCAATTGCTGGCTCTGGCGCTCGATCTGCTCCTCGAGCCGGCGCTGCTCGGCATACCGCACCGCCAGCAGCCGCGCGAGCGGGCGCCACGGCGCGTGTTGCGGGTCGGTGGACTTGAGCAGCGGGTCGAGCGCGGCGAGCGCGCGCACGGTGTCGGCCGGATTGCGCGTCTGGCCGAGCGCGAGCGCAAGTTCGAGCGTCGCCGTCGGGCTCGCGGGCTGGTCCAGCCGCACGAACTCGCGCGCGAGTTCGGCCGGCGGCATCTGCCGCACGCGGTCGAAGTAAGCGTAGAAGGCGCGCGCGGCGCTTTCGAGCGAGGCCTCGGCGCCGGGCTGGCTTGCATCGGCTGCCTGCGGGTCGCGGACCAGCACGCCGGTGGGCGAGGCAGCGACTGCGACAGTCGAAACCCCTGCGCCAGGCGCCGATGCTGCAGCCGCCGCGCCGGCCGACGCGGCTGCCCGCGTCGGCGGGGGCGTCGCGCTGACAGCGCCTGCGGCGGCCACCGGCGCCGGCCCGGCCCCTGGCACCACGTTGCAAGCGCACAGCGTTGCCGCGGCCAGCAGGGTCAGCATCAGCCTGGCACGGGCCACGTGGCGCTCAGTCGCGGTGCGCATGCGGTAGCTCGATGCGAAAGTGCGCGCCCGGCGCGTCATCCACCAGTTCGATGCGGCCGCCATGCGCCGCAACGTACTCCTGCACGATGGACAGGCCGATGCCGCTGCCGCGCAGACCGCCCTCGGGCTGGCGTTCGCCGCGGTAGAAAGGCTCGAACACGCGCGCGCGGTCGGCCGGGGCGACGCCCTCGCCACTGTCGCTGACGTCGATGCGCACACCGTCGGCGCGCTGGCTGAAATCGAAACGAATGGTGCCTCCCGTCGGACTGAAACGAATCGCATTGGACAGCAAGTTGCCGAAGGCAACGCCGATCTTCTCGGCATCGACCTCGGCCCACGCAGGGCCATCCGAAACACTCGACACCGTTACTTGCAAGCTGCGCGCCTGCCACTGCAGCCGCTGCTCGGCCACGCGCACCTTGGCCAGCTCGACCAGGTCGGTGCGCCTGCGCGACACGTTGCGCGCTTCGAACGCCGCCGCGTTGAAGCGCAGCAGGTCTTCGATCTGCGCCTGCAACGCCATCGTGTTCTGCCGCAGGATGCGTGCCACCTCGCGCTGCGACTCGGTCAGCGCGCCGGCCACGCCTTCTTCGAGCAGCGCCACGCCTTCGCGCAATGCCGCCAACGGTGTCTTCAACTCGTGCGACACGTGGCGCAGAAAGCGCGCCTTGTCCGCGTCGAGCTCGGCCAGGCGCAGGCGCAGCCAGTCCAGCCGCCGGCCGAGCGCGCGCAGGTCGGCGGGGCCGGGAATGTCCACCGGCTCGGCCATGCGGTTTTCGCCCAGCGCGACGATGGCCGATTCGAGCCTTTTGAGCGGCCGGCCCAGCCACATCGAAAAGCCGAACGCCAGCAGCACCGCCAACCCGATCGACGCCAGCACCTGCCGCGCCAGTTGCTCGCGCCCTTCTTCCAGGCGCGTCAGCAGCGTCTTGCTGCGCGCCTCGGCCGCGCGCTGCACCGACTCGGCAAACCGCGCCTGCGTGTCGGCAAAGGCGCGGAAGTCGGCCGTCAGGGCCTCGTCGCGCCCGAACGACGACGCACGCGGTGCATCGATCTGCGCCTTGATGGTGGCCAGGTGCTCGGCCCAGGCTTTCGTCTCGGTGGCCGGCAGCGCGCCGTCGGCCAGCCGGGCCAGGCTCTCGGCAGACTCGCGCGCCGCGGCCTCGAAGTTGGCGCGCAGCGTCGGGTCGTCGAGCACCAGGTACTGGCGCGCGGCGCGCTCCATCGTGACGCGGCGCTCGTCCATGCGCTGCAACTCCGCCAGGTCGCGCGCGGCGCGCTCGGCGCCCTGGCGGCTCTCCAGCACCAGCCGCTCCAACGTGTACAGGCCGCGCACCGACACCACCGCCAGCAGCGCCGGAACGAGCAAGAAGGCGATCGTCAGCAGTTGACGGAACGACGGGCGGGGCAGGCTGAACATGTCTGTGGCTGTCTCCGGGTCATTCTGCCCCGCGATTTCTCATCTCCCTCGCGCGCCAGAGGCGAAGCAGACGCTCAACGGTCGGTGAAGTAGCATCCTCGGCGACCACTTCGCACCGCATCCAAAGCCCAAAAAGATGTCGCAGACGCTGCTGATCTTTGCTTTCATCGCCTTTGTCACGGCGGCCACGCCCGGGCCCACCGTGCTGCTGGCCTTGTCCAACGGTTCGCGGCTGGGCTGGCGCGGCGCGCTGCCCGGCCTATTCGGCGCGGTGCTGTCCGATTTCATCCTGGTCGGCGCAGCAGCGCTCGGGCTGGGGGCGCTGCTGGCAGCGTCGGAGTTCTGGTTCTCGGTCGTCAAGTGGGTCGGCGTGGCGTACCTGGTGTGGCTCGGCATTGCACTGATTCGCTCCAAGGGCAGCTTGTCGATGCCCGAGGGCCCTGCCGACGCGAAGATGCCGTCGGCTCACACGGTGTTCATGCGCAGCTTTCTGGTGGCGGTGACCAACCCGAAGGGCTACCTGTTCGTCTCGGCCTTTCTGCCGCAGTTCATCGACCTCACCCAGGCGCAGTGGCCGCAGTACGTGGTGCTGGCCATCGTGTTCGCCGCGGTGGACTTCGTCGTGATGTTCGGCTATGTCGTGGCCGGCGCGCAGGCGCTGAGGGTGCTGCGCGCCAAAGGCGTGTTGTGGCTGGAGCGCTTCTGTGGTGGCACGCTTCTGGTGCTCGCCGGTTCGCTCGCCTTCTATCGCCGTCAGGCTTGAGGCGCACGCGAAACCGCCCCGACATGACCTTCGCCTTTCGTCCATCGCAACCACCGCGTCTGTCCAACGCCCTGCCGCCATGAAGCACCCCTTCCGCCGGGGCCTGGCACTGTCGCTCGCCTTGTCACTCACCCTGTGGCTGGTGGCCGGCGCACTCAGCGCCCACGCCGCCGACGCGCCGCGCAAGTACGCCGTGCTGTCGCTGATCGGCGACTCGTTGACGCTGGTGACGCACCGCCCCTCGGTCGGCACGCGCGTGGACCCGAACATCCGCGACACGGTGGCGCTGTCCGACCCGGTGTTCGACGACACCGTGCTGCTGGCTGCCGAGCAGGCGCTGCTGCGCGCTGCGCCTGCGGCCGGTGCGCCGGCGTTGCTGTCGACCTCCGGCCCCACCGCCTATGCCGAGTCACAGCGCTGGATCAACGAGCAAAAGTTCACCGCCCCCGCGTGGCTCGACGCTGCGTTGAAGGCCGACCGCGCAACCCACCTGCTGCTGGTCACCAAGCACCGCGCCGAAGTCAGGATCCAGTTCGTCGGCAAGATGATGGGCGTCGGCTCGCTCGAGGGGCTGGGCTACTTCATCGACAGGCAGACCGTGACGTTGCGCTCCGACACCGGCGCGCAGGGCATCGGCTACCTCGCACCGTATGCGTATTTCCGCATGGCGCTGATCGACCTTGGCACTTCCACGCTGCTCGGCCAGCAACTCGTCACCGCCACCCGCGGCATCTCCGGCGCCGACAGCAAGGACGGCCTGGGGCCGTGGGACGTGATGACCGACGCCGACAAGGTGAGCTACCTCAAACAACTGCTCGGCCGCGAAGTCGAGAAGGTGGTGCCGGCCCTCATCAAGGCGCCGTCATGACTGCGGCACGCCCCGTCTTCCGCTGGCCCCTCTCTTCCTCCACCGGCTGCGGCACGCCCGCGGCCGTTCACGCTGGCGGCAACCGCTGCCTTTCAACTTCACAGGAGCCTTCCCATGGCCATTGAAAAAGCCCTCTACACCGCCCACGCCACCTCGACTGGCGGCCGCACCGGCAGCACCGAATCGTCCGACGGCGTGATCAAGCTCGCGCTCACCACGCCGAAGGAACTCGGCGGTGGTGGCGGCAACGGCACCAACCCCGAGCAGTTGTTCGCTGCGGGCTACTCAGCGTGCTTCATCGGCGCGATGAAGGCGGTCGCCGCCAAGCAGAAGATCGCGCTGACCTCCGAGGTGTCGATCAAGGCCGACGTGAGCATCGGCCCGCTCGCCGGCAAGCCGGGCGCGTTCGGCATCGCCGTGGCGATGGCCATCAGCGTGCCGGGCATGGACCGCGCCGCCGCACAGAAACTGGTGAACGACGCGCACGAGGTCTGCCCGTACTCGAACGCGACGCGCGGCAATGTGGATGTGGCGCTGACGCTGGTTTGAGCCTTGTGCCTGGCGCTCGGGATGGGCGCTCGCGCGTCGGTCTTGCCTGAGGGCGGCGTCACCCGAGCCGGTTCACCAGCTTGCCCACACCCTCCACTTCGATCTCGACGGTGCTGCCCGGCTTCATCACGCCCACGCCCACCGAGGTGCCGCACAGGATGATGTCGCCGGGGTTCAGCGTCATGTCGTGCGACAGGCGCGAGACGAGTTCGGCAGGGCCGAACAGCATGTCGGTCATCGGGAAGTTCTGACGCAGAGTCCCGTCGAGCGTGGTGCGCAGCACGAGCGAATTCACATCGAGTCCGGTGGCGATGGCAGGGCCGAACGGGCAGAAGCCGTCGAGGCCCTTGGCGCGCACCCACTGCGCGAACGACGGGTCGCGCGGCAGCACGTCCACCGCGGTCACGTCGTTGGCGCAGGTCACGCCGAACACATGCGCCAGCGCCTGCGCCTGGCTCACGTTCTTTGCCCTGCGGCCAATCACGAGGCCGAGTTCGCCCTCGAAGCACACGCGCGTGTCGCAGGTCGGCCGCGGGATGGTCTCGCCCGGGTCGAGCCAGGCGTTGGGCGCTTTCAAGAAGTACAGCGGTTCGGCGGGCCGCTCGACCTTGAGCTTGGCCAGCCAGGGGCGGAAGTTGTTGTACAGCGCGATCACCTTGCTCGGCTCGACGGGCCGCAGCAGCTTCACGTCGGCCAGACGCAGCGTGGCGCCGGTGGCGCGTGGTTGGTTGAAGAGGTCGCCTTCGAAGACCTGCACAGTGTCGCCGACGAGCGTGCCGAAGCCGACCGCGCCGTCGTGGCGGAAGCGGACCCAGCGCTGGCTCGCGGGCTTCGCGCCGGTGCCCGCGGTCATGCCTTCGCTCGCGCTCACTGGAAAACCTTCGTGCTGCGCACTGCGGTGCGAGCCCCTTCGGGCGGCCGGGCGGGGCTCATGACGTCGCCTGCGGCATGCGGCCGACCAGTGGGTAGGCCGGGTCGGTGAAGCCCGGCGTGGACGGATGGCCCGGCCGCACGAGCGAGTCGATCAGCGCTTCGTCCTCGCGGGTGACCTTGAACTCGATCGCGGGTGCGTAGTCCTGCCACTGCGCCAGCGTGCGCGGGCCGGCGATCACGCTGCTAATCATGCGGTTGGCCAGCACCCAGGCGGTGGCGAACTGCGCGAGCGTCACGCCGCGGTCCTGTGCATGGGCCTGCAACCGCTGCGCGATGGCGAGCGACTCTTCGCGGAACTCGGTCTGCATCATTCGAGGGTCGCCGCGGCCGGCGCGGGTGGTCGCATCGGGCGTCGCGCCGGGCTGGTACTTGCCGGTCAACACGCCGCGCGCGATCGGGCTGTACGGCGCCACGCCGATGCCGAAATGCTCGCAGGCCGGCAATATCTCGACCTCGGGCATGCGGTTGAGCAGGTTGTAGTACGGCTGGCACACCACCGGGCCCGGCATGTTGAGCTGCCGCGCGGTGGCCACCACCTCCGCAATGCGCCAGCCCCGAAAGTTGGACACGCCCCAGTAGCGGATCTTGCCGGCGCGCAGCAGGTCGTCGAGCGCGCGCAGCGACTCTTCCAGGTTCATCCCGGCAAAGTCGCGGTGCAGGTAGTAAATGTCGATGTGTTCGGTCTGCAGCCGGCGCAGGCTCTGCTCGAGCGCACGCACCACCCACGCGCGCGAGAAGTGCGCCTCGTTGACGCGCTCGGACATCTTGTTGCCGAGCTTGGTGGCCAGCACCCAGTCGTGGCGGTGCGGCTTGATGAGCTCGCCGACGATCCGCTCCGACGCGCCGGTGGTGTACACGTCGGCGGTGTCGATGAAGTTCACGCCATGGTCGTGCGCATCGGCGACGATGCGTGCGGCCTCGGCGGCGTCGGTCTGGTCGCCGAACATCATCGTGCCCAGGCACAGGGTCGAGACCTTGAGGTTGCTGTTGCCGAGGTTTCTGTAGTGCATATTGCGTGTCGCTTCCATGTCGCGGCGGTGTCGCTTCGTTTCGCCGAGGTTTCGCGCGGCTTCGATTCAGTTCAGTCGGGAACTTTGCTGGACAGCATAGATCACTCGTGGCCCACTCCGCAGCATGACCTTGACCCCACCCATCGCACCCCATCGCAGGCGCCTGCTGACCGGCGCCGCCGCGCTGATCGCCTCACCGCTGTTCATTCGCAATGCGCTGGCGCAAGAGTCGCGCCGCCTCACGCCGTCGCAGACTGAAGGGCCGTTCTACCCGGTGCAACTGCCCGCCGACAGCGACTTCGACCTGCTGACACAGGGCAGCACGCGCTACACGAAAGGCCAAGGCAGCTGGCTCGAAGGCACGGTGACCGACCGCGCCGGCCGCCCGGTGCAAGGCGCGCTGGTCGAGATCTGGCAGTGCGACCAGCAGGGCCACTACCACCACCCCGGCGACCGCGGCGCCGACCCGGCCTTCCAGGGCTTCGGCCGCGCGAGCGTGGGCAGCGCGGGCGAGTACCGCTTCCGCACGATCCGCCCGGCCGTGTATTCGGGTCGCACGCCGCACATCCACGTCAAGGTCAAGCTCGGCCAGCGCGAGTTGCTGACGACGCAGATGTACGTGGCCGGCGACCCGAACAATGAGCGCGACTTCCTGTGGCGCCGCATGAACGCGGCCGACCGCGACGCGATCACCGTCGCGTTTGCGCCCGACGCCGACGGGCTGCGCGCGCGGTTTCCGATCGTCGTGGCGGCATGACGAGGCTTGGTCGCTGGTTGTTCTCCCTCCCCCGCTGGGGGAGGGTTGGGGTGGGGGCGTGCGGCGCGCAAACCGATGCGCACCGCGCGCCCCTCACCCCCGCCCTCTCCCCAAAGGGGCGAGGGAGTCGAGGCTCGGCGCGCATGTGGCCAAGCTTGGCCGTCGCGTGCGCCGCATCGATCACCGCGGCGCACGCCGCACCCGTCAAGACGCCGCACGTCACCGCCGAACTGGTGGCCCAGCGCAGCGCGGTGCAACCCGGCCAGACGTTGCAAATCGGCCTGCGGCTGCAGCACATCCCGCACTGGCACACCTACTGGCGCAACCCGGGCGACTCGGGCCTGCCGACCACGCTGGCCTGGACCGTGCCGCCCGGCAGCAGCGTCGGCGAGATCGCGTGGCCGGCGCCCAAGCGGTTGCCGATCGGCCCGCTGGTGAACTTCGGCTATGAAGATGAGCTGCTGCTGCCGCTGACCTTCACCGCGCCGGCCGATGCGAAGGCCGGCAGCACGCTCAAGCTCAGCGCCAAGGCCGACTGGCTGGTGTGCAACGACGTGTGCATCCCCGAAACCGCACAGCTCGAACTGGCGCTGCCGGTGGTCGACGCGCAGACCGCCCCCGGCACCAGCGCGCACCAGCCCTTGTTCGTGCGCACCGCGGCGCAGCAGCCCGGGCCGTGGGCCGGCGGAACGGCGAGTCTGCAGCAAGCGGGCCAGGAGTTGCTGCTGACGCTGGAGTGGGCCGGCGCGCCGTCGCCGTCGGCCACCGCACCGGCGGTGCAGGTGTTTCCGTACACCGAACAACTGCTCGTGCCGGCGCGCCACGAGGTCTACCAGACGCCGAACGGCTATGCGGTGAAGCTGGCGCTGGTGGATGGCGCAACCTTGCCGGCCACGTTGGCGGGCATCGCGGTGGCGCCAGCGGACGCGGCCAGTGGTCTTGCGGCGGCGGCGCCGGCGGCCACAGCCGGGCCCGCGGCAGAAACGGCAGCCAGCAACGCTGCGGTGTGGGGCGGCACGAAGCGAGCCATCGAGTTCAGCGCGCCGGTGCGAACCGTGGCCGCGCTGCAGTTGCCGACGGGCGCGAAGTTGCTCCCGCCCGATACAGCGCATGCAACCGGCAGCGGTGCTGGCGCACCGGCCCAGGCCGGCATGGTCAGCGTCGGTGTGCTCGCGGCGTTGGCACTCGCCTTCGTCGGCGGCATGTTGCTGAACCTGATGCCGTGCGTCTTCCCGGTGCTGTCGATCAAGCTGCTGAGCCTGGCGCAGCAAGGAGCTCAGCAACACACATCGGCGGCAGGCCTGAAGGCCGGGCTGCGGGCCCACGCGGGCGGCTACGCGGCCGGCGTGGTGCTCAGCTTCGTGGCGCTCGCGGCAGCACTGCTGGCGCTGCGTGCGGCCGGCAGCGCGGTGGGCTGGGGCTTTCAGCTGCAAGAGCCCGGCGTGGTGTTCGTGCTCGCGCTGCTGTTCTTTGCGCTCGGGTTGAACCTGATGGGCGCTTTCGAGTTGGGCAACGTCATGCCGCAACGCCTGGCGGCGTGGCGCTCGCAGCGGCCTTCGGTCGATGCGTTTGCGTCGGGCGTGCTGGCGGTGGTGGCCGCGAGCCCGTGCACCGCGCCGTTCATGGGCGCGGCGCTGGGCTTTGCGATCAGCCAATCGCCGGGGGTCGCCCTCGCGGTGTTCGCCGTGCTCGGCCTGGGCATGGCCCTGCCCTACGTGCTGCTGGTGCTGCTGCCCGGTTGGCGCGCGCGCTTGCCGCGGCCCGGGCCGTGGATGCTGCATCTGAAGCAGGGCCTGGCCTTCCCGATGTTCGCGACCGTCGTCTGGCTGGTGTGGGTTCTGGGCCAGCAGGCCGGCATCGACGGCGCCGCCAAGCTGTTGCTGGCGCTGGTGGGCTTCGGCATGGTGGTGTGGTGGATGGCGCTGCCCGCGCGGGGCGGCGGATCGGGCGCAACCGGCTCGGGCACCGCCCGCCGTGTGTTGGGGCGGGCGTTCGGTGTGCTCGCGCTGGCCGGCGTGCTGGCCTGGAGCTGGCCCACGGCGGCGCCGGACGACGCCAGCGCGCAGGCATCGGCATCGTCCACGCCTGCCACGCTCGCCGCACCCAGCGGCCTCAGCGTCGCGGGTGGCGCGACCGGCCAAGCCGCAGCATGGCTTCCCTACGACGAAGTGGCACTCGCCCAACGCCTGGCTCAGGGCCAACCGGTGTTCGTCGACTTCACCGCCGCATGGTGCGTGAGCTGCCAGGTCAACAAGCGCCTGGTGCTGAACACCGATTCGACGCTGCGCGCCTTCGAACAAGCCAACGTCGCGCTGATGCGTGCCGACTGGACGCGCCGCGACGCCACCATCACGCAGGCGCTGGCGCGCCTGGGCCGCAACGGCGTGCCGGTGTACGCGCTGATCGCCCCCGGCCGCGCGCCGGTGCTGTTGCCCGAAATCCTCACCGAGCGCATCGTCCGCGACGCGCTCGCCAACCTGCCACCCCCAAGGAGCTGAGAGCATGCAACGTCGAACCCTGTCCCTCGTGATCGCGTCTTCCATCGTCGTCGGGCTCAGTGGCCTGGCCGGCGCCGCCGGTGCCGCCACCGTGGGCGCCCCTGCGCCCGACTTTCAGTTGAAAGACGCGACCGGCAAGACCGTCAAGCTCGCCGACTTCAAAGGCAAGCACGTCGTGCTGGAGTGGACCAACCCCGGCTGCCCGTTCGTCGTCAAGCATTACGGCTCGCAGAACATGCAGGGGCTGCAGAAGGAGTTCACCGCGAAGAACGTGGTGTGGCTCGGCGTCAGCTCCACCGCGCCGGGTCACTCTGATTACCTCGCACCGGCAGCGCTCACAGCAAAGTACAAAGCCTGGGGCAGCGCCCACAGCGCGATGCTGATGGACGACGACGGCACCGTCGGCCGCGCCTACTCGGCCCGCACGACGCCGCACATGTACGTGATCGACCCGGCCGGCAAGCTGATTTATGCCGGCGGCATCGACGACAAACGTTCGTCCAACCCCGACGACGTGAAGACCGCCAAGAACTTCGTGCGCGCCGCGCTGACCGAGTCGATGGCCGGCAAGGCGGTCACCACGCCGACGGCCGCGCCGTATGGGTGCAGCGTGAAGTACGCGGCGGGGTGAGTCCAGCTGCCAACGTGCCGGTCGTCGACATCCTCGCGTTCGGCGAGCCGATGGTCGAGTTCAACCAGACCGGCGAGGGTGACGGCCGCCACTACCTGCAGGGCTTTGGCGGGGACAGTTCCAACTTCGCGATCGCCGCCGCTCGCCAGGGCGCGCGAGTGGGCTACTTCAGCGCCGTGGGCGACGATGCCAACGGCCGCATGCTGCGTGCGCTGTGGGCCGCCGAAGCCGTGGACCACGCCAGCGTCGGCACCGACGCGACCGGCTACACAGCGATCTACTTCGTCACGCACGGCCCGGCCGGGCACGAGTTCCACTTCTACCGCAGTGGCTCGGCCGCCAGCCGGCTGCTGCCCAGCGACGTGCCCCGCAGCCGCATCGCTACAGCCAAGGTGCTGCACTTGTCGGGCATCTCGCTGGCCATCTCGCCGGAGGCATGCGACACCGGCTACGCCGCGATCCACGCGGCGCGCGACGCAGGCGTGCAGGTCTCGTTCGACACCAACCTGCGCCTGAAGCTGTGGTCGATCGACCGCGCGCGGGCGGTGATGAGCGACGTGATCCGCCTGGCCGACATCTGCCTGCCCAGCCACGACGACATGGTCGCCATCTTCGGCATCAGCGACCCCGACGCGCTGGTCGACCACTGCCTCCAACTCGGCGCGAAGACAGTCGCCCTCAAGCTCGGCGAGCGCGGTGCGATCGTGGCCGACGGCCACCAACGGCACCGCATCGAACCGTTCCGATGCACGCCGGTGGACGCCACCGGCGCGGGCGACACGTTCGGCGGCGCGTTCGTCGCGCGCCGCGTGGCTGGCGATTCGCTGCTCGACGCCGGGCGCTATGCCGCGGCCGCGGCCGCGTTGTCCACGCAGGGCTACGGCGCCGTCGAGCCGATCCCCCGCGCTGCGGACGTGCTGGCTGCGATGGCGCTGGCGAACCAGGGCCGGCCGTAGCGGCGCTGGCGGAACCGCAGGCCACGAGCCCTCACCTGCGTCGAGCGCGCCACAGCGCCGGCCTGGGTCCGCACGAGGCACGGCGGCGAGGCCGGTAGCGACGACCGCCGGCAAACGGCGCGGCGCCGAACCGATCGGCTCACGTGATGCGATACACGTCCAGCACCACCCGCCTCGCCTCCCGCTGCCCACACGCCAGCGCCAGCACCTTGTTGAGGTGCGCCCACTGCGGCGCACCGGTCTGAAAGCGCATCACGGTGCGGAAGAAGTATTCGTCGCGGCCGACGACCTCGCCGCGCGCCAGCCGCGCCATCACCTCGGCCGGGCCGTGGCGCATGCCGTCGCTCTGCACCTCGATCAGCGCGCCGTCGGTGGTGCGGATCACGTAGTGCGCCGCGATGTCGAGCACGCCGTCGCTGCGGTTCACCTGCCAGTCCACGCCGCCTTCGACCAGCGTGCCGTTCAACTCGGGCCCGTGCACGGTGCCGCCGCCGAGCGGCACGTAACGCCGCTCGCCGTACTTGCCCGGCCCGAGCGACACCAATGCACGCACGTCGCAAAGAACCTGGGCCATTGGGATGAGGGCGGGCGGTGCGGGCAAGGGGTTCATGGTGCATCCGGCGAGGCAGCTTGCGGAGGTTGGATTCTGATCGCTTCCGATCGCCCGGCCGCTTTCGAAGTTGCCGCTAAGCTCCCGCATCGCCTGGACGCACCCGTGGCAGGGCCCTGTAGGAGTATCAGCGTGGAAGTCTCGTTCAGCAAGGAAGTGAAGGCGCTGCGCCTGGGGGCCGGCGACACGTTTCACGGAGAAGGCATCCTCGCCATCACCAAGGCCTTGCTGCAATCGGGCGTGGCCTACGTGGGCGGCTACCAGGGGGCGCCGGTGTCGCACCTGCTCGACGTGATGGTGCAGGCCGAGCCTTACATGCGTGAACTCGGCGTGCACGTGGAGGCGTGTTCGAACGAGGCCTCTGCCGCAGCGATGCTGGGTGCGTCGATCCACTACCCGCTGCGCGGCGCGGTGACGTGGAAGTCCATCGTCGGCACCAACGTGGCGGCCGATGCGCTGTCCAACCTGTCGTCGCCGGGTGTGAAGGGCGGCGCGCTGATCGTGGTAGGCGAAGACTATGGCGAAGGGGCCAGCGTCATCCAGGAGCGCACGCACGCGTACGCGCTGAAGTCGTCGCTGCTGATGCTGGACCCGCGGCCCGAGCTCGGCAACATGGTGCGCATGGTGGAGGCGGGGTTCGCGCTGTCGGAGGCGTCGAACATGCCGGCGATCATGGAGTTGCGCATCCGCGCCTGCCATGTGCGCGGCAGCTTCGTCTGCAAGGACAACGTGGCGCCTGCGCTGTCGACCAAGTCGCTGATCGCGGAGCCGGCGGCGTTCGACTACGCACGGCTGGCGCACCCGCCGGTGACCTTCGGGCACGAAAAGCTGAAGGTCGCGCAGCGCATTCCGGCGGCGCGCGCGTTCATCCAGGCGAACCGGCTCAACGAATTCTTCGACGGCAAGCATGGCGACGTGGGGCTGATCGTGCAGGGCGGCCTGCACAACACGCTGATCCGCAGCCTGCAGCAGCTGGGCCTGGCCGATGCGTTCGGTTCGAGCGACGTGCCGATCCTGGCGCTGAACGTGACCTATCCACTGGTACCAGAGGAGATCACCACCTTCTGCATCGGCAAACGCGCGGTGCTGGTGCTCGAAGAAGGCACGCCCGAGTACATCGAGCACGACATCCTGGCCACGCTGCACCGGCAGGACATCCAGACGGCGCTGCACGGCAAGGACTTGCTGCAGGCGGCCGGCGAATACAACGTCGAGCTGATGACTTCAGGCCTCACGAAGTTCATCACGCGCTACCTGTCGCAGCTCTCGGTGACTGAGGCGACCGCCTGGCTCGCCGGCAACACCCAACGCCGCGCCGACGTCGCCAAGCAACTTGGCGGCCCGCTGCCGGCGCGGCCACCGGGCTTTTGCGTCGGCTGCCCCGAGCGGCCGGTGTTCGCCGCGCTCAAACTGGCGCAGCAGGACGTCGGGCCGGTGCACATCTCGGCCGACATCGGCTGCCACGCGCTCGCCACCTTCGAGCCGTTTTCATCCGGCCACTCGATCCTGGGTTACGGCATGAGCCTGGCCAGCAGCGCGGGGGTGTCGCCGATGATGAACCGGCGCGTGCTGGCCATCATGGGCGACGGCGGCTTCTGGCACAACGGGCTGCTCACAGGCGTTCAGTCGTCGCTGTTCAACGGCGACGACTCGGTGCTGTTGATCATGAAGAACGGCTACACCTCGGCCACCGGCACGCAAGACATCATCTCAACACCCGACGACGAGGTGAAGGCCAGCGCCCCCGACAAGCACCAGAGCCTCGTCCACCGCAACACCACGATCGAATCGACACTCACCGGCCTGGGCGTGAAGTGGATGCGCACGGTGCACACCTACCGTGTGGCGGAGATGCGCAAGGTGCTGGACGAGGCTTTCACGACCGACTTCGCGGGGCTGAAGGTCATCATCGCCGAGGGCGAGTGCCAGCTCGAACGGCAGCGCCGCATCAAGCCGTGGATTGCTTCGCTGCTGAAGGCGGGCAAGCGCGTGCAGCGGGTGAAGTACGGCGTCGATGAAGACGTGTGCACCGGCGACCACGCGTGCATCCGCCTGTCGGGCTGCCCGACGCTGACGCTGAAGGACAACCCCGATCCGTTGAAGGTCGACCCGGTGGCCACGGTGATCGACGGGTGTGTGGGTTGCGGATTGTGTGGCGAGAACGCGCATGCGGCCACCTTGTGCCCGTCGTTCTACCGAGCCGAGGTGATTCGGAACCCGCGCTGGCACGAGCGGCTGATCCACGCGGTGCGCGGCTCGGTGCTGCGATTGCTTCAACCGGCGTGACGGTGGCGATGAACGGCACGCGCGCGCCCCTACCCCAACCCTCCCCCAGCGGGGGAGGGAGCACTACGAGCTCCTCCATCACCGTGTTGGTTTGCGCGCTCGGCGGCGAAGGTGGCGGCGTGCTGGCCGAGTGGCTGGTCGAGGTCGCGCTGCACTGCGGGCACAGCGCGCAGAGCACCTCGATTCCGGGCGTGGCGCAGCGCACCGGTGCGACCACGTACTACATCGAAGTGTTTCCGCAACCCGACAGCGCACTGAACGGGCGCAAGCCGGTGTTCAGCCTGTACCCGGTGCCCGGCGCGCTCGACCTGCTGGTGTCGTCGGAGCTGCTCGAAACGGTGCGCCAGATCGGCAACGGCATGGCGCATGCCGAACGCACGCAGGTCATCAGCTCCACCAGCCGCATGCTCACCACGGCCGAGAAGATGGGTCAGGGCGACGGCCGCGTCTCAGCGCCCGATCTCTTGCAGGTGCTGCACACGCACAGCCGCGAGTCGCAGGTGTTCGACATGGCCGCGCTGGCGCAGAAGAACGGCACGGTGATGAGCGCGGTGCTGATGGGCGCGATCGCGGCGTCGGGCGCGCTGCCGTTTGCGCGCGAGGCGTACGAGCACGTGATCCGCCAGGCCGGGCTGGGCGTGGAGGGCAGCCTGCGCGGCTTTGCGCAGGCTTATCTGCAGGTGCGCAGTGCGCGCGACGCGCAGGCCGCGGTGCAGGCAGCGCTGGCGCCATCGGCCGCCGCCGAGGCAACGTCGCTGCCCGCCGAGCTGCTGCAGGAGTTCCCCCCGGCCACGCATCAAATGGTCTCCCTGGGCCACGCCCGCGTGACCGAGTACCAGGATGCCGCCTACGCCCGCCTCTACACCGAGCGCCTGCGAAAGGTGCTCGCGGCCGAGCAGGCCGGCGACCCGACCGCAGCCCCAGACCGCGCCACCACGCGCGAGACCGCGCGCTGGCTCGCGCTGTGGATGGCCTTCGACGACATCGTGCGCGTGGCCGACCTGAAGTGCCGAACCAGCCGCATCGCGCGCGTGCGCAGCGAGGTCAAGGCCGACGAGGGCGAGCTGCTTCATTTGTACGACCACTTCAAACCCGGCGTGCCCGAGTTCGCCGCGCTGCTGCCGCAGCGTTGGGCCGACGCACTGATTCGCTGGGATCGCCGCCGCAGCCTGATCGGCAAACCACCGCTGGCGCTGCCACTGAAGATCGGCACGCACACCGTGCTGGGCTTCGCGGCGCTGCGGCTGCTCGCCGCCTGCAAGGGCCTGCGCCGCCGCGGCAGCCGCTTCACGGCCGAGCAGAGGATGATCGAACGCTGGCTCGCATGCGTCGAGCAAGGGGCACGCGAACACCCGGCGCTCGGCTTGGCCCTGGCCGAATGCGGCCGCCTGATCAAGGGCTACGGTACGACCAACGAGCGTGGCAAAGAGAACCTGCTGCACGTGCTGGACCACTTGGCGGCCCAGGCCTCGTTCGACACACCCGAGCAACGCGCCGCGGCGATCCGCGCTGCGCTGCAGGCCGCGCTGGCAGACGAAGGTGGCAAGGCGCTCGACAAGGCGCTGCTGGCCCACGGCGCGCCGAGCCGGCCGGTGAAGGAGCAGCCGATCCGCTGGGTGCGCACTCGCCCGGCGCGAACCCCGGGAAGTTCATGAGCCGCCTCGGCGCGGCTTTCCACTATCCTCGTTCGACAGTGTTCAGCGCGTTCGTTCGCTGGCCCTTTCATCGCTCGCCAGCGCCGGCCCCAAGCGCTTCAACGGAGACAAACATGGCCCTTCGCACCTCGGTTCCCAGCCTCGTCACCACCGCTGTCGCACTTGCGCTCAGCCTGCCCGCGCTCGCGCAAGACAAACCCGTCGAGATGAAGTTCGGCTCCTGGGTGCCGGGCACGCATGCGCTGGCCGTGACTGGCTTCATCCCCTGGGCCAAGTCGGTCGAGGCGGCCTCGGGCGGCAGCATCAGGGTCGTGCAGTTCCCGGCGCAGCAGCTCGGCAAAGCCAACGACCACTACGACATGGCGCGCGACGGCATCGCCGAGATCACCTACGTGAACCCGGGCTACCAGGCCGGCCGCTTCCCGATGTTCTCGGCCGGCGAGCTGCCCTTCCTGATGACCAAGCCCGGCCCCGGCTCCGCCGCGTTCGATGCCTGGTACCGCAAGTACGCCGCCACCGAAATGAAGGACGTGAAGTTCTGCTTCGCGCACGTGCACATCGGCACGCTGCACGCCAAGAAGGCGATCACCGAGCCGGGCCAGATCAAGGGCATGAAGATCCGCTCGGCCAACGGCACGGTGGCGAAAATGATGAGCACACTGGGCGGCACCAACGTGCAGGTGTCGGCGCCCGAGGCGCGCGATGCGATCGAGAAAGGCGTGGCCGACGCGATCACCTTCCCGTGGAACTCGATCATCTCGTTCGGCATCGACAAGGCGGTCAACTTCCACACCGACATGCGCCTGTACGCGGCCGGCTTCGTGTGGGCCATCAACAAGCCGTGGTTCGACAAGCTCTCGGTCAACCAGAAGAAGGTGATTGACGACCACTGCAACAACGCCTGGGCTGCGCGCGTGGGCGCCGACTGGGGCGCGGCCGAGGACGCTGGGCAAGAGAAGCTCGAGAAGATGCCCGGCCACACGATCGTGAAGCTCACGCCCGCGCAGCTCGATGCTTGGAAAAAGGCAGTCGAGCCGGTCGCGGCCGACTGGATCGCCAGCGCAGACAAGGCCGGCGTGCCGGGCAAGGCAGCGCTCGAAGACCTGAGGCGCGAACTGGCCACGCGCAACGCCGACAAGTGAGCCGGCTCGCAAACCGCGTGGTGAGAGCCTGATGACGAGCACCCACGCACTCCCGATTCCACCGTGAAACGCCTGCTGGCCGCCACCGAAACGGTGGCGGCTGTCTTTCTGCTGTTCATTGCGCTGGTGACTGCCGCCAACGTGCTGCTGCGCGACCTGTTTGCGGTGCAGATCCCCGACTGGTTCGACGGCTCCAAGCTCGTCATGTGCATTGCGCTGTTCTGGGGCATGGCGGTGGCGACCTACCACGCCGGGCACATCTGCGTGGATGTGCTGTGGGAGCACCTGGGCCGTGTCAACCGGCGCCGGCTCGACCTGCTCGCCAGCGTGATCACAGTGGCCTTTCTGGCGCCGATGGCGTGGATGGTGTGGGCCAAGGTGCTGACCACCGGCACGCAGACGACGATGGACCTGCGCTTGCCGCTGGTGTGGTTCTACGGCCTGGCCGCCTGCGGCGCGGTGGCCGCGGCGGTGCTCGGCGTGCGACGCATCTGGGACCTGTGGCACGGGCACGATCCGGAGGACGACATGATCGACGTGGCGGGCACCGACCTCCACGCGCTCGACGGCGGTGGCCCCGCGCCGACGAACGGCAGCACGGGCAGCGCCGCTCGTGGATAGAGACCTCGTCGCGCTGCTCGGCTTCGTGCTGATGTTCGTGCTGATGGCACTGCGCGTGCCGATCGGCATCGCGATGGGCATCGTCGGCGTCGGCGGCTTCGGCCTCTTGTCGGGGCCGAAGCCGGCGCTCAACCTGCTCGGCAATGTGCCGCTGTCGGTGCTGACCGACTACAACCTGTCGGTGATCCCGATGTTCATCCTGATGGGCGCGTTCGCATCGCACTCGGGCATGAGCCGCGAGCTGTTCCACGCCGGCCGCGCCTGGCTGGGGCACCGGCGCGGCGGGCTGGCGTATGCGTCCATCGCCGCGTGCGCAGGCTTTGCGGCCATCAACGGCTCGTCGGTCGCCACCGCCGCGACGATGACGCAGGTGGCGCTGCCCGAGATGCGCAGGGCAGGCTACGACCCGGGCTTCTCGGCCGGGCTGATCGCCGCGGGCGGCACGCTGGGCATCATGATCCCGCCGTCGGTGATCTTCGTGCTCTACGGCATCATGACCGAGACCGACATCAGCAAGCTGTTCGCGGCCGGCGTGATCCCGGGCCTGATGGCGGTGGTGCTGTACTTCGTGACGGTGCAGTTCATGGGCTGGCGCGACCCCAAGAGCATGCCGCTGGGCGAGCCACACACCTGGACCGAACGACTGGCCAGCCTGCGCGACCTGTGGGCCGTCGTGCTGCTGTTCCTCTTTGTGCTCGGTGGCATCTACGGCGGGCTGTTCACCGTGCAAGAGGCCGCCGGCATCGGCGCGGCCGGCACACTCGCCATCGGCATGCTGCGCGGGCGGCTGCGCTGGCCGCAGATCCGCGCCGCGCTGATCGACGCGCTGCGCGTGTCGAGCGCGATCATGCTGATCGTCGTCGGCGCGTACCTGTTCGGCTACTTCCTCACCATCACGCAATTCACGCAGAAGGCGGTCGGCTTCCTCACCGGCCTGCCGATCGGCGCCTACGGCGTGCTGGCGCTGATCATGGTCGGCTATCTGATCCTGGGCGCGATCATGGACGAGCTGGCGATGATCCTGCTGACCGTGCCGATCGTCTTCCCGGCCATGATGCAGCTCGGCTTCGACCCGGTGTGGTTCGGCGTGATCATCGTGATGGCGGTCACCTTCGGCATGATCTGCCCACCGGTGGGCATGAACGTCTTCGTCATCAGCTCGATCGCGCGAGACATCGGCCTCTCCAGCATCTACCGCGGCACGATGCCCTTCATCGCGGTCGACCTGCTGCGGCTGGTGCTGCTGTGCGCGTTCCCGGCGCTGTCGTTGTGGTTGCCAGGGTTGATTGCGAAGTAGGAGTCCAAACGTCGGCCTTCGTCGGCTGAGGTGCGGGCTCGCACGCATCGCCGAGTGTTAGACTTGGTCCACTCAGGTTAGTCCACTCGGAGAAGTGCTCCATGTCTACCATCGTCAACATCCACGAAGCCAAGACCCACCTTTCGCGGCTGGTGGACCGGGCCGCCAAGGGCGAGGAGTTCATCATTGCCAAGGCCGGCAAGCCGCTGGTGCGGGTGGCGGCACTGCACCCCGTGGACGGTCGCCGCGCCTTGGGCGGGTTGGCGGGCAAGTACGCCCTGCCCGACGACATCAAAGCACCCTTTGCCGACGAGATCGCCACGCTGTTCCTGAGCAAGCCCTGACGGCGATGATCCTGCTGGACACGCACCTGGTGTTGTGGGCCGCGCTGCAACCGCAGCGCCTTCCGGCCAAGGCCGCCAAGCTGCTGGGCTCGCGCGATGCCGATGCGTCCTTCAGCGTTGCTTCGCTGTGGGAGGTGGCGATCAAGACGTCGCTGGGTCGGCCCGACTTCAATGTCAATGCCGCAGAGTTGCGGCGCTGGCTCTTGTCCGAGCGCTTCACCGAATTGCCGATTGCGCCCGGCCACGTGCTGAAGGTCGCGCACTTGCCGTGGCACCACCGCGATCCGTTTGATCGCCTGCTGGTGGCGCAGGCACAGGTCGAGGGAGCGACGCTGTGGACGGCAGACGCCACCCTCAAGGCCTACGGCCGAACGGTGAAGTCGCTGGTCTGAGGCACGCGGCGCTGCGGAGCACTGCGGGGGACTTCGACGCAGACATCGTCACGCAATTGGTCGCGGATCGTTTTATGGATTTTATAGAATCCGTAATACACTGCCGTTCGTGGACGCCCTCAACACCCCGACCTACCTCCGCCTGCGCGAGCAGATCCGCAGCGACATCGTCTCCGGCCTGTGGGCGCTGGGCAGCCATGTCACGCTCATCAAGATGAGCGAGCACTACGGCGTCAGCGCCAACCCGGTGCGCGAGGCGCTGCTGCAGTTGCAGGGCGAGGGGGTCGTCGAGATGCGCATGCACCGGGGTGCGGTGATCCCGAGTGTGGACGCGCGCTACATCGACAACGTTTACAAGCTGCGCGGCGCGCTTCAGGCGATGCTGGCGCGCGAAGCCGCGCTGAAGGCCACGCCTGAGCAGATCGAGCAACTGCAGCGCTTGCGCGAGGCGCACGAGAGCGCGGTCGCGGGCGGCGACGTGGCCGCCTGCGTGCAGGCCAACCGGGCGCTGCACCACCACATGGACAGCCTGGCCGACAACCCGCCGGCGCTCGACGTGCTGGCCTCGCGGGCCTGCCTGGTAGACGCCTTCCGGCGCGCGCGGGGCTATGGCGCGGGCCGGCTCGACGCGGTCGTGGCGCAGCACCGCAAGCTGGTGCGTGCGGTGGCGCGCGGCGACGCCGACAAGGCCGCGCAGGCAGCGTTCGAACACACCGACGCGGCGCGGCGCGACCTGCTGGCCGCGCTGGCACACCGCCCTCCGGCATGAAGATCACGCACCTGCGCTGCCACCTGATGCAGGCCGGCGCGCCGCCGCACACCGGCTGGACGGCCACGGGCCGCTCGGCGCTGGAGGGCAACCGAAACTGGCTCTTCGTCACCGTCCACACCGACGCCGGTGTGGTGGGCACCGGCGAGGGCTCGGGCTGGCCGCGCGTGGTGGCGCATGCGGTGGCCGATCTGGAACACCTGCTCGTCGGCGAAGACCCGCACGACATCGAGCGGCTCGGCCAGAAGCTGCGCGTCGCGATGATGGGCCACGGCCAGACGGGCACCGTGGGCGGTGGCGCGCTGGCGGCCATCGACACTGCGCTGTGGGACATCAAGGGGCAGGCGCTGAGCACCTCGGTGGCCAACCTGCTGGGTGGCACCGTGCGCAGGCAGGTGCCTTACTACACGCATGCAGCCGATGCAGACACAGCGCTCGCCGCGGTCGCGCGCGGGGTGCGCGCCGTCAAGGTCGGCGGCACCGCTGGCATCGTTGAGCGGGCGCACGCCATCCGCGCAGCGGTGGGCGACAACATCGACCTGATGGTCGACCTGCATGGCCCGCCGTGGCTGCAGGCGGCCGACGCGGTGGCCGTCGGCCGCGCGCTGGAGCCGCTGAACCTGCTGTTCCTCGAAGAAGCGGTGGCGCCCGACAACCTCGACGGCTGGCGGCGCGTGCGCGACCAGGTGGCCTTGCCGCTGGCCGCGGGCGAGCGCCTGTCGACGCTGGCCGAGATGCGGCCGTTCATCGAAGAACGCTTGCTCGACGTGCTGCAACCCGACACCGGCCGCTTCGGCGGCCTGACGCAGATGCGCAAGCTCGCAGGCTGGGCCGAGGCGCACGGCCTGACGATCGCGCCGCACTCGGGCTCGCTCGGGCCGGTGGCGGAGTTTGCCGCGGTGCACTTGATGTCGGCCATTCCGAACGCGCTGATGCTCGAACGCATGGAGCCCGACTGGGCCGGCCGCGCCGAGGTCACCACGACGGCGCTGGTGGCGCACGACGGCCAACTCGGCGTTCCCGCCGGCCCGGGGCTGGGCGTGCAGATCGACGAGGCGTTCGTCGCCGCGCACCCGAGCGTGCGCAACGCCGGCCTTCCCGCGGGCGGCTGGAACGCAGGCACGGCGGCCGAGACGGTCTACCTGCAGCCGCGGGTCCAGCGCACGGCACTCACCCGCACAACCGCCCCGAAGAGCATGCGCACCTCCGTGAAAGGCTCCGATGACTGACACCGCTTCCACCGCCCCAGGCGTTCCGGTCAATCGCTTCAAACGCGCGCTCGCTGCAGGGCAGGTGCAGATCGGCCTGTGGAACAGCCTGGCCAGTGCGGTGGCGGTGGAGGTGATTGCCGGCTCGGGCTTCGACTGGATCCTGGTCGACATGGAGCATTCGCCCAACGATCTGCCGCTGCTGCACGGCCAGCTGCAGGCGCTGATGGGCCACCCGCACACCGCGCCGGTGGTGCGCCCGCCGTGGAACGACATGGTCACGATGAAGCGGCTGCTCGACCTGGGCGTGCAGACCTTTCTCATCCCGTGCGTGCAGAACGCGCAAGAGGCCGCTGCCGCCGTGAGCCACACGCGCTACCCGCCGCACGGCGTGCGCGGCTTTGCGAGCGCGTCGCGCGCCACCGCCTTCGGCCGCATCCCCGGCTACTGGCAACGCGCGCACGAAGAGATCTGCGTGCTGGTGCAGGTCGAAACCGTGGCTGCGCTCGCAGAGATCGAAGCCATCGCTGCGGTACCAGGCGTGGACGGCATCTTCATCGGCCCCGGCGATCTGTCGGCCTCGATGGGGCACCTGGGGCAGCCGTCGCACCCCGAGGTCATCGCCACCATCGACGCGGCGATGAAGCGCATCCACGCCACCGGCCAACCCAGCGGCTTCCTGACGGGCGACGAGACCCTGGCCCGCCGCTACCTCGACATGGGCAGCCAGTTCGTCGCCGTGGGCGCCGACCTGGGCCTGCTCGCGCGCGCTGCCGACGCGTTGAGCGCCCGCTTCAAGGCGCCCAGGCCGTAGCGCCGTTCGGCGCAGCAGCGTCGGACCGGCGGATCGGCAGATCAGCCGGCGCGTCAGAAGTACCCTCCCTTGCCGACGATGTCGGTGGGGCTGTCGCCGGCATCGACCCACGCCTTGATGTCGCACTCGAACTGCACGATCTGCTCGGTGCGGCGCAGCACGTCGCACGCCAGCCGCCGGGGTACGACGATCGCGCCGTCGATGTCGGCCACCACGATGTCGCCGGGAAAGACCATCGTCTCGCCGATGAACACAGGCACCTGGTGCGCCACCACGCGCGAGCGGCCGAGCATGCCGCTGGACGAGTGGAAGCGATAGAAGAGCGGGAAGTCCTCGGCCGCGATCTGGTGCGTGTCGCGGATGCCGCCATCGACGATCGCGCCGCGCACGCCACGCTTCCTGACGGCAGCCGTCATCATGCCGCCCCAATGGGCGGCGCCGTCGTCGCGGTTGGTGTCCCACACGCACACCGCATTGGCAGGGATCGCCTCCATCAGCAACGCGCGCTGCTGCATCTCGCCGTCGAGGTCGAGGCTCGGGTCGCGCGTCGAGCGGATGGTGAACGCCACGCCGGCCAGCACCATGTGCGGCTTCAATGGGCGCAACGTGACCGGCAGCGTCTGGTTCATCAGCATGAACTCGCGCAGCACGTCGTTGATGGCGCCGGTGTAGGTGCGGGCGTAGCGGTCGCACAGTTCGCGCTCGTCGATGTCGAGAGCGAGCGCAGGGTCGGGTGACCGTGAAGCGGCGAGCTTGCTCAGGTCCATCGATGCAGTCATGCGTGGCTCCAGAAGTGGGTTGGATCGAAGCTCAGGCTTCGCCCCGTTCCTTGGCGGCGGTGTAGCGGCGCGTGGTTTCGTCATCCGGCGGGTAGACACCCTGGATCGACCGGCCCGACTCGATCTCTTTGAACAAGAAGCGCTCGCGGCGCTCCATCTCGCTGGCATCGGCGGCGATCTCGGCGGCCAGGTGCCGAGGGATCACGACCACCGCCTCGCTGTCGCCGAAGACGATGTCGCCCGGGTAGACCGCCACGCCGCCACAGGCGACGGTCACGTTCATGTCGGCGGCGTGGTGGCCCACATAGTTGGGCGGCACCGACGGGCCCGCGCAGTAGACCGGCAGCGCGATGGCCTCGAAGGCGCGCGTGTCGCGCACGCCGCCGTCGAGCACCACGCCCTCGATGCCGCGTGTGACGAGCCGGCGCCCGAGGATCGAGCCGATGCCGGCGATGTCGGTGGCGCCGCGACAGTCCATCACGAACACGCAGCCCGCGGGAATGCGCTCGATCGCCTGGCGCTGCAGGTTGTTCGGGTCGCCACCGGAGCCATACGCGTCGAGGTCTTCACGTGCGGGCACGTAGCGCAGCGTGAACGCCGGGCCGACCATCGGCGGCAGGTCCCGACGCAACGGCCGCACGCCACGGACGGCGACATTGCGCAGCCCGCGGCGAACCAGCTGCGTGCTGATGCTGGCGGACGAGCAGCCGAGGTAGAGGGCTCGAAGGGATGCGGGCAGTGCAGTGTCGCCTTGCGTGGCGGCGGTCGTGGCGGCGGTCGTGGCGGCGGCGGTGGCGTCGGTGGTTGCGTAGGTCTCGGCATCGCTATCGGCGTGGTGGCTCATCGCGTTCTTTCCAAGTTCTGAAGTTGCTGGATTCTATAGAATCTGTAATGTACACTGTCGCCATGCCTGCCATCAACACCCCCACCTACCTCCGCTTGCGCGAGCAGATCCGCGCCGACATCGTCTCCGGCGTCTGGCCGCTCGGCGGCCACGTGACGATGGTCGAGCTGACCGATCGCTACGGCGTCAGCGCCAACCCCGTGCGTGAGGCGCTGCACCAGTTGCAGGGCGAAGGCGTGGTCGACATGCGCATGAACCGCGGCGTCGTGGTGCCTCGCGTCGACGCGCGCTACATCGACAACATCTACAAGCTGCGCGGCGCGCTGAAGGTGATGCTTGCGCGCGAGGCGGCCCTTCGTGTGCAGCCCGGCGACCGCGAGCGGCTGCACGCTCTGTGCGAGGCCCACGAGGCCGCCGTGGCCGAAGCCGACATGGCCGCCTGCGTGCGCACCAACCGCGCGCTGCACCATTTCATCGAGACGCTGGCCGACAACCCGCCGGCCGTCGAGGTGATGGCCTCGCGCGCGTGTCTGGTCGATGCCTACCGCCGATCGATCGGCTACGGCGCCGGGCGGCTCGATGCCGTCATCGCCCAGCACCGCAAGCTCGTTCGCGCCGTTGCCCGTGGCGATGGCGATCGGGCCGCTCAGGTCGCCTTCGAGCACACCGAGTCCGCGCGGCTGGATTTGCTGGCGGCGGTGAACCAACGCCGTTGACGCCGGCATCGAACGTCCTTCTCAAACCCCCAACGGAGACAAGCCGTGCCGAACAAGCCCCTCAGAACTTCCTTCGCATTGATGGTCACAGCGCTTGCCTGCGCCGCGACCGCGCTGCCCGCGGCAGCACAAACCTGGCCCGACAAGACGGTGACGCTGGTGGTCGGCTTTCCGCCCGGCGGCGCGCTCGACACCATCGGCCGCGCGCTCGCCGAGGAGATGTCCAAGTCGCTCGGGCAAAAAGTAATCGTCGACAACAAGCCGGGGGCCGGCGGCAACCTGGCGGTGACCGCCGTGCTCAATGCCCCGGCAGACGGCCACACGCTGCTGCTGGCCGCCATCAACCTGGCCACCGCGCCGGCCCTCAGCGGCGTGCGCTACGACCCCAAGGTCGACCTGACCATGGTGTCGCAGATCACCAGCGTGCCGGTGCTGATGCTGACATCGGGCAAGGGCAAGCTCAACACACCGGCCGATGCGATCGCGGCCTCCAAGGCGACCGAGGGCGGGCTGAAGATGGGCTCGGGCGGCATCGGCACGTCGGGCCACCTGGCGATCGAACTGTTGACGCGCAGCCAGAAGATCACCGCGCTTCACGTGCCCTACAAGGGCGGCGCCGCAGCAAACATGGCCGTCATCAGCGGCGAGGTCGATGTGATCTACGACCTGGGGTCGGGCAGCCTGAAGAGCTTTCTGGAGGCCGGCACCATCCGGCCGCTCGCCGTAATGCAAGAGGCACGCTCCGGCGCCTTGCCCGATGTGAAGAGCGCCAAGGAACTGGGCTTGCCGGCCGACACCTACATCCGCAGTTGGCAGGGCATTGCGGTGAAGGGCGGCACGCCCAAGCCGATTGTCGACAAGCTGCACAAGGCAGTGCTGGCCGCGGCGGACACGCCGGCGTTCCGTGCACGCGCCTGGCAGCTCGCGTCCGACGTGGTGACCAGCAAGACGCCGGCCGACTTCCAGCGCTTCCACGACGCCGAACTCGAACGCTGGACCACGGTGATCAAGGCCGCCGGGATCAAGCCGCAATGAGCTTGAACCGCATCCTCGTCACCGGCGCGGGCGGCAAGGTGGCGCGCTCGGTGCGCGCGCGGCTCGGCGAACTCTGCACCGAACTGCGCCTGACCGACATCGTGCCGTTGCAGTCCACAGGCCCCAACCAGACCTTGCACGTGGCCGACCTGGTCGACCCCGCCACGCTGCCCGCGCTGGTGGACGGCGTGGACGCCATCGTGCACTTCGCCGGCTACCCGCGCGAGGCCGAGTGGCCGGTGCTGCTCGACGCGAACATCCGCACCGTCATCCACCTGTGGGAGGCCGCCGCAGCGGCCGGCGTGCAGCGCATCGTCTACGCCAGCTCAAACCACGCGGTGGGCTACTACGCCCGCAGCGAACGCATCGACCACCGCGCTCCCCCGCGGCCCGACAGCCGCTACGGCGTGACCAAGGTCTTCATGGAAGCCACCGCCAGCCTGTATGCCGACAAGTGCGGCCTGCGCGCGATGGGCGTGCGCATCGGCTACTGCGGGCCCGAGCCGCTGGAGGCGCGCATGCTGTCGCACTGGGTGCACCCGGACGACCTGGCGCAGTTGATCGAGATCGGCCTGCAGGCCGACTACCACCACGAGATCGTCTACGGCGTGTCGGCCAACAGCGCGAGCTGGTACGACAACCACCGCGCCGAGGCACTGGGCTACAAGCCCCGGCACAGCGCCGACCCGTTTGCGGCGGCGTTGGCCGCCGTGCGCAGCAACGACCCGGTGGCAGAGCGCTACCAGGGTGGCAGCTTTGCCGCGGCGGGGCATGTCGGCGATGCCGACAGGCCCGCGCGCGCCGGCTGAGCACCACCAGCGCCGGTCGGCGACAGCGCGCAGCTCTTTCGAGCCGCGCCGAGTTACTGCGACAAGCCCAGCGTGTAGCGCCCGTTCGTCGCCCCCGTCCCGCCGCTGTAGCGGAGCACACGCGCATACACCGTCACCGCTGCCGTGCCGGTGTTGGTGAACGTCGCGGTGTCCACCAGCCCGGTGCCGCGTTCGCTGCGGGCGACCACGGTGCCGCTGGCGTTGTAGAGCAGCAGGTCGTAGTCGGACGAGGCGTTGGGCGTGAGCGTGGCGGTCAGCGTCCTGCCGGCACCGAGGCTCACTCGGTAGTAGTCGGTGTCGCTGTTGGCGCTGATCGTGCCGTTGATCAGCGCCGGGTTCAGCGTGATCAGCTGGGCGTTGCTGCGCGAGTTGTTGTTCGCGGTGGTCTCGGTCACCGTGCCGCCTGGGGGAGCCGCGGTGACGGTGACGCTCCGCGTTTCGCTGTCGGTGGTGCTGCCATCAGAAACCGTCAGCGTCACGTTGAAGGTGCCGGCCGCGGCATAGGTGCGGCTGGCGCTGGCGCCGCTGCCGCTCGTGCCATCGCCGAAGTTCCATTGGTACGAGGTGACGTTGCCCGTGGAGCCCGCGCCGTTGAAGCTGCACACGAGGTTGGTGCAGCTCGACGTGAACGCCGCGTTCAACACCGGCGGCGGGCCGCTGACGATGTTGAGGAACGACGCCGTCACCGCACCCCACGCGCCGCTGGCGTCGCGCGCCCGCACATAGACGGTGTGCTTGCCGACCGACAGGCCGGCGGTGTTGATGGCGCCGGTCAGGCCTTCGGTGCTGGCGTTGAAAGCACCGTCGGCCGCGCCCAGCACCACTGCGGCAGCGCCGGATTGCCATGGCGGCACGTCCAGGTAGACCTCGGCCGCGGCGATCGCCTGCGTCGGCTCGGCGCCGTTGCTGTTGTTGAAGCGCGTGTCGGTGGCCGACGCGCTGATCGCCACGTTCACGCCCGCCGGCACACCTGCACCCGCAGCGTCGTTGCTCAAGGTCAGCGTGGTCACGTCGGGCCCGGCCGGCGTGATGTAGGGCGTGCGCACGACCTTGGCCGCGTAGATCAGCGCCGGCAGGTTGTTCGGCTTGATGGTGTTGTTGTAGGTGGTGCAGCTCTCGAAGAACGAGGTGCCCAGCTCGAAGGTGTAGGCCGCCACGCCGAGCTCGCCGTAGCTCGGGCCGTCGCTGGTGCCGTCGGTGGGGTACAGGCCGATCGACTGCTGCGGCGTGTAGCCGTTGAAGAACGCGAACTTGCGGCCCAGCGTCTGCAGCGCGACTCCGTTCGGCGCGGGTGTGCTGGTGGTGCCCCAGGGCCACAGCACGAGCTGGCTGTAGCTGTGGATGTCGAGGTGGATGCCGCTGGTATCGGCCGGTGCGGCGTCGGTCTGCGCTGGGCCGCGGCGGTCTGGCCACAGGCTGCGCACGTAGGCCTCGACGGCTTGCGTCTCCGGCTCGGAGCCGGCCGAGGGGCCGCGGTAAGTCAGGTTGCAGGCCGTGCCGCTGGAGCCCTGGCCGGCGGTGCTGTTCCAGCTGAAGCTGAAGTTGCGGTTCAGGTCCACGCCGCGCGTGTTGGTGTTGGCGCAGTGGAAGTTGTTGGTGTTCTTGCGCCACGACAGGCCCGCCTCGGCCTGCTTGCGGCCGTCGGGGTTGGCGTGCAGCATCAGGTGCACTTCGTGGTGGTCGAGGATCCACGTGGCGTCGGCGTTCGTGCCGTGGCCGTTGACGAGCCAGCGCGCGAATTCCAGCACCAGCGGCGCGGTGGTGTATTCGCGGGCGTGGATCGCGCTGTTGATGAACAGGCGGGGCTTCGGCGCCGGTGGGTTCGGCGTCACGCCGCTGTTGGTGAGCTTGAGCACGCGCAAGTCGTAGCCGCCGCTGCCCTGCGTCTTCTGCCAGGAGTCGCCCACGTCGATCCAGCTCGCAAGGCTGGGCTTGGCGGTGACGAAGGCCTGCGCGGCGGCAAAAGTTTCTTCGACCGTTTCGTAGCACGCGTAGCTGGGGATGGACTGGATCGACACCTCGCCCACCGGCGCGCCGCCTGCGCCGGCCGCCGGCCCGGTTGTCGAGCCCGCTGTCGCGCCCGATGCCGCTCCGGTTGTGGCGCCCGATGCGGTGCCCGCGCTGCGCAACGATTGCAGTCGCTGCAGCTCGCTCAACACCTGGTTGCGGCGCTGGATGAACTCGGTCGCCTGCTCGAAGCGAAAGCCGAAGCCGCGCAGCTTGTCCATGTCGTCGGCATCGAGCTCGAAGACGAGGTAGCCACCAGCGTAGTTGCTTTCGAGCAGCTGGCCGTGGAAGGTAATGGCCGCCTTGCGCGCCAGCTCGGCACTCGGGAAGAACGCCTTGTAGATGTTGACGGACTGCTTCTCTTCTTCGATGTGCCGGTGCCGCGCGTGCGCGTCCCCGGCGGCCCACGCGGGCGGTCCGATCAGGCTGGCGCAAAGCGCCACCGCGGCGGCACAGCCGATGCGGGTGATGGTGTGGTTCAACATGTTCGGCTCCGTACGTTGCGGTGGAAGGGTCTTTGATCTGTTCCCACGCTCACCGACGTGGGCAGGCTTGGATGGTAGAAACATGCGCCATGACGGCGACGACACCATGAACTTCTCGGTCCGGCGGCGCAAGGCTGCGCTCGCGTTGGGGGTTGTGGCGGCGATGACCCTGGCCACCACGGCAGGTGGCGCGCTCGCGCAGCAAACCACGTCGCTGGCCGACGGCGACGACGCTCGCACCTACCGCAGCCTGCGTGCGGTGCGGGGTCACTTCGACGGCGGCCCGTGGTTCGACGATGTCGACCGCTGGCAAGGCCGCAAGCACCTTGCGATGCAAAGCTTGGCTGGCCGGCTGCACCGGGAACGCACGACCGCCGCCGCCGTGCGCGATGCGATGGGCGCGCCCGACGCCGTGCTGCGGCACGGCCAGCCGGCGCGCTTGCGTGCGCTCGAACAGGTGCAATGGCTGCCGCCGGCGGAAGCGGACTCGGCAAACACAGCGCACGCAGCCCACGCGGCACCCGCCGTCTCTGCCGATACGTTGCTGTGGCTCTATCAATGGCGGGGCCAGCGCGACCAACTGCTGCTCGCACTCGTCGGCGATCGGGTGATGGCAGCGGGCTGGTTGCATGATTGGGAGTGATCGCTGCCAGGCGGCTCGGTGATGGGCCCGGTGGTCGCCTGTTCGACAGCGAAGGCGACCATAACAGCGCCTCAAACGGCGCGCAAGGCAGGCCAGCCCACCCCCGAGCAACACTGAGCAACGCCCCCCTCGCCACACACGCCACCCTCGAAACCGTTGCCGCCAACGCGGCCGCCATTGGCCTGATTTGCGCTGGTCGGCAATCGAAGCCTGGCTCGGCTCACTTCACCAGCGGCCGCACGGTGGTGAAGCCGCCGTCCACCGCAATCACCTGCCCGGTCAGCCGGGCCGCCCCGTCGCCCAGCAGCCAGGCCATCGCCGCGGCCACCTGCTCGGCCGTCTGCACGCCGCCCAGCGGGTACTGGCGCCCGGCGCCGTCGCGCATGGCGGGCAGCTTGAGCATGCCGGCGGTCATCGGCGTGTCGGTCATGCCCGGCGCCACGGCGTTCACGCGCACGCCTTGCGCGGCGTAAGTGGCGGCGGCGCTGCGCACCAGCGCCTCGACGCCGCCCTTGGCCGCGGCAATCGCCTCGTGGTTGGCCACGCCGATGCGCGCGACCACCGAACTCGCAAACACCGCCGAGCCGGGCCCGCCCTGCAGCGCGGCAATCCACGCCTGCAGCATGAACACCGCGCTGTCGAGGTTGACGCGCATCACGTCGCGGTAGGCGTCCAGGCGCGTGCGATGCAGTGGCGCGATCAGCGTGCTGCCGACGCAGTGGGCAAGCATCGAGGGCGCCGCGCCCAGCGCTTCTTGGCATGCCGTCACCGCCAGCGCCGCGCCTTCCGGCGTGGTGGTGTCGGCGGCGATGCGCACGCCGGCATCGACGTCAGCAAGCCGGCTGGCGTCTCGCCCGACCGCGGCCACACGCCAGCCTTGTGCGTGCAACTGGTGGGCCAGTGCGCGGCCGATGCCACCGCTGGCGCCGGTGATGAGAACAATGGGGTTCATGCAGTGCTTTCGAGAGACGGATGCGATAGCGCAACGCCGGGCATTGAACCAGAAAGATCCCCAACCCCGGGCTTCAAGGTCTTCGTCACGCCGGTGCGGCGCTGCTGCAAACCCTGCTTGCCGTGCGGCGCTGCACCGCGGCGTAAGCTGCCCGCCATGGACAAGCCGACGAACGCGCCCGCAAGCACACCCGCACAAGCACCAGCCCACGCACCTGCGACCCCATCGACGTGGCGGTCAGCGTTGCCTTCCAAGCTGCTGACCACGCTGCTGACCCCGCTGATGACGTCCCTCCTGCTGACCCCAACCCCAGCGCGTGCCGACAACAGCACTGCTGCCGCGAGCGCAACTCAAGGTCGTGCCGAGCGCTACACCCCCATGCCGGCCAGCGCCGACGGCATCGGCAAGCGCTACATGGGCCGCGAGATTGCCGGCGTGATGGGCTGGCAAGGCGCCGGCTGGCTGGAGCGGCCCGAGCGCGAGCGCGAAGAACGCACCGACCTGCTGGTGGCCGCGCTGCAGCTGCGGCCCGGCGACGTCGTGGCCGACATCGGCGCCGGCACCGGCTACCTCGCGCGGCGCATCGCCCTGGCGGTGATGCCTGGCGGCAAGGTGCTGGCGGTGGACGTGCAGCCCGAAATGCTGCGCATGCTGGAGTCAATGGCTCGGCAAGCCGGGCTGACGCAGGTGAAGCCGTCGCTGGGCACCGAGACGGACGTGAAACTTGCGCCCTCGTCGGTCGACCTCGCGGTGATGGTTGATGTGTACCACGAGCTCGCCTACCCGCACGAGGTGCTGGGCAGCATCGTGCGCGCGCTCAAGCCGGGCGGCCGGCTCGTGTTCGTCGAGTACCGCGCCGAAGACCCGAACGTGCCGATCAAGACGCTGCACAAGATGAGCGAGGCGCAGATCAAGCGCGAGGCCGCCGCCCACGCGCTCGACTGGGAGCGCACCGTCGGCACCCTGCCCTGGCAGCACGTGGTGGTGTTTCGCAAGCGGGGTTGACAACAGTGGCGCTCGACTGGACGAAGCTCACCCACTCGACGCTCACAATCGCACCGTCATCGCCCCTGCGCCGCCGACCATGACAACGACGCCTGCACCCACCTCACAGCCCCCATCGCCATCGAGCGACACGCCTCAGCAGTCGTCGAACCCCAAGCGCCCGCCACGCGTGGCTGTGGTCACAGGCGGCGCCAAAGGCATCGGCTGGGCCACGGTGCAGGCGTTTGCGGCCACGGGCGCGACGCCGGTGCTGTTCGACCGCGACGAGGCCGCCCTCGCGAACGCGAGCGCCATGCTCACACGCCACGGCGTCGAGCACCTCGCCGAGTCGGTGGACATCACGAACGAAGCGGCGGTGAACGCGGCGTTCGCCAAGGTCGCAGCACGCTACGGGCAGCTCGACGTGCTCGTCAACAACGCCGGCATTGCGCTGCGGCGCCCGACCGTCGAACTGGCGATGGCCGACTGGCAAGCCGTGGTGGACGTGAACCTGACCGCCGTCTTCCTGTGCTGCCGCGCCGCCGCACGGCTGATGCTGCCGGCGCGCCACGGTTCGATCGTCAACGTCGCGTCGATCATGGGCCTGTCGGGCGGCGGGCTGTACCCGAACGTGTCGTACCAGGCCACCAAGGGCGCCATCGTCAACATGACACGGGCGCTGGCGGTGGAGTGGGCGTCGCAAGGCCTCCGCGTCAACGCGGTGGCGCCCACCTGGGTACGCACCGAGTTGACCCAGGGCCTCTTCAGCAACCCCGACCTGATGGACCGCGTGCTCGCCATGACGCCGATGCGCCGCCTGGCCGAACCCGCCGACGTGGCCGATGCGATCGTCTTCCTTGCGTCGGAGCAGGCCCGGTTGATCACCGGGCACACGTTGCCGGTGGATGGGGGCTTTCTGGCGCAGTAGCCGGCCTTCGAGTCAGGGGGCCGGCTCAGCGCGCCTACATGCCCCAGCGCAACGCCGCGGTGTGCACCGGCGCGTCCCACAGCGCCAACATTGCCGGGTCGGCTGCGGTCACCGTCACCGAGCACCCCGCCATCTCAAGCGACGTGACGTACGAGCCGGTCAGGTGGCGAACCGCCTTGATGCCTCTGCCGGCCAGCACCTTCTGCACCGCATTCACCATCACGTACAACTCCAGCAGCGGCGTGCCGCCGAAGCCGTTGACGAGCAGGATCACCTCCTGCCCGCGCGCGAGCGACAGGTCCTTCAGCACCGCACCGGTCAGCTCGGCAGCGATGTCATCGGCGCTGGTCAACTTGACGCGGCGGCGGCCGGGTTCGCCGTGGATGCCGACGCCCATCTCCATTTCGTCCGCGCTGATCTGGAAGGTCGGCTTGCCAGCGGCCGGCACGGTGCACGATGTGAGCGCCACGCCCATCGACGCGGTGGCCTTGTTGACGGCGTCGCCGAGCGCCTTCAGCGCGTCGAGCCTGTCGCCACGCTCGGCGGCGGCGCCGACGATGCGCTCGACGACCAGCGTGCCGGCCACACCGCGGCGGCCGGTGGTGTAGGTGGAGTTCTCCACCGCCACGTCGTCGTTGACGATCACGGTGGCGTTGGCCTTGTCGAGCATCTCGGCGGCCATCTGGAAGTTCATCATGTCGCCGGAGTAGTTCTTCACGATGAACAACACACCGGCGCCGGTGTCCACGGCTTCAGCGGCGGCGAGCATCTGGTCGGGCGTGGGCGAGGTGAAGATCTGCCCCGGGCACGCCGCGTCGAGCATGCCGTGGCCGACGAAGCCGGCATGCAGTGGCTCATGGCCTGAGCCACCGCCGGAGATCAGCGCCACCTTGCCGGGCTTGAGCGCGCGACGGCGCACGAACTGGTGGTCGGCTCCCTGAGTCACCACATCGGCGTGGGCAGCGACGAAACCGTCGAGCGACTGGGCCAGCACGGTGTCGACGTGGTTGATCAGCTTCTTCATGGTGGGCACCTCGATTTCGATGAGGGAAGTGGGGGTGGTCGGGCGATGGTCGGTGGAGCGCGGTGGCCCTCACCCCAGCCCTCTCCCAGGGGGAGAGGGGGCAAGAGTTCAGGGGGGCGCGTCCAGGCTGTCACAGATCGAACCGATGATCAACGCCATCGAGCGCGAGCCCGGGTCCACGTGGCCGAGCGCGCGGTCGCCCAGGAACGAGGCGCGGCCCTTCACGGCGTCCATCTTGGCGGTGGCGTCGGCGCTGTCGAAGGCGCATTGGCGCACGCGCGCCACCATGTCGTCGCCACCGTCGGACAGCACCTTGCGCACCGGATCCAGCACGTCGAGCAGCGTCTTCTGGCCGACCTGCGCCTTGCCCAGGCGGGTCAACGCGGCGATGCCGGCCTCGACCGCGCGGCCCACATCGGCCGGGCCGGGCTGTGGCGGCAGCTCTTTGCCGAGCGTGACCATCAGCGTGCCGAACACCGGGCCGGACGAGCCGCCGACGGTGGACATGCAGGTCATGCCCATGGTCTTGAGCGCGTCGTTGAGCGACTGCGTGCCCAGCAGCTCCAGCTTGGCCTGGATCGCGAGCGCACCGCGGCGCATGTTCAGGCCGTGGTCGCCGTCGCCGATGGCCGAGTCGAGCGCGGTGAGTTCGTCCACGTGATCGATCAGCGTCTGCGTGGCCTTGCGGATGTGGTCGAGGTGGGTTGTCATGAGGGGGCTCTCGAATTGGGGGGTGACGGGTCGCGTGGTGGTGCTGTGCGTCAGGCGGCGATGCGCTGCCCATCGGCGTCGAACCACATCGGCTGCAAAAGCTCCACGCGCACCGCGTCGTCGTGCTCGTAGTGGCTGCCCGCTGGCGCGGCGGTGATCAGTTCGATGCCGTCGCCTTCCAGCCCCACGTGCACCAGGTGCTGGTCGCTCAGTCGCTCGACGCGCTTGACGCGCGCCGAGGCATGGCCGCGCGACAGCGTGGTGGCCGCATCGGCCAAGTCGACCGCGGGGCCGTGGTGGTGCAGGCGCAGGTGCTCGGCGCGCACGCCCACCGTCACCGCGCGCTCCGGCGCCGCCAACCCGGGCAAGGCGCTGCGCGGCAGCAGGTTGATGCGCGGCGAGCCCAGCCGCGCAGCCACATGGCTGCTGACAGGGTTCTCGTAGATCTGCTGCGGCGTGCCGACCTGCACCAGTTGGCCGTGCTGCAGCACGCCGATGCGCGATGCCAGCGTCATCGCCTCGATCTGATCATGCGTCACGTACAGCATCGTCGCACCCAGGTCTTGCTGGATGCGCTTGAGCTCCAGGCGCAGGTCGTTGCGCAACTTGGCGTCGAGCGACGACAGCGGCTCGTCCATCAAGTACACCGAAGGCTCCCGCACCAGCGCACGGCCGATCGCCACGCGCTGCATCTGCCCGCCGCTGAGCTTGGTGGCAGGGTTCTGCAATTTGTCTTCGATGCGCAGCATGCGCGCGACCTCGGTCACCTTGCGGCGCACTTCGTCTTCAGCGATGCGGCGCATCGGCGAGCGCAACGGGAAGGCGAGGTTGTCGAACACGCTGAGGTGGGGGTAGAGCGAATACTGCTGGAAGACGAAGGTCACATCGCGCAGCGCAGGCGCGAGGTCGGTCACGTCGTGCCCGCCGATGTGCACGCTGCCGGCGTCGGGCTTCTCCAGCCCCGCCACCAGCCGCAGCGTGGTCGTCTTGCCGGCGCCGCTGGGGCCGAGCAGCACGATGAACTCGCCGCTGGTCACGTCGAGGTCCAAGCCTTGCACGGCCTGGACGGCGCCGAAGCTTTTGCTGATACCGCTCAGGCGCAGGTCAGCCATGGCGCGCTCCCTGGTTGGCCGCACGCGTGTGGGCACGGTCATCGCGCGCGGTCTTCAGCGCTCGGCCGCTGGCCTGGTCGAACAGGCTCACTGCGGTGGCATCGAACTGCAGCCCGACCTGGTCGCCACGCTGCGCGGCCGAGCCCACACCGACCTTGGCGCGCAAGGTCGCGCCCTGCGCGGTGGCGAGCGTGACGATGCGGCTCGTGCCCAGGTATTCAGTGCCCAGCACCTCGGCGCGCAAGGGCGATGCGTCATCGAGCGTCACGTGCTCGGGCCGCACACCGCACAGCAACGTGCGCTGCGACACGCCCTCGCGCAGCGCCGGCACGTCGATGTGCGCCGGGCCGATCTGCACCGTGTGCGCACCTTCGTTCAGCGCCGCCTCGAAGGGCAGGAAGTTCATCGACGGCGAGCCGATGAAGTCGGCCACGAACACACTCGCTGGCCGCTCGTACACATCTTGCGGCGCGCCGAGTTGTTCGACCACCCCCTGGTTCATGATCGCAATCGTGTCGGCCATCGACATGGCTTCGAGCTGGTCGTGCGTGACGTAGACGGTCGTCGCCTTCAGCCGGTCGTGCAGCGCACGCAGCTCCTGGCACATCACCTCACGGAACTCGGAGTCGAGCGCACCCAGCGGCTCGTCCATCAAGAAGGCCAGCGGCTGCCGCACGATCGCGCGGCCCAGCGCCACGCGCTGGCGGTCGCCGCTGGACAGGCCCGAGACGGGCTTGTCCAGCAGATCGGTGATGCGCAAGATGCGCGCCGCCTCGCTGACGCGCTGGTCGATCTGCGCCCTCGGCATGCCCTGCGACAGCAGCGGGAAGGCGATGTTCTTGCGCACGTTCATGTGCGGGTACAGCGCGAAGAGCTGGAACACGAACGCGATGTCGCGCGCCGACGCACGCTTGAAGCTCACGTCTTCGCCACCGAGGAATATTTGCCCCGAGGTCGGCAGCTCCAGCCCGGCGATCATGCGCAGGGTCGTCGTCTTGCCGCAGCCCGACGGGCCGAGCAGGCAGAAGAATTCGCCGTCCTTCACCGTGAAGGTCGAGTCCTTCACCGCGACGAAGTCGGCGAAGGCCTTGTGCAGTTTCTCGACGCGTATCTCGGCCATGTGGCGCGCCTACTGCGGAAACTTGGAGACGATGGTGAACATGACCACGCCCGCCAGCGTGGTGACGAACGACCAGGTGAACAAGATCAGCGCGAACGGCTGAAGCATCATGAAGATGCCCAGCGCGATGACGATGCAAGCCGCCATTTCCATCGGCCCGCGGCGCAACCATTTGGGCCAGCGCGAGTTGGCGTTCAAGTTCTCGGTCATTTGCGCACCGCCCCGAAAGTAATGCCCCGCAGCAGGTGCTTGCGCAGCAACACCGTGAACACCAGGATCGGCACCAGGAACAGCATCGTGCCCGCCGCCACCGCCGGCCAGTCCTGCCCGCCCTCGCCGATGATGATCGGGATGAACGGCGGCGCGGTCTGCGCTTCACCTGAAGTCAGCAGCACCGCGAACGCATATTCGTTCCACGCGAAGATCAAGCAGAAGATCGCCGTGGCGACGATGCCGGTGGTCGCCTGCGGCAGCACCACCTTGCGGAAGGCCTGCAGCCGCGTGTAGCCATCGACCATCGCCGCTTCTTCGTACTCGCGGGGGATCTCGTCGATGAAGCCCTTCAGCAGCCACACCGCGAGCGACACATTGACGGCGCTGTAGAGCAAGATCATGCCTAGCTTGGTGTCCGACAAGCCGAGTTCGCGGTACATCAGGTAGATCGGAATCGCCACCGCGATCGGCGGCATCATGCGCGTGGACAGGATGAAGAACATCAGGTCATCCTTGCCCGGCACCTTGAAGCGGCTGAACGCGTAGGCCGCCATCACACCCAGCGCGACCGAGAGGATGGTGGAACCGACCGCGATGATCAGCGAGTTGACGAAGCGCGGCAGGTAGTTGGAGCGGCTCACCACCACCATGCTGTTCTTGCGCGCATTTTCCTCGCAGGTGTTGGCGGCCGGCGGCAGGCTCTTGATGTACTCCTCGGTCTGGCGCGAACGCGTGGTGAAGAGGTTGCAGTAGCCCTCGATCGACGGCTCGAACACCACCTTGGGCGGGTAGCTGATCGAGTCGGGCGGGCTCTTGATGCTGGTGAGAAAAATCCACACCAGCGGGACCATGGTGATGACCGCGTAGACGATCACGACGGCCATCGCAATGCGTTTGGCGAGGGCGGTGGGCTCGACGACGGAGTGGGCGGTGCTGATGCCTTTGGTCATTTGCATTCCTCCACTCGGCGAGTCGCCGCGCGAGGCGTGCAGCCGTTTGCGCTGCAAAGGCGCGTCCGGGCAGGCCGGAGGCCGCTCCCCGCCGCCGAAGAGGCGCCCTCCGCCCTGCCCGAACGCGCCTTTGCTGCAACGTCGGTTCTTTCCGGTCCGAACAGCCAACCCGGTTCAGCTCGCGGCGGGCGGTATTCGGCGGGGGCGATTTCTGGGGCGGCGAGGAGCTCAGGGCTTGCGGCACCGCTCGTATTTCGTTCGTGAACTGACTTGTCGCCGACTGTTTGAACGTAGCGCCGGAACGGCGCGGAGTGAGTTTCGGCGACGGGCCGCGAGACCGAGCACCGCAGCGCAGTCGGTGTACCCACCGACCGACCCAGCATGAGCCCCCGCCGAATACCGCCCGCCGCGAGCCGCGCCACCGCCGAAGACACAAGCTGCGGTACCTGAGTCGCAACAGAAGGAGAACGCAACAACCGATTCATCGATTCTTCACCGCGTTCAACGCCTTCACATAGATGTTCGCCAACCCGAAAACGGCGACGAACAAGATGATCGCGAGAGCCGACGAATACCCAGTGCGCCACTTCTCGAAGGCCTCGCGCTTGAGCGTGATCGACACCACCTCGGTCGTCGATCCCGGCCCGCCGTTGGTCAGCAGGTTCACCAAGTCGAACATCTTGAAGTTCTCGATGCCGCGGAACAGCACCGCCAGCATGATGAAAGGCAGCACCATCGGCAGCGTGATACTCCAGAACTGGCGCCATGCCGACGCGCGATCAACTTCCGCCGCCTCGTAGATGTAGTCGGGAATGCTGCGCAGCCCGGCCAGGCAGATCAGCATCACGTACGGCGTCCACATCCAGGTGTCGACGATGACGATGGCCCATGGCGCCAGCTTGACCGAGCCGAGCATCTCGAAGCTCGACGGCGGGATGCCGGTGAAGAAGCTCACCACGTAGTTGAACAGGCCGATCTGCGGCTGGTAGAGGAAGGCCCAGAAGTTGCCGACCACCGCAGGCGACAGCATCATCGGAATCAAGATCAGCGTGGTCCAGAAGCCGTGGCCGCGGAACTTGCGGTCGATCAGGTAAGCCAGCGTGAAGCCGATGAGCGTCTGCAACGCGATGGTCCAGAACAGGAAGTGCGCGGTGGCCTGCATCGGGCCCCACACGTCGGGGTCGGTCAGGATCGACACATAGTGGTCGATGCCCACGCCCAGCACTTCCGCATTCGGCCGGTTGGCGCGGAAGTTGGTGAAGCTCAGGCGCACCGTCCAGATCAACGGGAAGATGTTGATGGCCAGCAGCAACAGCATCGTCGGCGCGATGAACAGCCACGCGATGGCACGGTCCGACAGGCCGCGCATGCGGCGGGCGATCGGCGCAGGGGTGGCTTGCGCAGCGCGGGTGGCGATGTGGGGGGTGCTGGCCATTGGAGCGGTGATGGAGAAGGTGGCGAGTATTCGGGCCCCTCACCCCAACCCTCTCCCCAGAGGGGCGAGGGAGCAATGCCCCTCGCCACTGGAGAGAGGGCCGGTCGAGCGACCGGCCGCTGCGCTTACTTGATCTTCCCGTCTTCCTTGAAGACCTTCTTCCAGTCGCTCACCATGCCGTCGAGCGCCTCCTTGGCGGTGCCCTTGTCGGCCACCACAAAGTCGTGCACGCGCTTTTGCTGGGCGGCCATCAGCTGTGCATAGCTCGGCTCGGCCCAGAAGTCGACCACCTGGTCCATCGCGTCGAGGAACTCGGCCGCGAACGGTGCGCTCTTCTTGAAGCCGGCGTCGTTCAGCACGCCCTTGTGGCACGAGTAGCCGCCGAGCGCCCACCACTTCTTCTGCACGTCGAGCGTGGCGAACCACTTGATGTACTGCAGCGCCTCGTTGCGGTTGGGCGAATACGACACCACCGAAATGCCTTGGCCACCCAGCTGCGAGCCCTTGGTCTTGTCGCTCGGGTTGACGAAGAAGCCGATCTTGTCGCCACCGACGTTCGGGTCTTTGTGCAGGCCCGGGAAGAAAGCGAACCAGTTCATCATCATCGCCACCTGGCCGCTCTTGAACGCGTCCAGCCCCTCGCCCATGTACGAGTTGGTCAAGCCCGGCGGCGTGCAGCACTTGTAGAGCGACTTGTAGAACTCCAGGCCCCGGACTGCGTCGGGCCCGTTGACGAAGCCGTCCATCGCGTACGGCTTCTTCGGGTCCTGGTACTTGAAGCCCATCGGGTAGAGCACATTGCTCACGCCCATCGTGATGCCCTCGGAGCCGCGCTCGGTGAAGAGGTACGTGCCGTAGACCTTCTTGCCGTCGATCTGCTTGCCGCTGAAGAACTCGGCCACCTGCTTGAACTCGGTCCAGGTCTTGGGCGCAGCCAGGTCGCGGTTGTGCTTCTTCTTGAACTCGGCCTGCAACTCGGGCTTGGCAAACCAGTCCTTGCGGTAGGTCCAGCCCAACGCGTCGCCCATGGCCGGCAGGGCCCAGTAGTTCGGCGTGCCCTTGGGCCACTCGGCGTAACCGGTGACGGTGGCGGGCGCGAAGTCGGTGATCTTGATGCCCTCTTTCGCAAAGAAGTCGTTCAGCTTCACGTAGTGACCGCTCTCGGCCGAGCCGCCGATCCACTGGCTGTCGCCGATGATCAGGTCGCACAGCTTGCCCTTGCTGTTGAGCTCGTTGAGCATGCGGTCGGCAAAGTTGGGCCAGGGCACGAACTCGAACTTCATCTTCACGCCGCTCTTGGCGGTGAAGTCCTTGCTCAGCTCCACCAGCGCGTTCGCCGGGTCCCAGGCGGCCCAGCACAGGGTGATGGTCTTGTCCTGCGCGAAGGCGCCGGTGCCGGCCAGGCTCAGCGCCGCGGTGGCTGCGAGGGTGGCAACCCTCGGCAGCAATTTCAAACTCGATTTCATGAAAAAGTCTCCTTCAGGGGTTGGTCACACTCACACACATCGTGCCGCCGGGCCTTCGGGTCAGTGAAGGTTCTCGGCGGTCAGGATTTCGATGCGCGGCTGCACCACGTTGAGTGCCCCGCGAACGTTCTCGCACAGCGCACGCAACACGCGCGCGGCCGTCAACACACAGTAATGAATGTCCTGGTGCAGCACATACGCCAGGCCGCCAGCGCTGAGCAGCGTGCGGTGTACGTCGGTAAAGTCGTGCGCCACCACCGCAGCCGCGCCGCCGCCCTTCTCGCTGCCAGCGAGCCCGGCGCTGGCCAGCGCCCGCGAGATACCAGCGCTGCCGGTGCCCACGTTGTAGATGCCCGCCACGCGCGCCGGATCGACGCCTTTTTTCAGGAACCGCAAGAGCGCCTTGGCAGCGCCTTCGTCGTCGGCCGGCAGGTCGGGCGTGCGCACGAGGCGCAGTGCGGGAAAGCGCTCCTCGATCACCTGCGCGCAGCCGATGCGCCGCTCGATCTCGGCCGACAGCCGCGTGGCCTGCGACGACAGAAGCAATGTGTCGCGCCCAGCAGCAGCTTGCGCCATGCGCGCCAGCAGCAGCCCGGCGGTGCGGCCGGCGGCGCGGTTGTCGGCGCCGACGTGCGTTTCGCGCATCGAGCCGGCCACATCGGAGAACAGGGTCACCACGTGCACGCCCGAGCGCACCAGTTCGCTGATGGCGAGCTTGACAGCCGGCAGGTCGGGCGCCATCAGCGCCACGCCCTCGCAATGGTCGATGCCGGCCACTTGCGCCAGGCTGGCGGCAAAGCGGGCCGGGTCGCTGGTGTCCAGACGGTGCGTGACCTCGGTGATGTGCTGGTGCCGAAAGTCGCCCGCGGCCTGCGCAATCTGCCGGTCCACCAGGCCGAGGAAGGGCGTTTCGTCGGCCGGCAGCACGTAGGCAAAGCGGAAGTTGTCGCCCTTGCGCGGGCGGCCGCGCAGGGGCGGCGCCCCGAGCTCGGCCACCACCTGCATCACCCGCTGCATCGTGTCGGCATTGACGCCGGGGCGCTTGTTCAACACCCGGTCCACCGTGGCCGTGCCCACGCCCGCGCGGGCGGCGATGTCGGCGATGGTGGAGGCGGCGGTCATGTCTCGGATCGGGTTTGAAGGCCGAAGACTAGACCCATCAATAAATAAATCAATCAGGGTTTGATGGGATACCGATCGCCAAAGATGGCCCCACCGACCCGTCGCTGCTCACTCAGCCGCTCCAGGCAGCGGCTCGCGTCGCCGCGAGGGACCAGTTCAGCGCCCCGGCCTCCCAAGTTTTGACGGGGCCGTGGCGCCACACGCACAGTTGGCCCACAGGCGGGTGCGCTTCCCGGCCGAGAATGTCGGGATGAATCGTTTTTCGCAGTTCTTTTCCGGTGGCCAGTGGCGCGCGTGCAGCGGCTCCGAATTGGTCGGCGTCTTCAACCCCGCCACCGAAGAACAGGTCGGCATGGTGCGCCTGTGCAGCCCGCAGGATGTGGACGCCGCGGTGCGCGCGGCAACCCTCATCCAACCCGCCTGGGCGGCCAGCAACCCGGTGCAGCGCAAGGACGCGCTCTTGCGCCTGGCCAAGGCGATCGAGTGGCGCGAGCAGAGCTTCATCGCCAGCTTTGCGCTCGAAGCCGGCTGCCCGGCCAGCACCTGCCGCACGGTGCAGGGGCAGATGCCGCGCCAGGCGTTTGCCGCCACGCTGCAGGCGCTGGACCAGGTGCGCTGGCGCGAGCCGCTGGTCGCGGCTTCAGTCGCAACTTCAGGCGCGATCTCAGGCCCGATCTCAGGCCCGACATCAAGCGCACCTTCAACCGCAGACTCGAACCCGACGCTGGTGCTGCGCGTGCCGGTCGGCGTGGTCGCGGGCCTGTGTGCGTGGAACGCGCCGCTGTTCCAGATGGTGACCAAGGCCGCCGCAGCGATCGCCGCGGGCAGCGCCATCGTGCTCAAGCCGAGCGAGCTGACGCCGGGCACGCTGCGGCTCTTCTGCGAGGCGCTCGAAGAGTGCGACCTGCCACCCGGGCTGGTGAACGTACTGAGCGGCGGCGCGGCAGTCGGCGAAGCGCTGGTGGCGCACCCGGGCGTGGCCTTGGTCAGCTTCACCGGCACGGCAGCCGTGGGGCAGCGCGTGGCCGTGGTTGCGGCGCAGCACGGCAAGCGCGCGCTGTTGAACCTGGGCGGCAAGTCGCCCGCGGTGCTGCTCGACGACGCCGACCTGGAGGCCGCGCTGCCCGCGGTGCTGCAGTCGTGCCTGCTGCAGTCGGGCCAGACTTGTACCGCGCAGACGCGGTTGCTGGTGCACCACGCGCAGCGCGTGGCGGTGGCGACCAGCCTGCAGGCGATGGTGCGTGAATGGACCGTCGGCGCCCCGCAAGACGACAGCACCCGCATCGGCCCGCTGATTTCGGCAGAGCGCTTCGAGCGCGTGAACGAGGCGATCCAGGCCGCCCTCGCCGAAGGCGCCGAACTCATCGCCGGGGGCCCGGGCCGCGCGGCCGGCTTCGACACCGGCCACTACCTTGCGCCGACGATCCTGGGCGTGACGCCGCAAATGGCGATCGCGCGCGAAGAACTGTTCGCCCCGGTGCTGTGCGTGATCGGCTACGAAAACGACAAAGAGGCGGTGCGCATCGCCAACGACACGCCGCACGGTCTGTCGGCCGCGGTGTGGTCGCGCGATGTGGCGCGGGCGCAGGCGATGGCTGCGCAACTGCGTGCCGGGCAGGTGCTGATCAACGGCGCCGCGGCCGACCCCGCCGCACCGTTCGGCGGGTTCGGCGCGGGCGCGCACGGGCGCGAGAACGGGCGGTTCGGCATCGAGGCGATGCTGGCGTACCGCAGCGTTCACGGCGGCGCTTGATGCGCTGCAGCCGCTGGCGCCGGCGCAGGCCGCTGCGCTTCGGGCGACGCGCGCAACTCTGCCCGCACCACCACCCAGACGCCGCCGATCACCAGCAGAAGGCCACACAAGGCAGCGGCTGAGGTGGGCTCGCCGATCACGGTGATCGCGAGGGCAAAGGCCATCACCGGTTCCGCCAGCGCCAGGGTGACGCCGGTGGCCGCTGAAACATGACGCAGCGCCAGGCTGAAGAGCAAGTAGGCGACCCCGGTCGTGACGACGCCGACGTAGAGCACCGCCACCCACTGTGCGGCTGTCGGCGACGGCACGCCAGCGTCAAAACCGGCCACGGGCAACGCCAGCAGCGCCGCCACACCGAAAGCCCGCAGTGTGATCGCGGACGCAGAGCCTTGCGGCACCAGCGCCTTGTTGACCAGCGTGTAGCCCGCATAGGCCAGGCCCGACAACAGGCACAGCGCCACCCCGGTGGCGGTGGCACCGGTGACGGCGCCTGCGCCCGGGCTGCCCGCCCCAGCCGGCAAGGTCATCAGCGCGCCGCCCGTGACCGCCAGTGCCGTGCCACACCACCAGGCTGGCGCAGGCGCCTGGCGCGACAACAGCGCCTGCATCACCCCAGCCCAGAGCGGCCCGCTGCCGAGAGCCACCGCCGTGCCCACCGCAACCCCCACCTGGCGGACACCGGCAAAAAACGCCAGGTTGTAGACCGCCATGCACAGCCCCGCGCCAAGCACGCCGGACAGCGGCAAACGCGCAGCGCCGCCACGGCCGGTGTGGCTTGCGCGGGCGACGGCCCAAGAACACAGCGCGAAGAACGCGGTGGCAACCACCAGCCGCAACGTGCCGAACCACAGTGCTGACAGGCCTGGGCCCGCCAGGCTCTGCGCCGTACCTGTCGTGCCCCAGAATGCCGCAGCGGCCAGCACCAGCAGCACGCCTCGTTTTGGATGAACTGACATGCCAGCATCGTCGGCCGGCGGCGCTGCCCAACTGTCGAGAGACTCTCGACCCGCGTTGTCAGTGGCGGCTGCGCAGCTCGCGTGCGCTGACAGCGCCGTCGCGGCGCAGCGCAACGCCGAGCGCGCTGGCGCTCGCGTAGCCGACCTGCAGCGCGGTCGCCTCCAGCGAGCGCCCTTGGCGCAGCAGGCGCGACGCCGCGGCGAGCCGGCGCATGCGCACCCATGCGCCGGGTGTGTGGCCGGTCAGCTCGACAAAGCGCGGATGGAAGCGCTGCACGCTGAGGCTGCACAACGCCGCCAGCCGCGCACTCGACCAGTCCGCATGCGGGGTGGCGTCGACAGCCGCAGCCAGCGCCTCCACATTGATCGGCCGGCGCGGCAGCAAGGTCGGCGCGCACAGCAGTTCGCCCATGGCGCCGATGGGATCGAAGGCGCGCCGTGGGTCACGCCAGTGCGGCGGCGGCGCGAAGCGCCGGTACCGCTCCAGCCCGTCGCAGGTGGCCGCGTCGATCACAAGCACGGAGGCCCCACGTTGCGCCAGGTAGCTGTGTGCCACGCCGGCTGGCAGGATCAGCGCCGATGCCGCGTCTACATACGTGGCCCGGCCGTCGAGTTCGAGTTCGAGCCGCCCGCACCGCCCCACCAGCACCTGCGCATGCGAATGGCTGTGCACGCCGTATTCGCCAGCGTAGTGGCGCATCGACGCCGTTGTGATGATCGGGTTCGCGGCCAGCTGCATGGCGCCAAACTGTACGGCAAGCAGCGTGTCCGCCGGGCCGAGGTGACGGGCCGGCGCACAAGTTGCCACGAATGCGCGGGGCCGCTCTGCCAGTGACCGACGAGTGACCGACCAGCGGCCGACCAGCGTCGAACTACGCCGCCATCGCCTTCCTCCTGCGCTCCACCAGCCGCATGATCATCGGCGTCAAGATGAGCTGCATCGCCAGCTCCATCTTGCCGCCCGGCATCACCAGCGTGTTGGCGCGCGACATGAACGAGTCGTGGATCATGCTCAGCAGGTACGGGAAGTCGAAGCCGCGCGGGTTGGCGAATCGAATCACGACCAGGCTCTCGTCGGCGGTGGGAATCGTGCGTGCGATGAACGGGTTGCTCGTGTCCACCACCGGCACGCGCTGGAAGTTGATGTGCGTGCGCTCGAACTGCGGGCAGATGTAGTGAACGTAGTCGTGCATGCGGCGCAGGATCACGTCGGTCACCGCCTCGGTGCTGTAGCCGCGCGTGACCTTGTCGCGGTGCAGCTTCTGGATCCATTCGAGGTTGATCACCGGCACCACACCGATCAACAGGTCGGCAAACCGGGCCACGTCGACGTCGGCCGTCTTCACGCCCGCGTGCAGGCCCTCGTAGAACAGCAACTCGCTCGGCGGCAGCGGCTCCCAGGCGGTGAAGGTGCCTTGCGGTTGGCGGTACGGCGCGGCCTCTTCGTCGTTGTGCAGGTACTTGCGGGCCAGGCCGCTGCCGCGCGCGGCGTAGTCGCGGAAGAGCGACTCGAGTTCGACAAACAGGTTGGCGTCTTCGCCGAAGTGGCTGTAGTGGCGGATGCCGGCGGCCTCGGCCTCGGCGAGCTTGAGCTTCATCTCGGCGCGGTCGTAGCGGTGAAAGCTGTCGCCCTCGACGATGGCGGCCTGCACGCCTTCGCGGCGAAAGATGTTCTCGAAGGTTCGCGTGACCGAGGTGGTGCCGGCGCCCGACGAGCCGGTGATGGCGATGATGGGGTGTTTTGCGGACATGTGAGGGGTCGGGTGTGGAGCCGTTCAAGCCGACGTGGCGAACAGCCCGCGCTTGCCGAACAGCGGCGACTGGTAGGTGTCTTGCGGCTCTTCGTTGTGGTACTGCTCGATGCGCGAGACCTCGTCGGCCGAGCCGAACACGAAGCCCACGCGCTGGTGCAGCGATTCGGGCTGCACCTCCATCAGCCGCGTGTGGCCGGTGGAGGCCATGCCGCCGGCCTGCTCGATCAACATCGAGATCGGGTTGGCCTCGTAGAGCAGGCGCAAGCGGCCGGCACGGCTCGCGTCCTTCGTGTCGCGCGGAACCATGAACACGCCGCCACGCATCAGGATGCGGTGTGTCTCGGCCACGAGCGAGGCGATCCAGCGCATGTGGAAGTCGGCCCCGCGCGGGCCGGTGGCGCCGGCCATGCACTCGTCGACATAGCGCTTGACGGCCGGCTCCCAGAAGCGGCTGTTCGACGCGTTGATCGCGAACTCGTGCGTCTTCGGCGGAATGCTGAGGTTCGGGTGGCTCAGCACCCACTCGCCGAGCTGCGGGTCGAGCGTGAAGGCGTGCGTGCCCTTGCCCAGCGTCAGCACCAGCATCGTGGCCGGGCCGTACAGCGCGTAGCCCGCGCACACCTGTTGGGTGCCGGGCTGCAAAAAGTCCTCGGGCTTCGGGTCGGCCTCGGGTGTGGCCGCACGCGTGACCGAGAAGATGCTGCCCACCGCCATGTTGACGTCGGTGTTGGACACGCCGTCGAGCGCATCGAACGCCAGCAGGTACTTTCCGCGCGGGTACTGAGGCGGCAGCGTGAAGACGCCTTCGAGCGCTTCCGACACCATGCCCGCCACATGCCCGCCCCACTCGTTGGCGCGCAGGAACATGTGGTTGCTCAAGGCACCGAGCGCCGTGGGTTCTTCGGCCCGCGCATCGACGATGCCGGCGGCCAGCCCACCGTAGGCCACCTTGCGCGAGATCGCCTTGCAGGCCAGCGAGACGTCGGTGATCAGCGCGTTCAGGTCGCCCGTGGCCTGCGGCGCGCGGCGGCGCTCTTCGATCAGAAACTGCGTGAGAGTGGACTTTCCTCCGGTCGGCATGGCGGGCTCCCTAAGAGGTGACGATTCTGCCGCGACCACGCTGCGCGTTGATCAGAGCGCCTGCGGGCAGGCCGTCCAGCAGCGCAGCGCGCAGCGCGCCGAGCAGCTGGTGCGGCGTGGCCACATGCCGGGGGCTGAGGTGAGCGGGGACTGCGTGCGCGCCGTAACCCCACGCAACGAGCGCCGCGGGGCAGCCCGCTGCCTCGGCACACAGCATGTCGGCCGGACCATCGCCGACCATCAACAGGCGCTGCGGTTCGATGCCCAGCTGCTGCGCCGCGGCCAGCAGCATCGCCGGTGCGGGTTTGCGCAGCGCGGCGGTGTCGGCCCCGTGAACCTGGGCGACCCACGGCAACAGGTCGGCCGCGCCGAGCACGGCCCGCGCCAGCGGCGTGGGCTTGTTGGTGACCACCACCATCGGCAGCGCACCGTGCAGGGCAGCAAGCAACGCGTGAACACCGGGGAAGACCTTGCCATCGACCAGCGGCGCAGACAGCGTGGCCACGTCGAACGCGCGACGCAAGCGACCGCGCAGCGCTGCAACCTGTGGGCGGCCGTCGTCAGCCGGCATGCCCTGGGCGGCGAGCGCGCGGGCGATCAGCACGTCGGGCCCGTCGCCGATCCAGCCGAGCACCGTCGCCAGGTCGACGCGCCGCAGCCCTTCTTGCGCCAGCGCCGAGTTCAGCGCACGCCCGATGTCGGGTGCGCTGTCGAGGAGCGTGCCGTCGAGGTCGAAGGCCACAGCGTCTATCGGGGGCAGCGCGTGCATCTTGAGTGGATCCCCGCTGTGGGCTCCGGCCTGCACGTTCACGCGCGCGCTTGCTGGCCGAGCCGGGCCTGCTCGCGGATCGAACCGATCGCCTCGGCGTACCGGCCGCCGCTGAACACCGCCGAGCCAGCCACGAGTGTGTCGGCGCCGGCGCTGCAGATGCGGCGCGCGTTGTCGGCCTTCACACCGCCATCGACTTCGAGCCAGATGTCCTTGCCCGTGGCGTCGATTCGCTTGCGCACCGCCTCGATCTTGCGCAGCGCCGATTCGATGAAGCTCTGCCCGCCGAAGCCCGGGTTGACCGACATGATCAGCACCAGGTCGAGCTGCTCCAGCACGTGGTCGAGGTGGATCAGTGGCGTGGCCGGGTTGAACACCAGCCCGGCCTTGCAGCCGCTCGCGCGGATCAGCTGGATCGTGCGGTCCACGTGCTCGCTGGCCTCGGGGTGGAAGGAGATGATGGAGGCGCCCGCCTGGGCGAACATCGGCACGATGGCATCCACCGGCTTGACCATCAGGTGCACGTCGATCGGAATGGTGGCGGCCCCCGAAACAGCGTAAGGCTTGATCGCCTGGCACACCAGCGGCCCCACCGTCAGGTTGGGCACGTAGTGGTTGTCCATCACGTCGAAGTGGATCAGGTCGGCGCCAGCCGCAATCACCGCCGTGACCTCTTCGCCCAGCCGCGCAAAGTCGGCCGACAGCAGGCTGGGGGCAATGCGAACCCCGGTGGGGTTCATGGTCGGCTTCCCGTCGGCTTGCTGTCGTACAGCGCACTCACCTCGCTCGGCGTCGGTTCCGGCCGGGCCTTGCGCATCAGCTCTTCGAACGTGAGCCAGCCTGCCGACGTCAAGCTGCCACCGGGCTCGCCAGGCAGCGGCACGGCCGGGTCGCCGAGCTCAGGCAACACCAGCCCGGCCGCCGAGAAGTCACCGCCCTCGGTCCAGAAGGTTGGCGTGACCACGGTCCACAGCCCCGCCGCCACGGCCGCGCGCATGCCGTTGGGCGAGTCCTCGAAGGCGACCGCCTGCTCGGGGTGCAGCCCCAGGTGGTGCAGCGCCAATTGGTAGATGTCCGGCGCGGGCTTCTTGTTGCGCACCTGGTCGCCGCAGGCGATCACGCTGAACATCTCGAGCCCGCGCGCACCGAGCGTGGTCTGCAGCAGCGCGTCGATGTTGACGGCGGTCGTCGTGCTCGCGATGGCGAGCCGGCAGCCGGCTGCCAGCGCCTCGTCGAGGAAACGCTCGACGCCGCTGCGCAGCGGCACCGCGCCGTCGCTCACCACCGAGCTGTAAAAGCGCGTCTTCTCGGCGTGCAGGTCGGGCACGAGCGCCAGCAGCCGTTTGTACTCGGTGGGGCCGACCGGTGTGAGCGAGCGGATGTAGTGGTAGATGCGCTCCTTGCCACCCGTCACCTTGAGCAGCTCGCGGTACTCCGCGCGGCCCCAGACCCAGCCGAGCCGGTAGCGCTCGAAGGCCAGGTTGAAGGCGGTGCGGTGCGCCTCTTCGGTGTCGGCCATCGTGCCGTCCACGTCGAAGACGAGGGCGTGGATGCTCATGTCACGATCCTTTCGTGGGGGGCGAGGCGCCGAACACGCGGCCGGCCGGGAGGGCCTCGGCCTGCAGGGTGCTCAACTCGATGCGTTGCGCAATGCGCGACGCTGTGCCGGGGTTGCAGTGGAAGAAGGCGTCCATGCGGCCTTTATAGCCGGCCAGGATCACCTCCAGATCTTCACGGTGGTTTTCAGTGGCCCGGTTCGGCTCGTCGACACACCCCACGCAGTTGCTCCTTGCAGATTCGCCTTTTGGCGATGATCGAGCGCCAGCTCGCGCGCCACCCGATTGCGCCTCGATCGACGGGCCGCACTCTTCGATTGTTCAGCCGATTCCCTCTGAGGTCCATAGTGTCTTCGGACCGGCTGAAAGGCCCTTTGCGCCGAGGGAAAACGACATCGGGGGTGACCCGTGAATCATCGCAAACCGTCGCGAGAGAGCGAAAATGCCGGCCCGGAATGGAAACACCGATGCCCGCCACGAACCTGCGCTCGAAGGAGCGTTCATGAACACGATCAAGGCCGGCATGGTCCTGCGGCTCGAGCAGCAGATGTCAATGCAGCGCTTCGGCCCCGGCGGGCGGTTCGAGTTGCAGCCGCTGGAGCGGCGGCTGATGGTGGACGGCCAGCCGGCGAGCCTGGGTGCGCGCGCCTTTGACCTGCTGCTCGCGCTGGCCGAGCGGCCCGGCGCACTGCTCACCAAGCACGCGCTGATCGACACCGTCTGGCCCGGTGTGGTGGTCGAAGAAGGCAACCTCACGACACAGATCAGCAGCCTGCGCAAGGTGCTGGGCGCCGACAGCATTGCCACCATCCCCGGGCGCGGTTACCGCTTCACGATGCAGGTGGCGTCGCCTGCGTCGCCAGGCCGCGTTGCTGAAGCCGCGGCCCCAACCGACCCCACCCCGCGCCCCACGCTGCGCACCAACCTGCCGGCCGAGTTGCCGCCGCTGATCGGTCGCGAGCGCGACCTCGCGGCGCTCTCCGAGCTCGTCGCGCAGCAACGCCTGGTCAGCATCGTCGGTGCTGGCGGCATGGGCAAGACGCGGCTGGCGCAAGCCTTGCTGCACCGCCGACGCAATGACTTTGCGCACGGTGTGTGCTGGGTGGACCTGTCGCCCGTCACCGACCCGGCGGCGCTTGCCAACACCGTCGCCACCGCGCTGGGCTTCAGCATCGGCCAAGGGGACCCGCTGGCCGGCCTGTGCAGCCAGGCGGCGCCGCTGACGATGCTGATCGCGCTGGACAACGCCGAGCACCTGCTCGACGGCACCGCCGCCGTCGTGCAGGCCTTGCTCGATGCGGCGCCCGGCCTGCGCCTGCTCGTCACCAGCCAGGCGCCGCTGAAGCTGGCGCGCGAGTGCGTCTACCGCGTCGATGCGCTGCGCGTGCCCGACGGGCCGCTGCCCGCAGCCGACGCGCTGGCTTTCGGCGCCGTGGCGCTGTTCGTCGCGCGCGCCCGCCAGGCCGATGCGCGCTTCGCCTTCACCGATGCCAACGCGCCGGCGGTGATCACGCTGTGCCGCGAACTCGATGGCCTGGCGCTCGCCATCGAAATGGCCGCGGCACGTGCGCCGATGTTGGGCGTGCAGCAGCTCGCCGCCTCGATGCACGACCGGCTCAGGCTGTTGACCGACGGCCGCAACCGCGCCGCCCCGGCGCGCCAGCGCACGCTGCGCGCCACGCTGGAGTGGAGCCACGGCTTCCTCGACGAGCCCGAACGCGCCGTGTTCCGGCGCCTGGCCGTCTTTGCCGGCAGCGCCTCGCTGACCCTGGTGCGGCAGGTGGTGGCCGACGAGACGCTCGACGAGTGGGCCGTGCTGGACGCGCTGGCGCTGCTGGTGGACCGGTCGCTGGTGGTGGCTGTTCTGCCCAACACCGCCGCCGACCTCGGGCCGGACCTCACACCCGACCTCACACCCGACCTCACACCCGACCTCACACCCGACGCCGCACCCAACGCCACCCTGAACGACACCACCGAGCCGCGCTACCGGCTGCTCGACACGCCGCGCCTGTTCGCACTCGAGGGGCTGCGGCGCGAGGCGGGGGAAGAAGCGGCGCTGCGGCAGCGCCACGCGCTGGCGTTCGCCGAACGCTTCGACGCGGACTGGGACGGAGCCTGGTCGGGCGCAACGAGCGCGAATGCGTGGGTCGAAGCCATGCTCGCCGACGTGGACAACGGCTGGCAGGCCTATGAATGGGCCTGCGCCGCCGACGACCGGCTGAGCGCGCTGCGCTGTGCCGTCACCCTGCTACCGGTGTTGCGCCGCTCGGACCCGCGCGGGCTGCTCGCGCTGTGCGAGCGCTGCGAGCCGTGGTTGCAGGCGCATGCGGACGTCGATCTGCGCGCCCGGCTGGCGCGCGGCATGTCGATGGTCATCGACGGTGTCTCCGTGCCGCGTGCCGAGGACATGGTGCGCACTGCGCTGCACGGCCTGCCAGCGGCGCACCACACGCCGCGGCAGCGCTGGTTGCGCTATGCCTTGCTCACCAAACATTGCCATCTCTTGGCGAGGCTCGTGCGTCACGACGATGCCCGGCTGGCGCTGCGCGATGCGGCCGAGTGCGAAAGCGCCGATTGGCCTGCCCAGCGGCGCTTCCTGCGCCCAGAAGCAGCCGCCTTGCTGGCCGCGTATGCGGGCGACATGCCAGAGGCGATCCGGCAGGTTCAGCAAGCCCGCCGGCTGCTTCAGGCCACCGGGGCCCCGACCTTGACGATTGCGTCCAACCTGCTGCAGTTTCAGCTCGCGGCCGGCGACGCGGCGGCCGCGGTCGAAACCGGCCAGGCGCTGATGCGCACGCTGTCGGGCGGGCGCGACCCCTTTGCGCGCTGCAATGTTTACGGTGCCGTCGGCGCCGCCTGGCTGATGCTGGGCGACACGACCCAGGCGCGCGCCGTGCTGCGCGACGTGTGGCCGCTCGCACGGATGTTCAGCGTGAACTTGGGCGAGTACTTTGCGCTGTTGGCTGCCCTGGAGTCGCGGCCGCGGGCAGCGGCGCGCTTGGCTGGCTTTGCCGACAAGGTGGCCACCGACCTCGGCGAGGCGCGCGAGGCCAACGAAGCCGAAGCCATTCGGCGTGCGACGCAGCTCGCCACCGCCGTGCTCGGCGAGCGCGAGTTCGCGCGCCTGCACGCCGAAGGCGCCGCGCTGCTTGAGGCCGACATCGGGACCATCGCTTTCGCGACCGACGACGCGGCCTGAGCGCCCCTCGCCGTGCCGCCCGGCCGGAGCCTGGGCGGGCTGATCCACGCCTCACCGGCACGCCCCCGGCGCCATCGGTTGCGCCTCCGAGCCGCCCCCAGAGCCGCCCTCAGAGCCGGGCTGCGCTCAGCCTGCCCCGGCGATGCGCCTTGGGGCGCCCCCGCTCGTCCTTGAGAACGCTTGAGAACCCTTGAGACCCGCTTGAGGACGCCGCAGGGGGTGCTGGCCGACAGTCACGTCACCGCAGCAAACGTTGCTGCGACCCACCCAGGAGAACGTGATGCAAGCCACCCAGACCCCCTTCCGCACCCCCCTCGCCACCCGCCTGATCGCCGCCGTGTGCAGCGCGCTGATCTCGACCACGCTGCTCGGCGGCGTCGCCCTGGCGTTCGACCCGGCCTACGCCGGCGTCCTGGCCAGCGTGCTGATCTCGGCCACGCTGCTCGGCGCCGTCGTGTTCGCACTCGCCACGGCCCACACCGGCGCCGGCCAGGTCGGCCAAGCCTTGCCGGCACGCATCGGCTGACGTGCTCTCGCACCCCACCTCAATCCAGTCGCCCAGTTGCCCAGTTGCCCCAACCCCCCAGGAGATCACCATGACCACCCAGACCCGCCTCGCTTCCAAGACTGCCCAGCTGCTCGTCGTTCCGTTCCTGGCCGCATGTGCCATCGGCGTCGCCGGCTTCGGCACGAGCAGCCAGACCGCGACGGTCCAGGCAGCGCCGATCGCCGTCGCCGCAATCGCCACTCCGGCCGCTCCGGCCGCCACCGGCGGCTTCATCGACCACTCGGTCGTGCGCCACGCGCCCCACGAGGTGCCCGCAGTGGACCTGCCGTCGCTGTCGGTCGCTGCCTACGACTGAGCTGGCTGAACTGAACCGAATCGCCAGAACAGCCGCCGCGCCCCCTCGCCGTCGTTTGACCGAACCGCCGCCGACCATGCAAGCCATCGTCCAGCCCGCCGCCGCCCACCCGGCCCTTGCCACGACACTGGCCCCGAAGCGGGCCGCGCAACACCTCGCGCAGGTGAGCGTGCTCTTCGCGCTGCTGTACCCCACCGCGAACCACCTCACCAGCCTGCGCAGCGACATCGGCCGCGGCGTGTTCGACTGGGAACACGCCATCCCCTTCGTCGAATGGACGATCCTGCCCTACCTGTCGATCTTCGTGCTGATGCCGCTGTCGTTCTTCGCCTGCCGCGATGCAGCGGCGCTGCATCTGCACACGCGGCGGCTGCTGCTGGCGCTGGGCCTCGCGGTCGTGGCCTACGCGGCGTTCCCGCTCGGCTTCCAGTCCGAGCGCCCGCAGCCCGCCGGCCCGTTGGCTCCACTGTTCAGCCTGCTGTGGGCGCTGGACCTGCCCTACAACCGTTCGCCCTCGCTGCACATCGCGGTGCTGCTGCTGATCTGGCCGCTGCTGCTCGCGCGCCTTGCCACCCCGTGGCAGCGCTGCGCGGCGCATGCCTGGCTGGCAACGATCGGCGTTTCGGTGCTCACGACCTACCAACACCACGTGCTCGACATCGCCGGCGGCGCCTGCGTGGCCGGCGCCTGCATCGTGCTCACGGGCGGCGGTGGGCACCGTGCATGGCGCATGGTGCAGGCGGCCATGAACTCGGGGTCAAGGCTTGCGCCCCGCGCCGGGGCTTGATGCTGCCGAAGCGCAGAGCATCAGCGCCTGTACTCAATCGCGAATTCTCCGCACAGGTCGAGCGGGATCAGACCGCCGGGGCACTCTGCTCCGCGACTGTCCCCCGAGCCCGAGTACCGGCTCTCCTCCTTTATGTCGCTGCGCAAAGCGCCCCACCGGCCTGATCTTGCGACGTCGTGCCTCGCTCGCCGAAACTTGTCCGTGCTAACGGTGCCACCAGACTTCCAGCGTGTCGCAGGCGAAACCAATTTGCCGGGGGCAGGAGAACTCAACGTCAACCTTGCCTTCCTTGCTCGAATACTTCAGCCTCTCATCGTCCTGTTCGCTCGGCGGCCCGAGCGCGCCGACGATGTCGTCACGGTGTCGGCCCAGGTAGTTGAGCTTGGCGTCAGTGACCCCGCGCCCGCGGAGCCAGGCTGGACCATCGCTTCCTTGAACACGAACGATGGCAACTGTGTCGGTACCGTACCGCAATGCGACAGTGACAACCGTGTCGCTGGGGTCCCCGGTCTCGTAGTACATGTGTCTGAAGGTCGATGTCGCCGTTCCAGCTGTGCTCGAAGGCTGTCCGAGTGCGGCCGCCACCTGCGATCGCGTCGAGACCGCGGTCAATCCGGCGAATGATCTGAAGTCTTGGACGCCAATTCGTGCCGGCAGCGGCGGGGCGGATGCCAGTGGCACGGCCGAGTCATATCGCCCCAGGTACACCTTTAGCTCGGGTTGGTCTGCAGAACTCTCAACCTTGACCCCCTGCAGCCGCTGCTTCAGTGTGATGTTGAAGTTTGCAGAAGGAACAAGCCCTGTTTCCCGAGAACGCTTCGGCGCCTGGAAGGTGAAGCGCCAAGTGGCAGTGTCGAAATCCGGCAGTTTGCGCGTTTCCGGCGCGTCGGCTTGAATCCCCAAGCAAGTGGAGATGTCCTTTACGAACCCCGCGGCGTACTTTTGCCAATGCCCACGCATTGCATCTGACTGGACAAAGGGCCGAGCAGGGTTTGATCGAGGCAGCACGCTGCAGGTCAGATACGGATAGTGCCATTTGTCATCCGGCCGAACGATGCTGCAGTTTTCCAAAGGCACCACGGGGATTGCGACATCGTGAAAGCCAGAGGAAGGAGTCTGCGGCGAGCCAATTGCCCCGCGGAATCCATTGAAGTTGGCCTCGACAAGCTTCTTGAGCCCCTTGCAGTCTTCTGCACTTTGCGCTCTTGCCGCCGCAGCGGTCAGGAAGATCAGTGCGAAAAGCAAAACTCGCCAGCGATGCGCGCCAACCATTTCTGTGTCCCGAAGCCCTTGCTTTGTCACTCGTAGCCCTTTCGGTTCTTTGGAGCGTATCGCGCAACCTATCTTAGCCTCGGGAGAAGTGCCGTCAGCGGCTGAAGCCGCCGTCAACTCACCTCACCACTTCACCTCACCCCTGCCCACATCCATCACCATCCGGGTCGCCAAGTACAAGCGCGGCACGACGTTCGACACCAGAACGTACTCGTCGTCATTCGAATGCGCGCCGAAGCCGCGCAGGCCGAAGCTCTCGAGCACGCCGCCCTTGGGGCGCAGGCCGGCGAAGGCGGCGTCGGTGCCGCCGCCGGTGGCGCGGTCGCGGATGCTGATCGGCAGATTGACTTCAGCGGCCACGCCCACCGCATGCTGCGCCAGCGCGCGCGAGGCGGCGTTGGCGACGAACGCTGGACGGCTGCGGAAGAAGGTCAGCTCGACTTTGGTGTCGGGGATCAGCTTGTCCTCGATCGACTTCTTCAGCGCCGCCTCCATCAAATCCAGGTCCTGGTTGGTCAGTGAGCGCACGTCGGCGACGGCGGTCGCTTCAGCGGGGATCACGTTGCGCGAGCCGCCGGCATTGGCCACGGTCCAGTGGATCTGCAGGCCCTTGTCCGGGTCGCCTAACTGGCGGCTCTTCAGCATCTGGTGCGCCAGTTCGTACAGCGCGTTGCGGCCCAGGTGCGGGGCGGCGCCGGCGTGGCTGGCCTTGCCGGTGACCTTCATCTCGACGATGGCGATGCTGCTGGTGGCCAGCCGCACCATGTCGCTGCCGTCGGCCGCGGCGCTGCCGCCGCCTTCGAACGAGAGCACCGCGTCGTACTCGCTGCCAAGTTGGGTGATGAGCGCGCTGGAGCCGGGCGAGCCGACTTCTTCGTCGCCGTTGATCAGCACGCCGAGCTCGGCGTAGTCGGTGAAGCCGGCGCGGGCCAGCAGGTCCACCACGTGCAGGATCAGCGCCACGCCCTGCTTGTCGTCGGCAATGCCCAGGCCGTAGGCGCGGTCGCCGTCGATGCGGAAGGGTTGCTTGGCGGCCATGCCCTTGGCGTAGACGGTGTCCATGTGGGCGATGAGCAAGACCTTCTTGCTGCCGCTGCCGGTACGCGTGGCGTAGACGCTGGAGCCGAGCGTCGCGCCCTTGAGCAGCGGATGAAAGTCCGGCGCCTTGGCGGGCCGCAACTGCACCTGCATGCCGGCGGCACGCAGGCGGGCGGCAAGAACGTCGGCGAGCTTGCCCAGGCCTTCCAGGTCGCGGCTGCCGGACTCCATGGCGACGAGGGTCTTCAGCGTTTCGAGGTACGCGGGCAACTCGGCCTCGGTGCGTGCGCGCAGGGCAGCATCGGCCGGGCGCGAGGGTGTGGCGGCTTTGGGAGCAGGCGCGGCAGCCGGGGCCACTGCGGCCGCAGCCGCCGGCGCGGGCAGCGTCGCGGCAGACGACGCAGCCGGCGGCGGCGCCGCTGTGGTGCAGGCGCCCAGCAGCGAGGCGGCGACGATGGCGCAAGCCAGCGACCGCCCGCCGGTGACGAGGTGGATGGACATGGTTGTTTGCCTCTTGTTGTGGTGGAGCCTGCACTTTAAGCCCGCACGTGGCGGGCCGCTCGCCGACGTGCTGAAGCTTGCGTGCCCAATGAGCGGCGGCGTCGCCGATGTGGCGTTGCCGGCATCGCGCGCACGCTCATGCGCCAGTTCGCGGGACAATGCGAGCGACCCAACCCCTCACTTGCTGCACGTCCCGACGGCTTGCGGCGCCTCTGCCACGATGAACACGCTGCAACGCCCCGAACCGCCCCATGCCGGACTGGCCTACGAGGCCGAGGTGGACATTGCGCCCCGTCAGAGCCTGGGCGCATCGCTGCTGGGTGAGCGCTTCATCGTGCCCATTCTGGGCGGGCATTTCGAAGGCCCGCGCTTGCGTGGGCGCGTGCTCGCAGGTGGCGCGGACCGCCAGCTGGTGCGCCCCGACGGCATCAAGGAGCTGGACGCGCTCTACGAGATGCAGACCGACGACGGCGCGGTCATCACCGTGCACAACCACGTGCTCATCGACGAAAGCGCGCAGCCGCAGCGCTACGTACGCAGCGTCGTGCGCCTGCGCGCGCCCGCCGGGCCGCACGAGTGGCTGAACCGGCGCGTCTTCGTCGGCACGCTGCAAGGGTTGCAGCCTGAGCGGGCTGCGGTTCGCATCACGGTGTACGAGTTGCGCTGACCGGCGAGAGGCGCGTCACGGCGACGAAGGCCGACGCGGGGCGGCATCGGCCGGCGGAGCGGCATCGGCCTTTACGTAACGCCAGCAGGCCTCTTCGATGACGTGCTGGCGCTGCCGGTGAAACGCCAGGCTTTGAATGTGCCGCTTGTCGCCGCGGTCGAAGCCTCCGGCGAGGTAACCCGCGTGGTGCGCCACATGGTAGAAGCACAGGCCGACGATGTTGATGTAGGCGTCGATCGCCCGCACATCGTTGCGCACGCTGCCGTCGGCCTGGCCGCGCTGGAGCACGGCTTGCATGTCGGCCAGGGCCCGGCGGTTGAAGTGCGAGACACGCTCAGACTCGCGGATGAACGGTGCGCCGGCCAGGTTCTCGAACGCGAGCAGGCGCACGAAGTCGGGGTTGCCCGAGAACGCCTCGAACGCGTTGCTCGCAATTCTGCGAAAGGCCTGCTCGGGCGTGCCGGCCGTGGCGTCGTAGCCTTGGTCCACCCGCCGGACGGATTCGAACGCCCGCTCCAGCACCGCGCTGTACAGCCCCTCTTTGGAGCCGAAGTGGTAGTAAATCATGCGCTTGCTCGTGCGCGTTTGCTCCTGGATGCGTTCGATGCGCGCACCGGCCAAGCCATGCTGAGCGAACTCGCGTGTGGCCACAGTCAGGATGTCGGCCACCACCGGCCCCACTTCCGCCGCATCGGCTTCACGATCCGGCGGTTCGGCGTTCGGCCTCTGGCGGTCGGTCATGACCGGCCGGCGTGCTCGAAGTGGTCCTTCAGATCGGCGCAGAGCAACTCGGCCGCGCGCAGACTGGCGTCGGAGATGGCGGTGTAGCTGAAGAAGCCGTGGTTGAGCGCCGGGAACACGCGCAATCGCAGTGGCACTTGCGCAGCGCGCAGCGCCGCCGCATAGGCCATGTTGTCGGCGTACAAAAAATCATGCACGCCCACGCCGAGGATGGCTGGCGCCAAACCGGCGTGGCCGCTCGCATGCAGGGGCGACGCGCGCGGGTCGCGCCCCAGCGATTCGAGATGTTCCTCGCCGAGGTAAGCCTTCTCGGGCAGGCCCTTCAGGCGCAACAGATCGGTGGCGGGGTACATCAGCAGTTGCGCGGCCAAGGCCGGGCCGTCGTCCCGGCAGGCGAGCGCCACCGCGGCGGCGAGGTTGCCGCCCGCACTGTCGCCCCCCACGGCCAGGCGCTGCGGGTTCGCGCCCAGGCGGTTGATGTGATCGCTGGCCCAGCGCACGGCGGCCAGGCAGTCGTCGTACGCCGCGGGGAAGCGGTGTTCGGGCGCAAGCCGGTAGTCCACATTCACCACCACGCAGGCGGCTTCGTTGGCCAGCCGCACGGCGTGGGCCTCGTGGGAGTCGAGGTCGCCGACGACAAAGCCGCCGCCGTGAAAGTACACCAAGGTGTTCTGCGGCCGGCCCGCCACAAACGTGGCGTGCGGCCACACGATGCGCACCGGCACGTCGCCGTCCACGCCGTAGGCTCGCGCGTCGATCCGGTGCGACTCGATGGCGCCGGTCGGCAATTGCGGCTTGGGGTACAGCAGGGCGCGCACGTTGCGCGCACGCTCGCGGCTGACCGGGCCTCCGTGCGGCCCCAGGCAGCCCTCGTAGAGATCGGGAATGCCCGCCTGCTGCCAGCGCCGGCCGATGTCGGCCAGCACCGGGTCGAGCGGCGAATCTTCAAGAGGTGGATCGATGGGTGAGTTCACGCCGACTCCGATGCGCTAGCCTTTGTAGCCCAGCAGCCGCGGCAGCCACAAGACGGCGTCAGGTACGTAGGTCATGACCATCAGCGCGACGATCAGCACCCCGGCCCAGGGCAGGATTTCCCTGATCAACGGCCCGATCGGTTGTTTGCTCAAGCTGGCCACCACAAACAGCAGCAACCCGTAGGGCGGTGTGATCAAGCCGATCATCAGGTTGATGGTGACCACCAGGCCGAAGTGCACCATGTCGATGCCCAGGGCCTGCGCCGCAGGGATGAAGATGGGCACGATGACGAGCAGGATCGTGCCGCCTTCCAGCAGACAACCCAGGATCAACAACGTGATGTTGACGAGCAGCAGGAAGCCCTCTTTGCTCAGGTTGAACCCGGCCAGCCAGGCCTGCACGTCCTTCGGCACTTCTTCTTTTGCCACCACGTAGTTGAAGACCATCGCGCCGGCGATCAGCAGGCCGATGGTGGTCATTTGCCGCCCGCTGTTGAGCAGCGAGGTGTACATGCCGGCCGGCGTGACGGAGCGGTACAGCACCACCGAGATCACCAAGGTGTACAGCGCGGCCACCGCCGCGGCCTCGGTCGGCGTCATCACGCCGCTGTAGATGCCACCCAGCAGCACCACCGGCATCATCAACGCCGGCAGCGCCTTGACCGTGAGCGGGAGCAACTCGCGCATCGGCACGGCCGGCTCGACGGGGAAGTTGCGCTTGTGGGCCAGGTAGGCGTTGAGCCCCATCATCACTGCCGTCATGACCAAGCCAGGCACCACACCGGCGGCGAACAGGTAGCCGATGGAGGTGTCGGAGATCAGCGCATACAGCACCAGCGGAATCGACGGCGGAATGATGGGCCCGATGACGGCCGTGGCTGCAGTGATGGCGCCGGCATAGGCCTTGGTGTAGCGCCCATCCTTGGTCATCATGTCCATGGTGAGCTTGCCGACGCCGACGACATCGGCAATCGCGGAGCCCGACATGCCCGAGAAGATGAGCGACGACACCACGTTCACGTGCCCCATGCCGCCCCGGTAACGCCCGACCAGCGCGTTGCACCAGGCGAGCAGCCGGTCGCTGAGGGAGCCCAGGTTCATCAACTCGCTGGCCAGGATGAACAGCGGAATCGCCAGCAGCGTGTAGGAGTTGGTCAAGCCGTTGAGGATCTGCTCGGCGGCCAGGCCGACGTCTTGCCCCGAGACCATCAGGTAGAGCACCGACGCACCCAGCATCGACAGCCCGATGGGCAGGCCGAACAGGCTCAAGCCCAGAATCGTCAGCACGCACCACATGAAGGGCGTGAGGCCAAGAAAATCGCTCACGCCGCTCATGCCTTGTCTTTCGCGGCGTGCAGCAGGCTCTGGTCGATCAGGCTGAACTCGTCTTCCGTCAAGCGACCGCGCGAAGCGCTCCAGGCAATGCCCGCATGCCGGATGCACATGGCGATCACGAACACCAGGTACAGCCCGAACACCCAGCTCATCGGGATGCCCATCGAGGCCGACTTCTCGACATCCATGAAGCTGATGTAGCTCCAGGTGGCGGGCACGCTCAAGACGAGCAGCACCACGATCAGGCTGCTCGACACCACCGTCGTCACGCGCTTGAGGCTGCGGGGCAGCAGGTTGTAGAGCATGTCGAAGCGAATGTCCTCGTGGTTGCGCATCACGAAGGAGGCGCCCCACAGAATGCCCCACAACCAGATGAAGTTGCAGAGCTCCTCCGACCACGCCAGCGGCAGGCTGAGCACATAGCGAAAGACCACCTGCGCGATGAAGGCGCAGAACATCACGCCCATCATCAGCACCAGCACGCCCTCGGCGGCCCGGCGCAGCAGGCTCATCGGTCCGGCCGCCATGGGTTGCTTGCCCTCAAGCATGTCGCCGCTCGGTCACAGCTTGGCGATACGCTCCATCATGCCCGGCACCCAGCCGGCCGCAAACTTGGACTTCGCGTACTGCTCGAGCACGTGGCTGCGGAAGGCGGCGACATCGGGCGAGTAGACATCCAGGCCTTGCGCCTTGAAGAAGTCCACCAACTCACTCTCGTCCTTGAGGGCCATGTTGGTGATGTCTTCTTCTGCCTTGCTCGCAGCGGCCTGCACACGGCGCTGCTGGTCGGCGCTCAAGCCGGCCCACTTCTTGGAGCCGATCACGAAGTGGTTGGCCGCCACCAGGTGCCCAGTCAGAGAGATCTGCTTGGAGACCTCGAAGAACTTCATGTTCTTCACCGCGGGCAAGGCGTTGTCTTGCGCGTCGATGGCGCCGGTCTGCAGCGCCGTGTACACCTCCGGGAAGGGCAGCGGCGTCGGGTTGGCGCCCATGGCCGTGCCCACGAACTGCCACACCTCGCCCGGGGGCATGCGCAGCTTGACGCCCGCCAGGTCGGCCGGCTTCATGATCTTCTTCGTGGTGCGCAAGCCCAGGTGGCGGGTGCCGATGTAGGGGTTGGACAAAATGCGCAAGCCCATCTTCTCGTCGAGCAACTTGTTGAGTTCGGCACCCACATCGCTGGCCCACAGCTTGCGAAGGTGCGCAACGTCGCGAATCAGGTAGGGCACCATCAACAGGCTCAATTGCGGAACCTGGTTCTGCACGTCGCCCGAGGCGATGTTGGCCATGTCCAGGTTGCCGCGCTGGATGGCGACGGCCTCGGTGCCCTGCTTGAACAAGGTGCCGCCGTGGTGAGCCTTGAAGTCGAAGTCAGGACCCAAGGCGCTGAAGGCATTGCGCAGAATCGTCGAGCGGGAGTCGTTCTCGGGCACGATGTCTGAGTAGACGAGAGTGACCTTGTTCTGCGCAAACACAGGCCCCGCCCATGCCGCCGCCGAGACAGCGGAGGCACCTGCAAGCAGCCGGCGGCGAGTGACGTTCGTGCTCATGGGGATGTCTCCTCAAGTGGGGTTCGATGGGCAACGGGCGGGTGATGTACCGTTTGGTACACACTATACGTTCGACGGGGCTGTGGGGCGGATTGGGAGAATCCCGCACACGACGCTTTCGAGGTGGGACTCGGTCGTCACGCGGCTGAAGAGGAAGCCGCGCTCCACAGATTGCGCGGGATCAGGCCGCTGGGGCACTCTGCTCCGCGACTGTCCCCCGAGCCGGAGTACCGGCTCTCCTCCTTTACGTCGCTGCGCAAAGCGCCCCACCGGCCTAAGCGGACGGAGGGCAGCGCGTGGGCAAGGGCGGGGGACCGACAAGCGGTCGGGTCAGTCGCAGGCGGTGGCCTCGGACAGCGTGCGCCAGCCCGCCACCTCGCCGCGCAGGCGCTCGATCTCGCCCAGCGCCATGCCCACAGCGTCTGCGCCGACGACGAAGTTCAGTGGCGGCTTGGGGTGGGTGGCCAGCGTCAGCAGCGCGGCCGCGAGCTTTTCCGGGTCGCCAGCCTGCTGGTGGCTGTAGCCGTCGTAGGTGTCACGCAGCGCGGCGGACGCGTCAGCGTAGTCGGCGGTCGCAGCGCTGCCGTAGCGGATGGAGCGAGGGTCGAGGAAGTCGGTACGGAAGAAGCCGGGCGCCACGGCAGTCACGCGAATACCAAAGGGCGCCACCTCCGGCGCCAGCGACGCCGAGAAGCCCTCCACCGCAAACTTGGTGGCGCAGTACAGGGATGCGCCCGCGAAGCCGACCTGACCGCCGATCGACGACACGTTGAATACATGGCCGCTGCGCTGCGCGCGCATCGTGGGCAGCACGGCGCGCGTGACGTGCATGAGGCCGAAAACATTGGTGTCGAATTGGGCCTGGATGTCCGCGCCATCGACCTCCTCGAACATGCCCATCTGCCCGTAGCCGGCGTTGTTGACGAGCACGTCGATACGCCCGAAACGGTCCAGTGCGACGCCCACGGCCTGCAGCGCCTGAGCGGGCTGTGTGACGTCCAGCGTGAGTGCGAGCAGGCGGTCGCTCGCGTCGGACGCCAGCGCAGCCTGCACGGCGGCGGCGTCGCGGCCGGTGGCGGCGACTCGATGGCCGGCGCGCAGCGCAGCGCGAGCGATGGCCGCGCCCAGCCCGCGGCTGGCGCCCGTAATGAACCAGGTGGATGGTGATGGTGACATGGCGGAACTCCTGAACGGGATGCCGCCACTGTGCGCTCCCCGGCGCGTCCGGGGGTAGATCGAACCCGGCTCGATCTTGCACAATCCTGGCGATGCCAGCCCCGCCCGCCACTGTTTCCCAGACGACCTCTGTCGCTGCCTTGCACGAACTGGGCGACCTGGTGCTGCGCCATGCCACGGAGCCCATCACTGAGGCGCTGCCCGGCGTGCTGCTGCTGCGAGCCGACGCTCCCACCCACGCGACGCCGGTCGTCTACGAGCCGATGCTCTGCCTCGTCGCCCAGGGTGTTAAGCGTGTGATCGTGGGGCGGCGCACGCTGCTCTATCGCGAAGCGACCTCCATGGTCGTCACGCTGGCGATGCCGGTAACGGGCCAGGTGGTGCAGGCCAGCGCCACGCAGCCCTACTTGGCGGTGGGCTTTCGGCTCGACCCGGCGGCGCTGGCCGAATTGCTGCTGGTGATGCCGCCTCAAACGGCAACCGCAGATGTGGCGCTGGAAGTGAGGCCCGCCGAGCCCACGTTGCTGGAAGCCGCCGTGCGCGTGCTGCGCTTGCTGGACCGCCCAGCCGACCTGCCCGTGCTCGGGCCGCTGGTGGCGCGCGAGCTGCTGTACCGCTTGCTCAATGGCCCGCACGCGCCAGCACTGCGCGGCCTGGTGCAGGGGCGGGGCAGAACCGCACAGGTGGCACGCACGGTCGCGTGGATCCGCCGGCACCACAACCAGCCGCTGCGGATCGCCGAACTGGCCGCGCAGGTAGCGCTCAGTGAATCGGCCCTGCACCGCGGCTTCAAGGCTGTGACGGGTATGAGTCCGCTGCAGTACCAGAAGGCCATTCGGCTGCAGGAGGCGCGCCAGCGGCTGCTGGTCGGGGGCGACGACGCGGCCAGCATCGGCTTCGCGGTGGGCTACGGCAGCCCGTCGCAGTTCAGCCGCGAGTACGCACGCCTGTTCGGTCAGCCACCCGCGCGCGACGCGGCACAACTACGGGCTGCCAACGCCGAGCCGGCCGCGCCCTGCTGACCAGACGCGGGCAGACGGCAGCGGCCCGTGCCGCGCCGGGAACGTGCCGGCTCTCTGCGCGCACTTCGCGAACGTTCGGCAAGTCGACCTTGGCGTCGCCTATGCGGTATGGGCCGACGTTCGCGGCGCGTGGACCGAGCGCACCCTCCTGGCCGACAGCAGTCGCCGCCCGCTGGCTACTGAGCAGCACATAACTTCCAATGCCGCCCTTCACGTTGCCAGCCGAGGGTGTGGGTCGCGAAACGCCAAAGGATGCTCGGTGACTGCCGTCCGCGCCGCCGCCGATGCCACCGCATCGATCACGAGGTGATGGCCACCGTGGACGGACGCCAACCCAGCAGAAAACAAGAACGCAGCGCTACCATCCAACCATGAGCCTGCGCCTGAAGATCAACCTCATCGTCGGCGTGCTCACCCTCCTGTTCGTCGCCATCATCACTGCCCTGCACGTCCGCGGCCTGCGCGACTCGGTGCATGAAGAAGTGGCCAGCGCCAACCGCGTGGCCATCCAGATGCTCAACCGCACGGTGTGGCGCTACGCGGCGCAGGGCCCTCAGGCGATGCTGGCGTTCCTCGAAGGCATGGGCCGTGTGCGCTCCAACGACATCACGCTGCTCGACGACGCGGGCGCCGAGCTCTACCGCTCACCGCCCTCCCCCTACAAGGCCGGCCGCGAAGCACCGGCGTGGTTCAGCACGCTGCTGGCGCCGCCGCCTGCGATCAACTCCATCAAGTTCCCCGGCGGGCGGCTGGAGGTGCAGGCCAATGCCTCGCGCGCGGTGCTCGACGCGTGGGACGGCTCGGTGCTGCTCGGCGCGGGCGCCGGGGCGCTTCTGCTGGCGGTCAACGCGCTCGTGTTCTGGCTTGTGGGGCACACGGTGCGGCCGTTCGGACAGATCGTGCAGGGGCTCAACCAGCTGCAAGCGGGCCGCTTCGACGTGACCCTGCCGCCGCTGCCCGGCACCGAGGCCGCAGCGATGGGCACGGCCTTCAACCGCATGGTCGGCGTGTTGCAGCAGAACATCGAGAACGAGCGCCGCGCCGGCCGCGCCGAGCGCGAGCTGTCGGACAGCCGCGAGCTGACGCGCTGGATCGACCACCATGTCGAACAGGAGCGGCTGATGATCGCGCGCGAGCTGCACGACGAGCTCGGCCAGTCCGTCACCGCAATGCGCAGCATGGCGCTATCGATCGCGCAGCGCGTGGCGCCGCTGGACGCGCAGGCCGAAAGCGCAGCGCGGTTGATCGCCGACGAGTCGTCGCGCCTGTACGACGCGATGCACGGCATCATCCCGCGGCTGACGCCGCTGGTGCTCGACAACTTCGGCCTGGCCGAAGCGCTGAACGACCTGGCCGAGCGCACGCGCCGCAGCCACGCCGATGTGAACATTGCGCTGCAGGTGGACTTGGGGCCAGCGCGCTTGCCCGCCGATGCAGCGCTGGCGCTGTACCGCGCGGCGCAAGAAGGCATCACCAACGCGCTGCGCCATGGTCAGGCCCGGCAGTTGCAGCTCACCGTGCGCGGCCAGCAAAACGAGGTGCGCCTCACGCTGACCGACGACGGCCAGGGCCTGGCACACGACTGGGCCGAGCGCGCCGGCCACTACGGCCTGCGCTGGCTGACGGAACGCATCGAAGGCTTGGGCGGCAGCTTTCACCTGGCCGCAGCGGCGCCGCGCGGGGTGAGCCTGGATGTGCACATTCCGCTGGCAGCGGTGAATGCGGCGCGGCCCACAGAAACAGCGCATGCAGCGCAAGCCACAACCCCCGCCACACCTGCGCAGGTCACCGCATGATCCGCGTGATGCTGGTCGACGACCACGCACTCGTGCGCATGGGCTTTCGCATGTTGCTCAGCGACGCGAAGGCAGAGGTGGTGAGCGAGGTCGGCAGCGGCGAGGAAGCCTGCCAGGCCTACCCGGGCGTGAAGCCCGACGTGGTGGTGATGGACTTGTCGATGCCCGGCATGGGCGGGCTCGAAGCGGTGCGCCGCCTGCTGGCGCAAGACCCGAAGGCGCGCGTGCTGGCGCTGTCGGCGCACGAAGACACCGCGCACCCGCGCCGCGTCTTGCGCGCCGGCGCGCTGGGCTACCTCGCCAAGCGCAGTGCGCCCGAGGCGCTGATCGCCGCCATCACCGCCGTCGCGCGCGGTGAACGCTATGTCGACGCGCAAACGGCGCAGGCGCTGGCGATGGCGCAGATCGACGGCCAGGCGAGCCCGGCCGACATGCTGAGCGAACGCGAGTTCTCGGTCTTCATCCAGCTCGCGCGCGGCATGAGCGTGGCGCAGATTGCCGACAACCTGAAGGTCTCGCCCAGCACCGTGGGCACGCACCTGTATCACGTGAAGCAAAAGCTCGGGGCCGGCAACCAGTCGGAGTTGACGTTGGTGGCGCTGCGCTGGGGGCTGATTCAGGCGTGAGCGGGGGCGTGCCGGCGGGACACGCGCTTCAGTCGCGCGCTTCTGTCACGCGCTTCAGTCGCGCGCTTCAAGCACGCGCCAGCCCACCGATGCCGCATGCGCACGCAGCCGCGCGTCGGGGTTCACCGCCACCGGGTGCGTCACGGCTTGCAGCAGCGGCAGGTCGCTTGCCGAGTCGGAGTAGAACCACGACGCCTCGAACGATTGCAGCCGCATGCCGCGCCGCGCGAGCCAGCGCGCCACGTGCGTGAGCTTGTGCTCTCGAAAGCACGGCTCGCCGGCAATCTCGCCAGTGAATTGGGGCCACGCCAGGCCGGCGGCGGGCGCGGTGCCGGGGGTGTTGGCTGAGGTTGCGGTGGCGGTTGCAGCAGCGGTTGCAGCGGCGTCGTCGGTGCGCTCGGTGGCCGCTTCGGTGGCCGCCTCGGTGGCCACCACATCGGCCACGCCGAACAGGCGGCCGAACGGCACGGCCACGAGGCGTGTGGTCGCTGTGACGATGGCGCACAAGTCGCCACCGCGCTGGTGCCGGCCGACCAACGCGCGCATCGAGGCCGGGATGCGTGGGGCCATCTCGGCCTCGAACCGATGCGACCAATCGGCCAGCTGCGCGCGCGTGAAGCGCCGCAGCGGCGCCACGCTCGCGCGGTGCATCGCGTGGATGTCGAGCGTGCCGGCGACGTACTGGTGGCAGAACGCGAGGTACTGCGCCTCGGCCTCAAGCGACAACGCGCCTTGCGCGACGAGGAACTGCGTCCACGCCATGCCGCTGTCGAATGGGATCAGCGTGTGGTCGAGGTCGAACAGCACCAGGTTCATGCGCAACCGCCTTGCCAAGCCAGTTCAGCTCCAGTCGTCCATGTCGTGCTTGATCGTGTAGCGGTTGGCGATCAGCTCGTCCACCGACGGTTCGTTGCTCAAGGCGCGCTTGATCGCCAGCTTGGTGGCCTCGTGGTTGGTGCGGTACATGTCCTTCTTGTCGAGGTTCGGGTCTTTGGCGCAGCGCGGGTCGATCCACACCAGGCTGATGATGCACAGCTCGTTGGCCAGTGTCTTCGGGATCGTGCCGTCGATCAGGCAATCGACCACCGCATCGGCGGTGGCGCTTTGCACCACACCGCCGAACAGGTCGATGTTGGTGGCGTCCTTCAAGGTGACCTTGGGCACGACGATCGTTGCAGGCCGCACGAGCTGGTTGCAGGCGCGGATGGCGAACATGGCGGTGTGGCCCTTGCTCTGCGCCATCATGTTCGCAAAAGCCTGGCCGACCGGGCCCGACGTCAGGCCGATCAGGACTTCGGGCATCGCGTCGGTGAACTGGCCGTCGCGCGCGAGCACGGTGGCTTCGCCGGTGTGAAAGAGGTAGTTGTTGCTCATGGCAGGGTCCAGGTGGAGTGAAGGAAAACGAAAGTCTGTTCAGGCGACCAGGATCAACTCGCCCTGGCCGCCTGCGCCCAGGTCGCCGAGGTGGCGCGTGATGCGCCGCGACGGCAGCTCGGCGAACGGCCCGCCGTGGCGCGCCAGGTCGCGCGCAAGCAGTTGCCAGAATACGGCGGCGTCGGCGAGCGCGGGCACGAAGGTCGGCGCGATCTCTGGCGCGGCCCCGGCCAGCACCACGCTGCCCCGCCGCATGCCGTAGCCGGCATGCGCACCCGCGGCGCCGCCGACGACCACGGTGCCGGCCACCATGCGCGAGGCCACGAAGTCGCCGACGTTACCGAACACGAGCGCGCTGCCGCGTCGCATGCGGTCGGCAAACCGTTCGCCGGCATCGCCCTTGACGATGAACGTGCCGCCGCGCATGCCGTCCATGCTGCCGGGCAAGGTGCTGGCACAAAAGTCGCCGACATTGCCTTCGACGATCAAGCTGCCGCCTGCCATCTCGCAGGCCGCGAGGTCGCGGGCATGGCCGCGCACGGTGATCGTGCCGCCGGTCATCGCGCCGCCGACGTAGTCGCCCACGTTGCCGTCGACGACGATGGAACCAAAGGTCATCTGCCAGCCGACGCGGTCGAAGCGCGCCAGGTCGCCTTCGAAGACGAGTTCGTCGGCAGGCCCGTCGCGTTGGGTGATGTCGAACAGGTCTGCCAGGGCCAAGGTCTGGTTGCCGTGCGTCACCATCCCCTGCGCAAGCTGCACCCCGGGCGTAACGCCTCGCAGGTCCACCCGCAGCGCAGGCGCGGTCCGCAAACGCAGGCGCGTGCTCATGTGCCCGACCGCCCCATCAACGTGTGCAGACGAAAGTGGAACGGCCCGAGCCTGCCGCCGTAGTTGCCGGCCGAGATGCGCAGCAGGCCGCCCGCTGCGCCGATCGCGACGCACGCGTCCATGCCGGCGCGCATCGCGTCGCCGACGTCTTTCTCGGTCAGGCCGTCGATCACGATTTCCATCACACAGCGGGTCAGCGGCGTCAGTTCGGTCTTCGCCACCAGGCCGACCAGGCTGGGGCAGAACGCATCGTTGGTCGAAGCGCCGAGCGCCGGATACTTGCTGCCCACCTTCGAGCCCGCGCGCACCACGCCGCCAGGGAACGGCATGATGACGTTGGGCAGCCGCTTCATCGCGGCGACCGCCGCTTCGGCTGCGGCCAGCGCAGCATCCACGTCGGTCGCCAGCAGCAGCAGGTTGCCGCCGCCCACGCCCTTGGTGATCGCCGTCGTCTCCTGCGCGACGAACTCGCCGTCCATCACCGGGATGCGCCAGTAGCGCACGCCGTTGATCACTTTCGAGGTCTGCCAACCGTCGCCGAAGAAGCGCAGGTTCTTGCCCAGGGCCACCGACTCGCCTTGCGTGATGCCGGCAAACACCGCGGTTGTCGGGCAGGTCAGCACACATTGCCCGACGCGGCGTTCGATCTGCTTGGTCAGCTCCTTCCCCGACATCGCGAACAGCAGCAGGCTGATGCCGGGGCGGCCGTCGGGTGTTTCGCGCTCGCTCAGTTCACGCTCGATGCCGGCCTCGCAGCCGCAGGCGATCACCGAGGTGGCGAAGCCGGTGGCGGCCACGGCCGCGTGGCGCGCCCACGTGAGGTTGTGCGCCGTGACGATGATTCGCGTGGCCTTCATGGTGAAGGCTTCCGCGAAGCTGTCGTCGATGGTGACGCCGTTGAGAACAAGCGCAGTCACGATGCGCCCTCAAAGCAAGCCGTCGGCAACAGCCGTCCGCCATGGCAGCAACTGCACAGCTCGTCGCGGCCGATCGCGACGTGGTCGAAGTGCACCGAGCCGTGCGTGGCCCAGTGCTTGCGCAGGATGGGCTCGATGCTGCGGTCGAAGTCGGGCGCCACGAAGTGCGTGCCGCCGGTCGGCACCGCGGTGATGCGACCGGCGCGAGCCACCAGCGTGCCGTCCTTGAACACGTAGTCCGGCGTGGTGAACATCGCCTCGCGGTCGGCCTGTTCGCGGTACACCGCGATGTCGGCCGCAGCGCCGATGCCCAGATGTCCGCGGTCCTTCAAGCCCAGCAACTTCGCTGGCGCGGCGCGCGTCATCACGGCAATCTCGTACAGCGACAGTTCGCGTGTGATGGACTTCAGCGCCGCGTTCGCCGCCACGTCGGGGTGCAACCTGGCGAGTTGCTCCTCGCGGAACGAGCGGTCCATCAGCAGCCGGATGAGATGCGGGTAGCTGGTGAACGGCCCCCCGTTCGGGTGGTCGGTGGTCAGCACCACGCGCCACGGGTCGTCCACCAGCAGAAATATCTCCAGCCCAATCGCCCATTGCAGCGCATTGACGAAGCTCTGCTGGCGGTAGCGGAACGGCACCACGCCGCAGCCGGCGTCGCATTCGATGTCGGCGCCGATCCACTTGCGCGGGCTCCCCAGGTCGGCATTGGCGTGCTGGCGCATCGTGTCGCCGGAGGCGGTCACCGTCTGGCCGAACATGATCTGGCCGACGTCGATGCTGATGTTCTTGTTGGCGTTCACCGCCTCGGCCAGTTGCAGCGCGGCCGACGAGAATTTCTTCGGCCCCTCGGTGCCGTAGACGTGGAACTGGATGTGCGTCAGGTGGCCGGGCAGGCCGTCGAGCGCGTTGATCGTGTCGAGCGTCGATTGAATGTTGCCCGCCACGCCGAGGTTGCTGCCGTGGATGTGCAGCGGGTGCGGCACACCGAGCTCGCGCAACGCGCGCGCCAGCGTGTGCACCACGTGGCGCGGCGTCACCTGCCAGTGAACGTGGTTCTCGTCCACGTCCAACTTGCGCTGGTTGAACTTGAAGGCCGAGATGCCGCCCGGGTTGACCACCTTCACGCCCATCGCCTTGCTGGCGTGGATCGTCCAGCCCATGTAGTCGCGGATGCGCTGGAAGTCTTCTCGCTCGGCCAGCATGCGCAGGAACAGCTCGTCGTTGCCGAGCATCACGTACGCGCCGTGGTCGAGGATGGGCACGTCGCCCATCTCCATGTGCGTGTGGCGCGCGTTGGCCGGCACCATCGCGGGCTCGAAGGCTGCGGTGTAGCCCATCTCGACATAGCGGTAGCCGGTGGCCAGCGTGCCCGGCGTGCAGGTGCCGCAGGACGCGAGTTCGAGCAGGTTGTCGGGCCGCGCAATCGGGTTGCCGCCCGCGCGGTGGTCTTCGGGCAGCAGCATCCTCGCCAGGTTCACCTTGCCGCCACCGATGTGCGTGTGCATGTCGATGCCGCCGGCCAACACGATGCAGCCGGTGGCGTCGATGTCGTGGTCTGCCTTCTCGCCCGCGGCCATCGCGACGATGCGGCCGTTGCGCATGCACACGTCACGCAAGTCAGAGTCAACGCCGTTCGTCGGGTCGATCACACGCCCGCCGCGCAAGCGAACGGTGCTCACGCAACGGCCCTCGCCGGCCGCAGCGCCTGCACCGCCAGCGTCAGCCGGGCGAGCACGTCGGCCACGGTCGGCAACTGCTGATCGACCACGGCGGTCAACGGCATCAACACCACGCCGTCGGCTCGGAACAGGTGGCCGGCCGAGCCGACGCCGGGGGTGGCGGCGGGGATGAACACCGTCTGCGCACCAGCCAATGCAGGCGCGAAGCGCGGATGGCCGAGCACGATGCGCGGCACCGCCGCCTGCGGCACGGCCGGCTCGGTGCCGAAGCTCGCCACCCACAGCAGCGCATCGACCGCGCCGTCGGCCAGCAAGCGCGCGGCGTCGAAACGATGCGGTTCGTGCTCGAGCCCTGCCGGCCCGAGGCGCGATCGCAATGGCAAACCACCGAGCCAGGTGAACACCTGGTTCACCGTGGCCGCGCCGTCGCTGCCACCGAGCGGCAACGCCGCCGAACGCGTGCTGCGGTTGAGCGTGCCGACGATCGTGTTGATGCCTTCGGCCACCAGCGCGCCGTGCGCCGGCAGCGCCGCCGCCTCCCACACCAGCACCGCGTAACGCGCGGCCCGCAGGCGCGCGGCGAGCGCGGCCAGTGCCGGCAGTGCGTCGCGCACCGTGCGGCGGGCCACCAGCGCGGCCAGCACCGAGACGGTGGTGAACAGGTCGCCGTGCCACGCCAGCGCTTCGGTCGTGACGCCGGGCAGTGATTGCGGCAACGCCCGCTCGGCATCGGCGGCAGCGCCGTCGAACATGACGAGATGGCGCGCGCTTGGTTCGCCATCCATCGCCTCGCCGATGCCGCAACGCCGATAGAACTCGGGCAGCCGTTCGGCGGGCGAGCCGGTCAGGCACACGACCACGTCGGCACGCTCGCGCACCTCGGCCAGCGTGGTGGTGAATGCGCCGCGGTCTTGCAATGCGCGCAGGCCGTGCATCAGCGCGCGGCCGTGCGCGGCGTCGGTGATGGCGCCGGTCTCGCAGGCCAGGCGATACAGCGCGCGCGCGCCGGCCACGTCGGTGCCCAAGCCGCCGAACAGCGGTTGGCGGCTGCGCGCCAGCCACTCGGCGGCGGTGGCGACGGCGACATCCAGCGTGACCTGGCGCGCGCCGACTTGCGGCAACGCAGTGCCCCCCGGGCCGAAGCGTGCCAGTGCGTCGCGTGCGCGTGTGCAGTCGCTGCCTTGCAAGACGAGGCATGCACCGGCCGATGCGCCGGGCGACACCGCAGGCGACGCTTCGACCGGCGACGCGGCAACGCTGAACCGGTCGCACAGCAGCGGGCAGAACGGGCAAGTCCACAGCGCGGTCATGGAACGATTGTGTGCCGAGCGCTGCCCCTTCCGCAGGTGCACGTAAGCGAGGGCTTGACCAGAGATGCGTTCTTGTCTCGACGGGGTCGATGCGGCAGGGCCTGCCCAAAAGGAGGGCATCGTCAGGCACCGTCCGAACGGAGCACCTCCGCCATCGAACGCCGAGCGATGTCGGTTCAAGCTGGACGTGAACCCACCGCCGTCAAGCGCTGGTCGTGCAGCGCGCTGGCCACCAGCCAGGCGTCGGCGCCGGCCCCGGCCGCCTGGGCCAGGTCGGCCGGGTGGCGAATGCCGCCGGCGCCGATCAGCGTGGCATGCGGCGCCTTGCGGCGCACCTCGGCCAGGGTGTCGAGGTCGGGCCCGGCGTCGGCGCCGACGCGTTCCAGCGTCATCACGATCACGCGGGGTGGCCAGAGCTCGGGCGCGTCCCAGCAACCGGCGGCGTCGAGCCGGCGGCCGTCGCGGCGGTCGAGCGACAGCACAGCGTTGGGCAGCGCAACGAAGGCAGTGCCCAGCGCCTCGCGCGAGCGCAGCGATTCGCTGCCCAGCACCGGCACCACGCGCGCCGCGTGCGGGGCCAGGGCCTGCAGCACCGCGTGGGCCGCGCCGGCATCGGCAAAGCCGGCGTCCAGCCACAGTTCGAGCGCGGGGTCGGCGTCGAGCAGGGCTCGCAGCGTGGCAATTTGAGACACACCGCCTTGCAGCGCGTCCAGGTCGGCAACGTACAGTCGGGCGCTGGCACAGTGGCGGCACAAAATGCGCGCCACGGCGAGCGGGTCGCTGCTGCCGCACAGCGGCGAGACGATCGGCCGGTAGGCGCTGCGCTCGCCGCGCACGGCGCGCACCACCTGGCCGTGCAGCAGGTCGATGACGGGAATGATGTTCATGGGGACAGCGACACGTGGCAGTCGGTCATCGCGGGCAAGTGGTGGCGGCAGGAGTTTGGCAGTGACGGTCGGCAGCGCACACGTGGGAACGCGCTGGGTGATCGGCTGGGACGTCGGCGGCGCGCACCTGAAGGCCTGTCTGCTGAGGGACGGGCAGGTGTTCGGCGTAGCCCAGCAGGTGTGCCCATTGTGGCAAGGCCTGGAGCACCTGGACCGTGCGGTGGCGCAGGTCCTCGCTGCCTGGCCGGATGCCGCCGGCGCGCGCCACGCCGTCACGATGACCGGCGAGATGGCCGACTGCTTTGCCAACCGGCAGCAGGGCGTGCAGCAGATCGCCGAGCGCATGGCGCAGCACCTCGGCAGGCGAACGTCTTTCTTCGCCGGTGACCACGGCTGGTGTGGCGTGGAAGACGCTGCGCAACACTGGGAGCACATCGCCTCGGCCAACTGGCTGGCCACCGCGCGCCACGCGGCGCAGCGCCTGGGCGACGGTGTGCTGGTCGACATCGGCAGCACCACCACGGACTTCATCGCCTTCCGCGCCTGCCGCGTGCTGGGCACGAGCCGCAGCGACGCGCAGCGCCTGGCCAGCGGCGAGCTGGTCTACCACGGCACGGTGCGCACCCCCTTGTGCGGGGTGGCGCGGCGCATTCGGTGGCGCGACACTGAGTACAACGTGATGAACGAGTTCTTCGCCACCAGTGCCGACGTCTACCGCCTGACGGGAGAGTTGAACGCGGCCCACGACCTGCACCCCAGCGCCGACGGTGCGGCGAAAGACCTGCCCCGCACGCGCCAGCGCCTGGCGCGCATGATCGGGCTCGATGCGCACGAGGGCAGCGACGCCGACTGGCTCGCCTTTGCGCACGCCTGGCGCGCCGAGCAGGTGAGCGAACTTGCCGGGCAACTCGACCGCGTGCTTGCCTCGCACGCCGTGCCGGCCGGCGCACCACTGGTCAGCGCGGGGTGTGGCGACTTTCTGGTGCCTTCGCTGTCGGGCGCGCTGTCTGCCGCGCAGGGCGGCTCGACAGGCCGCACCTGCCTGCGCTACGGCGAGTCCGTCGCCCGCGTGGCCGCCGACGCACCCGCCGGAACCAAAGCCTGGGCGCAAGTGTGCGCACCCAGCGTCGCGGTGGCGGCGCTGTTCGACGAAGCGCACGCAGACGGTGCCGCTGCTGCAATGGAACGCCCCCAATGACCTGGGTCGTCAAACTCGGCGGCAGCCTGAACGCCGACCCGTTGTTGCCGCAATGGCTGGACGTGCTGACGCAACTCGGCGGCGGCCGCGTGGTGCTGGTGTGCGGCGGCGGCTCGTTTGCCGACACGGTGCGGGCGCACCAGGCCCACTGGCGCTACCACGACCTGGCCGCCCACAACATGGCCCTGCTGGCGATGGCGCAGACGGCGCACTTCCTGCATGCGCTGAACCCGGCCCTGCAACTCGTCGGCAGCGACGCCGACGCACAACGCGCACTCCGCCTGGGCAAGACCGCGCTGTGGACGCCGCTGGCGCTGCTCACCGACCAGGCCGACGCGGGCACGAACTGGAGCGTCACATCCGACAGCCTGGCGCTGGCGCTGGCCCAGCGGCTCGGGGCCGAGCAACTGGTGCTGGTCAAGTCCTGCGCGATCGACCCGGCAGCCAGCCTGGCGGAGCTCGCCAAGGCAGGCGTCGTCGACGCACGCTTCGAGTCGCTCGCGGGCCAGGGAAACGTGCCGGTGCGCCTGCTGCAAAACGACCAGGCGCAGCGCATGCGCTCGCTGCTGCTCGGCGAGGTCGAGGCCGGCGACGCCGCACCGTAGACACCGGTTCGATGGACAGCGGTTCGATGGACAGCGGCTCGCGCGGCAGGATAAAATAACAAAAGTTATAACTTCTCGAAAGCGTGTCATGACTGCCCTCAAAGTGATGCAGATCGGCAACTCCCTCGGCGTGATCCTGCCCAAGGAACTGCTCGCGCGCTTGAAGCTGGACAAAGGCGACCTGCTGCACGTCACCGACACGCCGGATGGGGTGGCGTTGACGCCTTACGACCCGACCGTCGATGCGCAAATGACGGCAGCCCGCGCCATCATGCGCAAGCGGCGCAGTGTCCTGCGTGAACTCGCCAAGTAGGCCGGGGCATGGAGGCCTCCAATCCACCCTGGGTGTGGATCGACGCGGCGGTCATCCGTGCGGTCCATGACGAACAACTCGCCGAGCACGGCGGCGCCGCTGGTCTGCGCGACGCGGGCATGCTGGAGTCGGCCATGGCCCGGCCGCAGCAGCTCGCAGCCTATGGCGAGCCAGACCTCGCGGAACTGGCAGCGGCCTACGGATTCGGACTGGCCCGAAATCATCCGTTCGTCGATGGAAACAAGCGCAGCGCGTTCGTCGCGGTCGAACTGTTCCTCGAACTCAATGGCCATGAACTGATCGCCAACGACGTCGATTGTGTGATGACGATGTTGAAGCTGGCCGCGGGCGAACTCTCCGAGCCCGATTTCGCCGCGTGGGTGCGCGCGAACAGCAAGCCGCGCTAACGCGCTTCACGCGGCGCGCCGGAGTTTGCCGGCCGCCATCTTTTCAGCGCTTCAATCAGCGCCGCCATCAGCGCTGCAGCCGCCGGTACTCGCTGTAATGCCGGATCGCCTGCGTGGCGTGGCCCAGTTCCTCGTGCAGGCGGGCGGCGTTGAAGTGCGCGTCGGCGAACTTCGGCGCCAGTGCGGTGCAGCGCGCGTAGCTCGCCAAGGCGGGCTCGGGCTCGCCCGCGTCTTCGAGCGCCACCCCGAGGTTGAAGTGCAGCAGCGGCTCGCGCGGGCTGTGCGCCAGCGCCTGGCGGTACAGCGCGATCGCCTCGGCGTGGCGCCCGCGGTCGCACAGCATGACGCCGAGGTTGAGCACCGGGTCGGTGTGCTGGGGGGCCTGCGCGATGGCCGCGCGGTAGGCCGCCTCGGCCTGCGCCGGGTCGGTGGCTTCGAGTTCGACGCCGCGCTGGAACCAGTCGAAGGGTGTGTCGGTGGTCGCGTCGGTGGATACATGGCCCGGCGTGTCGGCAAGCGCGCCGACCGACGCGGGCTGCAGTGGAGCCGCATGGATTGCCAACATGCCCGCTGCGCCTGGCGCCACGTCGAAGTCCATCAGCAACTGGCCCGAATCGACCTGGCGCTGCAGCGCGCCGTCGCGCACGACGATCTGGTTGCCGACCGCGCTGATGCGCAAGCCAGTGAGCGGCAGTTCGGCCGGCAGCGTCTCGCGCAGGCGCCGCAGCGACTGCACGATCCGGCGCGGTGGAATCTGCGCCGCCTGCAGGCTGTGTGCGGTGCGTAGCAGCACCAGGTCCTGGAAGCTGAAGCGGACCTCGCGCCGCGGGCCGCGGCTGGGGGTGACGAAGCCCGCCGCCACCAGCCCGTCGATAACGGCCTTGGACAGGGACAGAATCGACTGGATCTCGCGCAGGCTGTAGGTTTGCATGCGTCAGGGCGCCAGACGCAGCAGCAGCGCCTTCAGCGCGTCACTTGCGCGCGCGGGCACGCGCCGGCTCGGCCACCGGCACCGGCTCGGCGCTTGTTCCAGCAGCGGCTCCGGCGCGCTTGGCGGCCTTGCGCTCCTTGGGCTCCGAGGTAGCAGGCGCGGCCGGCTTCGTCGTTTCGGTGGCGCCTGCCGTGGCGGCGGCACCCTTGGTCGCCGGCTTGCGCAGGCTCGCGCGCAGCGCCTCGGTCAGGTCGATGATCTGCCCGCCGGCTGGCTCGGCCTGCGGGTCGGCGACGACGATGTCCTTGCCGGCGATCTTCTCGTCGATGGCAGCCAGCACGCGCTGCTTCTCGTCGTCCTTGTAGTCGGCGGCGTCGTAGCTGTCGGCGGAAATCTGGTCGATGAGCTGCAGCGCGAGTTGCAACTCGGGCTTCGTGATGTCGGCGCGCTCGATGTCCAGTTCCTTCATCGAGCGCACCTCGTCTGCGTAGAGCAGCTGCTGCAGGATCAGCCCTTCCGCCCCCGGCCGCACCTGCACGACGAGCTGCTTGCCCTTCCACACCCAGCGCGCCAGCGCGCAGCGGCCGCTCTCGCGCATCGCCTCGATCAGCAGGCCGTAGGGCTTTCCGCCGCGTTTGTCGGGCGCCAGGTAGTAGGCCTTGTCGTAGTAGATCGGGTCGACCGCGCTCAGCGGGATGAACGAGATGATGTCGATCGTGTGGCGCGCCGATTCTTCGAGCGCCTTCAGTTCGGCCGCGGTGAAGGTGACATAACGGTCCTTGTCGAACTCGTAGCCCTTGACCATGTCGGCCCGCTCCACCACCACGCCCTCTTTGATGCAGACGTACTGCTGCTTCAGCCGCGAGCCGCAGGAGTGCAGCAGGTTGAAGCTCACCGAGCTGGAGCTCTCGGTAGCCGAATAGACCTTCACGGGAATAGACACCAGCCCGAAGCTGAGCGAAAGCGTTGCGATGGAGCGTGCGGCCATGGTGCTGCCCTGCAAGGAGAACGGGAGCGCGAGGTTACCGCGACTGCACCGCGCTTGTCACGGCTTGCCCACCGCAGGGCTCATGCCCAGCAGCTTGATAGCAACAGTGAGTCGTTGCTTCGCTGCCCAGAAGCCGGCCCACGGGTCGGTGCGCTGGAACGACAGGTGCTCGCGCGCGGTAGCGACCGACCACTGCGCGCCGCCCTTGATCTCGTTCAATTGCTCCCAGCCAATCGGCATCGACACGCCCAAGCCGGGCCGCGCACGCGCCGAGAACGCCGCTGCCGTGGTCGCGCCATGGCCGTTGCGCAGGTAGTCGACGAACACCTTGCCGACGCGGTTGGCCGGCCCGCTCTTGGCGACGAAACGCGACGGCACCGTCCGCGCCAGGTGCACCACGATCGCCTGCGACAGGCCCTTGACGGTGTCGTAGTCGAACTTCGGCGCCAGCGGCACGACGATGTGCAGCCCCTTGCCGCCGCTCGTCTTCAGCCACGCCTGCAGACCGAGTTCGGTCAGCAGCGTGCGCGTGAGCAGTGCCGCCTCCTGCACGCGCGCCCAGGCCACGCCCTCGCCGGGGTCGAGGTCGAACACCATGCGGTCGGGCAGGTCGATGCGTTTCGTCGTCGAGTTCCAAGTGTGGAACTCGATCACGTTCATCTGCGCCGCGTTGACCAGCGCGTCGGCGTTCGGCACTTCGAGCAGCGCGGCGTGGTCGGGCCACAGCGCCGGGTCCAGTTCACGCAAACCGATGGACGTGACCCCCAGGCCGCCTGAAGGCGACCGCCCCCCGAGGGGATCAACGAAACTTGGGACGGCCCGGCGTTTCGTTGTGCTTAGCTTGTCGTCGTGCTTCTGGAAGAACTGCGGTCCGTGAACACCCTCTGGCGCGCGCACCAGCGACACCGGCCTGGCTTTCAAGTGCGGCAGCATGTACTCGGCCAGGCTGTCGTAGTAGCGCACGAGGTCGAGCTTGGTCAGGCCGGTGCTGGGGTCGATGATGCGTTCGCCATGGGTCACCTTGACCCTGGCATTCATCGAGCCGGCAACGGCAGCAGGCGCGGCGACCGCCGCAGGCACCGGCGCCGACTCGCGCGTGATGTCCTTCGCCGCCTTGTCGCTGCGCAGGCCCTGGAACACCGCGTGGCGCACATGGCCGTCGGGCGTCCAGTCGGCAAAGCTGATCTCGGCGACGAGCGTCGGCGCGACCCAATGCTCCACCACGCCGGCCCGCTTCGACCAGCGCCCTGGCGCCATCGCACCGGCTTCGAACGGCGAGGCGTCGCGCCCGATCTTCTTCAGGCGCCTGAGCAGGTCGGCGGCGGCGTCCGACGTCCAGCCGGTGCCGACGCCACCGGCATGCTGCAGCGTTCCGTCGGCGCCGTGGTAGCCGAGCAGCAGGCTGCCGACTTCGCTGGTCGAGCCAGCGCGCAGCGTGTAGCCGCCGACCACGAACTCCTGCCGCGCGCTGCACTTGAGCTTGAGCCAGGCCTCGCTGCGGCCCGAGGTATAGCGCGCGTCGGCACGCTTGGCGACGATGCCCTCAAGGCCCAGCGCGGCGGCCGACTTGAGCAGGCTCGCCGGGTCGGCGTCGAAGTGCGCGCTGAAACGCAGGCGTTCGCTGGCCGCGGTGCTATCGACACCTTCGACGATTTGCTTCAGCAAGGCCCGGCGCTGGCGCAGCGGCACAGCGCGAAGGTCCATGCCGTCGGCATAGGGCAGATCGAACAGGAAGTACCGAATCGTCTCGGTCGCGGCCGAGTCGAAGGCGTTCTGCAGGCCGTTGAACTGCGGCGTGCCGTGCTCGTCGAGCACGACGATCTCGCCATCGAGCCAGCCGGATCGGAGGTTCAGCGTCTCGGCGGCGGCGGCGAGCGATTTCATCTTGGACGTCCAGTCGTGCCCGTTGCGTGTGAACAGGCGGGCGCGGCCCTGCTCGATGCGCGCGAGCAGCCGATAGCCATCGAACTTCAACTCGCAGAGCCACTCGCCGCGCGCCGGCACGGCTTTGGCAAGCGCGGCGAGTTGTGGCGCCAGCGTCGCGGGCAGCACTGCGGGCGCGGCGCCGGGCAGCTCGGCGGCGGATGGCGGAGATTGCGCGGGCGCTGCCTCGGCGGCCGCCGCCCCGTGGGCCGCGCGGAGCGCCGAGCCCGTCGCCGTGCCGGCCGCGGGGGTCGAACCGCGCGCCGAACGCGGCTCGCGCTGCTCCAGCATCCCGAGCGGCTTGCCGATCACGCTGTCGGGCAGCGCCTTGATCACGTCGTACTCGGCCAGCGGGCGGGCCCATTCGTCGCGCTTCTTGAACAGCATCCACGGGTCTTGCCGGTCGCCGGGCTTGGCGATGCGCACGAGCTCCCACAGCCCGGCCAGCTTCTCGCCGTGCAGGCGGAAGACGAGCTTACCGACGGCCATGCCCGCCCGCGCGTCGCCTACCGGCGCCCAGGTGCCGTGGTCCCACACGATCACCGTGCCGGCGCCGTATTGCTTCGGCGGAATCGTGCCTTCGAAGCCGGCGTAGGGCACGGGGTGGTCTTCCACATGCACCGCCATGCGCATCTCTTTCGGGTCGAAGCACGGCCCCTTGGGCACGGCCCAGCTCAGCAGCACGCCGTCGAGTTCGAGCCGGAAGTCGTAGTGCAGGCGCGAGGCCCAGTGCTTCTGCACGACGAAGCGCAGCGTGCCCGTGGGCGCCACCGCGATGGCCGCCGGTTCGGGCGTGAAGCTGAAGTTGCGCTTGGTGGTGTAGGCCTGCAGCGGGTCGGCATGTTTCGCAGCGGTTGGCTTCGTTGACTTGCTTGCCTTGCTTGCCACATTTGCAGGCCGCGCGGGCTGGGCGTTCGCGGCGACGCGGCTCGGTGTGCGCGGCATCGCAGGCCCCGTTCAGCGCAGGTTCGCGCCGACCCACTCGGCCACGCCGTCGAGCGCCCGGGCCAACGTGTCGGCATCGTTGCACCCGCTCTTCGCGGGCACGTGGAAGGCGTGGTCGGCGTGCTCCAGCGCCAGCAACGTGGCCCGGTCGGCCAGCCCGGCGGTCACCGACTGCAGCAAGCTGGTGTCAGCCAGTTCGTCGCGCGTGCCTTGCACGAACAGCATCGGCAGCGCCACATCGGCCAGGTGCGCCGCACGGTCAACACCCGGCTTGCCGGCAGGGTGCAGCGGAAAGCCGAGGAACACCAGCCCGCGCACGCCAGGCAGCGGCTCTGCGGCCTGCGCTTGCGACGTCATGCGCCCGCCGAACGACTTGCCGCCGGCAATCAGCGGCAGGTGCGGCAGTTGGCGCGCCGCCTCGGCCACCGCGGCGCGAACGGTGGCATGCGCCAGCGCCGGCGCGTCGGGCCGTTTGGAGCCGCGCTCGATGTATGGGAACTGGTAGCGCAGCGTGGCGATGCCACGCTCGGCCAGGCCGGTCGCGGTCGCCTGCATGAAGGCGTGGGTCATGCCGGCGCCGGCGCCGTGGGCCAGCACACAACAAGCGCGCGCGTCGACCGGGTGCTGCAACAAGGCCGAGACGCTCTGGCCCGGCGACACCGCCAGCGTCAGGGCGCGAGCCTCGGCCAGTTTCACCTACACGCCCCGCTGCCGGTCGGCCTTGAACTGCGCGGCGAACGCGGCGAAGCGACCCGCGTCCAGCGCCTCGCGCACCTCGCGCATCAGGTTCACGTAGTAGTGCAGGTTGTGGATGCTCGCCAACATCGGCCCCAGCATCTCGCCGCAGCGGTCGAGGTGGTGCAGATAAGCGCGGCTGAAACCGCCCGAGGTGCGTCCATCGGGCGACGTGGTGCCCTTGCAGGTGTGGCAAGTGCAGCTCATGTCGATCGGCGCTTCGTCCGTCTTGTGGCGCGCATTGCGCAGCTTCAGGTCGCCGAAGCGGGTGAACAGGTGGCCGTTGCGCGCGTTGCGGGTGGGCATCACGCAATCGAACATGTCCACGCCCTGCGCCACGCCCTCGACCAGGTCTTCGGGTGTGCCCACGCCCATCAGGTAGCGCGGCTTGTGCGCGGGCAGGCGGTGCGGCGTGTGCGCCATGATCCGCAGCATCTCTTCCTTCGGCTCGCCGACGCTGACGCCGCCGATGGCGTATCCCGGCAGGTCCATCTCGACCAGCGACTCCAGCGATTCCTGCCGCAGCGACTCGAACATGCCGCCCTGCACGATGCCGAACAGCGCGTTGGGGTTGGCAAGCCGCGCAAACTCCACCGCGCTGCGGCGCGCCCAGCGCAGGCTCAGCTCCATCGAGCTGCGCGCCTCGCGCTCGGTGGTGATGTGGCCCTTGGTTTCGTAGGGCGTACATTCGTCGAACTGCATCACGATGTCGCTGTTGAGCACATGCTGGATCTGCATGCTCACCTCGGGCGTGAGGAACAGCTTGTCGCCATTGACGGGCGACGCGAACTTGACGCCCTCTTCGCTGATCTTGCGCATGTCGCCGAGCGACCACACCTGGAAGCCGCCGCTGTCGGTCAACATCGGCTTGGGCCAGGCCTCGAAGCGGTGCAGCCCGCCGAACTGGCGCAGCACCTCGATGCCCGGCCGCAGCCACAGGTGGAAGGTGTTGCCCAGGATGATCTGCGCGCCCATCTCCAGCAGCGACTGCGGCATCACCCCCTTGACCGTGCCGTAGGTGCCCACCGGCATGAACACCGGCGTCTCGACGACGCCGTGGTTCAGCGTCAGCCGGCCGCGGCGCGCGTGGCCCTCGGTCGCGAGCACTTCGAAAGCCAGGCCGGCGACGGGTTTCGATGGCGCCGGTGTCGACGGTGTCGCCGTGCGGTGCACGGCCTGCGCAGCGTCTGGACGGGTTGAATTCATCGCAGCAATTGTCGCAGGCCACCCCTGCGCAGCCGTCGCCGCGATCGGTGCCTCAAGCCCGGGCGCGTTCCAGCAGCATCGCGTCGCCATAGCTGAAGAAGCGGTAGCGCTGCGCGATCGCGTGGGCGTACAGCGCCTTCACGTGCGCGTGGCCGGCCAGCGCGCTCACCAACATCATCAGCGTGCTCTTGGGCAGGTGGAAGTTGGTGAGCAGCGAATCGACCACCTGAAAGCGAAAACCCGGGGTGATGAAGATGTCGGTGTCGCGGCTGCCGGCCTGCAGCTCGCCACCGAGGGCGGCCGACTCCAGCGCGCGCAGGGTCGTGGTGCCCACGGCGAGCACGCGGCCACCGGCGGCGCGGGTTCGCTCAATGGCCTCTACCGTGGCCGCGCTGACCTCGAACCACTCGCTGTGCATCGTGTGCTGCGACAGGTCTTGCGTGCGCACAGGCTGGAAGGTGCCGGCGCCCACGTGCAGCGTCACATGGGCGCGTTGCACGCCGCGCTGGGCGAGCTGATCGAGCACGGCGGCGTCGAAATGAAGTGCCGCGGTGGGGGCAGCCACGGCCCCGGGGCGGGCAGCGAACACGGTCTGGTAGCGCCGCTCGTCGGTCGCCGTGTCGGCATGTGTGATGTAGGGCGGCAGCGGCACGTGGCCGTGGCGCTCAAGAAGGGCGAACGGATCGGCCGGAAAGCGCAGGCGGAACAGCGAGTCGTCGGGCCCGGCGCGGCCGAGCACGATGGCCTCGAAGCCAGCCGGGTCGCCAAAACGCACGTGGCTGCCCGGTCGCGGCGACTTGCTCGCACGCAGATGCACAAGCACCTCGTGGTCGGCCAGCACGCGTTCAACCAGCGCCTCCACTGCGCCGCCGCTGTCCTTGCGACCCAGCAGCCGGGCCTTGATGACGCGGGTGTCGTTGAACACCAGCAGGTCGCCCGGTGTCAGCAGGTTCGGCAGGTCGCGGAAGGCTCGGTCCACTGGAGCCGCCTCGCGGCCGTCGAGAAGCCGCGAGCCGCTGCGCTCGGCAGCCGGCTGCTGGGCAATCAGTTCGGGCGGGAGGTCGAAGTCGAAATCGCTCAGCGTGAAGGCCTGAGCATCCTGGGGAGCTTGTGGCATGGAGGCTTGACCGGCCTGTGCTGCAAGGCGCCGGCCGTGCCGGCGGGCGACAACCTCAGGGCTGCGTCGTGCGCACCGGCTCGGCGGCCGACGCTGCCTCGCGCGTGGCGGTGTCCGACTGGTCCCAGACCAGGGCGGCCAGCACGCTCATGGCGGCAACGGCGAGGACACAGGCGGCAAGGCGGCGGGCGAAGGACATGGCGGTTCGGCAACAGGTGGTGGGAAGGGGCGCTGGTTTTGGCTTTCAGGAAACAGGCCGCGACCGCAAACAGGATTCTCCGGCAGCTTGGCTCGGCCACAAATGGGCACACGCTCGACCGTTGTATTGCCGCACCCGACCGGCGCCGGCGCGCCACAGCCGCTGGCTGAAAGTCACGGTCGGCGCAACGGCGAGAATCTGCGCATGGCAGATGCCGCGCCCTCCCCTCGCCGTTGGCGCACCGTTGCCGGGGGGCCGGTGGCGGCTGCGCCACGGGCTGGGGAGCCCGTGATTTCAGCGGGGACTTCCGAGCCCAAATCAGCGCCGAAGTCAGCGCCGAAGTCAGCGCCGAAATCAGCGCCGAAATCAAGGCCACCGCCAGCCGCACCGTCGCCAACCGCGCCGGCCCGCACCGGCCCCCAGAAAGCGCTCGACAAACTCGGCCTGCGGCGCGACATCGACCTGGCGCTGCACCTGCCGCTGCGCTATGAAGACGAAACCCGCCTCACGCCGATCGGCGACCTGCGCGACGGCGACGTGGCGCAGGTCGAAGGCGTGGTCAGCGATTGCCAGGTGCAGGTGCGCACGCGGTGCCAATTGGTGGTGCGGCTGCACGACGGCACCGACGACCTGGTGCTGCGCTTCCTGCACTTTTACCCGTCGCATCAGAAAACGCTGGCGGTGGGCCAGCGCGTGCGCGTGCGCGGCGAGGTGCGCGGTGGTTTTTTGGGGCTCGAGATGGTTCACCCGAGCTTTAAGGCGGTCGAGCCCGGCGCGCCGTTGGCCGCTGCGCTGACGCCGGTCTACCCCACCGTGGCGCAACTGCCGCAGGCCTACCTGCGCAAGGCGGTGGCGTCGGGCCTGGTTCGGGCCGACCTGTCCGAACTGCTGCCGCCGTCCGTGCTGCCTGCCGGCCTGACCACGCTGCGCGAGGCGTTGAGTTTTCTGCACCACCCGGCCGCCGACACGAGCCTGGCCAGGCTGCAAGACCACAGCCACCCCGCCTGGCAGCGCCTGAAATTTGAGGAGCTGCTCGCGCAGCAGTTGTCGCAACTGCAGGCCAAGCGCGCGCGCGAGTTGCAGCGTGCGCCGCCGTTTGCCGTGCGCCCCGGCGGGCTGCAAGAGCGGCTGCTGGCGGCACTGCCGTTTTCGCTCACCGCCGCGCAGCGCCGCGTGGGCGACGAGATCGCGCGCGATCTGCAGCGGGACGTGCCGATGCACCGCCTGCTGCAAGGCGACGTCGGCTCGGGCAAGACGGTGGTCGCGGCGCTCGCCGCAGCGATCGCGATCGACGCCGGCTGGCAGTGCGCGCTGATGGCGCCGACCGAGATCCTCGCCGAGCAGCATCTGCGCAAGCTCGTCGGCTGGCTCGCGCCGCTGGGCATCACGGTGGCGTGGCTCACCGGCAGCCGCAAAGGCAAGGCCCGCAAGGAAATGCTCGCGCAAGTCGCGTCTGGCGAAGCCGCGCTGGTGGTCGGCACGCACGCGGTGATCCAGGAGCAGGTGCAGTTCGCGCGGCTGGGGCTGGCGATCATCGACGAGCAGCATCGGTTCGGGGTGCAGCAGCGGTTGGCCCTGCGCGACAAGCTTGTCGCGCAGGCGGGTGATCGCGACAAGCTTGTCGCGCAGGCCGATGATCGTGCCAAGCTCGGCGCGCAGGCCGCCGACCGCGAGAAGCTGCGCGAAAGTGTCGAAAGTGGTGACCTCAACGACGACCCAGACGCCGCCCTCGAACCCCACACGCTGATGATGAGCGCCACGCCGATCCCGCGCACGCTGGCGATGACGCTGTTTGCCGACCTCGACATCAGCACCATCGACGAACTGCCGCCCGGCCGCACGCCGGTGCTGACCAAGCTGTTCGCCGACGCCAAACGTGACGCCGTCATCGCGCGCATCCGCGAGCAGGTGGCGCAGGGGCGGCAGGCGTATTGGGTCTGCCCGCTGATCGAAGAGTCCGAAGTCCTGGACTTGCAAGACGCCACCGCCGCGCACCAGCTGCTGTGCGACGCGCTGCCCGGGCACCGCGTCGGCCTGCTGCACGGCCGCATGCCGGCGGCCGAGAAGGCGGCCGTGATGGCGCTCTTCACCACCGGGCAAGTCGCCTTGCTCGTGTCCACGACGGTGATCGAGGTCGGCGTCGACGTGCCGAACGCGTCGCTGATGGTGATCGAACACGCCGAACGTTTCGGCCTGAGCCAGTTGCACCAGTTGCGTGGCCGCGTCGGCCGCGGCGCGGTGGCCAGCGTGTGCGTGCTGCTGTACAGCGGGCCGCTGTCGGACACGTCGAAGGCGCGCCTGAAGGCGATGCTGGAGACGAACGACGGCTTCGAGATCGCGCGGCGCGACCTGGAGATCCGCGGACCCGGCGAGTTTCTGGGCGCGCGCCAGTCGGGTTCGGCACTGCTGCGCTTTGCCGACTTGCAGCAGGACGAATCCCTGGTACACATCGCACGGCAGGCCGCCAACGAACTGCTGGACCGGCACCCCGACGCGGCACTCAAGCACGTGGTGCGCTGGCTGGGCGCGCGGGCGGACTACCTCAAGGCCTGACGCCGGGCGCCTAAAATCCGCCCTCCCCCCAAGATCGCGAAAGCCCCCCATGAGCCTCAAATGCGGCATCGTGGGCTTGCCCAACGTCGGCAAGTCCACCCTCTTCAACGCGCTCACCAAAGCCGGCATCGCGGCCGAGAACTACCCGTTCTGCACGATCGAGCCCAACGTCGGCGTGGTCGAGCTGCCCGACCTGCGGCTGCAAGCGCTTGCAACAATAGTCAAGCCCGAACGCATCGTGCCGGCGATCGTCGAGTTCGTCGACATTGCCGGGCTGGTGGCCGGCGCGAGCAAGGGCGAGGGCCTGGGCAACCAGTTCCTCGCGCACATCCGCGAGACGGATGCGATCGTCAACGTGGTGCGCTGCTTCGATGACGAGAACGTGATCCACGTGGCCGGCAAGGTCGACCCGATCTCCGACATCGAGGTGATCCAGACCGAGCTGTGCCTGGCCGACCTGGCGACGGTGGAGAAAACGCTGAACCGCTCGCTCAAGGCCGCCAAGTCGGGCAACGACAAGGAAGCCGCGCGGCTGGTGGCGGTGCTGCAGAAGTGCCAGGCCGCGCTCGACCAGGCCAAGCCGGTGCGCGGCATCGCGTTCAGCAAGGAAGAGCTGGTGGTGCTCAAGCCGCTGTGCCTGATCACCGCCAAACCGGCGATGTTCGTCGGCAACGTCGACGAACACGGCTTCGAGAACAACCCGTACCTCGACAAGCTGCGGGTGTACGCCGAAGGCCAGAAGGCGCCGGTGGTGGCCATCTGCGCCAAGACCGAGGCCGAGATGGCCGAGATGAGCGACGAGGACAAGGAAATCTTTCTCGCCGACATGGGCCAGACCGAGCCGGGCCTGAACCGGCTGATCCGCGCCGCGTTCAAGCTGCTCGGCCTGCAGACCTACTTCACCGCGGGCGTGAAGGAAGTGCGCGCCTGGACGATCCACGTCGGCGACACCGCGCCGCAAGCGGCCGGCGTGATCCACACCGACTTCGAGCGCGGCTTCATCCGCGCGCAGACGATCGCGTTCGACGACTTCATCGCCCACAAGGGCGAACACGGCGCCAAGGAGGCCGGCAAGATGCGCGCCGAAGGCAAGGAGTACGTGGTGAAGGACGGCGACGTGCTGAACTTCCTGTTCAACGTCTGACGGCCGCGCCGCCAACCGGGGCGCGAGCGTTGCGCCGCGGGGGCTCGGATGTGCAGCAGTCGACACACTTTCCGGTGCTGCGCCCAGGCGCTCGGGCGCGGAAGGTTCGACGCCAGGGTGCGGTGGTAGCCTCAACGCAACGGCTGGAGCCGACCCGCCCGCGGGTCGCACTGGCAGGCCGTTTTGCCCACACCCGGACGCTTATCCGTTGGCCCACCCACCGTCACCCGCCTCAGCGCCTGCGCCTGCCGACGCGCCTGCTCCATCGCAGGCCCCACCGGCTGAACTGCATTGGTCCCTGGCGCTGCTGGCGACCGCGCTGGCCTATGCGGTGGTGGGCGTGCTGGCGTTGCAGCTCGCCATCCCGCCGGGCTTTGCGTCGCCGCTGTACCCATCGGCGGGCATCGCGCTGGTGGCGGTGTTGGTGTTCGGCTGGCGCGTGCTGCCGGGGGTGGCGCTGGGATCGCTGCTGGTCAACTTGACGCTCAGCCTGCAGCGGGGCCAGGTCGATCTGACCGCCTTCACCGTGCCAGCGGCGATTGCCGTCGGCGCGGCGCTGCAGGCCGGCGTGGGCGCGTGGCTGGTCCGGCGCTTCGTGCGGCAGCCGCTCACACTCGGCGAGCCGCGCGACATTGCGTTGTTCTTCGGCTTGGGCGCGGTGCTCGCGTGCACCGTCAGCGCCAGCCTGGCTGGCTGGGCGCTGGTGCACAGCGGCACGGTGCCCGCCAGCAGCCTGCCGATCACCTGGCTCACCTGGTGGGCGGGCGACACGCTGGGCGTGCTGATCGGCGCGCCGATCACGCTCACGCTGATCGGCCGGCCGCGAGCAGAGTGGGCGCCGCGGCGGCTGACGGTGGGCCTGACGCTGCTGCTGGTCACGGCCTTCATTGCCACCGGCATCGCCCAGGTGGCGCGCTGGGACGAAGAGCGCGCCCGCAACGCCTTCGAGCGCGACGCCGACAACGCCACCTCGGCGGTGCGCGCGCAGTTGCAGGAGCCGCTGCACGCGCTGGAGGCCATGCGCGGCGTGTTCATCGCCTCCGAAGACGTGACCCAGCAGGAGTTGCAGCGCGCCTCGCGCGCGTGGCTCGAACCCGGCAATCTGCTGGCGCTGGGCTGGAGCGAGCGCATGCGCCGGCGCGACGTGCCGGCCTTCGAAGCCCGCGTGCGCATGCAGGGCCTGCCGGGCTACCGCGTGTTCGACCGCACCGACGCCGACGGCTCCACGGCCCCGCCCAATGCGGACGACCCGGTGGTGGCCATGCGCCACATCGAGCCCGCGCAAGGCAATGCTACTGCGCTGGGAGTCAACAGCATGTCGATACCGGTGGCCCGCGTCGCCATCGACCGGGCCAGCGCCACGGGTCTGCCGCAGGCCACCGCAGGTTTCCGACTGACGCAGCAAAGGGCGGATGAAGACCGCACAGGCGTCGTCATCTACGCAGCGCTGTACCACGACAACCCCAAGACCGTGGCCGAGCGCGTGCAAGCCGCCCGCGGCGTGGTGTTCGTGACGCTGAGGCCGGACACCTTGCTGGCCAAGGTGCAGCCGCGGCTGGCGCCAGGCTTGTCCTTGTGCCTCATCGACACCGACCCGGCGGCCGTGCGGCGGCGCCTGGCCGGGCCACCCGGCTGCGACACCGATCGCGCTGCGGCCCGGTACGTGCGTCCGCTGGCCTACGCCGGCCGGCAGTGGGACCTGCACGTGCTGTCGCAAACGTCTGAGGCGGCGCGCGCCGGTGGCGCCAACGCCTGGCTGTTTGCACTCGTGGGCTTGCTGGCGTCGTCGTTGCTCGGTGCGCTGATGCTCACGGTGACTGGGCGGGCGCGCCGGATCGAAGAAGCCGTGCACCTGCGCACCGCCGCACTGCAGGCCGAGATCGCCGAGCGCGAACAGGCCCAGGCGGCGCTGCAGGACAGCGAGCAGCGCTTTCGCAACATCTGGGGCAACGTGCCGATCGGGATCATCTACACCAACCTGCGCGGCCGCGTGATCCGCGCCAACCCGCGCTTTTGCGAACTGACGGGCTACCGAGAAAACGAACTTCTCAACCAGCCGGCCGCGCTGTACACCCACCCGGACGACACCGAACGCGATGTCGAACTCGCCAGCCAGCTGGTGCGCGGCGACATTCCGATGTACCGACGCGAGAAGCGCTGCGTCACGCGCGACGGGCGAACCGTCTGGGTGCAGTCCAACGTTTCGCTGCTGCGCGACGCGCAGGGGCAGCCGCGCTACATCGTCGGTGCGGTCGAGGACATCACCGAACGCTTGCGGTTGCACGACGCGGAGAAAGCGCGTGAGCTGGCCGAGGCGTCGAACCGCGCGAAGAGCGAGTTCCTCTCGCGCATGAGCCACGAGCTGCGCACGCCGCTGAACGCGATCCTGGGCTTTGCCCAGTTGCTCGACCACGACAAGCGCCACCCGCTGCTGCCGGCGCAGCGGCCCTGGGTCGACCGCATCCAGCACGCCGGCTGGCACCTGCTGGAGATGATCAACGACGTGCTCGACCTCTCGCGCATCGAGTCCGGCAGCCTGCGGCTGCAGCCCGAGCCGCTGGCCGTGAGCGCGCTGATCGCCGACGTGCTGCCGATGGTGCGGGCCGAAGCCCAACAACGTGGGCTGGCCGTCTCGACGCGACTGGACGCCGACACGCTGCTCGCCCTGGGCGACCCCACGCGCGTGCGGCAGATCGTCATCAACCTGCTCAGCAATGCGGTGAAGTACAACGTCGATGGTGGGCGGATCGAGGTGCGCAGCCGCCGCCAGGCGGGCCAGCCCGAGCCCGGCGCCACACCCGGCCCCGCGCCGGACTGGGTGCAGATCGAAGTGACCGACTCCGGCATCGGCATGACGCCACAACAGCATGCCGACCTGTTCAAGCCCTTCAACCGCCTCGGGCAGGAGCGCAGCGCGCAGCCGGGCACCGGCATCGGCCTGGTCATCAGCAAGAGCCTGGCCGAAGCGATGGGCGGCTCGTTGGGCGCCGAACCGGCGCCAGGCGGCGGCACGCGCTTCGTGCTCACGCTGCCTGCGGCGCACAGCGGCGCGACCGCGGCAGGTCACGACGCCAGCCCGCCGCTGCCGCGCCACTACGGTGAGCGCGTGGTGCACTACGTGGAAGACAACGAAACCAATGTGGAAGTGATGCGCGGCGTGCTGGCGCAGCGGCCGCAGTTGCGCATGGAGGTGTCGGTCAACGGCGCGCAAGCGCTGCTGGCGCTGCGGGCCTCGGTACCCGACCTGATCTTGCTCGACATGCACCTGCCCGACACCACGGGGCTCGACCTGCTGCGCCGGCTGAAGGCCGATGCGGCGCTGACCCACGTGCCGGTGGTGGCGGTGTCGGCAGATGCACTGCCCGACAACGTCGATGCGGCCCTGATCGCGGGCGCAGCCGACTACCTGACCAAGCCGGTGGAGGTAGCCCGGCTGCTGGCCGTGCTCGACCGGCAGTTCGCGGTGTCAGCCTTTGGAGGGCTCGGCGTCGACGGGCGCTGACGTCGCTGAAGCCGCTGACGTCGCTGACGTCGCTGAAGCACCGGCAGCCACCGCGCCCTGGCCGTCCGCGGCCGCCTTGGCGCGCTGGGCCGCAATCACTTGCGCGCCCACCTGGGCGGCCTGTGCAAAGCGCTCGGCCACCAGGCGGCGCAGCGCGTCGATCTGCTCCAGTGCGTAGTGCACGTCGGGGAACACGGCCGGCATCTGCAGCACGCGACCGTCCTCGGCGGCAAAGATGGTGTGCACCGCCAGCCCGGCGCCGGTCACCTCCACATAGAAGGCGCTGCGGCCACGAATGCCGTCGCTGACGGCGCTGTTGTCGGCAGCGATCGTCGGCAGGGCGGGCGACGACGTGGCTGATTCGCTGACCTGGGTGGCGTCGTCGGTGGTGGCTGCGGGTGTGTCGATCATGGTTCGTCCTTTCAGGCCGGGTGGGTGGCGGGTGGAACACGCAAGCGCCCAGTAGAGCGCCGCCCGCCGCACGCCCATCGCGCAAAAACCGCTCCGATCCCGGCCCAGTTCCACGGATCGCTGCCGAGTCGGTGCGCCAGCGTCGGCGCAGGTCGCCGGCAGCTCGCCTGGCGCCTCGGCCTGCGCCTCGGGGAAGGCTGGAGCAGGCCCACAAAACCACCCTTGTTGGACCGATCGGGTGACCGAGCCGCCAGAAGAATTGTCCGCATGTTGCCCTGCCCTCGCACCGAGCCTTCCTGCGCATGCGCCGGATGTTGCCGCGCACGCCGGCTGATCGATCAACCGAGTGACGACCGAGTGACTTTTGAAAACAACCATGCACCTGTGCCATCGCCCCCCGCGGGCAGCGGCAGCGTGCTGCCAGGAGTGAGCCCATGAATCGCGGCAACCGGTTTGCAATGCGCCCCCACAACAATCAAAACAAGGGCGCAGGCCGTCGCACTGGGGCGCACCCGCCCGCCACCGTACCGCGCGCCCACGCGCTCAAGGCGTCCGGCACCGCCAGCACCACCTTGCTGGTGACGATGATGCTGGCCACCGGCGGCGTAATGGCGCAACCGGTGCCCGACGCCGGCCAGTTGCTGCGCGAATCTCAACAGCAGCCGCCCCGCCTGCCGCCGCTGCCTGCGGTCGAGGCCCCGGCCGCGCCGGAGCCGGCCACTGGCACGCGGGTGCTGATCAAGCGGTTTCGCATCGAAGGCGCCACACGCTTTGATGACGCCACACTGCAAGCGGCGCTGGCGAAGTTCCGCGACCGCGAGCTCAGCTTCAATGAACTGCAGCAGGCCGCCGACACGGTTGCCGAGCGCTACCGCCGCGACGGCTGGCATGTGGCCGCCGTGCTGCCCGAGCAAGACCTGCGCGATGGCGTGCTGCGCATCATCGTGGTGGAGAGCCGGCTCGGGCGCGTGCTGATCTCGCCCGACACGCTGCCCGGCACGGTGCCCGCAGATCGGGTGCGGCGCTACATCGACCGCGCCGCGCCGCCCGGCGCGCCGCTCAACCTGGACGCGCTGGGCCACGCCACCGCCCTGGCCAACGAGCTGCCCGGCGTGCGCGCCGGCAGCGTGCTGGTGGGCGGTGTGCAACCCGGCGAGACCGATGTGCAGTTGCGCCTGGAACCGCGCCCGGTGGTGGCTGGCAGCGTCGGCGTGGACAACCACGACGCGCGCTCCACCGGCAGCGCCAAGCTCAACGCCAACCTCGTGCTCAACAGCCCCGCCGGGCTGGGCGAGCAATATGCCGCGCAGGGCAGCCTGAGCGAGGGCAAGCGCTACGTGCGCCTGGCCGGCACGCTGCCGGTCGGCGACGCCGGCTGGCGCGTCGGCGCGACCGGTTCGTGGCTGGCCTACAAGCTGATCGGCGACGCGGCCCTGAGCGCCGGCACCGGCCAGCCCAACGGCGCGCGCGGCGACGCGCAGACCGTCGGCATCAACACCACCGCGCCGCTGTGGCGGCTCGACAAGAGCAACGGCAACCTGTCGCTGGCGCATGAGCAACGCGCCACAAAGAACGAAACCGTGCTCGGCCCCACGTCCGACAAGCGCGTCGGCAGCACCAGCGCCACGCTGCAGGGCGACCTGGTCGACGGCTGGCTCGGCGGCGGCGCCAACGGCGCCGCGCTGACGCTCACGCGCGGCCGGCTCGACCTCTCGCGCGTGCCGCTCGACCTGGCCACCGACCAGGCCAGCGCCAACGCGCAGGGCTGGTTCACGCGCGTGAACCTGACGGTGTCGCGCCTGCAGCGGCTGGACGACGCGAACACGCTCTGGTTCAGCATCAACGCGCAGTTCGCCAACCGCAACCTCGACGCGGGCGAGAAGTTCGCCCTCGGCGGCCCGCAAGGCGTGCGCGCCTTCCCGCTGCTCGAAGGCAGTGGCGACGAAGGCTGGCAGCTCACTGTGTCGTGGCGCCACAAGCTGCAGCCCGATCTGCAAGTCGAAACCTTCTACGACCTCGGCCAGGTGCGCCGCGCCAAGGACGCCTATGCCGGCTCCGGCAGCCCGGACCGCTACAGCCTGGACGGTGCCGGCGTGAGCGTCGAGTGGGCGCCGGCGAACGGCTGGCGCTTGAACGGCGTGCTCGCGCAACGCCTGCGCGGCAACCCGGCCGCACTCGCCAACGGCCTCGACAGCGACGGCACGAAACGCCAGCCGCGCGTGTGGCTGAGTGCGACCTACAGCTACTGACGTCAGCAGCCGAAAACACGGACTTCCGTCAGAGCGGACGGCGCAGCGCGACGCACACGACCGCACGCGCCAGCACACATCCGCACACGCCTGCACCCGCCCGCACCCGCCCCCGCGCCCCCGCCCGATCCCGAATTCAACGCCACCTCCCGGAGCGACCAACCCATGAACCGCAGCTACCGCCTCGTCTGGAGCCAACGCCTTGCCAGCTTCGTGGCCGTGGGTGAACACCAGCCCGCACGCGGCAAACGCAGCGGCGGCCGTGCCGCGCGCGTGGCCGGGGCGGTGATGGCGCTGGCCGGGCTCGGCTCGCTGGGCGGCCTGCCGGGTGCGGTTCGAGCGCAAACCGTGCCCGCAGCGCCGGCCACACCGGCGGCACCCGCGGCCCCTTCGGCAACCGCCCTGCCCACCGGCGGCCAAGTCACAGCCGGTCAGGCGAGCATTGCCACCAGTGGCGCACGCATGGACGTGAACCAGAGCACCGACAAGGCGGTGATCTCGTGGCAGGGCTTCAACGTGGGCGCGCAGGCCACGGTCAACTTCAACCAGCCGTCGGCGACGGCCGTGACGCTCAACCGCGTGGTCGGCAGCGACGCGTCGCAGGTGATGGGCAAGCTCACCTCGAATGGCTCGGTGATCCTCGTCAACCCGAACGGCGTGCTGTTCGGCAAGGACTCGGCCACGAACGTCGGCGGCATCGTCGCTTCGACGCTGGACGTGAAGGACAGCGACTTCAAGGCCGGCAAGCTGCGCTTCGAGCGCAACGGCTTGGCGGCCTCGTTGGTGAACCTCGGAAACATCAAGGCAGCCGACGGCGGCGTGGTCGGCTTGTTCGGCACCGGCGTGTCCAACAGCGGCGTGATCTCGGCCAAGCTCGGCACGGTGGCGCTGGCCTCGGGCGGCGCGGTGACGCTGACGTTGGCCAACGGCACCGCCGCCGGCGCGACCATTCAGGTCGAACCCGGGCAACTGGAGGCGATGGTCGCCAACCACCAACTGGTGCAGGCCGAGGGCGGCCAAGTGCTGATGACGGCGCGCTCGGCCAACGCGCTGCTCGGCGCGACGATCAACAACACCGGCACGGTGTCGGCGTCGGGCCTGGTGGCCGACGGCGGCAGCGTGCGGCTGGTGGCCGACGGTGCGGTGCGCAGCAGCGGCGTGATCAGCGCGGATGGCGGCGTCGCGGGCGGCAAAACCAGCAAAGGCGGCAGCGTGGTGGTCAGCGGCGACAGCGTGACGCTGGAGGCCGGCCGAAGCGGCGTGGCGGCGCGGATCAGTGCGACGGGCTCGGGCGCGAGCCCCGGCGCGGCCACGGGCGGCGTTGCCGGCGTCGGCGCCAACGCAGGCGCCAGCGGCGCAGGCGGCACTGTGTCGGTCACCTCTGCCAGCCAGACGCTGGCCTTCGCCGGCCACACGATCGACGCCTCCGGCGCGAGCGGCGGCAAGGTGAACATTGACGCCGGTGCAGCCGGCAAGCTGATGCTGTCCTCCGCCGTCAAGGCCGACGGCCGCAGCGGCGCCGGTGGCACGGTGGCCATCACCGGTGCGCTGACGGGCTTGCTCGGTGCCAAGGTCAGCGCCGATGGCGCCGGGCCGGGCAGCAGCGGCGGCAGCATCGCCGTCGGCGGTGAGTGGCAAGGCGGCGGCACGCTGCGGCATGCCGCCACCACGTTCGTCAATGCCGCCAGCACGCTGAGCGCGCGCGGCGAATCGGCCGGCGGCCGGGCGGTGCTGTGGTCCACGCAAGGCACGCATTTCGACGGTGCGATCGACACCAGCCCGCGCGTCCACGGCGGCAAGGGCGGCGCGATCGAGGTGTCATCGAAAGGCCAGCTCGGCTTCAACGGCAGCATGAACGCCGGTGCCGGCGGCACGGTGCTGCTGGACCCGACCAACCTGATCATCTCCGACAACTACTCGTGGAACTACATCGGGCAGATGGTGGGCCAGCCCGCCGGCTCGAACGGGGCGGGCACGTCGTACGGGTCGTCGGTGTCGATCTCGGGCGACGTGATGGCGGTGGGCATGTCCACCGGCGGCAGCTTCCAGCTCGGCGGCGGCGTGATGCTGTTCGGTGGCGTGTCCAACCTGGCCAGTGGCGGTCTCGGTGCACTCACTGGGCTGACATCGGTGCAGATGTTCAACTTCTACGGGCGGGCCAGCTACGGCCTGGACCGCTTCGGCCAGCCCGGCCCGCTGACCGTCAGCGCCTATGACCAGAACTTCAACCTGGTCAACATGCCGGCCGGCGTGATCAACGCCTTCGACGGCTACGGCGACCCGCACCCGCAGGTCTTCTTCCCCGTCAACGACCCGAACCTGTTTCAGAACAATGCGCGCTTCGGCGCCTCGGTGTCGCTCAGCGGCGACCTGCTGGCGGTGGGCGCGCCGGGCATTGCCAACCGCGACATAACGTCTGGTGTGGTGACGAACAACGTCGGCGCGGTGTTCATGTTCAGCGGCATGTCCAACCTGCTGCAGGCGCCGAACGACTATGTGCAGCGCCGGGTGATCGTGACCGACGCTTCGACCGCCGCAGTGAACAACGCGACCTGGGGCTTCTTCGAGTCCGGCGCCAAGACCGCGGGGGGCGCTCTGGTGCCGGGCGGCGCCGACCACTACTTCGGCGCCTCGGTGGCGCTCGAGGGCGACCGGCTGGTCGTGGGCGCGCCGGGAGCCGACGGCGGGCGTGGGCAGGCTTACCTGTTCACAGGCTTGTCGAGCACCGCGCGCCAGTGGCCGCAGGCCGACTACGCGCGCCGCCAGCAAACCATCGACGCGAACTTCGAAAACTTCGGCGCGGACGACTCGAACCCCTGGGACGCCTGGCGCTGGCAAGACGCGGTGCTCGTCGGCCCGGTGCTGAGCAGCGGCAGCCGCGGCAGCTACACCGCCGGCAGCAGCGCGGCATTCGGCTCCTCGCTGGCCTTGCGCGGTGGTTTGCTGGCGGTGGGCGCGCCCGGCGTGATCAGCGCCGTCGCCAGTGGCACCGCACCGGCTCCGAGCACCAACACCGGCGAAGTCGTCCTGATGAACGGCGTCGGCACCGACTTCTCGGGGCTGAACGTGGCGGGGCAGATCTCGGCCGCGTCGCCCATCTCTGGCATGGCAACGATCGGCTCCGGCACGCAGTTCGGCGCGGCGGTGGCGCTGGCGGTGGACGACAGCGCAGGCGGCCTCGGCGGCACGCTGGTCGTCAGCGAGCCGGGCGCCGACAAGGCGCACATGATGAGCTTCGACGCCACCGGCGGCAGCGCCGGCTGGGCCAGCCTCGGCTTTTTGCACGAGGTTCGCGACCCGCACCTGCTGGCGGGCTCGAACTTCGGCCTGTCGCTGGCGCTCAACGACACCGGCTCGGTGCTCGCAGCGGGCTCGTACGGCGGCGGCAGTGGCCAGCAGTACCAGGCCCGGCTGACCGGCACGCAGACCTTCGACCAGACCATGCTGCTCAGCACGGCGCCGGGCGGCGCCTACCTGCCGTTCCAGATTGCGCTGGACGCCAAGGTGCGCGAGCCGAGCTACTACACCTACACCGGCCCGCAGACCAATGGCAGCGTGGGCACCGAGCCCGGCGGCGTGAGCCTGTTCTCGCGCACCGCGGCGCGCGGCGCGAACGCGCTGTCGGCGCTGGGCGCCGGCACCCAGGGCGCGCTGTTCGGCACCAACAACGGCGGCACCAGCGGCATCACCAGCCGCTCCATCGCGGCCGTGCTGGCCACCGGCGCCGACGTGACGCTGCAAGCCAGCAACGACATCTCCTGGCTCACCGACATGACGGTGGCGCCGGCCGGCGGCATCACGCCCGGCCGGCTGACGCTGCAGGCCGGCCGGCACATCAACATCGGCGCCACGCTCAACACGGCGGGCGGCAGCGTGCTGATGGCCGCGGGCGACCCCGGCGCCATCAGCGGCCAGACGCAGGCCGGCACGCCCACGCTGACCTTCGGCGTGGGCTCGCAGTTCCGCACCTCCGACGTGACGCCCGGCTTCGGCCTGGTAACCCAGACCGCCGGCAACTTCGCCACCGCGGGCCTGGTGGACCTGGGCGGCGCGGGGGGCTTGAAGGGCGACATCGCCCTCATCGCGGCGGGCGGCTGGCTGCGCGCCTTGCTCGGCCCGAGCAACCCGTATGCGCTGACGCCGGTGTCGCCCAGCCCCTTCATCAACCAGAACACGTGGCTGGCGCATGTGGCCGACAAGCGGGTCGAGGCGTCGTCGGTCAACACCCAGACCTCGGTGCAGCTCTCGCCCGAGGACCTGCTGACCAACACCGCCGCCGTGCGCCGGTACACGGTCACACCCGGCGCCCCCGGCGCCACGGGCAACTACTTCCACTGGTTCCGGCCGACCAGCAACTACGACGCGGGCAACCAGACCGGCTCGTCGGTCACGCTGCGCACCTACACCAGCCGCTGGCTGGGCACGGCGTCCACGCCGTTCAGCTTCGGCAACCGCGGAGGGAGCTTCAACTTCGTCAACCCATGGTTCGACATGGCGTCGAACTACGCGCTGGGCTTCAGCCAGAACGCCTCGGGGCAGATCGTCAACGACAGCGGCGCGATCCAGAACGTGGGCGCGCGCCAGCACGACAGCGGCTGGTCGCAGGAATGGCAACCGACGATCTACGTCACACCCGGCCCAGCCACCGGCATGTACAGCGAGACCACCGACCTGAACTCGGCGGTGGGCAACTCGACGGTGGGCGGCACGCTGGTCTACCAATACTCCGGCTTCATCGACGGCGACTACTTCCAGCCCAACGCGAACCAGAGCGTCGGCGGCGTGACGACCGCGCCGGTGACGGTTGCCACCATCCACGGCAACAACGGCGCGGCGTACCCGGCGGCGGGCATCTCCAGCGGCCACGCCAGGCCGATCTCGTCGATCGACGGGAACATGTTCTCGACCACGCGCACGCCCACGAGCCAGGCGGCGGGTGGCTCGCAAACCAACGACGACACGTTCTACGACATCTACTTCAACAGCCTCGGCACGGCCTCGATGAAGGCGGGCATGACGCTGGGCTCCGGCGCCGTCAGCGGCGTCGGGCGGACCAACACGACGTACAGCAAGTACGTGTTCGTCGACAACACGAGCAGCACCAACGAATACAAGCAGAAGCCGTTCACGCTGCCGGCGCTCTACACCGCCACCACCAAGAGCTACAACGTGGCCGACACGATGCAGGTGGTGTGGTCCACACCCGTCGGCGGTGGCTCGGGCACGGGTGTCGTCACCGGCACCTACAACGGCGGCGGCACGGCGGTGGTCTGGGGCGGCAACAGCAGCACGCCGGGCTACCTGGGCGACCTGAGCTACAACGCCAGCACGCTGACCTACACCTACACGCACCAGGCCACCGGCGACGTCTACAGCATCGCCAACCTGGGCACCGCGGGCGTGACCACCAACTACGGCTTCAGCGGTTCGGTGCCGACCTACGTGATCGGCCGGTCGCGCAACGTGTTTGCCAACGGCAGCCTGGCCGGGGTGGCAGGCTGGCTCGGCGAGCCCGACGCGATGGTGCTGAACGGCGCGCTGACGGTCAACTCCGGATCGATCAGCCGCGTGAGCGGCGCTGCCGGCAACAACTTTCGCATGGCGCCAGCCAGCGGCACGATCACCAAGGTGCCGATCAACTTCACCGCGACGCGCCCCTATGACGGCACGACGACGATCAATGCAAGCGACATCAAGACCTTCTCGGGCTACGACCCGGCTTGGGCATTTGCACTCGACCCCACGCAGAACACGACCATCGGCACCGCCAACCCGAACTGGGTCGGCAACTGGACCGGCAACCGCCCGCTGATCGACGGCCAGGCGGTGTCGCCCACGGCCTACGCAACCGGCGGGCCTGTGTCGGGAATCGGCGCTGGCTCCATGCTGCTCAACACCTGGATCGGCCAGGGCTATGAGCTGAACTTCTCGAACCCGGCCTCGACGGTCGGCATCTCGCCGCTGTCGCTGACGGTGAGCGGGCTGAAGGTCTACGACACATCGCTCATCATTTCCGGCCTGGCGACGGGCAACCTCGCCAGCAACAACGGTATCTCGCTCACCAGCGCCACGGGCAACGCGCTCGCCAATGCGGTGCTCGCCGCCGACATGACCGCTGGCCGCGTCGCCTTGAGCGGCAGCGTGTCCACCGCCGACAAGAACGCCAACGCGAACCCGGCCGGCACGCTGCTGTCGGGCGCCAGCGGCAAGGTGCTCGACCTGACGAACCTGTCGTTCACCGGCGCCGCCGCAGGCAGCTACGTGTTCAACACCAACGCATCGGCCAACCTGGGTCGCATCAAGCAAGCCGGCCTCACGGTGAGCGGCGTGACGGTGGCGCAGAAGGCGTTCGACAACACGACCGCGGCCACCTTCTCGTCGCTCGGCTCGCTCAGCGGTGTGCTCACCAGCGCGGGCAGCGTGCTGGACGACGTGACGCTCACGTCTGCCAGCGCCGTCGGCACGTTCAACAACGCCGCAGTCGGCAACAACAAGCCGGTGACGGTGACGGGCTACACCGTCAGCGGTGCCGACGTGGGCAACTACGCCTTCACGCAGCCGACCGGCGTGACCGGCAACATCGGCCCGCTGGCACTGACCGGCAGCTGGACGCGCGTGTACAACGGCTCGACGACGTTCACCGCGTCGGGCCTGGCCTCGGGCACCAACGCGGGCGGCCTGGTGTTCACGCTGACCGGCGTGCCCAGTGGCGCCACGGCGCCAACGTTGAGCGGCACGGCCAACGCGTCGGCCGCCGGCGTGAACAGCTACAGCCTGGCGACCGGCAGCTTCACGCTGAGCGACAGCAGCACCTACAGCTTGTCGTCGCTCACCGGCACCATCTCGCCCAAGCCGCTGACGCTGACCTTCAACGTACCGAATAAGGTCTACGACGCCACCACCGCGGTGGTGGGCAGCGTGACGGTCAGCGGCGGCGCCATCGGCAGCCAGCTCGGCGCGCCGGCGGGCATCGTCGGCGGCGACGTGGTCAACCTTGCCGGCTCGGCGACGTACGCCTTCAGCTCGGCCAACGCCGGCCTGCGCAACATCAACATCGGCGGCCTGAGCCTGACGGGGGCGCAAGCAGCGAACTACTCGCTGACGGCGGTCACTTCGATCACGACGGCGACGATCACGCCCAAGCCGCTGACGTGGACTGGCGTGAGCGTGCCGTCGAGCCGCGTGTACAACGGCAACACGACGGCGGTCGTCTCGGGCACACCAGCGCTGCTGGCGTCCATCGCCGACGGCAACACCGCCGTCAACGGCCAGCCGTACGCGAGCGATATCGCCGCTGGCCTGGGCCTGGCCGGCACCGCCACGGGCACCTACAACAACGCCAACGTGAGCGGTGCCAGCAGCGTCACCTTCAGCGGCATCAGCCTGGCCAGCAGCGGCGCGGCGCTGACTGCCAACTACTCGCTGAGCGCGTTGACGCAGAACGCGACCATCACGCCGGCCACCGCCAACTTCACCGCGCGCAAGCAGTACGACAACGGCACCGGCTTCAGCACCGCGCAGGTGTTCGACAGCAACGGCAACGCGCTGTCCACCACTGGCGTGACGTTCACGACAGCGACCGTCGGCAGCGCCGGCGCGTCCACCTGGAACGGCTCGGTCTGGTCCACGCAAGCGCTGAACTTCACCGGCCTGAACCTGGGCAGCAACTACAGCGCGGGCAGCAGCACCGCGGTCATCCTGCCCAAGCAGCTCACGCTGAGTGGCACGCGGGCGTACGACGGCAGCATCTCGGCGGCGGGCTCGACCCTCACGTTGACCGGCCTGGTGGGCGGCCAGACGCTCACGCTCAGCGGCGCGGGCACCGTGGCCGACCGCAACGTGGGCAACAAGACGAGCGGCTTCGGCATCGGCACGCTGGCGCTCGTCAGCGGCACCGGCGCGGCGGCCAACTACATCATCGACCCGGTGACCGGCATGGGCTACAGCGCCACCGGCCCGCAGGTGAGCCTGTACAGCATCACGACGAAAAACGTGACGCTGACCGCGGCGCAACTCACCAAGGCGTACGACGGCACCACCACGGCCACGCTGCCGGGCAGCTACCTCGGCACGCTGTCCACCGCGCTCGGTGTGGCGGGCGACACGGTGACCACCGCGAGCCTCGCCTATGCGAACAAGAACGCCGGCAGCGGCAACCGCACCGTCAACCTGAGCGGCGTGACGGTCGCCGACGGCAACAACGGCGCCAACTACAACCTCACGCTGGCGAGCAACACCAACAGCACGATCACGCCTGTTGCGATCAGCTTCACCACCAGCGCGGTCACCAAGACCTACGACGGCGGCACGGCTGCCAGCGGCACGATTTCGATCGCGAGCGGCCAACTGTTCGGCAGCGACAGCTTCAGCGGCGGCAGCACCACGTTCGCCAACAAGGACGTGGCGCGCGACGTGGGAGGCAACGTGCTGTCGACCAAGACGGTGAACGTCTCGGGCGTGTCGCTGAGCGACGGCAACGGCGGCGGCAACTACAGCGTGAGCTACGTGGCCAACACGGCCAGCACGATCAACCCCGCGGCGCTGACGTTGAGCGGCACGCGCGTCTACAACGCGGGCACCACGTTCGCAGGCAGCGGCTTGACGGCCACTGGCGTGAACGGCGAGAGCTTCACGATCACCGGCAGCGGTGCGAGCGGCAACCTGGCATCGAAGGACGTTCAAAGCGGCAGCGCGCTCGCCACGCTGACGGGCCTGGCGCTCGGCGCAGGCAACAGCGGCGCGGCGCTGGCCGACAACTACACGGCGCTGTCGACCACTGGCTCGTCGGTGAACGTCACCGCGGCGACGCTGAACGTGACCGGCACGCGCGCCTACGACGGCAGCACCGTGCTCGACGGCGCCTTGCTCACCGCCACGGGCGTGGGCGGCGAGAGTTTTGCCGTCACCGGCAGCGGCGCGTCGGGCAACCTGGCGAGCCGCAACGTGGGTGCGGGCCTGTCGCTCGCATCGTTCGGCGGGCTGGCGTTGGGCAGCGGCAGCGGCGGCGGGGTGTCGTCGAACTACCAGTTGCTCGGCGCGTCCACCTCGAACATCGGTATCACCGCCAAGGTGGTGACGCTGACCGCGCCCGTCGTCAGCAAGACCTACGACGCCACCACCAACCACACCACCACCGCCGGCAACCTGACCGCATTGAGCGCACAGCTCGGTGTGGCCGGCGATACGGTGAGCGCGGCCACGCTGGCCTACACCGACGCCAACGCCGGCAGCGGCAACCGCACCGTCACCTTGAGCGGCGCGACGATTGCCGACGGCAACAGCGGCAACAACTACAGCCTGAGCTACGCCGGCAACAGCACCAGCACGATCGGCCAAGCCACGCTGCTGCTGGCCGGTGCACGCACCTACGACGGCACGGCCGGCATCGCCGGCAGCGTGCTCACCGCCACCGGCGTGGCCGGCCAGAGTTTTGCGCTGACGGGCAGTGGCACGCTGGCGTCGGTCAACGCAGGTTCGACCAGCGTGTCCGCGATCGGCAGCCTGGCTCTCGGCACGGCCAGCGGCGGCGGCGTGGCGAGCAACTACCAGGCGCTCGCCACCGGCGGCAACGTCACGATCAACCAGGCGGCGCTGACGCTCAGCGGCACGCGCGTGTACGACGCCGGCACGAGCTTCGGCGGCGCCTTCCTCACCGCCAGCGGCGTGAACGGCGAGACCTTCCTCGTCACCGGCGCCGGCAACAGCAGCAACCTCGCGTCGGCCAACGTGCAGAGCGGCGCGCTGCTCGCCAGCGTGGCGGGGCTGAGCCTCGGCAGCAGCGGCAACGGCGGCTTGAGCGGTAACTACACCACGTTGTCGGCGGCGGGCTCGAACGTGTCGGTCACACCGGCCGCGCTGGTGCTGAGCGGCACGCGCGTTTACGACGGCGCGACGGCGATTGCCGGCTCGGCGCTGGTGGCCACCGGCGTGGGCGGGCAGACGTTTGCCGTCGCCGGCAGTGGTGCCAGCGGCAACCTGGCGAGCCGCAATGCGGGCACGGCGGCGTTGGCGTCACTCACCGGCCTGGCCTTGGGCAGCAGCGGCAACGGCGGGCTCACGTCGAACTATCAAGCGCTGTCGGTCGCCGGATCGTCGGTGACCACCACCGCCAAGGCAGTGACGCTGACCGCACCCAACCTCACCAAAACCTACGACGCGACCGGCAACTACACCACGCAGTCCGCCGACCTGAGCACGCTGAGCGCACAGCTCGGTGTGGCGGGCGATGCCGTCAGCGCGGCAAGCTTGAGCTTCACCACCGTGGACGCCGGCAACGGCAACCGCAGCGTTGCCACCAGCGGCGCGACGATCGCCGACGGCAACGGCGGCGCGAACTACACCGTGGCCTACGGCACCAACACCACGAGCACCATCGACCGTGCGAACCTGGTGCTCAGCGGCAGCCGCGTCTACAACGCCAGCAGCGCCGTCGCCGGCAGCGTGCTCACCGCCACCGGCGCGGCCGGGCAGACGTTTGCCGTGACCGGCGCGGGCGCCACCGGCAACCTCGCGAGTGCGAACGTGACCAGCGGCGCGGCGCTGGCGTCGCTCACCGGCCTGGCGTTGGGCAGCAGCGTCAACGGCGGCCTGGCTTCGAACTACAACGCACTGAGCACCACCGGCTCGAACGTGGCGATCACACCCGCCGCGTTGACGCTGGCCGGCTCGCGCGTCTACGACGGCGGCACCGCCGTCGATGGCAGCGTGCTGCTGGCCACCGGGGTGGCCGGCGAAACTTTTGCGGTGACCGGCCCCGGCACCAGTGGCAACCTCGCCAGCCGCAACGTCGGCACCGCCGCGCTGCAAAGCGTGAGCGGCCTCGCGCTCGGCGGCAGCGGCAACGGCGGGCTCGCGTCGAACTATCAGGCGCTCGGCACCGTCGGCTCGTCGGTGACCACCACCGCCAAGGCGGTCACGCTCACCGCCCCGGTCGTCAGCAAAACCTACGACACCGGCACGACCTACTCGGTCAACGCGGGCAACCTCACCGCGCTGAGCACACAACTCGGCGTGGCCGGCGACACCGTGACCGCAGCCACCCTCGCCTACAACAACGCCAACGCCGGCAGTGGCAACCGCACCGTCACGCCCAGCGCGGCGACGGTGGCCGACGGCAACGGCGGCGCCAACTACACGCTGGCCTACGCTGCCAACACCACCAGCACCATCACCCCCGCCAACCTGGTGCTGACCGGCTCGCGCGCGTTCGACGGCGGCACCGCGGCGGCCGGCAGCACGCTCACCGCCACCGGCGTGGGCGGGCAGACCTTCAGCGTGACGGGCGCGGGCGATGCGAGCAACCTCGGCTCGCGCAACTACTCGGCCACATCGCAAGCACTGCTGAGCGTGACCGGCCTGGTGCTGGGCGGCAGCGGCAACGGCGGCCTGGCGTCGAACTACAACGTGCTCTCCGCTGCCGGATCGGCCTACACCATCAACCGCAAGGTGGTGACACTGACGACGCCGGTGGTCAGCAAGGTCTACGACGGCACCACCGCCTACACCGCCACGGCCGGCGACATCGCCAGCCTGGGCGCACAACTCGGCGTGGCCGGCGACAGCATCAGCGGCCTGACGCTCGCCTACACCGACAAGAACGCCGGCAACGGCAACAAGACGGTGAGTGGCAGCACGGTGACGATCATCGACGGGCTGACCGGCCTGGCGAGCGACAACTACAGCGTCGGCTACGCCGGCAACAGCACGAGCACGATCACGCCGGCCTTGCTGGTCATCAGCGGCGGGCGGGCTTACGACGGCAGCACCACGTTGGCCGGCTCGGCGCTGACAGCGCGCGGCGTCTCGGCCGGCGGCGGCTTGTTCGAGAGCTTTGCGCTGACCGGATCGGCGGGCAACCTCGCCAGCCGCAACGTCGGCACGTCGGCGCTCACTGGCGTCGGCAGCCTGGCGCTGGGCACCGCGGCGAACGGCGCGCTGTCGTCGAACTACCAGGTCCTGGGCGCGGCGGGTTCGTCGGTCGTCATCACACCCAAAGTGGTGACGCTGACCGCGCCGAACCTCACCAAAACCTACGACGCGACCGGCGCGTACGCAGCGCAGGCCGCCGATCTGAACGCATTGAGCGCGCAGCTCGGCGTGGCGGGAGACACGGTCTCTGGCGCGAGCTTCAGCTTCACCACCGTCGATGCCGGCACCGGCGACCGCAGCGTGGCCACGAGCGGCGCGACCGTCGACGACGGCAACGGCGGCGCCAATTACGCGCTGGCCTACGGCAGCAACACCACCAGCACGATCGGCCGGGCCGACCTGGTGCTGAGCGGCTCGCGCGTGTTCGACGGCAGCACGTCGATGGCCGGGGCCCACCTGATCGCAACAGGCGTGGCGGGCCAGAGCTTTGCCGTGATCGGCAGCGGCTCAGCAGGCAACCTCGCCACGCGCAACGTGCAAAGCAACGCAGCCCTCGCCACCGTGGCCAGCTTGGCGCTGGGCGGCAGCAGCAACGGCGGCAATGCCGCCAACTACAACGTGCTGACGGTCGGCGGCTCGCAGGTGTCGGTCACGCCGGCCGCGCTGACGCTCGCCGGCAGCCGCGTGTACGACAGCAGCACGGCCGTGGCCGGCGCCGACTTGACCGCCAGCGGCATCGCAGGCGAGAGCTTCACCGTCACCGGCCCGGGCAGCGCGGGCAACCTCGCGTCGCGCAACGTGGGCACCGGCGCAGCGCTGCAATCGCTCGCCGGCCTCGCGCTCGGCAGCGGTAACAGCGGCCAGACGCTGGCAAGCAACTACCTCGCCCTGTCGACCGCCGGCTCGGCGGTGGACACCACGCCGAAGCTGGTGCTGCTCACCGCGCCGGTGGTCAGCAAGATCTACGACGCCACCACCGCGTACAGCGCGCAAGCCGCAGACCTGACTGCGTTGAGCGCCCAGCTCGGCGTGGCCGGCGATGCGGTGAGCGCCGTCACGCTGGCCTACACCAGCGCCGACGCTGCCAACGGCACGCTCACGGTCAATGCGAGCGGCGCGCAGATCGCCGACGGCAACAACGGCGCCAACTACACGCTGAGCTACGCCGCGAACACCGCAAGCACCATCAATCCGGCGGCGCTGGTGCTCACTGGCAGCCGCGTCTACGACGGCGGCACCGCGGTGGCGGGCGCTGACCTGCTGGCCAGCGGCGTGGCCGGGCAAACCTTCGCCGTGACGGGAAGCGGCGCGGCGGGCAACCTGGCCAGCCGCCACGTCGGCTCGGGCGCCCTGCTCAACATCGCCGGCTTGGCGCTGGGCAGCGGCAACGCCGGCGCGCTGGCGTCGAACTACCTGGCGCTGTCGGCCGCCGGCTCGTCGGTGGCGACAACGCCGAAACTGGTCACGCTGACCGCCCCGGTCATCACCAAGACCTACGACACCACCACCGGCTACACCACCGGGGCGGCCGAGTTGTCCAACCTCAGCAGCCAGCTCGGCGTGGCCGGCGACACGGTGAGTGCCGCCACCCTGGCCTACGGCAACCCCAACGCCGGCCAGGCCGACCGTACCGCGCTGCTCAGTGGCGTGACGGTCGCCGACGGCAACGGCGGGCTCAACTACCAGGTGAGCACGGCCGCCAACCAGGTGAGCACGATCAACCGGGCCGCGCTGCTGATCAGTGGCACGCAGGTTTACAACGGCGGCACCGCGCTGGCCGGCAGCAACCTGGTCGCCACCGGGCTGGGTGGGCAGACGTTCGCCATCACCGGCAGCGGCGCGGCCGGCAACCTGGGCAGCCGTGGCGTGGGCAGCGTGCCGATTCTGTCGCTGGCCGGCCTGAGCCTGGGCACGAGCACCAATGGCGGCCTGGCCAGCAACTACGTGCTGGCGATGACCGGTTCGAACGTGACAATCGCACCGATGCTGCTGACGCTGGCGGGCACCACACTCACGCCCAAGGTCTACGACGGCCTGACGACGGCGACGCTGGCGAACCCGGGCACGCTGCAAGGCGTGGTCGGGCAAGACCAGGTGGCGGCGAGCATCGGCGGCGTGCAGTTCACAGACCCGCTGCCCGGCATCGCCAAAGCCGGCACGGTGCTGGGCGCGGTGCTGACCGGCGCCGACGCAACCAACTACACGCTGCAACTGCCGGTGGCGGCCAGCGGTGACATCACGCAGTCGCCGGCCACGCAGGCCACGGCTCAGTTGCTCGGCTCGGTCGCCACACCTGCGCCGGCCAGCACAGGTGCGGGCGCGAGCGGGCCGCTCGCGTTGATCGCCAGTGTGGGTTCGCCCGCCAGCCTGGGCAGTCTGCTCGCCCCGTCGCCGGGCTTCGGCGGTTCCGGTTCCGGTTCCGGCTCTGGCTCTGGCTCTGGCTCTGGCTCTGGTTCCAGCGCCGGCGGCAGCGCGCAAGGTGCGGCGTCGCTGGCGGTGCCCGGGCAGGTGGTGGCGGTGACCGGTTCGGTGACCTTGCCAGCATCGACGGCACTCGCGGCGGGGCCTGGCGCGCCGGTCACGCTGCCCGGCGCGATCGCGCCGACTGCTGGCGGGCTCAGCGCGGCGACGCCGGCCAGTCCGATACCGGCACCGACCGGCGCGGCGCAGACTTCAACGCCGGCACCGACCGCTGCGGCGCAGAATCCGCGGGTCGTGCCGGCCGTGGCGCCGACGACGATCGCGCTGGCCAGCGTGCCGCCTGCCGTCACGCCTCCCGCAGCCCCTCTCGGCTCGCCGCCCGCCGGGACCTCACCCAGCCGCCCTGCGATCGGTGGGCCGGTCGTGCCGGGCGGCGGTGGTGGCTCGGTGGTCGTGATGCCACAGACCGGCTTCATCGCCGTGCTGCCGGTCGCCGGGGTCAATCTGCCGGCCGGGCAGCCGGCAGTGGTGCAATTGCCGGCGGACACCTTCGTCCACGCCACCCAAAAGGCCGGGCTGCGCTATGAGGCGAAGCTGGCCGACGGCCGGCCGCTGCCCGAGTGGATCGTGTGCGACCCGAAGACCGGCGCGCTGTCGGTCAAGCCGCCGGCGGGTCTGGAGGGCGACTTCCGCGTCACCATCCAGGCGCGCGATGACGATGGGTCGGTGGCTTCGACCGAGTTGTCGATGAGCTTGAAGTAGCCGTTTCGCACATCGCAGGAACGCCACCGTCAACGGTGGCGTTCTCATTTTTGACAGTGTTTGCTCACTTCCAACTGTCGAGTCGGCACCGATCAGCACTCTTGGAGGGCGAGTGCTAAAATGGTCGGAACAAAAGGAGTTGCGGCATGTCTGAAGCTTCCATGAACCTTTCCCCTGCTACCGCCCTCACCGTCCGCGACCCCTGGGCCCTGGTGCCCTCGCTGGGCAACCTGGACGCCTACATCACGGCCGCCAACCGCGTGCCGCTGTTGACGCACGAGCAAGAGGTCGAGGCCGCGACCCGCCTGCGCGCCAGCGGTGACCTCGACGCCGCGGGCAAGCTGGTGCTGTCGCACCTGCGCCTGGTGGTGTCGATCTCGCGCCAGTACCTCGGCTACGGCTTGCCGCAAGGCGATCTGATCCAGGAAGGCAACGTCGGCCTGATGAAGGCCGTCAAGCGCTTCGACCCGACGCAGGGCGTGCGGCTGGTGAGCTACGCCATGCACTGGATCAAGGCCGAGATCCACGAGTACATCCTGAAGAACTGGCGCATGGTCAAGGTGGCCACCACCAAGGCGCAGCGCAAGCTGTTCTTCAACCTGCGTTCGATGAAGCAGAGCCTGAAAGACGACGCCGCTGGCGACAGCGGCAGCGACACGCACCGCAGCACGCTGACGCAGGCACAGGTGGACACGATGGCCACGCGCCTGAACGTCAAGCGCGAAGAAGTGCTCGAGATGGAAACGCGCCTGTCCGGCGGCGACGTGGCGCTGGAGCCGCAGACCGACGACAGCGAAGAGAGCTACGCGCCCATCGCCTACCTGGCCGACGAGACGAACGAGCCGACCCAGGTGCTCGAAGCCCGCAACCGCGACTGGCTGGCCGGCGACGGCATCGCGCTGGCGCTGAATGCGCTCGACCCGCGCAGCCGGCGCATCGTCGAGGAGCGTTGGCTCAAGGTCAACGACGACAGCTCCGGCGGCCTGACGCTGCACGACCTGGCCGCCGAATACGGTGTGAGCGCCGAGCGCATCCGCCAGATCGAGGTGGCGGCGATGAAGAAGATGCGCAAGGCGTTGCAGGTCGCGTAGCGAAGGGCGAGGGGCCCCGCTGGGCCACGAAGGCCCTTGTCGGGCCTGGGGGGTCGACCGGCGCAGCGGCCTGCGAAGGAGCGGGCTCGATGCCTGCGACTGAGAGCACCCGCTGGCTGTCAACCTGCCGCCAGCAGCGCCTTCAAGTCCGCCGTCAACGCCTCGGCCCCGCTGCCGTAGCGCACGAACAGCCGCACCTTGCCGGTGGGGTCGAAGACGAACGAGCCGGCCGTGTGGTCCACGGTGTAGCTGCCTTCGGTCTTGCCCGGCACCTTGCCGAAGAACACCTTGAACTCCTTCGCCGCCGCCTTGGTCTGCTCGACCGTGCCGCGCAGTGCGATGAAGCTGCTGTCGAAGCTGGCCATGTAGCTCTTGAGGATCTCCGGCGTGTCGCGCTCGGGGTCGACGCTGACGAAGATGCCTTGCACGCGTTCGCCGTCCTTGCCCATGGACTTCTTGATCTGCGCGAGTTCGGCCATCGTCGACGGGCACACGTCGGGGCACTGCGTGAAGCCGAAGAACACCACGACGACCTTGCCCTTGAAGTCGCTGAGGTTGCGCACGGTGCCGGTCTGGTCGGGCAGCGACAGCGTGCGTGCGTAGTCGGCGCCGGTGATGTCCACGCCGCGGAAGGTCAGGTCGGAGCCCGGCCCTGCGCCCCGTTCGCACCCCACCAAGCCCAGCGCCAACGCGCTGGCGGCCGCCGAGAGCACACCACGACGAAGAGAGTTCATAGCAGCGGCGCCAGGTAGTGATCGAGCAGCAGCGCGGCAAACAGCAGCGACAGGTGGACGATCGAGAACTTGAAGGTTTTACGCGCGAGCACGTCGGAGTAGTTGCGCCACAGCTTCCACGCGTAGCCGGTGAAGGTCGCGCCGAGCATCACCGCGCACACCAGGTAGATCACCCCACTCATGCCCGAGATGAAGGGCAGCAACGTGGCCGCGAACAGCACCAGCGTGTACAGGAACACATGCAGCCGCGTGAACTCGAAGCCGTGCGTCACCGGCAGCATCGGCAGGCCGGCCTTGCGGTAGTCCTCGGCGCGGTACAGCGCCAGGGCCCAGAAATGCGGCGGGGTCCAGAGGAAGATGATCAGGCACAGGATCATCGCCTCGGGCCCCACCTCGCCGCGGATCGCGGCCCAGCCCAGCACCGGCGGCATCGCGCCCGAGGCGCCACCGATCACGATGTTCTGCGGCGTCAGCGGCTTGAGCACCACGGTGTAGATGAGTGCGTAGCCGATGAAGGTGGCGAAGGTGAGCCACATCGTCAGCGGGTTGACAGCGAAGTAGAGCAACGTGCTGCCGGCGGCGCACAGCACCGCCGAGAAGGTCAGGCTCTGTACGGTGCTCAACTGGCCGCGCGCGGTGGGCCGCCAGGCGGTGCGCGCCATCTTGGAATCGATGGCCTGCTCGACCAGACAGTTGAACGCCGCCGCTGCCGCAGCCACGAGCCAGATGCCGGCGGTGGCCGCCAACGCGACGCGCCAGTCGGGCAGCCCCGGCGTTGCCAGCAGCATGCCGATGACGGCGCAGAAGACGATGAGCTGCACCACGCGCGGCTTGGTCAGCACGTAGTACTGGCGCAGGCGTGAGGCTGCCGACGTGGGCGGCGGCGTGGTCGCGGGGGACAGGGTGGCGAGGGTTTCGGACATGGAGGGTCGATTCTACGAAGCCAGTGTGTGCAGGCTTTGAAACGATCAGGAAAGCACGCGCATCGCTGGCCGCGCCGCACCGGCCGGCGCCGCTGGGGCGCGCGACGGCGAAGCGCGCACGATCATCACGCTGAGCAGCACCACCAACGCCGCCGCGCCGCCGGTGTGCGCCACCGCCGCCCACAGCGGCCAGCCCAGCAGCACGTTGCCCAGGCCGCTGGCCACCTGCCACAGCGCCGCGGCCACCAGCCACACCGCCCAGCGTCGCAAAGCCGCATCGCCCGTGGCGTGCAGCCGCCACGCCAGCAGCGCCAGCACGGCCAGCACGACGTAAGCGCCGAGCCGGTGAACGTAGTGGATGGCAGTCAGCGCTGCGAACGGCAGATAGCCACCGTCCTTGCCGGCGCCGAGTTCGCGCTGCAGGGCGAAGCCTTGTTCGAAGTCCATCGCCGGCCACCAACTGCCCTGGCAGCGCGGGAAGTCGCTGCACGCCAGCACCGCATAGTTGGTGCTGACCCAACCGCCGAGCGCAATCTGCAGCACCACCAGCGCCGCCAGTGCGATGCAGGCTTGTCGCAGCGACGCCGACATGGCCAGCGGCTCCGGCCGCATCGCCGCGCCCATGCCCGCGAGCAAGGCCAAAAGCCCCATGCCGCCAAGAAGGTGCAGCGTGACGATGGCGGGATAGAGCTTCATCGTCACCGTCAGCGCGCCGAACAGGCCCTGCAGGCAGACCCACACCAGCGTCAGCGTGGCCCACCAGGGCGACAGCACCGCCTGTCTGCGCCGCGCAAGAGCCCAACTGGCCAGCGTGATGACGATGATGAGCACGCCCACGCCGGTGGCGAGGTAGCGGTGCGTCATCTCGATCCACGCTTTCTTCGGCGTGACCGGCCCGGTGGGCAGCGCGGCTTGCGCCGAGTTGATTTCCTCGCGCGCGCCGATCGGGCTGGCGCTGCCGTAGCAGCCGGGCCAGTCGGGGCAGCCCAGGCCCGAATCGGTGAGGCGGGTGAAGGCGCCGAACAGCACGAGGTCGAACGTGAGGAACAGCGTGAGCCAGGTGAGTGCGCGCAGACGGGTGGCGGGGTCGGAACCGCGATGGCGCAGCCACACCCAGGCCAGCGGGCCGGCCGCCAGCACGACGCCGAGCAGCGCCAGGCGCACGGCGGGGGTGAGGTCGAACAAGGGTTGCGAATCCATGGCGGGGGTCGATGACAGGTCAGCGAGTCAGCGAGTCAGCGAGTCAGCGAGTCAGCGATCGGACGACTCACCTGCCCGGCAGGTCCCACGACTTCGACGCGCGCAGCAGCTTCTCGACGTCGCGCTTGAGCCGCGACGGCTCGGGGTCGCCGGGCACGCGCATCATCCATTCGCCCATCGGGTCGACGATGAACAGATGCTGGCCGAGCGACTTGCCCGCGGCCGGCGCGAGCCACTGCGCCAACGCCGCCTCCGGCACGCGCAGCACGGCGGTGGGCACGCCGGTTGTGATGGCCTGAAGCGTCTGCGGCCGCGGGGTGGCCGTATCGGTGATGAGCCAGAGCTTGTCGAGCCGGTCCTTCTCGCGCCCGAGCGTTTCGCGCAACTGGCGTTGCAGCCACAGGTGCCGCTCGCACAGCGCGTCGCACGCGCCGCCGGAGACGACGACGAGCAGCCACTGACCCTTCAAAGTGGCGGCCTTGACCGGCGCGCCGGTCAAGTCGGTCAACGCCAGGTCGGGCAGGGCCCGGCTGGGCAGGATCAGCTCGCTGTAGTTGGTGCGACCGTCGGGCCGGATGACGAAGTAGGTGAAGTACGACGCGATCACCGGCGAGGCGCACACCAGCAGCACGAGCAGCATCTTCAAGCGGCCCCGCGCGGTGCGGCGAGCAGCGTCGGCCACCTGGGGTGCCGGCATCGAGTGCACGGTCATGCCGAGTGGCGAGATCGCGTCAGGCGACGGTGGCTGACCGAGCGCGGAGCCGGGGGCGGACGAGTTGGAACCAGACATACAGACCTGTCATCAAGGCGCCCAGCGCAAACCACTGGAAAGCGTAACCGTAGTGTTTGTGAACATCGGCCGCCGGCAGCGGCCAGTCTCGGAGCAGGCCATCGCTTGCTGTGTTGGCGGAGTCGCCGGAATCGCCCGAGTCGGTTTGCAGCACCGACAGCGGGCGCAGGTTCAGCGCCGCAGCGCGCCCGAATTCGGCGATATCGAGATTTTGCCGGATCGGGCCGGCCTCCTGCCCCGCGAACTCGTACAGCCGGGACGGCGGCGGGGCGATGCGGCCGCTCAACTCGACCGTGCCGGCGGGCGTGGTCACGGGCGGCAGGCGCGTGCGGTCCTGCATGTCGCGCGGAACCCAGCCACGCTGCACGAGCACCGCATCGCCGCCGCCGCCACCACCACCGCCCAAGCGCAGCGGGGTGACGACGAAGAAGCCCGGCCTGCCCTTCATCTGCCGGTTGTCGAGGTAGACCGTGTGTTCGGCAATCCACTCGCCCTGCAGCCGAACGGTTCGGTGGTGCTGCGGCACGGCTTCTTGCGCGCTGCGGGCGAGGCTGCTCGCATCCAGACGCGGCAGCATCGAGCGCGATTGCTGCGCCGACTGCAGCGCTTCCTTTTGCGCCGCCCGATCGAGTTGCCACAGGCCCAGACGCACGGCCAGGCCGACGCTCAGCACGGTGGCGAGCAGCACCAGCACCCGACGACGGCGATCGTTGCGAGCGCTCACGGAGCGGGCCGGGGATAATCCGGGCCGATGAACATCCTGATTGCGCTGGCCTTCGTCGCCATCCTGGGCAGCTTGGCGCTGGCGGGGTATTTCATGTTGCGCGAAGGACGCGACGGCAAGCCCCGGGGCGACAAGATGATGCGCGCGCTGGCGCTGCGTGTGGCGCTGTCGGTGCTGCTGTTCGGCATGATCATGCTAAGTTACCTGCTCGGCTGGATTCAACCGACGGGCGTTCCGCTGGGCAAGTAACCACGCTGCACCTCTGGCAACAGCGCTCACGGCCACGCCCTGCGCCGCCCTCTCGGGAACACCAGAAAAAACGCCGCTGAGCGCGGCGTTCTTGCGTGAACTGCACAGCGGTTCGCGTCAGGTCCAGTACACCACGATGTACAGGCCGAGCCAGACCACGTCGACGAAGTGCCAGTACCAGGCAGCGCCCTCGAAGCCGAAGTGACGCTGCGGCGTGAAGTGGCCCTTTTGCAGCCGCAGCGTGATGAACAGCAGCATCAGCATGCCGACGAACACGTGGAATCCGTGGAAGCCGGTGAGCATGAAGAAGGTGGAGCCGAACGCACCCGAGCTGAGCTTGAGGTTGAGGTCGCGGTAAGCGTGCATGTACTCGTAGGCCTGCACACCGAGGAAGGTGGCGCCCAGCACCACGGTGATCCACATCCACAGAATCGTCTTGGAGCGCTGGTTGGCGAGCAGCGCGTGGTGCGCAATGGTCAGCGTGACGCCCGAGGTGAGCAAGAGCAGCGTGTTGATCGTCGGCAGCGGCCACGGCCCGATGGTGGAAAACGGTTCGACGATGCCGGCCGGCGAGCCGGTGAACCCGCCGCCTGCGCTGGGCCACACGGCCTTGAAGTCGGGCCACAGCACGGCGTTCTCCAGGCTGCCCAGGTTGGGCAGCGCGTGCAGCCGCGTCCAGTACAGCGCGCCGAAGAACGCGGCGAAGAACATCACTTCCGAGAAGATGAACCAGCTCATGCTCCAGCGGAAAGAGGTGTCGATGCGGTCGCTGTAGAGGCCGCCCTCGCTCTCGCTGATCGACTGGCGGAACCACTGCTGCAGCACGAAGGCCCACAGCACCAGGCCGCCGAGCAACATCCAGGCCCCCCAGCCGTGGTCGTTGACCCACTGGCCTGCACCGACGATGACGAAGAACAGGCCCAGCGAGGCCATCGCCGGGTGCCGCGACGGCGCAGGTATGAAGTAGTAGGGCGTGTGCCCGTGGGGTGTGGCTGCCGCCATGTTGTTCTCCTGAGGTCTGTCTAGAAGGTCTGTCTTGATTCTTGATTCTTGATTCAACGTGCGATGCCGCTGGACAACACCCAGCCCACCAGCGTCACCAGTGCCAGCACGAACAGCGAGGCCCCCAGCACGCCGGCAATGACCACATGCACCGGGTTGAGCTGGCCGACGTCCTTTTCGTACTCGCTGCCCTTGCGGACACCGAAGAACGACCACGCCACCGCACGCATCGTCTGCAGGAACGAGCCCTTGCGCTGCGCGGCCTCGCGCAGGTCGCCGCTCATGAACGCGGCTCCTGCGCAACGGGCTCGCCACGCCCGACGACCGTCGCCGCGGGCTCTGCCGGCACCTTGCCGCCGACCTCGAAGAAGGTGTACGACAAGGTGATCGTCTTCACGTCCTTGGGCAGTTTCGGGTCGATGACGAAGACCACCGGCCACTGCTTGGTTTCGCCCGCCTTCAGCGTGTACTCGTTGAAGCAGAAGCACTCCAGCTTGTTGAAGTGCGCCATCGCCTGCATCGGCGCGTAGCTCGGGATGGCCTGCGCTGCCATCGTGCGGTTCTGGCGGTTGCGGAAGTCGTACATCACCGTGGTCAACTCGCCAGGGTGAACGTCGACAGATCGCATGGCGGGCTTGAAATCCCACGGGCCGCGGGCGTTGGCGTCGAACTCGATCGTGATCTTGCGCGAGCGATCGACCTGCGTGTTGGCAGCCGGCGCGCGCGACATGCCGGACGTCTCACGCTCCGACAGCGACAGCACGTTGATGCCCAGCGCGTCGCAAATGGCCCGGTACAGCGGCACCAGCGCGTAGCCGAAGCCGAACATCAGCGCCGCCACCAACGCCAGCTTGCGCAGCATCAGCAGGTTGTCGCTGCGCACGCCGGTGCGCGGCGGGCGGGCGTTGGGGCCGGAGGGGTCGGACATGGCGTGAGTGTCGCGAGCCGGGCAGTCAGTGAGTGAGTGAGTGAGCGGGCCGGCGTCGGGCGTCAAAGCCCGCCGAACGCACCCTTGAGGATGAAGCCCACGAACACCGCCACCGCCACAACGCCCAGGATCAGGCCCAGGCGCTGGTTGCTCTTCTTCTGCTCGGGGGTCATCGGCTCACTCATGGAAACACTCGCTTCAATGCGCTGCCGCTGCGCCGCCCACGATCTTCGTTGCGGCGGCATTCAGCTTGGGCGGTGTCTCGAAGGTGTGGAAGGGCGCGGGCGACGGCACTTCCCACTCCAGGCCTTCGGCGCCGGCGCCGTCCGGGTCGTTCCACGGCCGCTGCGGGGCGGGCTGGCCCTGGCCGCGCATCATCGGCAGCACAACGAAGAAGAAGAAGTAGACCTGCATGAAGCCGAAGCCGAACGCACCGATCGAGGCCAGCGCGTTGAAGTCGGCAAACTGCATCGGGTAGTCGGCGTAGCGTCGCGGCATGCCGGCCAGGCCGAGGAAGTGCATCGGGAAGAAGGTCACGTTGAAGAAGATCAACGAACCCCAGAAGTGGATCTTGCCGCGCGTTTCGTTGTACATGCGGCCGGTCCACTTCGGGCCCCAGTAGTAGACGCCGGCAAACAGCGCGTACAGCGAGCCGGCCACCAGCACGTAGTGGAAGTGGGCCACGACGTAGTAGGTGTCCTGCAGCTGAATGTCTACCGGCGCCATCGCCAGGATGAGGCCGGTGAAGCCGCCCATCGTGAACACGAAGATGAAGCCGACCGCAAACAGCATCGGCGTCTCGAAGGTCATCGAGCCGCGCCACATCGTGGCGATCCAGTTGAAGATCTTCACGCCGGTGGGCACCGCGATCAGCATCGTCGCGTACATGAAGAACAACTGCCCCGTCACCGGCATGCCGGTCGTGAACATGTGGTGCGCCCAGACGATGAAGGAAAGGATCGCTATGGATGCCGTGGCATACACCATCGACGCATAACCGAACAGCGGCTTGCGTGCGAACGCCGGAATGATGGCGCTGACGATACCGAAGGCCGGCAGAATCATGATGTAGACCTCGGGGTGGCCGAAGAACCAGAAGATGTGCTGGTACATCACCGGGTCGCCGCCGCCGGCGGGGTTGAAGAAGTGGGTGCCGAAGTGGCGGTCGGTCAGCGTCATCGTGATGGCGCCGGCCAGCACCGGCATCACCGCGATCAGCAGGAAGGCGGTGATCAGCCAGGTCCAGCAGAACAGCGGCATCTTCATCAGCGTCATGCCAGGCGCGCGCATGTTGAGGATGGTGACGATGATGTTGATCGAGCCCATGATCGAGCTGGCACCCAGGATGTGCAGCGCGAAGATGCCGGCGTCCATGCTCGGGCCCATCTGCAGCGTGAGCGGTGCGTAGAGCGTCCAGCCCGCGGCCGGTGCGCCACCGGGCATGAAGAACGACGCGACGATCGTGATGGCCGCCGGGATCATCAGCCAGAAGCTGAAGTTGTTCATGCGCGCGAAGGCCATGTCGGCCGCGCCGATCTGCAGCGGGATCATCCAGTTCGCGAAGCCGACGAAGGCCGGCATGATCGCGCCGAACACCATGATGAGCCCGTGCATCGTGGTGAACTGGTTGAACAGCTGCGGGTTGACGAACTGCAGGCCGGGCTGGAACAACTCCAGGCGGATCAGCAGCGCCAGAACACCGCCGATCATCAGCATGGTGAACGCGAACAACAGGTACATCGTGCCGATGTCCTTGTGGTTGGTCGCATACACCCAGCGGCGCCAGCCGCTCGGGGCGCCGTGGTCGTGATCGTGGGCGTGATCGCCGGCGTGGCCCAGGACTGCACTCATGACGGTTCCTTCATTTCGATGTGTTCGCTGCGTTCAGTGGGTTCGGGTCTGGAGATCACTTGCGCGCCGCAACGATCTCGGCCGGCTGCACGACCTTGCCGGTCTTGTTGCTCCACGAGTTCTTGGTGTACGTGATGACGGCCGCGATCTCGGTGTCGGACAACTGCTTCCATGCCGGCATCGCGCCGTTGTTCGCGCCATTGAGCAGGATGTTGATCTGTTTGGCCGGATCGTTCACCACGATGTCGCTGCCGTCCAGCGCCTTGATCGGGCCGGCGCCCTTGCCTGTGGTCTGGTGGCAGGCCACGCAGTTGGCGGCGTAGACCTTCTCGCCGCGCTCCATCATCGCGGCCAGCTCCCAGACCTTGTTCGGGTCGTCGGCCAGCGCGGCCATGGCCTTGAGCTTGTCTTGCACCCAGGCGCTGTAATCGGCCTGCGAAACCACCTTCACGTGGATCGGCATGTAGGCGTGCTCCTTGCCGCACAGCTCGGCGCACTGGCCGTAGTAGTCGCCCACCTTCTCGGCGCGAAACCAGGTGTCGCGCACGAAGCCGGGGATCGCGTCCTGCTTGATGCCGAAGGCCGGCACCATGAAGGCGTGGATCACGTCGTTGGCGGTGGTGATGATGCGCACCTTCTTGTCCACCGGCACGACGAGCGGGTTGTCTACCTTGAGCAGGTAGTTGTCGCCGGCCGGCTTGCCAGAGTTGGACATCTCACGGTGGGCGGTGTCGAGCGTGGAGACGAAGCCGATGCCCTCGCCCTCGCCCTTCAGGTAGTCGTAGCCCCACTTCCACTGCATGCCGGTGGTCTTGATGGTGAGGTCGGCAGCACTCGTGTCCTTCATTGCCACCACCACCTTGGTGGCCGGCAGCGCCATCAGGATCACGATGATGAACGGCACGACCGTCCATGCGATTTCCACCTTGACGCTCTCGTGGAAGTTGGCCGCCTTGTAGCCCTTGGACTTGCGGTGCTTCAGGATCGAATAGAACATCACCCCGAACACGCCGAGGAAGATGATGGTGCAGATGACCAGCATGAAGTAGTGCAGCCAGATCTGGTCGCGCGCGATCTGCGTGACGGGCGGGTGCAGGTCGAGCTGGTTCACCGCCGGCCCGCCAGGCAGGTTGCCCACCGCCAGCGCGGCCTGGGTCGTCAGCGTGGCGGCAACGCTCAGGCTCAACTGCCCCAGCGCCCGCGCCGACCTGCCCCACAGTGCTTTCATCGTCTTCATGGTTGCCACTTCAGTTTTCGAGAAAGAGAAAGTTTGTCAGTCTCCGGCCGGTTTGCCGCCAGCCGTTCGTCGTTGTCCATCGCTCAGGCCACGGCATTTGCGACATCAGCTCTTGCGACGTCAGGATGCCAGCGCCGAAGCGCCCAGCGGAGTTCGTCGGCGAGCTGCCGGCGCACTTCAGGTCGCACCGAACGGCCGATGACGACCCGGCGACCTTGGCCCGACAGCTCGAGCAGCGAACCGTCGCCATGCTCGGGCTCGACGCGCACCCACTCGGGCTGGAAGTCGAACGACTCGGTGCGGCTGCCCTGTGTCGCAACCACCGTCAATGCGTGACGCCCCAGGCGAAGCTCTTCGCCATCGGCCGCGTGCCGGGCGTAGTACAGCAGCGCGACGCCCAGCGCGGCCACCTCGGCTCCGGCGAAGGGCAGCACCAAGGTGGCGCCGACAAACCAGAACGCTCCGGCGATGCCCAGCGACAGGGCCGACAGCACGAGGTAGGTGATCAACAACTGCCGCGGGGTCAAGGAGCAGTTGCGGCGCAAGCGCCACTGAAGCGTTCGTTCACCGGAGACGGGGTGGCTCAACTCGCGGGCAATACGCGACGGAGGGGGCGCGCCGGTCCCGATCAGGCGGGTGGGGATGCTTGCTGCCATTCCAGTCGTCGTTGCGATCAACACTGTCCAAATTCGCGGCTCAAGCGGCTTGCAATGCCTGACGAGAACAGTCGGGAGTTCGCCCGACCGGCCCGGTGACCCGCAGGTCCAGCCCAACAACACATTTTAGCCCACAGCGCATGGGGCTCTGACCACATCAAACCCATGATGACGTCGAGAAGTGTCGGTATGGCGACTTCAATCTGCCCGCCGCCCGGAGCGCACCATCGCGCGCATCTCGTCCAGCGTCACCGTGGTCGCCTCGGCAAGCTGCGCTCTCGGGGCGGCTTTGAACGCGTGTCCGTAGGCCACCTCGACGCTGAGCGCGACCTTGCCATCGGCGCCCCGCAGGCGCTCCAGCTCGGCCAGCAGCCGTTCGCGCCAGCGCGGCGTGCGCAGGCCGGCGGTGCGCCCCGGCGCCGCATTGCCGCCGAGGGTTCGCAGCTCGTCGAGCAGGGCCTGCGGGCTGCTCCAGCGCAGGCTCAGCACCTCCTGGTCCATCACCGGGTCGGCAAAGCCCGCGTGCACCAGCATGTCGCCCAGGTCGTGCATGTCGATGAAGCTTTGCGTCGGCACGCCCCAGCCGAGCCGCTGGTAGAGCGTGCGCAACTCGCGCAGCGTGCCCGGGCCGAGGCACGAAAACATCACGAAGCCATCGACGTCCAAGGCGTGGTGCCAGCGCGCAAATAGCGCTGGCGGGTCGGCCACCGCGTGCAGCATCATGTTGGCCCACACCATCTGCGCGGCTGGCGGCAACGGCGCCGCCTCAAGTTGCGCGTCGGCCGGGCCGCCACCGCCGGCCCAGCGCCGCGCCGACCACCACGGCGCGCGGGTGGCCTGCAGGCTGCGTGCGAGCAGCGCGGGCGTCGGCTCCACCACCACGCGGCGCGCTTGCGGATGCGCCTGCTGCAGCAGCGCCGCGCTCGCGCCGCCGTGACCCCACCAGTCCAGCAGCAGCGCGGGCTTCAGGCGGATCAGCGCGAGGCGCTCGGCCATGCGCCGGGCCACTTCGGCATGCAGCCAGGGCGGCTGTTCGGCCCGCGCCAGGCGACGCAACCCAGCGTCGACAGCGGCCGGGTCCAGATCGCGGCCGCTGCTCTGTCCACGGTGGATGTCATCGATGGCGGCCATGGCCGGGCAGTATATTGAGCCGGTGCTGTTCAGCCGCCTCACTTCCGTACACCACCCCTTGCCGCGCCTGCCCAGCTTGTGCGCGGTGTGCCATGGCTGGGGCGCGCAACGCGTCTGTGGCGAGTGCGTGACCCGATTCGCGCCGCCGACCCACCGTTGCATGCGCTGCGCGCTTGAACTTCCCAGCGCGGCCACCGTCTGCGGCCGGTGCCTGCGTGACCCGCCGCCGTACGGCGCTGCCGTGGCGGCGTTGGACTACGGCCATCCGTGGGACGGCCTGATCACGCGGTTCAAGTTCCACGCCTCGCTCGACCTGGCGCCCGTGCTCGCATCACATCTGCTGCAGGCCGTTCAGCGCAGCAACGTGGCGCACCCCTCGCTGCTGCTGCCGATCCCGCTCAGCCCGCAGCGCTTGCGCGAGCGCGGCTACAACCAGGCCTGGGAGCTGGCGCGCCGCCTCGGCCGCGCCCTGCATTGCCAGACCGACGCGCGCCTGCTGCTGCGCGTAAAGGACGGCGCGCATCAACTCGCCTTCCCGCGCGAGCAGCGTGCGGCCAACGTGCGCGGCGCGTTCGCCGTGGAGCCGCTGCGGCGCAGTGAGGTGCGCGGCCGGCGCATCGCGCTGATCGACGACGTGATGACCACCGGCGCCACTGCGGCCGAGGCGACGCATGTGCTGCTGCAAGCAGGGGCCGCGGAGGTTCAGGTGTGGGTCGTCTGCCGCACACCGCCGCCAGACGACGACTGAGGCGCCTCCATGTTCAACATCGTGCTCGTGCACCCCGAGATCCCGCCCAACACCGGCAATGTGATCCGCCTGGCGGCCAACACCGGCTGCACCCTCCACCTGGTCGAGCCGCTCGGCTTTTCGATGGACGACAAGCTGCTCGCGCGCGCCGGGCTCGACTACCACGAGCACGCCGCCGTGCGTCGCCACGCCTCGTGGGAGCGTTTCCTGGCCGACGCACAACCGGCGCCATCGCGCTGCTTTGCCTTCACGACTCGCGCCAGCCGCTTGCTCGGCGATGCCACCTGGCAGCCCGGCGACTGGCTCGTGTTCGGCTCGGAAACGCAAGGCTTGCCTGAAGCCGTGCGCAAAGGATTCGACCCGCCGCAGCACCTGCGCCTGCCGATGCGGCCGGGCCAGCGCAGCCTGAACCTCAGCAACGCGGTGGCTGTGGCGGTGTTCGACGCGTGGCGGCAGTGCGGCTACGCGGGCGGGCAGTAGGCCCGCGGCGACGGCGTGAACCTGTCCCCTCAAGCGGCCGCCGCGGATCCGGCTTCGCCGGGCCGCTGGCGGCGCCCCCTAGAGGGGGAGCGGCGTGAGCCGCTTCGGGGGTGGGTCACGTTTCCGGCCGCGCGTCGCGACCCATCAACTGCTCCAGCGCCTGCGCAGCCGTGCACTCGCCTTCGAGCACGGCCACCACCGCGCGCGCAATCGGCATGTCCACCTGCAGCGCCTGCGCGCGCTGCAGCACCATCGCGGCCGTGTGCACGCCTTCGGCCACGTGGCCGAGCTCGCGCAGGATCTGCGCCAGCGGCAGGCCTTGTGCCAGCAACAGGCCGACGCGGCGGTTGCGCGACAGGTCGCCGGTGGCGGTGAGCACCAGGTCGCCCAGACCGCTCAGGCCCATGAAGGTCTCGGCCCGTGCGCCCAGCGCGAGGCCGAGCCGCGTCATTTCGGCCAGCCCACGGGTGACGAGCGCGGCGCGTGCGTTCAGGCCGAGCGCCATGCCGTCGGCGATGCCGGTGGCGATCGCCAGCACGTTCTTCACCGCGCCGCCGACCTCGACGCCGACGATGTCGTTGGAGGTGTAGATGCGCAGCGTGTCGCTGTGCAGCGCGGCCACGGCCTGCTCGCACAGTGCAACGTCGGTGCTTGCGGCCACCAACGCGGTGGGCTGGCCGCGCGCGACCTCCTGCGCAAAGCTGGGGCCCGACAACACGCCGACGCGGGCCTGCGGGCAAGTCGCCTGGGCCACCTCGTGCCCGAGCCGGCCTGTGCCTTGCTGGAAGCCCTTGCAGAGCCACAGCAAGCCGCCTATTATAAACAGGATCAATTTATTGGAGCAAGAAATAGAGAAGTTGTCAGACCAAGAATTATGCAATAAAACTCATTATTTTAAAAATAAACTAAGAAAAGGATCTACTCTTGATGATATTTTACCAGAAGCTTTTTCTGTTGTAAGAGAAGCTGGCCGTAGAGTTTTAGGCCTAAGAGTATTTGATGTTCAAATTATAGGTGCTATTATCCTGCACCAGGGTAAAATAGCTGAGATGAACACAGGAGAAGGCAAAACCTTAGTTGCAACATTGGCAGGTTAATTAAATGCTTTATCTGGAAAGGGAGTTCATGTTGTTACAGTCAATGACTATTTAGCAAGGAGAGACTCTGAGTGGGTTGGTCAAATCCATAAATTTTTAGGTTTGTCAGTAGGTTTAATTCAGCAAGATTTGCCAAAAGCAGAAAGAAAGCTTGCATATCAATGTGACGTAACTTATGTAACAAATAGTGAATTAGGCTTTGATTATCTAAAAGACAATATGGTTTTATCCGTATCAGAAATAGTTCAAAACCAGTTTGCTTTCTGTATTATTGATGAAGTTGATTCTATACTTATTGATGAAGCTCGTACTCCTTTAATAATTTCAGGTCCATCAGAAGCTCCTATTGAAAAATACTCTCAGACTAAATTACTAGGGTGTAGGTGGCTTGGTTGGATGCCACGAAAAGGTTGATC
>LGRD01000026.1 GCA_001263235.1 Methylibium sp. NZG | reverse complement strand
CCGCCGACGCGTCGGGTGTGCCGCGCGAGTCGCGCGCGGGCGAAACGAACTCGGCCGCGAAGGCGCGACCCAAGGCGCGCAGCATCTCGCGGTGATCGCACCTCGATTCCTGCCGGCGCGGTCGCAGCGCACAGAAGGCGGCCGCAATACTGGGCGGGTCGCGTCGAGTGAGCTTGCGGGCCGAAAAAAATCCAGTCCTCATCTTGTCGCCCGCCGCCGCACGCACTCGATGTATCGCTCGCCACTTGGCGGCAACCCACTGCGCTGCGACTGCCAGATCATCTCGCCCAGGCACTCCATCACCTCGTGCTGCGCGTCGTGCGCCGAGCCGAGGCGGGCGCACAGCAGTTCGTACGCCTGCTTGATGCCCACCGGCTGGTCGATGCCGATCTGCTCGGTGATCGACAAGTGCATCGACAAGTGCAGGAACGGGTTGGTGCGGCCGGCGTCCACGTTGTAGACGGCAGCCAGCGCGGCGTCGGGGTCGGAGAGGTCGGCCTGGTACTCGGGGTGCTCGGCGATCCAGTCGGCGGCGACGGCTTCGAGCGGGGTCAGCGGCGAGCCTTCGAACTGCTTGCGGTAGGCGTCGCAGAAGAAAAGCCGTACGTCGTTCTGTGAGGGGCTGAACATCCGACAATTGTGCGCTGCATACAAGAAATTTCTGCTCCGTCGGCGCACAGGTTCGCCAGACTGACCGGCGTCAATCCACTTCCCACCTTCGGACACTCGCCATGAACATCACCACCGAACAGATCTTCGACAACGCGCGCACGCACAACGTCTTCACCCCCCAGCCCGTGCCCGAAGCGACGCTTCGCCAGCTCTACGACCTGATGAAGTGGGGCCCGACCTCGGCCAACTGCAGCCCGGCGCGCATCGTGTTCGTCAGCAGCCCGGCCGCCAAGGAGCGGCTGGTGGCGTGCATGGGCCCGGGCAATGCCGACAAGACGCGCGCCGCGCCGGTCACCGCGATCATCGGCATGGACATGGCGTTCTTTGACAAGCTGCCGCAACTGTTCCCGCACGCCGACGCGAAGTCGTGGTTCGTCGGCAAGCCCGAGCACATCGCCACCACCGCGATGCGCAACTCCAGCCTGCAAGGCGGCTACTTCATCATCGCGGCGCGTTCGCTCGGGCTCGACTGCGGGCCGATGAGCGGCTTCGACAACGCCCGGGTGGACGCCGAGTTCTTCGCCGGCACCGCCGTCAAGTCCAACTTCGTCTGCAACCTCGGCCATGGCGACGCGAGCAAGCTGTTTCCGCGCAGCCCGCGGTTGAGCTTCGAAGAAGCTTGCACGCTGCTGTGATCTTGTGATGGGTCTGGCCCTGATCGCCGACCCGTGGTTCTATGCCGCCGCGGTGCCGGCGGTGCTGCTGATGGGGTTGTCCAAGAGCGGCTTTGCGGCCGGTTTCGGTGCGCTGGCCACGCCGATCATGGCCTTGAGCATCCCGGTGCCGCAGGCGGCGGCGATCATGCTGCCGTTATTGTTCATCATGGACGCGATGGGGCTGAAGCTGCTGTTCATGCAGCGCGACAAGGCGCTGATCCGGTTGCTGCTGCCGGCCGGGCTGCTGGGCACGGTGCTGGGCACGGTGTTGTTCGGCGTGATGTCGTCGAAGACGGTGGCGGCGGTCGTCGGTGCGCTGACGCTTCTGTTCCTGGCCCAGCGGCTGTTGTTCCCGCCGCGCCCCGATTCGCCGCCGCCCCCGCGCTGGCTGGGCTTCACGCTCGGCATCGCGTCGGGCTTCACGAGCTTCGTGTCGCACGCCGGCAGCCCGCCGATCAGCGCGTATGTGCTGCCGCTGCGGCTGGCGCCGGTGACCTTCAGCGCGACGATGGCGACCTTCTTCGCCGTCATCAACCTGTCGAAGTGGGGGCCTTACGCGTGGCTCGGGCTGATCGACTGGCGCAACATGGCCACTGCGCTGGTGCTGGTGCCGCTCGCGCCGCTGGGCGTGTGGCTGGGCGTCAAGCTCACGCCGCATGTGCGTGCCGATGTGTTCTACAAGGTCGCCTACGCCGGCATGTTTCTGACCGGTGCGAAGTTGTTGTGGGACGGCTTGCGCTGACGGTCGGCTGGGCAATCGCCGGCCCGAGGCCCCTCAACGCCAACTCACACTCGACCCGGCGCTGAGCCGTTTCGCAACGCCGCATCGGCGCGGGTAACTCCGGGGTTCTCTCCTGCGGGCAGCGTGCGCATGCTGTTCAAGCCGTGCCGCACCGGCCGGTAACCAAGAACAGGAGACTCTTCCATGTCGCACAGACTGAAGCGGGCATTCCGCCTCCACGCCTTTCCCGCGCTGGCCACCGCTGCCGCGTTCGTGGCCCTGGCCGCGCTGCCTTCCGGCGCCGCCGCGCAACAGCAGAAGTGCTACCCGTCCAAGCACGGCAAGGACGACCAGATCGGCAACGCCAACTACATCAACGCCGAGAAGGTGATGCAAGCGGTCAAGACCATCACCAAGGGCAAGACCTACGCACTCGGCATCGAGACCAACAAGGACACGCCGGCCTTCGCGCCGCGGTCGTTCTCGATCACCATCGTGCAGCCCGGGCAGGTGAGCGGCGGCTCGCTCGGGCCGACCAAGACGACCTACAACGACGACATCATCGCCGGCTGGGTCGGCATCGGCTCGCAGCTCGACGGGCTGGGTCATATCGGCATCGACGGCACCTACTACAACTGCAACGACAACAAGGAGTTCGCGCAGACCGGCGGGCTGACCAAGCTGGGCATCGAGCGCTTTCCGGCGTTCGCCACGCGCGGCATCCTGCTCGACATGGCGGGCCTGCTCGGGCAGGACATCGTCAAGGAAGGCACCGCGTTCAACAAGGCCGAGATCGAGAACGCGATGAAGCGCCAGGGCGTCAAGAGCATCGAGCGAGGCGACGTGGTGCTGTTCCACACCGGTTGGACCAAACTCATCGGCAAGGACAACAAGCGCTACGGCTCGGTGGAACCGGGCCTGGGCGTCGAGGGCGCCAAGTACCTTGCGTCGCTCAATGTGGCGGCGGTCGGTGCCGACACCTGGGGGCTGGAGGTGATCCCGTTCGAGAAGGGCGCGGGCGTGTTCGAGGTGCACCAGATCTTGCTCACGCAAAACGGCATCTACATCCTGGAGAACATCGAAACCGGCGAGATGGTGAAGGACCAGGCTTGGGAGTTCATGTTCACGCTCGGGCCGTCGCGCATCACCGGCGCGGTGCAGGCGATCATCAATCCGATCGCGATCAAGTAGCCGCCGCCGCTGCTGTCGCTTGACTGCGTTGCAGCGATCCGTGGGCGGGTCGCTGCGATGTTGTCCGCCGCTCGATCAGCGCGGTTTGCTCACATACGTCTCCACCCGCACCGCCTCCATGCGGTAGCTGCTGGTGCCCATCATCGTGTCGCTGCGCAGCAGCTTGAGCGTGCCGCTGATCCACACCGTGTCCATCGAGCGGAAGCCCTTGGGCGGCTGCTGCGGCTTCACGTGCACGATCTGGTTCGACGGCGGCGGCGGCGTGTGGATGCAGGCGCCGAAGTAGGGCACCAGCAGGAACTCGCTCATGCCTTCCTTGCCGTCTTCCAGCGGCACCAGGTAGCCGGGCAGCCGCACCGCCTGGCCGTCGATGGCGTTGTTGCCCGGCGCGTTGTCCCAGGCCTCGCGCATGCGCTTGAGCAGCGCCGCCGCGCGCGGATCGGCGTCGGACAGGCCACCCAGGCTCATGCCCTTGAAGTCCTTCATCGGGTCCCAGTCCTTGGGGACGAGTTCGTCCCAGGTGATCTCGCGGAACGAAGCGTCGGGCGCGGGTTTGGCGTCTTTGCCGGCCCTGTTCGCCTTGGAGTCAGCCGGCGCTGTGGATTTTGACCCGATGGGCGAGCTGAGCTGCGGCAGGCCATCGGGGGTCTGCGCCGGCAGCGGCGCAGATGCGCCGATCAGGCCAACGGCGGCAACGAGCGCCACGAGGTGTGAGTGCATGTTCAGGCCCGGGTGAGAGTTAGATGCAGCAGATCAGATTGGCGGGTTGCATGTTGTGAACGATGCGTGGGACATCAAGTGCGCGGCGACAACCCGTCCGCCAACGACATTCGGTACGCGCGAAAGCCCGGCACCAGGCTGGCCACCACGCCGGCCAGCACGATCGCGCCCAGCACCCACCATTGAGACGCCGTCGGGCTGACAAGTTTCAGCCCGATGCCGAATTGCGACTGTACCCAAGGCCCGGCGGCGGCCACCAGCAGCACCGTCAACACCACGCCCAGCGCCACGCCGAGCAACGTGACCAGCGCGCCCTCGCAGGCCAGCAGCCACAGCACGTGCCGAGGCCCGGCGCCGACCGCGCGCAGCACGGCCAGTTCTCGTCGGCGTTCGTTCAGGCCCGCCAGCACCACCGCCACCAGCCCCGCCAGGCTGACCAGCGCGACCATCGCCGACATGCCCAGCAGCGCGCGCTCGCCGACGCCGACCACGTCCCACAACTCGTCGAGCGCCACGCCGGGCAGCACCGCCATCAGCGCCTCGTCGGGGTACTCGGCGACGAAGCGCTGCACGTTGAACACCGCGACGCGGTTCTTCAGCCCCACCAGTGCGGCGGTCACCTGCTTCGGCGTCAGGTCGAACTTGCGTGCCATCTCGGGCGCGATGCCGACGCCGGGCATCGGCGCGCCGCCCGCCCAGTCGAGGTGGATCGCCTCGATCGCCTGCAGGCTCACGTGCACCGTGCGGTCCACCGGCGTGCCGGTGCGGGCGAGGATGCCGGTGACGGTGAAGGGCTTGTCGGCATGGTCGGCGCTGGGCAGGCCACCCGCTGCTCCTGCGGCCACGCTGGTGTCTGCGCCGGCGCCCATGCCGTGGCTCAGCGTGATGCGCTGGCCCAGCCGGTAGCCCAGCGCCTGCGCCACTTCGGCGCCGAGCACGGCGTCGTACAGGCCGTCCAGGTCCCCGCGAAAGGCACGGCCCTCGGCCAGCGCCAGCGGCTCGCGCTCACCGAAGCGAAAGCGCTCGAAGTAGGCGGTGGTCGTGCCCAGCACCGGGTAGCCGCGGTGCGAGTCGCCGAGCGACAGCGGCACCACCCAGTCCACCGCCCGGTGCTTTGCAATCGCTTCGACGCTGGTCATGCGCACGTTGTTGGTGGCCCCGCCGACGCGGAACACCGCGTACAGCATCAACTGCACCGAGCCGGTTCGTGCGCCGACGATCAAGTCGGTACCGCTGACCGATTGCGAGAAGCTCTGGCGCACATCGGCGCGCATGCGCTCCAGGCTCAGCAGCAGCAGCGTGGCCAGCGCAATCGACAGCAGCACCAGCGACAAGGTGCCGCGCCGGTTCCAGGCGCTGCGGGCGGCAAGACCAAGAAGTGCGTTCATGCCGCTGCGCGGTCGATGGCCGCGTGATTGATCTCCACCAGCGACACCTGCCGATCGAAGCGCTCCGCCAGCCGCGCATCGTGGCTCACGAACACCAGCGTGCTGCCAGCCGCACGGCACTCGTCCATCAGCAGGTTCATGAAGGTCTCGCGCAGGTCGGCGTCGAGCGCCGAGGTGGGCTCGTCGGCGATCACCACCTCGGGCCGGCCGATCAACGCGCGCGCCGCCGCCACGCGTTGCTGCTGGCCGACCGACAGGGCCGACGACGCGCGCGACCAGTGGCTCGGGTCGAGGCCGACCCGCTCCAGCAGCGACTGCGCCTGGGAGCGCGCCGAGCCGCCGGGGCCATGGGCGCGCTGCAGTCGGCGCGCCGAGAAGCGGCACGGCAGCAGCACGTTGTCTGTCGGGCTCAGGTAAGGCAGCAGGTTGAACTGCTGGAAGATGTAGCCCACGTGGTCGGCGCGAAAGGCATCGCGCCGCGCGACCGACAGCGTGGACCAGGCCGTGCCCAGCAGGCTCACACGGCCACTGCCGGCCACCAGCACGCCGGCCAGCAGGCCGAGCAGCGTGCTCTTGCCGCTGCCGCTCGGCCCGTGCAGGAACACGGTGCTGCCCGCCTCGATGTGCAAAGCGTCGATGGCCAGGGTGTCGGCCGGCGGTCGATCCCGGCGCGTGTCTTGCGGCCACGCAAATCGAAGGGCGTCGATCTGGATCACGGCAATTGGCGAGGTCGATTGAGTGGCTGAACGGCGCCGCTGCAAGTCAGCGCACAAGCGACGGGCCGGCGCCGTCCGCGCGCAGTGGACGGGTGCTCGGTTGCGCAAAGTAGAACCACTCGTTGCCGGGCAGCGCTTTCGCGTTCGGAAACACGATGAAGCCGTCGGCCGGCGCGCGCACCGGCGTGCCGTCGTGGCGGGTGCCGACGAGCTCGCCGCCGCGCACGCGGTCGTAGCTGGCCCAGACGCGCGCAAAGTGGTCGTCGGCGTGGTGGCGGTCGGTCACCTCGCACAGGCGCAGCAGTTCAGGCTCGGCGCACGGCGGGGGCGGGGGCGGGGGGTCGTCCACCAACTGCAGGTGCGCCAGCGTGTTGCGGATGGCGCGGTAGGCCACTTCCACCGCCTGAGGTTCTTCGTGCTGGCCGCATTCGAGCGTGATGGCGCAGCCGCCCACGCTGCGCATGTACTCGGTGGTGCCGATGCCGTAGCTCGGGTCGGTGCTCAGCATGTGCGCGCGTTCGCTGGGGTCGCCCCGTTGCAGCCGGTTCTTCACGCCGACGGCGTAGGTGTCGAGCCAGCCTTCGACGAGCCGGCGCGGGCCCAGGCGCAGCGCGAGCGATTCTTCCTGCGCAGCGTGTGCAAACGGCTCCAGGGCGCCGGTGTTGTCAGCCGGGCCGACCATGGCGAACGGTGCGCCGGGCGCGTGGAAGGAGTGCAGATCCAGCAGCACGTCGTGCTGCGCCAGCAGCGGGCACAGCACGTTGGCGATGCGGTCTTCATGGTCGGCCGGCGCGGCGGTGGGTCGCAGATTGCGGTTCAGGTTGCGCTCACCCACACGCTGTTTGCGCTGGTACGCGAGAGCATTCGTCACGGGCACGAACGTGACGCTGCCGCTGCTGATGGCGATTGCGCCGCCGTCCAGCTCGGCCAACACACGCTCGATCGCGCGCGTGCCGCAGACCTCGTTGCCATGCACGGCGCCGAGCACGATCAAGCGCCGTCCGGGCCGCAATGCGGTGAAGGTGTGAGACCGCAGAAGCTGCGGGTTGGGTTCGGTGTTCATGTCGCGTTCGGCCAGCGTTCGATGGCGGGGATTCTGCGGCATGAGAGGCGGCTGCCGCCGGCGATGGTCACGCCGCTGGGTCGAGCAGCGCTCGCACCCGCTCGGTGTCGACCCGGCCGACCACTGCGTTGCCACGGCGCACCGCGATCGCTGCGCTGCAGCCGACCAGCCGGGGCAGCGCTGCCTCGATCGTCATGCCTTCTTCCAGCGCGTCGGCAAGCAGGGGCGGCGCCATTTCCGGTGGCCAGGGCACCGTCACGCTCGCCAACCGCCAGGCGCGCGCGCGGTTCGCGTCGCGCACGAAGGCCGCCACGTGCGCGTCTGCGGGCTGTGCGACCACCTGGGCCGGCGTGCCCACCTGCAGCAACCGCCCTTCGTGCAGGATGGCGACGCGGCTGCCGATGCGCAGCGCCTCGTCCAGGTCGTGCGTGATGAAGACGATGGTTCTGCGCGAGTCGGCCTGCAGCGCCAGCAATTCGCCTTGCAGCTGCGAGCGGATCAACGGGTCGAGCGCAGAGAACGGCTCGTCCATCAGCAGGATTTCGGTGTCGGCACACAGCGCGCGCGCCAGGCCGACACGTTGCTGCATGCCGCCGGAGAGTTGCGACGGATACTGCCCCTCGGCGCCTGCCAGCCCGACACGCCCGATCCAGCGCGCGGCCTCGATGCGCCGCGCCGCCGGCGGCACGCCGCGCAACGCCAGGCCGAGCGCCACGTTGTCGAGCACGGTGCGGTGCGCGAGGAGGCCGAAGCGCTGGAACACCATCGCCAGCCGCTCGCGCCGCAGCGCGATCAGCGCGGGCATGCTCAAGCCCGTCACGTCGCGCCCGTCGATCAGCACCTGCCCTTCGGTCGGGTCGATCAGCCGGTTGATGTGGCGCACCAGGGTGGACTTGCCGGAGCCCGACAGGCCCATCACGACGAAAATCTCGCCCGGCTCGATGGCCAGGCTCACGTCGATGAGCGCAAGGCTGTGGCCGGTCTTCGTCAGCAGCGTCGGCTTGTCCATGCCGGCACGCACCCGCGCCAGCGCTTGCGCAGGCCGCGGGCCGAAGACCGTCGTGACAGCCTTCAGCTCGATCAGCGACATGCGGACAGCACCTTCAGGACCGCACGTCGCGATGCGCCTGCAGCCGCCGGCCCCAGGCCTGCAGCACGCGGTCCATCACGATGGCCAGCACCACGATCACCAGCCCACCCACCAGCCCCAGGCCGGGGTCGTTGCGCTGCAGGCCGACGAGCACCGTCTCGCCCACGCCGCGCGCGCCGATCATCGAGGCCACCACCACCATCGCCAGCGCCATCATCGTGGTCTGGTTGATGCCTTGCATGATCGACGGCAACGCCAACGGCGCCTGCACGCGCATCAGCAACTGCCAGCGCGTGGCGCCGAACGCGCGGCCGGCCTCGACCGCCTCGGCGCTCACCTCGCGCAGGCCCAGGTCGGCCAGCCGCACGAGCGGCGGCATGGCGTAGACGACCGTCGCCAGGATCGCCGGCACCTTGCCCAGCCCGAACAGCATCGCCGCGGGAATGAGGTAGACGAAGCTCGGGATCGTCTGCATCAGGTCCATCACCGGCGAAACGATGCGCCGCACCGCTGCCGAATTTGCGCACCACGCGCCGAGCGACAGGCCCAGGGCGATGCACAGCGCCACCGACACGCCCACCAACGCCAAAGTCTGCATGGCCGGCTCCCATTGCCCCAACGCGCCGATCAGCCACAGGCCGGCGGCGCTGCCGAGCGCGAGCCACCATGAGCGGCTGGCGGCAAAGGCGAGCGCCGCCGCGAGCACGATGACGAGCCATGGCGGCGCCGCGCGCAGTGCCTGCTCCAGCACCACCAGCGCGCCGAGCAATGTGTTCGAGACGGCCTCGAAGCCGTCGCCATGTCGCACCACCAGCCACTCGACCGCGGCGTTGGTGCCGTCGCGCAGCGGGGTGCTCCAGTCGGGGAAGGGGCTCGGTGCTGCCATCTTGCTGCGTTGCAGTCCTGCTGTCTTGCGAACTCGCTGTCGCGCCGTGCGGAACGTCGCGACGCGCCCAACCCGCTACAGCTTCGCCTTCACCCGCCCGGCCACGGCCGGCGGCACCCAGCCCAGCCACACATCCTCGCGCGTCTTCAGGAAGTGGCGCGCCGCTTCGTCGGCGCTGACCTTGTTCTCCTGCATGTACGCCAGCGCCTCGGAGACGAGCTGGCCGGTGGTGCGGTAGTTCTTCAGGAAGGCGTGGATCGCGGGCGCCTTGTCGACGAAGGCCTTGGTGGCGCCCACCACCACCTGAACCACCGGGTAGGCGGTGGCGGCTTTCACGTCCTTCGGATCCTTGGCGTCGCTCAGCGCCTTCCAGGTGGCTTCATCGAACGCCGGTTCTTCGAGCATCACCAGGTCCTTGCCGAGTTGGCCCAGCAGCCACGTCGGCCCCCAGTAGTAGAACAACACCGGTCGCTGGCGCTTGACGGCCGAGACGATCGCTGCGTCGAGCGCCGCGCCGGTGCCGGAGCGGAAGTTGGTGAAGTCAGCCTCCAGCCCGTAAGCCGCGAGCTTCTTGCTGTTGAACAGCTCGCACTGCCAGCCGGCCGGGCAGTTGAGGAAGCGGCCCTTGGTCTTTTCTTCCGGGTCGGCGAACAGCGCCTTGAACTTCGGCAGGTCGCGCACCGACTTCAAGCCTTTGGCCGGCGCATCAGCGCCCTGCACCAGGTAGCGCGGCACGAACCAACCCTGCGTCGCATCGGCAAAGTTGACGCCCACCTCCACCAGCTTGCCGGCGGCCACGCCCTGCGTCCAGCTCGGCGGTGTGTTGGCCTTCCACACTTCCATGATCACCTGGATGTCGCCGCGCGCCATGCCGTTGATGAGCGGGATCGTCGAGCCCGGGATCGCATCGACCGAGCAGCCGAAGCCGTCGCGCACGATGCGCTGCGCGACCGCGGTGTGAAACGCGTTGGAGTCCCAGTCGAGACCGGCGAAGACGACCTTCTGGTCGACTTCGCAGGCGGGCTTCTGGGCCGTCGATTGTGCGGTGGCCGGCGCTGAGGCCAACAGGCCGAGGGCCGTCGCCGCGACCGAAAAACATCGAACTGCTCTCATGACGATGGCCTTTGGGTGGGCTTGCGTGAATCAACACCGTAGCACACCGGGCGGGCATGAGAGCTTCACCTTGCGGGCATCTCGAACACCAGGCATGTGGTGGTGCCGTGTGCGTACAGCTTGCCATCGGGCCCGACGATGCGGGCCTCGGCGGTGGCCAGTTGGCGGCCGCAGTGGACCACGGTGCCGATGGCGCGCAGCGGGCCCGTCTTCGCCGACGCGGCGCGCACGATGTTCACGCTCAACTCGGCCGTGGTGTAGCCGCGGCCTGCTGGCATGAGGGTGTGAATTGCGCAGCCGAGCGCCGAGTCGAGCAGTGTGGCGTACCAGCCGCCGTGCACGCCGCCCATCGGGTTGGAGTGCTTCACCTGCGGTGTGCCCTGAAAGACGGCGCGGCCCTCGCTCACTTCGACCAGCGCAAAGTCCATCGTCTGGCCGATCTGGGAGAACGGCAGTTCACCGGCCAGCATGGCTTGCAACACTTGCAGCCCGGTCTTGCCGGCCAACTGCGCTGGGGTCGCCACCCCGGGTTGGCCGCCGCCGGCCAGCGCGCGTGCGCGCACCGCCTCGAACTGCCGGCTCCACTCGGCCTGGATTTCTTCTGCGGTCATGGCACGTCGTCCAGAAAGTTGCAACTGCAAGAATTGTAGCTACACTCGTCGGTATGAACAAGCCGCGAGCCGTGTTGCGCGAGGTGGCTCCACCGCAAGGCTGCACCCACTTCAAGTTGCGCCAGCTGGTGCGCCGCGTGGGCCAGCACTACGACGTGGAAATGGCGCGCATCGGCCTGAAGACGACGCAGTACTCCCTGCTCTCGCATGTGTTCAAGCTCGGGCCGTTGCGGCCCGGCGAGCTGGCGCAGGCAATGACGATGGACGCCTCGACCCTCACGCGCAACCTCAAGCCGTTGATCGCCGCCGGCTGGGTGGAGCTTGCCGCGGGCGCCGACGGCCGCAGCCGCAGCGTCAGCATCACACCCGCCGGGCGCGACAAGCGCACCGAGGCGCAACGCCGTTGGCGCGCAGCACAAGAGGGCCTCAACGCGCGCCTCGGCGTCGATCGCGTCAACGCGCTGCACGCGCTGGTGGACGATTCGCTCGATCTGCTGGCGCCTGCGCCGATTGAACACGATGGAGACGGCGATGGGTGACTTGAACAGCGCGTCCAACACCACGTCCAACAGCGCGCCCAACAGCGTGCCGAACAGCACCGCACCGCCCAGCCTTGCCAGCGTTGCCAGCCTTGCCAGCCCCGCCACCGCCCACGGGGCCCGGCGCTGGGCCGTGTGGGTCGTTCTGCTGGCCGCCGCCGGCACGTTTGCGCTGACCATGGGCGTGCGCCAGACGATCAGTCTGTTCCTCGGGCCGATGAACACCTCGACCGGCCTGGGCCTGGCCAGCATCAGCCTGGCGTTTGCAGTTGGGCAACTGTGGTGGGGCCTCACGCAGCCGTTTGCCGGGGCGATGGCCGACAAGGTCGGCGCCGGTCGCGTGCTGCTGTTGGGCGTGCTGCTGGTGGCGCTGGGCACCTTCATCACGCCCTACATGACGACGACGGCGGGGCTGATCCTGTCGATCGGTGTGCTCTCGGCCGGCGGTGCCGGCATGGCCGGGCCGGCGGTGCTGATGGCGGCAACGATGCGCTTGCTGCCGGCGCACAAGCGCGGCATGGCCACCGGTGTTGTCAACGCGGGCGCGTCGGTCGGCCAGTTCGTGATGGCGCCGGTGGCCGGCGCGCTGCTGATCGCACTCACGTGGGCGCCGGCAATGCAGGTGTTGGCGCTGCTCACGCTGCTGGCGCTGCCTGCCGCGTGGGTGCTCAAGGGCCACTCGGCGTCGGAGGCGGCCGGTGCTGCCACGCCGTCGGGACCGCCCGCGGCGCGCCCGGTGGGGACACGCGAGGCCATTCGCACCGCGCTGCGACACCGCAGCTTCCTGCTGCTGGCGGCCGGATTTTTCGTGTGCGGTTTCCACGTCGCGTTCCTGGGCACGCACCTGCCTGGCGTGATCGCCTCGTGTGGCCTGCCGGTGCAGTACGGTGCGTGGTCGCTGGCGATGCTGGGGCTGTTCAACATCATCGGCAGCGTGGGCATGGGCTGGGCGGTGGGCCGCTGGCGCATGAAGTCGCTGCTGTCGCTCGTGTACGCGGTGCGGGCGGTGGCGGTGCTGGCGTTTTTGTTCGCGCCCAAGACGGGCACGGTGATGCTGGTGTTTGCCGCCGTGATGGGGCTGACCTTCCTGTCCACCGTGCCGCCCACTGCAGGGCTGGTGGCCAAGTTCTTCGGCACCGCCAACATGGCCACGCTGTTCGGCATGGTGATGCTGACGCACCAGGTGGGGGGTTTTCTGGGCGCGTGGCTGGGCGGCAAGGTGTTCGAGGCGACCGGCAGCTACGACTGGATCTGGTACCTCGACATCATGCTGGCCGTCGGCGCGGCGTTGATCCACCTGCCGATCCGAGAGGCCCGGGTGGAGCGGGCCGCGGCTTGAGTGCGGCGCGGGTACACGGCTCGGGCGTTGTCTGCGGTAACGACGGTCAACCCGTGCGACGTGCCCGACCCAGCGACAGGACCGCCAACGACAGCACCGCCAGCGCCAGCCCTGCCAGCCATGCCGCCGACACTGCCCCCCCGCCGCCACCGTCGGCGGCCGACGCCGCCCCGGGCGTGGGCGCTGGTGGCCCAACGCCCGGCGACACCGCGCCATTGAGCGCCACCGATCGGGTGAACGCTGCGGCCGAACCGCTCTCCTCCAGCGTGAGCACCAGCCGGCCGGTGCGACCGGCGGTGTCGGTCGCGGCAAACTGCAGGCTCACAGCACAGGTGCCGCCAGGCATCAGCGTCTGCCCGTCGCACGCGTCGGCGCTGCGCACAAAGCGGGTGGCGTCCGGGCCGTCAACCGCGACCCCCACCACGCGCAGCGTTCGCGACGCCGCCACAGCGTGTCGCAGCACCACCGACTTCGGCGCGGTCGCTGCGTTGACCGCCGTCGCGGTGAAGTCGAGTTGAGCTTCGCTCACGCGGGGCGTGTCGGCCAGGTAGGCGGCGAGGTCCTGGACCTGCTCGGCCGTCAGCGCATCGAACTGCTGCATCGCACCGACCGAGGCCACGGCAATGCGAAAGCGGTCGCTGGCTTGCGCGACGCTGATCTCGGCGTAGCGGCTGCCGCCGATTTTGATGCGCCGGTTTTCCACCGTCCCGTGGCAACTGCCGCAGTTGCCGGTGAGGTTGTTCAACCCCGACACGTTGGGCGTGTCGTCGAACAGCCGTTTGCCTTGTGCTGCGTCCTGCGCGTGCGAGGGCGCGCCGATCGTGCCCAGCAACGCCGCGCACGCTGCAGCCGCCAGCGCCGCGCGCATCACACCGGCGCCTTCATGAAGCCCAGATTGGCGCTGGCGTACTGGCCGATGCGAGGGATCACCGTGCTCAGGTTGCCTGGCGCCACGCCGAACCAGGTGGCCAGCGTGGCAGCGTACTGGTCGACCGAGATGTTGGGCAGCAGGCGCCCGCCGCCCACGTCGTGCGGGCCGTTCATGGCCATCGCCGGCAGTTGGCCGACCCAGCGACGGCCCTCCACCGCGTCGCCCATCACGAAGTGGTAGCTGCCCCAGCCGTGGTCGGAGCCGTCGCCGTTGTTGGCCAGCGTGCGGCCGAAGTCCGAGGCGGTGAAGGTGGTCACCTTCGCGGCCACTCCCATGGCCACGGTGGCGTCGTAGAAGGCCTTCATCGCATCGGCCACCTGCGCCAGCAGGCCGGTGTGGTTGGCGATCAGGTTGTCGTGCATGTCCCAGCCGCCCAGGCTGACGTAGAACACCTGGCGCTTGACGCCCAGCGTCGAGCGAGAGGCGATCATCCTTGCCACCACCTGCAACTGCTGGCCCAGCGACGTGGCGGGAAAGACAACCGGCGCCGGGTTCGCCGCCAACGCGCCGCGCAGGCTGAGGTCGGCCGCGATCGAGCTGCGGGCCACAGCGGCGTGCGTTTCCTGCAGCACATGCGGGCTGGCTTGCTGCATCAGTGCCTTCAGGTCGGCGGTGGCGGCGTCGCTGCCGAACACGCGGGCGACCTGCGTGGAGCCGGCGGCGCCCACTTGGTACGCCGCCGCGCTGTTGCCGGTGAGGAACAAGCCGCCGCCGGTGGTGACCGCGGTGAAGATGCCGCCCGCGCCGTTGCCGCTGAGCACCAGGTCGGCCATGCGGCCACCCCAGCCGGTGGGCGAATCGACCGAGCCCGCGCGCCACGTGCTTTGCTGGTCGTTGTGGGAAAACAGGCTGCGCGGTCGCCCGACGCCCGCGTTGTACTGGGCCAGCGTCACCGGCCCCACCATCGGGCCGACGTTCATGGCCAAGGCCACACGCCCGTTGTCGAACAGTGGCTTGAGCGGCGCCAGGCCCGGGTTGAGCGCCATGCGCCGGCCGTCCGGCCACGGGTTGGTGGGCAGCACCTCGGTCGCGTCGAGCCCGGCCAGCGGCAGCGCAATCGAGCTGCGGATGCGCAGGTACTCGGCATGCGTGGCCGCATCGAGCGGCACCACGGTGTTGTGGTTGTCGTTCGCGCCAGCCAGGAAGATGCAAACGAGGGCGCGGTAGTCGTCGCCCGCGGTTTGCGCCGACGCGGCCGACAGCGCTGCCAGGTTCAGCGCCCAGGGTGCGGCGGCGCCGCCCAGGGCGGCGGCCAGTGCGCCGTTGCGGCGCAGGAATGCACGGCGGGTGGACAGGTGGGTCATGGCAGTGTCTCCCTTCACTTCTGGACGATGAATTCGGGCGCGGCCATCACCATCAGGTAGGCGGTGCGCACGCGGTTGAGCCGCTGCGCGTCGGTGGTGGCGGGCAGCGCGGTGAGGGTGGTGGTGATGCGGTTGCGCGTCGCCGTCGAGAGTGACTCGTTCGCCAGCCGCAGGTCCAGGCTCGCCACCAGCGCGGCCGGGTCACCTGCCAGCGCCAGCTCGCGGGTGAAGTCCAGCGTCAGCCGCACCGGCGGGTTGCTCAGGAATGTCTGCAGGTAGTTCACCATGCCCGCCACCGAGACCTCGTTGAGGATCTCGAACTCGGGCGCCTTCAGCCCCTGCGCCGAGATCGTGGTGTTCGGTGGTGCGTAACCCGCGTGATAGAAGTTGAACACGGTCGGTGCGCGCAGCGGGCTCTGGCCGAGCCGGGTGGCGGGGTCGGACAGGTCGCCGATGAACCAGATCTCGCCTGCCGAGGACACGTTCAACGCCCGCGCCATCTGCGCAAAGCGCAGCACCGGCTCGCGCAGCTTGCCCCAGGTCGGCGCCGGGCTGGCGATGTGAAGCGGCGTTGCCGCCTCGGGGTCGCTCAGCACCTGCGTGAACACCGCCTTCATGTCGCCGCGCACGCCGCTGCCGTTGTTGTTGAACTTGGCCGCCACACGTGCCACATAGGCCGGGCTCGGGTTGCTGGTGACCAGGCGCTGGATCAACTGCTTGCCGATGAACGGGCCGACGTTGGGGTGGTTGAACAGCGTGTCCAGCGCGATCCGCAGGCTCGTCGGCCCGTCGGTGCCGGCGGGGATGGTGACGCCCAGGAAGCGCTTTTGCTCCGGCGCGTGGTTGGCGGCAACGTGGCGCATCGGCAACCTCAGGTGCTCGCTGTCGGCCCGGGTGGGCTGCCAGTCCCAGCCGGTGAAAACACGGGCGAGCTGGGTCACGTCGTCTTGCGAGTAGGTCTCCTGCGGCTGGCCTGCCAGCAGCGCTGGCGTGCCGTCGTTGTTGAGCACCGTGGTGCCGATGGTGAAGAGCTGCATCACCTCACGCGCGTAGTTTTCGTCCGGCATGCGAACCGGCTGGCCGGCGCCGTCGTACTGCGCCCGGCGGTTGCCACGGTGCGACAGGTACATGCCCATCGCCGGGTTGAGCGACACGTCTTCGAGCAGTTGGCGGAAGTTGCCGAAGGCGCCCTCCTCAAGGACGTCGAGGTAGCCGGCCGTCAGCAACGGTCTGTTCGTCGGGTTGACGAGCGACGTGATCGACACGACCAAAATCTGCGACAACGCGTAGCCGGCCCGCTTGCGCAACTGGTCCGGGCTGCTGAGGTAGTTCTGCCAGACCGACCAGTCCCAGACCGCCACGGGCGCGTCGGTGACGACCCGGGTCGGGTCTTCGGCCGCCCACGCGAGGCGGTCGGCCAGCACGTGGTCCCAGTGCGGCTTCGGCACCGCCAGGGCGAACTGCTTGTCCAGCCAGCCCTTGCGCCACTCGGTGCGCAGCGCCGTCACATCGGCGTCGCGCGCGCCGAACGTGGCCTGGTTGAGAAAGCGCACCGCCGAACGCGCCCGTGCCTGCACCGGCACCCGTGCCTGCACCGGCACCCGTGCCTGCACCGGCAGCGCCAGCAACTCGGTGCGTTGTTCGGCCAGGATTTGCGGGTCGGGATTTGCGCCGATCGGTGCGCCGGGGGCAGGGGCCGGAGCAGGCGCAGGCGCAGGACTTGGTGCCGGCGCGGGAGCCGGCGCAGGAGCAGGCGCAGGCCCGCCAGCAACCGGGTCCGACGATGCTCCGCCACCTCCGCAACCCGCCAGGGCGAGCACTGCCATTGTTCCGAGGAGCCGCCCGCGAGCCGATGGCGATGGGGGCTGGGCCAGCGTCGGCGGCTGGCCATGTCCGAGGGTGCGGCGCAGGCCGGGCGGATCGGTTGGGGTTGAGCGCATGAACATCTCCAAGGCGTCCGAAGGTCGAACGATTCCGAAACTTGAGTGGCATGTGCAATTAGCACATGGCAACGAGTGTAGGAGACGAATGCGCCGATCGGGTTGCCGTTTTCAGATCTTTACGTTGTCGCGTCACAGAAAGCTGGACACTTTTCGACCCGGGCTTTGGTCGAATCGCCCAGTTCATGGGCAAAATGCACTCTTCAGCGAAAACTGCCTTGCAAGACAACCCGCCTCCTCAAAAAGCCAGCCTCGACGCTGCGCTCGCCATGCTCGAACCTCTGGCGGGCTTGCTGCTGTCGCGGGAGTTGCGCTACGCGCAGGCAGAAGACCTGTTGAAAGCTGCGTTCGTGCTGGCCAGCGCCCGCTCGTTTGCGGCGCAGGGCAAGTTGCCCACGGTGAGCAACATCAGCGTGACCACCGGCATCCGGCGGCGCGAGGTCAAGCGTCTGCTGGAAGCGCCCGCGGCCACGGTGGCGCAGCGGCCGTCGGCGGCGGTGCAGGCGCGCTTGCGCTGGGCGACCGACCCGACCTACCTCGACACGGCCGGCCAGCCACGCCGTCTGCCGCGCTCAGGTGCTGCGGGCGAGGCCAGTTTTGCCGGCCTGGCGGCGGCGGTCTCGAAGGACATGCATGCACGCGCGTTGCTCGACGAGATGCTCCGCGTCGGCTCCGTTCAGGTGGACGGTGACCATGTGGTGCTGTTGCAGCGCGAGTACGCGCCGTCGCGCTCTGCCGATGAACTGATGCGCATCGCCGGCGCCAACGTGGGCGATCACCTCTCGGCCGTGCTGATGAACATGCTGTCCAACCCGCCGCCGCTGTTGGAGCGCGCGATCTTCGTTGGCGGGCTCACCCAGGCCTCGGCCCGCCACGCCACCGACCTCGCACGCGATGCCTGGCGCGACGTGCTGGGCGGCCTGCGTCAGAACCTGCAATCGCTCAGCGACCTCGACGCAGCGGCGCCCGACAACCAGTGGCGCATGCGCTTGGGCCTGTACACCTATTTCGCTCCGGAGGAGCGCCCACCGCCGCCCGTGGCGTCTGCCCCGCGGCGGGCCAAGGCCTCAGGCATCGCCAAGACCGACAACACCGGCCACGGCAAAGCGGCCACCGTCAAACCGCCCGGCCGAGGGCCAGTCGCCCGCAAAGCCAAGGGGAGCAAGGAATGAAGTTGAGTCCTCACGACGTGCTGCTTGGGCTGTCGTCCTTGCGTCGACTCGCGTTGACGCTGGGGGCCGGCTTGGCCCTGCTGGTCGGTTGCGGTGGGGCAGGAGAAGAAGGCACCGGCGCACAACCCACGGTCAACGTCGGCGTGCTCAAGGCCATCGACGGCGACAGCGTGACGGTGAACGGCGTGCAGTACGCGCGCGAGTCGGCGGCCGTCGTCGACGGCTTCGACAACCCGCTGCCCGCCGACGACCTGCGCCTGGGCATGTGGGTCGAGGTGCAGGGCACGGTGCAGGCCGATGCTGCGCGCGGTTCGGCGCGCACGATACGGGTTCGGCCCGCAGTGCGCGGCGTCGTGATGGCGGCCGATGGCGCCGGCACGACGTTGTCGGTACTGGAGTCCCAGGTGCTGCTCGGCAACGCGAGCGTGGTCGACCCCGGCATCGGACTGCCCGGGTTGCAGCCGGGCGACCTGGTGGAAGTGCATGGGCCGCTGGGCGGCTCGGCAGGGCAGGTGCGCGCCAGCCGGGTCGAGCGGCTCGGCACGGGCGCCGTGCCGCCGCGCTTTGAGCTGCGGGGCCGGGTGAGCCAGCTCGACGCCGTGGCGCGAACGCTGGTGGTGGGCCGCCGCACCGTGGTCTACGACGCCGCGGCAGTGCAATTGCGCCGGGCGCTGGAGGACGGCATGGTGGTCCGCGTGTCGTCGCAGCGCGCGCCCGTCAGCGGCCAGCCGTGGGCGGTGGAGCGGCTGGTGGCCGACCAGCCGCTGCCTGCCAACCTCGACTTCATCTATGTCGAAGGCGTCGTGACCGGCTTCCAGAGCGGACCGACCTTCGCACTCGAGAACCTTCTCGTGAACGCCACCAACGCCGGAAACCGTGCCGCGGTCAGGGCCGACGGAGCGCGCGTGGCGGTGGTGGGCAAGCTGCAGGACGGCGTGGTGCAGGCCGACCTCGTGACGCTGATCGAAGAGGGTGAGCCGGTGGTCTTCTTGCTCAGCGGCGCCGTGACCGCATTCGAGTCGCCGTCTGCGTTTCGGGTGCGTCGGGTGCGCGTCGATGCCAGCGCTGCAGAGTTCGTGGCACCCGCGCGCCCGGAGGCCCTGGCCGACGCCGTGAAGCTGCGCGTGCGGGGCAGTTTCCGGGGGCGCGATCTCGTCGCCACGCGGGTCGAGTTTCTTCCGTAGCGGGGCTGCCGGGCAAATCTGACGGGCCTGACTGGCCTGACGGGCGAGCCAGTCATCGCGCACGTTGCCCGAGCGGCCACGCCACTCACGCCACCGGCGGGTTCCAGCTGGCCCTGGCCCGCCGCTCGTCGGCCTCCTGGCGCTCTTGCGCAAACAGCTCTTCGAGTTGCTGGCGGCCTTGCTTGGCCGCGGCGATGAGCTTGGCTTGGTCCTTCCGGTGCGGCGCCATCTTGTCCAACTGCTCGATGTTGTGGCGGCGGAAGCGCAAGGCCAGGTTGCGCGCCTGGTGCGGCTGCCAGCCCATCGTCTCCAGCGTGCTGCGCGCGCTCATCAGCGCGGAGTCGAAGGTCTCGCGTTCGATCATCGTGACGCCGAGTTCGCGCAACTGAAAGTAGTGCGTCACGTTGCGGGCGCGGGCGACGATCGTGAGTTGCGGGAAGTGCTCGCGCACCATCTTTGCCACCTCGACGCTCTGCTCCACGTCGTCGATGGCCAGCACCAGCACGCGCGCCTTGTGCGCGCCGGCGGTGCGCATCAGGTCCAGCCGGGTCGCGTCGCCATAGAAGCACAACCAGCCGAACTTGCGCAGCGCCTCGATCTGCTCGGCGTCGTGGTCCAGCACCGTCGGCGTGATGCCGTTGGCGAACAGCATGCGGCCGACGATCTGGCCGTAGCGGCCCAGGCCGGCAATGATCACCGGCGCGTCTTGCGGCTCGCTGATCTCGTCCATTTTGGTTTGCCCGCGCGCGGCCAGCCGCGGCGCCAGCCAGCGGTCGGCCGCCACCAGCAGCAGCGGCGTCAGCAGCATCGAGATTGCGACCGCGGCGACCAGCAGCGACGAGGTGGCAGCGTCGATCACCTTGGCGCCCAGCGCCGTCTGGAACACCACAAAGCCGAACTCGCCGCCCTGCGCGAGCAGGATCACGAACACCGGCCGCTCCTGCAACGGCAGTGGCATCACCCGGCTCATGGCCCACAGCACCAGTGCCTTCACCAGCAGGAACCCCAGCACCACGGCCGCCACCAGGCCAGGCTGGTTGAGCACCACCGCAAAGTCGATGCTCATGCCCACCGCAATGAAGAACAGCCCGAGCAGCAGGCCCTTGAACGGCTCGATGTCGGTCTCCAGCTCGCGCCGGTATTCGCTTTCCGCCAGCAGCACGCCGGCCAGGAAGGCGCCGAGCGCCATCGACAAGCCGACGGCCTGCATCAGCGCTGCCGTCGCCACCACCAGCAGCAGCGATGCGGCGGTGAAGATCTCGGGCGTGTCGCTGCGCGCAATCCAGCGCAAGGCCGGGCGCAGCAGCAAGCGCCCGCCGAGGATGATGGCGGCGATCACGCCGATGGCCTTGGCCGCGCCGAGCCAGCCGCCGCCGCTGTTCGCCACCTGCGCGGTGGCCAGCAGCGGCACGAGGGCGAGGATGGGGATGGCCGCCACGTCTTGCAGCAGCGCCACGCTGAGCACGCTCTGGCCCGAGGTCGTGCCCATCAGGTTGCGCTCGTTCAGCGCACTCAGGCCGATGGCTGTGGACGACATGCCCAGGCCCAGCGCTGCCACCAGCGCCAGCCGCCAGTCCACGCCGGCCAGCACCGCGGCCGCCATGATCAGCGCGGCCGAGCCGAACAACTGCACGCTGCCCCAGCCGAAGATCGGCTTGCGCAGTTGCCACAGCCGGCGCGGTTCGAGCTCGAGCCCGACGAGGAACAGCATCAGCACCACGCCGAACTCGGCGAAGTACAGCATGTCCTGTGGGTCGGTGACGAACTTGAGCCCCCACGGGCCGATGAGGATGCCCGCGCCGAGGTAGCCGATGATCGACCCCAGGCCGAGAAACTTGGCCAGCGGCACGGCAATGACCGCCGCAGCCAGGTAGACCAGCGTGCCGGTCAGCCACGAGCCGTGTTCCATCAGGCGCTCGCTTTCTCGATCACGTGCGTTGGGGCCCGCGCCGCACTCTCTGGCGGTCGTTCGGCGGCAGGCACCTCGCACGCGGGGCAGGCCGCAAGCTCGTCCATCTCGGGCCAGTTCGGGTGGCTGCCCAAGCGCTCGGCGTACACGGCAGCGTGCGCGGCCACCTCGGCGTCGCTCGCGCGGTGCGCGCCGTGCAGCACCAGGGGGGGCAGAAAGCGCATGCCGCACAGCGCGGCCGTCTGCTCGAACGGCGGCAGGAAGGCGTCGAAGAAGTAGCGGTTGGAGTTGTCGGGCCGGTACGACTCTTCGGGCCCGCCGGTGGTCGCCACCAGCCACAGGTCCTTGCCTTGCAGTGCGGTGCCGCCGGCGCCGTAGGCCCAGCCGTAGGTCAGCACCTCGTCCACCCACAGCTTCATCAGCGGCGGCATGCTGTACCAGTGGATCGGGTGCTGCCAGACGACCAGTTTTGCTGTGGCCAACGCGGCTTGTTCGGCGGCCACGTCGATCAGGTAGTCGGGGTACAGCGCATAGAGGTCGCGTACCGCCACGCGAGGCGTGCCGGCATCACCGCCCCGGTGTTCCAGCGCAACGGCTGCGCGCTGCAGCGCCCGGTTCACGCGCGACTGCTCCATCTGCGGGTGGGCGACGATCACGAGCACGTCGGCGGGGTCGGGAGGTTGGGGCATGGTGAACAAGCGGGCGTGAAAGGTCGATGGTTAGTCTCGATGGCAGGCCGCCAGCGAGCGCCGGTAACATAACCCGAAACAGAAGCCGCTGCCGAGCCGCACCGTGGACTCGCCCGGCCGTCAGCCAGGAGTGTTCGCATGCCGGTCATCGTGGTCGCCAATCCGAAGGGCGGTGTGGGCAAGACGACCTTGTCCACCAACATCGCCGGCTACCTGGCGGCGCGCGGCCACGCGGTGATGCTGGGCGACGTGGACCGCCAGCAATCGGCCCGCGACTGGCTGCAGCAGCGGCCGGCCGGGTTGCCCACCATCGCGAGCTGGGAGGTGGCGCACAACCACATCGTGCGCCCGCCCAAGGGCACGACCCACCTTGTGCTCGACACCCCGGCCGGCCTGCACGGCGAGCGCCTGAACGAAGTGATCAAGCTCGCCACCCACGTGCTCGTGCCGCTGCAGCCGAGCATCTTCGACATCCGCGCCACGCACGACTTCATCAATCAGCTCGTGGCGCACAAGCGCAGCGCAAAGTTTCTGCTCGCGACCGTGGGCATGCGCACGCGCGAGGGCACGATCGCAACCGACCAGCTGCGCGCCTACCTCGGCCATGCCGACGTGCCGATGCTGGGCTTCGTGCGCGACACGCAGAACTACGTGCACCTCGCAGCGCACGGCCGCACGCTCTGGGACGTGGCGCCCAGCCGCTTCGAGCGCGACCTGCAACAGTGGCAGCCGATCACCGCCTGGCTCGACAGCGATGCCCCCGTCATCGACACCAAGGACCTCAAGGAAAACAACGGATGAGAACCTTCGCCAAAGCGACCGACCTTCAGCCCCTGGTCGGCCAGCCGATTGCCAGCAGCGACTGGATCACCGTCACGCAAGAGCGCATCGACCAGTTTGCGCAGGCCACCGGCGACCACCAGTGGATCCACATCGACCCGGTGCGCGCGGCGGCCGGGCCGTTTGGCACGACGATTGCGCACGGCTTTCTCACGCTGTCGCTGCTGCCCGAGATGGGCGCCTCGGCGATGGAGGTGCTCGACACCAAAATGGGCGTGAACTACGGCCTGAACCGCGTGCGCTTCCCCTCGCCGGTGCCGGCCGGCAGCCGCCTGCGTGGCCACTTCAAGCTGCTGAGCTACGAGCCGATCGACAGTGGTGCACAGTTGACGATGGAAGTGACGATGGAGCGCGAAGGCTCACCCAAGCCGGTGTGCGTGGCCGAGTCGGTGGCGCGCCGCTTCACCTGAAGACGACCTCAACCCTTGCTTGAACATCACCCGGCCCGACCATGAAGATCCTGCTCGTCGACGACCACCCGCTGATCCTGTCGGCACTGAAAAGCGTGATCCACGGCCTGCGTCCCGACGTCTCCGTCGTCACTGCCGACACCGCGCACCAGGCCCGTCAGACGCTGCGCGACTACACCGACTTCGATCTCGTGATGCTCGACCTGCAACTCGGCGACGCCGATGGCTTCGATGTGCTGGTCGAATTCCGCACCACCTACCCGGCGCTGCCGGTGGTGGTGGTGTCGGCCTCGGACCGGCAAAGCGACGTGATCCGCGCGGTCGATTCCGGCGCGATGGGTTTCGTGCCCAAGCGATTCAGCAACGAGGCGCTGTATGAAGCGCTGACGGTGGTGATGGCCGGCGGCATCTACATCCCGACGATGGAGATGGGCTCGGCGCGACCCGCCGCGCCGTCCGGCGAAACGGGCTCGCAGGTCGGTCTGGGCGTGGTGCAGCGCCACGCGCAGGCCGGGCCGGCTCAGAAGCCGTCACCGATGGAGTCGCTCGGCCTGACGCCGCGCCAGACCGAGGTGCTGGCACTGCTGCTGCAGGGCAAACCGAACAAGCTCATCGCGCGCGACATGAACGTCTCGGTCGAGACCGTCAAGGACCACGTGGCCGCGGTGCTGCGCGCGCTGGGCGTGAGCTCGCGCACGCAGGCGGTGCTGGCGGTCGGGCAAATGTCGCAGCAGGGCGGGATCAATGCCTGGAGGTCCTCTGGCCGCTGACCTTTCGACCGCGGCTGTGGCGGCCCCCGCGGCAGTGGCCGTGCCAGCGGTGAACAACGCCGACGCGATGCGCCGATCGGCCTTGCCGGACCAGGTTCGCACCATCTACGAATTCCTTCCCGCCACGCTGGCCGGCTTCGTCGCCGGTGTCGGCGTGGTGACGATGCTGTTCTGGAAGCTCACCCCCGCCTCGGTGCTGCTGCCTTGGATGGGCGCGTTTGTGGTGATGGCGCTGGCGCGCTGGATCATTGCCCAGCGTTTCAAGCGCGCCGACCCGCAGACTGAAAGCGACTGGCTGCGCTGGCGCCTCTACTCCAATATCGGCACGCTGGTGGCCGGCCTGTTGTGGGGCGTGACCGGCTGGATCTTCTACGACCGCGGCGACTCAGCGCAGCAGACCGGCCTGATCGTCATCGTCTACACCTTTGCGGTGGCGGCGGTGCCGGTGCTCTCCACGCAGCCGCGCATGTTCCTCGCGTTCGTGTCGCTGTGCTTCCTGCCGCTGGTGGTGCGCATCGCGCTGGGTGGCGGCGCGGCCAACTACCAACTCGCTGGCGAGCTGCTGCTCATCATCAGCCTCACCGCGCTGCTGGCGCGCTACTACCGGCAGGCGCTGCAGCGGGTGCTCGAACTCAAGCTGCAGGCCGACGAACTGCTGGCCCAACTGCGCGTTGAGAAGCAGGCCGCCGAGGAGGCGCGGCGCGAGGCCGAGGTGGCCAACCGCGCCAAGACCCAGTTCTTCACTGCCGCCAGCCACGACTTGCGCCAGCCGCTGCACGCGATGGGCCTGTTTGCCGAGGCGCTGCGCCAGCGCGTGCACGAGCCCGAGGTGGCGCACCTGGTGAACAGCATCAACGAGTCGGTCGACGCGCTCGAAGGGCTGTTCTCGGAGCTGCTCGACATCACCCGCATCGACAGCGGCGGCGTGGAGGTGCTGCCGCGCCACTTCCAGATGGAAGACATCTACCGCAAGCTGCGCCTGCATTTCGAGCCGATGGCGTTCGAAAAGGGGTTGGCATTGCGCCTGCGCGGCGGCCAGCGTGCGGTTCTTGCCGACCCGCTGCTGGTGGAGCGCGTGCTGCGCAACCTGGTGGCCAACGCGATCCGCTACACGCACGATGGCACGGTGCTCGTCGGTTGCCGGCCGCGCGGCGACACCGTGGTGCTGCAGGTGTGGGACAGCGGCCCGGGCATCGCGCCCGAACAGCAGGCGCTGATCTTCGAGGAGTTCTACCAAGTGCCCGGCAGCAACGCCGCTCAGCCGCATCAGCGCAAGGGCCTGGGCTTGGGGCTGGCCATCGTCAAGCGCCTCGCCGGGTTGATGCAGGCGCCGCTGCGGCTGGCCTCCACGCCGGGCCGCGGCAGCGTGTTCAGCCTGGTGTTGCCGCTCGGCAAGGCCACCGCGCCGCAAGTCGCGTCACGGGTCGGCAAAGGGCCGCTGGAGCTGACGCTCGACGGCCGACTGATCGTGATCGTCGAAGACGAGCCGGTGGTGCGCAGCAGCTTGGAGGTGCTGCTGCAAGGCTGGGGTGCGCGCATCGAGTCGTTCGACAGCGTGGCGGCCAGCTCGGCCTGGGCGCGGGCCTGCCCGCCCTCACAACCCACGCCGCACCTGCTGATCGTGGACTACCGGCTCGAGAACGGGTTGAACGGTGTGCAGGCCATCCAGGTACTGCGCCAGCGCTTCGGTGCCGGCGTGCCCGCCATCGTCGTCACCGGCAGCACGATGACCGGGCACGAACACGAGGCTCAAGAACACGACTTCCATGTGCTCACCAAACCCGTGCTCCCCAACAAGCTGCGCGCGATGATCGCGTTCAAGCTGGGGGTCCAGAGTCAGGGGGCGAGAGGCTGATGCTCGTAGGCGAATTGTCGATGTAGCACGTATGTGCTACATTGAAGCGGCACTGCTGGAGAAGCTCATGTCCACCACCACCATCCGATTGCCCGACGACCTCAAGGAACGCGTCTCGCAAGTTGCAGGACGCACCGGCACCACTTCGCACGGCTTCATCCTGGAAGCCATCGCCGAGAAGGCCGATCGTGAGGAACGGCGTGGTGACTTCGACGCCGTTGCCGAACGTCGCTATGCCGAGATCGTTGCCACTGGAAAGTCAGTTCCGTGGAGTGACATGCGCCGCTGGCTCGAAGCCCGCGTTGCCAGCAAGAAGACTGCGCGGCCTGTGGCCCGGAAGCTGGCGCGCTGAGGATGTCGCAGATCGAGTTTGCGCCCGGGGTGGCCGCCGACTTCGATCGCATCCTCGACCCTCTGGTCGAGCAGCAAGTCGCCGAGGCGGCCGACCGCATCCAGGACATCATTGCCGCGGTCAATGTGCTTGCCCGCAGCCCGCTGATCGGCCGACCAGCGGACGGTGGCAAGCGCGAGTTGGTGATCGGCCGAGGCTCGCGCGGCTTCATCGCGCTCTACCGATTTGTCGCCGAGATCGACACCGTTTTCGTGCTGGCAGTTCGCAGCCAGAAGGAGGCAGGGTATGCAGGGTCGTGAACGCAACTCGCCGATGAATTTCGAATCGCCGACGCTCGATGCGATCCGCGCCAACCGCGCGCGCCTGGGCGATCGCATCGTCACCACGCCAGTCCGCCTTCTGGTGGACGACGCGCTCGCCGCCGCGGTGGGCGCCACGACGCAAGTCTGGCTGAAGGAAGAGCTGTTCCAGCGGACCGGCAGCTTCAAGCCGCGCGGCGCGTTGTCGGTGATGCTCGACCTGAACGCGGCGGCGCTGGCGCGCGGCGTCACCGGCGTGTCGGCCGGCAACCACGCGATCTCGCTCGGCTACTGCGCGCGCATTCTGGGCACCACGGCCAAGGTCGTGATGCCGAAAAGCGCCAATCCCTTTCGCATCCAGATGTGCCGCGAGCTGGGCGCGCAGGTCGTGCTGGTGGACAACGTGCACGACGCCTTTGCGGGTGTGCACGACATCGTCGCCAGCGAAGGGCGCACGCTGATGCACCCGTACGAAGGGCCGAAGACGGCCCTCGGCACGGCGTCGGTCGGGCTGGAGTTCATCGAGCAGGTGAGGGCGGCCGGCGCCGAGCTCGACGCGGTGATCGTCGCCGCTGGCGGCGGCGGCCTGACCGGCGGCGTGGCCTGCGCGGTCAAGCAATTGAGCCCACGAACCGCCGTTTATGTCGTCGAGCCCGAGGGCGCCGACAGCCTGAGCCGCAGCTTCAAAGCCGGTTCACCGCAAGCCATCGAGTCGGTCCGCACGATCGCCGACTCGCTCGGCGCGCCACGCTGCGAGCCTTACTCGTTCGAGCTCAACCGGCGCTTCGTCGACGAGGTGGTGCTGGTCACCGATGCGCAGATCCGCGATGCGATGCGATTGCTGTTTCGCAGCGCCAAGCTGGCGGTCGAGCCCGCGGGCGCTGCGGCGCTCGCGGCGCTGATGGTGGCGCCGTTGCGCCAGCGGCTCGACGGCCAGCGCGTCGGGTTGGTGGTGTGCGGTGCGAACACCGACGAGGCGACGTTCGCGCGGCAGATCACCGAGCGATAGCCTTTGCGCGCCCGGGTAAGCGCGCAGCAACCTGTTCGAGCCACCCTCAGGCCGTCGTCAAGGCGTTCGCACTCGCAGCGGCCTGGATCGCCAGGACGGCCGGGTTGGACAGCCGGCGCTCGCCGGTCACCGCATAGATGCGGTGCACCACCTGGTCGGTCTTGCCGATGGCGACCACGCCGAACTGTTTTGCCGTTTCCTTCGCAACCATCGTCGGCATCGCGAAGACGCCGGCGCCGGCCTGGCCGAACGCCTTCATGACGGCGGTGTCGTCGAAGTCACCCACCACATCCGGCCGCACGCCCACGCTGTCGAACCAAGCGATCAACTGCGGCCGCATGGCCGAGTCGGTGCCGGGCAGCAGCATCGGCGCCTGGTCCAGCCCGTGCGGAAAGCGACCCTTCAGCCTGCGCACAAGTTGCGGCGTGGCCAAAAAGCTCACGCCACCTTCGGCCAGCAAGTGGTTGAAGCCGCGCACGTTCATCGATGAGGGCATCGCGCGGTCGCTGATGACGAGGTCGAGTTCGTGGACCGCGAGCAGCGCCAAGAGTTCGGCCAGGCGCCCTTCGCGGCACACCAGGCGAGGCGGTGGCGAGAGTTGCAGCGCCGGCGCCACCAGCCGGTAGGCCACCACCTTCACGACCGAGCCCGAGACACCCACGCGGAAGGTGGTGCGCGCCGCGGTGGGTCGCTCTCGCAGCGCGTCCTTCAGGGCCTCGCCGACGGTGAAGAGGCGCTCGGCGTACTCCATCACCAGGTGGCCGGTGTCGGTGAGCTCCAGCTTGCGGCCGCTGCGACGCCACAGCGTGCCGCCGATGGCTGATTCGAGCTGCCGTATCTGGGTGCTGATGGACTGAGGCGTCACATGGAGCCGTTCGCCGGCGCGGGCCACGCCGCCGCACTTGGTCACCATCCAGAAGTAGTGCAGGTGCTTGTAGTTGAGTTGATCCACGGACTCGATACCTCCAGAAAATGGAGTTCAGACAGCGCAGAAATCGCCTTTTGATTCTACGAGGCGTTGACTATCGTCTCGCCGCTCGCTGCTGGCACGGCAAGACAGTCGTGCCTGGTGGCCACACGGCGCGACCTTTTCAACTGTTGGAGACTTCGATGGAACGCAGGAACTTCATTTCCAGAACAGCCCTCGGCGCGACCGGCGCGGCCCTCCTGGCCGCCCCGGCCATCGTTGCCGCGCAGCCCACGATCCGCTGGCGCTGCTCTTCAGGGTTCCCGAAGGCGCTGGACACCATCTACGGTGCGGCTGAGGACGCGGCCAAGCGCATCAGCGAGGCCACGGGCGGCAAGTTCCAGATCATCGTGGCGCCGGCCGGCGAGATCGTGCCGATGCCGCAGGCCGCCGACGCGGTGGCCGCCAACACGGTGGAGTGCTCGCACACGGCGGCCTTCTATTACGTGGGCAAGGACCCGGCCTGGGCCTTCGGCTCGTGCATCCCGTTCGGCATGAACTTTCGCCAGATGAACGCGTGGTGGTTCGAGGGCGGTGGCGAGAAGCTCTTCAACGACTTCCTGCGCCCTCAAGGCGTGCGCTACATCATCAGCGGCAACACCGGCGCGCAGATGGGGGGATGGTTCCGCAAGGAAATCAAGACGATGGAAGACGTGAAGGGCCTGAAGATGCGCATCCCCGGTCTGGGCGGGCGCTTGTTTTCGGCCGTGGGCGCCGTGCCGCAGCAGATTCCGGGCGGCGACATCTACCCGGCGCTTGAGCGCGGCACCATCGACGGCGCCGAGTGGGTGGGCCCGTACGACGACGAGAAACTGGGCTTCAACAAGGTCGCCAAGTTCTACTACTACCCGGGCTTCTGGGAAGGTGGCGCCGCGCTCGGCTGGTTGGTCAACAACAAGTCGTGGGACGCGTTGCCCGCCGACTACCGGGCCATCTTCACCGCTGCCGTGCACGAGGCCAATGTCGACATGATGGCCAAATACGACGCCCGCAATGGCGCCGCGCTGCGCCGCCTGATTGCCGGCGGCACGCAGGTCAAACCCTTTCCGCGCCCGGTGATGGAGGGCTTCTACAAGGCAGCACTGCCCATCTACGCCGAGCTCAGCGGCAGCAACGCCAACTTCAAGCGCCTGTATGACAGTTACTCTGCGTTCCAGAGGGAGGCGGTGTCCTGGATGCGGTTCACCGAAAACACCTTCGACGACTTCATGGCGCAGCAACTTCGCGGTTGACCGCGCGGCGCGGCAATGCGCCGCGTCCTGACAAGCCCCGCCCCGGCGGGGCTTTTCTGTGTTGGGCAATCACCTCCCTGACACCAAGCTTACAAACAACAACCGAACAACTACCGAGGAAGCCACTTATGCAAGCCCTGCTCGCGTTCAGTCGCTGCGTAGATTGGTGTACCGAGCGAATCGGCCGCAGCGTCTACTGGCTGCTGCTGGCGGCTGTGCTCATCAGCACCGCCAACGCCATCGTGCGCTACGCCTTCGACATCAGCTCCAACGCCTACCTGGAGGCCCAGTGGTATCTGTTTTCGGTGGTGTTCATGCTGGGCGCGGGCTATGTGTTTCTGCACGATCAGCATGTGCGCATCGACGCCATCTCCTCGCACCTGAGCCGGCGCACGCAAGTGTGGATCGACGTGGTGGGCATCGTGATCTTTCTGCTGCCGCTGTGCGGCTTCCTGGTGTGGACCTCGCTGCCCTCGGTGATGCTGGCCTTTGAAACGCAGGAGGTGTCGGCCAACCCGGGCGGGCTGATCCGCTGGCCGATGTACGCGCTGGTGCCCGTCGGCTTTACGCTGCTCGCCTTGCAGGCCTTGTCCGAGCTGTTCAAGCGGTTGGCCTTCCTCGCCGGCAAAGGCCCCGACCCCCACGCCAAGCCGGAGAAGACCGATGAGGAGATGCTGCTCGAACAGCTTCGCCTTGAAACCGAGGCCAAAGAAGCTCGGCGCGTGGCCGCAGCCGCCGCAGCCGCCGCATCCGCATCGGCACAAGGAGGCAAGCCATGAGCTGGCTCATCGACAACCTGGCGCCGATCATGTTCTGTGGCCTGGTGGTGATGCTGCTCACCGGGTTCCCTGTGGCCTTCGCGCTGGCGGCCACCGGCATGGTGTTCGGCTGGATCGGGGTCGAACTGGGCCTGGTGCCGGCGCAGTTCTTCAACGCCATGCCGCTGCGCCTGTACGGCATCATGGCCAACGACCTGCTGTCGGCGATTCCGTTCTTCACGCTGATGGGTTTGATTCTCGAACGCAGCCGCATGGCCGAGGACCTGCTCGAAACCATCGGCCAGGTGTTCGGCCCGATGCGCGGTGGCCTGGCGATTGCCGTCGTCCTGGTCGGTGCGCTGCTGGCGGCGACCACCGGCGTGGTGGCCGCGTCGGTCATCGCGATGGGCCTGATCTCGCTACCCATCATGATGCGCTACGGCTACAACCAGCCGCTTGCGGCTGGCGTCATCACGGCATCGGGCACGCTGGCGCAGATCATCCCGCCCAGCCTGGTGCTGATCGTGATCGCCGAGCAACTGGGGCAGAGCGTCGGTGACATGTACAAGGCCGCCTTCATTCCGGCCTTCACGCTGGTGGCCATTTACGCACTCGTTGTCCTGGCCATCGCCGTGTTGCGCCCCAAGTGGGTGCCTGCGCTGCCGCTGGAGGCGCGTGTCTACCGCGAAAGCTCAGGCTCCTCGGGCTACCGCTCCCTGGCCCTCCTGACCGCGGCGGCCAGTGTCGTGGCCTGGTTGGTGGCCAGCAACTACAGTGCCATCAGGCTCGCTCTCGGCGGCGACCCGGCCTTCACACCGGCGCGCGAAGAGATCGTCGTCGTGATGCTCATGGCGGCCATCGTGTTCGCGCTCATCGTGGCGGTCGTGGACGACAAGCTGGGCCTGAAGCTGCTGTCGAAGCTGGCGCGCCAGGTCACCTTCGTGCTGATCCCGCCGTTGCTGCTGGTCTTTCTGGTGCTGGGCACCATCTTCCTGGGGGTGGCCACCGCCACCGAGGGCGGCGCCATGGGCGCGGCCGGCGCGCTGGTGCTGGCGCTGGCGCGCGGGCGTCTGAGCTTCTCGCTGTTGAAGCAGGCGCTTGACTCGTCGGCGCGGCTGTCGATCTTCGTCATGATGATCCTCATCGGCTCCACGATGTTCTCGCTGACCTTCACCGCCATCAACGGCAACGACTGGGTCAAGGAGCTGTTTGCCGCGGTGCCGGGCGGCGAGATGGGTTTTGTCATCTCGGTCAGCCTTCTGGTCTTCTTCCTGGGCCTGTTCCTGGAGTTCTTCGAGATCGCCTTCATCCTGCTGCCGCTGCTGCTGCCGGTGGCGCAGGAGCTGGGCGTGAATCTGGTGTTCCTCGGCGTGTTGATCGGCATGGTGTTGCAGACTTCTTTCCTCACGCCGCCGGTGGGCTTCTCTTTGTTCTACCTGCGCAGCGTGTCGTCGAAGGACGACTACACCGACAAGATCACCGGCCGGCGCATCAAGGGCATGTCCACCGCCACCATCTACCGAGGCGCCACGGCGTTCGTGGTGCTGCAGTGCGTGATGGTGGCCATCATGATCTGGAAGCCCGAGATCGTGCTCATGGGTCTGGGCGAGCAGAAGGTGCTGGACGTGGACAGCGTGAACCTGAACATCACGCCCGTCGACGAAGAAGAGGAACCGCCCCCCAGCTTCGGCCCGTCGATGGGGCCGGGGCCCGCCGCATCCGCACCCACGTCCGCGCCCACACAATAGTGCGCCGGACCAAGCGACCTGCCCCGAGGAGTTGACGACATGGAAAGCCTTGCCCTCCTGCCGCTGAATGGCCTGTCCCATGTGCGTGGTGAGCAGGCGCCGCCGCTGTCGGACAAGACCATCGCCCAGTGGCTGGACCACACCGCGGCGCGCTGGCCGGGCCACACGGCTTGCGTGTTCAGCGACAGTGGCGTGCGCTGGACCTGGGCGCAGCTGCGCGACGAGGCCGACCGCCTGGCCGGCGCGCTGCTGCAGCGCGGCCTGACGCGTGGCGACCGCGTGGGCATCTGGAGCCCCAACCGCAGCGAGTGGATCCTGGCCCAGTACGCCACCGCACGCATCGGCGTGGTGCTGGTCAACATCAACCCGGCCTACCGCTTGGCCGAGCTGGAGTACGCCCTGAACAAGGTGGCGTGCAAGGCCATCATCAGCGCACCGGCCTTCAAGACCAGCGCCTACCTGCAGATGCTGCAGACACTGGCGCCTGAACTGTTGCACTGCGCGCCTGGGCAGTTGGAGGCCAAGCGATTGCCGCACCTGCGGTGTGTGATCCGCATGGGCGACGAGCGCACGCCCGGCATGTTCAACCTGCCCGCGTTGATGGCTGGCAGTGACGCGCCGGCCGTGGCGAAGGCAAGGAAAATCGGCGACACGCTGACCTGCCACGACCCGATCAATATCCAGTTCACCAGCGGCACCACCGGTCAGCCCAAGGGCGCCACGCTGTCGCACCACAACATCGTCAACAACGCCATCAGCGTGGCGGGGGCGATGGGCTTCACGCAGGGCGATCGGCTGTGCATCCCGGTGCCGCTCTACCACTGCTTCGGTATGGTGATGGGCTCGCTGGTGTGTACCGTGACCGGGGGCACCATGATTTTTCCCGGCGAAGGGTTCGACCCCCTGGCCACGCTGCAGGCCTTGCACGACGAACGCTGCACCGCGCTGCACGGCGTGCCAACGATGTTCATCGCGCAACTCGATCACCCCGAATTCAAGCGCTTCGACCTGAGTGGCCTTCGCAAGGGCATCATGGCCGGCAGCCCCTGCCCGGTGGAGGTGATGAAGCGGGTAAATGTGGACATGCACATGCGCGACGTGACCATCGCCTACGGCATGACCGAGACCTCCCCCGTGTCGTTCCAGAGCGCACCGAGCGACCCGCTGCACCTGCGCGTGTCAACCGTCGGCCGCGTGTTGCCTCACCTCGAAGTGAAGGTCATCGACGCAGCTGGCGCCACCGTGCCCGTGGGGCAGCCCGGCGAGCTGTGCACACGCGGCTACAGCGTGATGCGCGGCTACTGGGGCGACGACGAACGCACCGCAGAGACCTTGCGAGACGGCTGGATGCACACCGGCGACCTGGGCACGCTGGATGCCGAAGGCTATTGCAGCGTCGTCGGCCGCGTGAAGGACATGCTGATCCGCGGTGGCGAAAACGTCTACCCGCGTGAGGTCGAAGAATTCCTCTTCCGTCACCCGGCCATCGCGCAGGTGCAGGTGTTCGGTGTGCCCGACCCGAAGTACGGTGAAGAGGTTTGCGCCTGGGTGGTGCTCAAGCCCGGCGCCAGCGCAACGGCCGACGAGGTGCGCGAGTTCTGTCGCGACCAGATCGCGCACTACAAGGTGCCGCGCCACGTGCGCTTCGTGAGCGAGATCCCGATGACGGTGACCGGCAAGGCCCAGAAGTTCCTGATGCGTGAGGCGATGGTGGCCGAGCTGGGCTTGGCGCCGAAGGCCTGAACCGAGGCGCGATGACTGGTCAGGCTCGCCCGGCTTCGGCGGCCTGCAGCCCTCGCAGCACGTCGTAGCACGCGCCCATCGTGTGGTAGTCGGTCTTGCCGGCGGGGCTCTTCTCGTCGCTGATCTTGCGGTTGTCGGGTGTGAGGACGCGGTACCAGGCGCCGTGTGCGTGGTCCACCATGTGTCGCCAGGCGAAGGCCCAGAGGTTGTCGTAGGCGTCCCAGTACTTCGCATCGCCGGTGCGCAGCGCAAGCAGGGCGGCCGCCGCAAAGCTCTCGGCCTGCACCCAGAAGTACTTGTGGCCGTCGCAGATGTTGCCGTCGGGTCCGAAGCCGTAGGCGAGGCCGCCATGAGCGTGGTCCCAGCCACGCGTCATCGCGGTGTCGAAGAAGTGGCGCGCGGTCGGCACCAGCCACGTGGGTCGTTCGGGTTCGGGCAGGTGCGCCTCCAACTGCAGCAGCAGCTTGGCCCACTCGGTCAGGTGGCCGGTCTGGTAGCCCCAGGGGCGGAAGATGTTGGTCTTGTCGCCGCGGTTGTGGTCCCAGTCGGGCGACCAGTCGGCGCGGTAGTGTTCCCACACCAGGCCGCCTGCGAGGGCAGCCTGGCGCTGCGTGATCGACTCGGCCAGCGTCAGCGCGCGCTGCAAGTAGCGGCGCTCGCCGGTGGCATCGAACGCTGCGATCATGGCCTCGCAGGCGTGCATGTTGGCGTTCTGGCCGCGGTAGGCGCCGACGCGCCAGTCCGGCGTGGCTTCGTCGGCGTACAGGCCGTGGGCAGGTTCCCAGAAACGTTGCTCCAACAGCTGCCACGTCGCTTCGAGCCCCGCCGCCGCTTCCGAAACGCCGGCCATCAGCACATGCGCATGCGCCAGCAGCACGAAGGCCAGGCCGTAGCAGTGGTTCGTGCCGTCCTGCACCTTTGCTTGCTTGCCATCCCAGTCGATCTGCCACGCAAGTCCGCCTTGCGGTTGCGCGTGTGCGGTGTGCAAGAAGGCCAGGCCGTGGCGCACCGCGTCTTGCCGCGCCGACCCGCCGAAGCGCCGGAACGCCATCGCGTGGTTGAACACGAAGCGCGTGCTGCTGACGAGGTGGCGCGTGCGCCGGTCATAGACCGTGCCGTCGTCCTTGAAGAAGTGGAAGAAGCCGCCGCTCGCGTCCAGGCACCGGCCTTCGTAGAACGACAGCGTGTGTTGGATGTGGTCGAGCAGGAAGGCGGGGCTGCGAAAATCAGGCATGGGGTGCGGCTCGCGAGCGAGACTTGGGTTTTGCACGAAGCCTGAGGCCGGACGCCGACCGGTGCAGCGCGGCTTCGTCAGCTCGGCTGGTACGCCAGCCGCACGTAGATCGGCGCAAACGCCTCGGCCTGCGTGACCTCCAGCAGGTGCTCGCGCGCCAGTTCGAGCAGCGCGATGAAGGTGACCACCAGCACCTGCGGGCCGCGGGTCACCTCGAACAGGTCTTCGAACATGGCAAAGCGCCGGCCCTGCAGCGCACGCAGCACGATGCTCATGTGCTCGCGCACGCTCAACTGCTCGCGCGTGATGGTGTGGTGCTGGTTGAGCTTGGCGCGCTTCATCAGGTCGGCCCAGGCGGCGCGCAGGTCGTCGGCGTCCACGTCGGGCAGGCGCGGGGCAAGCGACTGTTCGATCACCACCTGCGCGCGCAGAAAGTCGCGCCCGATCACCGGCAGCGCGTCGAGCCGCGCCGCGGCGAGCTTCATCTGCTCGTACTCGATCAGCCGGCGCACGAGTTCGGCGCGCGGGTCTTCCGCCTCGGCGCCGTCGGCGCTCTTCTTGGGCGGCAGCAGCATGCGCGACTTGATCTCGATCAGCATCGCCGCCATCAGCAGGTATTCGCTGGCGAGCTCCAGGTTGCTCTTGCGGATTTGTTCGACGTAGGTCAGGTACTGGCGCGTCACGCTGGCCAGCGGGATGTCGAGGATGTTGAAGTTCTGCTTGCGGATCAGGTACAGGAGCAAGTCCAGCGGGCCCTCGAACGCTTCGAGGAACACCTCCAGCGCATCGGGCGGGATGTACAGGTCGGTCGGCAGCGCGAACAGCGGCTCGCCGTACAGGCGAGCCACCGCCACACCGTCGACCACGGCCGGGCCTGCGGCGGCGCCCGCGGCGTGGTCAAGCACGTCGTTGTTCACGGCGCTACGTCGAAAGAGGTCAGAAGAGGCCAGTCAGTGCGCAGGTCAGCGCTACTTCGTCTGGTAGACGTAAGGTTGCTGCGCCACCTTGGCGTCGTCGTACTCCGACTGCGCGGCGCTGTCCTGGCGCTTGTCCCACAGCAGGGCGCGGCCCTGGCGCTGTTCTTCCTCCAGCGTGGGCTTGTTCGCCTTCAGCGTTTCGATGAACGCGGTGACGTCGGACTTGTAGTGCTTCCAGAACAGTGGCATTGGGAGGGTTGCGCGGGGTGGCGCTTGCGCTAGAGTTTGGCCCTCTATTTTACCGAGGGTCGGGCATGTCCAAGCGCGTGGGTGTGGGGGTATTGGTTCTGGCAGCGCTGCTCGGGCTGTCCGCCTGCGACCAGAAGCGAATTGCCGAACTCGAAGAAGGTGTGGCCACCGAGGCCGACGTGCGCGCCAAGTTCGGCGAACCGGCGGCCGTCTACAACGAAGAAGGCGGCGCCCGCACCTTCGAGTACCCGCGCCAGCCCGAGGGCCAGGTGAACTACATGATCACCATCGGCACCGACGGCAAGATGAGTGCGTTGCGCCAGGTGCTGAAGGAGTCGAGCTTCGTGAAGGTCACGCCCGGCATGGACAAGTCGCAATTGCGCCGCCTGCTCGGCCGCCCCGCCAAGACGCAGGTGTACGAGCTGAAGCAGCAGGAAGTGTGGGACTGGTACTTCCGGCAAGAGAACAACGACAACCGGGTGTTCTCGGTCACGCTCGACAAGAACGGCATGGTGCTGTCCACCGCCACCGCGGCCGACCCGCGCTCCAGTTTGCCGGGTGGGTGACGTGACCGAGCCGCGCGGCGTGCTCAGCGCACCCGCAGGCCCGGCACCGCGCCGGGCCAGGGCTCCAGAACGTACAGCCCTGGGTGCGCCTTCTCGTCGGCGTGCGAGGCGGCCAGCACCATGCCCTCGCTGACGCCGAACTTCATCTTGCGCGGCGCCAGGTTGGCCACCATCACGGTGAACTTGCCCACCAATTGCTCGGGCGTGTAGGCCGACGCGATGCCGCTGAAGACGTTGCGCGTGACCGGCTTGCCCTGCGCGTCGATACCCTCGCCCACGTCGAGCGTCAGGCGCAGCAGCTTGGTCGAGCCGTCGACCTTTTCGCAGGCAACGATCTTGGCGATGCGCAGGTCGATCTTGGCGAAGTCGTCGACGGTGATCTGTGCGGCGATGGCTTCGCCACCGGGCGGTGGCAGCTCGATCTGCGCAGGCTCGAAGAGCGCGTCGAGCAGCTTGGGGTCGACGCGCTGCATCAGCGGCACAAATTTACCGAACTCATGGCCCTGTGGAATGAACCGACTTGAGTCGATTGGGAGGGACATTGAAGACCATGAGAGCGGGCCAGATCTCAGATAAGTCTCGACCTGGGTAGCCAACGCCGGCAGGATCGGCTTGAGAAACACGGTCAGGGCTTTGAATCCTGCAATCGAACTCGCGCAAATATGTGCAAGCGACTCCTTCGCATCGGGCACTCTTTCGGCGTCCTTCGCGAGTACCCACGGCTTAAAGCCATCAATTTCCTTGTTGATGGCGTCAGCGACTTCCATGATGAGGCGAATGGCTTTGGCAAATTCGCGATTCTCGAAAGCACTTCGGATGTCGGTTGAATAGCCGACAGCCATTGCAAATCCAGTCGTATCAGCAGTGACGGGAACCAAACCCGAAAACAAGCTCATCCTTATGGCCGGCATCTTGTTTTCGAAGTGCCTTACGAGGAACGGCGCGATGCGGCTGCCGATGTTGATGTATTTGCCCACCAGATCGGCATTGACCCGCGCCGCGAAGTCATCGGGGTTGAAGTCGATGTCCTCGACCTTGGACGACAGTTTCGCCGCGATGTAGTAGCGCAGCCACTCCGGGTTCAACCCCAGTTCGAGGTAGCGCAACGGCGAAATGCCGGTGCCGCGGCTCTTGCTCATCTTCTCGCCGCTGACGGTGATGAAACCGTGCACGAAGATGTGGGTCGGGACTTTGCGGCCGCTGAACTTCAGCATCGCCGGCCAGAACAGTGTGTGGAAGGTGACGATGTCCTTGCCGATGAAGTGAATCTGCTCGACCGCCGGGTCGGCCAGGTACTCGTCGAAGCTGCGTTCTTCGCCGCGTGCTTTCGCGCCGCCTTTGTCGAAGTGGTGCTTCAGCGACGCGAGGTAGCCCACCGGCGCGTCGAGCCACACGTAGAAATACTTGCCCGGCGCGTCGGGGATCTCGATGCCGAAGTAAGGTGCGTCACGGCTGATGTCCCAATCGCCCAGCCCACCCGAGCCATCGTCGGCCTTGACGAACCACTCCTTCACCTTGTTCGCCACCTCGGGTTGCAGCTTGCCGTCCTGCGTCCAGCCCTGCAGGAACTCCACACAGCGCGGGTCCGACAGCTTGAAGAAGTAGTGCTCGCTGTGCTTCAACACCGGTTTCGCGCCCGACAGCGTCGAGTACGGGTTCTTCAGGTCGGTGGGCGAATACACCGCACCGCAAACCTCGCAGTTGTCGCCGTACTGGTCTTTCGCGCCGCACTTGGGGCATTCGCCTTTGATGTAGCGGTCGGGCAAAAACATGCCCTTCACCGGGTCGAAGAACTGCTCGATCGTTTTGCTCGTGATCAACTCGTTCTTGCGCAGCGCGAGGTAGATTTCCTTCGCGAGTTCGTGGTTCTCCGGTGCGTCGGTAGAGTGCCAGTTGTCGAAGGCGATCGAGAAGCCGTCGAGGTAGGGCTTGCGGCCGGCGGCGATCTCGGCGACGAACTGCTGCGGTGTATTGCCCGCCTTCTCGGCCGCGATCATGATCGGCGCGCCATGGGCGTCGTCGGCGCAGACGAAGTGAACTTCGCTGCCGACCATGCGCTGGAACCGCACCCAGATATCCGCCTGGATGTACTCCATCATGTGCCCGATGTGGAACGGCGCGTTGGCGTAGGGCAGGGCGGTGGTGACGAAGAGCTTGCGGGTCATGGGAGGTCCGGCGATGGACCTGGAATTCTAGGCGTCCGTGATCCGCAGCTCCGTGGGTCAGGCCGCCAGCCGCTCCAAGCTTGCTTGCCGGCCCAGGCTCATGCCCACGCTGACCATGCGCAGTGCGTCTTCGGCCGAGCGCTCGAGCAACTTCCCCGCGTTGGCGATCGCGTCTTCAAGCGTGCAGGGCCGGGTCAGGATGCTGGCGAAAGCGTCTATGCCGTGCTCGAAGTTGATGCGCACGCCCTTGCCAATGGTGCCGGCCAGCGCGATGACCGGCAGGCCGTGGCGCTTGGCGCGTTGCGCCACTTCGGCGGGGATCTTGCCGAAGGGCGTCTGGCCGTCGAGACTGCCTTCGGCGGTGATCACCAGGTCGGCCTGTTCGATGAGGTGATCGAGTTCGAGGTACTGCATGACGATCTCGTAGCGCGGGTGCAGGCGGCCGCCGAGCAGGCCGGCGAACCCAGCGCCCAGCCCGCCCGAGGCGCCGCCGCCTTTGAGCGTGGCAACGTCCACGCCGGTGGCGTTGGCAATCTGCCGTGCGTAGCGCAGCAAGCCGCCTTCGAGCACGAGCACCTGCTCCGGCGTGGCGCCCTTTTGCGGCCCGAACACCCGCGCGACACCGCGCTCGCCGAGCAGCATGTTGTGCCAGTTCACGGCGGCGTCGAGACGCACACGTTTCAGACGCGGGTCCAGGTGCGACAGGTCGATGCGTGCGAGGCGACTCAGCTCACCGCCGCCGTGGCCGATCGGCCAGCCTTCATCGTCGAGCAGCTTCGCGCCGAGCGCTTGCGCCATGCCGGCGCCGCCATCGTTGATGCCCGAGTCGCCGCAGCCGAGCAAGATGCGTTCGGCGCCAGCGTCCAGCGCGGCACGGATCAACTCGCCCACGCCGTGGCTGGTGGTCAGCATCGGGTTGCGGCGCTCGCGCGGCACCAGGCGCAGGCCGGCGGCGGCGGCCATCTCGATCACCGCCGTCTTGCGCGCGCGGCCACCGAGAAAGCCGAAGAACGAATCTACTGGCTCGCCGACCGGGCCGGTCACGCGCACGGCGTGCATCGTGCCCCCCGTGGCCTCGACCAGGGCTTGGGTGAAGCCCTCGCCGCCGTCCACCATCGGCGCTTGCAGCACGCGGGCCTCGGGCATCACGCGCAGCACGCCGCTGGCGATGTGTTCGGCGACCTCGTGCGCGCCGAGGCTTTCCTTGAAGCCAGACGGCGCGATCAACACGGTGAGCGGCTTGGCAGCGAGGCGTTGCGGGTTGGTGGACATGATCTTGGACATGGCTTGTTCCTTTGAATGTTGCGTGGATCGGATGTCACACAGAGCGAGAAGTCGAGGTGGCAATACGTCGGCTTGATGCCGTGACGCGACGGGCCGCGAGCGCTCAGAAGCTGTGAATGAACCCAGCGCGCCCGAGCGGGCCGTCAAAACGGAGCTACTCAAGGCGCAAAGCACAGCCGTAGCTCGGGCTACGGCGAGCATTTGCAACGCGGAGTGGCGCCGTTTTGGCGGGACGAGCGGGTGTGCGGGGTTCGTTCACAGCTTCTCAGGCACGCAAGGCGAGCCCCTGCAACGGCCACACGAACGACGCGAACAGCCACAGCAGCAAGGCCATCACCGGCAACAGCGCGAGGCTCAGGCGCAACAGCGCGCCGTCGATCGACTGTTGCGCTTGCGACAGTTCGGGTGGCAACTCGGCGCGCGCGAACAGCGCCACCGGCTTGGCGCTCACGGCCAGGGTCTGGCAGAAGCCACTGCCGATCACGCAGACGAAGATCAGCAACGCCGGGTTGAGGCCACCGGCGGCCAGCGGCAACGCCACCGTGGGCAGCAGCACCAGCGCGCGAGCGGTGCGCGAGGTGATCAACAGGTGCGACAGCAGCGCGACCAGAATCGCCAGTATCAACACGCTGCCCGTTCCAAAGCGTTGCAGCGGCACGGCGGCCAGCAGTGCATTGGCCAGCGCCGCAGCGGCGCCGCTGTGCAACAGCGCCTCGCCGAGGACCAGCGTCGCAGCAAGAAACAGCACCAGGTTCCACTCGACCTTCTTCAGCGCGGCCTTCATGTCCACCCCGGTGAGCGGCTTGAAGGTGATGGCAAGCGCGCCGACCAGCGCCACCATCGTTGCGTCCACACCATGCATGCCGGCGCTGGCCCAGGCGGCGACGGTCGTGCCTATGACGACCACCACGCCACGCTGTGACGCGGTCAACGGGCTGAGTTGCGGTGCGGGCAGCGACAACGGTTGCTGGCGCGCGCTGCGGTCGAGAAAGAGCGCCGAGATCAGCGCCGTCGCGGCGAACGAGGACAGCACGGCGAACGGTGCGGCCCACAGGGCCCAGGTCGCGAACGACGGCGCCGGCAGCCCGAGCCGGCGCATGAAGTCCACCGCCACCAGGTGGGCGCCCGCGCCGAGCAGCGAGGCGCAGGCCGACAGCAGGATCACGCTCGGGAACAACAACGCCATCGCGCGCACGATGCGCGGCTCGCCGACCGCGCGTGCCAAGACCACGAACACCGGGAACAGCAATGCGGCGCGGCCCGATGTCGATGGCACCACAAAGGCCGTGGCGATGATGATCCAGGTCAAGCGCACGAACAGGCGCGACGGGGTGCGTGCGCCGGCCACCGCCTGCAGGGCCCAGCGTTCGGCCAGGCCGCTTTGCTGCAGCACGGCGGCGATCACAAATGCGGCGATCAACAGCCAGATGACGCTGTCGCCCAGGCTGGTGTAGAGCGCCTCAGGCTGGGTCACGCCCAACGCAACCAGTGCCACGCAGGCCGCCAGCGCCACTGGCGTGTCGGCCAGGCGCAGCACGCTCCAGGCGATGACGGCCAGAACGAAAACGCCGATGGCGATGCGCGCTTCGGCAGGCCCAGGCAGCCAGCCGTTGAACAAAGCGGCGAGCGTGAGGCCGGTGAGTGCCATGGCCAGCAACGCCCGGAGGTCGATTGGCCGCACCGGCTGTTGAGTCCCAGGGAGGGTGGCCGCATTGGCGGCGGGCAGGATGAGGGCAGTGGTGTGCATGTGATTCTCCGGAACGTTCAGGGCGGGGGTGAGCCCCAGCCGCCTGTCACAGAGCGGTCACGACGACGCCACGTACACACAGGCGCAGCGGCTTACCTTTCCTTACGTGCGTGCGTGGCGCGCAGTTGTCTGCGGGGGAGTACTTCGACGGCGTGCCAACAAGTAGTGGTATCAGGTGAACGCCATGCCGCTCTGTGCGCCACTGCCATACCGAAAGAAGGAAGCCGCGATGAACCACCAAAAACAACTCCCCCGCGCCCGCCGCTTCGGCGTCTACGTCCTGGCGATCAGTGCACTTGCATTCGCCGGCTGCGCCACGCAACAGCCTGTGGTCTACCAAAAGCCCACAAATGGCGCGACCCAGCAGCAGCGTGTCGCGAAAGACGCCGAAGCGTGCCGTCAACTGGCCGATAAAGCGGTGGGTTTGAATGCTCGGCGCGCCGAGTCAGCCGCCCGGAGTGCAGCAGGAACTGGTGCCATCGCCTTTGCATCCACGGCGGCCGCAAGCCTCGTGCTTGCCAGCAAGGACGTCTGGCAACGCGCCCGAGCCGGTGCGGCCGCCGGCGCCACGGGTGCAGCGGTCAAGACCCTGCTCGAATGGAACGACGCCGACGACGTTCACCGCGGATACGTCGAGCGCTGCATGGAAGACCGCGGGCACGATGTGCTGGGATGGCGGTGAACCCGCGGCCCCCGCTCAGCAGTTCGCAAGCGTCGGATTCACGAAGCTGTTTTGGTTCGGCACCGCCAGGTTCGAGTACGAGAACGACAAGCTCACGTCCGCCCGTGTGCCGCCGCGGTTCGACACAATCGGGTGGTGACCGCTTTTCCGCCCTGGCCGATTGATGGCAGTCTGAACGCGCGCTTTGTGGCCCAGGCGATGCGCCATCCCGGGCGACCGGCGTTGATCGAGCCCCGTGGTGTCACGAGCTACGCCGAACTCGACGCCTGGTCGCGGCGCATTGCCGCCGTGGTGCGGGCCGCGGGCGTGCAGGCCGGCGACCCCGTGGGTGTGATCGTGGAGCAGGGCGCAGCGCAGATTGCCGCGATCTTCGGGGCCTTGCGCGCCGGGGCCATTTACGTACCGCTGGACGCCGCGCTGCCCGTGGCGCGCCTGCACACGATCATCGGCGACGCCGGGCTGCGCACGTTGGTGGCCGACCGCATGAACCGGTCGCTGGCGCAGTGGCTCGTGCCCGGCGGCCAAGTGCTCGGCGCGGGCAGCGCCGAAGCCGCTGCGGGCGTCGCTGATGCCGATGCCGATGCCGATGCGGATGCGGATGCCGATGCCGATGCCGATGCCGAGGTCGGGCCCGACGCGCCCGCCTACATCTACTACACCTCGGGCAGCACGGGCCCTGCCAAAGGCGTGGTCGACTGCCACCGCAACGTGATGCACAACGCCGCGCGCTACACCCACGCCCTGCGCATCGGCGAGCAGGATCGGCTGACGCTGCTGCAGTCGTGCGGGTTCAGCGGCGCGGTGTCCAACATCTTCGGCGCGTTGCTCAACGGCGCGGCGCTCCTTCCGTTCGACGTGCGCCGACACGGCGTGGCCGCGCTCGCGCGCTGGCTCGCCAGCGCGCAACCGACGATCTACCACTCGGTGCCGTCCCTGTTCAGGCAGGTGGTGGACACGGGTGTGGCCTTGCCCACGCTGCGGGTCATCCGCATCGAGGGAGACCTCGGCGGTGCGCCGGATGTCGAGCGTTTTCAGCGTCACTTCAATCGCCCGGGTCAGGCACGCTGCGTACTTGCCCACGGCCTGGGGGCGACCGAGACCGGCCTGGTCGCTCAACACTTCGTGACCGCCGGCATGCCGGTGCCCGCGGGCGCCATGCCGGTGGGCCATGCCCTTCCCGACGTGCAGATCAGAATCGTCGACAGCGCCGGCCACGCGCTGCCACCGGGGCAGATCGGCGAGATCGCGATCCACGGTCGCTTCCTCGCCACCGGCTACTGGCGGCGGCCCGATCTCACCGCGGCGCGGTTTGCGCCGGCGGCCGATGGCCAGCGCTGCTACCGCTCTGGCGACCTGGGCCGCATCGACGCAAACGGCGAGCTCGAGGTGCACGGCCGCGCCGACCTGCTGGTGCGAATCCACGGCGAGTGGATCGACCTGCACGGCCTTGAACAGGCGCTGCGAGCCCACGGCGGCGTGCGCGACGCGATCGTCACCAGCTCCGAGGCGCTCGGCGGCTCCCCAGCGCTGTGTGCTCACGTGATCGCCGACGCCGCCAACGAAACCGGCTGGCACGACACGCTGCGCCGCGCTCTGCCCGCATTGCCCCATCTGCGCATCGACGTGCGCCGCGTGCAGCGCTGGCCGCTGGACGCCAACGGCAAGGTGGATCGCCGCACGCTCGCCGCGCATGCCCCTGCCATGGGCACACAGGCGGTCGACGCCGAGGTGCCGGCCACGGCCACAGAGCGCGCCGTGGCCGAGGTGTTTGCGCAGACGCTGGGGCTCGATCGCGTGGGCCGCGACGACGACTTCTTCGAGCTCGGCGGCGACTCGTTGCGCGCGGTGGACGCCAGCCTGGCATTGCAACAGCGGCTGGGCCATGGTCTGGCGCTGGGCGCCTTCCAGCATGCCTCCAGCGTGCGCGGCTTGGCTCGCCTGCTCGACGGCGCCGTGCCACCCGACGACTTGGTGGTGCTGCAGTCTTCCGGCAACGCCACGCCGCTGGTGTGCATTCACGGCCATGGGGGCAACGTGTTCAGCATGCGCACGCTGGCGCGCTGGTTCGGCCCCGATCGCCCGGTGTATGGCCTGCAGATGAGCGGGCTCGGCGGCGTGGGGCGCCCTCCACTGTCCATCGAGGCCGCTGCTGCGAGCCACCTTCGGCACCTGCGAGGCGTGCAACCGAACGGGCCCTACCAGTTGGCGGGAAACTGCTTTGGCGCTTGGATCGCCATCGAAATGGCGCGGCAACTGCACGCGGCGGGCGAACAGGTGGGCGCACTGGTGCTGATCAACCCCGACTTGCCGGCAAACTGTGACGTGCCGTCGGCGCCCAAGCCGCCAACAGAGCGCTTGCGCGGCAAGACCGTGCGGCAATGGTTGAAGGCGGCGAAGTGGCACCTGACCGAGCGCGCGCCGCAGCGAGCGTTGTGGAAGGCCTGGGAGCTTGGCTTGCTGCGCAGCGGCCCGCTGGCCGCGCTGACCTACCGGCTGCCGGTGGCGGTGATGATCATGGGCCGGCGCTACCGTCCGTCCCCTTGCGCTGTGAAAGCCACGCTGCTGGTCCCGAGCGATCGACAACTGGACACAGCGGAACGAAACGCCTGGTCGGCCTTGTTCCCGGCCACGGGCTGCGAGGTCATCGACATCGTCGGGACGAGCACCGATCTGTTCTGGATGCCGCAAGTGCGCGACCTGGGCGTCTGCATCGCGGCTCGGCTGCGCCCGTAGCGCAAGCTTGTCCCAGTCGCCGTTTCACCAATTCGTGATCGTCGGATTCACAAAGCTGTACTGATTCGGCACCGCCAGGTTCGAGTACGAGAACGACAGGCTCACATCCAGCGCCGTCACCTGGTGCCACCAGCCCAGCGGCAGGAACACGGTCTCGCCGGGTTCGACGATCACTTCCAGCACGTTGGCCTCGGCAAACAGCGGGTAGCGGTTGAGGTCGGGCCGGTCGATGTCGATCGGGCTGTAGACCTCGAAGCTGTTGTAGAGCAGCGGCGTCTGCAGCGGAGAGATGAAGCGCCAGCGTTTGCGGCCGACGATCTGGGTGTGGCACAGCATCAGCGTGTCGTGATGCAGCGGCGTCACCGTGCCGGCCGGGCCGAACCAGAACGACGAGCGTGCGGCCAGTTGCGCGGGGTCGCAGAAGTCGGGCAGGGTGCCGATGTCGGCCAGGATCGGCGCGAACTCGGGGCGGCGCAGCACCTCGTTGTTGGCGGTCAGGTAGTAGTCGTTGGTGGTTCCACCCGCCAGCACCTGCTCGACGAAGTCACTCAATCGCACAGTGCGCTTGTGGTTCAGCTTGTTGACTTCGTAGTTCGGGTCGGCGCTGCGTTCGGCCTGGATGTCCACGTCGAGGTGGCCGAAGCGCTCGGCCAGGTCCTGCGGCGACCAGCGCTTGAGCGCCGGCCAATCTCGCGCCACGTCGGTCAGCACGAGCGGGCGGCTGCCGAAGACGTAGCGTTCGAGGAACTCGCCGAGGGGCACGCGGCTGCGCTTTTCCACGTGGCCGAACAACGGATCGAGCGAGCGCACCTTGTGCTGGTTGGCGACGACCGATTCGAGCTTGGTCTGGATCTGCTGCATCTTGCGCGCCGCCAGGAAGCCGGGGTTGTGCTCCATCTCGCGGATGGCGCGTTCGCTGGCGGCCGGGTCCAGGTTGGCCTGCGTCATCGTCGCCAGCATCGACTCGGGCGTGCAGTGGCGCAGCCGGTTTTCGGCGACCCACTGCAGCCAGCCGGCGTCGGGCGGGCGACGCTCGATCGTGCGCGGGCGCGGCGCGGCGGGCATGGCAGGCAGTGCGGTCACTGCCTGCACGGCGGGAGCCGCAGGGGCGCCGGCAGCGGCGCGGACGGCAGGGGCAGCGGGGGCAGGGCGTTGCTTCATGTGGCAGCGTGATGAAGGGGTGGCGCGGCGGTGCGTGCCTCATTGTCGGTCGCCGGCGCGCCGCGCAGGCGGCGCCGCCACGGCACTTCCACCACGCGGTAGCAGACGACCGACAGCAGCACCGTCGCCACCAGCAGCAGCGCGTGGACTGCCGGCGTGCCCCAGGCGCCGAGCAATTTCAGGTGCAGCACCGTCACCACCGACCAATGGACGATGTAGAGCGAGTAGCTCGCCTCGCCCAGCAGCACCACCCAGGGCCGCTCCAACAGCGGGCTGAGCAAGGTGCGGCCGCTGGCCACCGTCAGGATCAAGCCGACGAACGGCAGAACGAAGGCGGCGTACTTGACCGAGCCGTCGAGCAGCCACAGCCATGAATTCGGCCCGCTGTAGCCCGCCATTGCAATGCGCGCGCCGATGGCCAGCAGGCACAGCACGACGAGCGCGTTGCGCGCGCGCTCGGTCTGAAGCAGCGGCCTTCCGCCGTCGCGCATCCGCATGAAGAGTTGCCCCGCCACGCAGCCGGCGACGAACTCGCTGCCGCGGAGCAGCGGGTTGTAGACGATCACTAGGTACTGCGTCTGCGGCGCGACCTGCCACGCGTAGTTCATCGCCCAGATCACAGCCGCGTACAACAGCGCGCCGCCGAGCACGGTGCCGATGAGCGCGGCGGCCAGGCGGGCCGCGCTGCCTCCGTGCCGCGCCAGCGCGCAGCAGAGCCACGGGAACGCGGCGTAGAAGAAGAACTCGGCTGCCACGCTCCAGGCCGGCGTGTTCCAGAACATTGCGTACGGCACCACCGGCACCCAAGCCTGCAAGCCGGCCAGGTTCACCAGCCACGAGCCGGCAAGCGTCGGCGCCTCGGCGCTGAGTTGCCCCGCCTGGGCGCGTTCGATCAGATGCCACGGTGTGTCCAGCAGCAGCCCCAGCACGTACACCGGGTAGATGCGCGCCCAGCGAAAGCGCTGGAAGCGCCGGTAGCTGCCACGGCTCACGCCGCCTGCAAACCAATCGCGGTAGCGGTAGGTCAGGATGAACCCGCTGAGCACGAAGAAGAAGGTCACGCCGAACTGCCCGCCGACGATGACCTGCTGCAGCCACGCCGGCAGCGGCCCCAGCAGCTCGCGGTAGTGCAGCACCACGACGGCCAGCGCGGCGACGAAGCGCAGGCTGGTGAGTGCGGGCAGGTCCGCGAGCGGGAGTGAAAGGTGACCCGCGGAGGGCGCGGCAGCGGGGCGGTCGAGCATGTCGCACATCGTTTGACCGGGGCGAACAGCTTGGCGCCAGGGGCTAGACTCGGTCCATCGTTGTTTCCAACTCTTTCCGAGATCCCATGGCCGTTACCGACACCGCGCTGCTCGATGCGCTCAAAGCCGTCATCGACCCGAACACGGGCAAGGACTTCGTCAGCACCAAGCAGGTCAGGAACCTGCGTGTGGACGGTGGCGACGTGGCCTTCGACGTCGAACTCGGCTACCCCGCCAAGAGTCAGATCGCTGCGCTGCGCAAGGCGCTGATTGCGGCGGCGCGCACGGTGGCCGGGGTCGAGAACGTCAGCGCCAACCTGGCCAGCAAAATCGTGCCGCACGCAGTGCAGCGCGGCGTGCAGTTGCTGCCGAAGGTGAAGAACATCATCGCCGTGGCCTCGGGCAAGGGCGGCGTGGGCAAGAGCACGACGGCCGTGAACCTGGCGCTGGCGCTTGCGGCCGAGGGCGCCACGGTCGGCATCCTCGACGCCGACATCTACGGCCCGAGCCAGCCGATGATGATGGGCATTGAAGGCCGGCCCGAAAGCGCCGACGGCAAGACGATGGAGCCGATGGAGAACTACGGCGTGCAGGTCATGTCGATCGGCTTCCTAGTCGATGCCGACAACCCGATGATCTGGCGCGGCCCGATGGCCACGCAAGCGCTGGAACAGTTGCTGCGCCAGACCAACTGGGCCGAGCTCGACTACCTTGTGGTGGACATGCCGCCCGGCACCGGCGACATTCAGCTCACCCTCAGCCAGCGCGTGCCGCTGACCGGCGCGGTGATCGTGACCACGCCGCAAGACATCGCGCTGCTCGACGCCAAGAAGGGCATCAAGATGTTCGAGAAGGTCGGCGTGCCGATCCTGGGCATCGTCGAGAACATGGCGGTGCATGTGTGCGAGAAGTGCGGCCACGTGGAGCACATCTTCGGCCAGGACGGCGGCAAGAACATGGCGGCCGAGTACGGCATGGACTACCTGGGCGCGCTGCCGCTGAACCTGTCGATCCGCGTGCAGGCCGACTCCGGCCGGCCGAGCGTGGTGAGCGACCCGGACAGCGAGGTCTCTGCGCTGTACAAGAGCGTGGCGCGCCAGGTGGCGGTCAAGATTGCGCAGCGGGCGAAGGACTTCTCGTCGAAGTTCCCGAGCATCTCGATCTCGAAGTCAACCTGAGCCTGCAACTCAACAGTGTCCCGATGGACCGGCCTTCTATCAATGTGGCGGTGGTGATGGAGCGGGAGGCACAGCCCAATCGCTGGGAGGACTGGCGCTTCGCCGTGGCCGAAGTCGTGGAGGGTGAGGCCGCATTCGGCGAACAGGCGCGTGTGCTGCGCGACGACGGCAAGCACCGCCGCACGCTGTTTCCGGGCTTCAGCTTGAGCCTGTTCCGCGACGAGTGTGAGGGCTACTACCTCAACCTCACGTCGGGCGCGCCGGTGTGGTTCGTGGTGTGGCGCAGGGACGATGACGACCCGTCGATCGCGCGGCCGGAGACGGTGAGCCTGTCGTACAACGAAGCCGGCCGCTGGCTCGACGCGCAGGAGCATGTCGACAACGTGCCGCTGGGCGCCGACGTGGCGGCCTGGCTGCAGGCCTACACCGACGAGCACTACAAGCCCGAGCCGAAGAAGCGCAAGCGGCCGCAGTCGTTCCTGCCGCCGGAGCAGAGGCAATCGTGAGCGGGCAGCCGGGCGAAGAAGGCGGCTTCCTGTCGCGCTGGGCGCGTCGCAAGGTGGCAGTGCGCACGGGTGTGGCACCGGCCGAAACGGCGCCACCGGCGCCGGTCGAACTGCTGAACACCGACGCCAGCGCCGACGCTGTCCCGAGCGCTGCCGCAGCGCCTGTGGCCGAGGCGCCACCGCCCCCGGCCGCGCCGCTGCCGACCCTCGACGACGTGGCGCGGCTCACGCGCGAGTCCGACTATTCGCGCTTCGTCGCCCCCGGCGTCGAAGGCAACGTTCGCAACGCTGCTATGAAGAAGCTCTTCACCGACCCGCACTTCAACGTCATGGACGGGCTCGACACGTACATCGACGACTACGGCAAGCCCGATCCGATCCCGCCCTCGATGCTGCGGATGCTGCGGCAGTCGTCGTTCCTCGGGCTGTTCGACGACGACGAGAAGAGCGCGTCCGACGCGGCAGCGCATGCCTCGCTCGCCTCGCCCACCGACCTCACCCCCCTGCCCGCCACCTTGGTGGCGGGCACCGCGCCGCCCGCAGAACCCGAAGACCTCGCCCATGAAGACACTGATCTGCGACTGCAACAAGACGATGCCGCTGGACGGCCCGGGCCTGGTCAAGGCCCTGGGGCCTGACGCTTCCGACGGGCTGCAGACCGTCCACACGCTGCTGTGCCGGCGTGAGGCGGGCGCGTTCCAGCGCGCGGCCAAAACGGGTGACGACTTGCTGGTCGCTTGCACGCAAGAGAGCAGCCTGTTCCTCGAACTCAACGCGCAGACCGAAGGCGCGCCGGGCGTGGCCGAGCGGCCGATCCGATTCGTCAACATCCGCGAGACCAGCGGCTGGTCGAAGGACGCGAAGAGCGCCACCGCGAAGATCGCCGCACTGATCAAGGCGGCGCAATTGCCCGAGCCCGAGCCGGTGCCCACGGTCGGCTACCAATCTGCCGGGCGGGTGCTGGTGATCGGCACGGCCGACCGCGCCGAGCGGGCTGCCAGCATGCTGGCCGACAAGCTGGAGGTGACGCTGCTGCTGCAGGGCGGCGGCACGTTGGCGCAAGAGCACACGTGCGCGGTTCACGCCGGGCGGTTGACGCGCATCAGCGGTTGGCTCGGTGCGTTCGAGGTCGCTTGGACCGCCAGCAACCCGATCGACCTGGACCTGTGCACGCGCTGCAATGCCTGCATCGAGGTGTGCCCCGAGGGCGCCATCGACTTCAGCTACCAGATCGACCTGAGCCGATGCAAGAGCCACCGCGACTGCGTGCGCGTGTGCGACGCGGCCGGCGCGATCGACTTCCAGCGTGCGGCAGAGGAAGTCGAAGAGAACTTCGACCTGGTGCTCGACCTGAACCCCACGCCGTACCTCAGCCTGCACCAACCGCCGCAAGGCTACTTCCATGCCGCCGACGATGCCGCACTGGTGGCGGCGGTGCTGAGGTTGCGCGACAGCGTTGGCGAGTTCGAGAAGCCGAAGTTCTTTCAGTACAAACAAAAGCTCTGCGCACACAGCCGCAACGAGCGCATCGGCTGCAGCGCGTGCATCGACGTCTGCTCGGCTGAGGCGATCCGCAGCGATGCGTCGATGAAGGGCAAGACCGGCCAGTTCACCGCGCTCGGCTCGTTCAGCGGCGGCGGCATCGTCGTCGAGCCGCATTTGTGCGTCGGCTGCGGTGCGTGCACCACCGTTTGCCCGAGCGGCGCCATCACTTACGCCACGCCGCGCGCCGACGAGCAGGGCAAGCGCATCCGCACGCTGCTGGCGGCCTACCAGCGCGCCGGGGCGAAGGACGCGGCGCTGCTCATCCACAGCCAGGGTGCGGGCACGAAACTGATCGGCGAACTCGGCCGGCAAGCGCGTACCGGCAAGGCGCTGCACGGCGTGCCGGCGCGCGTGCTGCCGCTGGACGTGTGGCACACCGCTTCCACCGGCATCGAGCTGTGGTTGTCGGCGGTCGCCTTCGGCGCGTCGCAGGTGTGGGTGTTGATGACCGACGAGGAGGCGCCCGAGTACCGTGCCGCCGTGGCGGCGCAGATGGGCGTGGCGCAGGCGATCCTGAGTGGCCTGGGTCTGGCGGGCGAGCACTTTCGCGTCGTGTCGGCCACCGATGCGCGGACGCTCGACGCGGCGCTGAGGGCAGCGCCGGCCGCGACCGTGAAGGCTGCCGCCACCTACACCGTGCAGGCCGACAAGCGCGCCACGCTCGACCTCGCCATCGACCACCTGATGCACAACGCTGCGCCCGCGCCGTCGGTCATTGCGCTGCCCGCACCAGCCAGCCCGCTCGGGGGGCTGTTGATCGACACCAAGAAGTGCACGATGTGCCTGAGCTGCGTCGGCGCCTGCCCTGAATCTGCACTCGCCGACAACCCCGACCTGCCGCAGCTGCGCTTCATCGAGAAGAACTGCGTGCAGTGCGGCCTGTGCGCCACCACCTGCCCGGAAGGCGCGATCACGCTTGAGCCACGCCTGTGGCTGGCCGACGGCGGCAAGGCGCGCAAGCAGTTGCGCGTGCTCAACGAAGCCCAGCCCTACGCCTGCATTCGTTGCGGCAAGGCCTTCGGCACCTTGCAGGCAATCGAGGCGATGGTCGGCAAGCTGGCCGGCCACTCGATGTTCCAGGGCGAAGCGGCCGATCGCTTGAAGATGTGCGGCGATTGCCGCGTGATCGACATCCACTCGAACCCCGGCGAAGTCCGGATCACCGATCTGTGAGCCTCACATGGCCGCCTTGAACTTCAGCCCCCCCGACGATCGCGAAGAACTGGCGCGTGCCGAGGTCTACGGTTTGCTCGCGCAACTCTTCTACGCGCCGCCGGCCGATGATCTGTACGCGCAGCTGCAAGTCGCGGCCACCGAAGCACCTGCGCCCGGCGCGTTTCTCGAAGCCTCGTGGACGGAGCTGGTGGCCGCCTCGCGCCGGCTGTCTGCCGCTGCGGTGCGCGATGAGTACGCGGCGCTTTTCATGGGCGTGGGCAAGCCCGAGGTGTTCTTGTACGGCTCCTACTTCATCGCCGGTGCGTTGAACGAGAAGCCGCTCGTCGCGCTGCGCCACGACTTGCGCTCGCTCGGGCTCGAGCGGCCTGAAGCGGTCCTTGAAACCGAAGACCATGTTTCGGCCCTCTGCGAGGTGATGCGCTATCTGATCGCCGGTGATGACTTGGGTGTGAGCAACCTGGCGAACCAGCAGAAGTTCTTCAACGCCCACCTGCGCGGCTGGCCTGACAAGCTTTGGGACGCGCTCCAAGCCCACCCGCGCGCAGACTTCTACCGTGCCGTCACCGTGTTTGCGCGTGACTTTCTGGCCGTCGAGGCGCAGGGCCTGGACATGCTCGACGCATAGCTCGGCGCCGAGCTCAGCGAATGCCGTCCACCGGGCACGGGCTGCGCTTTGACAGGCCTGACCCAATACCTCGGCCTACCCCGGCCTGCTCGAATGCCCGGCTTGACGCTGCAACGTATGCTGTTAAATTCCAGGGGGATTCCAGGGTTTGGGCGGTGTTGTGCCGCTTTCGTACCAACATCGAATACGACCTTCCCGAGGGTCACGCAGGAGCCGCGACATGAAGCTTTTTCGAGGCAAGTCCAAAGGCGTTTCGAAGGCAACCGAGGTTGCCAGCCCCGCAGCCGGCATTGACCGACGCAGCCTGGTGGCGGGAGCCGGCGTGGCCGGAGCGGCCGCCGTGGCTGCCTATTCGTTGCGCACGGGCGCGGTCGCTCCGGCCGCAGTGCCCGTGACCGCCGCCGCGCAGCAAGGCGGGGATGGCTACCAAGTGACGCAGCACGTGCTGCGCTACTACGAAACCGCCAAGGTCTGACCCCGGCTTCCCGCAGTTCGCAGGAGAAATCATGCTGCTCACACGCAAGTCATCCGGCACTGGTGTTGCCGCGTCGTCCTCATCCCTCGTGTCCAGCCTGTCGCGCGGATTCGCCCGCGCCATTCCGACGATGGATCGGCGTGCGTTCCTTCGCCGCTCGGGCCTCGGCGTCGGCGCCGGCCTGGCAACGTCGCAGCTGACGTTGGTGCGCAAGGCCCAGGCGGCCGATGCGCCGGCAGCGGCAGCCAAAGGAAAGATCGAAGTCAAGCGCACGATCTGCGGCCATTGCTCGGTGGGCTGCGCGGTGGATGCGGTGGTCGAAAACGGCATCTGGGTGCGCCAGGAGCCGGTGTTCGACTCGCCGATCAACCTCGGCGCGCATTGCGCCAAGGGCGCGGCGCTGCGCGAAAACGCGCACGGCGAGTTCCGCCTGAAGTACCCGATGAAGCTGGTCAACGGCAAATACCAGCGCATCACCTGGGACCAGGCGCTCGACGAGATCAGCGCCAAGATGCTGGCGCTGCGCAAGGAAAGCGGGCCGGACTCGCTGTTCTTCGTCGGCTCCAGCAAGCACAACAACGAGCAGGCCTACCTGCTGCGCAAGTGGGTGAGCCTGTGGGGCACCAACAACTGCGACCACCAGGCGCGCATCTGCCACAGCACCACGGTGGCGGGCGTCGCGAACACCTGGGGTTACGGTGCGATGACCAACTCGTACAACGACATGCAGAACGCCAAGGCGGCGATGTACATCGGCTCGAACGCCGCCGAGGCGCACCCGGTGTCGATGCTGCACATGCTGCACGCCAAGGAAACCGGCTGCAAAATGATCGTCGTCGACCCGCGCTTCACGCGCACGGCGGCCAAGGCAGACGAGTTCGTGCGCATCCGCTCCGGCAGCGACATCCCGTTCCTGTTCGGCGTGATGCACCACATCTTCAAGAACGGCTGGGAAGACAAGCAGTACATCAACGACCGTGTCTACGGCATGGACAAGGTGCGTGACGAGGCGCTGAACTTCTGGACGCCCGAGAAGGTGCAGGAAGCATGCGGCGTTGATGGCGCCACGACCTACAAGGTCGCCAAGATCATGGCCGAGAACCGGCCCAGCACGATCGTGTGGTGCATGGGCCAGACCCAGCACACGATCGGCAACGCGATCGTGCGCGCGTCGTGCCTGCTGCAGTTGTCGCTCGGAAACGTGGGCAAGAGCGGCGGCGGCACCAACATCTTCCGCGGCCACGACAACGTGCAGGGCGCGACCGACGTCGGCCCCAACCCCGACTCGCTGCCCGGCTACTACGGCCTGGCCGACGGCTCGTGGAAGCACTTCGCCAAGGCCTGGAACGTCGACTACGAGTGGATCAAGAAGCAGTTCGCGCCCGGCATGATGACCAAGCCCGGCATGACCGTCTCGCGCTGGATCGACGGCGTGCTCGAGAAGAACGAACTGATCGACCAGGACAGCAACCTGCGCGGCATGTTCTTCTGGGGCCACGCACCCAACTCGCAATCGCGCGGGTTGGAGATGAAGCAGGCGATGGACAAGCTCGACCTGCTGGTCGTGATCGACCCTTACCCGTCCGCCTCCGCCGCGATGGCGGCGATGCCCGGCAAACCTGCCGACCTGAACCCGAACCGCGCGGTCTACCTGCTGCCATCGAGCAACCAGTTCGAGACCAGCGGCTCGTGCACCGCGAGCAACCGCTCGATCCAGTGGCGCGAAAAGGTGATCGACCCGCTCTGGGAATCGCGCACCGACCACATGATCATGTACCAGTTCGCCCAGAAGCTCGGCTTCGACAAGGAACTGATGGCCAACTCCAAGCTGGTCGCCGGCAAGCAGGGCATGATGGAGCCGGAGGTCGAGTCGATCCTGCGCGAGATCAACAGCAGCGTCTGGACCATCGGCTACACCGGCCAGAGCCCCGAGCGGTTGAAGGCGCACATGCGCAACATGAACGTCTTCGACGTGAAGACGCTCAAGGCCAAGGGCGGCATCGACAAGGAAACCGGCTACAAGCTCGATGGCGATTACTTCGGCTTGCCCTGGCCGTGCTACGGCACGCCCGAGATGCGCCACCCCGGCTCGCCGAACCTGTACGACACCAGCAAGCACGTCATGGAAGGCGGCGGCAACTTCCGCGCGAACTTCGGCGTGGAGCGTGAAGGTGTGAGCCTGCTGGCCGAGGACGGCTCGCACTCCAAGGGTGCCGACATCACAGGCGGCTACCCCGAGTTTGACCACCTCCTTCTCAAGAAGCTCGGCTGGTGGAACGAGTTGACCGACGCCGAGAAAAAGGCCGCCGAAGGCAAGAACTGGAAGACCGATTCCAGCGGCGGCATCATCCGCGTCGCGATGAAGAACCACGGTTGCCATCCGTTCGGCAACGCCAAGGCGCGCGCGATCGTCTGGAACTTCCCCGACCCGCTGCCCAAGCATCGCGAGGCGCTGTACTCCAACCGCGCCGACCTGGTGGACAAATACCCGACGCACGACGACCGCAAGGCGTTCTGGCGTCTGCCCACGCTCTTCAAGAGTGTGCAGACCAAGAACCGCGACATCGGCAAGAAGTACCCGCTGATCATGACCAGCGGCCGATTGGTCGAGTACGAAGGCGGCGGCGAAGAGACCCGCTCCAACCCATGGTTGGCCGAGCTGCAGCAGGAAATGTTCGTCGAACTGAACCCCAAGACAGCCAATGACCGCGGCATTCGCAACGGCGAATACGTGTGGGTGAAGACCCCGCCGATGGAGGCCCTTCCCGAGTTCAAGGGCATTCGCGTCAAGGCGATGGTCACCGAGCGGGTGGACGGCGAAACGGTGTTCCTGCCGTTTCACTTTTCGGGTCGCTGGGGCGGAGTCGACTTGGCGCCCTACTACCCGAATGGCGCGGCGCCGGTGATCCGCGGTGAGGCCGTGAACACCGCCACCACCTACGGCTACGACAGTGTGACGATGATGCAAGAGACCAAGACGACGGTCTGCCAGATTGAGCGTGCCACGTGATCGCTGCCCTCCGAGGCGCGCGGCGCCGGCTCGGTTCTCAACATTGGGAGTATTGATATGGCAAGAATGAAGTTCATCTGCGACGCCGAGCGTTGCATCGAGTGCAACGGCTGTGTGACTGCTTGCAAGGCAGAGCACAACGTTCCCTGGGGTGTGAACAGAAGGCGCGTCGTCACTTTGAACGACGGCGTTGCTGGCGAGAAGTCGATCTCGGTGGCCTGCATGCACTGCGCGGACGCGCCCTGCATGGCGGTCTGCCCGGTCGACTGCTTCTACCGCACCGATGAAGGCGTGGTGCTGCACGACAAGGACGTCTGCATCGGTTGCGGTTACTGCAGCTATGCCTGCCCGTTCGGCGCGCCCCAGTTCCCGACCAACGGCACCTTCGGCCTGCGCGGCAAGATGGACAAGTGCACCTTCTGTGCCGGCGGCCCCGAGACGAACGGCAGCGGCGCCGAGAACGACAAGTATGGCCGCAACCGCCTGTCCGAAGGCAAGCTGCCCGCCTGCGCCGAAATGTGCGCCACCAAGGCTCTGCTCGGCGGCGACGGCGACGTGGTCGCCGACATCTTCCGCACCCGCGTGCTCAACCGCGGCAAGGGCAGTGAAGTCTGGGGCTGGGGCACGGCCTACGGCAAGCCCAGCCAAGGCGGCGCGCCCGCTGTGAAGCCTGCCGAGGCAACCAAGTCATGATGAGGTCCATGGTGGTGTGTGCGCTGGCCTGCTCGACATGGGCCCTCGCCGCTTGCGGGGAGAAACCGCAGGAAGCGGCCACCAGGAAGTCTGACACGCAGGCATGGCAGGCCAGCAGCGACACCCACCGCGCCGCCGGCTGGAAAGACGGTGACCGCAGCAGTTGGGAAGCGCAGATGCGGGTTCGTGCCTCCGGCCAAGATGAATATGCCAAGGTGAAGTGACTACCTGACGCTGGGTTCCGACATGGCAAACACTACGCAACGCATGATTCAGAGCGCCGCGGTTGCCCTTGCGGCGCTCCTGCTCTCGATGGGAGCTGCTTTGGCTCAGGACAACGCAGCCAAGGCAGGCCCGCCGGCAGGCTTCGTGGCTCCTGCCGAGCCGAAGGCCAGCGAGTCCAATGCGCAACGCGCGCAGAGCCAGCCCGGCAACAACGCGCCGTTTTGGCGCGCTGTGCGCGACTCGGGCCAAGTTCAAGGCACCACGTCGTTCCCGGCTGCCGAGGCGGGCACGCTGATCCAGCCATTCGTGCAGTACCCCGGGTCAACGTTCACCAATGCCGGGGAGGCGTGGCGGCAGGTGCGAAACCAGTTGATCATTCCCTACGGCGGCGCGCTGCTGATCATTGCGGCGCTGGCCATCGCGGTGTTTTACTGGCGCAAGGGTGCGCTCGGCGGGCACCAGCCCGACACGGGGCGTCTGATCGAGCGGTTCACCTACTTCGAGCGAGCGGCGCACTGGACCAACGCCATCACGTTTTGCTTGCTTGCCGTTTCTGGCGTCGTGATGGCGTTCGGAAAGTACTTTTTGCTGCCCGTCATCGGCTCGACCTTGTTCGGCTGGATCACCTACGCGCTGAAGACTGCGCACAACTTTGCCGGGCCCTTGTTTGCGGTGTCGCTGTTGGTGGTGATCGTCACTTTTGTGCGCGACAACCTCCCGAGCAAAGGCGACCTTGCGTGGTTGGCCAAGGGCGGCGGGCTGCTCGGCGGTGCAGAGGTTCCCTCGCACCGCTTCAACGCCGGCGAGAAGCTCATCTTCTGGGCGGGCGTTTTTGTGCTGGGGATCGTCGTGGTGGCCTCCGGCCTGGTGCTCGACAAGGTTGTGCCCGGCTTCAACTACTCACGCGGCAACATGCAGATCGCCAACATGGTGCACGGAGTCTCCTCGGTGCTGATGATGGTGATGTTCATGGGGCACATCTATCTCGGCACTATTGGAATGAAGGGCGCGTACCAAGGCATGAAGACCGGGTACGTCGACGAAGCCTGGGCGCGCGAGCACCACGAACTTTGGCACGACGATATCAAGGCAGGCAAGATTCCAGCCCAGCGGACCCCGCCGGCCGACCAGGGTGCGCGCCCTGCTGCCCAACACTGAGTGAGAGGATGTGACCATGCGATCTGCTGCGAATCGGTATGGAGCCCCGCTGTTTGTGCTGATGGCCTCGCTGGGGTTTCATGCGGCCATGGCCAAGTTGCCGGTCCCTGTCCTGACGGATGAAGCGAAGGCCAAGGCTGCCGAGGCTGCTGCGAAGACCGCGCTGACGAACAAGATGGCTGACTTTCAGTTGTGCAAGTCGATGGACAAGGCCGCTGCCAAGTACTTCGCCTCCATGAAGGCCGCCGGCAAAGAGGTCAAGCCGGCGACCGAGACGCCGCCTTGTGTCGACCCGAGCGTGGCCGCCGCCGCGCCCGCCACCGCTGCACCGACTACGCCGGCTGCCCCGGCCGCCGTTGCGGCCAAAAAATCCTGAAGGGATTGCTCGCCATGCGCCATTTGCTTCGTTCGACTCTTCTGCCACTGCTGTGCGCCGGTTTGCTGGGGGCGTGCGCCAGCGCACCCAACCCCAACATGGCGCCTGCCGGATCGAAGGGCGTGTACTTCGTGGCGCCTGCCAACGGCGCCACGGTCACCAGCCCCTTCATGGTCAAGTTCGGCCTCAAGGGCATGGAAGTCAGGCCTGCCGGCGAGCAGGTGGCCGGGACCGGTCACCACCATTTGCTGATCAATCGGGAAAGCATGGCGCCGGGCCAGATCATCCCCGTGGACGACGTGCACATCCACTACGGCAAGGGCCAGACCGAGGCCGAGCTGAAGCTCGCGCCAGGGACGTACAGACTGACCATGCAGTTTGCCGACGGCTTCCACTTGTCCTACGGCAAAGAGATGAGCGCCACGCTGACCGTGACGGTGAAGTAGCCGGCAGATGCCTCGCTGCCGGCACCGCTGCCGTCGTCATCGTCTGATCAGGGCCGCTGCCACCAGCGGCCCTTTTTCTTACCCTCTCGACTTGTCTGCCTTGCGTCCATGGCGACCCTGTTGCCCCACCTGAGCGCCGCGCGGGCCGCACTCACCCGCGAGGTCGACGTGCTCGACGAGTTCGGCGCGATGCGCCGCACTTCGATTCCTGCCGAGCGCGCGCTGACGGTCTTCGTCGACAAGCGTGAACTCGTCACCTTGATGACCCTCGGCGCGGCGCCTGAACTGCTGGTGCTGGGCTACCTGCGCAACCAGCGGCTCGTCGACACAGTGGCCGACATTCACTCGATCACGGTGGATTGGGGCGTCGAGGCGGCCGCCGTGAAGACGCGCGCCGGCATCGAGCGCTTCGACGAAAAGACCGCCAAGCGCGTCGTCACCACCGGCTGCGGCCAGGGCACGGTGTTCGGAGACCTGATGAGCGACCTGACGTCGCTGCGGCTGCCGCCCGCAGACGAACCGTCGGCACGGCTCAGCCAGGCCACGCTCTACGCGCTGCTGGGCGCGATGCGGCTGCAGGAGAGCACCTACAAGTCAGCCGGCTCGGTGCATGGCTGCGCGCTGTTTCAGCAAGACCGCTTGTTGACCTTCGTCGAAGACGTGGGCCGCCACAATGCCATCGACACGATTGCCGGCTGGATGTGGATGAACGGTGTGAACGGCGCCGACAAGATTTTCTACACCACCGGCCGGCTCACGAGCGAGATGGTCATCAAGTCGGCGCAGATGGGCGTGCCGATCATCGTGTCGCGCAGTGGCGTGACGCAAATGGGGCTGGAGTTGGGCGAGCGCCTGGGGCTGGCGCTGTTCGGGCGTGCCACCAACCGGCACTTCGTCTGCTACAGCGGCTTCGGTCGGTTCGACGGGCAGCCCGAGCCGCCGCGGGGGTAGGGCACTCACTCGCGGGCATAGCGCCCGCTCTTTCTCCCAGCAGGCCGATCGCTGCGCGGGTCGATCCGCCGAGGCCACGCAGGGGCCCGTTCCTGCCCAGCGGGGCAACCGCCCTTCGCTCCGTGCTCTAGGCGATCTTGGCCAGATCGCGCAGCATGGTCGGGCCGGCACGGCGCTCGATCTCCGCCAACAGCGGACGGTTCCAGCCGAAGGCGAACAACGCTTCGGCGGTCACGAACATCGGGCCGACCAGCAGGCCGATGAGGTCGTCGACAAAGGCAGGCTTCTTGCCCTCGTACCAGTGGCCGATGAACTGAATCAGCCAGCCGACGGCAAGTGAGCCCAAGCCCCACCCCAGCCAGGCCACCACGCTGCGGCCAGCCACCGCATGCGCCAGCAACATCAACAGGCCGACCGCGGCACTCACCGCCAGCCCCAGCCCCAGGTCCCCTCGGCTCAGGTACCAAGCCGCGACCGCTGCAAAAACGATCCACGCTGGCGTCAGCGCGACGCCGCCCAGCATGAAGCTCGGCCGGGCCAGCAGCACACCGACCGCGAAGACGATCATCGGCACGCCGACAAAGTGACTCACGATATTGCGCCGGTCGCGGTGGTACCGGGCGTACTGGCTCAAGAGGTCCAAGGCTGGGCGCATGACGGGCTCCGACGTCGGCATACCACGAATGTTAGGTCAATCGCGATCCTGGGGCGACTGCCAAACCGTGGCGAAGTGTGACCTGCTTCCCGGCTGCGGGCCCCGGTTGCGTGGCTCCCTACAATCCCACCGCACCTCACGGAAAGCGACGCATGAGCATCAAGAGCGACAGGTGGATCCGCCGCATGGCCGAGCAGACCGGCATGATCGAGCCGTTCGAGCCCGGGCAGATTCGCCACTCGGCCGACGGCCAGAAGATCGTCAGCTACGGCACCAGCAGCTACGGCTACGACATTCGTTGCGCGCCCGAGTTCAAGGTCTTCACCAACATCTACAGCACGGTGGTGGACCCGAAGAACTTCGACCCCCGCAGCTTCGTCGATATCAATGCCGATGTCTGCGTGATCCCGCCGAACAGCTTCGCCTTGGCGCGCACGCTCGAGTACTTTCGCATTCCTCGCAACGTGCTGACCATCTGCCTGGGCAAAAGCACGTATGCGCGCTGCGGGATCATCGTCAACGTCACGCCCTTTGAGCCTGAGTGGGAAGGCTACGTGACGCTGGAGTTCAGCAACACCACGCCGCTGCCGGCCAAGATCTATGCGGGCGAAGGCTGCGCGCAGGTGCTGTTCTTCGAGAGCGACCCAGACGACGTCTGCGAAACCAGCTACAAGGACCGCGGAGGCAAGTACCAGGGGCAAAAGGGCGTGACGCTGCCCAAGACCTGATGCCGCACCACCGGCACGTTCGCCCGCATCGGTGCGATTTGCCAAACCAACCCAGGTCTTATCGCGGCATTGCCCACGGCGCGCCGGGCTAAGGTCGCTGCCACGCCCCAGCCCTTTCTGGAGGCGACGAACCACGCGAGGTGTTCCATGGCTGTTCCCACGCTACGAAGCCCGGTTCCTGTGGCCGCTGCCGGAGCCGTCCACGCGCAGCATTCGAGCGACGCCGGCCCGCCGGTTTCCGATCGCGCAGACCCGTGGCTGCACCAGCTTGCCGCATCGCTCGCCGTTGAATCGCGGGCGTTGGCCGAGTTCAAGGCGCTGATGCAGCGCGAAGGCTTCCGGCTCGAGATGTCTCGCCTGTTCTTCGATCTTGTCTACGCCTACCGCCAACTGGCCATCGCGCACAGCCTGGGCGTACCGCGGCTGCGCACGCTCGCGCTGGAGTTGTTCGAGGCCTGCCAGCGCCTGGACCAGCGGCGCCGCGACCTGTCCGAGCGCTCCGTCGCGCACTGAGCGATCCGTTTGAAGCCGCCCCGCGCCGGCCGCAGCTTCCGCCCGCGCGCTGCAGCGCCCATCAGCTCTCAGCAGTTCGACATCGGGACTCTCAGCAGTGGCCCGCCGCGTGACCCGGCGGTACCATCTGTTCGACGAGAGTTCCTGCCGCCCCCTTGGTTGCAGGCTCAGCGTCGTTGCAGGAGTCGAGACCATGAAGTGGGAAGGCAATCGCCAGAGCGACAACGTTGAAGACGCTCGCGCGGGCGGCGGCGGTGGCCGCGGCGGTATCCGCCTGGGTGGCGGGCGTGGCATCGGTTTGGGCACGGTCGCCATCGCGCTCGTGGCCGGCTGGATCTTCGGCATCAACCCGCTCACCGTGCTGGGCCTTCTCAGCGGTGGCGGCGCGCCGATGGAGGTTTCGCAAGGGCCGGCCACCAAGCCACCGGCGGACGACAAGATGGCGCAATTCGTCTCCACCGTGCTGGCCGACACCGAAGACGTCTGGCGCGCCCAGTTCAAGCAGATGGGCGCCACCTACCGCGAGCCCAAGCTGCGCTTGTTCCGCGGCGCCGAGCCCACCGCCTGCGGCACCGGCCAGGCGGCGATGGGCCCGTTCTACTGCCCCGGCGACGAGAAGGTCTACATCGACCTGTCGTTTTACGAAACCATGCGCACCCGCATGGGCGCGCCGGGCGACTTTGCGCAGGCCTACGTCATCGCGCACGAGGTCGGCCACCACGTGCAGCACCTGATGGGCATCACTGCCAAGGTCGACGGCATGCGCGGCCGCGTGAGCGAGGCGCAGCAAAACGGCTTGAGCGTGCGACTGGAGCTGCAGGCCGATTGTTTTGCCGGCGTCTGGGCGCACCACGCGCAGAGCGCGCGGCAGATCCTCGAACAAGGCGACGTCGAAGAAGCCATGAATGCCGCGGCGCAGATCGGTGACGACAACTTGCAGCGCAAGTCGCAGGGGCAAGTGATCCCTGAGAGCTTCACCCACGGCACCAGCGCGCAGCGTGTCAGGTGGTTCAAGACCGGCTTGCAGACCGGCAGCGTGGCGCAGTGCAACACCTTCGAGGCGCGGCAGCTGTAGCCGCCGCCCGTCGCGCGCGGTGGGCGCGTCAGTACGTGCCTGGCAGCAGGATGCCCTGATCCACCGTGTCGATCTTCGTGTGGCCGCAGAAGGCCATCGTCAGGTCGAGTTCGTTGTGGATGATCTGCAGCACCTTGTCCACGCCGGCCTCGCCCATCGCACCCAGGCCGTACAGGAAGGCGCGGCCGATGTAGGTGCCGCGGGCGCCGAGCGCGCGCGCCTTGAGCACGTCCTGCCCGCTGCGGATGCCGCCGTCCATGTGCACCTCGATCTGCCGCCCCACGGCGTCGGCAATCGGCGGTAACGCGCGGATCGACGATTCGGCGCCGTCGAGCTGGCGCCCGCCATGGTTGGACACGATCAGCGCGTCGGCGCCGCTGCCCACCGCCAACTTCGCGTCTTCGACATCCTGGATGCCCTTCAGGATCAGCTTGCCGCCCCAGCGCTTCTTGATCCACTCGACGTCGCCCCAGTTGAGCGCGGTGTCGAACTGTTTGGCTGTCCACTCCGACAGCGAGCCCATGTTCTCGATGCCCGACACATGGCCGACGATGTTGCCGAAGCCGCGCCGCTTCGTGCCGAGCATGCCCAGGCCCCAGCGCGGCTTGGTCATCAGGTTGGCGATCGTCGACAGCGTGAGCTTGGGCGGTGCGCTCAGGCCGTTCTTCAGGTCCTTGTGGCGCTGGCCGAGGATCTGCAGGTCGAGCGTGAGCACCAGCGCCGAGCAGTTCGCCGCCTTGGCACGGTCGATCAGCCGCTCGATGAAGCCGCGGTCCTTCATCACGTAGAGCTGAAACCAGAACGGGTGGCCGCCGGTGCCTTGCGACACGTCTTCGATCGAGCAGATGCTCATCGTCGAGAGCGTGAACGGGATGCCGAAGCGCTTGGCCGCGCGCGCCGCCAGGATCTCGCCGTCGGCGTGCTGCATGCCGGTCAGGCCGGTCGGCGCGATCGCCACCGGCATCGCCACGTCGATGCCGATCATTTTCGTCGCGGTGCTGCGGTTTTCCATGTTCACTGCCACGCGCTGGCGCAGCTTGATGCGCTGGAAGTCGCTCTCGTTGGCGAGGTAGGTGCTTTCGGTCCACGAACCCGAATCGGCGTAGTCGTAGAACATGCGCGGCACGCGCTTCTTGGCCAGGACGCGCAGGTCCTCGATGTGGGTGATCACGGGCATCTTCTTGTCTCCGGGTTTTGGCGGGGCCGCGCTGGGCCGCAAGGGACTCTAAGGCATCGTCGGCCCGGGTTTCGGGCGGGTGTGCGACCCCCAGCCGTCAGCGCCGGCAACCCGCGGTGTTGTCTTGCGGCGGATCGAAGAGCGTCAGGTTGTAGCTGGTCGTGGGCGCCTGCACCGTCAGCGGCGCGCGGCGAACCGGTGCATCGGTTTGCACGGGTGGTGTCGGCTGTGGCGCCAGCAGGTCGGCCAGCTTGACGAGCGCCCCGGCCCGCACGCCCAGCAGCCGCAACCGACGGCTGAGATCGACTCTTTTGAGGCAACTGCCCGCCGCGTGGCGGATTACCGGCGCGTCCATGGTGTGAGCCGGCAAGGTCACGTCGCGCGTGACCGAACGGAAGTCGTCGAAGCGCAGCTTGATGCCGATTGTCTTGCTGGCGTAGCCCTTGCGCTGCAGGTCGCCGGCGAGCTGCACGCACAGCTCGGTGAAGATGGCGCCCAGCGTGGTTCGGTCGCGCACGGCATGCAGGTCGCGGTCGAAGGTGGTTTCGCGGCTGATCGATTTGGGCTCGCTGTAGGTCACCACCGGCCGCTCGTCGCGGCCGTGCGCGGCAGCGTGCATCCACGCGCCGTGGCTCTTGCCGAACTGCTGGATGAGGAACTGCGGGTCGGCAGCGGCCAGGTCGCCGATGGTGTGAAGGCCCAATTCGGCTAGCTTGAGCGTGGCCTTGGGGCCGATGCCGTTGATCTTCTTCGCCGCCAGCGGCCAGATGCGCGTGGCGATGTCGGCGTCAGCCAGGATCGTCAGGCCTCCCGGCTTTTCCAGGTCGGAGGCGATCTTGGACAGCAGCTTGTTCGGCGTCACGCCGACCGAGCAGCTCAAGCCGGTGGCTGCGAAGACGGCATCGCGCAGCTGCTGTCCGGCGGCGCGCCCGCCGTCGGTTTGCGCGCCCGGGTGCGCGCTCAGGTCGATGTAGATCTCGTCGATCCCGCGGTCTTCGACAAGCGGGGCGACCTCGCGCACTGCCGCCTTGAACTGTTTCGAGTAGCGCCGGTACTCGTCGAAGTCGATCGGCAGCAGCACGGCGTCGGGCGCCAGCAGCGCCGCCTTCATCACGCCCATGCCGGAGTGAACGCCCAGCGCACGCGCCTCGTAGGTGCTGGTGGTGATGACGCCGCGGCCCGCGTAGTCGCGCAGCGCTGCAAACGCGCGCGTGCCGTCTGCCCGCAGCACCGGCTGGTGGCGCCGGCCGCCACCGATCACCACCGGTCGGCCGCGCAGCTCCGGGTAGCGCAGCAACTCCACCGATGCGTAGAACGCATCCATGTCGAGGTGGGCGATCAGCCGGCGTTGCGCGTTTGGCGGAACTGGTGGTCCAGTCATCAATCGTGGCGCCAGAAGCTGTACATTCATCCAGCATATCGCTTGTATTTTTCGGATGCAAGCTCGGCTCTGTGCAACGGCTTCCCGATTCGCGCCGCGCCCTGCTAGGGCAAGCGTGTGAAATGGCGCAGCGGGCGTGGAGCGTCAGGGTGGGGCGCTTTCGCGAAGTGGCTCAGAATCAGTTGGGTCCCGTTCGAGAGATTGTTTCACTCGGAAACCATCGCTAGATGATTTTGAAGTCTGCAAGCTACGAAGCCTTACGAGGTGCGTCGACGCGGAACGATATGAACAAGGCTCGGTGTCCGGCAAGAATGAACCAGTTCGACAGGTCGGCGGCCCGTGCCCCGCTCGGAGTGGCGCATCGTGCGCCAGTGCCGGTATGCTGACAGCGCACTCCGCAGCCGCTCGTTCTCCGGACGACGCTCCGGTGCTGGATGCCGCTGCGCTGGCAAGCCTGCGAGCGCTCGACCCCACTGGCAGAAATCGCCTCATCGAACGGGTTCTTGCTGCGTTCAAGGCCTCCACAGGCCGCCTGATCCCTCAATTGATCGAGGCGCACCGCAGCGGTGACGTGAGCGGCGTGCGCCACGTGGCGCACACGCTGAAGTCCTCAGCGGCCAGTGTGGGCGGCATGAAGTTGTCGGGCATCTGCGCCGACCTCGAATTGCGCTCACGAGGGGATCAGGCAGCCGACGTGGCACTTCAGGTCCAGGCATTGGTCGGTGAAACGGACAAGCTGTTGCTCGCGTTGGATCAGCTGAGCGAGGCGGGCGGATGAACGTCAACCCACGCAGCGCCGACGACGAACCAAGTGGCCGGCCCCAGGTCTTGCTCGTGGACGACGACGAAGTCAACTTGCTGTTGACCTCGACGGCGCTGCGCGACCGTGGCTTCGATGTGACCGAAGTGAGCAGCGGCGAGCAGGCGCTGCAGCTGCTGGCAGGGTGGCTGCCCGACGCCGTGATGCTCGATGCGCTGATGCCGGGGCTGGATGGCTTCCAGACCTGCCAGAAGCTGCGTGGTCTGCCGGGCTTCGAGTCGCTGCCGGTGCTGATGCTGACCGGGCTGGACGACGATCCTTCCATCTCACGTGCCTACGAGGCAGGCGCGACCGACTTCTTCGTCAAGTCCAGCCAGTGGAGTCTGCTCGCGGGCCGGCTGCGCCACTTGCTGCGCTCGTCGCGCACGCGGCTGGAGCTCGAACGCAGCAAGGCCAAGCTCGCGCGCGCGCAGGACCTCGCCCGCATGGGCAGCTTCGACTGGAAAAAGGGCGACGGCGGACCGCGCTATTCCGCCGAAGCGTTGCGCGTGCTGGGCTTCGGGCCGAACGAGCCGTTGCCGTTTCGCTCGTTGCTGCGCATGCTCGCCAAGGAAGACCGCAGCGCATTGCTGCTGGTGCTGGGCGAGGTGATGAAGCACAGTTCGGTGCTCACAACCGACGTGTCGGCAACACTGCTCGACGGTCGTCAGCGCATCGTGCGTGTCGAGGCCGAGCCCGAGTTCAACGAGCTCGGCAACCTGATCGGCTACGCCGGCATCCTGCAGGACCTCACCGACCGGCGCATGGCCGAGGAGAAGATCCGCCACCTCGCCAACTTCGACACCCTCACTGGCCTGCCGAACCGGCGCCAGATGATCTGGCGCACCGAGCGGGCGCTGGAGTACGCACGCCGCCTGAACCATCGGGTGGCGTTGCTGCTGATCGACCTGGACCGTTTCAAGATCATCAACGACACGCTGGGCCACGCCGCGGGCGACGAGTTGCTGATGGAGGTGTCGCACCGCTTGCGCTCGTGCGTGCGCCACTCCGACCAGGTCGTGGAGAGCTCGCTTGAGGGGGTGGGTTCGCGTTCGCACCGCAGCTTGGAGGCCATCGCCCGACTGGGCGGTGACGAGTTCGTCGCCCTGCTGCCCGAGGTAGAAGACGAGCGCGACGCCGAACGTGTGGCCGAGCGCATCCTCGACTTGATGCGCCAGCCCATCCTCGTGGGGGGGCAGGAGTGCTTCGTCACCGCCAGCGTGGGCATTGCTGTCTCGACGCGCGACGGCATGTCCATGGCCGACCTGCTGCGCAACTCCGACGTGGCGATGCATGCGGTGAAGGCCGGCGGTCGTGACGCATCGTCGATCTACAGCCCTGCGCTGGCGGGCCGAGGGCGCGAGAAGCTGGAGCTGGAAAGTGCGCTGCACAAGGCCATCGAACGCGGTGAGTTGGTGCTGCACTACCAGCCCAAGATCGACGTGCGGGGCGCTCGCATGGTGGGCGCTGAAGCGCTGATGCGCTGGCAGCGCGGCGACGTGCTGATGCCCCCGAGTGACTTCATTCCGCTGGCCGAAGAGACCGGCCTGATCGTTCCGATGAGCGAGTGGCTGATCCGCGAGGCCGCACGCCAGGCCCGCATCTGGCAGGACAGTTTTGGCTTCAATGACTCGATTGCCGTGAACCTGCCGAACCGGGTGTTCGAGCGCAGCGACCTGATCGAATGCATTCACGACGCCGTCACCGCGTACGGCGTGCCGTACGGCGCGGTCGAACTGGAAATCACCGAGACGAGCCTGATGAAGGATTTGCAGAACGTCATCCCGACGCTGCACCGCCTGAACGACATCGGCGTGGCGATCTCGATCGACGACTTCGGCACCGGCTACTCGTCGCTGGCTTACCTGACGACGCTGCCGATCAGCGAACTGAAGATCGACCGCAGCTTCGTGCGCGACCTGGGCCTCACGCCGCAGAGCACCGCAGTGGTCACCGCGATCATCGCGCTGGCGCGCTCGCTGGGCTTGCGGGTGGTGGCCGAGGGCGTGGAGAACCTGCGCCAGATGGAGGTGTTGCACCGCCTCGGCTGCGGCCTGATGCAGGGCTTTCTGTTCAGCCGGCCCCAGCCGCCCGACGACATCGAGACCTGGCTCAAGCAGACGGTGCTGCCGCGCAAGGCGCCGTGGATCGGCACCGCCGAAGAAGCCGGGGTGTCGGACGGCCCAGGCTATGCGCTGTCCGCGGGTGCTGTGCGAGGGCCGAGCCGCTGAGGTGGCTGCGCACCGAGGCTGTCAATACCTCGGCCCGCCAAACCGCGCCAGCCGCGCCGATGCGAGCGTCGCCAGGGCCGACAGCAGCACGCAGGCTGCAATCGTCGTGGCGTAACTCCCCAGGCGGTCGAACACCGCGCCCGCCAGCACCGGCCCGAGCAGGTTGCCCAGGGCCGCACCGGTGTACAGCGTGCCGATGATCCCGGAGACTGCGCGCGGCCCGAACAGGTCCATGCAGATGGCCGGCAGCAGCGACACGATGCCGCCGTAGCTCAGGCCGAACCACAGAGCGAACACCGCCAGCGCGGTGTAGCCACCTGCGGCGCCCCACAGCAGATACGACAGCCCGGCCGAGGCTTGCATCAGCGTCAGCGTCAGCAGCCGTCCGATCCGGTCGGCCATCGCCCCAATTGCGAAGCGCCCGACCAGGCTGCCCACGCCGATCAGCCCGACCAGGCCGACCGAGCGCGCGTCGCCGATCCCCAAGTCGCGCGCCGCCGCCGACGCATGCGCGAACGGGATGAACATGCTCGGGCTGGCCAGCGCCACCGCGGCGTACAGCCACCAGAAGCGGCGGTCACGCAGCGTCTCGGCCAAGGTCGAGCCGGCGCGTTGGCCGACGTCGGGCGTCCCAGCGTCAGCGCCCGCGGCTGGCGTCGTGCCGACCACACCGCCAGCCACAGGCGCCCGCCTGAGCAGCACTGTTGCGCACAGCCCGACCAGCAGCACGCCCAACGCCATCGCGCGCAGCGCGTCGCGCCACTGCCACTGCTCGATGGCTGCCGTGGCCAGCAGCGGCACCACCACCGTGCCCGCGCCGATGCCCGCGCTGGCCACGCCGGCTGCCAAGCCACGCCGCTGCGTGAACCACGGCTGCACGCAGGCAATGGCTGGCGTGTACACCAGCGCGATGCCGATGCCCACGCCGACGCCATAGGCCGCATAAATCACCCACATGGCGTGGGCCAGGCTGCTCAAGGCCAACCCGCCGACGATGAACAGCATGCCCGTGCAGCACACCACGCGCGGGCCGAAGCGGTCGGCCAGCATGCCCGCGCCAGCGCCGAGCACGAAGTAGACGAGCCCGCACAGGCCGAACACCAGCGACACATCGGCCCGCTGCGCGTTGAACTGGCCCGCAAACGCCTCGAAGAAGGCGGCGAACGAGTACGACACGCCAAAGATGACCGCGAGGCTGAAGAACGCTGCCCACACGACCACCCAGGCGTAGCGGGCTTCACGCACCGGCGCGCCCCTGTGTCTCGATGGCCGCCCTGACGACCGCTTGGGTGACCGCTTGGTTGACCGCGCGGATACAGGTGCTCAAGCGCGCGCCGCCGCGATGATCTGCAACGCCAGCGGGTGGTGTTGCCCGCGGCGGGAACGAATGGCGTGGACTTCTTCCTTCAGGTCGTCGCAGCGTCCGAGCGGGCGCAGGCCGCGCATCAAGCCCACGTCGTCGGCGCCGAGTCGGCTGACCGGGAACACGCCCAGGCCGCGCGCGGCAAACACCGCCAGCAGGGCGCTGTCCTCGAACTCGCCGACGATGTGCGGCCGCAGGCCCTGCGCCTCGAACCAGTGGTCGAGCGTCGAGCGCAGCGCCGAGTGCCGGGTGGGCAGCAGCACCGGCAGGCGGTTCAGCGACTGCGGGAACTGGTCGACGTCCGCCTTGCGCACGTGCTCTGCAGGGCCGTACCAGTCCACCGCCGACTCGACCAGGCGGTCGCTCGTCAAGCGAAGGTTGGGGTTGCGTGGCGCGGCTTGGCCCGCGAGCACCAGGTCGAGGTGGTGCAGCGCCAGTTCGGCCAGCAGTTGCTCGAACTCGCCCTCGTGGCACACCAGCCGCAACGAAGGTGTGGCCAGCACCGGCTCCAGCAACTTGTGCGCCGCCAGCTTGGAGATGCCGTCCGACAAACCCACGGCCAGGCGCGCCACCTTGCCCTCGGCTGCTTCTCGCACGTCGTCGGGAATCATCTGGCCGATCTGGAAAATCTCTTCGGCCCGTGCAAACGCGGCCTGGCCCGCTTCGGTCAGCGCCACGCCCCGGCCGGCCGGCTTGAGCAACTGGTGGCCGAGCGCCTTCTCCAGCTCGCGCACCTGGGCGCTGATGGTCTGCACGGCCATGTCGAGCCGCTCGGCCGCGCGTGCGAAACCGCCCTCTTTGGTGACGACCCAGAAGTAGTGCAGATGGCGGTAGTTGAGCATGCCGAGCCTCCCAGAGAGTCCGCAGTCTATGTCCGCCGAGCGCTGCTCCCGGCTCGGCATCAACCCCATGAAGCCACGGGGCATCCGCACCCACAATGCCCGGATGCAGAGCTTCCTCGACCCCGCCATCCTCTTCTTCGTGTTCGGCCTGCTGGCGGGGAGCCTGAAGTCCAACCTCGAGATACCGCCGCAGGTGTCGCGCTTCCTGTCGCTGTACCTGCTGATGGCGCTGGGCTTGAAGGGCGGCTTTGCGCTGGCCGAGTCCGGCCTGACGGCTGATGTGGCCATCAGCTTGGGGATCGCGCTGGCGCTGGCTTTCAGCGTGCCGGCGCTGGGCTACTTCGTGCTGCGGCGGTTTCTCAATGGCTTCGACGCCGCCGCGATTGCGGCGACCTACGGCTCGGTCAGCGCGGTGACCTTCATCACCGCCGTGCAATACCTCGACAACATCGGCCTGGCCTACGGCGGCCACATGGCGGCCGCGATGGCGCTGATGGAGTCGCCGGCCATCGTGATGGCGGTGGTGATGGCCAACCTGGTGCGCACGCGCCGGGCTGCAACCGGCGGCCCTGGCGCCGGCGCATCCGGCATGCCTCGCACCGAGCCCACCACCAGCGGCAGCGGCATGTCGATGAGCAAGGTGCTGCACGAGTCGCTCACCGACGGCGCGCAACTGCTGCTGCTCGGGGCGATGCTGGTGGGCGTGCTGACGGGGCGAGCCGGTGAAGCGGCGATGCAACCGTTCGCGGTCGACCTCTTCAAGGGCATGCTCGCGTTCTTTCTGCTCGACATGGGCCTGATCGCGGCGCGCAACGTCGGTGGGCTCAAGGGCCAGTCCGGGTGGCTGTTCGCCTACGCCATCGGCGCGCCTTTGGTGCACGCGACGCTGGCGCTGGTTCTGTGCATGGTTCTGGGTGTGGCTCCGGGCAACGGCGGGTTGCTGATGGTGCTGGCCGCCAGCGCGTCGTACATCGCGGTGCCGGCCGTCGTTCGGCATGCCATTCCCGAAGCCAACCCGTCGCTGTACTTCGGCATGTCGCTGGGGCTGACGTTCCCGCTCAACATCCTGGTGGGCATACCGCTCTACATTGGCGTGGCCCAACGGTTCCTTGCCTGAGCCGCGAGTGGCAGCAGTTCGGAAAACCCGAACCTGCGATCTCCCCAACGTTGATGCGTCCTGATCGGCAGCCGGCCGATACTCTGCCACCTTTCCTCCAAAAGCAGAGCACAACATGGACAACCACCTCATCCTTCTGGGCATCATGACCGCTGCCCTGTTCGTCGTGGCGTTTCAAGCCTGGCGCATCGGCAATCAAAAGCGCGACGTGGCCTTGCTCGGCGCGTTCGGCGGCATGTTCGGCCTCGGCACCGCGGCCGTCGCTGTCTTCTGAGGCCTCGCGATGGAAGCCCTCATTCCCTACCTCAACGCCGACTTTCTGGGCAAGCCCGCCTGGATCTGGTACAGCTTCATCGGCATCGTCGTGGCCTTGCTCGCCTTCGACCTGGGCGTCCTGCACAAGGACGACAAGGAGATCGGCGTTCAAGAGAGCCTGCTGCTGTCGGCCGGCTACATCAGCGTGGCGCTGATCTTCGGCGCCTGGGTGTGGTGGTACCTCGGCGCGCAAAGCGGCATGGACTACTACACCGGCTTCTTGATCGAGAAGTCGCTGTCGATGGACAACGTGTTCGTCATCGCACTCATATTCAGCTACTTCGCGATCCCGCGGCAGTACCAGCACCGGGTGCTGTTCTGGGGCATTCTGGGTGTGATCGTGCTGCGCGCCATCATGATCGGCCTGGGCGCCACGCTCGTGAGCCAGTTCAGCTGGATCCTGTACATCTTCGGCGTCTTCCTGATCTTCACCGGCATCAAGATGTGGATCATTGCCGACCACATGCCCGACATCGCGAACAACCCGCTGCTGAAGTTCTTGAAGAAGCACATGCGCGTCACCGAAGGCCTGCGCGGCAACGCCTTCTGGGTGCAGGAAAACAACCCGGCCACCGGCAAGCTGGAGCGTTTTGCGACGCCGCTGTTCCTGGCACTGGTGCTGGTGGAGTTCGTCGACCTGATCTTCGCGGTTGATTCGGTGCCGGCGATCTTTGCCATCACCACCGACCCGTTCATCGTCTACACGAGCAACATCTTCGCCATCCTCGGCCTGCGCGCGCTCTACTTTGCGCTGGCGGCGATGATCCACCGATTCAAGTACCTCAAGTACGCGCTCGCGTTGGTGCTCATCTTCATCGGCTCGAAGATCTTCCTCGTCGGCATCATCGGCAAGATACCTGCGGTGATCTCGCTGACCGTCACCTTCGGCCTGATTGCGGGTGGCGTGATCGTGTCGCTGTGGAAGACGCGGAACGACCCCGGCGAAGTGAAATCGGCGTGACGACGCTCGCTGCTGCACCCCGGCCTTCACGGCGGGGTGTGGCGGAAGCGGTGAGATTCGAACTCACGGTGGAGTTGCCCCCACGGCAGTTTTCAAGACTGCAGCCTTAAACCGCTCGGCCACGCTTCCTTCTCTTGAAGCTTGTGATTCTATCGACGGACACCGCGCCCACCGGGCGCGGTGTCGCGCTTCAGAACCGCGCCACCAGCGTCACCCTGAACGAGCGGCTCTCGATCGGGTGGAAGTGGATGTCGTCCACGCCCGCAGCCGGCTCGCCCGGCAGGCGCGAGGTGTAGAAGTAGTCGATCGCCGACACCTTGCGGTTGGTCAGGTTGAAGCCTTCGAGTTCGATCTGCAGCGACGGGCTGACCTTGTAACCGATGCGCCCGTTCAACGTGGCGCTGCTGCCCGAGCGCACCGAGTTGTCCTCGATCAGTGGCCGGGGGCCGAACCAGCGTGCCTGCACCGCGCCGAACCACGGCCCCAGGTTGTCGATGGCCAGCGCGACCGAGGCCACGCCTTCGACGGCGCCGGGGATTCGGTTGCCCTCGGGTGCCACGTCCTTGAAGCGTGCCTTGGCAAACGCCAGGTCGGCGTCGATGGTCAGCCAGTCGTCGAGTCGGTAGTAGTTGGCCAGCTCGAAGCCGGTGCGCTGGCTCGGCCGGCCGGCTTCGGTGTTGCCGGCGTCGCCGACGAAGACCAGCTCGCTTTGGAAGTCCAGCCGGTACAGCGCCAGCGACGTCTGCAACCCCGCGATCGGCGAGGTGCGAGCGCCGAGTTCGAAGCCTTTGGATCGCACCAGCGGCGTCACGCGGTCGGCCGGGTCGCCGGTCTTCGGGTCGGTGGTGATGACGGTGCCGCGGGCGTCGTTGCTGTGGAATCCCGTGCCCACGTTGGCGTACAGCTCGGTCTTGTCCCACGGGCCGAAGATCAGGTTCAGCTTGGGGCTCAGCTTGGTGGCGCGCGCGGTGCCGGAGTTGGCGGCCAGGTCGCTCGTCACGTCGAAGCGGTAGGCATCGGCGCGCACGCCGGCCACGGTGCGGAAGGTCTTCGTCCACTCGGTCGCGTTCTGGTACCACGCGCCGACGCTGGTTTGGACGATGTGGTCGCGGCGCGTGGCCGACAAGGTCTCGCGTGCGCGCGTGTTGAGCAGGCCGTTGTAGACGTTGTCGTTCTGGAACTGCGCTCCGACCTGGTGCTCGGTCTCGCGCCCCAGAAACGTTTGCTGCCAGCTGTGGCGCGCGTTGGCGGCGGTCGTCGTGCGCCGGTCGGGCTGCGCGAACTGGTCGCCATCGACCGGGTTGTCGAGGAAGTAGGTGAAGTTGGAGAAGAGGTCGAGCCGCTGGCTGACCACGTAGGCGTTGACCTGCGTCGAGGTGGTCTCGCTGGTCTGGCGCCATGCGCCGGAGGCGCTGTAGCGCTGCGCGCGACCGCCGTCGGTCGGGTCGATCAGGTCGAAGCGGCCGAGCGTGCCGGCGTCCACCGCGCGCTTCGGTATCTGGTCGGTGGAGTTCCACTTGCCGTCGTAGACCATGCCGGTCAGGTTCCAGCCGTTGGCGGCATCGCCGCGCGAATAGCGAAGCACGCCGTTGACCTTGCGGAAGTTGTCGGGCTGCGTGAACGGGCCGTCGTTGCGCTGGCCTTCCAGTGCGTAGAGCAGTCGGCCGCCGGCAAACGTTGGTGAGTCGGCCAGCAGCACGCGACGAAAGCCGTTCTGCCCCAGGCCGATGCTCGCGATGCCACGCTCCAGCGTTTCGGCGTAGCGAATCTCGACCGCGCCGGCCGATGAGAAGTCGCCTTCGCTGGCGTCGTACGGCCCCTTTTTGTAGCGCAGGCCGGTGGCCAGCTCGGGGATCAGGAAGTTCAGGTCCGTCCAGCCCTGGCCGTGCGCGTGGCTGCGCTGGTTGACGAGCATGCCGTCCACGCTGGTGCGCAGGTCGGTGCCGTGGTCGAGGTTGAAGCCGCGCAGGTAGAACTGGTTGGCCTTACCCTCGCCGCTGTGCTGGCTGACGACGAGGCCGGGCGTGGCTTCGAGCAACTCGCCCGGCCGATAGACAGTGCGCGCTTCGAGCTGCTTTTGCGTGACGGTGCCGACGCTGGCCGAGTCCGCCACGCCGACCGGCTGGGTGGTGGCGCCGATGACGACGACTTTTTCGAGCACCTGTTCGCCGCCGGCCCAGGCCGGGCCGGCAAGCAGTGCGGCCAGCGCCGTGGTGGCCGTACGGTGGGCGCGGTGGGCGCGGTGGAGATCGGATGGCATGACAACTCCTTCGCCGGCGCCGCTGTGCCGCGGCCGGCTGGTTCAATGGCTGAGGGCGGCGCCGCATTGCATCGGCGCGCTGATGAGAGGCCGCCAAGCGCCTTTGGGGAGGCTCTCGGGGATGACCGGGCCCGGGCGTTGTGGGCCGGCCGTTGATGCGATCAGCGGGGTGGTCGCTCCGGCAGCTCGCCCACATGCGAGCGGTAAGCGCTCGTGGGTGCGGGTGCCGCGCGGCTGAAGGGCATCGGCGCCGGTGGGGCCGGCAAGGCGAGTGTCGGGGTGTCGGGATCGGCTGCCGCGCGTTGCCCGCTGCCGGGCTTGGCGGCGTCGGCGTCGGCGGCGTCGTCGCCGAGGTAGACCGCGCCGGATTCGTCCCCGAGGTCGTGGGCGTGGCGTTCGATCTCGCTGTGGTGATGGCCCGCGGCCACGTGCGCAGGCCGGGCATGGTGGTTCCGCACCACGCGCACGCCGTCCAGCATCGGGTCGTGCAATCGTTCGCTGCGCATGTCGGCCCGCGCGTGCAAGTGCGCCGGCTCGGCAACCCGCGCCATGGCCATTACCGAGCCCTGCAGGGCGATTACCGTGGCGATCAGCCAGACCGCCGCACGTCTCCAGCGGCGCAAGCCTCGGTGCCAGTCGAAGGGGAGCGCAGGGCGCGCGTGCATCGTGTGTCCAGTCGGGCGTCGGGTTCAGGCCTTTTGTACGCCGGCCGGCCCGATCTGGATGCAGCCGCCTCCCGGTCACGCTGCGGCAATGAGGTGTTTCAGCCCGGCGCCTGCGCCTGCTCGCACGCCACCTGGATCACTTCGCGGCGGTCGCCGTCCAAGCGCACCGCTGTCAGCCGGCCGCCCCAGACGCAGCCGGTGTCCAGCGCCAGCAGGTCGGGCCGGTTCACCAGGCCCAGCGTGGACCAGTGGCCGAAGGCGATCGGCGTGCCGGCGGTGCGCCGGCCCGGCACGTCGAACCACGCAAAGTGGCCTGCCGGTGCTGCGCCGGCGCCCTCCTTGCTGACGAGGTCGAGCGTGCCGTCGGCCGTGCAAAAGCGGATGCGCGTGAGCACGTTGATGATCAGGCGCAGGCGCTGCGCACCCGCCACGCTCGGCTGCCACGCCTGGGGCTCATCGCCGTACATCACGCTCAGGAACTCGCCCACACCCGGCCCGCGCAGCGCGGATTCGACCTCGTTGGCCAGCGCCAGCGTGGTCGCCACGTCCCACTGCGGCAGCACGCCGGCGTGCACCATCAGCCAGCCGTGGGCCGAGCAGGCCAGCGGCCGGTGGCGCAGCCAGTCGATCCACGCGTCGCGGTCGGGCGCCTGCAGGATGTCGCCGAGCGTGTCGTTGCGGTGCGCCTTTCGCCCGCCGTGGGCGACTGCCAGCAGGTGCAAGTCGTGGTTGCCGAGCAGGCACACCGCCGCGTCGCCCAAGGCCCGCAGCCGGCGCAGCGTGGCCAGCGATTGCGGGCCGCGGTTGACCAGGTCGCCCAGCACGTGGATGCGGTCGCGCGACGGCGAAAAGCCGATCTCGGCGAGCAGCCGGTCGAGCGCGTCGCAGCAGCCCTGCACGTCGCCGATCAGATAGTTCATGGGCCAATTCTGCTACGCTGACCCACTTCCCGGTTCTGCTCGCCCCGAATGGACGTTGTCCTACTGATCTTCCTGATCCTGCTCAACGCCATGTTCGCCATGTCCGAGATGGCGCTCACCGCCAGCCGCAAGGCCAGGTTGCAGGTGATGGTCGAAACCGGCGACGCCGGTGCGCAAGCAGCGATGGAGCTGCACGACAACCCGACCAAGTTCCTGTCCACGGTGCAGATCGGCATCACGTCGATCGGGGTGCTCAACGGCATCGTCGGCGACGCTGCGTTTTCGGCGCCGTTCGGCAAGTGGCTGCAGTCCACGTTTGCGATGCCCGACCGCGCGGCCGACATCACCGCCACCGCGATGGTGGTGGTGGTCATCACCTTCCTCACGATCATCTTCGGCGAGCTGGTGCCCAAGCGCGTCGGGCAGATGTTCCCCGAGGGCGTGGCGCGGCTGGTGGCGCGGCCGATGGACTGGCTGTCGCTGATCGCGCGGCCGTTCGTGCGCCTGCTGACCGTCTGCACCGAGGCCACGCTGCGGCTGCTCGGCATCCGGGGCGAGCCCGACCGCAGCGTGACGGAAGAAGAAATCAAGGCCAGTCTGGAAGAAGGCCTGGACGCCGGCGTGATCGAGGCGCACGAACACCAGATGGTGCGCAACGTGTTCCGGCTCGACGACCGGCAGGTCGGCTCGATGATGATCCCGCGCGCCGAGATCGTCTGGCTCGATGTCGATGACTCGCAGGACGACGTGCTGAGCGCCGTCGCCGACGCTGAACACTCGCGCTACCCGGTCTGCCGCGGCGGGCTGGACGACGTGCTTGGCGTCATCTCGGCGCAGAACCTGCTGCAACAGGCGATGAAGGGTGAGCCGATCGCGCTGACGCAGGGCCTGCTGGCCCCGGTGTTCGTGCCCGAGACGCTGTCGGGCATGGAGTTGCTGGAGCACTTCCGCGGCTCCGACGCGCAGTTCGTGTTCGTCGTGGACGAGTACGGCGAGGTGCAGGGCATGATCACCGTGCGCGATGTGCTGGAGGCCATCACCGGCGAGTTCACCAACCCGTCGGCCGAAGACGCCTGGGCAGTGCAGCGGGCCGACGGGAGCTGGCTGTTCGACGGCCTGATCCCGGTGCCCGAGTTGAAGGACCGCCTCGCGCTGAAAGAGCTGCCGGAGGAAGACCGCGGCCGCTACAACACGCTCGCCGGCATGATCATGTTGCTGCTGGGCCGCCTGCCCAACACGGCCGACTCGGTGGAGTGGGGCGGCTGGCGCTTCGAGGTGGTCGATCTGGACGGCAAGCGGGTCGACAAGGTGCTGGCCTCGGCCTTGGCGACCGAGCCGGAGCCGCCCGCGCCTTGAGCGCCGAGGCGACTTTTCGTTGCAGGGCAGGCGTCGCCACAACGGCGTGGCGGGCCGCGCTCGGCGTGGCCGCGTTGGTGCTGTCGGCCACAATCGCGGGCTGTGCGCAAAGCCGACCCACCACCATTCCCATGCAGCAACTGAGTGACCTCTCGGGTTGCGCGGCGCCGGCCACCGCGCTCGTGGTGATGCTGCCGGGGGCTTACAGCAAACCACAGGAATTCATCGACGAGGGCTTTGTCGCGGCGCTGCGCCAGCGCGGGGTCGCGGTCGACGTGAAGATGGTGGAAGCCCACCTGGGCTACTTCACCGACCGCACCGTGCTGCAGCGCCTGCGCGACGACGTGGTGTTGCCCGCGCGCGCGGCCGGCTACCGGCAGGTGTGGCTGGTGGGCATCTCGCTCGGCGGCTTTGCAGCGCTGGGTTATGCAGCGCGGCACGCTGCCGACATCGACGGCGTGCTCGCCATTGCGCCGTATCCCGGCACGCAAGCCTTGCAACGCGAGATCGTCGCGGCCGGCGGCCCGTTCGAGTGGCGCGCCAAGACCATCGCGCCGACCGATGATCTGGAGCGCGAGGTCTGGTGGTGGCTGGCCGGCCGCGGCGACGCCAGCCAGCCGCCGGTCTACCTGGGCTACGGCCGCGGCGATCGGTTTGCCAAGGGCCTGGACGCGATGCAGGTCACGCTGCCGACCGGCCGCGCCGGCACCGTGCCGGGCGGACACGACTGGGCGCCCTGGCGGGCATTGTGGAACGGCTGGTTGGAGCGCGGGTTGCTTCAAACGGCGTGCCCACCGCGCGCCGGCGGCTGAGCCTGCGACCTGAACCCCGCGGGGCTGACGCAGCCGAGGGGCTTTGCCCGGCGCCGCTGCGCGCCCGACCCCGGTTTCTATAATCGCGTGCTGTGCGTGGAGTGGCTGGCGGCTTCTTCTCCGCCCTGATGCGGCTGCGATGTGCTCCAGCCGCTGCCGACGTTGTACCTGTTTCTGGTTCTCCTGCCATCTCGCCTTGGTTCTGCTGGACGCTCGCCGTGCCCTCGCTCATCGCCCCGATCCAGATCAGCGCGTACACAGCCACCTCAGCCGCCGGTGTCGGCAAGGCCGCACTGCTCGACGCGCTGGCCGCCCAGGCCACCGCGCTGCGCCCCAACGACTTCACCCACCAGCCCCTGGCCACGTGGATCGGGCGGGTCGCGCACATCGAATCTTCTCCGTTGCCCGAGCCACTGTCGCACTGGGAGTGCCGCAACCACCGGCTGGCCTGGTTGGGGTTGATGGCCGACGGTTTCTTCGGCGCGGCACTGGCTGCGCGTGAGCGCTACGGTGCGGCGCGTGTGGCGCTGGTGCTGGGCACGTCTACATCGAGCGTGGGCGCCACCGAGAGCGCCTACCGGCAGCTCGGCGCGGACGGTCGATTTCCCGCTGGCCTGCGCAGCCCCGAGGTCAACACGCCGCATTCGCTGGGCCTGTTCGTGCACGAGGCGCTGCGGCTGGAGGGACCGTGCGTGACGGTCTCCACCGCCTGCTCGTCCAGCGCCAAGGCGTTCGCGCAGGCTGAGCGCATGCTGCGGCTGGGGCTGGTCGATGCGGCCGTGGTGGGCGGCGTGGACAGCCTGTGCGGCAGCGTGCTGTTCGGCTTCAATGCGCTGTCGCTGCTGGCGCCACTGGCTTGCCGGCCGTTCGATGCGCGGCGCGACGGCATCAGCCTGGGCGAGGCGGCGGGCTTTGCGCTGCTGGAGCGCGCCAGCGGCAACAGCGGTGCACTGCAACTGTGCGGCTACGGCGAGGCGAGCGACGCGCACCACATGTCGGCTCCGCACCCCGAAGGCGAGGGCGCCGAGCGCGCGCTCGACGACGCGCTGGCGCGTGCTGGGCTCGACACCGACGCGATCGATTACATCAACCTGCACGGCACGGCCAGCGCCAAGAACGACGAAGTCGAGGCGGCGCTGGTGGCGCGGCGCTTCGGCGCGCGCACGCACGCCAGTTCCACCAAGGGCATCGCCGGCCATGCGCTCGGCGCTGCCGGCATGCTGGAGGCGGCGGTGAGCCTGCTCGCCATCGAGACCGGCTTGATGCCGGGCACTGCCAACACCGCGGCGCTCGACCCGGTGTGCGGCCCGCAAGTCCGCCTGCCCAACGCGCGTGGCACGGTGCGCCACGTGCTGAGCAACTCGTTCGGCTTCGGCGGCAACAACTGCGTGCTGGTGTTCGGGCGCGGTGCGTCGGCACCCGTCGCGCGCGCGGCCCGCGCCTGATCGGCATGAACACGCCCACGCTGTTCATCGAAGCGGTGTCGTTCTGGGCGCCCGGTTTGCCGGGCTGGGACATCGCAGCCGCAGCCTTTCGAGGCGAAGGCGGCGCGACTTCGGCGGCGCAGGCGCGGCCGGCGCCAGAGTTGCTCGCCCCCATCCAGCGCCGACGCGCACCCGACACCGTGGTGCTCGCGCTTGAAGTGGCCAGCTGCGCCGTGGCGCACGCCGGGCTGCTTGCCTGTCAACTGCCCAGCGTGTTCGTGTCGGCGCACGGCGACCTGGCGATCACCGACGACATGTGCAAGACGCTCGCCGAAGCACCTGCGCTGATGTCGCCGACGCGCTTTCACAACTCTGTGCACAACGCGGCGGCCGGCTACTGGACGATGGCCACCGGTTGCATGCGGGCCAGCACCGCACTCACGGCCTTCGAACGCAGCTTCGCCGCCGGTTTGCTGGAGGCGGCCACGCAGTGCGCGGCCGACGACGTGCCGGTGCTGCTGGTGGCCTACGACATCGAAGCGCGCGGCGCGCTCCAGTCCGTCACGCGCAGCCGCGGGTTGCTCGCCACTGCGCTCGTGCTGGCGCCGCGGCGCAGCGGGCGCAGCGTGGCGGCGGTTGACTGGCGCCTGCAGCCCGGCCCCGCCATCGCCTGCCCGTTGCGGTCGGCCGCCGCCCGGGCATTGGCCGACAATGCGATGGCCGATGCGCTGCCCCTGCTCGAATCGCTCGCACACCGCCGGAAGGAGACCCTGTCGATGCCGCTGTCTGCCCACTTGTCGCTCAACGTCGAGGTCATGCCACTGTGAACATGCCACTGTCTTCCACCGAGCATCACCACTACGTGGTCATCATGGGCGGCGGCCTGGCCGGCTTGACGCTGGCCCTGCAGCTGAAGAAGCGCTTTGCCGGCATCGACGTGCAGGTGGTCGAGCGCAGGCCGCACCCGGTGCCGATTGCGGCGCACAAGGTCGGCGAGTCCAGCGTCGAGATCGGCGCGCATTACTTCGACACCGTGCTAGGCCTCAAGCCGCACTTGCAGCAACAGCAACTGAAGAAGTTCGGCTTCCGCTTCTTCTTCAGCGAGGGCCGGCGCGACATCGACCAGGTGACCGAACTCGGCGCCAGCAAGGTGCTGCCGGTGCCGAGCTACCAGATCGACCGCGGCATCTTCGAGAACTACCTTGCCGAAGAAGCCCGGGCCCAGGGCGTGACCTTCATCGACGGCGCGGTGGTGAAGGAAATTCACCTCGCTGGCGCTGGCGCTGGCACTGGCACTGGCAGCGCCGGCCCGCACCGCATCACCTGGCAGCGCGACGGGGACGTGCAGGGCGCCACCGCCACCTGGCTCATCGACGCTTGCGGCCGCGCCGGCCTGATCAAGCGCAAGCTCGGCCTGGCGCAGACCAACGCGCATGCGTGCGACGCGGTCTGGTTCCGCATCAAAGACCGCATTGCCATCGACGACTGGACCGACAACCCCGCGTGGCGCGCCCGCTGCACGCCGCCCGAGCGCTGGCGCTCGACCAACCACCTCGTCGGCGCGGGCTACTGGGTGTGGCTCATCCCGCTCGCGTCGGGCTCGCACTCGGTGGGCATCGTGGCCGACCCGAGCATCCACCCGCTGGACACCTACAACACCTTCGACAAGGCGATGGAGTGGCTGCGCACCTACCAGCCGCGCCTGTTCGACGAGCTCGACGGCAAACGCCACCTGCTGCAGGACTTCGCGTTCTTCAAGCGCTTCTCGTACGGCTGCAAGCAGGTGTTCTCGGCCGACCGCTGGGCGCTCACCGGCGAGGCGGGCCTGTTCCTCGACCCGTTCTATTCGCCCGGCAGCGACTTCATCGCCATCGGCAACACCTACATCTGCGAGCTGATCGCGCGCGACCGCGCCGGCCAGCCGCTCGGCGCGCACGCGCAGATCTACGACCAGGTGTTCCATTCGTTCTACGACAGCACGCTCGCGCTCTACACCGGCCAGTACCCGATCTTTGCCGACCCCGAGGTGCTGCCGGTCAAGGTGATCTGGGACTACACCTACTACTGGGGCGTGCTGTCGCAGATGTTCTTCCACGACCGTCTGGCCGACCTGTCGTCGATGTCGAAGCTGAAAGACGAACTCGCGCATTGCCAGAAGCTCAACCTCGCGGTGCAAGACTTCCTGCGTGCCTGGTCGCTCGTCAGCAAGAAGCGCAACCCCGCGGTGATGCTCGACCAGGCGGCCTTGCCGTGGTTTGCCGAGCTGAACCGCAGCCTGACCGACACGTTGGACGAAGACGGTTTTCGCCGTCGGATGCAGAAGTCGGCGCGGCAGTTGCATGATCTCGCGGTCGAGATATGCAGCCGTGGGAGCGACGAGCACCCGAGCCTGCAGGCCAGCGCCTTGCAGGTGCTGCTGCAAGCTGCGAAGGTCGGGGCTGACGACTCCTCTGACCACCCCCCTCACGACTCCCCGGAGCGGCGACCCGTTGCCTGCAGCTTCGAGCGGATGTTGTTCCCGGCCCTGGCGTGAGTGGCCGTATTCAGCAGCGCTGACGCCCCTCGATTGGCCTGCGTCGGTCCTGCGCACGCTCTCACCGCAAGCGGAACACCCCGCGCCGAGGCCTGCGGTGGACTTGCTGCTGCGCGCGCCGCCTGATCGGGAGGCGTCTACCCGCCGCAACTGACGGCGGCGATCACAGTTCGTTGCATATGCCGGTGAAGCCTTACCCAACGGGCAACCGGTTTGTCTTGAAGTTGGCGTGTAATTTACACGTCTGTCGCTGCTGCGACTCACTTCGTTCAAACCTTGGAGCTGTCATGAAATCCCGAACCACACTCATCTTGTCAGCTTGTCTCTCCGCGGCGCTCTTGAGCGCGTGTGGAGGCAGCGATACGGAGGCTGTCCAAGGCAACGGAACCGCAGACCCGAGCCCAACCGGGGCCCCCCGTCCCGCACCGGCGCCCGCACCAGCGCCCGCACCCGCACCCGCACCCGCACCCGCACCCGTGCCTGCACCGGCACCCGTGCCTGCACCGGCACCGGCACCGGCACCGGCACCTGCTCCACCCGCAATTCCCCCCGTCGGTTCGCCGCCGCCCGCGCCGATCGCAGCGACGCTGCCGGCCGTGGGTGCCGGAACGCGCTGGTCGGACCCGGCCACCTGGGGTGGCACGGTGCCACCGGCCAACGCGGTGGTCGTGATCCCGGCGGGCAAAACGGTCGTCCTCGATGGCGCCACCCCACCGCTGCGCGGCCTGCAGATCCAGGGCACGCTGGTGGCTGGCGACAACGACATCGCGATCACCTCCGACTACGTCTATGTCAACGGGGGGCGGCTGCAGATCGGCTCGGCAACCCAGCCCTATCTGCGCAATGCCACCGTCACGCTGACCGGATCGACCGTGGCAGACAACCCTGGTACGCCGGGCTTCGGCAACAAGGTGCTCGCCGTGATGGGCGGTACCCTCGAACTCCATGGCAGGCCCGTGGCAAAGAGCTGGGCCAAGCTCGACGGCGGCGATGTCGCGGCCGGCGCCACGCAAATCCGCGTGGCCGAAGCGCCGGGCTGGCGCGCGGGCGACCGAATCGTCATCGCGACCTCGAGCTTCAACCAGAACGAGTACTCGACCTCCGAGATTGCAAGCGTCACCGGCAACGTCGTGACGCTCAAGACGCCGACGCGCTATCGCCACTTCGGCAGCCGGCGGCAGGTCGGCGACGTGAGTCTGGACGTGCGGGCGGAGGTCGGTCTGCTGACGCGCAACATCGTCGTGCAGGGCGACGCGACCTCGGCCGGCTCGGGCGTCGGCGGCCACGCGATGTTCATGGCCGGCTCGAACGGCGCCACGGTGCAGATCGCCGACAGCGAGTTCCGAGCCATGGGCCAGTTCAACCAACTCGGCCGCTACCCGATGCACTTCCACGTGATGGGCACTGGCTGCCGCAGTTGCTACGTTCGCAACAACACGATCCGCGACAGCGTCCAGCGCGGGCTCGTCCTTCACGAAACATCTGGGCTGATGGTCGCAGGCAACGTGGTGTTCAACACCGTCGGCCACAACGTGGTGATCGAGACCGAAGTCACCAGCGGCAACACGTTGGACGGCAACCTCGCGCTCGTCAACCGCCAACCCATCCCGATGTTCACCGAGCCGACACTCGCAGCGCAGAACGATCGGCTGCCCGGCAACTACTGGATCCGCGGCGCCGCCAACGCCATCCTCAACAACGCGGCGGCGGGCAGTCAGTCCAACGGCTACATCTACGATGCCCCCGGGCCGGGCAACTTCGACTTCCGCAACAACGTCGTGCACGCGGCCATGGGCGTGGCGGGGGCGAACGAAGGCGACTTCGACATCATGGCCGGCCTGATGATCATCGCCGGGCGCCCGGCCGGCCACCGCGACCAGATCGTCGACACGCTGGCCTACCACAACGCGGCCGGAATCTGGCCCGAAGAGTCATCGAACGCCTTCGTGTTCGACCGCTTCGTCGTGGCTGAAAACGGGACGGGCGTTCAAAACCGTGGCGTTGGCAGCAAGCAGGTTTATCGCAACGGCGTCTTCGTCGGGCGCATTCCCGGCTCCACGGTGCCCAATGCTCAGGAGCAGCAGGCCATGCACAACCAGTACGGCAGCGACAACATCGTCGAGAACCCGACCTTTGCCAACCACACGGGGCTCGTCGGCTTCGGCGGGACGGACACCAATCCGGCCCAATCCTCCTACCGGTTCAGCAACGCCCGGTTCATTGGCGCGAGCCCAGGTCTGGAGTTGGGAGGTGACATGAGCCGCATGTTCTTCGCCGACGACACGATCCGGCCGCGCGGCTACTACGTCGATGCGAACGCGCCGTGGCTGGCGCCCTCGGGCTGCGTGCGGGTGGCGGGCGGCGACAGCGGCCACCTGCGGTGCGCAGCCGAACCCGGCATTGCAGAGTTGGAGGTCCGACTCTCGCCCGGCACGACTTTCGGACAGAAGATCAACGCGATCCTGCTGCGATCGGACGGCCTGCGCTACTCGCGCACCTCGCCCGGTGTTTCTGCTGGCATGCATAGCACCAGCGTGCTGCACAGCGTGGCTGGCCTGAGCTATGCGCTTGAGCAGACCTCCGGCTTCTACGCGCTGCGCCTGTGGGACACCGGCGGCGATGCCATGGTCGTCAACGGGCAGGGCCGTACGTTGGTGAACGTGGCGTTGGCCGCGGCGCCACGGGGGGTGTCGCGTATCGGTGGCATGGGGGGCAACACCAACCCGGGGGGCGATCCGGGCGAGAACGGCGATGCCGTTCCCACGCCGAGCGCGGCCGACGCTCTGCGCGCCGTCGCAAGCCTCGCCGAACTGGCAGGCAGTCCGTTGGCGGCTTACTACCACGACGCGGCCGGTCGTCGTCTGTGGGTCAACGTGACGTCTCGCTGGGTCGTCGTCCAGCCCTGATGGGCATCACGCCGATTTGCATTGCACGACGGGCTGCCGCCACGGCAGCCCTTTGCGTGCTCGTCGCCTGCAACGCACGTGCGCCGGCCCCCTCGGCTGCCGCTGCGCCTCAGAGCGTCGCGCCGCCAGACACGAAAGTGCTCGACGGCCTTGCCGACCGATGCGCCGAAGACATGGTGCGCCAGACCTGCCGGATCATGGGCAACGCCGTCGGCGCCTCGGTGCCCGACGACAGCGTGATCTTCGTCGCCGGCATCGGCGCCATCGACGCAGCCATCTACAACCGGCTGCGCGCCGACGGCGCGGCGATGTGTCAGACCGTGCGCCGCTCCTGCGCACAAGCGTGGGATGGCCCGGCGTGTCGCACCGCGCGGGGGCTGTACGGTGGGGCCGAGGCCGGCATCGAGCCGGCGGCTGCGGCCCAGGCCATCACGGGTCGCTGACGCGCGTGGCCTGCAACACGCCCCCTGCGATCCGGCCTTCGACGTCGATGTAAGCGCCTGCCAGGGCGCGCGCCAGCTCGGGTGGATCGAACACCGCGTTGCTGGCATCGACCCACTGGCCGTCGATGCGAAAGCGGGCGATCGACTCGAACTCGCTGACCGTGCCGCGCACGCGGAACACGCCGGGCAGGGTGTCGCGCGTGTCGATCTCGAGTGCGCGCAAGGGCGCTGCAATGCCCGCTCCTCGGACGGCGCGCACCCGCACTGCTCGGCCTTCGCTGAGGTCTGCCGCAGTGCGGGTCGGCCCGATGAACACCGTCGCCGCATCCCACAGCAGATCGACCTCGTTGACTTGCAGCTCACCCGCCAGGCCGCCCGGGGCTGGCTCCACGGTGACCGCCCAGCCGGCCAGCTGCAGAGGCGAGGTGGGCGACGCGAATGCCAGCGTGACCACGGTGAACGTGTTGCCCGCCAGGCTGCCGCGCAGCTCGACCACACGGCCATCGGCCAGGGTGGCGAGCGTGCCGCCCTCGAAAACAGTGCTGGCGCTGAGCTGGAAGTCGAACGGCAGGCCAAACAGGCGCAGCCTTTGCACAGCAGGTTGCCAGTCTGTCACCGAACCGGCTTGAATGAAGGTCGAGCCGTCGGCCGGCGCGCGCGCAGCCAGAGCTGTCGCGACCACAGCCGCGCCGGCAATCTGCCCACGCAGGCGGACCGGCACGCCGTTGGCAAGGTTGCCGGCCGTCAGCCCGTCGAAGCGCGCCGCACCTGCGTCTACCGGCACGCCGCGCAACGTAAAGCGGCGCGCATCGACGAACTCGCCGACGTCGGCGTCCATCTCCACCACCGGTGGCGCCGTGTCGTCGAGCACACGCAACTGGTTTGCCACCACCGAGGCGCCATCAATGCGACCTTGCACCACCACCAGCCTGCCCTCGGTGACTCGCGCCTGGTCGCCGGGCGGCAGGCCGCTCAGATCGACGATGACGCCGCGGACTCGCCAGCGGGCCGGCGCGTCGGTGGCGCGGGCCAGACCGGCCACGGTGGCGTGCGACGCTTCGCTCAGCGGCGGCACATCGATCGCCAGCGTCGCCGCCGCGAGCACGCCGCCGGTCGGCGGCACGGGGCTGAAGACGGTCAGTCGATCGCCTTCGCGCGCCACGGGCCCCAGGCGCTGCGCCCGAGACAGGTCGACCCGCAAGCCGTGCAGCGAGAGCGCATCGCCCGACGGCATGATTTGCGTGGCGGTGCCCGACACGCGCACGCCCGCCAGCGTGTTGTCGCGCAGCACCAGGCTCGCGCGCACCATGCCCGTGGCATCGCGCTGGCCGTGTACCACCACACGGTCGCCAGGCGCCAGGTCGGCGAGGTTGGGCAGCCCGACCAGTAGGGTCGGGTCGGCCGCGACCCCATCGACCTTGACGCGCTGACCCACCACCGTGAACTCGCCCGAGGCCGGATCGACGTTGTCGACGGGGCCGGCCACCTCGGGCCGCACCATCAACTGCACGGGTTGCCCGTCGCCTGCCGTGACGACTTGCACCACCATGCCCGGGCGCAGGGTCGAGGTCGGTAGGGGGGCTGGCGCGGCGGGGTCGATCTCGATCCGCGCCTGCATTTGGCGGTCGTCCAACCGCTGGCCGGCGACGATCACGCTTGCGAAGCCTTCGATCTGGCCGCTGACCAGCGCGCCGCCCGTGCCTTCGCCTGCCACGCCGCAGCCAGTGGACGCCATCAAGGCGACACACAGCGCGGCGATACCGCGGGCCCAGTGCCTCAGGCGCGGGGACGAGTGTGTGTTCATGGTGGGTCGGCTCCAGGGTCGATGGTGGCCGGCGGGGGCCGCAAAACCGGTTCGGAGTGGAAATAGACGCCGAAGCGCACGCGCGTCTCGGGGGCGTCGCTGCCAAATCCGAGTGCCTTGTCGCGCTCGATCAATTCGCCCGCTTCCACCACCGATCGTTTGTAGGCGGAGCGCCAGAATTTGCGTGCGAGCGCGTGCAGCGCTTCGGCCGAGTCGGGCCGCAGTTCGTCGGCAACGAGGCTGTACTCGAGAAACTTCGATTCGCCCGCCAGCACGTTCTCGACCGCGGCGCTGGCGTGGGCGCGCAGGTTGCGCGACAACGCCCCGAGCAATTGACCGAACTCGCGAGTCGGCACGAAACTCTCGCTCAAGAGGTGTGCTGTGCCTGCTTCGGTGCGCGCCAATCCCAGGCGAACCAATTCGTCGAGCAGGGCCTGCGGATGAACGTCCTTCGAAAGCGATTCAGCGAGCGCCTGCACGCTCGGAACGGGGGTGTTGCCGGCGCGGATCGGAAGCGGCAGAGGCGTGCCATCGGCGTCGGTCGTGGCGGCGTCGCTCGCCCACCGGGCCAGCAGTTGCATCGGCAAGGTCGGCGAGAGCGCCTTGGGCGGCAGCGCCGAGGTCGGGTGCGCGAGTTGCTGCTTCACATCGCGCCGCTGCAGGCCCGAGCGCAAGCCGATCGCGGTGATCGTCGGCATGGCGCCGCTGTCGCCTTCGAGCTCGGCCAGTGCCGCGTCGACGAACGCGCGCTTGAGCGCGGCCGAAAAGCGCGGGTGGTCGATGCCGCGCCGCACCAGCAACCGCACCAGCGGCGCGACGGCCTGCGTCACCTCGCGCAGCAAGGTTTCGGCAGCCAGGGTCTGCGAGTCGTCGGCCATGTGCGGGTAATTTGCACGCTGATCGTACCGCTCGATCGCTAGGCGATATTTGAAAACAATGACTTAGAAACGCCTGGTTGCACTTTGCTGTGAAGAAACGCATCGCGTCTCGGCCGCCTGGAACCTGTGCGTCACAGGGCGTTGATGCGCGAAAGTGCTCGTTTCTGCCATTCGGCCCGCAGACGAAGTTCTGCGCGGCAGGGCGCCAACGATGTCTTCAAGGAATGTGCTGCGCCTCGGCCGGCGGCACGACCCATGCGTGCATTCGGTCTTCGTAGACGGAAACCTGCGGGCTCGGGAAGTGCGGGTCGGCGAACGCTCCGACGGGGATGGCGACGAACGCCTCCAGCCCTTCGGGTTCGTAGTACACGGTCGCGCCGCAGTTCGGGCAGAAGTGGAACGTGATGCGCGATCCTTCGTCGCCCACGCGCACGTAGCGTGTCGATGCGCCGGAGATCGTCACGCCCTCGCGCGCAAAGCGGGCCTGCTCGCCGAAGACGCTGCCGGTGCGGCGCTGGCAGGCCAGGCAATGGCAGATAGAAACGCGCACCGGGTCGCCGGTGACCTGTGCCGTCAGCGAGCCACAACTGCACGATGCGATTCGGGTGGGCATGCGGTGTCTCCTGAAGCTGCAGATTCTGCGGGCAATGCTGTCGTGGCAAGGGTCGTGAATGCCTATGGCTCACTCGCCCCCAACTGCCGCGACAACATCTTCGCCGCGGCGCGCAGCGCCTGCGCCACCGGCCCGTCGAGCCGGGTGTCGAAGATCGCACTCGGGCCGATGGCGGTCAGGCTCAACACCATGTGGCCGCGTTCGTCGAACACCGGCGCAGCCATGGCGCTGACGCCGGGCAGCGAGCCATCGACCACTCGGCCGATGCCGTGAGCCCGTGCCTCGGCAAGCTGTGCTTTCAGCGTGGCGTCGATGCGCGGGCGAGCGCTGCCGGCTTCGAGGGCCAGCCACTCCATCAGCTTCGGCTCGCTCAACTGCGCCGCAAACAGCAGGCCCGACGCGGTGCCGCGCAGGCTCATCACCGTGCCGTGGCGCATGTTCACGTGCACGGCCGACGGCGCTTCTTCGATGCGCACGATCGTCGCGCCGCGGTTGCCCCACACGGCGATGGCCACCGTCAGGTTGAGCGCCTGGGCCAGTTCCGCGATCACCGGTGTGGCCAGGCGCACCGGGTCGAACTGCTGCAGGCTGATCAGGCCGAGTTGCATCGCCAGCGGGCCCAGGCCATAGCGGCCCGACGCGGCGTCCTGCTCGATCAGCCCGAGCTTGCCGAAGCTCACGAGGTACGGGTGCGCCTTGGCGGCGCTCATGCCGGCTTCGCGCGCCAGGTCCTTGAGCGCCATCGTGCGGCCCACGTGGGCGAGCGCGCGCAGCAACTGGCCGCCGACCTCGACGCTCTGGATGCCGCGCTGGTTGCGCTGGGGCAGCCCTGGCGACGCGACGGCGCCGACGCGCGCGGCAGGCGCTGCCGGCTTCGCAGGCGTGGGTGCGGCGGCTTTGGTGGAACTTGTTGAGCGAGGCATGGGTTCAGGGCCGAATTCGGGTTTCTACTAATGCGAACGCATTCGACATTAACGAACCAACTGCTTAAGATCAAGCCCTGGTTTCCACCAGAACGAATTCATTCGTCTAAAGCGAATCTCGGAGCGTGCTCTCATGACCCAGACCCCCAAAGCCTTCGCCTCGCAAGCCGACCTTCAGGAGAAGAAGGTCACGTTCACCAAGCTGTCTGACAACGCCTACGCCTACACCGCCGAGGGCGACCCGAACACCGGCGTGATCGTCGGTGACGACGCGGTGATGGTGGTCGACACGCAGGCCACGCCGTTGATGGCGCAAGACGTGATCCGCCGCATCCGCGAGGTGACCGACAAGCCCATCAAGTATGTGTTGATGAGCCACTACCACGCGGTGCGCGTGCTCGGCGCGAGCGCCTACCAACCTCAGCAGATCATCGCCAGCCAAGACACGTACGACCTGATCGTCGAACGCGGCGCGCAAGACATGAAGAGCGAGATCGAGCGCTTTCCGCGGCTGTTCCGCGCCGTCGAGACGATTCCGGGCCTGACGTGGCCGACGATGACCTTCAAGGGCGAGATGACCCTTTGGCTCGGCAAGCTCGAAGTCAAACTCATGCAGCTCGGCCGAGGCCACACCAAGGGCGACACGGTGGCCTGGCTGCCGCAGCAGAAGATCCTGTTCAGCGGCGACCTGGTGGAGTTCGACGCCACGCCGTATGCGGGCGACGCGTACTTCAAGGACTGGCCCGCCACGCTCGACCGCATCGCCGCGCTGCAGCCGAGTGCGCTGGTGCCTGGGCGCGGCGCCGCGCTGACCACGCCCGACATGGTGCAGGCCGGTCTGGCCGGCACGCGCGCGTTCGTGAGCGACCTGTACGCGAGCGTCAAGGCTGGTGCCGCCGCCGGCAAGGACCTGCGCCACATCTACAAGGACACGCATGCGGCGTTGAAGCCCAAGTACGGCCACTGGGTGATCTTCGACCACTGCATGCCGTTCGACGTGACGCGCGCGTTGGATGAAGCGACGCAGCACCCCGACCCGCGCATCTGGACGGCCGAGCGCGACAAGGCGATGTGGGAATCCCTGGAAAGTTGAGGGAGGCGGGCATGCAGGCTGCGCCGACGGTCGACTTTCAGGCCATCGAGTTCGAGTACCGCCAGCACGCCGACCAGCGCGCCGCCGAACCTGCACGCCATCCGGTCGTGGTCGTCGGCGCCGGCCCGGTCGGCCTGAGCTTGGCCATCGACCTCGCGCAGCGCGGCGTACCGGTGCTGCTGCTCGACAACGACCACCGCCTGTCCACCGGCTCGCGCGCGATCTGTTTTGCCAAGCGCACGCTCGAGATCTTCGACCGGTTGGGCTGCGGCGACGCGATGGTGGCCAAGGGCGTGTCGTGGAACGTCGGCAAGGTGTTCTTCAAGAACGCGCCGATCTACCGCTTCGACCTGCTGCCCGAGCCGGGCCACGAGCGGCCGGCGTTCATCAACCTGCAGCAGTACTACGTCGAGGGCTACCTTGCGCAGCGCGCGGCGGAGTTGCCGTTGATCGAGATTCGCTGGAAGAACAAGGTCAGCGGCGTCGAACAGAACAGCGATGGCGTGACGCTCACGATCGACACGCCCGACGGCCCGTATCGCGTCAACGCCGACCACGTGGCCGCCTGCGACGGCTCGCGCTCGGCCGTGCGCGCGCTGATGGGGCTGGAAAGCAAGGGCCGCGTCTTCAAGGACCGCTTCCTGATCGCCGACATCCGCATCGATGCCGAGCTGCTGCCCGGGGGCGCGACCGAACGCTGGTTCTGGTTCGATCCGCCGTTTCACGCGAACCAGAGTGTGCAGGGCAGGAAGGGCACGCCTTCGAGCGTGCTCTTGCACCGCCAGCCCGACAACGTGTGGCGCGTCGACTTCCAGCTCGGCTGGGACGCCGACCCTGACGAGGAAAAGAAGCCCCAGAACATCATCCCGCGTGTCAAGGCGTTGCTGGCCCATTCGCCGGTGAAGGACGTGGCGTTCACGCTCGAATGGGCGAGTGTCTACACCTTTGCCTGCATGCGGATGGACAGCTTCTGCCACGGCCGCGTGCTGTTCGCCGGCGACTCGGCCCACGGCGTGTCGCCGTTCGGCGCGCGCGGCGCCAACTCGGGCGTGCAGGACGCCGAGAACCTGGCCTGGAAGCTGGCGCGCGTGGTGCGGGGCGCGTCGCCCGCATCGCTGCTGGCGAGCTACGGCGCCGAGCGCGAGTTCGCGGCCGACGAGAACATTTTGAACAGCAGCCGCGCCACCGACTTCATCACACCCAAGAGCGAGGTGAGCCTGCTGTTTCGCAACGCCGTACTCGACCTCGCGCGCGAGCATGCGTTTGCGCGGCGGCTGGTGAACAGTGGGCGGTTGTCGGTGCCCGCGGTGCTTCGCGGCTCATCGCTGAACACGCCCGACAGCGACGCGTTCTCGGGCGCCATGGTGCCCGGCGCAGTGGCCGCCGACGCGCCCGTGCTGCGCGCCGGCCGCAGCACCTGGCTGCTGCGTGAACTGGGTTCCGACTTCACGCTGCTCGTGTTCGGCCCGCCGCCGCGCTGGGCGGTCGAGCTGCCGCTGAAGGTGCTGAGCATCGGCAGCGATGGCCAGCATGCAGAGCATGACGGCGGCGACGATGCCCACGACGCCCAGGATGCCCACGAGGCGCACGAGGCTCACGACGCTCACGACGCTCACGACGCTCACGACGCTCACGACGCGCGCCTGTCCGATGTCGAGGCCCTGGTCGCGCAGCGCTACGACGCGCAGCCCGGCACGGCCTACCTGATCCGCCCTGACCACCACATAGGTGCGCGCTGGCGCGCCGCCGATGCCGCTCAGGTGCGCGCTGCGCTCGCCCGCGCTTGCAGCGCTCCGTGAACGTCCGCGCACGACACAAAGCCCCTCATCGACGAGGCCCCAATGCTGATCACCGAACCGCACCTCGAAACGCCCGACGACTTCTATGAAGCGTTGATCGACGCCCACCGCGAGCTGGCCGCCGTGCAAAGCCACGAGCTCAACGCCAAGCTGGTGCTGCTGCTGGCCAACCACATCGGCGAGCTCGCCGTGCTGAAGCAGGCGCTGAGCGCGGCACGTGCGAGCACGCTGGCCTCTGCGGGCGGTTCCGCCGTCGCCCCACTTTCTGAAGCGAGCCGCGCATGAACGCAACCTTGACCTACCTCGCCGGCTTCGGCAACCAGCACCAGTCCGAAGCCGTGCCCGGCGCCTTGCCAGCCGGCCGCAACAGCCCGCAACGTGTGGCGCACGGGCTGTACGCCGAGCTGGTGAGCGGCAGCGCCTTCACCGCACCGCGCCACGCCAACCTGCGCACCTGGCTGTACCGGCGTCGGCCCTCGGTGCAGGTGGGCGGCTACACGCCACTGGCGCACGCGTGGCTGAAGACCGGTTCTGCGGGCGGTGTCAACGCACCGCCCGACCCGATGCGCTGGCACCCGGTGCCGATCCCCGATGAGACGACGTTGCCGCTGGACTTCATCGACGGGCTGCGCACGATGGTCGTCAACGGAGATGCCGATGCGCAGACCGGCATGGCCGCCCACCTGGTGCTGATGAACCGCCCGATGGGCCGGCGCGCGTTCACCAACGCCGATGGCGAAATGCTGCTCGTGCCGCAACAGGGCCGCCTGCGCATCACCACCGAACTCGGCCTGCTCGACGTGGCGCCCGGCGAAGTGGCGCTGTTGCCGCGTGGCATGCCGTTCAAGGTGGATCCGCACGGTGACGGCCCGGCGCGCCTCGCGCGCGCCTACGTGTGCGAGAACTACGGCGCGCCGTTCCGCCTGCCCGAGCTGGGCCCGATCGGCTCGAACGGGCTGGCCAACCCACGCGACTTTCTGGCCCCCACGGCGGCCTTCGAGGCCGACGCTGGTGGCTACGAACTGGTCAAGAAGTACGGCGGCGAGCTCTGGCGTGCCGACGCGGCATCGACGCCGTTCAACGTCGTCGCCTGGCACGGCAACCTCGTGCCGTTCAAGTACGACACCACGACCTTCATGACGATCGGCTCGATCAGCTTCGACCACCCCGACCCGTCGATCTTCACCGTGCTCACCTCGCCGAGCGACACGCCGGGCACCGCCAACTGCGACTTCGTGATCTTCCCGCCGCGCTGGCTGGTGGCCGAGGACACCTTCCGCCCGCCTTGGTACCACCGCAACCTCATGAGCGAATTCATGGGCCTGGTGCACGGCCAGTACGACGCCAAGCCCGAGGGCTTCAAGCCCGGCGGCGCGAGCCTGCACAACAGCATGGTGCCGCACGGGCCCGATGCCGAGGCCTTCGACAAGGCGAGTGCCGCCACGCTGGCACCGCACAAGCTCGACGACACGCTGGCCTTCATGTTCGAGAGCCGCTGGCGCTTTCGGCCCACCGCGTTTGCGATGAGCGGCGGCGCGCTCGACACGGGCTATGCTGCCTGCTGGGCCGGCCTGCAGGATCGGTTTCGACCATGAAAGTGAACGAGGCACCGACGATGCTGGACGACACCCACGACCCTGCGTTGCGCAGCTGGGTCGACTCCGCCAACGACGGCGCAACCGACTTCCCCGTGCAGAACCTGCCGTTCGGCCGCTTTCGGCGCGCCGGCACCGAAGAGCCCTACCGCATCGGCGTGGCCATCGGAGACCAGGTGCTCGACCTGAAGATGGCGCTCGAGCAATGCCCGTGGGACAACTTCCACTACCGCATGCTGGAGCCGCTGGCGGCCGGCAACCTGTACCACCTGATGTCGCTCGGCCCGAAGGCACGCCACGAGGCGCGCGCTGCGTTGAGCAACGCGCTGCGGCACAACAGCGTGCAGGGGCCGTTCCTTGAGTTGTGCCTCGTTCCGCAGGCCCGGGCCGAGATGACCTTGCCCTGCCGCATCAACGACTACACCGACTTCTACACCGGCATCCACCACGCGCAGACGGTGGGCAAGCTGTTCCGCCCCGACGCGCCGCTGCTGCCCAACTACAAGTGGGTGCCGATCGGCTACCACGGCCGCGCCTCGTCGATCATCGTCAGCGGCAAGGGCTTTGCCCGGCCCAGTGGCCAGATGAAGGGCACCGACGGCACGCCGGTGTTCGGCGCGTGCCGCGCGCTCGACTATGAACTGGAGCTCGGCGCACTGATCGGCCCGGCCAATGCGATGGGCGAGCCGGTGGGCATCGAGCAGGCCGAGGACCGGCTGTTCGGCATGGTGCTGCTCAACGACTGGTCGGCACGCGACCTGCAAGCCTGGGAGTACCAGCCGCTGGGCCCGTTCCTGGGCAAGAGTTTTGCCACGACGATCTCGCCCTGGGTGGTGACGATGGATGCGCTGGCGCCGTTCCGCAAACGCGCCGACCGGCCCGAGGGCGACCCGCAGCCGCTGCCCTACCTCGACAGCACCGAAAACCGCGAACAGGGCGCCATCGACATCACGCTCGAAGTCTGGCTGCAGACGCCGCAGATGAAGTTTCAGGGCCTGCCGGCCGTGCGGCTGATGCAATCGAGCTTTCTCGATGCCTACTGGACGCTGGCGCAACTCGTGGCGCACCACACGAGCAACGGCTGCAACTTGTCCAGCGGCGATTTGCTGGGCACCGGCACCTTGTCGGGGCCGACGCCAGGGCAGGGTGGCTCCTTGCTGGAGCTGACGCAGGGCGGCAGGCAGCCCATCACTCTGCCCGGCGGCGAGCAGCGCACCTTCTTGCTCGACGGCGACACAGTGACCTTGCGCGGCCGCTGCGCGCGCGCGGGTTTCGCGTCGCTGGGCTTTGGCGAATGCGTCGGGCAGGTGGGTGCTTGAGCCGGCTGCCGGCGCCGCTTGCCGTGCCAGCCGAGCGTGCCATCCACCTGCGTGGTCGTACGCGCTTCCCCCCACCCGCAGGGGCGGTGCGGTGCAGTAGCATCGCCCGCGCCGTTCAATGCCCCCGCATTGCCTACTGATTCAGGAGAGTTCCCATGAAAGCGTTTGCACGTTCGACCGTCACGCTGGCCGCTGCGCTGGTCGCCTCGTTTGCCGCCTTGCCGGTGCTGGCCCAGGAGGTGACGCTCAAGTTCCACCACATCTGGAATCCGCAAGCGATGGCCTCGGTCAACGTCATCACACCGTGGTGCGACAAGGTGGCCGCCGAGTCCAACAACCGCATCAAGTGCCAGATCTTCCCCGCGATGTCGATGGGTGGCACGCCGGCACAGTTGGTGGACCAGGTGAAGGACGGTGTGGTCGACCTCGTCATCACGCTGCCCGGCTACACGGCCGGTCGTTTCCCGACGACCGAGGCGTTCGAGCTGCCCTTCATGTGCAACTCGGCCGAAGCCGGCGCGCGTGCCGCGTGGGACTACTTCGGCAAGTACTCGGCCAAGGAGTTTCCCGGTACCAAGATCCTCGCCACCTGGGTGCACGACGAAGGCTACATCCACACGCGCGACAAGCAGATCAAGACACTGGCCGACTTCAAGGGCCTGAAGATGCGCGCGCCGACGCGCCAGACGAACAAGCTGCTCACCTCGCTCGGCGCCTCGCCGGTGGGCATGCCGCTGCCGGCCATTCCCGACGCGGTGAGCAAGGGCACGATCGACGGCTTTTTGCTGCCATGGGAGGTGATGCCTTCGCTGAAGCTGCACGAGATGGTCAAGTTCCACAGCGAGACCGACCCGACGCGGCCGGCGTTGTACAGCTCGGTCTTCATCTTCGGCATGAACCAGGCCAAGTTCGACAGCCTGCCCGCCGACCTGAAGGCGGTGATCGAGCGCAACAGCGGCGCCGCGTTTTCGCAGTCGATCGGCAAGATCTGGGACGGCAGCCAGGCGGCCGGCCGCAAGGCAGCGCAAGAGCGTGGCAACACGTTCCACACGATCCCGGCGTCGGAGCTCGACAACTGGGTCAAGGCCTCTGATCCGCTCTACACCGAGTGGGTGGCCGACATGGACAAGAAGGGCCTGAACGGCAAGCAGATGCTGCAAGACGCGAAGGACCTGCTGGCCAAGTACAAGAAGTGACCGGCGGTCGGGTGAGTCACCAGGCGTTGATCGGAGTGCCCCGCGAGTGAAGGCGACGTGAGTCGATTCCTGACCCGGCTGGCCTGGTGGTTCGCGGTGATCGGTGGCCTGTGTGCCAGCGTCACCGCGGTGATGACGGTGGTCAGCATCGCCGCACGCGCGGTGGTGTCGCGGCCGATCCCCGGTGATGTGGAGCTGACGCAGTTCGGCATTGCCATCTGCATCTCGCTGTGCCTGCCGTGGTGCCAGCTTCACGGCAGCAACATCATCGTCGACTTCTTCACTCAGAAGGCCAGCGCCGCCACCACGCGCCGGCTCGACGCGATCGGCGGCCTGCTGCTGGCGCTGATGGTGCTGCTGCTGGCCTGGCGCACCGCGGCCGGGGCGTTGGCGGTGGGCAGCGCGGGCGAGACCAGCATGATCCTGGGCCTGCCGATGTGGTGGGTTTATGCGGCGCTGGCGCCCGGCCTGGCGCTCACCGGCGTGATTGCGCTTTTCCAGGCGTTCGAGCGACTTTCGGGCCGCGACCCGGTGCAGAACGTGGCATGAGATACGGTCCTCGCATGACCTTCACGCTTCAATGACCCCGACCACGATCGGTCTGCTGATGTTCGGCGGCATGCTCGCGCTGATGGCCTTGCGCGTGCCCATCGCCGCTGCCATGTTCATCCCCGGTGCGCTCGGCTACATGGCGCTGACCAGCGACACCGCCTTGCTCAACCTCATCAAGGGCTCGTCGGTGGCGCGGCTCACGGTGTACGACCTGTCGGTGATCCCGCTGTTCCTGTTGATGGGCCAGTTTGCGACGCAAGGCGGCCTGAGCCGCGCCCTGTTCAAGGCCGCAGCAGCGTTCGTCGGCCATGTGCGCGGTGGGCTGGCGATGGCGTCGATCCTGTCGGCAGGCGCCTTCGGCGCGGTGTGCGGTTCCTCCGTCGCGACCTCGGCCACGATCACCCAGGTGGCCTACCCCGAGATGCGCCGGCACGGCTACCACGGGCGCTTGTCGACTGCGTCGCTGGCGGCCGGTGGCACGCTGGGCATTCTCATTCCGCCGTCGGTGCCGCTGGTGGTCTACGCGATCCTGACCGAGCAGAACATCGGCAAGCTGTTCGCCGCGGCCATGGTGCCGGGGCTGTTGGCAATGTTCGGCTACCTGGTGGTGATTGCGCTGTACTGCCGCTTCCGGCCGCACCTGGCCACACCGAGCGAGCCGATGCCATGGAACGAACGCTGGAAGGCGCTGGCCGGCATCTGGCCGATCGTCGTGATCTTCTTCATCGTCTTCGGCGGCATTTACGGTGGCGTGTTCTCGCCCACCGAAGGCGCGGCAGTCGGCGCCGTGGGCACGTTCATCGCCGGCGCGGCGCAGCGCGAACTCGGGCTCGAGGCGATCGTGCGCAGCTTCCTGGGCACGGCCGAAACCTCGGCGATGGTGTTCATGATCTTCCTCGGCGCCGACATGATGAACTCGGCCCTGGCCGTCACCCAGATGCCCGCCGCAGTCGCCAACTGGGTGTCGCAGTTGAGTGTGCCGCCCATCACCGTGGTGGCTGCGGTGCTGTGCCTGTACGTGCTGCTCGGCTGCGTGATGGACGAGCTGTCGATGCTGCTGCTGACCATTCCCGTCATCTTCCCCGCGGTGATGGGGCTGGAGCTGTGGGGGCTGAGCCAGGAATACAAAGCGATCTGGTTCGGCATCCTGGTGCTGATGACGGTGGGCGTCGGCCTGGTGGCGCCGCCGGTGGGCCTGAACGTCTACGTCGTCAACGGCATCGCGCGCGACGTGCCGATGAACGAAACCTACAAGGGCGTGCTGCCATTCCTGGCCAGCGACTTCTTGCGCATCGTCGCGCTGCTGTTCTTCCCGGCGCTGAGCCTGGGGCTGGTGACGGCACTGTTCAAGTAGCCGCCACGGTCGGCGGCCTTCTCGTCGTTTCCTGCACAGAAAGCGAGGCGCCGCTCGGCTGAAGCGCGCAAACCGCGACCGTACACTGCGCCTCAATGAAGAGCGCCAAACCGCACACGCTGCGCCTGCTGCACCTGGAGGATTCCGACCTCGACCACGTGCTCGTGCTGGCCCACCTGCACCGCGGTGGGCTGAAGGTGAACGCCACACGCATCGACTCCGAAGCCGAATTCGTGGCGGCGCTGCTCAAGCCCTGGGACGCGATCATCTCCGACTACAACCTGCCCGGCTTCTCAGGCCTGGTGGCGCTCGATCTGCTCAAGGCCAGCGGGCGCGACATGCCGTTCCTGATCGTCTCGGGCGAGATCGGTGAAGACGTGGCGGTCGAGGCCATGCGCAACGGCGCGAGCGACTACCTGCGCAAGGCCAACTTGTCGCGCCTGGTGCCGGCGCTGGTGCATGCGGTCGAGGCCTGCGAGACCCGCCGCGCCCGCGCGCGCGCCGACCTGGAGCTGGGCGAATCGAAGCAGCGGCTGCGCGAACTGGCGCAGCACTTGCAAAACAGCATCGAGCAGGAGCGCGCGGCCATCGCGCGTGAGATTCACGACGACGTCGGTGGCTCGCTCACCGCGCTCAAGTTCGAGCTGGCCTGGATCGCCCGTCATGCCGAGTCGAAAGACGTGGTGGGCCGCGCGCATTCGGCGCTGGAAACAGTGAGCCATGCGATCGAGTCGAGCCAGCGCATCATGCACAACCTGCGCCCGGCGATCCTCGAACAAGGTTTGGTGGCGGCGCTGCAATGGATCACCGGCCGCTTCGAGAAGCGCAGCGGCGTGAGCTGCACCCTGCGCACGCCGCGCGAGTTGCCAGCGCTGCCGATCGGCGTGCCGCTGGTGGCCTACCGGGTGGCGCAGGAGGCGCTGACCAACATCACCAAGCATGCGCATGCCGGGCGGGTCGAGATCGACCTGTCGCTGGCCGGTGGCGTGCTGTCGCTCGAAGTGAGTGACGACGGTGTGGGCTTGAGCAACGACGCGCTCGGCAAAGCGCGCTCGTTCGGCCTGCGCGGCTTGCACGAACGTGCGCGCACGGTGAGCGGCTGGGTCGACGTGAGCAGCCACCCGGGCAAGGGCACCACGCTGATCTTGTCGGTGCCGCTGCCGAAAGTGCACAAGCCGGTGCTGGAGCCGATGACCGCTTCTGTCGAGGCAGACCCGAGCCGCTGGGGGGATCTCTGATGATCAAGGTCATCCTGTGCGACGACCACGCGCTGATCCGGCGCGGCATTCGCGACACGCTGTGCGATGCGTCCGACATCGACGTGGTGGGCGAGGCCGGCGACTACGGCGAGCTGCGCAGCCTGCTGCGCAACACCTCGTGCGACGTGCTGGTGCTCGATATCAACCTGCCTGGCCGCAGCGGCCTGGACGTGCTGCACGCGCTGAAGGACGAAGGCAGCAGCCTGCGCGTGCTGGTGGTCTCGATGTACCCGGAAGACCAGTACGCCATCCGCGCGCTGCGCGCCGGCGCCTTCGGCTACGTCAACAAAGGTGGCGACCCGGCGACGATTGTCAGCGCGGTGCGCACCGTGGCGCAGGGTCGCAAGTACGTCACGCCCGACATGGCGCAGATGCTGGTCGAAAGCCTGACCACACCGGCCACCGGCAACGCGCACGAGAAGCTGTCGGACCGCGAGTTGCAGACGCTGGTGATGATCTCCTCAGGCAAGCGCCTGGCCGACATCGCGGTGGAACTGAACCTGAGCCCCAAGACGGTCAGCGTGTACCGCGCGCGCGTGCTCGAAAAGCTCGGGCTGAGCAACAACTCCGAGATGACGGTCTACGCCATTCGCAACGGGCTGGTGGGCGAGTGAACAGTTGAGCTTCTCCACGTCTGACTCCCTCTCCCTCTGGGAGAGGGCGGGGGTGAGGGCAACCCCGGTGGCGCCACAGCACCTGATCCGCCGCCGCGCCACCCTGGCGCTGGTCTTCCTCCTCCAAGCCTGCGTCGTCGTCCCCCGCACTACCACCGTGTATGACGAAGACTGCCGCATCCAAATGCGACAGATGGTGCTCGACGTGGAGCAGGTCGGCTTGCTTGGTGGCTGCGCCAACCAGGGTTGCGTGGCGCTGCTGGTGGGCGCGGGCGTCGTCACCGCGGCCACCGCGGTCGTCTCGGGCAGCATCGCGGTGGCGGGCAACATCGTCTACTGGTTCGAGCGGCAGGGGCAGTGCAACCGGTAGCCGTCCTGGGTGATCGTCACCGATGGTGTTTGACAATAGTTGCCAAGCCCCGCATCATCTTTGCATGAGCAACACCAGCACCATGAACATCGCCCTGCCGGAGCCGTTGCGCGACTATGTGGCGCAGCGGGTCGAGTCTGGCGAGTACGGCAACACCAGCGAGTTCGTTCGGGACCTCATTCGCAAGGACCAGCGCGAGCAGCGCATCCTGCGGCTGCGTGGGCTCGTCGAAGAAGGGCTGGCCAGCGGGCCGGCGACTGCGGACACCCCGGCGGACCGGGAAGAACTCAGAGCGATTGCCCGCGGCGACATCGAGTGAAGGCTTGTGTCCTGCGGCCACAGGCGCGCGCCGATCGTCGCAGCGAAGTCAGGTACTACCGCGATGTGGCCGGCACGCGGGTGGCGGCCAAGTTGATCGACGCGCTGGAGAAGGCGCTCGACGAACTTGAGCGCAACCCCGGCATCGGGTCTCCTGTCATGGGCCAGGCACTCGGTGTCGAAGGCATGCGCACGTGGTTGATCGCAGGCTTCCCGCTGAGCTTGTGGTACTTCGAGCGCGCCACCCACGTTGACGTGGTCAGGCTGGTCGGGCATCGGCAGGATGCAAACGAGATCGAGGTGGGTGAGGCGTAGTACGCCCGTCCCACAGTCCACCGGCGGCTACTGGAAGTACGTCAACATCTTCTCCAACGACATCGTCAGCGGCACCTGCATCAGTGGCAGCGTCAGCAGCACGCCGCCGAGGCCGACGATGACGGTGATGGGGAAGCCGATGGCGAAGATGTTCATCTGCTGCGACACGCGTGAGATGAAGCCGAGCACGAGGTTGGTGAACAGCAGCATCGCCACCAGCGGCAGCGCGATCCACAGGCCAAGGCTGAAGATCTCGGCGCCCCACACCTGCGGTTGCACCGCGCGCAAAAAGGCGAACGGCTCGGGCCCGACCGGGAAGGCGTGAAAGCTCTGCACCAGCGCCGCCACCACCAGCAGGTGGCCGTTGATGACGATGAACAGCCAGCTCACGACGACGCCGAAGAAGCGACTCACCGCGGTGGCCTGCCCGCCGGTGGCGGGGTCGAAGAAGCCGGCGAAGTTCAGGCCCATCTGCAGGCCCACCAGTTCACCGGCCATCTCGACCGCGGCAAAGGTCATGCGCACTGCGAAGCCGAGCGACAACCCGATGAGCAGCTCTTGCAGCAACATCAGCAAGGCGTCAGCCGAGTCGAGCGGCACCACCGGCATGGGCGGCAGCGAGGCCTGCGCGCACACGGTGATGAAGAACGCCAGCGCCACGCGCAGCCGCACCGGCACCGTGCGTTGCGAGAGCACCGGCAGGCTGCCGAACAGCGCCAGCACGCGGAAGAAGGGCCAGATCAGCGGGCTGATCCACGCCAGCAGTTGCGCTTCGGTAAAGCTGACCATCGCGGCGCTCGGTTGCGTTCAGGCCGGCGCGCGTGGCGAGTCGTCGAGCGACCGCGTCAGCCCACCACCGACGGGATCGCCAGCAGCGTGCGTTGAAGGTACTCCACCAGCGTGGTCAGCATCCATGGCCCGCTGACAGCCAGCACCGCCACGGCGGCCACGACCTTGGGCACGAAGGACAACGTCGCCTCGTGAATCTGCGTGGCGGCCTGGAACACGCTGACCAGCAGGCCCACGCCCAGCACCGTCAGCAGGATCGGCGCGGCCACCATCAGCAGCAGGTACAGGCCTTGTTGGCCGAAAGTGAAGACTTGTTGTGCGTCCATGAGGTGGCTTCGTTCAGGTGGCAAAGCTGGCGGCGAGCGAGCCGAGCAACAGGTTCCAGCCGTCGGCCAGCACGAACAGCATCAGCTTGAAGGGCAGGGCCACCAGCACCGGGCTCAACATCATCATGCCCAGGCTCATCAGCACGCTGGCCACGATCATGTCGATGACGAGGAACGGGATGAAGATCAGAAAGCCGATCTGGAACGCGCTCTTGAGCTCGCTCGTGACGAAGGCCGGCACGAGCACTTTGAAGGGCACGTCGGCCGCTTTCACGGCCGGGTCGATCTTGGCGAGCTTGGCGAACAGCGCCACGTCGGTCTGGCGCGTTTGCTTGAGCATGAACTCGCGCACTGGCGCTTCGCCGCGTTTCAGCGCTTCGTCGAAGGCGATCTTGTTGGTGGCAAACGGCTGGTAAGCGTCGGCGTAGATCTTGTCGAGCGTCGGGCTCATCACGAAGAACGTGAGGAACAGGCTCAAACCCACGATCACCTGGTTGGGCGGCGCCGCCTGCGTGCCCAGCGCCTGGCGCAGCAGGCCCAGCACGATCACGATGCGCGTGAAGCCCGTCATCAGCAGCAGCACCGCTGGCAGGAAGCTCAACGCGGTGAAGAACAGCAGCGTCTGGATCGGCACCGAGTAACTCGTGCCGCCCGCGCCCTGGCCGATCAGCAACGGCAGGTTGGCGTTGCCACCCGCCGCCTGTGCCCAGCCGGTGAGTGGCGCGGCAGCCAGCAGCAGCGGCAGGGCCGATCGGGCTGCGTGACGCGCGAGGTAGCCCAGGTCAGCGTTCAAGGGGCGCTCCCGGTGTGGCGGCGGCGTCGCGCCGCAGCCGGCTCAGCAGTTGCGCAAACGCCGGCACCGGCGTGGTGGCGGGCGAGGCGCCTTGCTGCGGCGCCATGCTGTGCAGCGGCGTTATGGTCTGCGCCGTCACGCCCAGCACCAGCCACTGGCGCTGCTCGCCGTGGCCGACCTCGATGGTCACGATGCGCTGGCTCGGCGACAGCGCCAGCGTATCGACGGCGCGCAGCCCTGCGGGCCCGGCCGTCGAACCAAAGCCGCCGCCACCACCCAGCGGCGTGCGCTTGAGCAGCCACAGCGCCACCGGGATCATCACGATGATCGCGAGGAACCACAGCAGCGACGTGAAACCTTGAGAAGCCATCATCGTGAAGCCCGATCGATCTCAGCGTTCGATTGCGCCGCCAAAGGCGCACCATCAAGCGGACGCCGCGGAACCGGCTCTGCCGGGCCGCTGGCGGCGCCCCCAGGGGCCACGAAGGGGCCCCTGCGTGGCCCTTGGGGAGCGGCGAAGCCGCTTCGGGGGTGGGCCATTTCAGGCTGCGCGGCTCAGGCGGCGCATGCGCTCACTCGGCGTCACGATGTCCGTGAGCCGGATGCCGAACTTGTCGTTCACCACCACCACCTCGCCCTGAGCGATCAGGTAGCCGTTGACGAGCACGTCCATCGGCTCGCCGGCCATCGTCTCCAGCTCCACCACCGAGCCTTGCGCGAGCTGCAAGATGTGCTTGATGGGGATGCGCGTGCGGCCCAGCTCCACGGTCAGTTGCACCGGGATGTCCAGGATCATGTTGATGTCGTTGCCTGCCGCCACCGCGCCGCTGCTGGACGAGAAGTTGGTGAACGACACCGGCGCCACCTGCTCGGTCTGCACCTGCATTGCGGCCTCGGGTTTGGACTGCGCCAGTGCGGCCGCCCACTCCGCCGCCATCGCGTCTTCTTCTGCCGGCGGGTTGCTCGGATCGTCAGGCGACATGTGCTTCTCCCAGCCAGCCCGAGGTGGAGCTGGTCAACAGTTGATCGATCTTCAAGGCATAGCGGCCGTTGGAGGTGCCGTAGTGGCAGTCCAGGATGGGCACGCCAGACACCTTGGCCTGGATGTCGGGGTGCAGGTCGAGCTCGATGAAGTCCCCCTGCTTGAACGACAGCAGTTGCTCCACCGTGGCCGGCGCGGTCGCCAGCTCGGCCACCAGCTCGACGTTGGCCGACTGGATTTCTTCCTTCAGCAGGTTGACCCAGCGGTGGTCCGGCTCGGTCGCGTCTCCTTGCACGGTCGAGAACAGCACGTCGCGGATCGGCTCCAGCGTCGAGTACGGAATGCAGAAGTGGATGGTGCCGCTCGTGTCGCCGATTTCCAGCGTGAACGAGGTCGTCACGACGATCTCGCTCGGCGTGGCGATGGTTGCGAACTGCGGCTGCATCTCCGAGCGCTGGTACTCCAGCTCCAGCGGGTAGACGCCGTGCCAGGACTTCCGGTACTCCGTGGTGATCACGTCCACAAGCCGCGTGATGATGCGGTTTTCGGTCGGCGAGAAGTCGCGGCCTTCGATGCGCGTGTGGTATTTGCCTGCGCCGCCGAACAGTGCGTCGATCACCGCAAACACGAGGGTCGGGTCGCACACGATCAAGCCCGAGCCGCGCAGCGGGCGCACCGCCATCACGTTGAAGTTGGTCGGCACCACGATCTCGCGCAAGAAGGCGCTGTACTTCTGCACCTTGATCGGGCCGATGGCCACCTCGGGGCTCTTGCGGATGAAGTTGAAAACACCGAGGCGGATGTTGCGCGAGAAGCGTTCATTGATGACCTCCATCGTGGGCATGCGCCCACGCACGATCCGCTCCTGGCTGGCCAGGTCGTAGTTGCGCACGCCGCCCTGGGGGGCTTCTTCTTCCTCGATCTTCTGGCTTTCGCCGGTGATGCCTTGAAGGAGGGCATCGACCTCATCCTGCGAAAGAATCTGCTGAGTCATGTGGACCCCCCGGTTGCCGGGTACGGCAACCGACCCCCATGGGCCCCGAGGGGCCCTTTCGTGGCCCCTGGGGTGCGGGCCGGCTTGGCGAGGTGAGCCCGGACACAGGCAGTCCCTGCGGACTGCAGGTGCCTGGCGAACGCCATCGGCCTCTGGTCGATGGCGGCCCGTCGCTCGGCCCGCTGCTGCTTCGACGACTTGGCGTTGTTCATGAAAGTGGGGTCACCGGTCACGGGTCGGATCACTGGATGATGAAAGTCGAGAACAGCACGGTCGTGATGGGGTTGTGCATCGGCTTGCGCTTCTTCTTTTTCTTCTTCTTGGGCGCAGCCTCTTCCTCGACGTCGGCCTTGCTCTTCTTCTTGGGCGCCTCTTCTTCTTCGTCTTCCTCGTCGACCTCGATGCCCATCGGCCGGGCCGCCTCGCGCATGATCTCTTCGGCCAGCGCTTCCTTGCCGCTGCGCTCGAGCAGTTCGGCCGATGTCTTGTGCGCCAGCGCCATCAGGATGCCGTTGCGGATCGCCGGCATGAAGGTCTTCATGTCTTCGGCGAACTTGGGGTCGTCCACCTGCAGCGTCACGCCGATCTGGGCGAAGCGGTCGGCGTCCTTGTCGGCCAGGTTCACGACGAACGGGTCCAGCGGCACGTAGGTCGGCAGGCTCTTCGGGTCGGCCTTGGCGGGCTTGCGCGCCGGCTCGGCGTCCTCGCTGTCCTCGGCCGCAGCGGCTGCGGCAGCGTCGGCCTTTTTCTTGGCCATGTAGAAGTAGCCGCCGCCACCGCCACCGGCCAGCACCAGTGCCGCGGCGATCATGATGATCAGCTTCTTCTTGCCCTTCTTCGGCGCTGCACCATCGGCAACGGGCTCTGCGGCGGCAGCGGACATGTTCACTCCTGTGGGGCGGTTCGACCTGCGCTAGGGGCACGGCATGCCGGTGCGACAGGGATGAGAGTGATTATGAAAATCGGCCGTGCCGAACATGCGCCGATAAGCGAGGCTTTTGCCGGTCAGTCCAGTGGGGCCGAAGCGCACGGGCAAGGGGAAGAGCAGGGGCAAGTGCAAGCGCACGGGCAAGCGCCATGCGAAGCACAGAGCGAGAGCCCGCTGCGGCCTTCGGCTGGCCGCGCCTGGCGTCAGGCGTACAGGTCGACGCCGCCCCGTGCAGCGCGCGCCGCGCTGCGTTCGATCTGGGCTGCGTGCGCCGGGCTCGGCTCGTCGGCCGCCGCCGGGTCGAAGCCCCCGTTTGCACTGCCATCGCGCGCCGCGCCACTGCCGTCGGCGTCCTGCCGCTGCCCACCCGCGTGCTGCGACACACCGCCGCCCGTGAGCGTGAGCCCGGCGTCGCGCAGCGCGCTGGCCAGCTCGGGCATGCCCGACTCGATGATCTGCCGCGTCAGCGCCGAGTCGGCGCCGAAGTTGACCTGGGCCTGCTGGCCGTCGAGCACGATCTGGATCGACACCGGCCCCAGCTCGGCCGGGTTGAGGTGCAACTCGGCCTCCTGCACGCCCGCGCGCGCCAAGTAGCTCACCTGCGCGCCCAACGCGGCGCGGAACTCGGGCGACGTGGCTGGCGTGGCCAGGCTGGCCTGGGCCGTTTCGCCAGCTCGGGCCGCGATGCTTGTGGCCGCGCCCAAAGCGCCTGGCAGGCCTGCGGCCGCGCCGCTGCGGTCGATGCCGCTCTGGCTGTGCTCGGTCGCTGCGAGTGCCAGCGTCTCGTCGGTGCGTGAGGCAATGCCTTCGCCGCCAGCGACTCGGCCTTCGGCCAGCGCGGCAGCAGCCTGGGCATGCTGCCAACGGCCCGGCTCGGCACCCCCCGCAGCGCCCAGGCGCGCCGCATCGCGCGGGTCGGGTTTGGAGCTGGCCGACGCGCTGCTTGGCCCGACCAGCGTGTCTGGCACCAGCGTGCCGCCTTGAACCGCATCCGGCGTCGACCCCGCCGTCGCCACCCACGCGCTGGCGTCAAGCGCGCCTGGCGGCCACGAGGCGCTGGGGTGGCCGGGTGTCGTTGCCTCGGCCGAGGCACTGTCGGCGGGCGGTGTTGCGGGCGGTGCCGGTTCGGTCGGCACGGCCAGTGGCGAGCCCGTCGCGAGCCCATCGTTCGGGCCTGCGACCGTCTTGGCGTCGTTCGCCGCCTTGTCGTTGGCGGCCGCTCCGTCGGTGGGGGCCGCGGTTGAATCGGGTCTATGGGCCGGCGGGCCCTGGCGCGCGCCGCGCGGGGGCGTTGCGCGTTGAGCGTCTGGACGCGACGCCTCGTTGCGCGGCGCCTCTGGGGCCTTGTTCGGCGGTCGAGCGGCTGCCGGCGGCGGGGGCGGGCCTTGCGGGCGCGTTGCGGCGCGCGTTGGCGAGGCCTGCCCGTCCTGCTGTGCACGCAGACGCGATTGCTCCAACTGGCGTGAGAAGCTGTTGTTGTTGTCGCCGCTGGGCAGGCTGGCGCGCGCCGTCGTCGGGGTGGCCGCAGCGGGCAGCGCGCCTGCGAGCAGGCCGGGGGGCAGCAGACCGGGGGGCAGCAGAGATGGCATCGGTCGTTCTCCGGCGTCGTCAGCGGGTCGCGACGAAGTCCGGGCCGCTCGCGTGCCCGCCCCGCAGGCCGCCGGGCAGCCCGCCGAGCGGCGTCATGCGCACGACGCGGGCCGACATTTCGTCGAACTGCTTCTGGTCGCGCCGCTCGAAGCTCACGCGCATCTCGCGCGTGCGGCGCTCGACCAGCTTGCCCACCGAGGCCACGCGCAACTCGCGCTCTTGCAGCGTCTGCTGCGCGGCGTCTTTCTTGCCGAGGGCGAGTTGCACAGCCTGCTGCTGTTGATCGACCGCCTGGTTCAGCCGCCCCATGAAGTCGTGGTAGCACCGCACCAGCGCGATCTCGCCGCCCTGGCTGAAGTGCGTGCCCCAGCGCGCCTCGTAGTCGCGACGGTAGCCTTCGAGCTGTTTCAGCTGCGCCTGGCTGGCCCGCTCGGCGCGGGTTGCCAGGTCGCACGCGGCCAGGGCCGAGTCGCGGTCGGTTTCAGCGTGTTTCAGGAGCAGCATCAGGGTTTGCATGGCGGCGATACGGAGTTGAACGGGGAGCGCAGTCGCTTCAGCCAGCCACCACGCTGTGCAGCGCGTGGATGCTGTGCGCCAGTGCGGCGGGCTGGTGCATGCCCTGCTGCAGCAGGGTGGTCATCGGTTCGTGCAGGGCGACGGCGCGGTCGAGTTCGGCGTCGTTGCCAGCGCTGTAGGCGCCGAGTTGGATCAGGTCGCGCGCCTTTTGGTATCGGGCGTGCAACTGGCGGAACCGGCGGGCTGCCTCGATGTGGTCTGGCGCCGCGACGTTGGTCATCACGCGCGAGATCGACTTCTCGACGTCGATGGCGGGGAAGTGCCCCGCCTCGGCCAGTTCGCGCGTGAGCACGATGTGGCCGTCGAGGATGCCGCGCGCGGCGTCGGCGATCGGGTCTTGCTGGTCGTCACCTTCGCTGAGCACGGTGTAGAAGGCGGTGATGGAGCCGCCCCCCTTGCTGCCGTTGCCGCTGCGCTCCACCAGTTGAGGCAGCTTGGCGAAGCAGCTCGGCGGGTAGCCCTTGGTGGCTGGCGGCTCACCGATGGCCAGCGCGATCTCGCGCTGCGCCATCGCGTAGCGCGTGAGCGAGTCCATCAGCAACAGCACGTGCTTGCCGCGGTCGCGGAACTCCTCGGCGATCGCTGTGGCGTAGTTCGCGCCCTGCATGCGCACCAGCGGCGGCGCGTCGGCGGGGGCTGCTACCACCACCGAGCGGCGGATGCCGTCGACGCCCAGGATGTCCTCGATGAACTCCTTCACCTCGCGACCGCGCTCGCCGATCAGGCCGACCACGATCACGTCGGCCTCGGTGTAGCGCGCCATCATGCCCAGCAGCACCGACTTGCCCACGCCGGTGCCGGCAAACAGGCCGATGCGCTGGCCGCGGCCGACGGTGAGCATCGCGTTGATCGCGCGCACGCCGGTGTCCAGCGGGCGGCGCACCGGGTCGCGGTCCATCGCGTTGATCGGGCGGCGGATGAGTGGCTGGTTGTGCACCGCGTGCAGCGGCCCGCGCCGGTCCATCGGCACGCCGTGCGAGTCGACCACGCGGCCTAGCAGGCCGTCGCCGACCGGCAGGTGCAGCGTGCGGTCTTCGTTGCGGCGCCAGCGGTGGTGCGGCGTGCCCAGCAGCAGCGGCGCCACCGGCCCGCCGCGCGGCACCACGCGCGCGCCGCTGACGAGGCCGTGCACGTCGCCGGTGGGCATCAGGTAGGCGCGGTCGCCCGAGAAGCCGACCACCTCGGCCAGCACGGCGGCTTGCCCCGGCATGCGCACCTCGCACACCGAGCCGACCGGCAGGCGCAAGCCCGCCGCTTCGAGCACCAGCCCGGCCACCCGCACCAGCAGGCCCTGGGCCTGCAGCGGCTGCGGCTCGGCGGCCTGTTGCGCCAGGTCGCTGAAGAAGCGCTGCCACTTCGCCTGGTGCGCCGCGTGGCGTGCCTCCTTGCTTGCCTGGGTGGCGGCTTCGAGGGTCGCGAGCGCGCGCGTCTCGATCGCGGTGCTGATCATGCGGCGTCGTCCTGGTTCGGGCTCGGGGGGGTCGATGCGGGTCGTGACGATGGCTTCGGCGTGGTGGCCTGAGGTGCCTGCGACGTCTGCGTGGCCGTCTCCGGCGCCAGGCCGGGCGACGTCGTCTCCCATTCGCTCTCGCCGCCCAGCGCTGCCACGCAGCGGCTCCAGCGTGCTTGCAAGGTCGCGTCGAGCACGCCGATGTCGGATTCGACCAGGCAGCCGCCGCGCGCGATGGCGCCATCGGCAACCAGCCGCGCGCCGCGCGCGCCCAGCACATCCGCCGCGCCTTGTGCGACGAGCGCGTGGTCGTCGGGATGGACGCGCACGGTGATGTGGCGCGCACTGAGCAACAGCGCCTCGGTGGCTTCGCGCGCCACCGCCTGCACGAGTTCGGGCCGCACGATCAGCTCGCTGCGCACGATCTGGCGCGCCAGGTGCGTGGCCGAGGTGGCCAGGCACTGCGCCATCTGGCGGTCCAGCGCGTCGTGCTGGTCGCCGAGCGATTGCATCAGCGCACCGATCTGCGCACACATCTGCGTGGCAAAGGTCTGCTTGAACCCTTCCAGCGCCACCAGCCCGTCGCGGTAGCCGTCCTGGTAGCCCGACTGGCGCGCGGCGCGGCACTGCGCGGCCACGTCGTCGGGCACTGCGGGCTGGGTGGCTTGCTTGTCGACGGCGCGGCGCAAGCCGTGCGGCGCGCCGCCGGCCGCATCCACGCCTTCAGACAGCGAGCCCGGCGTCCACGCAGCGAACGAACTCAGCTCCTCGCGCGGGATGAAGCGGCTGTAGTTGGGCGCTTTGGGGGGCGGGCCGGGCGGCGGTGCGTTGTTCTTCATCGGTCTCAGATGTAGTCGTCACCACCGCCGCCGCCGAGCTGGATCTGGCCTTCGTCGGCCAGGCGGCGCACGATCTTGAGCATCTCCTTCTGCTCGGCCTCGACCTCGGACACGCGCACCGGGCCGCGCGCCTCCAGGTCTTCGCGCAGCGTTTCGGCGGCGCGCTTGGACATGTTCTTGAGCACCTTCTCGCGCATCTCCGGCGTGGCGCCCTTGAGTGCCACGATGAGCGACTCGGACTGCACCTCCTTCAGCAGCGCCTGGATGCCCGAGTCTTCGAGCTTCTCCAGGTCGTCGAAGGTGAACATGTTGTCCATGATCTTCTGCGCCAGGTCGTTGTCGGCCTCGCGGATGAAGTCCAACGCCGAGGTCTCGATGGCCGAGCCCATCAGGTTGATGATCTCGGCCGCTGCCTTGGCACCGCCCAGCGAGGCCTTGCGAATCTTGTCGCTGCCGGCCAGCACCTTGCTCATCACTTCGTTCAGGTCGCGCAGTGCCGAGGGCTGGATGCCGTCGAGCGTGGCGATGCGCACCAGCACCTCGTTGCGGTGGCGCTCGGTCAGCGCCTTGAGCACGCTGCCGGCCTGGTCGGGGTCGAGGTGCACCAGGATCGCAGCAACGATCTGCGGGTGCTCGTTGCGCAGCAGCTCGGCCACCGAGCCGGGGTCCATCCACTTCAGGCTCTCGATGCCCGACACGTCGCCGCCGGTCAGGATGCGGTCGATCAGGATGTTGGCCTTGTCGTCGCCCAGCGCCTTGCGCAGCACGGCCTTCACGTACTCGTCGGTGTCGGGCACGAGCAGGCTCTGGTCGGCGGCGACGACGGCGAACTTGTCGAGCACGCCGTCGACGCGCTCACGCGGGAGGGTCTTCATCTTGGCGATGGTCTCGCCCAGGCTCTGCACTTCCTTCGGCGCGAGGTGCTTGAGCACCTCGGAGGCTTCCTCTTCGCCGAGCGACATCAGCAAGATGGCGGCGTCTTCGAGTCCGTTGTCGGCCATGGTGTCGCGCGGGTTGCCGTTCTGGGTGCCGGTGTGCGTGCCGAGAGGTCAGGCCGGTTCGCCGCTGACCCAGCCGCGCACGATGTTGGCCGCAGCGGCGGGGTTCTCGCGCGTGAACTTGCGCGCCTGTTCGAGCTTTTCGTTCGTCGAGCCTGGCCCTTCGAGGGCGAGCGGCTGGCCGTCGCTGCCCAGCGCGGGGCTGCCGTTCGTGCCACCACCGGGCAGCAGGTGGTCGTCCACCAGCGTGTCGAGCTTGCGGCCCGGCGCGGCGCTAGGCGCCGGCGGCGGCGGCGCCAGCGCGACCTTCAGTGACGGGCGGATCATCCCGAAGAACACCACCATCGCCACCAGCGCCAGCCCGGCAGGCATGGCCGAGGCGCGCAGGATGTCGAGCAGTTGCGGTTGCTTCCACCACGGCAGCGTGCTGGTGTCCACTGGCTCGACGCGGAACGGCGCGTTGATCACCTTCACCGAGTCGCCACGCTCTTGCTTGAAGCCGATCGCCTCTTTCACCAGCGCGGTCAGCTTCTCGATCTCTTCAGGCGCCAGTGCGACTTGCGTCGTCTTGCCGGTGGCGTCGGTCTCGGTGCGGTTGTTCACCACCACCGCGGCATTCAGGCGCTTGACGGTGCCGGTGGCGTTGCGCGTCACGCGCACCGTCTTGCTCACCTCGAAGTTGGTCACCGCGTCGCGCCGGCTGTTGGTGCTGCCGGCGCCACCGCCTTGTGCGGTCTGCAGCGGTTGTGCCGCGCCGGTGAGCGGCGCGGTGGCGGCCACGGGCGGCTGGTTGCTGGCTGCACCCGGCACGCCGCTGGGCTGGGGCGGGCTGCCGCCGGTTTGCTCGGTCGTCTGCTGGCTGCGCACCGTGGTGGCCGCACCGGCGCCCTGGTTGGGCTTGAATTCTTCGGAGGTGTCTTCGGACTGTGCGAAGTCGACCTCGGCGGTGACGCTGGCGCGCAAGTTCTGCTGGCCGATCACCGGCTCCAGCAGTTCGAGGATGCGCTTGCTGTAGCCCGACTCGACCTGGTTGACGTAGCGCAGCTGCGTGGCGTCGAGCCCCGAGCCGTTGCCGCTCTCGGCGGCCGCGCCGGACAGCAGCGCGCCGGTCTGGTCGAGCACGCTCACCGCCTTGGGGTTCATCTCGGGCACGCTGCTGGAGACCAGGTGCACGATGCCGGCGATCTGTGCGCGGTCCAGCGCGCGGCCCGAGTGCAGCGTCAGCAGCACCGACGCACTGGGCTTTTGCTGCTCTCGAAAGAAGCCGTTCTGGTTCGGAAGCGCCAAGTGCACGCGCGCACCTTGCACCGCCGCCATCGACGTGATCGAGCGCGTGAGCTCGCCCTCCAGCCCGCGCTGAAAGCTCAGGCGCTCCTGGAACTGCGTCTGCCCGAACTTGGCCGAGTCCATCAGCTCGAAGCCGACGACCGAGCCCTTGGGCAAGCCGGCCGAGGCGAGCTTGAGCCGCGCGTCGTGCACCTTGGAAGCCGGCACCAGGATCGCCGCGCCGCCGTCGGCGTGGCGGTACGAGATGCCCATCTGCGACAACTGCGCAATGATCGCGCCGCCGTCCTTGTCGGACAGGTTGGCGTACAGCACCTTGTAGTCGCCCTGGCTGTTCCACACCGTCATGGCCAGCACCACCGCCGCGAGGGCGGCCACGCCCAGGCCCAGCGCCAACTTGCTCTTGGCCGGCATGCCCGCCAGGCGGCCTGCCATGCCGGTGGGGGCGGGCGGTGTGGCGGTGGCGTTCAGAGCGACGGCGTTGTCCATGAGAAGCGTGTGGCGCAATTGCGCAGAGTTGCCACGGGTTGCGGCTGCCACGATTCTGGAAGAGCGCCCCTCGGCCGGTGCCGCAAACAAGCAGCCAAAGCCGGGCCAGTTCACACCCTGGGGAAAACTGCAGGCCGATACGATTCACGCATCGTGATGGAGTGGTGCCGCGCCGTTTCTTGTCAGCCGTGCAACAGGCTCGCCACCCAACCGTCCGGGAGTCGCCGATGAACGTCACGCTCAAACCCTTCGACTTTGCCCAGGCCGTTGCCCGTGCCGGCTTGCGCCCCGACGGCGTGCCCATCAAAGGCAGCACCCCGGTTGAAGCCGGCGGCTTCCAGCAGGCCATGACGCAAGCGCTGCGCGGCGTCAGCGACAACCAGAGAATGGCCTCGCAGATGCAGCGCGAGGTGCAGATGGACAACCCGACCGTGAGCCTGGAAGAGACGATGATCGCGATGCAAAAGGCCCAGATCGGCTTCCAGGCCACGCTGCAAGTGCGCAACCGGTTGGTGCAGGCTTACAGCGAGATCATGAGCATGCAGGTGTAGGTCGCTTCATTCTTGCGACGAGTGAAGCGGCTCGCGGCAGGCGGTACCCGGCAGGGGCTCATGCTGGGGCGGTCGGCTGGGTACAGCCGACTGCTCTGCGGTGCTCAGCTCGAGGTCGCGTTGCCGAACTCACTTCGCTCCCTTCGGTCCGCTCCGTTCAGACAACGGCAACGAGTCAGTCTACGAAGCGCGCAAGCGCGCCGACCTCAAGCCTGCGCTCCTCGCCGCCCCAGAAATCGCCCCTGCCGGGTACCGCCTGCCGCGAGCTGGAGGTTGGTTGTCCTTCGGCAAGTTGAAGAACCCTGGCGCTGACCCTTGATGGTCGTCGCCAGCAAATGACGCCACCAGCAAAGCCGCAGGCGGGAGGTGGGCGCAGCGCCTCTTCGGCGCTGAGGAGCGCAGGGCTTGCGGCCCGCGCGCGCAGCGCGCATCAAGAACTGACTTGTCGCCGACTGTTTGAACGGAGCGGACCGAAGGGAGCGAAGTGAGTTGGGCGACAGGGCCGCGAGACCGAGCACCGCAAGGGAGTCGGCTGTACCCGGCCGACCTCCGAAGTGAAGCGGAGCACGCCTCCCGCCTGCGGCTTTGCCCGCGCCGATGTACGCGGGCGAGCGGCGGTGAAGGGAAAGCAGCGGTGAAGAACAGCTCGATTCGAACCGACTCAACTCAACACCATCAACCGCCGCTTCTTCTGCGTCTGGTCGATGAAGTTCTGCAGGTCGCGCAGGCCGCCGCGCGAAGGGGCGATCATTTCGCAGCCCAGGCGCACGCCCTTGGCCTCGACGTTGATCGAGCTGACGTGCTGCAGGCGCAGCGTGGTCTGCAGCCGCGTGTCCAGGTCGAGCTCAAGAGTTACACCGTTGAGCGTGACGCCCAGCGGCAGCGGTGGCACGTCCTCGGGCAGGAACAGCGCGCAGCCGCCGATGCTCACGTCGAGGATGCGCAGGCTGAGCTGCATGTCGGGGATCATCGGGTGGCGCAGTTTCGCCACCGGCGCGTTGCGCAGGATCGGGCGCACGCGGAAGCTGCCCCGGCGCTGGAAGCGGAACATCTCTGCCGGCATGTTGCACTTGAGCGCGCTGGACAGGCCGCTGTGCACGAGCACCAGGTCGTGCACGTCGAACTGCAGCTTCACGCTGTCGAGGTAGCACACCACCACCGCCTCGTCGCACTGCAGAACGGCTTGCAGTTGCGGGTCGTCGGCGTTGGCGCTGAAGCTGATGGTGCCGCGCCCTTTGTCCACGGTCCAGAGCTGCACGGTGCAGAACGAGCCGTCGGGTGCATTCAGGTTCATGGCCACGTTGCCTTCGCACAGCCGCTGCAGCGTGGCTGCAATCTCCACCGCCGATGTGAGCCTGAACTCGGAGAGTCCGCCGTGTGTGGCCGCCAGTTCCTCCAGCGGCATCGGCATCGTGTCCATCGTGTGCTGCCTCCGTTTCTTTGATGGGTCTGCGTGAACCTGGTCAGTGAACGGTGCCCGCCACGCCGGTCAGCGTGCGGTCCAGCTCTTCGAGCCAGGGCTCGGCGAGGCAGCGGATCTCGGCGTCGTTGACGAGGATGCGCTGCATGATGCGCGACTTGAGCTGCGCTTCTTCGGCACCCAGCGGCGTTTGCGCCGCGGCGTGCTTGAGCTGCGAGATCAGCAGCGCGCAGGCGCCTTCGAGCTTGACGACGTGGTCCCAGTTGCCGCCGCGTGCAGCCTCCAGCATGTCGCTGCTGGCCTGTTCGATGGCTTCGTAGTAGTTGAGCAGGGGGTAGTTCATGCCATGGTCTCCGAGCGGCGCGGCTTCACGCCCGAACCCGGGGTGACGCCGGCTGCGCAGCCACCTGCGCGCCGATCTGGTTCCATGCGTCGCGCAGCGGCTCGACGAGGCGGCAGCACTCTTCCACCGCGGCGGCGTCGCTGCGCAGGTTGGCATGCAGCACGCGGTTGGCAATGTAGGTGTAGAGGTCGCTCAGGCCCTGCACCATGGTGCCGCCAGCGGCCATGTTCAGGCCACCTTTGAGGCCTTCGTCGACGATGCGCGCCGCCCGCGTCAGCGCGCGGCACTTGGCCTCGATGTCTTTGTTGCGGATCGCGCCGCGCGCTTCGGCCAGCGACTCGAGCAGGCCGTCGTACAGCATCGCCACCAGCCGATGCGAGGAGGCGTTGTCGACCGAAGTGCTGATGCCGACCTGGCGGTACAGCCCCGACATCGCGCCGTGGTGAGCCCGGCCGGGAGAGTGGGTGGAGGCAAACATCGCTGGGTGTGTCCTGTGGTGGCGTGATGTTTGCTTATCGACCTTTTCGGCCCGCTTCTTGAGCCGCCGAACGCGTGGGAAACCCCCTAGAAGGCAGCGCTCGCCGCCTCCATCACGACGCGTTGTTCCAGGCCATCACCTGCTGCGTGATGTAGCTGTTCAGGCCGTTCAGCTTGGTCAGGTTGGTGTCGAGCGCGCTGTACTGTCGCAGCAATCTCGCCTGCACTTGCGACACGCGCTCTTCGAGCTTGGCGGTCTGCTTGTCGTTGCGGCTGATGCTGTCGCGCAGGCCTTGCGCGCGCGTGGTGACCGGCCCCTGGCTCTGCGTCATCTGCTCCGTGAGCGACTTGATGCGCACCGCAAAGCCCGACCCGTTCGGGTTGCCGAGGTCGTTCAACGAGAACGCCTTCGACAGCTCGGGCAGCTTGGCCACCGCTTTGCTGAACTTGCTGTCGTTGAGCTTGAGCGAGCCGTCGGCCTGCACCTCCAGCCCCACGTCCGACAAGCGGGTGAAGGCGGTCGAGGCAGACCCGTTGGCGCTGATCATGCTGCGCAGCTGGCTTTGCAGCGTCAGCGTCGCACGGTCGCCTTGCAGCGGCGAGGCCACTTTCTTGTCGGGGTCGTACTTGGTCTGCTCGGTGATGTACTTGTTGATCTCGCTGTAGGCCTTGGCAAAGTCGGTCAGCGCCTTCTTCATGCCTTCGCTGTCCACACCCACCGCCACCTGCACCGGCCGGCCGGTGGTGGTAGTTTGCGACAGCGTCAGCGTCACGCCTTCGACGACGTTGGCGAGCGTGTTGCTCGGCGACGTGACCGGCAGGCCGTTGACGATCGCCGCCGCGTCGCGCGGTGGCAGGCTCTGCGTCATCGTCGCCGAGCCGGCGGGGTTGTCGAACACCAGTTCGTTCAGCGTCGGCCCGCCCGGCGTGCTGGGCGGGTCGGCCGGCACGGCCGAGATGCGCATCGACTGCTGAAGCCCGGTGGCGTTGGAGCGGATCACCAACTTGGCGCCCGCGCTGTCGCGGATGATAGAGGCGCTCACGCCTGCGTTGGATGCGTTGATCTTGGCGCGCACGCTTTCGAGCGAGTTCTCGCCGACGTTGATCGGGATGTCTACCTGGCTGGGCGGGTTCTGCGGCACGAATGGCAAGCCGCCGGCCGTCCAGCCGCCGAGCTCGATGCGCAGCGTGCCGGTGCCCACCGGGTCGGTGCTGGCTGCGTATTGCCTGGAGGCCAGCGCCTGCGCCTGCGCCAGTTGCGTGACCTCCACGCTGTAGTTGCCCGGCACCGCGGTGGTGGACGATGTGGCCGCCACGGCCGCCTTGTCGCTGCTGGTGGCCGTGGTCTGTTGCCAGAGCGTTGCTTTGGCCAGCACGCCGGCCGCGTCTTGAATGTTCACGGCGTAGCTCTGCAGCAGCCCGAAAGAGGACAGCTTTTCCTGCAGCGTCGTCTTCTGCGCGGCGAGTGCTTCGATCGGCTTGCGTTCGATGGCCACCAACTGCTTCACGATGCTGTCGACGTCGAGGCCACTTCCCAGGCCAGGGGATGAGATGGTCGCCATGGCAACGCTCCTTCAGTGATTGGTTGCTTTCGGCTGCCGTGCGCTGAACTTGAGTGGAAAAGTGCCCACGCCCACGCGGGCGGGCCTGCGCGGGCGGCGTGACGTGGTTGGCGATCGGGCCCCGGCGCTCCGGCCGGCCGCTTTCAGCGCTGCAGCAACTGCAGCACCTGCTGGGGCAACTGGTTGGCCTGCGCCACCATCGCGGTGCCGGCCTGCTGCAGGATCTGCGCGCGCGAGAGATTGGCGGTCTCCAGCGCGAAGTCGGCATCCATGATGCGGCCGCGCGCGGCGGCCACGTTCTCGGACTGCACCATGATGTTGGACACCGCGTTCTCGAACCGGCTCTGCACCGCGCCCAGCGTGGCGCGCGCGCCGTTGACCTGGTCGAGCGCGTCGTCGATGTTCTGAATGGCCAGCCAGGCGCCGGCCACCGTCTCGATCGACAGCGTGTCGATGCCGACCTCGGAGGTCGACGCGTCGTTCGGTATGTCCAGCGCGGTGGCGTCGAAGCCGGTGGTCGCCAGCGTGAAGCCGGTGGCGGTCACGGCCATGGCGCTGCCGGTGATGTCCAGCCGTGAAGACCGGATCTCGACTTCGTAGGCGCCGGCCGTGATCTCCGATGCCTTCATGAATGCGGCGACGCCGGTGTCGGAGGTGCGGCGGTTGATGGCCTCGACCACCTGGCCCATGCGCTCCTCGCCGGTGCGGGCCATGCCGATGTCGGCCATCGAATATGCCACGCCGCCGACGTTGATGGCAAGCTGCCCACCGGTGATGGCGGTGAGCGCGTTGATCTCGCCGGCGGTGCCGGTGACGATCGACTCGGTGCCGTAGATCACCTTGGACAAGCCGTCGGCCGAAGCGTTGGTGAGCGCCGCAACGGTGATCGTCTCACCCGAATTGGCGCCGATCTGGAAGGTCGAGGCCGAGAACGAGCCGTCCAGCAGCTTCTGGCCGTTGAAGGAGGTGTTCTTGGCGACGCGGTCGATTTCATCGCGCAGTTGCGTGACCTCCGACTGCAAGGCCTTGCGGTCGTCGGCGCTGTTGGTGGCGTTGGAGGCTTGCACCGCCAGCTCGCGGATGCGCTGCAGCATGTCGCCGAGCTTGCCCAAGGCGCCCTCGGCCACCTGCGCCAGCGAGATGCCGTCGTTGGCATTGCGCGCCGCCACGTTGAGGCCGCGCACCTGGGTGTTCATGCGTTCGGCGATGGCCAGGCCGGCAGCGTCATCCTTCGCGCTGTTGACCCGCAGACCCGACGAGAGCCGCTGCATCGACGTGCCCAGCGAGCCCTGAGACGCATTCAAGTTGCGCTGCGCCGTGAGCGAGGTGAGATTGGTGTTGATCGTCTGGGGCATGAGTGCGCTCCTGTTGAATCAGTGACGGTCCGGTGCTGAAGGCCGGAGTCCGGCTGTGGGCTTGGGGACGATTCTTGAGGAGCGGCGACGCGGTCGAACGTTCGATAAGGCGGGGAATGCGAGGCCAATTCAGCAACGCAACAAACAACGACGCCCGGCTTGCGGCCGGGCGTCGGGGGGGCGCCCGGCTTCTCGCCGAGCGTCGTGTGCGGTGCTGCCCGGCTTCTCGCCGAGCAGCGTGGCTGCGCTGTCTCGATCAGCGCAGCAGCGACAGCACCTGCTGCGGCAACTGGTTGGCCTGGGCCACCATCGCCGTGCCGGCCTGTTGCAGGATCTGCGCCTTCGACAGGTTGGCCGTCTCCATCGCGAAGTCGGCATCGACGATGCGGCCCCGCGCCGAGGCGATGTTCTCGGACTGGATCGCGATGTTGCCCGCCGCGTTCTCGAACCGGCTCTGCACCGCACCCAGCGTGGCGCGTGCGCTGTTGACCTGGTTCAGCGAGTCGTCGATGCTCTTGATGGCGAGCCACGAGTCTTCCACCGTCTCGACCGACAGCGTGGAGATGCCGGCCTTGGACATCGACGAGTCGTTCGCGACGACCAGGTCCGCCGCGGCGAAGCCCGAGTTGGCGACCGTGAAGCCAGCGGCGGCCACGGCAACGGCGCTGCCGTTGGCGTCGAGCTTGCCCGAGCGGAACTCGATGTCGTAGGCGCCTGCCGTGGTCGCGGAAGCCTTCATGAAGGCCGACACGCCCGTGTCGGAGGTGCGGCGGTTGATCGCCTCGACGATCTGGCCCATGCGCTCTTCGCCGGTGCGGGCGACAGCGATCTCGGCCATCGAGTAGGTCGTGCCCGCCACGGTGATGGCCAGCTCGCCGGCCGTGATCTTGGTCAGCGCGTTGACTTCACCGGCCGTGCCGGTCGTGACCAGGTCACGGCCGTAGACCACCTTGCCCAGCCCGTCGGCCGACGAGTTCGTCAGCGCAGCGACCGTGATGGTCTCGCCCGAGTTGGCACCGACCTGGAACGTGGCGGCAGAGAACGAGCCGTTGAGCAGCTTCTGGCCGTTGAACGAGGTGTTCTTTGCCACGCGGTCGATTTCGTCGCGGAGCTGGTTCACTTCGGCTTGCAGGGCCTTGCGGTCGTCGGCGCTGTTGGTGGCGTTCGACGATTGCACGGCCAGTTCGCGCATGCGCTGCAGCATGTCGCCGACCTTGCCCAGCGCGCCTTCAGCGGTCTGCGCGAGAGAGATACCGTCGTTGGCGTTGCGGCCGGCGACGTTCAGGCCGCGGGTCTGTGCGTTCATGCGCTCGGCGATGGCCAGGCCGGCGGCGTCGTCCTTCGCGCTGTTGACGCGCAGGCCGGAAGACAGGCGCTGCATCGACGTGGACAGCGAGCCCTGCGAACCATTGAGGTTGCGCTGAGCGGTGAGCGAAGAAGCGTTGGTGTTGATCGTCAGTGACATGAGTAACTCCTAAGGTGGATGGTTTGGCTGGTGCCGTAGCACGAGACCTGTGTTTCATGCCTCGCTGAGGGCAATATCGACTCGACATTTCCGGACTTGAGCGGATTTCTTCGCGCGCTCCGCGCGTGCCAGACATGCCGGCCACGCATCGCATCGCAGAAGTTGCAGCCCGATGCCCCGCCAATTTAAGCGATGCACACCGCACGGGCTTCGCCAAGATCGGCGCAACCGGTGTGTTGACCCACCGACAGGGCTTCGTCCATGGCTTTCACTTCGACATCGCAGCGCGGCAAACACTTTGCGCAGACGCGCCGCCATGCCTACGGCCATGTGCAGGCCGGCGCCTGGTTGCAGGCCGAGCAGGCGCTGGCCGCGCTCGCGCCCGACCAGCGTTTCGGTGCGCACGATTGGGTGGTGCTGGCCACCGCACGCTTTCAACTCGGCAAACTGGAGGACGCGCACGCGGCCGCGTTGCGCGCCATGGCCATCGAGCCGCACAACCCCATGGCCGCGCACATCCTGACGATGTCGCTGATGCACCAGAACCGCTGGGCCAAGGCGCTGCCGGTGTTCGAGCGCTTCAGCAGCGGGCCGGCGCGCCAGCACTATCCGTTCGTCGTCAACCACGGCGTGACGCTGGCGGCGTTAACCCAGCCTCAGGAGGCCGTGGCGGTGTTCCTGGAGGCGATGGTGCTGGAGATGTCCGACCCCGCCATCCACATGCAGCTCGGCCTGGCGCTGAAGGACATGAAGCTCTATCAAGAGTCGGCCGAGAGCTTCTTGACCGCGTGGACGCTGGAGCCGCAGCGCTTCACCGCGCAGATCATGGTGTTGCACATGCGCCAGCATGCGTGCCAGTGGCAGGGCTTCGACGAAGCGTGCGAAGGCCTGGCGCAGAGCTTGGCCCGCACGCAGGCCGACGGCAGCGCGCGAGGCGAGGGCGCGGTGTGGGCTCTGGCGGCCATACCGCACCCGCCGCTGCTGTTCAAGGCCTCAGCGCGCGACGTGGCGCTCAAGAGTGCGCGCGGCGCGCAGCCGCTGCCGCGCCGCCCGGTGCCGGCGTGCGGCGAACGGCGCATTCGCGTCGGCTATGTGTCGGCCGACTTTCACAACCACGCCACGGCCTTGTTGTTCGTCGAGGCGCTGGAGAAGCGCAACACCGAGGCCTTCGAGGTCACGCTCTATTCACACAGCCCGAACGACGGCAGCCCGGTCGAGCAGCGCATTCGTGCGGCGTGCGAGCGCTTCGTCGACATGCGGGCGATGTCGGCGCAGCAGATGGCGCGACAGATCCATGCCGACGGCATCGACATCCTGATCGATCTGAAAGGCCAGACCTTCGGCAACCGCCTGGGCGTGTTTGCGCACCGGCCGGCGCCGATCCAGGCGACTTTCCTGGGCTTCCCCGGCACGAGCGGCGCCGACTACATCGACTACGTGATCGGCGACCGTTGGGTGACGCCGCTCGAACATGCCGAGCACTACACCGAGAAGATCGCGCAACTGCCGCACAGCTACCAGCCCAACGACAGCCAGCGCCGCCGCTTGCCGCCAGGCACCGCAGCGGGCACGCGCGCGCACTGGGGTTTGCCGGAGGACGCGCTGGTGATGGGCAACTTCAACCAGAGTTTCAAGCTCTCGCCGCAGACCTTCGATGCGTGGACGCGCATCTTGAAAGCGGCGCCCCGAAGCGTGCTGTGGCTGCTGGAGGACAACCCGCAGGCGACGCACAACCTGAAGCTTGCCGCCGCAGAACGCGGCATCGATCCAGCGCGCTTGTTCTTTGCGCCGCGCGTGCCGGTCGATGTTCACCTCGCACGTTTGCCGGCGGCCGACTTCATGCTCGACAACTGGCCCTGCAATGCGCACACCACCGCCAGCGATGCGCTCTGGATGGGCGTGCCGATGGTCACGCTGATGGGCGACAGCTTTGCCTCGCGGGTGGCTGGCAGCTTGCTGCACGCGGTCGGGCTGGGTGAGCTCGCATGCACGCGGGCGGAAGACTACGAGGCGACCGCCATCGCGTTGCTCGACGATGCAGCGCGCCTGCACGCCTTGCGGCGCCACCTGGTGGACGGGCAGGCCGCGTTCCCGTTGTTCGACGGTGCGCGCTTTGCGCGCGACCTCGAGGCGTTGTTCGAGCGGATGGTGGAGCGTGAGCGTTGCGGGTCGCCGCCCGATCACCTGGTGGCCGACGCTTCGGCGTGACCGTGCGTTTGCTCCAAAGCGCAGCCGCCGACGTTTGAGAGAGCCCGGCGCTGCCGGCGAGTCACGCCCTCGTCCACGGCAGAGGATCACCGGCCACGTTCCACACCGAGTCGGGGTACGCCTGCTCTGTCACGCCGTTGTAGCCGTTGTAGCGCGTCCACTGGATCATGTGCTCGTCTCGCGTGCGCCAGCGAGGGTAGCCGCGCGCGCCGCCTGCGGTTTCGTACTCGGCCGGCGCCAGCCCCATCGCCTGCATCATCGTGCCCAGCCACTGGTTCCACACCAGGCCGTGCCACGACGAGGCCAGCTCGCCCGGTGTGCCGAGCAGCTTGCGGGTGTTGCGGTAGTCGAGGTACTGGCCGGTGCGCAGGTAGCCGCCGGCCGAGCCGAAGGCCACGATCGGCATGTTGATGCCCAGGTGCGTTCGGTTGCCGCACTCCTGGTGCCAGGCCACGAGCGACTGGTCGAGCAGCGTCGTGCCGTTGCCCATGTTCACCGCGTCCATGCGCTTGGCCAGGTCGACCACCACGCTGCCGAAGAAGCGTCGGTTGGCGACCACGAGCTGGTCGTAGTCGGGCCCGCTGTAAGCGTACTTGTGCAGGATGCCCTCGTGCCAGTCGCCCGCGTAGTCGGCAAAGTGCCCGAGGCGGCCGATGCCGAAGTCGTAACCCCAGGTGCCCAGGCTCGCCACGCGCGACACGCCGGTCGAGAACGCAGCGACGACGACCTCGTTCCACAGCCGGTGGTACTCGACCTGCGGTGCGGCCGTCGTGTTGAAGTTGCTCGCCACATCGACCTCGGAACTGCTCTTGGCCGGTCGCGAAGGCGGTGCGGGCGGTGCGCTCGCCTGCAGCTTGCGCTGCAATTCGTAGATGCGCTGCATGTGCTCGTCCAGGCGGCGCTTGTCGTCGGCCGACAGGCGCGCGCTGCCGTTGCGCAAGGCCTTGTAGCTCTCAACCACCTGGTCGACCACGAGCGGCCGGGCCGGTGCGGTGTTGGTGCCGAACAGCCGGTCGAACAGTTCGCGACTGCCGCGCGCTGTCGTGCCCACGCGTTCGACGTTGCCGGTGCGCGCGCGCGGGTCGGCGTGCGCGTACGACAGGGAGTTCACCACCATCACGCGCTCTTTCAGGCGCGAGGTGTCGCGGTAGAACGAGTTCGACCAGCCCACGACCTGATCGACCGTCTGCGTGCGCGTGATGAAGTTGGTGGGCGGGAACCGGTCGCCCACGTTCGTGTCGCCCCAGTTGCCCAGTGCCCCGCCGGTGTTGTGGTCGATCCAGAACGGAACGTCGACGCCGCGGATGATGTTCGCCTTGGCCGCGAGTGCGGCCGTCAGGTCGGCTGACGGCGCGCGGCACACCGCCGAGAGCTGCGCGTCGCCGCCCACCGCCGACAGCACGAGGTTGCCGCGACGGATATCGTGGCCCGCGTAGGCCTGCGTCTCGGTCAAGGTGGCGTCTGCCGGGTACATCTCGCGCTGGCCGAGGCCACCGTGCGGTGTCATGAAGGTGGCGAGGCACTTGGAGCCCGCCATCTGAGCGTGCGCTTGCCGGGCCGTGAAGAGCGAGGGCAACACCGGCAACGCCAGCGTGGCGCCGCCCACGCCGCTCAGAAATCGGCGGCGGTCTTTGGAAACAGCGGATTCACTCATTCGAGACTCTCCAACAAGCTCTCATGCCCTCAGCCACGGCAGCATGTCGCCGGTGGCGCTCCAGACGGCGCTGGGGTAGGGCGCTTCCGCGCCGGGGTATCGTGCCCACCCAGGCAACTGGTCGTACCGGAAGTCCGGGTAGCCACCGTTTTGCGCCAGGTTTTCGTAACCGTTCTTCGGGATGCCCATGGCCTGCAGCATGGTGCCGCACCACTGGTGCATCAACAGACCATGCCAGCGGTTCTCCATCTGCACGGCGGTGCCTCCAAATCCCTTGTTCAGGTTGCGGTAGTCGAGGTACTGGCCAGTGCGCAGGGCGCCGCCTGCCGAGCCGAAGGTGATGATCGGGACGCTGGTCGAGTCGTGCGTGTAGTTGCCGCTCTCGTGCGTCCACACCAGCAGCGATTGGTCCAGCGCCGTGCCGCCGCCCGCGGCCGAAACAGCGTTCAGCTTGTTCGCCAAGTCCAGCACGCACTGGTTGAAGAACCTGCGACTCGCCGTGGTGATGGTCGTCTGCGCATCGAGCCGGTCGCTCGACTGGTGGGCAATGTCCTGGTGCCAGTCGCCGGCATAGCTCGAAAACGTCTCATCGTGCGTCGTCACGCAGATGCGCGACACGCCGGTGCTGATGGCGGCCACGACGATGTCGTTCATCAACCCCTGCGCCTGCACCTGCCGGTCGGGGCTGATCTCGAACCCGGCTGGGCTGCGAACCGAGTCCGTGCTCAGCGTGGGCTTCGCCGGCGGCGCGCCGGTGGCCAGTTGCAGTTTGCGTTGCAGCTCGAAGATGCGCTGCACGTGGTCGTCGAGCCGTTGCTTGTCGGCGGCCGACAGTCGAGCATTGCCGTTTCGAAGCTGTCTGTAGCTCTCGAGCACCTGGTCGACGACGAGCGGCCGGGTCGCGGTGGTGGTGGTGCCGAACAGTTTGTCGAAAAGCTCCAAGTTGGATTGCGCCGTTCGACCCGTTCTCTGCAGGGTGCCCGATCGATTCGCGGGGTTCGACCACGTCCACGAGCTGTTGCCAAGAACCATCGCGCGTTCGCGCACCCGCGCGAGGTCGGGGTAGAAGGTCGGCGACCAGGCCATGATCTGGTCGATCGTCATGCGCCGGCCGCCCGACCTGACGGCGTCGTCGGCTTGGTCCGAGTCGGCAAAGTTGCCCAGGCCCTGCGACCGGTTGTGGCCGATGTAGAAGGGAATATCGACCCCGTTCAAGACGTTCATCTTCGCGACCATGCCGGCGGGCAGCGCGGTGCTCGGGGCCCGCAGCACGTCGGAGATCTGCGTCTGGCCGGACACGGTCGATGGCGCGAGCGCACCGCGCCGGACCTCATGCCCCGCATAGTTCAGCCGCTCGGTTTGCGTGGCCGCCGGCGGGTACATGTTGCGTTGGCAAACGCCGCCGTGCCACGACAGCATGTGAACGAACGCCTTTTGCCCGCCGGCCGACTGGGCGGCGGCGTCCCGAGCGAACAGCGACGGCAGCAGCGGCAGCGCCAAGGCGGCGCCGCCACTGCCGAGCAAGAAGCGGCGTCGCTCCCGCTTGATGGCCGACGGGTTCGACATCAAAACGCCTTCGACTGGAACTCCGGCCGAAGCGCCAGGCGTGCCAGCAGATCGCGGATCGACGCGCCGGTGCGGGCGGCGGCCATCAGGTCGGTGATGGCGGCGCGGTCACCTTCCGTTTCATTGCGGCCGAACGTGTAGCGGAAGTAGTGCTGCGAGAAGCAGCGCTCGAACTCGCCGCTCTCCTGGATGAACTGCGAGGTCTGCAGACTGTCTGCTGCGGTGCGCGTGTCGGCCGGGGTGATGCGGGGGATGCCGTCGGTGCGGATGGCCGGCATGCCCGTGACCTGGCCTTGCGCATTGAACAAGCGCTGTTGGGCTCGGGGACGGCCCAACGCATCGAAGTTCTCGGTCACGAAGCCCAGCGGGTTCATCTGCGCGTGGCAACCGACGCAGGAGGTGCCTGCCTTCTGCGTCACCGCCTCGACGACTTCGCGCGTGGTCATCGTGCCGGAGAGCTCGACCGTGGCACTCATCGCCTCGGCCGGCGGTGGCGGCAGCTGCTGGCACAGCAGCGCGTTGCGAACACGATAGCCCTTCATGATGGGCCGGGTGTTGGCCGACCCGGTGGCCAGGAAGGCCACGCGGGTGAGCAGCCCTGTGCGGCCGCCCGTGGTCACGTCGGGTGGTGTGCTCGAACCGTCCCACACCGGTACGCCGTAGAGCGCGGCAATGTCGGCCGTGCGTGCAAAGGAGCGCCGGTCGGAGAACATCGACCTCAGACTGCCACCGGTCCGCAGGTGGTAGCCGGCGAGTTCACCGATCTCGCCCATCGCGTTCAGGCGCGAGTCGCGCGTGGGCGCAAAGCTGCCTCGGAAGGCGTCGAACACCGGGTCGCCCAGTCGGCTGTCCAGCGGTTCGAGTTCGTGCAGCCGGAACCACTGGGTGAAGAACTCGCGCAGCACCGGCTCGGTCCGGGCATCGGCCGCCAGGCGCGCGACCTGCGCCTGGTACGTCGCCGGCGCGAGCAACTGGCCGCTGTCGGCCAGTTGGGCGAGTTCGGCGTCGGGGATGGTCTGCCAGAAGTGGAAGGACAGCCGGGCTGCCACCTCGTGCGCCGTCAGGCTGGCGCGGCCCGCGGTCACGGTCGGCTGGCCGTGCTCGACGAGGTACATCACCTGCGGCGCCGACAGCAACAAGGTCAGCACGTCGGACACCGCCAACGCAGCCACCGGCGTCGAGCCGGCCAGGTTGCGGTGGAAGGTCACCTCGGCATCCGTCAGCGGGCGGCGCCAGGCGGCACGGCCGACCTTGCGGATCGTGTCGCGCAGGCAGGTGTCGTCGTTGGCGGTGTTGGTGTCGGTCGCGCAGGCGCCCATGAGCGCACCGATGCGCGAAGGCGTGGTCAGCTCGGCAGCGAGCTTGCCGGCCACCTCGTAGGCCGTGTCGACGTGGCTTTGCTGCAGCGACTGGTCCAGCCGGTAGAACCCGCCGTGGCGCTCGCCCGCGACGTTGATCATGCTGTCGGCAGGGTAGCCGGCAGCCAGCGTCGCCACCGCACCGGCCAACGCCGCGCCCTGCGCAGGAATGGCCTGCCGAGCGATGTCCTGCATCGAGTTGATGAACTGCGCACGGGTCAGGCGCCGCAATGGCAGTTCTGCCGAGCCGGCAGCCAGCGGCGGCAGCGCGGTCGGGCCGGGTGCAACGGGCGTTGGCGCCGCTGGGGTCACTCGGCTGGCGATGTAGGCGGCCAGGTCGGTGTTGTCGATGGCGGTGAACGAGGTCTGGAACCGCGCCATCGGGCTGACCTTGGCGTAGGCCGCGGTGAGGGCGGCCGCGGTCGAGCCCTTGTCGACGCCGGAGAGCCGACCCGCCGGATCGGCCCCGTGGCAGCCGACGCAGTTGGCGCCGTAGAGGGTGGCGCCCTTGGTCACGCTGCCCATCGGTGCCGGATTGGGGGCCGGCGCAGGGGCCGGTGCGGGTGCGGGCGCAGGGGCCGGCGCGGGTGCGGGCGCGGGTGCTGGTGCTGGTGCTGGTGCTGGTGCTGGTGCTGGAGCAGGTGCAGGAGCAGGAGCAGGAGCAGGAGCAGGAGCAGGAGCAGGAGCAGGAGCAGGAGCAGGAGCAGGAGCAGGAGCAGGAGCAGGAGCCACGCGGCTGGCAATGTAGGCGGCCAGGTCGGCGTTGTTCTCGGCGGTCAACGAGGTCCGGTAGACATTCATTGAACCCACCGCGGCGTAGGCGGCGGTCAGTGCGGCCACCGTCGTGCCCCGGTCGACGCCCAGGCCCTTGTTGGCCGGGTCGACACCATGGCAGGTGCTGCACTTGGCGACTGTGTACACCGACGCGCCGCGTGCCACCTCGGGCGCTCCTGCCGCGGGTGCCGGCGCCGGTGCTGGTGCCGGTGTTCCAGGCAACGGCGCGGGTGCAGGCGCAGGCGCGGGTTGCCCCGCGAGCGGCGCGGTACCGAGTTCTTCTCCGGTGCGCGAGCCGCCACACGCAGCCAGCGCCAACAGCAGCGCCGCGGGCCACACAGCGCCCAAGCGATCAAGATTCGCCATTGCCCGCTTCTCCTTGGTTGGTGCTCGCCGTCGGCGCAGTGCCTACGGCTCGACCGAGATCGATGCTCGGCAACGGACAAATGCTAGGCAGGGTGCGCCAGCGTGTCAGTAAGCAACCAATGCAAGACGCAAGTGGATGCGCCTGCGGCGCCGCAGCGGCGAGCGGCTGGTAACGCCGATCAGCGGCGAAACAGCGCCGCGCGCCGTGGCTTGCAGGTATCAGGCCTTGAGCTTTCGGAGTTCCTCGGGCAGTATGCAAAGCGCACGATTGCACCTGCGACCGTGTCACTCGGTTGCCGGTCTCCGCAACCTGGATCGCTCGGGAGAAGCACGAAATGGAGAATTGATGTTAATAATCGCAGCCATATGTGCTTATCTCTTGCTCACCGTGCCGACCAGTTACCCTGCAAAATGGGACAACGTCAACCAGGGCATGAAGAGAGAACAAGCGAACGCAATTCTATCGCCGCGGGATTGGCAGAAGAACAATTCCGTCTATATGCTTGAAAGCAGATCAAGGCTTCGATTATGGAGAGTTGATATTAACTTCAAGAAAGATGAAGTTTCATCTGTGCGGATATATTATGAAGACCCACACGAAAAACTCATCAACGACATCGGCTATGTATTGATTCGCTTGTTTTGAGGAGGCTTCCAACAGCTCGGCACGTGCAGCCCACCTGCGAGGCTCTTGAATCAGGAATTCAAGCTGGCGTTCAACCCAGCTGAGTGCATCGCACTGGGCGAACCCTCAATTGCTGTAAACAGGCCCTGGCCAGTCAGGCCGGAAACTTCTGCAGCAACTCCCGCTCATGCACCACGCGCAGGTCAGCGCGCTCGGGCAGGACTCGCAGGCTCGCCTGGTTTCCGGCGAAGACGAGTGCGTCGCGCGCGTCGCCCAACGCGGTGTCGTCGGTCTCGAAACGAACCGGCACACGCGCTTGCCGACGCAGGAACTCCTGCACCTCGGGTTGGAATTGGCCGACGCAGATCAAGCGCGTCACGTCGCGGTTGAGCTCCGGGTCGGTGGCCAGAAAGCCGAGCGCGGCCTGGCCGCGCAGCTGCGCCATCGGCAGCGGCAACAGGCGTTCTTCGCCCATCGCCTTCAGCCGATAGGCGAGGTAATAGGTTTCCACCGGGTCGCGCCCGTTCGCGTTGCGCAGGCGCACGGCCACCGAGATGCGTTGTGCGATCAGGTGCTGGATGCGCTCGGAGAAGGCCAGCCGCTGTGGCGCGGTCAGCCCGTCGCTGGCGCGGCCCAGCATGTGCTCCAGGCCGCCGCGGTAGCGGTCCCAGGCGTACTCGGCCTCGGTGTTGCCGGCTTGGCTGCGCCGCTCGTCGGCAAAGTAGTCGGTGATCGAAACGTAGAACGGCTCCTTCTGCAGCAACACCGCCGAGCGCTGCAAGAACTCGGCCGCGTGCACGAAGGCGAAGAAGGCTTGCTCGTTGTGGCGTGGCATCACCTGTGCCAGCACGCTGGAGCGGCAGATGAAGATTTCCGGGAATGCGCTGAAGCGCAGCACCGCGTCCAGCAGCCCCGCGTAGTCGCCTTGTGGCACAGGCACGTCGCGATCCTGGCGATAGAACTCGCCGTGCGTGCGGTCGTTGACCAGGTCGTGTAGCAACCACGGTGCATAGACGATGCCGATGCGCGGGTCGGCCTCCATCTTGGCGATGGTGCGGGCCACCTGCTCACCCAAAAGCGCATCGTCGTCGGCCAGGTACATCACGTAGGTGCCGCGAGCTTGCGACATCAGGTACTGCCAGTTCGCGCCGGCGCCACGGTTCTCGCTGTGCCGCACCCAACGCAACGGCAAGGCGCTCTGATGGCGGGCGAGCACGGCCGGGGTGTCGTCGGTGGAGGCGTTGTCCGAGACGAACACTTCGTACGAGTAGGCAAAGTCGGCCAGTTGCTGCGCGAGCATGCCCAGCAGCGAGTCCAGATAGCGGCAGCGGTTGAACGTCGGAACGCAGAAGCTGACGAGGGGTGCGCTCATGGCAGGTTCGCCGGAGGTTGCGGTGCATTCATTGTTTGTGCCGGGGGGCAGGCGCATGCGGCGATGTGCGGCGCAATGCGGGGTCTGTTCGATCCGTCGGCCGATCCTCCGTCGAGGCTGGGCCTGTCCAGTTTTTCGCAAACTGGCCCGCAATTGCCCTTCATATCGGCCTTAAGTGCGCCGGCGCTGCGACCGATAGTCCGTCTGAACCGGGAAATCCGACTCTCGAAGCGCGTTGTCATTGCGACCCGCTCGCGAGTGGCGGGCGTCCCTCGCCAGAACCGGGCTCCGTCGTGGGCCTGTTCTGGCACCCCACCCAACGACAGCAAACGCTCGGGCAACCAGGACGTCACTCATGGCCACCATCATTCCGTCACTCTCCACGTCCCAGATTGCCAGCCTGTCGACATCGACGATCGCTGGCTTGAGCACCGAGGACATGGCCGCGTTCAGCACCGACCAGATCATCGCGCTCGGTACGGCGCAGGTGGCGGCGTTGACGACCCTGAGCATGTCAGTGTTGTCCACCGCGCAACTGGCGGCCTTCGAGACGGCCGACGTAGCCGCCCTCACCACCGCGGCGCTGCGCTCCTTGGGCACCGCGCAAGTGGTGGCACTCACCAGCGACCAAGCCGCTGCGCTGACCACCGCGCAAGTGGCCGCGCTGGGCACGAACCAAGTCGCAGCCCTGGCCAGCGACGACCTGAACGCTTTGGGCACGGCCCAGTTCGCAGCCCTGAGCACCACGCAGGTCGCTGCGCTGACGACAGCGCAAGCCGCCAACCTGGAGACCGCCGACGTGGCCGCCTTCAGCACGGCCGCGATCCGCTCCCTCAGCACCGCCGCCACCGCCGCCCTCAGCACCGACAGCATCGCCGCCCTCAGCACCGCCCAGGCCGCAGCACTGACCACCGCCCAGATCGGCGCCCTGCGCACCGCCCAGGTGGCAGCGCTGGAGTCGGCCGACGTGGTCGCCCTCGGCACCGCCGGCATCCGCGCCTTGGGCACCGCCCAGATCGGCGCGCTCAGCACCGAGCAGGCCGCAGCCCTGAGCACCGCGCAGGTCGCCGCCCTGGCCACGAACCAGGTCAGCGCGCTCAGCACCGACAACTTGAACGCCCTGGGCACGGCCCAGTTCGCCGCCCTGACCACCGCGCAGGTCGGCGTGCTCACGACAGCGCAAGCGGCCAACCTGGAGACGGCCGACGTGGCCGCCTTGAGCACCGCCGCCGTCCGCTCGCTGAGCACCGCCGCCACCGCCGCGCTCAGCACCGACAGCATCGCAGCACTCAGCACCGCTCAGGCCGCTGCGCTCAGCACGGCGCAGGTCGGGGCGCTCACCACGGCCCAAGCCTCCAGCCTGCAGACCGCCGACCTCGTCGCCCTCGGGACCGCAGGCATCCGCGCGTTGGACACCGCCGACATCGTGGCGATGAGCTCCGACCAGATGGCCGCGCTGAGCACCGCACAGGTCGCCTCGCTGGCCACGAACCAGATCGTCGGCCTGAGCACCGACAACCTCGACGCCCTGGGCACCGCCCAGTTCGCCGCCCTCACCACCGCCCAGGTCGGCGTGCTCACGACCGCCCAAGCCGCCAACCTGGAGACGGCCGACGTGGCCGCCCTCACCACCGCCGCCGTGCGTGCCTTGAGCACCGCCGCCGTCGCCGCCCTCACCACCGACGAGATCGTGGCGCTCACCACCGCGCAAGCCGCTGCCTTGAGCACCGCCCAGATCGGCGCGCTCACCACCGCCCAGGCCGCCGCACTGCAAGCTGCCGACCTGGTCGCCCTCGGCACCGCCGGCGTGCGCGCCATGAACAGCGCCCAGCTCAACGCCCTGACCACCGACCAGATGGCCGCACTCAGCACCGCGCAAGTCGCCGCGCTGGCCACGAACCAGATCACGGCGCTGAGCACCGACAACCTCAACGCCCTGGGCACCGCCCAGTTCGCCGCCCTCACCACCGCGCAGGTCGGTGTGCTCACGACCGCCCAAGCCGCCAACCTGGAGACGGCCGACCTGGCCGCATTCGGCACCGCGGCCATCCGGTCCCTCAGCACCGCCTCGATCGTGGCGCTGACGAGCGACCAGGCGGCTGTGCTGAGCACCGCGCAAGTGGCCGCCCTGGCGACGAACCAGATCACCGCCCTGGCCACCGACGACTTGAACGCTCTCGGTACGGCCCAGTTCGCTGCGCTGAGCACCGCGCAGGTCGGCGTGCTCACGACAGCCCAAGCCGCCAACCTGGAGACCGCCGACGTGGCCGCCTTCAGCACGGCTGCCATCCGCTCCCTCAGCACGGCTGCCACCGCCGCGCTCAGCACCGACAGCATCGTCGCCCTCAGCACCGCCCAGGCCGCAGCACTCACCACCGCGCAGATCGGCGCGCTCACCACCGCGCAGGCCGCCAGCCTGCAAGCTGCCGACCTGGTGGCCCTCGGCACAGCCGGCGTGCGCGCCTTGAACAGCGCCCAGCTCAACGCATTGACCACTGATCAGATGGCAGCGCTGAGCACCGCACAGGTCGCCGCGCTGGCGACGAACCAGATCACCGCGCTGAGCACCGACAACTTGAACGCCCTGGGCACCGCCCAGTTCGCCGCCCTCACCACCGCGCAGGTCGGTGTGCTGAGCACCGCGCAAGCCGCCGGCCTGGAGACGGCCGACCTGGCCGCCCTCGGAACCGCCGCCGTCCGGTCCCTCAGCACCGCCGCCGTGGCAGCGCTGACTTCTGATGAGATCGTGGCGCTGGGCACCGCCCAGGCCGCCGCCCTCACCACGATCCAGCTCGCTGCGCTGCGCACCGCCCAGGTGGCCGCGCTGGAGTCGGCCGACCTGGTGGCCCTCGGCACGGCCGGTGTGCGTGCCTTGAGCACCGCCCAGCTCAACGCCTTGACCACCGACCAGATGGCCGCGCTCAGCACCGCGCAGGTCGCCGCGCTGGCGACGAACCAGATCACGGCCCTCAGCACCGACAACCTCAACGCCCTGGGCACCGCGCAGTTCGCCGCGCTGACCACTGCCCAGGTCGGCGCACTCACCACAGCGCAAGCGGCCAACCTGGAGACGGCCGACATAGCCGCCCTCACCACCGCAGCGCTGCGCTCGCTGGGCACCGCGCAAGTGGTGGCGCTCACCAGCGACCAGGCCGCTGCCCTGACCACCGCGCAAGTGGCCGCCCTCGGCACGAACCAAGTCGCAGCGCTGGCCAGCGACGACCTGAACGCTTTG
>LGRD01000031.1 GCA_001263235.1 Methylibium sp. NZG | reverse complement strand
GCTTGTGGTTTTGGCCATTTGGCGTATCCGGCGCACCCGCACCACGGCCGAGCGCCTGGGTCTGTCGCCGCTGCCGGCGTTGGCACTGCGGGGGGGGGGGAGGGGGGGGCGACCATGGCGATATCGTTGTGCTGGCCCAATGCGACGGGCGGCGCGTCCTCTACCAGAGCCCCGACGGTGGTACGAACAGCAGCGGGCCTGTCATCGAACCGCTCGAGGCTTTTGCGGCCCGCTGGACGGGCGAGCTGATCCTCATCACCAGCCGCGCCAGCGTGGCCGGCGAGCTGGCGCGGTTCGACTTCAGCTGGTTCATCCCCAGCCTCGTCAAGTACCGCAAGCTGCTGGGCGAGGTGCTGCTGGTCAGCCTGTTCCTGCAACTCTTTGCACTGGTGAGCCCTCTGTTCTTTCAGGTGGTGATGGACAAGGTGCTCGTGCACCGCGGCCTGACCACGCTCGACGTGCTGGTGGTCGGCCTGGTCGTCGTGGTGCTGTTCGAGAGCGTGCTCACCGCGCTGCGCACCTATGTGTTCAGCCACACCACCAGCCGCATCGACGTGGAACTCGGCGCGCGCCTGTTCCGCCACCTCGTCAACCTGCCGCTGGCCTACTTCCAAGCGCGTCGCGTGGGCGACTCGGTGGCGCGGGTGCGCGAGCTTGAGAACATCCGCAGCTTCCTCACCGGCAACTCGCTCACGCTGGTGCTCGACTTGCTGTTCTCGGTCATCTTCATTGCGGTGATGTTTGCTTACAGCGTGCCGCTCACGCTGATCGTGCTGGTGAGCCTGCCGCTGTACGTGATGCTGAGCCTGGCGCTGATGCCACTGCTGCGCGCCCGCCTGAACGAGAAGTTCGCGCGCGGCGCCGAGAACCAGGCGCTGCTGGTGGAGACCGTCACCGGCATTCAGACCGTCAAGGCCAGTGCATTGGAGCCGATGCTCGCCAAACGGTGGGACGACCAGCTCGCCGCCTATGTATCCGCCAGCTTCAAGACCCAGACGCTGGCCAGCTACGGGCACGAAGGCATCAACCTGATCGGCAAACTCGTGGGCGCCGTCACGTTGTGGTACGGCGCCCGGCTGGTGATGGAGCAGCAGTTGTCGGTCGGTCAGTTCGTGGCCTTCAATATGTTCGCCCAGCGGGTGGCGCAGCCCATCATGCGCATGGCCCAGATGTGGACCGACTTTCAACAGACCGGCATCTCGATGGCCCGCCTGGGCGACATCCTGAACACGCGCACCGAAGTACCGGCTTCTGCCGGCGCGCAACTGCCGCCGCTCCAAGGCCGCATCCAGTTCGATTCGGTGAGCTTCAGGTACCGGCCCGAGGCGCCGCCGGTGCTGCACGACTTGAGCATCGACATTCGCGCCGGCGAAGTCATCGGCATCGTCGGCCGCAGCGGATCGGGCAAGAGCACGCTGACCAAGCTGGTGCAGCGCCTCTACAGCCCCGAGCAAGGCCGCGTCATGGTCGATGGCATCGACATCGCCCTCATCGACGCCGCCCAACTGCGCCGGCAAGTCGGCGTGGTGCTGCAAGAGAACCTGCTGTTCAACCGCAGCGTGCGCGAGAACATCGCCATCACCGACCCCGCCGCGCCGCTCGAAGCGGTGATGCACGCGGCTCAGTTGGCCGGCGCGCACGAGTTCATCAGCGAGCTCCCCGAAGGCTACGACGCGATCGTCGGCGAGCAGGGCACCGGCTTAAGCGGCGGGCAAAAGCAACGCGTGGCGATTGCCCGCGCGCTGTTCACCCACCCGCGTGTGCTGATCTTCGACGAAGCCACCAGCGCGCTCGACTACGAGAGCGAGGCTGCCCTGCAACGCAACATGGGCGCCATCTGCCGAGGCCGCACCGTCATCGTCATTGCGCACCGGCTGAGCAGCGTGCGGCAGGCGGATCGGATCATCGTGATGGACAAGGGGCGCATCGTCGAGCAGGGCTCACACGAAGCGCTGCTTCAGCAGCCCGGCGGCTTGTACGCGCACCTGTGGTCAATGCAGGCAGGCGTTGCTCCCTCTCCCTCTGGCAGCGGGTTGGGGTCGCCGCAATGAACACGTTCTCAGCTCGATTCCACGGCTTGCTCCAGCGCCCTCGCCGCCCATTGGTTGAAGCTCATGCCGGTGAGCTCGGCGGCTGCGCTGGCACGCGCGTGCACGTCTGCGGGCAGCCGCAACATGACCCGGCCGGAAAAGGGTCGGTTCGGGGCTTGCCCCAACTTCTTGCACGCTGCCAGGTAGTCGTCGACGGCTTCGTGGAACGCCGACTCCAGTTCATCCACCGACTCGCCATGAAACCCCACGATGTCGCGGATGCCCGCCAGATGGCCGACGAAAAGCCGGTCCTCGGCATCGAACTCAACCCGAGCGCTGTAGCCGTTGTAGGTCATCGTATTCATGGGCGAACTCCGATAGAAGCCAAGAAATCCCTTGTATCCCGAACGCGATACCGCAGCGCTTCTTTGCCCGGGTGCGGCCGATGGAAGCGAACCCTTTGGCCGTCTCTCTCAAATGTGACTGACGAGCCCGAACCTTCCAGGCGCGTGCAGCCCACTGCCAACAACAACGCTTCGATGCGCCGCCATTCCAACGCCCCATTGACCGGTTCGGCGAAGACGGCAGCAAGCGTCTTCCGCTGCGCACTGTTCATGTTTGAATGATATCAAAGAGTGCTGCCATGACTGTTCCTGCTCAACCGGCCGAGTTGCGTCACCCTACCCTCGATCTGCTGGCCCGCTACGGTGCCGTTCTGCGCGCTGCCTGGGCCGCCCGGCGCGAACTGGCCGGCCCCAAGCTGCTCGCCGACGAAGCAGCTTTCCTGCCCGCTGCGCTCAGCCTGCAAACCACACCCGCCCACCCGGCGCCTCGCCGCGTGGCCATCGCGCTGTGCTTGTTGTTCGTGGTCGCCCTTTCCTGGGCCATCTTCGGCAAGATCGACATCGTCGCCGTCGCACCCGGCCGCATCGTCGTGAGCGAACGCACCAAGACGCTGCAGCCGCTGGAGGCCGGCATCGTCAAGCGCGTGCTCGTGAAAGATGGCGACGTGGTGCAGCCCGGCCAGGTGCTGGTGGAACTGGACGCGACCAACGCGAGTGCCGACGGCGCCAGCGTGCAGGAGCAGCTCAACGCGGCCACAGCGGAGGAGCGGCGCGCCGCCGCGCTGCAAGCCGCGCTCCGCTTCAATCGTGCGCCAGCGCTGCCTGGCATGAAAGGCGTGAGCCCACGCGACGCAGCCCAGCTCCAAGCCGAGTGGCAAGACATCACCGCCAAGCTCGCCAAACTCGCCGCCGAACAATCGCGCCGCCAGGCCGAACTGGCCACCGTGCGCGAAACCATCACCAAGCTCGAAGCCACCCTGCCCATTGCCCAACAACGGGAGGCCGACTTCAAGGGCCTGGCCGAGCAAGGCTTCATGTCTGGCCACGCCGGGCAAGACCGCACCCGCGAACGCATCGAACAAGAACGCGACCTCGCCACCCAGCGCGCCCGCCTGGCCGAAGCCCAGGCTGCGCTGGTGGAAACCGCCAACAACCGCAGCGCCTACCTGGCCGAAACCCAGCGCGCCTTGAGCGACCGCCAAGCCCAGGCCACCCTCAAGCGCCAGCAACTCACGCAAGAGCGCAGCAAGGCCGAGCAGCGCTCACGCCTGACGCAGCTCACCGCGCCAGTGGCCGGCACGGTGCAGCAAGTCGCCGTGCACACCGCCGGCGGCGTGGTCACGCCCGCGCAGGTGTTGATGGTCATCGTGCCCAAAGACGCCGTCGTCACCGCCGAGGTGGTGATCGACAACAAGGACATCGGCTTCGTCAGCGCCGGCCAGGCCGCCGCCATCAAGCTTGAGACCTTTCCCTTTACCCGCTACGGCACGGTGGAAGCCACCGTGAACCGCGTGACCGCCGACGCGGTGAACGACGACAAGCGCGGCGCCATCTTCCCCGCGACGCTGACGCTCACGCAAAGCAGCATCGCCATCGACGGCAAGCGCATCAACCTGAGCCCAGGCATGAACCTGACGGCCGAGATCAAGACCGGCCAGCGCAGGGTGATCGACTACCTGCTCGGGCCGGTGCAGACGGCGGTGAGTGAAAGTCTGGGGGAGCGGTGATGCGCCTCCTCATCATCCACCAGAACTTCCCCGGCCAGTTCGGCCACCTGGCCAAGGCCTGGTTACAGCGCCCTGGCTGGGACGTGCGTGCGCTCGCCCGCGATACCGCGCCGGGCCTGCCCGGCTTCGACAAGCTGCACCGCTACAAGCTGGCCCGCGCGGTGCACCCCACCCAGCACCCCTATCTGCGCCAGATGGAAGCCGCCACGCTGCACGGCCAAGCCACCGCCCGCGCCATGCTGCAACTGCGCCAGAGCGGCTTCACGCCCGACGCCATCGTGGCCCACCCCGGCTGGGGCGAAACGCTTTATGCCAAAGACGTGTACCCGAACGCGCGGCTCGTGCACCTGTGCGAGTGGTACTACAGCGCCGAAGGCGCCGACCTGGGCTTCGACCCCGAGTTCCCCCTCACCTTCGACGACCGCGCGCGCATCCGCACATGGAACGCGCTGCACACGCTGAACCTGACGAACTGCGACGCCGCCATCAGCCCCACCCACTGGCAGCGCAGCCGGCACCCGGAGATCTTTCAACCGAAGATCAGCGTGGTGCACGAAGGCATCGACACCGCCGTGCTCACGCCCGACCCGAACGCCGTCGTTGCCACTCCCAGTGGCTTGGTGCTGAGGGCCGGCGACCCAGTGGTCACCTACGTCGCGCGCAACCTGGAGCCGTATCGCGGCTTCCACATCTTCATGCGGGCGTTGGAGCGCATCCAGAAAGCTCACCCGCGCTGCCACGCGCTGATCGTCGGCGGCGATGACGTGAGCTACGGCAGCCGGCCAAAAGGTGGCGCCAAGACTTGGCGTGAGCACATGCTGGGCCAGGTGACGCTGGACCCGGCGCGAACGCACTTCATGGGCCGCGTGCCGCGCGAGCAGTACCTGCGCGTGTTGCAGGTCTCGGCTGCGCATGTGTACCTGAGCTATCCGTTCGTGCTGAGCTGGTCGCTGCTGGAAGCGATGGGCTGCGGCGTGCCCATCGTCGCGTCGACTACCGCGCCGGTGCGGGAGGTGATGCGGGACGGGGAGAACGGGCGATTAGTGGAATTCTTCGACGACAAGGCCGTGGCGGGCGCGGTGCTGGAGATGCTGGGCTCGCGGCGGGTGCAGGTGCCGATGCGCAAGCGGGCGCGAGCCGATGCGCGGCGCTACAGCCTGGCTGCCGGCTTGGCCGGCTACGACCGCGCGATCGGCGCCGCCGACGGGGCGCCTACCCCCACGCCGCAGGCGCCAACCCTGCGGCGGCTGCAGCAGCCACGGCAGACGGAACCGCCGCTGCCCGAACTCACCGCCCGCGACCGCGAGCTGCTCCAGCTCTTGTCCGCCGGCCACTCCACCGAGCAGATCGCCACCCTCCGCTTCCGCAGCCCGGCGACGGTGCGCAACCAGCTTTCGGCGCTGTACCTCAAGCTCGGCGTGGCCCGGCGGACCGAGGCGCTTGCGAAGCTGAGGGCGTTGCAGGGCACGGGGACTGATTTCGTGACACTCGGTGGCGACGCGTGACATGGATCGTGACAAAAACGGGATGTTTGGCTAGTTGCCAACCGATGCGGGCAAGGGTCCACTGGGGGCTTGTTTTGCGGACCGCCCGCAGGATGAACAACACCCAAGCGTGCCAATCCGTTGAACTATGAAAAATCGAGGTTCTGCGTTCGTGATGACCAAGAGACTAATCCTTTGGAGTATTGCTCTAACCCTGCTGGCGGGCGGCTGCGCATGGAGTGCGTGGCAGTGGTATCAAAACCGCTACCCCACGTGGCGCGAGGAGGTCCAACTTTCAGATGGCCGTGTGATCGTTGTCGAACAGAAACACGAGGTTTACGAAAACTACGGCACCAACCAGAGCTGGGTCACCTTCGCTCTGCCGGAGATGGGCGGTGAAAGGACATGGAACTCCTACCTCAGCCCGCAGCGAATCGACGTGGTCGATGGCGCCGTGTATGTCTTTGGCGCTCCTCGCGGAATCCGACAGTTCAACTTTTACCGCAAGCCGAAACACTACATGGTCGCGTTTCGATGGACAGGGAAAGAGTTTGAACGTATTCCGTTCCTCGACTTGCCCGAGCGCGTCCGGAAAGAAGAAAACATCTTCCCGTGCGTTCCTGCAGAAAGCAGGACTCTAGTAACTCTTGGCCTAAAGCACGAGCGCTGGTGTCCTGTACGCGGTGACAAGTGGAAGTTTGACCGAATGATCAACGTGTCCGACTACGAGGCATTGGCCACCTTCTATGCCGACCTAGAGAACACAAAGCCTGCAACGAATTGAAGAACGGAGTTTGATCATGCCCACGCACATCGAATATGCAGCACTTGCCGCAGTTGTCTACAACGACCAGCGGGGTGGAGGCGGTGGGCAAGCTACGACCAACTTGCTAAAGCTGCCGACAGGATGGTCAAACTTGATCGACTTGGGCTTCACCACCGGTGCCAACCTCAACATCAACCCGTTCAGCTTCACGGCGGGCGCGTACATCAGCGCAGCCGGCGAGATCGTCATTTCGTACAAAGGCACGGACTTCCTGACTGAATTCGAAGGACGCTCGTGGAACACCGTTGTCGACCTGGTTGCCGACGTGGGCTTGGCCACCACCATCCGCAACTTCAACGTCGGCCAACAACTCTACGCATCGAGCTATTTCCTTGCGGTAAAGGATTGGGCCGTTCAGAACGGACATGACGCCAGCAAGATCAGCTTCACCGGCCATTCGCTCGGTGGTGGTCTGGCGTCGAACATGGCTGTGTGGTTTGACCGCAGCGCTACGACCTTCGCACAGGGCCCGTTCGAGATAGGCGCAAAGGACCCGGTGGCCATCGTTGCCGCCGCGGCGACCCTCACGCTGCAGGCGGGAGCAACCGCAAGTGCTGCCGTGCTTGCGGAAATCTTGACTCTGCAAAGCACCTACGACAACTTCGCGACTCGCGAAGCGAAGGTCACCAACTACGCAATTGGCGGCGAGTTTTTGGGTTACCTGCGCGACTACGTTCCCACGGTCATGGGAAACGACATAAAGATCGACGTCGGCCCCCAGCCCTTGAGCAATGGCGTGTCTCTGCACTCCATGAACCTCCATCTGGCGCTATTGATGGACGAGCGTTTGCGCGTGGCGTGTCTCACCATCCCTGAACTCGTGCCGGCCCTGCTGGACAAGTCGTTGTACGCGACCGACCCGAACTTCGCGAAGGAAGACTTTGTCACCCGTCTCGTCGCAGATCAGTTGCAGGGGAGCGTGACGCGCCAAAACGGCAGCCTGGGCAAGTTCGTGGCTGACATCCTCAAGCTCGACGTTGGAAACGGCATGCTCGCGCAGCCTTCGCTCCGTACGGGCCTGATAGCCGCTGCCATGGAGTACCACTTCTTTAACCCGCCGGTCGGCACCAATGCCCTCCTCACCGTTACGGGCAATGGCATCCACTTCAAGTACGCCGACATCGGCGTCGCACAGACCGGCCTGAAGAGTCCCCGCCTGCTCGCCACCGCGATACAGCCCTTCCTCACCTCAGACGAATGGGCCACGGTGGGCTACAAACTGCCATTGCAGGACGCATGGCACATCCAGACCGGCACCGCCGGCATGATCTGGACCGCCAGCGGCGCCACCGCGTTCGACGCCGCCATTGGCGGCGCCCAGACCGACATCCTCGACGGCGGCGCCGGAGACGACATCCTCATCGGCGGCGCAGCGCAAGACTTCCTGACCGGCGGCGCCAACAACGACACCCTGATCGGCGGCGTCGGCCTGGACTCCCTCTCCGGCGGAACCGGGAACGACCTGCTGATGGGCGGCGCGGAGGCAGACATCTACAGCTTCAGCGGCGCCTTCGGCACCGACATCATCCAAGACAGCGGCGGCGACGGCGTTCTTCAGGTCGAAGGCTTCGACACTGGCCTGCCCCAAGGCAAGAAGATCGGCGAAGGCAAGTACCAGAGCAGCAACGAGCTGGTCACGTACACCAAGATTAAGCTCAGCGACTCACGCACCGACCTCGTCATCACCTTCGCCGGTCGCCCCGACCAGATCACCATCCGCAACTGGCTCAGCGGCCAATTCGGCATCACTCTCGACGAAACGGCGACGCCGCCTTCCACCACCGTGGTGGGCGACACCCAGCAAAGCATCCACGACAGCCTGATCGGCACCGCAGCGGCCGACAGCATGCTCGGCCTGACCGGCAACGACGCCCTGACCGGAGGCGACGGCAACGACGTGATCGAAGGCGGCACCGGTGCCGACGTGCTGGCCGGCGGGCTGGGCAGCGACGTACTGAACGGGGGTGATGGCACCGACTACATCTTCGGCTCGGGCAACGCAAGCGGGGCCGCATGGAGCGACGCCCGCGGCGAGTGGATCGTTGTGAGCGGGAGCAGCTGGAGCATTCCCGGTGTGGGCAGCCCGGTAGCCAACGACCAGGGCAACGTCATCGACGCCGGGGCCGGCACCGACTGGGTGGCAGCGGGCACGGGCAGTGACGTGGTGCGTGCTGGAGCGGGGGGTGACCTCGTCTACGGCATGGCCGGCAATGACTACGTGGACGGGGGTGACGACGCCGACGAGCTGCACGGCGACAGCACCAACACCGCCGCGGGCAACTACAACACCACCGCTGCCGCGGACAACGGCAACGACACCTTGGTGGGTGGCGCGGGCAATGACAGCATTTACGGCGAAGGCGGGGCCGACGAGCTTTACGGGGGCGCCGACAACGATGTGCTCGATGGCGACACGAGCAGCGCGAACGTGCCCGGGCAGTTTCACGGTGATGACTATCTGGATGGCGGCGACGGGAGCGACACGCTGTTCGGCAACGGCGGGGCGGACGAACTGTTTGGCGGTACTGGCAATGACACGCTGGTGGGTGATACAGCGTCGGACACTCCGGCTCAGCAGTTGGGTGTGGCGTTTCACGGCGCCGACTATCTCGACGGGGAAGACGGCGACGATGAGTTGTACGGGGAGGGCGGCGCCGACACGCTGTTCGGCGGCATTGGCTCAGACATCTTGTTGGGCGACGACAACGTGTCGCGGTTGGTTGGTTCGGCGCATGGCGCCGACTACCTCGATGGCGAGGACGGCAACGACTCGTTGGAAGGAGGCGGTGGCGCCGACACCTTGTTCGGCGGTATCGGAGCCGACACCTTGTGGGGCGACTCCGACGAGGCGGGCCTGGCCGTGGCGAACCACGGCAACGACTACCTCGACGGCGAGGACGGCAACGACCAGTTGGCCGGAAACGGCGGCGCCGACACCTTGACCGGTGGCGCGGGTGCCGACTTGTTGTTCGGCGACGGTCAGTCGGCCGGGTTGCCGGCTTCGGCCAATGGCAACGACCAATTGGCGGGTGATGCCGGCAACGACACCTTGTACGGTGGCGGAGGCAACGACCAACTGGCAGGCGGCGCCGACAACGACAGGATGAGTGGCGACGACCTCACCACCGTGGTGGCCGCCAGCGCACACGGGCGCGACACGCTGGACGGCGGGGCTGGCAACGACGTGATGTTTGGCGACGGTGGCGACGATCTGTTGAATGGCGGCGACGGCAACGACTGGCTGGCGGGAGAAGACGAACTCAACACGACTACCGTGTCGGCCTTGGCAGGCAATGACACGCTGAACGGAGGGGTGGGCGTCGACACGTTGCTGGGTGGCAACGGCGACGACCTGCTGGACGGTGGCATGGGCGACGACCGCCTGTTTGGTGGAGGAGGCAGCGACTTGCTCTTCGGCGCTGACGGCGTTGATCAACTCACCGCGGGTGCTGGCAACGACTTTGTCGATGGCGGCGCAGGAGACGATTTGCTCTGGGGTGACGACGGCAACGACACGCTCAGCGGTGGCGACGGCAATGACCAGCTTGACGGCGGCACTGGCGGCGATACCTTGCAAGGAGGCAGCGGCGCCGACCAGCTCTACGGCGGCGACGGCAACGACGTGCTGAACGGCGGGCTGGGCATCGACGTGCTGCAAGGTGGCGCGGGCGACGACACCTACGACATGGGGTTGGATGACATGCTCATCGGGTCTGGGGGCGTCGCCGACCTCATCATTGACACCCAGGGCACCAACACCTTGCGGTTGGCCGGCACCTTGGCAGGTGTGGGCGTGACGACGGTCGGCAGCGTCGAGAACATCGGCATCTTCGTGGATGCGCAGCATGCGGTGATCGTGCAAGGCGCTGTCAACGGCGCGGTATCACGCGTCGAGTTTTCAGGGAGCGGGTCGGTTTCCATGGACCGGCTTATTGGTGAGAAGTTGTCTCAGACAGTGGCGCTCACCACGAACGCCTCGCAGGCTCGCTTGTTCGGAGGTGCGCTGGCCGACGCGCTCAGCGTGGGCGCGCAAGCTGCGGGCGCGGTGATCTCTGGAGGACGGGGGGACGACTCGATCACCCTCGCTTCAACCGCCGGGGCAACGCTCCTCTACTCCAAGGGCGACGGTGCGGATTCACTCACCAGCAACTTCTCTCTCGGTACCACGCGCACCGGGACAAATGTTCTCAGGCTCGACAACGGCATCTCACTGTCGGATCTTCGTTTGCAGCAAATCGCCGGCAACTCCTTCCGCCTGGTGGTGGGCAACGGTGCGGACTACATCGAGTTTGCGCTGGACGCGCTCGACCGAAAGGGGAGTTCTCGCCCGTTCGACTTTGTTCACTTTGTGGGCGAGGGGCGTCAAGTCGACTGGGCATCGCTGATCGACAGCCTCGCAGCGGGCGCGGCGCCCAGTACCCAGCCCTACCAACTGCTGGGAACCCTGGGTAACGACACCATCGTCGGCGACGAGGGGAACGACACCTTGCTCGGTACCGGCGCAAGCGTGTGGGATACCGGAAGCAAGGGGAACGACCTTGTTTACGGCAATGGTGGCGGCGACTGGCTCGTCGAGGGTGCCGGCAACGACATCTTGCTTGGTGGGGCAGGCAATGACTATCTGTCCGGCGGCGAGGGCATGAACGCCATGCTTGGAGGGTCGGGCAATGACACCCTGAGGGGGAGCTTTCACCGTCAGGTCGACTTTTTCGAAGGCGGCGCGGGCAACGACAGCCTCAGTGGCGACTCAGGCACTGGCACTTTCTACTTTGCCCGTGGCTGGGGCAGCGACGTCATCAACACGGCAGATGGAACGGCGATTCCCTCGCTGCACGACGTTGTCATTTTTGGGCCCGGAATTGCGCCCAGCGACATCGTGGTCACCGGAGGCGATGGCAACGGCTTACTGTTGACGTTGGCGGGGACATCCGACAGTTTGCTGATTCGCAACGGAATCTGGAATATCGACCAACAGATCGAACACATTCAATTTGACGATGGAACGCTGTGGAACGCGACCGACCTACTGGCGCGTGTCGTGGTGTTGGCGCCGACCATAGGCAGTGACACGATCATCGCCATGGAAGGTCAGACCGTTCAGGGTCTGACGGGAAATGACTACCTCGCTGCTAGCAAGTCGGGCAACCTGTTGGACGGTGGCGAAGGAGTCGACGCATTGGAAGGCCAAGTCGGAAGCGATACGTTGATCGGGGGGCGTGGCAATGACTCCCACCTCAACGGGCGTGCCGGAAGCGACGTTTATGTCTTCAATCCTGGAGACGGCGTGGACACCATCTTCGACGGCTCAATTGTCGGCAGCGGTGACGTGGACGAGATTCGGCTGGGGCACGCCCCGGCTGATGTCCAGTTGAGGCGAGGCGGATACAACGATTCGAGCTTGTTCCTCAGCACGCCGAGCACAGGCGATCAGATTGAAGTTTGGGGATGGTTTAACCAAGACGACAACAGCGGATTGGTCGTCAAGTTTTCCAACGGCACTGTCTGGAATGCTCAATACATTCGAGAGAATGCCGTGGAGCCGGCTGGATCAGCCTATCAGTATGGGACGCCCGCAGGCGATTTCATCGTAGGAAACAGCCTGAATAACTTCCTGTACGGAGGGGTTGGCAACGACACGTTGAATGGCGGCGCAGGAAATGACTGGCTAGATAGCAGCGGCGGGAACGATGTTTATGTTTTCGGTTACGGGGGCGGGAGCGATGACATCTCCGAGAGCGCGCAGGGTCGGACTGCAGGCGGGTTGGATACCATTCGAATGGACGCAAGTGTACGGCCGCAAGATGTTGTGATTACAAGGCCGAGCAGCAGTCGAACCATAATCTCGCTCGCGAACTCCGCTGACCAGATAACCATCCATCACGACTTCGAAGAGTCCACAAGAATCGAGCGAATATATTTTATCGACGGAACGGTTTGGGATCTCGTTTCGAACCCGCCGGGCCAAATTATCGGCACTGGCAACGCCGACGGCATTGTTGGAACTGCATTTGATGATGTGATTGACGGTGGATCGGGTAACGATACCCTCGGGGGTGGAACAGGAGGGAACGATTTCCTCATTGGTGGTCCGGGCAACGACTTATTGCACTACGGCCAAGGCGGCATGGACACGATGGATGGAGGTTCTGGCGACGACGAACTATTGGGGGCCTATCTCGTCATATTTGGTCGAGGATATGGTTATGACAAGGCCACCCGGGGGAGCATTGTCGAATTCAAGTCGGGTGTGGCACCATCCGACATCCGCCTTACCACCACCAGCGTCACCGGAACTTTGCGAATTGAAATTGTTGGAACTACGGACGTCCTCGATCTACGCAGCTTTAACACCCATCAGCCAATGCCGGGCGAGACGTTCATTTTCGCCGATGGAACACGGTGGGATTTTTCCGAGATCGACAGCAGAGTGGATCGGTCAAGCACCGGCGGTGCAGACTACATTTTTGCGCCGCATGTTGGAAACAGTACGCTCGCAGGGGGCGACGGAAATGACACCCTATCTGGCTCAGCACGCGGAGGTATGGCACGCGGCGGGAACGACTTTATCTCTGGTGACCCAGGGGATGACTGGATTTATGGATCGGCCGGCGTGGACACCATAGCAGGTGGCACAGGGAACGACTTGCTATATGGATATGAAGGACAAGATGTCTACCTGTTCAACCGCGGCGACGGGCGAGACTTAATCCGTGACTCAGACTCACGTTCGAACGGCTCTGCAGGTCGCATACGGTTTGGCACAGGTATTGTCCCCAGCGACATCGAATTTAGCCGCGGCATTGGGCCGATCGCTGGCTCGGGGTATTCGATGCCTTCCGATTATAACGGTTTGAATCTGTCGATTAAGAATACTAGTGACGTGATTTCACTGGATCGATGGTTCATTGGATCGGACGGAACGCACGTCGACATCGTCGAATTTGCGGACGGTACCATTTGGAACAAGGCTGATTTGTTGGCGAGATATTACGCAGATCATCCCGGTGGTGAGATGTACGGAAGCGACTTCAATGACAGCCTTGCCGGCGCGTCCCAGGCGGATCGAATCGAGGGCCTTGGGGGCGACGACAGCCTTATGGGGTTCGACGGCAACGATGAACTCATTGGCGATAGCGGCAATGACACCTTGGACGGCGGTCGCGGGGACGACTGGCTGTACGGCGGCGTCGGCAATGATACTTACGTGTTTGGCAGAGGCTCGGGCCGTGACGTGATCGCCGACTACAATCGTGTCAACGGTGGAGCAGACCGCATCTTGCTTGGCGCCGGCGTGACGAGCAGCGATGTTGAGGTCACACGAAACGAAACGGACATTCTCCTTTCTATCCGTGGAACCGACGACAAGTTGAGCATTCGTTGGTACCTTAATGCCGGCTTTGCCATCGAGTCGGTGCAGTTCCAGGACGGACTGGTCTGGAGCGCGGCAAACCTGCAGCAAATGGCGGACGACTGGGCCACGGTGGTTGGGACCACTGCCAACGACACCCTTGTTGGCAATTCGGCAGCCAACAGCTTGGTTGGGCTCGATGGCGACGACACCCTGCGCGGGCTGAGTGGGGACGACCTACTTGAAGGCGGAGCGGGAAACGACCATCTTGACGGTGGCACGGGAGATGATGTCTTGCAGGGCGGTGTTGGAAACGACATGTACGTCGTCGACAGTTCCATGGACCGTGTGATCGAAGGCTCAGGTGCCGGAAACGACACGGTGGTGAGCATGGTCAGTTGGTCGCTCGAAGAGAACGTAGAGAACCTCACCCTGACCGGGACCGGCACCATTGGTGGCACCGGCAACGCACTGGACAACACCCTCACCGGAAACAACGCCAACAACTCTCTGGCAGGCGGTGCCGGCGGCGACACATTGGACGGCGGGGCCGGCAACGACACGCTGGACGGTGGAGCCGGCGTGGACATCTTGAATGGAGGCGACGGTGACAACGTCTTCCAATTTGGCCGAGGCGACGGACAAGACCGCGTGAATGGGGGCACGGCGGCCACTGCCTTGGGCAGCACTTTGCAGTTCAAGCCAGGGGTCCTGGCCAGCGAGGTAACCGTCACCAATGACGCCGCCACGGGTGATGCGGTCATCAAGATCGCAGGCACCTTCGACCAGGTGCGAATCAGCGGCTTCTTCACTGCCGTGGCGAGCGCGGGCGCCATGGCGGTAAACCGGGTCACGTTCGCTGACGGCACGGTGTGGGATGTAGCCGCCATCGTCGCTCAGTCACTGATTCCACCAGGTCAGGAGTTCATCGGAACGGCGAGCGCTGACAACCTTGCGGGTCTGGCTGGCAACGACACCATCCAAGGGCTTGGCGGGGACGACACCTTGACTGGAGGTGCGGGCAACGACCAGATCGATGGCGGCCTGGGCAATGACACGTTGGATGGCGGGGTCGGCAAAGACTCGCTGGTCGGCGGCGGCGGCAACGACGTCTACACGGTCGATGACGCCGGTGACACTGTCACCGAACTTGCAAGCGATGGCGTGGACAGCATTGGCAGTTCCGTGACCTACACGTTGGGAGCCAACATCGAGAACCTTACCTTGACCGGGGTTGTCGCCATTAGCGGTACGGGCAACACGTCTGACAACGCGTTGACCGGCAATGGTGCAAGCAACACGCTCACGGGCGCGGCAGGCAATGACACACTCGACGGTGGGGCCAGCAACGACTTAATGATTGGTGGCACAGGCAACGACACTTTTGTGGTGAACATCGGCACAGACGTCGTAACCGAGGCTGCCGGTGAAGGAATCGACTCTGTTCTGTCGTCAGTAACGTTGACGCTCGCCAACAATGTCGAGAATTTGACCCTAGCGGGAGCCACGGCCATCAGTGGCACTGGCAACACCCTGGATAACGTGCTCACGGGCAACAGCGCCAACAACACCCTCACCGGCGCGGCCGGCAACGACACGCTCGACGGCGGCCTGGGCAATGACACGATGGTGGGCGGTGCCGGCAACGACACCTACACCGTCAACGCCGCTACCGATGTGATCACCGAGGCGGCCAACGGAGGTACGGACACCGTGCAGTCTGCCGTGACCCTGACCTTGACCACCAACGTCGAAAACCTGGTGCTCACCGGCGCGGGCGCGATCAACGCCACCGGCAACACCCAGAGCAACGTGCTCACTGGCAACAGCGCCGCCAACACCCTGAGCGGCGGCACCGGTGCCGACACTATGGCTGGCGGCGCGGGCAACGACACCTACGTGGTCGACAACTCCGGCGATGTCGTGACCGAGCTGGCCGCCGAAGGCGCGGACCTGGTGCAATCCGGCGTGACCTACACGCTGGCCGCCAACCTCGAGAACCTCACCCTCACCGGCACCACCGCCATCAACGCCACTGGCAACACGCTCGACAACCTGCTCACCGGCAACAGCGCCAACAACACGCTGACGGGCGCTGCCGGCAACGACACGCTAAACGGCGGCACGGGCAACGACACCATGCTCGGCGGTGCCGGCAACGACACCTACGTCGTCAACATCGGCACCGACGTGGTCACGGAACTGGCCAACGAAGGCATCGACACCGTGCAGTCCGGAGTGACCCTCACGCTGGGCAGCAACGTCGAGAACCTCGCGCTCACCGGCACCAGCACCATCAACGCTACCGGCAACACGCTCGACAACCTGCTCACCGGCAACAGTGCCAACAACACGCTGACCGGTGCCGCCGGCAACGACTTGCTCGATGGTGGGCTGGGCAACGACACGATGGTGGGCGGCGCGGGCAATGACATCTATGTCGTCAACGTCGCGACCGACGTGGTGACCGAGGCCGTCAACGAGGGCACCGACACCGTGCAATCGGTCGTCACCCTGACCCTGGATAGCAACGTCGAGAACCTCACCCTCACCGGAACCACCGCCATCAATGGCACCGGCAACACGCTGAACAACGTGCTGACCGGCAACTCCGGCGCCAACGTGCTGGGAGGCGCGGCGGGCGACGACACCTACGATGGCGCGGCCGGCAACGACACCTTCAGCGACACCTCCACGGCCTCGAACGACACCTACCGTTGGGGCACCGGTTCGGGCCTAGACACACTCACGGATTCGGGCGGCGCGCTGGACCATGTGGACCTGTTCGCCGGCATCACCAAGAGTCAGCTCAAGTTCGTGAAGAACGGCAACCACCTGGAGCTGAGCGTCACCGGGCAAACCGACAAGCTCACGATCAACAACTGGTACGTGTCCAGCGCCAACCAGATCGAGGAGTTCCGGCTCGGCGACGGCAGCAAGGTGTTGGCGTCAGAGGTGCAGGGGCTGTTGAGTGCGATGGCGGCGTTCACGGCCGCATCGACCAGCGGGTTCGAAGGCGGACGGGCAACGATCTTGCCCATGCCCCAACGGTCCGACCTGGTGATGCCCTCAACGATGCTTTGATGCTGAGCCGGCGCTGCCGGCGCGGCGGGTGTGCGCGGCGGCGCCGGGCGACGGCATCTGGCAGCCAGCGGCAGTTCGGCAGCCTCAGCCCAACCCGACCAGCTCGACCTGATCCCACTGGCCGGCCATCGAGCCCCCATGCACCAGCATGCGCCGCGTGGCGCGGGGGCCGAGCAGCATGGCAACTTTGTTCATGGCGGCCAGCCACTCGCGCTGTACCGTCTGCCCCGACTTGATTTCAACCAACCCAATTTCACCGGGCGGCAGGCCGTACTCGACCAGCAGGTCGACCTCCAGCCCGCCGCTGTCGCGAAAGAAGTGCAGGTTCGGGCGCAGGCCCTGGTTCAGCGCGTGTTTGGCGAACTCGTTGACCACGAGGTTCTCGAACAAGGCGCCGCGCAGCGGGTGGCTGGCGAGCTGACCTGCCTCGCGCACGCCGAGCAACCACGCCGCCAGGCCCACGTCGCAAAAGTACAGCTTGGCTTGTTTGACCAGCCGCTTGCCCAGGTTGGCGTGCCAGGGCGGCAGGCGGTGCACGATGTAGCTGGCCTCCAGCAGCGACATCCAGGCTTGTGACGTGGGGGCGCTCACGCCAGCGTCTGCGGCCAGGGCGGACAGGTTGAGCAACTGACCGACTCGGCCGGCCGCCAGGCGCACGTAGCGGCGAAAGGTGTCGAGCTGGCGCAGCTCCACCAGTTGCCGCAGGTCGCGTTCGACATAGGTGGCGAAGTAGTCGCCCAGCGCCACCGAAGGGTCCAGCGCGTCGGCGTGCAGGCGCGGGTAGCCGCCGGTGAACAACAGCGTGTCCATGCCCGCCGCCTTTGGCGTGACGCCGACCGCGGCCAGTTCGGCCAACGACAGCGGCCACAGGTGCAGCAACGCCGTGCGCCCCGCCAGCGACTGGCTGATGCTGCGCATCAACTCGAAGTTGTGGCTGCCGGTCAGCACCCATCGGCCGGCGCCGGGGCGCTCGTCCACGTCGGCCTGCAGCCACGACAGGAGTTCAGGCGTGCGCTGCACCTCGTCCAGCACCGCCCCGTCGGGAAAGCCGGCCAGGAAGCCGGCGGGGTCGGACAGCGCGCGCTCGCGCGTGTCGGGCCGCTCGAGGTTGGCGTAGGGCTTGTCGGCGCAGGTCGTGCGGCACAGCGTGGTCTTGCCCGATTGGCGCGGGCCGGTGACGGTGACGACAGGGTACTGCTGCAAGCGCGACAGCAGCGTGGCGCTCATGGCGCGTGGGATGGGTGGGCGGACCGACATGGCCCGCAATTGTAATGTTCTACTTTAATATTGCACGCATCCCCAGTGCGTCACCCCAGCGCATCCGCCCAGATCGTCCTCGCCCAACTCCACGCATACGCGCCTTCGAGCTCGTTCGGTGCGGTCGACAGCCCGCCCGAGCCTGCCACCGTCTTGAACGTCTTCTCGGCCGCCACGTACTCGTGCACGCTGGCTACGTGGATCACATTCTTCACGTCGACGAAGCTGTAGCAAGTGTTGTTGAGCATCGGCGCCGCATTGATCTCCCAGCCGCTCAGCTCGGCCACGATGGCGGCCGCCGCCACCTTGGCGTGGCTGTTGGCCATGTGGCCGCTCTTGGGCATGGCAGGGGCGATCTGGATCGAGTCGCCGAGCACGTGCACGTCTTTGGCCACCGTCGATTCGAAGTTCAGGTAGTTCACGCCGCACCAGCGGGCGTTCGCGTTGGCCAAGCCGGTCTGCACCGCGATCGAACCGGCGCGCATCGGCGGCAGCACGTTGAGCACATCGGCCTTCACGTCGTCTTGCACTTCGAACTTGACGGTGTTGGTGCGCGCGTCCACCGCAGTCGCCTTGTGCTGGCCGCGGAATTCGACCATGCCCTTGTACTGTTCGGCCCACACCTTCTTGAAGAGGGCGCCCTTGGAGGTGACGTCGGGGTTGGCGTCGAGGATCAGCACTTTGCTCTTCGGCTTGGCGACGCTGAAGTAGCTCGCCACCTGGCAGGCGCGCTCGTACGGGCCGGGCGGGCAGCGGTAGGGCGCCTCGGGCACGGTGATGGCGTAGACGCCGCCGTCGGGCATCGCTTCGAGTTGCTTTCGCAGCGCCACCGTCTCCGCCCCGGCCTTCCACGCCTGCAGGATGCGGCCCTGCGCGTTCGCATCCTTCAGGCCGGCCACGCTGTCCCACATCAGGTCGACGCCGGGCGAGAGCACCAGCTTGTCGTAGCGGATGCTGCCGCCGCCGGCCAGCATCGCGGTCTTCTTGGTGGTGTCGATGCTGGCGACCATGTCCTTCACCACCGTCACGCCGTGCGCCTTGCCGAGCGAGGTGTACGGCACGGTCAGGTCGCCGATGACTCGGCTGCCGCCGATCACCAGGTTGGAGATGGGGCACGAGACGAACGAGGCGCTCGGCTCCACCAGCACCACGTCGATTTTGTAGTCTGACAGCATGCGCACGTACTTGGCCGCCGTGGCGCCGCCGTAGCCGCCGCCCACCACCAGCACGCGGGCCTTGTCGGGCGTGCCGACCTTGTTCATCGCGCAGCCGGTCAGGCCCATCAGGCCGAGGCTGGCGCCCAGGCCGCTGGCTTTGAGAAGTTCACGTCGTTGCAGCGTCATCACCGGCCTCACTTCTTCTGTGCGGCAAAGTAGGCCGCCATCTGCTCGATCTGCGCGTCGCTGTAGCCCTTGGCGATCTGGTGCATCACCGTGGCCGCGCGCGCGCCGCTCTTGAAGGCCTTCATCTGCTCGACCATGTAGGCCGCCGGCTGGCCGGCCAGGCCGGGCACGGCCGCACCGTCGACCGCGCGGCCACTCGTGCCGTGGCAACTGGCGCAGGTGGCGGCCAGGCTGCGGGTGTGCAGCGCGGCAGCCGTTTGTGCGTTCGCAGCCGGGCCGGCGCCCAGGAGCACCAGCAGCGTGAGCGTGCCCGCCGCGGCTTTTGCAGCGGCAGCTTGAAGGCTCGCCGGCCAGGCGTTGATCGTTGGGCTCATTCAGACATCTCCTTCACGGCGTTGGGGCTTGAATGTAGTGGGCCGCCAGTTCGGGCGGCATCGGGGAATCCAGCAGCGTGCAACTCATGCGCAGCGCGTCGGCAGCGTCCAGGCTCATGCGACCGCCGCTGCTGTGCTGCAATGCGGCGCTGACCCAGGTGCGTGCGATCACCGGCCGCTGCAGCCACGGCAGGGCCTGCAACTGGCGCAGCGCCTGCACCAGTGCGTCCGCGTCGGGCGCGGGGTCGCAAGGCGGCACCGGCACACGGCCCAGCCAGGGCGCCATGACCGCGGCATACCAGCCCGCGTGACCGTTTCGGTCGATCGTCGCGCTGGGCACCAAGCGGGCGAGGAAGGCGCTGTAGCGGGCGATCGCGTACACCGCCTCTTCGGGCAACTGCGAGTACGACACGTCGGCGCCGGCCGGGCCCGCGACGGCGCCGTGTTCGCCCAGGCGTTGCCGCATCAGCAGCCAGCGCAGCGTGTCGATCGGCCACGCTGCGCCGCGCGCGCGCACCACGCGGCGCGCCGCTTCGATCAGCCACTGGCGTTCGCCCAACGGTTGGCGCGCCATGCGCACCAGCAGCTTCTCGAACCAAGGCAAGCGCTCGGCAGGCGCCAGCGCGATCACCTCGTCGCGCAGCGCAGGCGCTTGCGGGTTGCCCGCCGTCTCCACCTGCCACGCCAGCGCCGGCCGCCGGCTGCCCGCAGGCACCAGCAGCGCCAGCAGGGCCGCGTGCAGACCGGCGGCGTCGTTGACGGCTGCCAACGCCGACTTGGCCGCGCCCTGCGATTCGGGCCGGCCGCCGGGCGGTGACGGGGGCAGGAGCATGTCTGAGCCTTCGCTACAACGTGCTCGCAGCCTTGAAGCCGAACAGGCGCGCGAGCACCCAGGTGGGAAATTGTTGCACCGCCCGGTTGTACTCCGTCACGCTGTCATTGAAGCGCGTACGGGCAAACTGCAGCGCCAGCTCGGCGGCGGCGATTTGCGTGCCGAAGTCTGGTGAGGGAGGCTCGACCAGCGCTTGATGCGCCTCGTGCGTGGCTTCTGCCGCTTCTGCCGCTTCTACTGCTTCTACCGCTTCAACCACCGCCGCCGGCTCGGTCGGCAGCCGCGTGCGTGCATCGAGCAGGATGTCTTCGGCCAGGCGCAGGCTGTTCAACGCACCGGTGGCACCCGGGTGGGCGCGGGCGAGTGCGGCGGCCGCCTGCGCTTGCGAGCACGCACTGCGCACGGCCGACACCGCGTCGGCGTGCTCGGGCAGCCGCGGGGTCAACGCGTCGAGCTGCCGGGTCAGCAGTGCGTGGCGAACGTCGAGCTGTTCGGCCAGCGGCACAAACCGACGCAGGATGGCGTTGCGCAGCTGCATCAGCCGGTTGTAGGCGCCGACCGCCCAGAACAGCAGCACCGCAGCCACTGCGACGGCGGCGATCTGCGAACCGGTCATGAAGAACACCGCTTGCTCGTCAGGCGTCAACGCACCGGGGCGGCACCGGCCGCATCGGGCTCGGTGTCTCGGAACGGCCGGTCGCCATGGGCGCGCCAGGCCTTGAAGCCGCGGCCGCGCAGCGCGCACGCCGGGCAGTGGCCGCAGCCGTAACCCCAGGCATGCCGGTGCGTGCGGTCGCCGAGGTAACACGTGTGGGTGTGCTCGACGATCAGCGCGTTCAGCTTTTCGCCGCCCAGCGCCGCGCTGAAGCCCCAGGTCTGCGCCTTGTCGAGCCACATCAGCGGGGTCTCGACCGTCATCGGCGTGTCCAGCCCGAGGCTCAGCGCGACCTGGAGCGACTTGAGTGCGTTGTCGCGGCAGTCGGGGTAGCCGGAGAAGTCGGTCTCGCACATGCCGCCCACCAACACACTCAAGCCGCGCCGGTAAGCCACCGTCGCGGCAAAGGTGAAGAACAACAGGTTGCGGCCCGGCACAAACGTGTTGGGCAGGCCGCCCGCGTCCATTTCGATCGCACGTTCGTCGGTCAGCGCGGTGTCGGAGATCTGCCCCAGCAACGACAGGTCGAGCGTGTGGTCAAGCCCCAGCCGCGGCGCCCAGTGCGGGAACTGAGCGCGCAGCTGTCGCAGCACGAATTGGCGCGCTTCGAGTTCGACGAGGTGGCGCTGCGCATACGCAAAGCCGATCGTCTCGACATGCGCGTAGCGGTCGAGCGCCCAGGCCAGGCAGGCCGTGGAGTCTTGGCCACCGGAGAACAGCACAAGGGCGCGGCGCGAATCGGTCATCGGCGGATTTTGCCTGTTCGGTCCCAGGCTTCCGACGCGCGCACGCTGCCGGCGGCGAGCCGTCGCCTCGGCATGGTCTGCGCGGGTGCTTCAGCCGCTCAGCATCGCCGTCCAGCGCCGCTGCATCTCGGCCGGGCTGACCACCTCCTTGCGTGTGGCCAGGTTCCAGCGGTGGCCGAACGGGTCGAGCACGGTGCCGCTGCGGTCGCCGTAGAACTCGTCCTTCGCGGCACGCAGCACGGTGGCGCCGTTCGCCTCGGCCAGTGCGATCGTCGCATCGACGTCGGCCACGTACAGGTGCAGCGCCACCGGCGTGCCGCCCACCGAGCCGGGAGCGAGGGCGCCGAAGTCGGGGTACTCGTCGGCCAGCATCAGGCGCGACCCGCCGATCAGCATCTCGGCATGGCCGACCTTGCCGCCCGGCTCGACCAGCGAAAAGTCCTCGTGCGCGCCGAACACGGCGGCGTAGAACTGCATCGCCTGCGCCGCGCCGCGCACGACGAGGTGGGGGGTCAGCGGGCCGATGCCTGTGGCCGCGGCCTGGGGATGGGGGCTGGTGAAGGACATGGCTGATTCCTCGCTACACTGGATGGATAAATTACATTACGTAGCGTTCCATAAATGAGGGTGCCTGTCAAGCCCGTGGTCAAGCCTGTCCTCAAGCCGAACTCCGCGGCGGCAGCGGCCGGTTCGCCCGCGGCCGCCTCCCCCGTGCGCGGCCGCGGCCGGCCGCGCAGCCCGCAGATTCGCGATGCGATCCTGCGTGCCGCGCGCGCGTTGATGGACGAAGCCGGCCCGGCCGGACTCACGATGGAGGCGGTGGCCGAACGTGCTGGCGTCGGCAAGCCCACCGTCTACCGCTGGTGGCCCAACCGCCACGCGGTGGCGATGGCGGCGCTGATGGACGATGCGGCGTTGCCCAAAGCCGCTGCGCGCAAGCGCTCGCCGCTGCGTGCGCTGGAGCAGCAAATGCTGGCGGTCAGCGAAACGCTGGCCTCGCGCCAGGGCCGCAACGTCACCGCGATGATTGCTGCTGCCGACCCCGACACCGAGGTGGCCAAGGCCTTTCGACACCACTTCGTGCTGGCCCGGCGCAGCGAGGGCCGCGCCCTGATCGAAGAGGCCGCTCAGGCGGGCGAGTTGCGCGCCGGGTTGGACGTGGAAGTGGCGCTGGACCAGCTTTACGGTGCCCTGTTCTTTCGCATGCTGATGGGGCACGCCGGCATCGATGCGGGCTTCGTGCGCGCGCTGGTGAAGCAAGTGGTGCGCGGCCTCACCGCTTGAGCCGCGCATCGGGCCGAGCGCCGGGCCGCACACAAGCCGGCCCAGGGGTTGTCATCACTGGCGGGTTTCGCCGTTGCCCAGCACGACCCACTTCATCGACGTCAATCCTTCGAGGCCCACCGGTCCGCGGGCGTGAAACTTGTCGGTGCTGATGCCGATCTCGGCGCCCAGGCCGTACTCGAAGCCGTCGGCAAAACGCGTCGAGGCGTTGACCATCACGCTGGCCGAATCGACCTCGCGCAGGAAGCGCATCGCGTTGGCGTGGTTCTGCGTCAGGATCGCGTCGGTGTGGTGCGAGCCGTGGCGGTGGATGTGCGCCATCGCTTCGTCCAGACTGGCCACCACCTTCACGCTGATGATGGGTGCCAGGTACTCCTCGGCCCAGTCTTGCTCGGTGGCCGCAGCGAGCTTTGCTCCGGCCACGGGCTTGAGTAGCGCCAGCCCGGCCGCGTCGCAGCGCATCTCGACGCCCTTGGCGGCGAACACTTCGCCGATGCGCGGCAGGAAGGCGGGCGCGATCGCCGCGTGCACCAGCAGCGACTCGGCGGCATTGCAGGGGCTGTACTTCTGCGTCTTGGCGTTGTCGGTCACGCGCAGCGCGAGGTCGAGGTCGGCGTCGGCATCGACATAGACGTGGCAGTTGCCGTCCAGGTGCTTGATGACGGGCACTTTCGCCTCGCGGCTGATGCGCTCGATCAGCCCCTTGCCACCGCGCGGGATGATCACGTCCACCGCTTCCGGCGAAGCGATCAAAAAGCCCACGGCGGCGCGGTCGGTCGTCTGCACCAGTTGCACCGCGTCTTCCGGCAGTGCGGCCTCGCGCAGCGCCGTCTGCACCAGCTTCCACAGCGCCAGGTTGGAGTGGATCGCCTCCGAGCCGCCGCGCAGGATGCAGGCGTTGCCGCTCTTGATCGCCAGCGACGCAGCCTCGATCGTCACGTTCGGCCGGCTTTCATAGATCATGCCGAACACGCCCAGCGGCACGCGCATCTGGCCGACGCTGATGCCGCTCGGGCGGCGGCGCAAACTTGTGATCTCGCCGATCGGGTCGGGCATCGCAGCGATCTGCTCGCAGCCTTCGGCCACGGTGTCGATCACCTTGGGCGTGAGCTTGAGCCGGTCCACCAGCGGGGCGGCCAGGCCAGCGGCTTGTGCGGCCTGAATGTCGAGCGCATTCGCGGCGCTCAACTCAGGCCCGCTGCGGCGCAGCAGGCGCGCCAGCGCCAGCAGGGCTGAATTCTTCGCTGCGGTCGAGGCGGCGGCCATCTTCGTGCTGGCCGCGCGCGCGGCCGCGCCCATGTGCGCAACGGTGGCCTGGAGGTCGGTGGACGTCATGGCCGAATTGTCGCAAACCGGGCCCGCCTTCGCTTCAGCGGTTTCGCTTCGTCGTCACGGCAGGGCCGAGAGCACGCCCAACCACAGCGGCGCCGTCACCGCAAACGCCACTGTCGAGAACACCACCGCGGCGGTCACCTCGGCCTCCAGCGTCTGGTAGCGCTGCGAGAAGATCAGCGCGTTGGAGCCGGCCGGCAGGGCTGCAGCCATCACCACCACCGACAGCGGCACGCCGGAGAGGCCCAGCCCCCAGTGCCCAACGGCCAGCACCAACGCGGGGAGCACCAGCAGCTTGAGCGCTGAAATCACGACCGCGCCTTTGGCCGAATCGCGCACGCCGTGCGTGGCCAGCGACATGCCGATCACCACCAGGCACACCGGCACCACCGCCTGGCCCAGCGTCTGCAGGATCTCGTCGATCACTGCGGGCAGTGGCCAGTCGCTGGCGTTCCAGGCCAGGCCGCACAGCACCGGCAGCACGACGGGGTGGATGAGCGTGTTGCGCGCGGTGGTCGCCAGCGTGCCGAGCAGGCGGGTTTCGCCGCTGTGCTGCAGGCGGCGCTCGCGCGCGAGGTCGAGTTCCACCAGCGCCGTCAGCACCGTCAGCAGCACCAACGCATGCAGGCTCACGATGGTGATGTGGATCGCCAGCCCCGCCTCGCCGAACAGCGCCGCCGCCAGCGGAATGCCGACCTGCACCGTGTTGCCGAAGCTCGCCGAAATCGCGCGCACGCTGGGCGCAGCCACCGGCAGGCGAGCGGTGCGGTTCCAGCGGCGCTGCCAGGCGTAGATCAGCAGCAGCATCAGCAACACCGGGCCGAAGAACGCCGCGAGCGTGTTCCATGGCAGGCTGCCGAACTCAATGCGGGCGGTGGTGCGGAACAGCAGCGCCGGGATGAAGATGTACAGCGCCGCGTTCGACAACGTGCGCGTCGCGTCACCGCCTGCAGCCTGCCCCTGGTTCAGCCACCTCGACTTGCCGATGACCCAGCCCAGCGCCACGACCACGATGATCGCCAGCAGCTTGTAGAACACGACGATCGACATGGTCGCCAGTATTCACGACATTCGTCTTGAGCCGACCGCACTCACCTTCGACCTCCGGTTGCGGCTGCGGCAGGTCTTCGACAGGCTCAGCCCGAACGGGGCCCGGCGGGTGATCGCAGGGGCTCGCGGGGTCAGGAAGCGTCAGGGTGCCAATTCAGCGCGTCTTGGCATGTCCGCGCCGCGGCGCGAGCAGGTGATCGCGGCGGCCCGCACGGCGAACGCGAGCGCATCGCTTAAGCGCGCCGCCGACAGGCCGGCCAGCGCCGCACTCGACACGCTGCCGTGCTCGGCCAGCCACGTCAGCAGCGCCGCCTGGAAGGTGTCGCCCGCGCCGACGGTGTCGACCACCGCGACCTTCGGTGTCGGCACACCGGCCGTGGCCTGCGCCGTCCACGCCTGAGCGCCTGCGCTGCCGCGCGTCACCACGGCCAGCTTCACGCCTTGTGCGAGCGCCTCGGCCGCGAACGATTCGATCGTCCGGCCGGGCATCAGCAAGCCCAGGTCTTCGTCGCTGATCTTGAGCAGGTCGGTGCGCGGCAGCATCCACTGCAGGTGTGCGCGCCAGCGCGCCACGTCGGGCTCCACGTTCAGGCGCACGTTCGGGTCGTACGAGATCAGCGTCTTGCCGTGCTCGCGCTGCACCAGGGTGCGCAAGGTCGTTGCGGTGGGCTCGGCCACGGTGGTGTACGAGCCGAAGTGCAGCGCCTGGAACGCGGTCGTCGGCAGGGCCTCGGGCTGCAACTGGCGGTCGGCGGCGCCGTCGCCGTAGAACGCGTACGACGGCACGCCTTTCTCGTCCAGGCCGACCAGGCCCAGCGTTGTCGGCGCGTCGCTGCGCGCCACGTGCGCCAGGCTCACGCCCTCGGATTGCAGCGCGCGCACCAGCCGCTCGCCCAAAAAGCCGGTTGAGACCGCGCCGAAGAACGCCACCGGCTGCGCCAGCCGCGCCAGGCCGACGGCCACGTTGAAGGGCGATCCGCCCACGCGCGCGTCCAGGGTCATGCCGGTGGCCGTGTCGCCCACCGCGAACACGTCCATCAGCGCTTCACCGCAGACCAGGAACATCTCGATCCTCCATTCGTGTCGGCCAGTGCCGCTCTGCGCCGCGCCACCGCGAGCGCCACGCTGGCCGCAGCTGCCTTTGAAGAACCACCGCCGCCGAGCGGATTGTCGGGGCAAGCCGGCGGGTCGAGCACAGCCTCAGAACAAGGGTTTTCCATTAATAAATCAAGTTGAGTTATTTAATCGTGGCGCCAATAATTCAATCCGCACCCCGACGACGGGATGTCCTTTGAAACCCCGGGCTGCGCACGGCTCGAACCCACAAACCGGAGACTGTTCTCATGACGCTCAAGACCCGCTTCTCTTTGACCGCCCGTTTGACCACCTTGTCCGTTCTCATGGCCGCTGCCGGCGCCGCCTCGGCCCAGCAAGTCGTCATCGGCCTCATCACCAAGACCGAGACCAACCCCTTCTTCGTGAAGATGAAAGAAGGCGCCGACGCCGCCGCCAAGGCCAAGGGCGCCAAACTGCTCAGCGGCGCAGGCAAAACCGACGGCGACAACGCCGGCCAGGTGACGGCGATGGAGAACATGATTGCCGCCGGCGCCAAGACCATCCTGATCACGCCGAGCGACTCCAAGGCCATCATCCCGGCCATCAAGAAGGCGCAGGCCAAAGGCGTGATGGTGATTGCACTCGACAGCCCGACCGACCCGGCCGACGCCACCGACGCGCTGTTCGCGACCGACAACTTCAAGGCCGGCGTGTTGATCGGCCAATACGCCAAGGCCGCGATGGCGGGCAAGCCGGCGAAGATCGCCACGCTCGACCTGTTCCCCGGCCACCCGGTGGGCGCGCAACGCCACAACGGCTTCCTGCAAGGCTTCGGCCTGGCGAGCAATGACGCCAAGAGCAACGAACTCGCCAAGCCGGCCGAAGTGGTGTGCATGGCCGACAGCTTCGGCGACCGCGCCAAGGGCCAGACGGCGATGGAGAACTGCCTGCAGAAGAACCCCGACATCAACCTCGTCTACACCATCAACGAGCCTGCTGCGGCCGGCGCGTTCAACGCGTTGCAGAAGGCGGGCAAGGAAAAGGGCGTGATGATCGTCTCGGTCGACGGCGGCTGTGACGGCATCAAGGACGTGGCCGCCGGCAAGATCGCGGCGACCTCGCAGCAGTACCCGCTGAAGATGGCCGCGATGGGCGTCGAGGCCGGCATCGAATACGCCAAGACCGGCAAAAAGGTCAGCGGCTACACCGACACCGGCGTGACACTGATTGCCGCCAAGCCGGTGGCCGGCGTGGACAGCAAGGACCCCAAGGTCGGCGCCGACCTGTGCTGGGGCAAGAAGTAACGCGCTTCACACCGAGCCCTTCCATGGGCTGAACTTCAAGCGGGCAGCGCGCCGACAGTCGGCGCGCCGAACCCAAATCAAGCGAGGCCCCTGGGGCAGCGAACGCCACCGTTCGCTCGCCCGCTGCTCGGCGTCGCTCTTCCCTCAACGAAACGAAGGACGACCGTGAGCACCCTGAAAGAAAAACTCCCACCGATCGGCCAATTGGGGCCGTTCATCGCGCTGATCGCGTTCAGCGCGTTCTTCGGCGCGATGAGCGACCGCTTCTTCAGCGGCGAGAACTTCTCGCTGATCCTGCAGCAGGTGATGGTGGTGGGCGTGATCGCCATCGGCCAGACGCTGATCATCCTGACCGCCGGCATCGACCTGTCGTGCGGCATGATCATGGCACTCGGCAGCATCGTGATGACCAAGGTCGCGGCCGATCTGGGCGTGCCGGCACCGATCGCGATACTCATCGGCATCGCCGCAACAACGCTGTTCGGCCTCGTCAACGGCCTGCTGGTCACGCGCATCAAGTTGCCGCCGTTCATCGTCACGCTCGGCACGTTCAACATCGCGTTTGCGATCACGCAGCTCTACTCCGGCGCGCAGACCGTGACCGAGGTGCCGGGCCTGATGACGTGGCTGGGCTCCACCTTCCCGCTGTTCGGCACCTCGGTGTCGTACGGCACGGTGCTGATGATCCTGCTCTACCTCGGCGTCTGGTTCTGGCTGCGCGAGACGGCGTCGGGCCGCCACGTGTACGCGGTGGGCAACAACCCGGAGGCCACGAGGCTTGTCGGCATTCCGCCAGAGAACGTGATCCTCAGCGTGTACGTGCTCTCGGGCGTGTTCTACGGCATCGCATCGCTGCTGGCGGTGGCCCGCACCGGCGTGGGCGACCCGAACGCTGGCCAGACCGAAGCGCTCGACGCGATCACCGCCGTCGTGCTGGGCGGCACCAGCCTGTTCGGCGGGCGCGGCGTGATCCTGGGCTCGCTGATCGGCGCCATCGTCGTCGGCGTGCTGCGCAACGGCCTGACGCTGATGGGCGTGTCGTCGGTCTACCAGGTGCTGATCACCGGCATCCTGGTGATCCTGGCGGTGACGGTCGACCAACTTTCTCGAAAGGGAGGGCGTTGAAATGAGCGCACACCAAATCGTGATGCAGGCCAAAGGCCTGGTCAAACGCTACGGCCAGGTGACGGCACTCGACGGCGCCGACTTCGAACTGCGTGCAGGCGAAATACTGGCGGTGATCGGCGACAACGGTGCCGGCAAGTCGTCGCTGATCAAGTGCCTGTCGGGGGCCACGATCCCCGACGAAGGTGAGATCAAGCTCGACGGCCAGGTGATCCACTTCAAGGGCCCGATCGACGCGCGCCGCGTCGGCATCGAAACCGTGTACCAAGACCTGGCGGTCGCACCCGCGATGACGATCGCTGAGAACCTGTTTCTCGGCCGCGAGCTCCGGCGCGAGGGCTTCGCCGGCAACGTGCTGCGCATGCTCGACAAGAAGAAGATGCTGGAGCAGAGCATCTCGCGCATGAACGACCTGAAGGTCGGCATCCGCTCGATGACGCAGGCGGTCGAGACGCTCTCGGGCGGCCAGCGCCAGTGCGTCGCGGTGGCGCGCGCGGCGGCGTTTGCCGAGCACGTGGTGATCCTCGACGAGCCGACCGCCGCACTCGGCGTGAAGGAAGGCAACATGGTGCTGGAGCTGATCCGCCGCGTGCGCGACAAAGGCCTGCCGGTGGTGCTCATCAGCCACAACATGCCGCACGTGTTCGAGATCGCCGACCGCATCCACGTGGCGCGCCTGGGCAAGCGCGGCGCGGTGCTCAACCCGAAGAAGATCAGCATGAGCGACACGGTGGCGGTGATGACCGGCGCGCTGCGGCCGGAAGACCTGCCGGCCGAGTCGCTGGCGTGACGCCACGCGGCCGGTGTCGCTGGATGCCGGCCGCAGGACGAAGACAACAACGAGGACGACACACATGCTCAAGGGCATCGACCCCGTGCTGACGCCAGAGCTGCTCAAGCTGCTGTGCGAGATGGGCCACGGTGACGAGATCGTGCTGGCCGACGCCAACTTCACCGCCGAGGCGCTCGCCGGTGAGGGCAGCGGCCGGCCGGTGCTGCGCTTGAGCGGCGTGGGCATGCAGGCCACGTGCCAAGCGGTGTTGTCGGTCTTCCCGCTCGACAGTGATGTGCTGCAGCCGGTCGGCTACATGCAGGTGGGCAACCAGCCGCCCGGCTATTGCTCTGAGCTGCAACGCGGTGTCCTCGCCCGCATGGAGCAGGACGGCGTGGCCGGGCCGGCGCAGTGCGAGCCATTGGAACGCTTTGCGTTCTACGACCGCGCGCGCCGCGCCTACGCGATCGTGCAGACGGGGGAGTTGCAGCCCTACGCCAACTTCGTCTTCAAGAAGGGCGTGATCGCCGACGGGTTGCGGCCATGACCGCGCAAGCCGCCATCGACGCCCGGTTGCGCCCGCGCGGCTCGAACCATGTGGGCATGGCGCAGTTCAACGAGCGCGTCGTGCTGCAGGCGGTGCGCCTGCACGGCAGCCTGGCCAAGGCCGACATCGCCCGGCTGACGCACCTGACGGCGCAGACGGTGCAGATCATCATCGTGCGCCTCGAAGCGCAGGGCCTGGTGCGCAAGCTGGCGCCGGTGCGCGGCAAGGTGGGCCAGCCATCGGTGCCGATGGCGTTGAACCCGGACGGTGCGTTCTCCATCGGCATCAAGATCGGCCGGCGCAGCCTGGACATGCTGTTGGTGGACTTTTGCGGGCAGGTGCGCGAACGCCTGTCGCTGGGTTATGTGTTCCCCGACGCGAACACGCTGTTCGCCGAGATCGACACGCGGCTGCAAGCACTGCGCCAGACGTTGCCGCCCAAGCTGCGCTCGCGGCTGCACGGCGTGGGCATTGCAGCACCCCTGTCTCTCGGCGGCTGGCAGACGCTGCTGGGCGTGGCGCCGCAGCAGGCGGCCACCTGGGCGAACGTCGACATCCGCGAGCGGGTGATGGAGATGACCGACCTGCCGGTCGAGTTCGTCAAGGACACGGCCGCCGCCTGCGTGGCCGAGTTGGTGGCGGGCCGCGGGCGCAGCATCAAGAGCTTTCTGTACATCTTTGTCGACACCTTCATCGGCGGTGGGCTGGTGCTGGACAGCCAACTGCGCAGCGGCCTGCACGGCAACGCGGGGGCGGTGGGTTCGTTTCCGATCGGCCTGGCGCCCGCGGGCCCGGCGGTGTTGAACGCCGCGCGTGCCGACGCGGCACCTCACGCCGCGGCGCCGCCCCAATTGTTGAGCCTGGCCTCGCTGTTCAACCTGGAGGCACGCTACCGCCAGCATGGCCTGGACGAAACCGCCGCCACCGACGACCGCGCGCTCGCCGAGCCTTGGCGCGCGCACACGCTGGGTTGGCTGCGCGAAGCCGGCCCGGCGGTGGCGCTGACGGTCAACAGCGCGGCCTGCCTGCTCGATCTGGAAGGCGTGATCGTCGACGGCCTGTTCAGCCCCGCGATGCTGAACGCCTTTTTGGCCGAGGTGGACTCGGGCCTCGACCGCTTCAGCTGGGAGGGCGTGGCCCGCCCTGCTCTGCTGGCCGGCACCGTGGGCTCCGACGCGCGCGCCATCGGCGGTGCGCTGCTGCCGCTGTACGCCAACTTTGCGCCCGACCGCGACCTGTTCCTCAAGATGGCACGATGATGTGGATGCCGCGGAGGGGCGCGCTAGAGTCGGCGCCAGCCAACGAAAGCGAGACGCCATGGACGTGCTGAGCATTGCCACCCAGCCCATCGCCGGCCAGCGGCCGGGCACCTCCGGCTTGCGCAAGAAGGTGGCGGTTTTTCAGCAGCCGGGCTACCTCGAAAACTTCGTCCAGTCGATCTTCGACTCGCTCGACAACTCGAAGGGCCAGACGCTGGTGCTGGGCGGCGACGGCCGCTTTCACAACGACCGCGCCGTCCAGACGATCGTGCGCATGGCCGCGGCCAACGGCTTCGGCCGCGTGCTGGTGGGGCAGGGCGGCATCCTGTCGACACCGGCGGCGAGCTGCGTGATCCGCAAGCGGGCCGCCTTCGGCGGCATCATCTTGTCGGCCAGCCACAACCCCGGCGGGCCCGACGGCGACTTCGGCATCAAGTACAACACCGGCAACGGCGGCCCCGCGCCCGAGGGCGTGACTGAAGCCGTCTACCGCCACACGCAGTCGCTGACGCGCTACTTCATCGTCGACACGCCCGACATCGAACTCCGCCGCCTGGGGCCGACCAGCGTGGCCGGCATGCCGGTGGACGTGATCGACCCGGTGGTCGACCACGCCGAGTTGCTCGCCACGCTGTTCGACTTCGATGCGATCGCCCGGCTGCTCGGGCGGCCCGGCTTCTCGATGCGCTTCGACGCAATGCACGCCGTCAACGGCCCGTATGCGCGCGCCGTGCTGATCGACCGGCTCGGCGCGCCGGCCGCCAGTGTGATGAACGGCGTGCCGCTGCCCGACTTCGGCGGCGGCCACCCGGACCCGAACCCGACCTACGCCGAGGAATTGATCGCAACGATGTTCGCTGGCGACTCGGCACCCGACTTCGGCGCCGCCAGCGACGGCGACGGCGACCGCAACATGATCGTCGGCCGCCGCTTCATCGTCACGCCGAGCGACAGCCTCGCGGTGCTGGCCGCCAACGCGCATCTGGTGCCCGGCTACGCGGGTGGTTTGAAGGGCGTGGCGCGCTCCATGCCCACCAGCGGCGCGGTGGACCGCGTGGCGAAAGCGCTCGGCATTGCGTGCTTCGAAACACCGACCGGCTGGAAGTTCTTCGGCAACCTGCTCGACGCGGGCAAGGTGACGCTGTGCGGCGAAGAAAGCGCCGGCACCGGCTCTGACCACGTGCGCGAGAAGGACGGCCTGTGGGCGGTGCTGTTCTGGCTCAACATCCTCGCAGTGCGCGGCGAATCGGTCGAGCAGGTCGTGCGCGACCACTGGAAGCGCTTCGGCCGCAACTATTACTCTCGCCACGACTACGAAGGCGTGGACAGTGCTGCGGCGGCTGGTTTGATGGCGCACCTGCGCGGCTCGCTCGCCACGCTCGTCGGCCGGCGCTTCGGCGAATCGACCGTGGCGAGCGCCGACGACTTTGCCTACACCGATCCCGTCGACGGATCGGTCAGCACGGCGCAAGGCGTGCGCGTCGGTTTTGCCGACGGCTCGCGCATCGTGTTCCGGCTGTCGGGCACCGGCACTGAAGGCGCCACCTTGCGCGTCTACCTGGAGCGGTTCGAGCCCGACGCGAGCCGGCATGCGGTCGAGACGCAAACGGCGCTGGCGGGCTTGATCGGCGTCGCCGACAACCTGGCGGGGATCGCCGCTCGCACGGGCCGAACCGCACCGACGGTCATCACCTGACATCGACCGATCATTCGGGCCCCGCGCGAGCCGCAATGAAAAGGGGCCGCTCACGCGGCCCCTGGTGCATCTGGCGAGGGCCGCAGCCCTCGCGGTAATCCGCGCTCAGTTCGCGCGCAGGATCGTTGCCTCGTCTCTCGCCTCGCGGCGGTGCAGCAGCAACAGTCCGGACTCGCTGGACTTGGTGTTCGGCACCGTCGCCTGCGAGATCGCGAGCTTGCCGCCGGTCTTCTGGGCGACGAATCCGTAGGGCCCGTCCACCGGGTTGAAGCGCGCGGCGCCCGGGGTGAACAGCATGTTCTCGATCGAGTCGGTCAGGCTGCCGGTGAAGTAGTTGTCGAAGGCGAAAACCGAGAACTTGATCGTCGCGCCTGGTGCCACGCCGACCGAGCCCGCCGGGACCGGCCCGGCGCCAGTGAACATCGGCACGGTGAAGATCATGTTGGCCGAGTTCAGGTCGGCGTCGCCGAAGAAGAAGGCGCTCGCCGGGCCGGCCGCGGTGCCGTCGGGATTGAGCTTGCCAACGAACACCACGTTCTGACCCGTCAGCGCAAATCCGCCGCTCTCCGAGTTGTAGACCACGTAGTCGTCCACGCCATCACCGTTGGTGTCGATCAAGACGTCGAACTCCGCCGGGTAGTTGGGGTGCGACCTGCGGCCGTGCGTGTTGATCGCGAACTCGAGGTAGTCGGCGCCGAACACCGCTGCCGGCAGGTGCCGCACGCCGACTGCGCGCAGGTCAACCACGGCAAAGTTGTCACCCGGCTTGGGCAACTCGGAGCGCGGCAGTCTCGGGCTCGTGCCAGTCAGCGAGAACAGGTCGAACAGGCCGTCTTCATGGCCGGTGTTGTTCACGTAGATCGACAGGTTGGCGCCGCGCTTGGTCAGCCACTGCACCTCGGTGTTGGCCGCCCGACGGGGCAGCACGTGCCATGGCACGGTCAGCTTTTCCGCACCGGCCGTCAGCGTGATGTAGCCGTCGTACTCCGGGCCGTTGAACGCCGCGCCGTTGCCGCTGATGGCCGGGCCGAACTCGGGCCAGCTCGGCAGCTTGTCGGGGTCGATCAGCAGGCGCACATCGATGTTCTTGAAGCCGTGGGCTGGCACCTCGACCTGCGAGTCCACCACCGGCGTGACCGCGCCGTTGGCCTGGTCGGCAGCGTAGCGGAAGCTCGGGGTGATCGTGAAGGTCATGGACGACCCGGTCAGGTTCTCGACCCGCAGGCGCTGGTCGAACGTGGTGATCGAGCGGCCGACCTCCAGCGCGCCGAAGGACAGCGACGCCGACCGCTGCGCCGGGTTCCAGGCCAGCGCGTTCAGTGCGATCGCCTTGTTCACCCGCACCTCGCCCGCACCGATTCGCGTGATCGGTGCGAGTTGCTTGGGGTTGGCAATCGCGTTCGTGAAGACTTCCGTCTCTGCGCTGTTCATCAGCATCGCCTTGATGCGATCGGGCGAGCGGTTCGGGAAGGCTTCAACCAGCAACGCGGCGGCGCCCGCCACCATCGGCGCCGCGCCGGACGTGCCGCCGAACGCTGTCTGGCCGTCGCCGGTGCCGGCTTCGGCCGACAGCGAAGCGCCGGGTGCGCCGATCTCGGGCTTGATGTGCTGCGTGCTGTAGGACGGCCCGCGCGACGAGCTGGCCACCATGCTGCCCACCAACGGGGTCGCCACCGACGGCGACACGGTCACGTTGACGGGGCCGGCGATGTTCGCCTTGATGAGCGCGCCGTCGGCCTGGGTGATGATCAAGGTCTGCGCCGGGGTGAACGGATCAGGGCCACCGAAGCTGAAGGTCGGCGGGTCGCCGGGAGCATTGTTGGCCACCAGCACGCCTGCCGCGCCGGCCGTGGCCGCGTTGTGGACCTTCACACTGACGGAGCAGGTGCCGCGGTCGATCAGCACGACCTTGGTTGCCAACGAGCCGGCCGGCAAGGCCACGCACGCCAGGTTGTTGGTCGCCCCGGCAGTGGAGCTGGCCAGCACCACGTCGCCGGTGAAGCCACCGACGATCGGCGCGAAATCGACCGTCGCGGTGTTGGCGATGGTGCGCGCAATCGACGCCGGTGCGTTGACCTTCAGTGCAACGGCCTTTGCGCTGGGCACCTGCGTTTGCGCCACGCTGATCACGCCCACGCCGGTGGACGGCGAGCCGGTGATGTAGGGGCGGTCGGCCGAGTTGCCGGCCGACACCACCACCACCACGCCGAGCCGCACGGCGTTGGTCGCCGCCAGCGTCAGGTCGTCTTCGATCTGGCCGTAGCTGGAGCCGAGCGACATGTTGATGATGTCGACCGCGTCGCTGGTGTCGCCGTCGCCGTTCGGGTCGACGGCGTAGTCCATGCCCTTGAGCAGCGCCACGCCGTTGCACGACGAGGAAACCGCGCTGCAGACCTTGACGGCCACCAGCTTGGCGCCAGGCGCCACGCCGCGGTGTGTGCCGCCGTCATTGCCGGCGATGATGTCGGCCACGTGGGTGCCGTGGCCCTCGAAGTCGATCGGGTCCGGGTCTTCGGTGCGCTCGCCGCTGGTGGGCGTCCAGGTTTCACCGACGAAGTCGAAGCCAGCCACCACCTTGGCGGTCGGGAACAGCCCGTCCAGCGTGGTGGTCTTCGGGTCCGCCGTGCTGGCGCCGTAGGCGGCCGCATAGGCCGCCGCGGTGCCGGCGCCGCCGAGGTTCTTGTGCGTGTAGTCGATGCCCGAGTCGAGCACCGCGACCTTGACGCCCGCGCCGGTGCGCCCGCTGTCCTGCACGGCCTTGCCGCCGATGTAGGGCACCGTCTCGCTCAGGTCGAGCGCGTAGTGAATGACGGGGCGCACCTTCAGCACGCCGGACAGCTTGGAAATCGCATCCAACGACGACGCGTCCACACGGACGGCGACGGCGTTGTGCGCCACTTGCACGCGACCCAGCTCTTTCGCGCCCATGCCGCTGAGCTGGTTCATCAGGCTGTCTTGCTGCCCACGCAACGTGGCGCGGTGGGCATTCAGCGCCGCCTTCTGCGCCTGCTCCTGGCTGCTCAGGGCGCGTGCCTTGCCATCGCTACCCAACGGTCGAGCCTGCTTGTCCAACCCGAGCGCGGCCATCTGGCCGGCACGGTAGGCGGCGACCGAGTCGTCGCTCAACGAGACCCACACATCGGTGGGGCCCTTGGCGCGCGCCAGACGCGAGTCGAGCGTGGACTGCGCTGCGCCGCCCGGAATGGCAAGGCGGTCTGCCACGTTGGCCTTGCTGGTGCCTGCCAGCGGTGCAATCGAATCACTGGCATCGGCCGGTGGCGATGAGCCACCTCCGCACGCCGCAAGCACGGCGAATGTCACCCCGGTAAGGGCATATCGGATAAGACGCTTCATGAGCAAGGTTCCCCGAAGGTTGTTGTTGCCGCGCATGCGGATGAGCCCAGCGTGTGCGCCGGGGCGTTGATGCTGACGGGTGCGTTCATGCAGCGTCAAGCAGGCTTACGCCTAATTCCTAGAACTAGGGGGCTCGCGCCGGAGGTGCCGAACGGGGCTCACGCGACGCACGCCCGGAATGCTGCGCGCGGCTGGCAGCGCTGCACCGGGCAGGCGCACGGCCAGCGCGTTGCGCACCTGTTGGAGGCGTGCCTCTTCGGTGGCACCGAGCTCGCGCAGGCGCGCCATCACGGCGTCCTGTTGCGCCAAGATGCGGGCGCGCAGGGCCGCACGCTCAGTGGCTTGCTGGGCCGGCAGGCTCGCCAGCGCGGGCAGGTCGAGGTCGATCCAGAGGAGGATTCGATCGGGCGGCGCGGCCGCGGTCGGCGGCGTCGAGGCATTGGCTGCCGCCGCGCCTGCCCAGCCTGCGGCCAGCAATGCCAGCGCGTGACGACGCTCCATGCGGGTCATCCCACAGACGCCATTCAGCGCGACCCGTACATCATTTGCCGCGCCAGCGCCGACTTGACCGGCCTGAGCGCCTGCAGCGCCGCCAGCCCGAGCCCGCGCGCGGCGCCGGCGCCGGGCAGCTTCCAGGTGAAGCTGCGGGCGAGGAAGTCGGTCGCGGCGATCATCGCCCAGCGGTCGGGCGCGCGTTGCCACTCGAGCCGACGCAGCACACTGTCCACGGTGGCGCCGGGGGCCTGCGAACGGGCCAGCGCATGCACCAGCTCGTACCCGTCGCGCAGACCCAGGTTGAGGCCCTGCCCGGCGACGGGGTGCAGCGTCTGTGCGGCGTTGCCGATGCGCACGGTGCGGCCGTCAACGAGCGTGCGCTCGGCGTTCAGCCCGAGCGCGAACTGCTTCAACGGCGAGACCGTTGCGATGCGGCCCACCGAGGGGTGAAAGATGCTGTTGAGCACCGCCACGCGTTGCACGTCGTCGAGCTCGCGCACCGGGTCATCGAGCGTGGAGACGCACCACACCAGCGCAGCCCGGCCATCTTTCAGCGGCAGCAGTGCGGCCGGGCCGTGGCGCGTGAAGCGCTCGAAGGCGACACCGGGTGCGCGCGTCACGCGGGGCATTGGTGAGGCCGAGGCGCCGTCGCCTTCAAACGTCACCTGGCCGACCCATGCCGTTTGTTGGTAGTCGTGCCGCACCGGCGCGCGCTGCGGCGGTGCGGTGGCCGTGCGGGTGGGGCCGCCGAACACGCCTCCCTCGGCCACCACGGCCAGGTCGAAACGGTCGGCAATGCCGGCATCGACCTCGACGCCACCGAGCGGCGGCGCGAGATTCTTCAACGCCGCCACCGGCGCGCCGAAGCGGCTCAGCAAGCGCCGTGGTTCACGCAGCGCGGCGGCTTCCCAGGCCTGCTGCAGCGGGGCGACGATGTGGCCGTAGCTCAGCACCGCGCCCAGCATCGGCACGCCTGCGTCGGCAGCGCGGATGCGCACTTCCGGCTCGCCCAGCCAAGCCCCCAGCAGCGCGCCGGCCGAGGGCGGTTGCTGCGACACGTGCACTTCGAGGATCGGCTGCGCGAGATCGTTGCGCCACGCGCCCAGGCGTTGCAGCCACTGCACGCTGCCCAGCGACAAGGCCAGCGTGCGCGGGTCGCCAGACACGTCCTTGTCGGCAGGGCGCGCATCGAACAGCGTGACCTGGGCCTGCGGCAACGCCTGCGACGCATGCAACGCCAGCGCCAGGCCCACCGGGCCGGCACCGACGATGGCCAAAGAGAGCGGAGCGTTCGATTCAGTCATGGGCAGCGGCCGCGGGGACGAGAGCCAGCAGAGTTCGTGTCGGATGGTAGTGCGCGCAGCGGGCCCTGTGCCGCGCCCGCGTCGCCGATACGCCGCCGTCCAGCTTTGCACCCCGTCGAACCGCCACTATCATGACCCCACATTCATTGGGGGGAACACCATGGCGCTGATGGATTTCATCAAGAAACAGTTCATCGACATCATCGAATGGACCGAGGCCGGCGACGGCGTGCTGGCCTGGCGGTTCCCGATGGCGGACCGTGAAATCCAGAACGGCGCGTCGCTCACGGTGCGCGAATCGCAGATGGCGGTGTTCGTCAACGAAGGCAAGGTGGCCGACGTGTTCGGCCCCGGCCGCTACAAGCTCACCACCGCCACGCTGCCGGTGCTGACGTACCTGCAGAACTGGGACAAGCTCTTCCAGAGCCCGTTCAAGAGCGACGTCTACTTCTTCAGCACGCGCCAGCAAGTGGACCAGCGCTGGGGCACCACGCAGCCTGTGACGATCCGCGACAAGGACTTCGGCGCAGTGCGGCTGCGCGGTTTCGGCAACTACAACTACCGGTTGGCCGACCCGAAACTGTTCCACACCGAGATCTCGGGCACGCGCGACGCCTACACCGCCACCGAGCTCGACGGGCAGTTGCGTGCGCTGATGCTGCAGCACATCTCCGATGCGGTCGCGTCCAGCGGCCTCGCCTTCCTCGACCTGGCGGCCAGCCAGGTCGAGTTTGCCAAGGCGCTGCACGCCGCCACCGCGCCCGCGTTCGCCGCCATCGGCCTGAAGCTCGAAGGCGTGACGCTGCAAAACGTGTCGCTGCCCGACGAGCTGCAGAAGATCCTCGACCAGAAGATCGGCATGGGCATGGTCGGTGGCGACATGGGCAAGTTCATGCAGTACCAGACGGCGCAGGCGATCCCGAAGTTCGCAGAAGGCGCGGGCCAGGGCGGCGGTGGCGTGGTCGGCGACGCGATGGGGCTGGGCGCTGGCGTGGCGCTCGGGCAGGTGATGGCGCAGCAGTTGCAGCAGGGGTTGCAGGGCTCGGCACATTCGGCCGCTGCAGCAGCAGCAACAGCAGCAGCAGCGGCACCCGTCGGCGTGCGGCCCGAAGACGTGATGGCCACGCTGGAGAAACTCGGCGAGCTCAAGACCAAGGGCATCTTGACGCAGGAAGAGTTCGACACCAAGAAGGCGGAGCTGCTGAAGAAGCTGGTCTAGCGACCCTCGTTCCGGCCCGTCCTTGGCCACGTCGCCACCCCCGCCCGGCGGAGAGCGCGCCTCGGGCGCCCAACGCGCCTACCGCGCCGCGTGCCCGAACTGCGGCGCACCGGTCGACTTTGCCTCGGCCGCCTCGGCTTTCGCTGTCTGCGGTTTCTGCCGCAGCACGATCGTGCGAGAAGGCGACGCGCTGCGAAAGATCGGCGAGAGCGCCGAGCTGTTCGACGACCACTCGCCGTTGCAGCTCGGCGTGGCGGGCAAGTCCCAAGGGTCGGCGTTCACACTGGTGGGCCGGTTGCAATACCGCTACCAGGATGGCACCTGGAACGAATGGCACGCGCTGTTCGACACCGGCCCGGACAGTCAGAAGTCGGGCTGGCTGAGCGAAGACAACGGCCGCTACGTGCTGTCGTTCAGCGCGCCGCTGGACGGCCCGGCGCCGCCGCCGGAGAGCTTGCGACCCGGTGCGCAGCAACTCGTCAATAGCCAGGCCTGGAGCGTGAGCTCGGTCGCCGTTGCCAAGTTGATCGCGGCGCAGGGCGAGCTGCCCGACCCACCCAACCTGGAGCGCGGCTTCGTCGTCGCCGACCTGCGCAACACGCGCGACGAGGTCGGCACGCTCGACTACAGCGACCCGGCGCGCCCGCGCTGGTCGGTCGGCCGCTCGGTGGCCTTGAGCGAACTGGCGCTGACCGGGTTGGCGGATGTTGCCGAGAAGACCCTGAGCGCGCGCGGCGTGGCCTGCCCGAGCTGCGGCACGGCGCTGGCGTTGAAGCTCGCGAGCACGCAGTCGATCGTGTGCCACCAGTGCCGCGCGGTGGTCGATGTGTCGCAGGGTGTCGGCGCCGACCTGCGGCACTACCAGCAGCAGAGCAACTTCGAGGAGCCGCAGATTGCGCTCGGCAGTGTCGGCACGCTGGCGCTCGGGGGTCAACGCGGCAGCAAGGTCGCGCTGACTTGGCAGGTGGTCGGCTACGCCGAACGCAGCGAGGTACCCGAGAGCGCCGACGACGAACAGGAGTTCTGGCGCGAGTACCTGCTGTACCACCGCAGCGAGGGGTTCGCATTCCTTGTCGACGCCAACGACGGCTGGAGCTGGACCGCGCCGATCACCGGCGTGCCGCAAGGGGCAGGCGACACCGTGCGCTACCGGGGCGCGCCGTTCCGCAAGCTCTATAGCTACACCGGCCGCGTCGTCTACGTGCTGGGCGAGTTCTATTGGCGCCTCGAACGTGACCAGACCACCTTCAACACCGACTACATCGGCAGCGGCGGGCTGACCAACACGCGCCTGAACCGCGAGAAGACTGGCGACGGCGACGCCGCTGAAGTGGTCTGGTCGGCCGGAGAAACCCTGTCGGCCGACGCCGTGGCCGAGGCCTTCAAGCTCGCGCCCGGCAAGTCTGCGGCGCTGCAGCGCGATGCACTGCCGACGGTGAGCCAGCCGACATCGCTGCTGTTCAAGGTGGTGGTGATCTTGCTGATCTTCATCGTGCTGCTGGCCGTGGTGCGGTGCGACGACCGTGACGACTGCGACACGCTGCGCGCCACCTTTGGCGACGCCTCTCAGGAGTACCGCAACTGCCTCGCCGCCAACCGCAGCCGCACCAGCGGCGGCTCGTACGGCGGGTTCTCCACGGGCGGCGGGCACAAATGACCCGCCTACCATTCACATCACTCTGCAGGAGGTTCTCATGATGGGTCTCGATTGGCTCAAGCCGGCCGCTGTCTTCGGCTCGTTGCTTTACGCACTGCTCGGCGTGGTGGTGTTCTGGGTCTGCTTTGTCATCATCGACAAGCTCACGCCCTACAACCTGTGGGCCGAGATCGTCGAGAAGAAGAACGTCGCGCTGGCGATCGTGGTGGGGTCGATGTGCATCGCCATCGGCCTGATCGTGTCGGCAGCAGTTCATGGATAGTGTGGGTAGGAGGGTGCTACGATATGGGCACCCATATCGGAGGTGATATGAAGACGACGCTCGACATTGCCGACCCCTTGCTCGACCAGGCCCGCAAGATCGCCGCCCGCGACGGCGAAACCCTGCGCTCGCTCGTCGAGCAAGGCCTTCGCAAGGTGGTGGCCGAGCGCAGCGCGAAGGGCAAGCCGTTCAAGCTGCGGGATGGCAGCTTCAAGGGCAACGGCCTGCGGCCCGAGGTCGCGCATTTGTCGATGCACGAGATCATTCTGATGAGCTATGAGGATCGAGGCGGGTGATCGCAGTCGACACGAACCTGCTGGTGTATGCGCACCGTGCCGAGGTTCCATTCCACGAAGCGGCCAGACGCTGCATCGCCGCGCTTGCGGAGTCGCGGTTGCCATGGGCCATCCCCTGGCTGTGCGTGCACGAGTTCTGCTCGGTGGTGACCAACCCGCGTGTCTACAAGACGCCAACGCCGATTGCCGCAGCAACGATGCAGGTCGACCACTGGCTTGAGTCGCCGTCGATTGTTCTGCTGAACGAATCGCCCGCGCATTGGGGTGCGTTCAAGTCTCTGATCGCAACGGCGGGCGTGCGCGGCGGCATGGTCCACGACGCCCGCATCGCCGCCATCTGCCTCGACAACGGCGTGCGCGAACTCTGGTCGGCCGACCGCGACTTCAACCGCTTCCCGAGCCTGACGGTGCGCAACCCGCTCATCGACTGATCGATTCAGCATGGCGGCCACCTTCGACGGCACGCCCGCCCCCACCGCCCGCGCCAGCCCGGCCGAAGTCGCGCTGCTCGCCTCGGTCTTCGTCGTCGCCGCGTGCGGGCTGTTGTACGAACTGGCGGCCGGTGCGCTAGCGAGCTACCTGCTCGGCGACTCGGTGCTGCAGTTCTCCACCATCATCGGCGCCTACCTGTTCGCGATGGGCGTGGGCTCGTACCTGTCGCGATTCTTCGAGCGGCAACTGATCGCGCACTTCCTGCGCATCGAGCTGCTGGTCGGGCTGGTCGGCGGGTTGCTGCCAGCCGCGCTGTTCGCGCTGCATTCGGTGGCGCCGAGTTCGTTCCGCTTTGCGCTGTATGCGCTGGTGCTGCTGGTGGGAACGCTCGTGGGGCTGGAGATCCCGCTCGTCATGCGCATCCTCAAATACCAGTTCCGCGAGCGCTATGCGCTGAAGGACCTGGTCTCGCAGGTGCTGACCTTCGACTACCTCGGCGCGCTGCTCGTGTCGGTCGCGTTCCCGCTGCTGCTGGTGCCGCAGCTCGGGCTCATCCGCACCGGCGTGTTCTTCGGGCTGCTGAATGCGGCGGTGGCGGTCTGGGCGCTGGTGCTGTTCCGCGGCCAACTGCGGCGCGTGGCCGCCCACGCGGTCGCGTGTGCGTTGACGATCGGTGCGCTGCTGGCCGCCTTTGTCTTCGCCGACCGCATCACCACCTGGGCCGAAGACCGCTTCTACGTCGACGACGTGCTGTACAGCGAGACCAGCCTGTACCAGCGCGTCGTCGTCACCTCGGGCAAGGCGGGCGAGCGGCTGTTCCTGAACGGCAACCTGCAGTTCCACTCGCGCGACGAGTACCGATACCACGAGGCGCTGGTGCACCCGGCGATGGCCGCGCACGGTGCGCCCAAACGCGTGCTGGTGCTGGGTGGCGGCGACGGCATGGCGGTGCGCGAGGTGCTCAAGTACGCCAGTGTCGAGCAGGTCACGCTGGTCGAACTCGACCCGCACATGACGCGGCTGTTCTCGACCCAACCGCGCTTGCGCGCATTGAACGCCGACGCGCTGCTGTCGCCCAAGCTGCGCACCGTCAACACCGACGCGTTCGCGTGGCTGGAGCAGAACACGGCGAGCTTCGACGTGATCGTGGTCGACTTCCCCGACCCCACCAACTTCTCGATCGGCAAGCTCTACACCGCCAGCTTCTACAAGCTGCTCGACCAGCACCTGGCCGCTGGCGGCTACGTTGCGGTGCAGACGACCTCGCCGCTGATCGCGCGCAGGAGTTTTTGGACGGTGGTCGCGACAATCGAGTCGGTCGGCCTGACGGCCACGCCGTACCACGCGCACGTGCCGAGTTTCGGTGAGTGGGGCTTCGTGCTGGCCGGCCGGCGACCCTACCGCGTGCCGACCGAGTTGCCTGCCGGCCTGCGCTTTCTGAGCCTGGCCGGGCTGCCCGCGCTGTTTGCGTTTCCGCACGACATGGCGCGCGTGCCGGCCGAGGTGAACCGCCTGTCGAACCAGGTGCTGGTGCAGACCTACGAAGAAGAGTGGGGCAAGGTGCACGAATGAGCGTGCCGGGCCGCGCCGGGCGCGCGCTGCATCATCTTCGAGGCTTGAACGCCGTTGTTCGCGCGCGGCGCGGCGCGGCTGGGTTGCGCGTCGAGCGCGAGGCACCCGAATGAATGTGACTCGCCGCGCTATGCTGGCTGCTGCGGTCTCTGCCGCCGCAAGTGCGCCTTGGGTCGCTTGCAGTCGCCGCGACGGGTCGCGCTACCGCGGCGGCTGGGTCGGCGCGGATCATGAGCGCGGGCACCGCGTGCGCGACGCCAAGTCGGGCCAGCCCCCTGAGCCGGCCGTGCAGCGCCGCGCGGGCGTGCTGATCGTCGGCGCTGGCATCGCCGGCCTGACGGCAGCGCGCGCGTTGACGCAAGCCGGCATCGACGACGTGCAGGTCTTCGAGCTGGAAGACGCTGCCGGCGGCAACAGCCGCGGCCACACGATGGGCGGCATGGCCTGCCCGCTGGGCGCGCACTACCTGCCGCTGCCGGCCGAGCACGACGACGACCTGATCGGCCTGCTCGAAGCCTTCGGCCTGCGCAGCACGCAAGGCGGCCGGCCGGTCTACGACGAGCGCCACTTGTGCCACAGCCCGCAGGAGCGCCTGTTCATCGGCGGCCAGTGGCACGAGGGGTTGCTGCCGCCGGTCGAGGTGCTGCCGGCGGCGCAGCGCGCCACCACGCTCGCGCAGTACCGCCAGTTCAGCGCCGCGGTGGTGCAGGCCGGGCGCGGTGGCGCCTTCAGTATGCCGACGGCGCGCGCTGGCTGGAGTGACGCGCTCGCACAGCTCGACGCGCAGACGTTTTCGCAGTGGCTCGACCGCCAAGGCCTGAACGCGCCGGCGCTGCGCTGGTACCTCGACTACTGCTGCCGCGACGACTACGGCGCGGGTTCGGCGCAGGTGTCGGCCTGGGCCGGGCTGCACTACTTTGCGAGCCGGCACGGGTTTCAGGCGCCGGGCGACGGCGATGCGCCGTCCGACGACGGCGACGTGCTCACCTGGCCCGAGGGCAACGCCTGGCTGAGCCGGCGCCTGGCCGAGCCGCTGCAGCAGCGGCTGCACACCGGCAGCGTGGTGCTCGGCGTCGACGAACGTCGGCACGAGGTGCGCATCGACGTGTGGAACGCCGCCCTCCAGCGCCTTGAGCGATGGAGCGCGCCGCAGGCCGTGCTGGCGGTGCCGCTGTTCGTCGCGGCGCGCTTGCTGGCCGAGCCGCCGCCAGCGCTGGTGCAGGCCGCCGGCCTCATGCGGCATGCTCCGTGGCTGGTCGCCAACCTGCTGCTGAACCAGCCGCTCGCCGACGCCGGTGGCGCTGCGCCGGCGTGGGACAACGTGGTCTTCGACCCGGCATTCGGCGCCAAGGGTGACATGAGCGCTCCGAGTTCTGCCAGCGCCAGCGCTGCCGGCGCGGCTGGCCAGCGGCTGGCTGCGCCGGGGCAGTCTCGCTACGCTCTCGGCTACGTCGATGCAATGCACCAGAGCACACGCCCCCACCCCGGCCCGACCGTGCTGAGCGTCTACTGGGCACTCGGCGGTGACTCGGCCGAGCAGTTGCGTGCGCAGCGTGCGCGGCTGCTGAACGAGCCCTGGTCAGCCTGGGCCCACGCGGTGCTGCAAGACCTGGCGGGCGCGCACCCCGACCTGGCGGGCAAGGTCACGCAGGTCGACCTGATGCGCTACGGCCACGCGATGAGCGTGCCGCTGCCCGGCTTGCGCGGCAGCGCAGCGTTGAGCGCGCTGGCCCAGCCCACCGGCCGCGTGCACTTTGCGCATGCCGACCTGTCGGGCTACTCGGTGTTCGAGGAGGCCTGCTACCACGGCCACGCCGCAGCGCGCCGCGTGCTGCGAGGCAACCGCATCACCCCTGCATCAAGCGCTCTATCTCCAGCGCATCCACCGGCACGCCGCGGCTGATCAACTCGCAGCCGGTGGCCGTCACCACCGCGTCGTCCTCGATGCGGATGCCGAGGTTCCAGAAGCGCTCCGGCACGTCGGCGGCCGGCCGCACGTACAGGCCCGGCTCGATCGTCACGACCATGCCCGGTTGCAGCACGCGAGATGGCTTCTTGACCACGGTGCCGCCCAACCCGTCGGGCTGTTCAACCGGCGCTTCGTCGGCCGACAGATAGTCGCCCACATCGTGCACGTCGCGCCCCAGCCAGTGGCCGGTGCCGTGCATGTAGAAGCGCCGGTAGGCGGCCGAGGCGATCACGGCATCTGCATCGCCCACCGCGTTCCGATCGAGCAGCCCGGTGTCGAGCATGCCCTGCGCCAGCACGCGCACGGCGGCATCGTGCGCGTCGAGCCGGCGTGTGCCTGCCCGGGTGACGGCAATGGCGGCTTCTTGCGCCGCCTGCACGATGTCGTACAGCGCCCGCTGCGCGGGCGTGAAGCGGCCGTCGGCCGGGAAGGTGCGCGTCACGTCGCTCGCATAACCATCGAGCTCGCAGCCGGCGTCGACTAGGCACAGCTCGCCGGCCCGCAACTCGGTGCTGCCGGCCGCGTAGTGCAGCACGCAGGCGTTGGCGCCGGCGGCGACGATCGAGGTGTAGGCCGGGCCTTGCGATCCGTGGCGGCGGAACTCGTGCAGCAGCTCGGCCTCGATCTCGTACTCCCGCACCGCCGTCTGCGGGTCGGCGCGAAAGCGCGCGGCGCAAAAGCGCATGGCGCGGGCGTGCGCGCCGGCCGAGATCTGCGCGGCGCGGCGCATCGTCGCCAGCTCGCTGCTGTCCTTCACGAGGCGCATTTCGGCGAGCAATGGGCCCAGGTCGCGCAGCGTCTGCGGGCAGGCCACGCCGCCGCGTTCGCGGTTGCGCAGCGTGGCAAGCCAGCCGTCCACCTGCGCCTGCAACTCGGGCTGTTCGCCGAACGGGAACCACACGGCGGGTTGGTTGGCCAGCCGCTCGACCGCCTTGGCGTCGAGCTGCTCCACGTCGAACGCTTCATCGACGCCGAGCACGGCCGGCGCGGCCTCGGGGCCGAGGCGCCGGCCGTCCCAGATTTCGCGTTCGGCATGGCGTTCGCGGCACAGCAGCGTGCTGCGGCCGCTGGCGTCGAGCAGCAGCCAGGCGTGCGGCTCGTCGAAACCGGTGAAGTAGTGAAAGTGGCTGTCGTGCCGGTACGGGTACTCGCTGTCGCCGTTGCGCATGCGCTCCGGGGCGGTGGGCAACAAGGCGATGCCGCCGCCCGCTCGGGCCATCGTGCGGGCGAGCAGGGATCGGCGCTCCGCGTGGACTGTGCCTGTGCGGGTCGTGCCTGTGTGGATCGTTCCGATGCGAGCCGTTTTCATCGCGCGATTCTGCGGCACATGCCGCATCAGGGTGTGGCGACAGCGCCGCCACTACTTCCGCGGTGCGGCCTTGGGCACGTCGGGCGCGAGCGCGTTTTTGCGCAGGCGTTTGAGCTCGCGCATCATCTCGGCGTCCCGGCTGGCGGGTTGCGCCGCGGCGGCGCGCGCGGCGGCGCCGGCCTCGTCCTGCGCTTGTTTCAGCGCCTGGCCTTCGCCGCGGATCGACTGGCGTGCGCGCAGGTGGTTGGCCATCGCCTCCACGTCGTCCAGGCCGGTGTGGGCGTCGGTCCAGGGCAGATCGACTTGTTGTTTGTCGGCCAGGCCCACGAGCAGACGGCACGAGCGGTTGGCCCGACCGTGGCGGAAGGTGAAGCCACCGGCGGTGTCGTTTTCTTCGACCGAGAGGTCGCGGATGTTCTCGATCGCCACCTGCTTGACCTCGCCGCGCAGCCCGCGCTGCGCCCACAGGAAGTTGGCGCTGGCCGAAACGCGTTCCCAGACCCACAGGTCCAGCGCCACTGCGGCAGCCACGAGCAGCAGCCCGGCGACCCACAGCCACCCATGGCTCCAGTGCAACGCGCCCCAGAACAGCAAGCCGCCGCACAGGGCGAGCGCGATGATCCAGAGCATCTCGGCGTGCGCCGTGTGATAGGTGCGGCGCTCATAGCGGTAGGCCTCGGCCTCGCCGGTGGCCAGCGGCGCGGCGGCCCAGGCCACCGCCTTGGCGGTGCGCGACACAAACCAGTGCATGCCCAGGGCCAGCCCGAGCATGAACGGCAGGGTCAACAGAAGGCTCAAGGTTTTCACAAGCGACACGATAGCCAAGCCGCGCCGTGAAGGAAAGGGCCCGTGCGCCGCAGGCGCCTGCGATTTGCATGGATGGCACACGCCATCGGCCAGACGGCGAGCGGCCCCGAGCGCCGCGCGGTCAGGCTGCCTGCAGCGCGGCCAGGCGTTCCGGTGTGCCCACGTCGGCCCAGGGGGTCGCCAGCGGCACGCCGCCAAGCCGGCCCTGCGCGATGGCGCTGTCGAGGCAGGGGCGGAGCCTGGCGGCGCTGCCCGACGCCAAACCAGCCATCAACTCGCTGACGAACGCCGGCCGGAACAGGCCGATGCCGCTCCACGTCAGCCGTTCGCCATCCAAGCCTGGCACCAGCAGGCCCCGGTCCAGTGCAAAGTCACCGAAAGGATGTTGCGGCGGGTTGGGCGCCATCCAGAGCCGCGCGAGTTCGCTGCTGTGCAAAAACGCCTCGACATCGCGGCGGTCGAAAGCGAAGCCGGGCGCAAACACGTCGGCGGCGACGTACCAGAAGCAGGCATCGTCACCGGCGGCGCTGTCTTCTCGTTCTCCCTGCATCAACAGCGGCAGCGCCTTCTTCAGCCCACCGGCGGTCTCGAGTGCGCCGCCGTGGTCGCGGCCTTCCATCGAGTAGGCAATGTGCAGGCCGAAGCGCGCCCCGTCGCCGAGCGCCGCGACGATCTGCGCCTCCAGCCAGGCGGTGTTGATCACCACGTCGCGCACGCCCGCGCGCGCCAAAGCGTCGAGGTGCCACTCGATCAGCGGCTTGCCGCGCACCTTCAGCAGCGGCTTGGGGCAGGTGTCGGTCAGCGGCCGCATGCGCTCGCCGCGGCCGGCGGCCAGCAGGATCGCCTTCATGCGCCGGCACCCACGCGCGGGCCAGACACGGCGAAATCGGCCTCACCCACAACCGCCCTGCCGCGCTGCAACGCATGGCGCTCGGCGTGCGCGGGCTCGAATGCGGCGATCAACCGATCCATCAGCACGTGGGCGCGGGCCGAGTTGTCGGCGCCGAGGTTGCAGACGTAGACGTCCAGCGTCACCGCCGCCCGCTCTGGCCAGGTGTGTACGGCCACGTGCGATTCGGCCAGCAGCACCACGCCGGTGATGCCCACCGGCGCGTTCGGCGTTGCGCTCAACGACACGGCAGACGGCGGTGCGAAACGATGGAACAACTCCCCCACCGGCTGCAGCCCGGCCTCGTGCACGCTCGCCAGACACAGCGTGCGCAGCGCCTTGGTGTCGGTCAACTCGGCGCGCTCGGCGGGGCAGCCGTGCAGGTCGGCGGTGAGGTGCAAGCCGTGCATGATCCTTCACATTATCCCGGCGCATCCGCGTCCAGCCGGCGGCGTCGCGCCGAGGCCCGGGCTGCCAGCGGCCCGTAAAATGCGGCCTCCTCAGCGCTTGCCTCAGCGCCTTCCCAACGCCACCGGGACCTGCATGTCCGCCACCGCTCCCCCCTCAGCCATGCCTTCCCCCGCCCGCCCGGGCCAGACCGCGTTGATGGCCAACGCCATCCGAGCCCTGGCGATGGACGCCGTGCAACAGGCCAACTCCGGCCACCCCGGCGCGCCGATGGGCATGGCCGAGATCGCGGTCGCGCTGTGGGGCCGCCACCTGCGCCACAACCCCGCCCACCCGCAATGGGCCGACCGCGACCGCTTCGTGCTGTCCAACGGCCACGGCTCGATGCTGTTGTATGCGCTGCTGCACTTGAGCGGCTACGACTTGGCCGTGAGCGAGCTGCGCAACTTCCGCCAACTGCACAGCAAAACGCCCGGTCACCCGGAAAGCGGCCTGACGCCGGGTGTCGAGACCACCACCGGCCCGCTCGGCCAGGGCGTGAGCAATGCGGTGGGCATGGCGCTGGCCGAGAAGCTGCTGGCCAAAGAATTCAACCGTGACGGGCATGAAGTCGTCGGCCACCACACCTACGTCTTCCTCGGCGACGGCTGCCTGATGGAAGGCATCAGCCACGAGGCCTGCGCGCTCGCGGGCGCGTGGCGGCTTTCCAAACTTGTTGCGCTGTACGACGACAACGGCATCTCCATCGACGGCCAGGTCGGCCCGTGGTTTGCCGACGACACACCCAAGCGCTTCGAGTCGTACGGCTGGAACGTGATCGCCGGTGTGGACGGCCACGACGTGGACGCTGTCGATGCCGCCATCGCGCGCGCCAAGACCGCAACGCAACCCACGCTGATCTGCTGCAAGACCACCATCGGCAAAGGCTCGCCCAACCGCGCCGGCACCGCCAAGGCGCACGGCGAGGCGCTGGGGGCTGACGAGATCAAGCTCACGCGCGCGGCGCTGGGCTGGCCGCACGAGCCGTTCGTGATCCCCGAAGACGCCTACACGCTGTGGGACGCCAAGGCCGTCGGCACGGCGAGCGAGGCCGATTGGGACGCGCGCTTCGCGCTCTACCGGGCCGCGTTCCCCGACCTGGCCGCCGAGTTCACGCGCCGCATGCGCGGCGACCTGCCGGCGAACTGGGCGCAGACTGCCGTTGACGCCGCTGTCGCCGCCCACACCAAGGCCGAGACCGTCGCAAGCCGCAAGGCCAGCCAGCTCGCCCTCGAAGCCTTCACCCAAGCCCTGCCCGAACTGCTCGGCGGCAGCGCCGACCTGACCGGCTCGAACCTCACCAACACCAGCAGCACACCCGCGCTGCGCATGGCGGCCAACGGCAGCCCCAACGGTGGCCGCCACATCAACTACGGCGTGCGCGAGTTCGGCATGGCCGCTGTGATGAACGGCGTGGCGCTGCACGGCGGCTTCATCCCGTACGGCGGCACCTTCCTGACCTTCAGCGACTACAGCCGCAACGCCATCCGCATGGCCGCGCTGATGAAGCTGCGCGTGGTGCATGTGTTCACGCACGACAGCATCGGCCTCGGCGAAGACGGGCCGACGCACCAGAGCGTCGAGCACGCCGCGTCGTTGCGCTTGATCCCGGGGCTCGACGTCTGGCGGCCGTGCGACACCGCCGAGACGGCGGTCGCGTGGGCGTGTGCGATCGAGAGCAAGTCGCGGCCGAGTGCGCTGCTGTTGTCGCGCCAGAACCTGCCGTATGCGCCGAAGGCGAGGCTCGATGAGATTGCCAAAGGCGGCTACGTGCTGGCCGAGCCGAGCGAGGTGGGCCTCAGCAAGAAGGCGCAGGCGGTGATCATCGCCACCGGCTCCGAGGTGGCGCTGGCGTTGCACGCGCAGCAGCAGCTCGCGATCCTCGGCATCGCGGTGCGCGTGGTTTCGATGCCGTCCACCAACGTGTTCGACCGCCAGAGCGCCGCCTACAAGGCGAGCGTGCTGCCCGCCAACGCGCCACGCATCGCCGTCGAGATGGGCGTGACCGACGGCTGGTGGAAGTACGGCTGCGCGGCCGTCGTCGGCATCGACAGCTACGGCGAGTCGGCGCCGGCGCCGGTGCTGTTCAAGCACTTCGGGTTCACGGCCGACAACGTCGCCGCGACCGTGCGTGCGGTGCTGGGTCGGTGAAGAAGCCCTGCGGCGCCCTCGATCTTCGAGACTGACTTTTTCAAAGGAGAACTTTCATGACCGTCAAGATTGGCATCAACGGCTTCGGCCGCATCGGCCGCATGGTGTTTCGTGCTGCCGTGCAGAACTTCAAGGACGTCGAGGTCGTCGGCATCAACGACCTGCTCGAGCCCGACTACCTGGCCTACATGCTGCAGTTCGACTCGGTGCACGGCCGCTTCAAGGGCGACATCGCGGTGGACGGCAACACGCTCGTCGTCAACGGCAAGCGCATTCGCCTGACCGCGGTGAAAGACCCAGCCGAGCTGAAGTGGGGCGAGGTCGGCGCCGAGGTGGTGATCGAATCGACCGGCCTGTTCCTGACGAAGGAAACGGCGCAGAAGCACATCGACGCCGGCGCGAAGAAGGTCATCATGTCGGCGCCGAGCAAGGACGACACGCCGATGTTCGTCTACGGCGTCAACGACAAGACCTACGCCGGCCAGACCATCATCTCCAACGCCTCGTGCACCACCAACTGCCTGGCGCCAGTGGCCAAGGTGTTGAACGATTCGTTCGGTATCAAGCGCGGCCTGATGACCACCGTGCACGCCGCCACCGCCACACAAAAGACCGTGGACAGCCCGAGCAACAAGGACTGGCGCGGTGGGCGAGGCATTCTGGAGAACATCATCCCGTCGAGCACCGGCGCGGCCAAGGCGGTGGGTGTGGTCATCCCCGAGCTGAACAAGAAGCTCACCGGCATGGCCTTCCGCGTGCCGACGTCCGACGTGTCGGTGGTCGACCTGACGGTCGAACTCAAGACCGAAACCACCTACGAGAAGATCTGCGACGCGATGAAGGCCGCTGCCGCCGGCCCGATGAAGGGCGTGCTGGCCTACACCGACCAGAAGGTCGTCTCCACCGACTTCCGCGGCGAGAGCTGCACCTCGGTCTTCGACGCCGACGCCGGCATGGCGCTGGACGGCACCTTCGTCAAGGTCGTGTCCTGGTACGACAACGAATGGGGCTATTCGAGCAAGGTGCTGGAGATGGCGCGGGTAATCGCGAGGTAGGTGCCACCAAAGTGAAGGTGCTCGGAGGCGCTGCGAGCTCAAATTCGAGTGGGACGAAACCAAAGCTGCGAGCAATCTGCGCAAGCACGGCGTATCGTTCGACGAGGCGGTGAGTGTGTTTGGTGATTCCATGGCGCTGACCTTCACAGACACGGATCACTCCGAGTCGGAAGATCGCAGCCGGACCTACGGTGTCTCTGGCGAGGGGCGGCTACTTGTGGTGATTCACACCGAGCGGCGCAACAGTGTTCGGATCATCAGCGCGCGGAAAGCAACACGATATGAAAAAGGCATCTACGAATACGACTGAACCCGACATTCCCGAGTTGAAGCGAGAGCAACTTGGGAAGGGTGTGCGCGGCAAGTACTTCAAGCGCTACTCGCACGGGAGCAACGTTGTGGTGCTGCAGCCCGATATTCACAAGGCGTTTCCGACATCAGAAGCCGTCAACAAGGCATTGGCCAGTGTGTTGGCGTTTGCGCAGGAGGCGCAGGGTCTGACGGCACGGCCCGCTCCACGCCCGGCCCGCAAGCGACTCCCTGCTTGAGGGTCCGAGGGGTTGCGTGCAAGAGTGAGGGGCTCCGTGAGGAGCCCCTTTACGTTTCCGGAAGGCCGTGTTGCCGAGGTAACACCATATGTCCGGCAACGTGACCACAGAGCCCGCCGCCTACACTGGCGGCCATGTGTAAATCTTCGTTCGCCACGGTGGCCGTGTCGGTGAGCTGCCTGGCGGCTTGTGCCGCGCCCACGCCCGGGGCGGCGCCGGTGGTGGCATCGGCGTCGGCTGCGCCGTCGGCCGCGCCGGCAGCGTCTGCGGAGTTGCGCGTGCTCGTCAAGCTGGCAAAGCCCGCCGGGGCGTCGGCCGACACCGCGGCCATTGCGACACAGGTGGCCGCTGCCGCCGGTACAAATGCACGCTACCTCGCCGCCAGCAGCCCGCAGTGGCATGCGCTGGCGCTGCGGTGTGCCGATGTTCAGGCGTGCGAGGCGGCCTATCTGCGCCTGTCTGCCGACAAGGCCGCTTTCGAAGTGGTGCAGCGCGACGAACGCAAACGGATCGTGACGCCCTGAACCGGCGTGCGGTTTTCAAAGATCAACCCGCCCCCAGCAGAGTACCGACCATGCGCACTTCACTCTCGACCCTGGCCCTGACGTGCGCGAGCCTGCTGGCGCCGATCTCGCTCAACACCCACGCGCAAGGCGCGCCGTCGCAGGCCGCCACCGCCGCGGCCGCTGCACCAGGCGCTGCGCGTGTGATCGTGAAGTACAAGGCCGACTCGTCACTCGCCCGCATGCGCGCCCTGTCGGCCACTCACGAGCGCACCGAGCGCGCGCAGGCGCTGGGCCAGCGGACGGGCATGGCCCTGCGCGCCGGTGCCGGCGTGGCCGATCGCACGCAGGTGGTGTTCGCCAGCGGCATGACGTCGGAGCAGCTCGCGCAACGGCTGGGGGCCGAGGGCGACATCGAATACGCCGTGCCCGACCAGCGCCGCCGCATTCAGGTGGCGCCGAACGATTCGTTCTACACCACGCGCGCGGTGGTGGGCGCGGCGGGCGGGCCGGTGTCGGGCCAGTGGTACCTGCGCGCGCCGGTGGGCGACGTGAGGTCGTCGCTCGATGTCGAGACGGCGTGGAACCTGACGACCGGCAGTTCGAGCGTCGTGGTGGCGGTGCTGGACACCGGCATCCGCTTCGACCACCCCGACCTCAAGACCGTGGCGCTGGGCGGCAACATGCTGCCGGGCTACGACATGATCGCCCAGCACGATGGCACGTTCGGCATCGCCAACGATGGCAACGGGCGCGATGCCGACCCGTCGGACCCGGGCGACTGGATCACCGCGAACGAGAACGCCGCGGGCGAGTTCCAGGCCTGCGGCACGTCCAACAGCTCCTGGCACGGCACGCAGACGGCCGGCCTGATCGGCGCGCTGACCAACAACGGCGAGGGCATCGCCAGCGTGGGCCGCACGGTGCGCGTGCTGCCGGTGCGCGTGCTGGGCAAGTGCGGCGGCTACGACTCCGACATCATCGCGGGCATGAACTGGGCGGCGGGCTTGGCAACGGGCGATCCGGCGGTGCCGGCCAACCCCAACCCGGCGCGCATCCTCAACATGAGCCTGGGCGGTGAAGGCGCGTGCAGCGCGGCCTACCAGCAGGCGGTGAACGCGATCACCGCGGCGGGCGTGGCGATCATCGCGTCGGCCGGCAACAGCTCGGGCCACGCGGTCAGCTCGCCGGCCAATTGCGTCGGCGTGATCGGGGTGGCCGGGTTGCGCCATGTGGGCACGAAGGTGGGCTTTTCCGACATCGGCCCGCAGATCAGCATCAGCGCGCCGGGTGGCAACTGCGTCAACCTTGCCGGGGCGTGCCTGTACCCCATCATGACGACCTCCAACGCCGGCACCACCACGCCGGTGGCAGGCGCTGGCGGCGCGACGTACACGGACAGCTTCGACATCTCCGTCGGCACCAGCTTCTCGGCGCCGCTGGTGGCGGGCGCCGCCGGGTTGATGCTGTCGGCCAACCCGGCCATCACGCCCGCCGGGCTGCGCGCGCTGATGCGTTCGACGGCTCGGGCATTTCCAACCACCGGCGGTTCGGTCGGAACCGGGCAGTGCGAGGCACCCAACCCGATCGGTCAGCCGCAACGCGACCAAAGCGAGTGCTACTGCACCAACACCACCTGCGGCGCCGGCATGCTGGATGCCGGCGCCGCGGTCGCCGCCGCGGTGGCAGGCGTGGGCTTGCAGGCGAGCATCGGTGTCACGCCGACCGCGCCGCAAGCCGGCCAGGCGGTGAGCTTCAGTGCCGCGGGCACCACGCTGCCGGCCGGCCGCACCGTGGCGAGCTACGCCTGGGCGATCACCAACACTGGTGGCATCGTGAGCACGTTCGTCGGCGCTACAGACGGCGTCATCGCCACGGCCACGCCGATGGCCGCCGGCAGCTTCACCGTGAACCTGACGGTCACCGACAACACCGCCGCACAGTCGGTCGCCAGCAGCACCGTCACGGTGGCGGCGGTGCCGGTGGTCACGCCGCCGGCCTCCGCGCCGCAAAGCGATGGTGGCGGTGGCGGTGGCGGCGCGCTGGGCGGCGTCTGGTTGCTGCTGCTCGCCGCCGCCGTGGGCGGTTTGCGCCGCGTCGCCGGGCAGCGCCGCCCAACGTGAGGCGACGTGGCCGGCCGGCCCTTTTGCGCATTTTGCGCATGAACCCCGACCCGGCCTGCTCGGTCAGTCCGCGCGTCGGCCCGCGGGCCTTCTCGACGTGGGCGTTGGCGGCGGGCTTTCTGGCCCTGGCAGCGTGGGTGCCGGGTGCCGGCGCGGCGTCGAGTGGCCTCTCGGCCGCGGCGCTCTCGCAGCCGGCGCCGGCCGCCGGCCTGATCGTCAAGCTGCGCGACGTGCCCGCCAGGGATGCAGCGCTGCTGGGCGCCAACGCCGAACGCGCGATGACGGCTGCGCAGGCTCAGGCACGGGCTGAAGCCCAGAGCGCGCTGCGGGCCGAACGCATGAACAAAGTGCTCGCCGTGGCCGGCCTGGGCCAGCCGCGCCAGCGGCCGGTGGGCCGCGCGGCGCAGTTGCTCGACTTCGGCCGCCCGCTGTTGCCCGCCGACGTGCAGCGCCTGGCCGACACCTTGCGCTCGCAGCCCGACGTCGAATGGGTCGTGCCCAACGACCGCGAGCAGCTTCAGCAAGTGCCCAACGACCCGTACTTTGCGGCCAGCGCCAGCTCGACCGGCCAGTGGTGGTTGCGCCCGGTCTCCGGCAGCAGCGCCAATGCCGTGGCCGACCGGCTGCGCGGCGTGCCGGGGGTGCAATCGGCATGGGCGGTGACCGGCACCGGCAACGCTGCCGGCAACGCGCAGGCCGTGGTGGCCGTGCTCGACACCGGCATCACCGCGCACCCCGACCTCGACGGGCAGTTGCTGCCGGGCTTCGACTTCGTCTCCGACCTCGCCATCGCCACCGACGGCGACGGCCGCGACGCCGACCCGAGCGACCCCGGCGACGGCGTGTCGCAGGCCGACAAGGACGCCAACCCCGCGCTGTTCGGTGGCTGCGACGTTCAGCGCAGCACCTGGCACGGCACGGTCATTGCCGGCATCGTCGGCGCCAGCACCGACAACGGCGCCGGCGTGGCCGGCATCCACTGGGGTGCGCGCGTGCTGCCGGTGCGCGTGGCCGGCAAGTGCGGCGCCGAGGTGGCCGACATAGTCGACGCGATGCGTTGGGCCGCCGGCCTGCCGGTCGTGGGCGTGCCGCTGAACCCGAACCCGGCACGCATCGTCAACATCAGCTTCGGCGGCAGCGCGGCCTGCAACCCGGCCTACCAGGAGGCGATCGACGACCTCGCTGCGGTGGGCACGGTGGTGGTGGCCGCCGCCGGCAACGGCCACGGCAGCGTGAAGCGGCCGGCGAGTTGCGCTCGCGTCATCGGCGTGGCCGCGTTGAACCGCGACGGCTTCAAGGCCAACTACTCCAACTTCGGCCCCGCTGTCGTGGTGTCGACGGTGGGCGGCGACCCGACCACCGAAGGCGCATGGGGCGCGCTGCTGGGCGACGACGGCCTCCTGACGCTGGACAATCTGGGCCTGCGGGAGCCCGGGGCCGCCAGCTATGGCAACCACTCGGGCACCAGCTTTGCTGCGCCGGTGGTGGCCGGCGTGCTGAGCCTGATGTTGAGCAGCAACCCGGCGTTGAGCGTGCCGCAACTTATCGACGGCGTGCGGCGGAGTGCGCGGCCCCACGTGGCTTCGTCGCTGATGGCCGTGTGCTCGGCGCAGAACCCGGGGCGCTGCGCCTGCACGGTCAGCACCTGCGGGGCAGGCATCCTGGACGCACCGCAGGCGCTGCAATACGCGCTCGACCCGGCTGTCTACGTGGCCCCGGCGCGCCAGGCCGAGGTGATCGACAGCGGCGACCTGCGCACGGCCGCCGCACTCGGCACCGACTTGCCGCCCGACGACGCAGCCACCGCGCAGGCCGAAGGGGGCGGCGGCGGCGCGCTGGGCGTGGGGTGGCTGGCGTTGTTGGCGACGGGTGTGGTGGCGCTGCGCCACCGGCGACTGATCGCGCTCAGTTCGACCCACCCCTCGTGCACGGCACGAAGCCCTTGCCCAACGCGCTGGAGTTGAGCCCGAGCGCTTGCGCCGCCAGCACCGGCGGCGCTTTGTCGACCCGCAACAGCACCGTGTTGGCCGGTGGCCGCACCTCGATCACGCGGGTGTTGCGAATGCCGCGCTGTGTGAACTTCTCTTGCGCGTTGACCGCGTTGGCGCGCTCCTCGAAGCGGCCGAGCGACAGCCCGGGCAGCAGCTCCGCCGGGCTGCGCAGGTCGTCGTACTCGACGCGCATCGTGCGCAGCTCGTCCTGCCGCTTCAGTTGCTCCTCGCGGTCCTTGAACTTGCCGAGGTAGACCATCCACAGCCCCGGCCGGCTCGACTTGACGCTGACCCAGCTGCCGTCGGGCAGCGCCGAGCGCACGGCCGCTTCGGCCGCCGCGGCCTCCACCGGGGTGAACGGGCCGGCCTCCAGGCAGGCCAGTGGCGGGGTGGCGGCGGCCACCGACGCGGGCGCGGCCGGCGGTGTTGCGGGGGCCGGCGCAGAAACAGTGGGCGCAACGACAGTGGGTGCCGATGCCGCAGTGGCCGGCACCACCATCGGCCCGCCGGGCCCCGACGCCGACTTTGCCGGCGGCACCGCCGACAGAATCTGCACCACCTCGGGCCGCACCTGCTGGCCGAGCCGCTCGGGCTCGCGGTCGCCGTGGGCGCGCACGCCGGTGGGCCCGTCGATCCAGCCCTGCGCCCAGGCGAAGAACACCGCATTGGCCAGCACCAGCAGCAGCAACAGGCCTTTCAGCATGCGGCCCCCGCCACAGAGGCATCGAACGCCGGGCTGACTTGCGCGCCGGCAACCGGATTCAGGCGCACGCTGACCTCGCCGCTGGTCACTGGCAGGAGGCCGGCGTCGGTCTGCACAAGCAGCGCGCCCTGATCGGAGACGCCCTGGGCCACGCCCCGCGGCACGTCGGGCTGGGTGGTGTGAACGGATCGGCCGCGCAGCAGGTCGCGCGCAGCAAAGCGGTCGCAGAAGGCGCTGAAGCCGCTGCGTTCAAACTGCCGCAGCGCCAGCGCCAGCGGCAACGCGACCCGATGCAGCACACCCGTTGCGCTGGCCGTGGCGTCGAGTTCATGCAGCGACGCGAAGCCGGTGCTCGCAGCGTCTGCACCCACCGATTGCACGATCGGCTGCACGTTCAGCCCGATGCCGATCACGGCCTGCCGGTGCGCGCCGGCTGCGACGGTTTCGATCAGGATGCCGCCGAGCTTTCGGCCGAGGCCGGTACCGTCCATCAGCCACAGATCGTTCGGCCACTTCAGGCCGATGTTCGCCTGTCCAGGCGCCTGGCGTGGGTCCAGCGCATCGGCCAAGGCCACACCCACGGCGAGCGACAGGCCGGACCAGTCGTCCCGCCGCAAGCTCAGCGAGAGCGAGAACGTCAGCGACGCGCCGGCCGCGCCATCGATCGCCGAGTGCCAGGTGCGGCCGTGCCGGCCGCGGCCGGCGGTCTGCTGCTCGGTCACCAGCAGGCAGGGCGCCGCAAGCGTCGAGCGGCGCGCGAAGGCGGCGCTTTCGACGCTGCGGCGCACGAGGGCCGGGGCGGCGTCGGGGGCGCTGTCGGCACGGCCGTCTGCTGCGATGTCGGCTTCGTCGCGGGCTGCGGCCAAGCCGGCACGAAGGCGTTCGAGCAGCACCGAGTTGGTCGACGCGGTGCGCGCCAGCACCTCCACACTCAAGCCGGGCAGCAGCGGGTCGAGTTGCTCGCGCAGCGCGCTTGCGTTCCAGCGCGTGTCACGCTCAGTGGTGCGATCCAGCGGGCGGTCCGGCATGTCCACGGCGCGGGCGGCGGGCGGTTCAGCGCTTGGGCGCGAGCATCGTGCCGCGGCACTTGCGCGTGCCGCAGCGGCACTCGAACTGCTTCTTCACCTTCGGCGTCTGGCGTTCGTCGAGCACCAGGCCGTAGTCGTAGAACAGCTCTTCGCCGGGTTGGATGTTGCGCCGAGCCTTGATGAAGATGCGGCCGTCCACTTCATCGGCCTCGCAGTTGGGCTGGCAGGCATGGTTGATCCAGCGCGCCGCGTTGCCGCCGAACTTGGCGTCGATGACGTTCTTCTCATCGACGTGAAAGTAAAAGGTGTGATCAGGGTCTTTCGGGTCATGCGGGTGGCGGCGCAGCGCCTCCTTCCAGCTGATGACCTCGCCCTTGTACTCAATCACCACTTCGCCGCGCGACAGCGGCGCCAGTGCGAAGACGCCCTTACCATGCACGCCCGAACGCCGGACCTGGATGCGCCGGCCGCCGGCAGAGGATTTCGTTTCGGTGGCGGGGGCTGTGGCGGCACTGGCTTGCGTCATCGGATTCTTTATGTACATTGAAATCATGGGCGCGTGTGCGTGCGTGTGCGTGTGCGTGCCCGCGTATGCACGTGCATGCGCCCGCGCGAGAAGCCCGGATTGTAAGGACGCTGCCAGGCCACGGCCCGGTGCGGCCAAGCACTCCAAGAAGCCAGCCAAGAAAGAACCATGACCAAGTCCCTCATCATTGCCGAGAAGCCCTCCGTCGCACAGGACATCGTGCGCGCGCTCACCAGCCCGAAGGGCGGCAAGTTCGACAAGCACGACGAGTACTTCGAGAGCGAGCAGTACCTCGTCACCTCGGCCGTCGGCCACCTGCTGGAGATCAAGGCGCCCGAAGAGTTCGACGTGAAGCGCGGCAAGTGGAGCTTTGCCAACCTGCCGGTGATCCCGCCGCACTTCGAGCTGAACCCGATCGACAAGAGCAAGGGGCGGCTGAACGCGATCGTCAAACTGGTGAAGCGCAAGGACGTGAGCGAGATCATCAACGCCTGCGACGCAGGGCGCGAGGGCGAGTTGATCTTTCGCCTGATCCAGCAGCACAGCAAGAGCAAGCACCCGGTCAAGCGGCTGTGGCTGCAGAGCATGACGCCCGCGGCCATCCGCGAGGGCTTCGACAACCTGCGCACCGACAAGCAGATGCTGCCGCTGGCCGACGCCGCGCGCTGCCGCAGCGAGGCCGACTGGCTCGTGGGTATCAACGGCACGCGCGCGATGACGGCGTTCAACTCGCGCGACGGTGGGTTCTTTTTGACCACCGTCGGCCGGGTGCAGACGCCCACGCTCTCGATCATGGTCGAGCGTGAAGAGAAGATCCGCAAGCACGTCTCGCGCGACTACTGGGAGATCAAGGCGACGTTTGCAGCGACGGCCGGCGAGTACGACGGCAAGTGGTTCGACCCGAAGTGGAAGAAGGGTGCCAACAACGCGCATCAACCCCCGCCGGCTGCGAACCTGGCGGCCGGCGAAGCCGACGCCGACCTGCGGGCGGACCGGATTTGGAATGCGGCGGAAGCGCAAGCGATCGCCGATGCGGTGCGCGGCCAGCCGGCAAACGTGACCGAAGAAGCCAAGCCCAGCACGCAGAGCGCGCCGGGCTTGTACGACCTGACGACGCTGCAGCGCGAAGCCAACTCGCGCCTGGGCTTCAGCGCCAAGACGACCTTGAGCATCGCGCAGGCGCTATACGAAAAGCACAAGGTGCTGACCTACCCGCGAACCGACAGCAAGGCGCTGCCGGAAGACTACGTGGCCGTCGTCAAGAAGACGATGGAAATGATCTCCACCGAAGACATGCCCGGCCCGCTGCGTGCTCTCGCGCAGCACGCGAAGACAGCGATCAAGGGCGACTACGTGAAGCCCAACAAGCGCATCTTCGACAACGCCAAGGTGTCGGACCACTTTGCGATCATCCCCACGCTGCAAGCGCCCAAGAGCCTGACAGAGATCGAGGCCAAGCTCTACGACATGGTCGTCAAGCGGTTCCTGGCGGTGTTCTTCCCGGCCGCCGAATTCATGGTGACGACGCGCATCTCGACCGTCAAAGCCAAGGTCGGTGGCAAGGACCAGGAGCACAGCTTTCAGACCAACGGCAAGGTGATGGTCAAGCCCGGCTGGCTGGCGGTGTACGGCAAGGAGGTGCAGGAAGACGACGCCAACCTGGTGGCCGTGGCCAAGGGCGAGGTCGTGCGCACCGAGAGCGTGGACGTGAACCCGAACAAGACCAAGCCGCCCGCGCGCTACACCGAGGCCACGCTGCTGAGTGCGATGGAAGGCGCGGGCAAGCTGGTCGACGACGACGAGCTGCGCGAAGCGATGGCCGAAAAAGGCCTGGGCACACCGGCCACGCGCGCGGCCATCATCGAAGGGTTGATCTACGAGAAATACATCCACCGCGAGCAGCGCGAACTGGTGCCCGGCGCCAAGGCCTTCCAGCTGATGACGCTGCTGCGCGGCCTGGGTGTGGAAGACCTGACCAAGCCCGAGCTGACCGGCAACTGGGAGTTCCAGCTCGCCGAGATGGAAAAGGGCCGCCTGAAGCGCGAGGCCTTCATGGCCGAGATTGCCGAGATGGCCGAGCGCATCGTGAAGAAGGCGAAAGAGTACGACCGCGACACGATCCCCGGCGACTACGCCACGCTGAAGACGCCGTGCCCGAATTGCGGTGGGGTGGTGAAGGAGAACTACCGCCGCTTCGGGTGCACCGGCAAGGCAGGCGCCGCGGAGGGGTGCGGTTTTTCGATCAGCAAGATTCCGGGCAGCCGTGCGTTTGAGCTCGACGAGGTCGAAGAATTCATCGCAACGAAGAAGATCGGTCCCTTGGAGGGCTTCCGCTCCAAGGCCGGCTGGCCGTTCACCGCTGAGATCAAGCTGGCCTATGACGACGAGATCAAAAACTGGAAGCTCGAGTTCGACTTCGGCGAAGACGCCAAGGCCGCCGAGGCGAGCGAGGCGGTCGACTTCTCCGACCAGCAAAGCCTGGGCCCGTGCCCCAAGTGCCAGAGCCATGTGTTCGAGCACGGCACCAGCTACGTGTGCGAGAAGAGCACCGGCCCGCACGCCACCTGCGACTTCAAGAGCGGCAAGATCATCCTGCAGCAACCGGTCGCGCGCGAGCAGATGACGCGCCTGCTGGCCACCGGCAAGACCGAGCTGCTGGAGAACTTCGTCTCCAACAAGACGCGGCGCAAGTTCAAGGCCTACCTCGCCTTCGACAAGAAGGAGGGCAAGGTCAGCTTCGAGTTCGAGCCCCGCGCGCCCAAAGCCCCTGCGGCGAAGAAGGTCGCGGCCAAGAAGGCGGCGTAAGCGAAAGCAAGGCAGCAGCCAATTCGTGCACTTGCCGCACCTGCGGCGTTGCTGTGCCGCCTCGTGCACCGGCCCGATTGCACACCCGATCCACAATACCGGTGGCCGTTGCAAGGTGCTAGAGGCCCGTCCACAGGGAGGCTGAAATGAAGTTGTTCGGGTTTCGCGTCGCCGCGGCGAGCTTGCTCATGGTGGCCGCGTCGGTGGCCCAGGCGAACCTGGTGTTCGCCATCAACGAGGGCGTGACGTACCGGGTGCCCAGCGAAGAGATCCGCGCCAAGTACGCCCTCATCACGGCCGACTTGAGCAAGCTGCTCAAGCAGCCGGTCAGCATCGAGCCCGTCGGTGGGTATCCGACCTTGCGCAAGGGGCTGGCCGAGAAGGCCTACGACATCGCGATGGTGCACCCGGCCCACCTGTCGATCGAGGCGATCAAGAAGTCGGGCTACAAGCTGGTGGTGGTGACCAAGGGCTTCCAGGAGTACAGCGCCAACTTTCTCGTCAAGGCCAACTCGCCGCTCAAGTCGCTCGCCGACCTGAAGGGCACCAAGCTCGGCGCGCCGGACGAAGACTCGATCACCTCGTGGATGGTGCGCGCCACGTTGCGCGACGCCCTCGGCGCGGCCAACCAGGTCACTTACCTGTACACGCGGTACCAGGACGCGGTGCCGTTTTTCGTCGAGCACAATTTCACCCCGGCTGGCGCCTCTGCGGCGGGCGCCGTCATCAGGGCGTGGCAGGCCGGCGGTGGCAAGGTGCTGGCCAAGTCGCGCCCGGTGCCCATCAAGCACATCATCGCCAGCCCCAACCTCACGCAGGATCAGGTGGACAAGCTGCGCGACTACCTGCTTGCGCTGGACACCACCGAAGAGGGCAAGAAGAAACTGGAGCCGACCAAGTACAGCGGCTATGCCCGCTACGACGAGGCGGCGATGTTGTCGATCGGGACGTGGCTGGGTCTGTAGGGCGCGCCGGCTGAACCGACCCCGCGTCAACAACTGACGCGGCGCCGACCGGCGACATGCCCATCGCAGCGCGGCCCGGCGCGTGGCCGCGGCAGACGAGGCTACTCGTCGATGAACTGCCAGGTGTCCGCCCCGTCGAAACGACGCACCCGCACCGAGGCGATCAGCGCGGGGTCGAAGTTGCCCAGGTTGACGCCATGCTTGGCGCCCGGCGTGGGTGGCAGCGGCTCCCAGTGCGTGACGCAGCCGCAGCGCTTGCAGCGGATGGTGCGCAGCGTCCGGTCGCCCTGGATGTACTCGGCGGTGGAATCTGGATGGCCTTCGATCGTCACCGTGCCGAACTCGAAGTACACCCACGGCCCGCCGATGCGGCGGCACAGCGAGCAATTGCAAGCGGTGGCGACGAGCGGCGTGGCCGGCAGCGTCAGCCGCACCGAACCACAGTGGCATGAACCTTGGTGCATGGGGCAACTCCTGAAGGTCGGGCTCAGCAAGAAATGAGCAGCGCTATTCGCGCGACGACGGCAAGGCGGGGTCGGCCGGAAGCGCCGGCCTCGCGTAGCTGACGGTCAGGATCTCCCACGCATGGCCGTCGGGCTCGCTCCAGTACAGCAGCCGGCCGCCGAACGCACTGTTGACCTGGTGGTCGTCAACGCCACCCGGTGTGCTGCGGAACGGCAGACCGGCCGCTCGGATGCGCGCGAGGATCGCATCGAACTCATCATCGGTCACGCGGAAGGCGTAGTGCAGCTTCGGGATCGGCGCGGGCCACTCATCGAAGTCCAGCGTGAGCGAGGCGTTCACGTAGACCGGCGAGAACGGCCCGATCGTCGCCTGCGCCGCCCAAGGCACGCCGAGCAGATCGGCCAGCAGCCGCGCCGATGCGACGCGGTCTTTTGCCGGCACGATCAGGTGGTCGAGGTGGGCGGGCATGCGAGGGCTGTCCTTCATGCTGGCGATGGGTTGCTCGGGTGGCAACTATCTGCGGCTCTCGCCATGCCCTGGGTCGCGGCTCTGGTGCCTAACAACCAGAATGCGAATCTCGGAGTCTTCGATGCGGTAGGTGACCGAGTAAGGGAAGTCTGCCAGGGGGTGGGTTCTGCGACCGTCCGCCGTTGGCGTACCCAGGCCCGGATGCTGCTCCAGCAGCTTGGCGACTCGTTCGAATTCAGCAAGGAATCGCTGGGCCAGTCCGACGCCCGCTTCAACTTTGTAGAACCGAACTGCCTCTGCGAGGTCTTCAGAAGCGAGCCGGTGGATGGATCGATTCACTGAACTTCCGCGCGCAACCTCGCGAGCACGTCGTCCAGCGGGAGCAGCACTGAAGGGTCGCGGTCGGCTTCAGCGTCGCGTCGGGCCGCCACGGCGTCCCAGGCTGCGTCACGTGCTGAGTCGGCATCCAGGCTTGCGACGACACGATCGAGGACACGGATGCGGTCGGCTTTCGTTAGCTGCAGAAGTTCGGCTTCAAGAATCTCTACTGGCTTTCGCATGGATGCTCCCGCTGGTTTGGCCACGGAGCTTGCCACAAGCGCATTCGCCCGCCCCGGTGTGACGCTTTAGCGGTGTGCATCAGTGGAGACGACATCGGATGCTCAAGTCAACTGGCAATCTCGCGAACCAGCTTACAGAACGACTCACGGACCGCATCTTCAGTCGCAACTTGACCTGGGTTGGTTGCGAAGTTCAGTACAACCACTGAGCCACTGCCCTTTCCTGGCTGGATCGTGACGTTCATCGGCACAACTTTTCCAGCACGGGTCGAAATGACTTGCTGCACCGCTGAAATGCTCCGCAGATCCTTGTCAGTCGCGGTGACCTGCCAACCCTGACCCACGACCGCTGCATGTGCCTTGCGATAGGCCTGATCTGGCGCCACGTTTGCTACGGGCGCCTGCGTCTTAAACTGCTTTCCCGAGGTGAAACCACCAGAGACAGCGAAGTTGGCCGCACATGGTTCGCTCGCAGGTACTGCAGCAGCTTGACCTGAGGTGGAGCCAGCGGCCTGCGCATTCGTCGGCGTCCCAGTTGCCGAGGTGGGTGAGGCGGCAGTTCCAGTCTGAGGAGTCGACTGGGCCACGATTGCGGCCGATTGGCAACCGCTGATTACGGTAAGCATCACCAGCGCTATGCTGATGCTTGTGATCTCGAGAAAGGGTGCCTGCTTCATTTTGAAGAATCTCCCAGTAGGATTATTGATTGCCAAGCCAACTAAGGACTGGCGCTAGTGCGTGGAGACTACTGCCTTCGCCCCGACAGCACCCAAGATGATTGCCAACAGATGCATCAAGGTTGGGACAAAGGGAATAGCACTCAATCCGGGTACGAAGTCGAAAACCACCGCAAGGATTGGGAAGATAACTAACCATCCCTTACCGATGTACGCTCCGCGAACCCAGCATAAGAGACAAAGAACCAGCATGGCACCGATGTGTACCCAGAATGCCGGGTTGATACCAGCCCCCGCGGCGGCACCCAGCGCGCCGACCACGGACGAATTCGATCCGACGTATGGCAGGTAGTACGTTGGTAGCATGAAGAGGATGTACGCAACGACAAATACAGGTGCATTGCCGAGTGCCTTCTTAATCGCGTCCACGCAAATCTACCCCCTTGTTACGACGACTACATGATGCAGGGGCGTGAGAGTTCCGGGGGGGGTAAACCCGTGATAGCGCGTCTTTGGGCGCCCCCGGCTCCCCCTCAATTGGATGGGTGCCAGGCCAACAAGGCGTGCTTGCCTACAGTGGTTCGTCAATACTCACAGCCGGATTGCGACGTCACCCTTCGCTTGGCGACGCCCTGCGCATTCCGGCGCCACGGCGCGGAAGCCAATCGGTGTATGTCGCCGACCGCTGAAGCGAAGGCCACCAGACGTTAGAAAGCGCTCTTGCCGCGCGTAACGCCAGCAGCGACCTCGCTCGCATCAACGAGTCGACAGATGCGAGAGTCGCGCGGGTTGGCCCAGGTTCAGCATCAAGTCAAAGCCGCGCACTCACCCACCGCCCATCCCCCCGGCTCGACTCGATCACCGCCTCGATGAACTTCATCCCCAGCGCACCGTCGACCACCGTCGGCACGCTGCACGCCAACGGGTTCGGCGCACGCTTCTGCCAGCGCGCATGGATCTGCTCGGCCACGTCGCGGTAGAGCTGCGCAAAGCCTTCGAGGTACCCCTCCGGATGCCCGGCCGGGATGCGTGTGGCGTGGCCGGCGGCGGCGCTGCCATTCGCACCATGGCCGCCGCGCGTGATCAGCTTCGGCGCCTGGCCGAGCGGTGTGAACCACAGTTGGTTCGGCTGCTCCTGCCGGAAGTCGATGCCGGCCTTCGTGCCGTACACGCGCACGCGCAGGGCGTTCTCGTTGCCGGGCGCCACCTGGCTGGCCCACAGCAGGCCGCGGGCGCCGTTGGTGTAGCGCAGCATGACGTGGGCGTTGTCGTCGAGCTGGCGGCCGGCGACGAAGCTCTGAATGTCTGCGCTCACGGCTTGCAATTCCAGCCCGGAGATGAAGCGCCCCAACTGTTCTGCATGCGTGCCGATGTCGCCCAGCGCGCCGCCCGCGCCGCTTTGCGCCGGGTCGCCGCGCCACAGCGCCTGCTTCTGGCCGGTGGCGGCCAGGTCGGTGGTGAGCCAGTCCTGCACGTACTCGGCGTGCACCAGGCGGATGTCGCCGAGTTCGCCGGCAGCCACCATCTCGCGCGCCATGCGCACCATTGGGTAGCCGCTGTAGTTGTGCGTCAGCGCGAACAGCCGGCCGCTGGACTGCACTTTGTCGACCAGCGCACGCGCCTCGGCCAGCGTGGTGCACAGCGGCTTGTCGCAGATCACGTCGATGCCGGCGTCGAGAAACGCGGTGGCGATCGGCGCGTGCAGGTGGTTGGGCGTGACGATGGCGACGATGTCGATGCCGTCGCTGCGGGCGGCCTCGGCCTTCGCCATCGCTGAGAAGTCGGCGTATGAGCGTTCGGGCGCGATGTGCAATTCGGCAGCGCTGGCAGAAGCGCGTTCGGGTTGCGACGACAACGCACCGGCCACCAGCTCATAACAATCGTCCAACCGCGCCGCGATGCGGTGCACGCCGCCGATGAACGCGCCCTGACCGCCGCCGACCATGCCCAGGCGGATGCGGCGCGGGGCGGCGCGCGGCGTGGAGGTCGAACCTTCGATCGTCATGACGCGCCTCCTCAGCCGATGCCCAGCGTCTTCTTGTTCGCGGCCTGGTCCGCACCGCCACCGGCAAAGTCGTCGAAGGCGCGTTCGGCCACGCGGATGATGTGGTCCGCAATGAATTTGGCGCCCTCGCGTGCGCCGTCTTCCGGGTGCTTGATGCAGCACTCCCATTCGAGCACCGCCCAGCCGGGGAAGTCGTACGCCGCCATCTTCGAGAAGATCGCCGAGAAGTCGACCTGCCCATCGCCGAGCGAGCGGAAGCGCCCGGCCCGGTTGATCCACGACTGGAAGCCGCCGTACACGCCCTGCTTGCCGGTCGGGTTGAACTCGGCGTCCTTCACGTGGAAGATCTTGATGCGGTCGTGGTAGTGGTCGATGTAGTCGAGGTAGTTCAGCTGCTGCAGCACGAAGTGGCTCGGGTCGTAGAGCAGGCAGGCGCGTTTGTGGCCGTTCACGCGCTCCAGGAACATCTCGTACGTCACGCCGTCGTGCAGGTCTTCGCCCGGGTGGATCTCGTAGCACACGTCCACGCCAGCGTGGTCGAAGGCATCGAGGATCGGCCGCCAGCGCTTGGCGAGTTCGTCGAACGCGGTCTCGATCAGGCCCGGTGGCCGTGGCGGCCAGGAGTACAGGTACGGCCACGCCAGCGCGCCCGAGAACGTGGCATGCGCGGTGAGCCCCAGGTTGGCCGAGGCCTTGGCCGCCAGCATCATCTGCTCGACCGCCCACTGCTGGCGGAAGATCTTGATGCGGTCCACTTCGGGCGCTGCGAATCCATCGAAGCCGGCGTCGTAGGCCGGGTGCACCGCAACCAGCTGGCCTTGCAGGTGCGTCGATAGCTCAGTGATCTGCAGGCCGTGTTGCGCCAGCGTTCCTTTCACCTCGTCGCAATAGGTCTTGCTGGTGGCGGCGTTCTTCAGGTCGAACAGACGCGCGTCCCAGCTCGGCATTTGCACGCCTTTGTAGCCCAGGTCGCCTGCCCATTTCGCAATCGATGCCAGCGAGTTGAACGGCGCGGCATCACCCGCGAACTGGGCCAGGAAGATGGCGGGGCCTTTGATGGTCTTCATCAGCGTCTCCTCGGGGTGATCGTCAGGTCAGGTCAGTTTTCCTCGCGCGTCCACCGGCCACACAGCCTCGATGATGCCGTTGTCCAGCCCGCCGCGCACCACCGCGAAATGGTCGTGCAGGTTCACGGTCGGGTCGCAATGGCCGGGCACGAGCCACACCGTGTCGCCGAGGGCCGGCAACGCCACCGCCGAGCCCGCGCGCCGATGCACGATGCCGTGTTCGTCGCCGCCGTTGGCGAATTCGAGGCCGTCGCGCTGCCACACGCGCGGCAGGCCGGAGTCGATCGCGTGCGACTTGTGGCCGGCATCGACCACGGCGTGCGAGGTGCTGCAGCTCATCACCTGGCTCTTGACGAACAGCGCGTGCTCGAACGTGGGGGCGTTCGACGCAGCTGTGTTGTCGGCGTAGTCGCGGTCCATGAACAGGTAGCTGCCGGCCTGCAACTCGCCGTAGACGCCGCTGGCCGCTTCAAACGCGAACGTGCCGGTGCCGGCGCCGGTCACGAGGGGGCAAGCGATGCCGGCGGCGGTGATGCCCGCCAGCGCCGCACGAACCTGGCTCACCGCATGCCGCACCGTGGCCTCGCGCTCGGCCGGCTCGCGCTGATGTTGCGCGCGGCCGTGGTAAGCCTGCAGCCCGGCAAAACGCAGCCCGTGTGCGACGACCTGGTGTGCCAGCGCGCCGGCCGCCGCAGGCGCCACGCCGCAGCGGCCGTGGCCAACGTCGATCTCGACGAACACGTCGAGCATGCTGCCGGCGGCCTTCAGCGCCTGCGCCAGCCGGTCCACGCCGAGCGGCGAATCCACCGCGATGGCGAGTTTGGTGCGGCCTGCCAACGCAGCCACGCGCGCGAGCTTGGCTTCGGCAATCACCTCGTTGCTGATGAAGATGTCGCTCACGGCACCATCGGCCAGCGCCTCGGCCTCGCCGACCTTCTGCACGCACACGCCGACGGCCCCGGCGGCGATCTGCAACTTTGCAATCGTCGCGCTCTTGTGCATCTTGGCGTGCGGCCGCAGGCGCAGCCGGTGCTTGCCGGCAAACTCGGCCATGCGCGCCAGGTTGCGCTGCATCGCGTCGAGGTCGATCACCAGCGCGGGCGTGTCGATGCTGCCGACCGGGTCACCCACTCGCGCCTCGGCAGTCGAGCGCGCGGTCATGGCCGGCGGCCGGTCATCTCGGCGCTGGTCTCACCGTCGGTCGATTCGTCGAGCGACGGGTCCTCCAGGTGCCAGGTGTCGCTCCAGCCCACGAGCGTGAAGCCCTGCGGCGTGTACAGCAGCCGGTTGATGCTGGCGTTGCCGAGCTGCCACGAGCGTGGCGCCTGCAGGTCCAGGCGCGTGGCGGCGCGGTACAGGCAGTCCATCACACCGCCGTGCGCGACGACGGCAATCGTCTGGCCGGGGTGGGCGTGGGCCAGCCGCGTGACGGTGTCGATGCTGCGGATGTAGAAATCCTGCAAAGCCTCGCCGCCGAGCGGCCCAAAGCTCGGGTCGCGCTTGCGCCAGCGTTCGCTCTGCTCGGGCCAGCGTTGCTCGATCTCCTTGAACGTCAGGCCTTCGAACTCGCCGAAGCCGCGCTCGCGCAGGCCGACATCGGTCACGATGCTGCGCCCGCTGCCGGCCGACACGGCCCGCGCCGTCTCCATCGCGCGCAGCAGGTCGCTGGAGTACACCGCGTCGATCGCTTCTTCAGCCAGCGCCAGCGCCAGGCGGTGCGCCTGCCAGCGGCCGGTCTCGTTGAGCGGGATGTCGAGCTGCCCCTGGATGCGCGTGTCCACGTTCCACGCCGTCTCGCCGTGGCGAATGGCGAGCACCCTCGTGGCCTGCTGCTCCTGCACCGGTTCGTCGCCAGCCAAGTCAGCCCTGACCCAGAAGGCGCCTGTTCAGCGTGTACGTGCCCGAGTGCGTTGCCTCGGCCAGCACGTGCGGGTAGATCGCCTCGCGCACCTGCGCGCCGGTGAACGTGCCTTCGACCGGCGCGCGCGCCACGCCCAACGCGTACAGCGTGAACACGTAGTGGTGCACCAGCGAGTCATTGAACGGCGGGAACGGGCCGTCGTAGCCGAAGTAGCTGCCGGCCATGTCGGCGTTGCTGGCAAACCAGCCGGTGTAGTCGTTAAAGCCGTGGCGCGCGCCGTGCAGCGTGGCCGGGCCGCTCTTGCCCCGCGCGGTGAAGCCGCGGCTGAACTCGCCCTCGCCGATGTGGCCGGCGCTGGCGGGCAGGTCCACCAGCACCCAGTGGAAGAAGTCGACGCGGGGCAGATCGGCCGGCACCTCGCGGTCGGGCTGGTTCACGTCGTCGCCGCGGCTGGGCACGTCGAAGTCGTGGCAGATCAGTGCGAACGACTTCGTGCCCGCCGGCACCTCGCTCCAGGCCAGGTGCGGGCTCAGGTTGTCAGAGAAACCCACCGCGCCCACACCCGGGCCATCGATCTTGCCGGCCGCACAACGCGCCGGGATGCGCTCGCCGTTGGGCCAGCTGTCGCTCCAGAGTTTCATGCTCGTCGTCCTCCTTGCAGGTTGCCCGGGCGGTCGATCCGTCGATCAGACCCCCCACACGATGTTCTGGTCGGCCGCGCGGGCGCGCTTGAGCATCTCCACCATCGGCCACGCGCGTTGGCGCAGGCTGACCCGGTCGCGCGGGCCTTCGGGCTTGTCCTGCTCGGCGGCGGCATCGGCCTTCGAGGCGGCGCGGGCGGCCTCGTCGGCCGCCACGGCCTGCTCGATCGCCGAAATGGCGGCCGCCATGTCCGCCGGCTCGATGATGCCCTTGGCGGCCGGCTCCTTGCCCATCAGGCGCAGCACCTGGTCGCCGTTCGGGCCCAGCATGATCACATCGCCAGCGGCCTTGGACTTGAACTTGTACATCACGGCGTGTCGGCGGGGCGCCGCCAAAGGGTCGAAGCCGAGATTGTGCGCCCGCTACGCTCGGGCCGCAGGCGTCAGCAGGCGAGCCACCGAGTCGGCCGCCATTCCGAAGAGTAAGAAACCGGCGTGTTCGTCTTCAGGTGTCGGGTCATGCTCGAACAGCACCAGCGAGCCCACGGTTTCGCTGCTGTTCGACAACTCGTCTGGCGACAACGCGCGCACGCCTCGAATCTTGGAGGCACAGAACCAGACGGTGCCCCAGTGCGGATAAGCGATTTCAATGAAGTGTCCGGTGCCCAGCGAGGCGACGACAGCGACGGCTCCGACGCTGCGGATGTTCCGTTTGGCCCGCTTCTGTTTGGCCGCGTCATGGAGCAGGACAAACGGCGGCTCCGCAGACCCGCTCGGGCGACCGACCAGGAAGACCTGATCCCCGTCGACAGGCCGCTTGCCGCCGATGTCGAGATTCATGCGTTTCCCATTGAGGCTTCAATCATCGTCCGTGTCTTCGTACCGCTCCCAAGCGCCGCCGACGAACTCACGTTCGGCGCCGGTATCGACCGGCAGGTCGGCCACCGTCAACAGTGTCATGTCGCTGGCGACCAGGTGCTCGACATGAACATAGACCAGCTCTCTGTCAACGGCTTCGGACTCGAAGTCATGGTTGCGCCAGTGACAGTACATCTGCCAGTCGCCACCCGCGTGGGACACGAACAGCACGGGCAGCGCACGCTCCATGACGCAACGGCACGTCAGCACCGCAGCGCCTTCTTGAAAGCCCAAGAGGAGAGTCACGCGCTCACGATATCAGCCCCGTCCTGCGCGGGCTTCCGGTGGCTCAGTGCGGCGGAGCCGGCAGGCAGGGATGGGCGGGGCCGGCACCGCCGACGGTGGCAGGTCGCAGCCGCTTGCGCGCCGGTGCTTTCGCCTGGGGCGGCTCCTTCAGCCGCGCCTCGAAACCCTCTGCATCGAGCGCGCGGGCAAACAGGAAACCCTGGAACTGGTCGCAGCCGGCCTTCTTCAGGAAGCGCCGCTGCGCCTCGGTCTCCACGCCCTCGGCGATGATCTGCAAGTGCATCGCGCGGCCCATGTTGATGATGGCGTGTACCAGGCCGATGTCGCTCTCGTCGTCGGGCAGGCCGTTCACGAAGCTGCGGTCGATCTTGAGCCGGTGCACCGGCAAGCGCTTCAGGTAGCTCAGGCTGGAGTAGCCGGTGCCGAAGTCGTCGATCGCGAGCTTGACGCCGAGTTCGGCCAGCGCATGCAGCCGCGCCAGCGCGTCGGCCGCGTCGTGCACCAGCATCGACTCGGTGAGCTCCAGCTCCAGCATCGGCGCCGGCAGGCGCGCGTTGCGCAGCGCGAGCGCCACGCCTTCGACGAAACCCGGCTGCTGGAACTGCAACGCCGAGACGTTGACCGACACCAGCAGCTTCAGCCCGCGGGCATGCCAATCGGCGGCCTGCGTCACCGCCTGGTGCAGCACCCAGTCGCCAATGGCGATGATGAAGCCGCTGTCTTCAGCGACCGGGATGAACTCGGCCGGCGGCACCTCGCCCAGCTCGGGGTCGCTCCAGCGGATCAGCGCCTCGGCGCCGAGCACGCGGCCGCTGGCCAGGTCGACCTGCGGCTGGTAGTGCAGGCGAAAGCGGTCCTGGCTCAGCGCCAGGCGCATCGCGTGGTCGAGCTGCATGCGCGTGCGCGACTCGGCCACGCTGCGCCGCGCCTGCGAGCGGTGAAAGCGAAAGCCGGCGCGGCCGGCGCGCTTGGCCTCTTGCATCGCAGCGTCGGCGCGGCCCATCAGCTCGTCCATCGTCGTGCCGTCGCCCGGCACCAGCGCGATGCCGATGCTGGCCGTCACCGTGAAGCTCAGGCCGGCCAGGTGGAAGGGCTGGCGCAGTGCGTCGAGCACGCGCCGCGCGCTCGATTCGGCGCCGCCCGCGTCGGCCAGGTTCACGAGCAGCACGAACTCGTCGCTGCCCAGCCGCGCCACGGTGTCGGACTGGCGCAGGCCGCTGCGCAGCCGCGTGGCGACTTCAATCAGCACGCTGTCGCCGAAGGCGTGCCCCAGCGTGTCGTTGATGTGCTTGAAGCCGTCCAGGTTGAGCAGCATCAGCGCAAACTGGGCCGGCCCGGGGTGCGGCGAACCCCGCTGCAACTGCCCGCGCTGCACTTCGGCCAGGCAGGCCTTCACGCGGTCGGCCAGGCGGCGGCGGTTGGGCAGGCCGGTCAGCGCGTCGGTGGTGGACAGCGTCTCGATGCGTTCGCCGGCTTCGATCTTCTCGGTGATGTCACGGTACGAATACACCCGCCCGATCGGCCGGCCGTGGCTGCACTGCGGCAGGCTCACGCGCTCGATCACCTGGCCTGAGTGGAGCTGCAGCACGTCGCTGGCGCGCAGCATCGTGGCTTCTTCGAGCGCCGCCAGCCGGCGCATGTAGGCAGCCGGGTCGACGACGCTGCGGCGCATCCAGTCGAGCAGCGCGTCGTCGTCGCGCACCAGCAGCAGCTCGGGCGGCACGCCCCACATCTGCGCAAAGCGCTGGTTGCAGTTGCGGATGCGGCCCGACAGGTCGGTCACCAGGATGCCGTCGGCGGTGGACTCCAGCGTGGCCGCGAGTTGCGCCGCGGCCACCTCGAGCTCGCGTTGCACGTTGACCTGCTCGCTGCGGTCGTGCAAGGCCACCACATAGAGCGCGCCGCCCGCCGCGGGCTCGATGCGGCTGACACGCCGCGTCACCGGTACCGTCAGCCCGTCGAAGCGGCGCACCAGGCTGTGCGACTCGATGTGATGCGTGGCGGGGGTGGCCGCTGCGTTGGCCGCTGAGTTGGCCGCAGCATTGGCTACAGCGTCGGCCACCTCGTCCCAGAAGCACAGGTCCTCGGGCGTGGCGATCAGCTCCCGAACCGACTTGCCCAGCAGATCGGCCGCCGGCACGCCCAGCAACGTGCCGGCGGCGCGGTTCGCAGCGACGATGCTCAGCGACTGCGCATTCACCAGCCACACCGCGTGGAGCATGGTTTCGATGAGCGCCGAGAGGCCCTCCGGCGCGTCGGCGGCGGTCGCGTTGGCGGTGGCTGTCACGACACCGTGTCCAGCTCGTGCGCCGGCTCGAAGAAGTACACCACGCGGCGGGCCGGCGCCAGGTAGTTCAGTGCCGGCGCAGGCAACTGCAGTGGCCTGACGCTGCGGCGGATGCTGGGCGCCGCCTGCGCCTGGAGGTCCAGCACCAGCGCGTCTTCACGCGGCACGCGCGCGTCGTGCACCAGCACGCAGGGCTTGAGCGGGCGGCCGGCGTTGACGCTGACCACCAGCGCATACCGCTCGTCGCTGAGCTGCACCGTCGAGCCCGGCGGGTACACGCCCATCATCTTGATGAAGCCGGCCATGACCGCCTTGTCGAAGTGCTGGGCGCTGCCGGCGAACAGTTGCGCCAGCGCTTCGTGCGGCGTGAGGGCGCGCGCCGCCAGGTTCGGGTTGCACAGCTTGTCGTAGCGGTTCACCAGCGCGACGATGCGCGCCGGCAGGCTCAGCCGGTCGGCGGCGGGCCGCAGCGGAAAGCCGCTGCCGTCGCAGTGTTCGTGGTGCTGCGCCACCACCAGCGTGGCGCCAGGCGCCAGGCCCATGCGCCGCGCGCAGGCCACGCCGTGGGCCACGTGCTCTTCGTACTCTTTCACTTCAGCCGCGATGAAGTGGTCTTCGCGCTGGCGCACGCGCTCGGGCAGTTCGGTCTTGCCGATGTCGTGCAGCACGGCGCCCACGCCCAGGTCCAGCATCTCGGTCTCGTCCAGGCCCAGCTTGCGCCCCAGCAGCAGCGACAGAATCGTCACGTTCAGTGCATGCGCCGCCGCCTTGCTGCCGGCGGTGCCGCTGAGGAGTTGAATGCACATGTCCTGCTCGCCGAGCATCTTGGTCACGAGCGCCTGGGACAACTCCTTGGCCTGGGCGCCGGCTTGCAGTGGGCGGGCGCCGGCGATGCGGGTCATCTCGGTGCAAGCGCTGGCGGCTTCGGCAAATTGCCGTTCACAGCGGTGCAGCACCTCGCGCTGGCGGGCCAGTTGCTCGCGGTGCGTCGGCGCCGGTGGGCTGGGGGCGGGAGGCGGTGGTGCAGCGGCGGCCGCTGGCATCGGCTCAGCGGGGCTGGCGTGCCCGTTGACGTGTGTGCCCGCGAAGGTGCCGGCGGGCGCAGGGGCGGCCACGTCGCTGGCGAGCGGTTCCCAGCGCACCTGCTTCAAGCCGAGCGAGCGGATGGTCGCGATCTGATCGCTGGAGACGATCTTGAACCGGCTGAGCGGGAACGGGTGCGCCATCCACCCACCGTCGAGATGCACGACCATGCCGATCTGCAGGTCGTGGACATCAATCAGCTCATGGGTGGGGGTTGCGCACATGCAGGCCGCCCGCGGCAAGAGGGCCGCCGGGCATGCGCTCCTCTTCGGCCTTCTGCGCGCTGTCTTGAGAACGGTGGCTCGCCGTGCCCGGTGGCGGCCAACCCAGGGTGCGTGAACCGAGAACTACTTGGCAAGGGCCGCGGCAGGGGCAGGTGCCTCGGCCCGGCCGAGGCAGACACCGGCTTACTCGTAGCGCCGCGCGTCCTCGATGACCTTGCCGTCGTTGGGCAGGCTGCCGGCAGCGCACAGCACCACGTCGCCGCGCAGCTTGGTCACGTCGCGGATGCTTTGCGCGATGTGCTCGGCCAGCCCTTCGGCGGGCTGCGCCATCTCCACGTGCAGCGCCATCTTGTCGTTGGCCATCTCGCCGCTGATGACGAGCCGCGCCTTGCCCACGCCGGGATGGCGGCGCACGATGTCGGCCACCTGCGACGGGTGCACGAACATGCCGCGCACCTTGGCCGTCTGGTCCGCGCGGCCGAGCCAACCTTTGATGCGCGTGTTGGTGCGTCCGGTCGGGCACGTGCCCGGCAGCACGGCCGACAGATCGCCGGTGCCGAAGCGGATCAGCGGGTAGTCGGGGTTCAGCGTGGTGACGACGACCTCGCCGACATCGCCGTCGGCCACCGGGTCGCCGGTGCCGGGCCTCACGATCTCGACGATCACGCCTTCGTCGAGCACCAGGCCTTCGCGCGCGGACGTTTCATAAGCGATCAGCCCCAAGTCGGCCGTGCCGTAGCTCTGGTAGGCCGCCACGCCACGTTCGAGCAGCCAGTCGCGCAACGACGGCATGAAGGCCTCGCCACCGACCGACGCCTTGGTGAGCGACGGCAGCGCCACGCCCAGCTCGGCGGCTTTCTCCAGGATCAGCTTCAGGAAGCTGGGCGTGCCGACGTACGCCGTGGGCATCAGGTCGGCCATTGCGTGGACCTGCATCTCGGTCTGGCCGATGCCGCCCGGGAACACCGTGCAGCCCAGCGCGTGTGCGCCGGTTTCCATCATCAAGCCGGCTGGCGTGAAGTGGTAGCTGAAGCTGTTGTGCACCAGGTCGCCGGGCCGCAGCCCGGCCGCGAACAGCGCGCGCGCCATGCGCCAGTAGTCGGCCGCGTGGCCTTCGGGCTCGTAGATCGTGCCGGGCGAGGCGTACACACGGCGTGCGCCGCGGCCTTGCGCCTGCAGCGCGCCCCAGCCGATGGTGGAGAAGCCGCCGAAGGCGTCGATGGTGCTTGCGCTGCTGCGCGCATCGCTGGGTGATCCGCCCGGCGCGCGGGCGGCACGCTGCGCCTTCTGGCGGTCGAGCAACTCGTGTTTGCGCGTGACCGGCAGCGCCGCCAGCGCGGCGCGCGATGTGACACCATCGGCGCGCACGCCTTGCAGCCTCTCGGCAAACGCCGGCGCATGCGCCTGCGCGTGTGCGACCTGCCGCGCGAGTCGCGCCATCGACTCGGCTTCGCGCTGCGCCGGGTCGCGGGTTTCGAGCGCGTCGTGGTGGGCGTTCATGGTGTGGGTGTGGTGATGGCGCGGTCGTTCGCAGCGTCGTCAGTCGTCGTCAATCGTCATCACCGCGGCCGGCGCGGCGCTTGGCATCGTCGACCAGCTTGCGTTGTGCCGGCGGGGTGTCGACGGCGTAGCGGTCGAAGCCCGAGCCACCGGGCTTCTTCAGGTCGGCCGTCAGCTTGCCCTGCTCGTCGTGAAAGTGCAGGAACGCCGCACCGCGGCAGTAGAAGATGCCGGGCTTCACTTCTTTCAGCCCCTTGATGTCGCGCAACTGCCGCAGCACGGGCAGCAGCGGCTCAAGCGCCTTGGCGTCTGCGTGGGCCACGGGGTCGTCCTCCGAGGCCGATCAAGCCAGCCAGCGCTTACGGCGCTTGTAGCTCTTCACGTCCTTGAAGCTCTTGCGCCCCTCGCCGCCCGAGCCGCCGGTGCCGAGGTAGAACTCCTTCACGTCCTCGTTCTCGCGCAGGTCTTTGGCCACGCCGTCCATCACGATGCGGCCGTTCTCCAGGATGTAGCCGTAGTCGGCATAACGCAGCGCCATGTTGGTGTTCTGTTCGGCGAGCAGAAAGGTCACGCGCTCCTTGGTGTTGAGGTCCTTCACGATCTCGAACACCTCTTCGACGATCTGCGGCGCCAGGCCCATCGACGGTTCGTCGAGCAGCACCATCTTCGGGTTGGCCATCAGCGCACGGCCGATCGCGCACATCTGCTGCTCGCCGCCCGAGGTGTAGGCCGCCTGCGAGGTACGCCGCGTCTTCAACCGCGGAAAGTAGTTGTAGACCTTCTCCAGCGTGGCTGCCACCGCGGCCTTGCCGTCCTTGCGGGTGTAGGCGCCGGTCATCAGGTTGTCCTCGATCGTCAGGTGCGCAAAACAGTGCCGCCCCTCCATCACCTGGATCACACCGCGGTTCACCATCTCGGCGGTGGACAACTTCTCGATCCGCTCCCCACGCAACTCGATCGACCCTTTCGTCACCTCACCACGCTCACCCGCCAGCAAATTGCTCACCGCGCGCAGCGTCGTCGTCTTGCCCGCCCCATTGCCCCCCAACAACGCCACGACCTTGCCCTCGGGCACGTTCAACGACACGCCCTTCAGCACCAGGATCACGTGGTTGTAGATGACCTCGATGCCGTTGACGTTGAGAAGGATGTTGGCCGATGCGCTCATGGTGTTGATCTTTCGACTTGCTCAAACGCCGTACCCGGCGCTTGAGCAAGGGCTCCGCAGGAGCCCACCCCTCACGGAGGGGTCAGGGGAGCCAAACACCCCTCCCTCTCGGAGGGAGGGGAAGGGGAGGGAGTCAAGCCCGCCGAAGGCGGCGGACAAGCGGCTCCAGCGGCCATCAGCTCTGGCAGTCCTCCGGCGTCCGACGTGTGATCTTCTTCTCAGCCGCATACTTGTCCGCCGCCGCCCGGATCATCGGCTTGATGATCGCGTCGTCGGACTGGTACCAGTCGGAGGTGAAGTTCCACTTGGCGCCGTCCCAGGTGTGCACGCGCGCCCAGTTGGCGCCGCGGTGGTCGACGCACGAGGTGCTGATCGGGCGCAGCACGCCGGCAAAGCCGAGCGCGTCGAGCTTTTTCTGGTCGAGCGCCAGGTTCTCGTAGCCCCAGCGCGCCTGCTCGCCGGTCATGACCTTGCCCTTGCCGAAGCGCTCTTGCGCGCGGCGCACGCCTTCGACCGACAGCATGGCGGCCTTCAGGCCGCGCATGTACAGCACGGTGCCGACCTCTTCTTTCGGGCCGGTGCCCTGGCCCTTTTCATGGACCATCTTCAGCACCTCTTGCGCCACTTTCGAGCCGGGATCGGCGCCGTGTTGCAACGCCAGGCCGCTGTAGCCCTTGGCGCCGTCGCCCACGTCCTTCACATCGGGTTCGGCAGCGGCCCACCACACGCCGTACATCTTTTCGCGCGGGAAGCCGGTCGCCACGGCTTCCTTGAGGGCGGTGGAGTTCATCACGCCCCAACCCCACAGCAACACGTAGTCGGGTCGGTTCTGGCGGATCTGCAGCCAGGTGGCCTTTTGCTCAACGCCAGGGTGCGCCACCGGCAGCAGGCTCAGGTCGTAGCCGTGCATCTTGGCGCGTTCTTGCAGCAGCGCAATCGGCTCTTTGCCGAACGGGCTGTCGTGGTAGACGTGCGCGATCTTCTTGCCGCGCAGCTTGTCCCAGCCGCCTTCTTTCTTGGCGATGTGCTGCAGCAAGACGTCTGCGGCGTCCCAGTAGGTGCCGGTCAGCGGGAAGTTCCACTTGAACACCATGCCGTCGGCGCTTTCGCTGCGGCCGTAGCCCGCCGTAATAAGCGGGATCTTGTCGGCCGGCGCCTTCTCGGTCAGCGCAAAGGTGATGCCGGTGGACAGCGTGTGGAACACCGTCGCCCCGCCGTTCTTGCCCTTCAGGCGCTCGTAGCACTCCACGCCGCGGTCGGTGGCGTAGCCGGTGTCGCATTCTTCAAAGATCACCTTCACGCCGTTGATGCCGCCGCGCGCGTTGGTCAGCTTCAGGTAGTCGGCGTAGCCGTTGGCAAATGGCACGCCGTTGGGGGCGTAGGCGCCGCTGCGGTACACCAGCGACGGGAAGAACTGCTCCTTCGCCTGCGCGAAGGCAGCCGGTGGGGTGGCCAGCGTGGCCACTCCCAGGGCCGCGGTCGCGGCCGACATAACCAGGGACTTGAACTTCATGACTGCCTCCAGAGGGTGGAAAAGAGCACTCTTGCGTGCCATTGGGACCAGGGAATGCGAACTCGGAACTGACAGAACGTGATCGGGGGTGCGGGGTTTCACGGTGTTTTCACGGGGGTCGGGCCGACATCAATGCGGGAAAGGCCAGAGCCGCATCTTTTCCTTGCCGATCGACCACAGCCGCGCCAGGCCGTGCGGCTCCACGATCAGGAAGAAGACGATCAGCGCGCCGAAGATCATCAGCTCGGTGTGCGCCACGGTGGCGGTGCTGATGGTCACGCCCATCAGCGAGCCCAGCACCGGCAGCGCCTGGTTCAGGACCACCGGCAAAATCACGATGAACGCCGCGCCGAAGAAGCTGCCCATGATCGAGCCCAGCCCGCCGATGATGATCATGAACAGCAGCTGGAACGAGCGGTCGATCGAGAACGCCGCCGGCTCCCACGCGCCCAGGTGCACGAAGCCCCACAGCGCGCCGGCCACGCCGACGATGAAGGAGCTGACCGCAAACGCCGTGAGCTTGGCGTAAACCGGGCGGATGCCGATCACGGCGGCGGCCACGTCCATGTCCCGAATGGCCATCCACTCGCGGCCGATGTGGCTGCGCACGAGGTTCTTGGCCCCCATCGCGAACACGATCAGGATCAGCAGGCACATCAGGTACTTCTCGTGCGGCGTGTCGATGGCGATGCCGAAGAACGACAGGTTGGACACTGACACCGAGCCCGACGCCGAGTAGTTGGTGAACCACTTGACGCGCAGGAACGCCCAGTCGCAGAAGAACTGCGCCGCCAGCGTCGCCACCGCCAGATACAAGCCCTTGATGCGCAGGCTCGGGATGCCGAACATCACCCCCACCACCGTGGCGCAGGCCCCGCCGAGCAGGATGGCCGCCAGCGTCGGCATGCCGTCGATGCGCACCACGAAGTTGTAGGCCGCGTACGCGCCCACCGCCATGAAGGCGCCGGTGCCGAGTGAGATCTGCCCGCAGTAGCCGACCAGGATGTTCAGGCCGAGGGCGGCCAGCGACAGGATCAGGAACGGAATCAGGATCGCGCGGAACAGGTATTCGTCGGCCAGCAGTGGCACGCCGAAGATCGCAAACGCCAGCAGCAGCCCGACGGCGATGCGGTCCTGCGTGATCGGCAGCACTTGCTGGTCGGCGCTGTAGCTGGTCTTGAACTGGCCGTTTTCGCGGTAAAGCATGGTCGTCTTGTTTTCCTGGCCTACACGCGATCAATGATCTTTTGGCTACGGCCCGCTTCGCTTAACTTGGCAATCGCCAAGTTAGCCTTCACCGAAAGTTCATTGATCGCGTATTTCATACACGATCGATGATCTTCTCGCCGAACAAACCCTGCGGCCGAACCAGCAGCACGAACAGCACCAGCACGTAGCCGAACCAGATCTCGATGCCGCCGCCGACCAGCGGGCCGATGTAGACCTCGGAGAGCTTCTCGCCCACACCCAGAATCAGCCCGCCCACGATCGCGCCCGGCACCGACGTGAGCCCACCGAGAATCACCACCGGCAGCGCCTTCAGCGCCAGCACCGACAGCGAAAACTGCACGCCGAGCTTGCTGCCCCAGATGATGCCGGCCACCAGCGCCACGAAGCCGGCCACGCTCCAGACGATCACCCACACGCGCGACAGCGGGATGCCGATCGACTGCGCGGCCTGGTGGTCGTCTGCCACGGCGCGCAGTGCGCGGCCGGTGCTCGTGTACTGGAAGAAGATCGACAACAGCACCACCAGCGACGCTGCGATGACCGCGGCGTACAGGTCTTCCTTGTTCAGCAGCACACCGCCCTGGAACACGTTCTCGAACAGGAACATCGGGTCCTTGGGCAGGCCCACGTCGATCTTGTAGATGCTGCTGCCGAACAGCGTCTGCCCGAAGCCGTCGAGGAAGTAGGTGATGCCCAGCGTGGCCATCAGCAGCGTGATGCCTTCCTGATTGACCAGCTTGCCGAGCACCAGCTTCTCGATCAGCCACGCCACCGCGACCATGACCATCAACGCGGCGGCGAAGGCGAGCACGTTGGCCAGCACCTTGTTGTTGAAGCCCATCAGCGCCGGAATCCACTCCGAGAAGCGCGCCATCGCCAGCGCCGCGAACAGCACCATCGCGCCCTGCGCAAAGTTGAACACGCCACTGGCCTTGAAGATCAGCACGAAGCCGAGCGCCACCAGCCCATACAACATGCCGGACATCAGCCCGCCGATCATTGTCTCTAGAAAGAATCCCATGATGCTGTCGTCCGCTCGCTGCCTGCTGCTCAGTGCGACGTGCCGAGATAGGCGCTGATCACATCCGGATTCGCCCGCACCTCGGCCGGCGTGCCGTCGCCGATCTTCTTGCCGTAGTCGAGCACCACCACGCGGTCGCTGATGTCCATCACCACGCTCATGTCGTGCTCGATCAGCACGATGGTGGTGCCGAACTCGTCGTTTACGTCGAGGATGAAGCGGCTCATGTCCTGCTTCTCCTCCACGTTCATGCCGGCCATCGGCTCGTCCAGCAGCAGCACCTGCGGGTCCATGGCGAGTGCGCGGCCGAGGTCCACGCGCTTTTGCAATCCGTACGGCATCTTGCCGACCGGCGTCTTGCGGTAGGGCTGGATTTCGAGGAAGTCGATGATCTTCTCGACGAACTGGCGCTGCTCCACTTCTTCGCGCGCCGCGGCGCCGAAGTGCCACGCCTGCTGGAAGATGTTGCTCTTCATCTTCAGGTTGCGGCCGGTCATGATGTTGTCGAGCACGCTCATGCCCTTGAACAGCGCCAGGTTCTGGAAGGTGCGCGCCACACCCATCTCGGCCACCTGGCGCGAGTTCATGTGGCGAAACGTCTGGCCGCGGAACGTGATCGAGCCCTGCTGCGCCTGGTACACGCCGTTGATGCAATTCAGCATCGAACTCTTGCCGGCGCCGTTGGGCCCGATGATCGCGCGCACCTCGTGCTCGCGCACGTCGAAGCTGATGTCGGTCAGCGCCTTCACGCCGCCGAAGGCGAGGCTGATGTTCTTGACGTCGAGGATGACGTCGCCGACCTTGCGCGCGCCTGCATTGCCTGCCATCACGCTGCCCTCTTCATCGACGGGAACGTCTTCGCGTCCATGATCTTCAGGTCGGCCGACACCACGCCGCTGCGCCCGTCTTCGAACGTGACCTTGGTCTCGATGAACTGGTTCGTCTTGCCGCCATACAGCGCGTCCACGAGCACCTGGTAGCGCTCGCCGATCGTGCCACGCTTGACCTTGCGGGTGCGGGTGAGCTCGCCGTCGTCGGCGTCGAGCTCCTTGTGCAGCACCAGGAAGCGGCTGATCTGGCTGCCGGCCAGCATCTGGTCTTGCGCCAGGTCGGCATTGACCTTCTCGACGCAGTCGCGCAGCAACTCGTAGACCTCGGGCTTTTGCGCCAGGTCGGCATAGCCGCCATAGGGCAGGTTGCGCTTTTCGGCCCAGTTGCCCACCGCTTCCATGTCGATGTTGATGAAGGCGCAGACCTTCTCGCGCTTGTCGCCGAAGGCCACCGCCTCCTTGATGTACGGGAAGAACTTGAGCTTGTTCTCGACGTACTTGGGCGCGAACATCGAGCCGTCGAAGGCGCCGCCTTTCATGCGGCCCACGTCTTTCGCGCGGTCGATGATCTTCAGGTGCCCGCCCGCGTCCAGGAAGCCGGCGTCGCCGGTGTGGTACCAGCCGTCGGCCGTCAGCACCTCGGCGGTGGCCACAGGGTTCTTGTAGTACTCCTTCAGCAGGCCGGGCGACTTGACGAGGATCTCGCCAGCGTCCGTCAGCTTGATCTGCACGCCGGCAATCGGCACGCCCACGGTGTCGGCACGCGCTTCGTGGTCGGGCTGCAGGCACACGAACACGGCGGTCTCGGTCGAGCCGTAGAGCTGCTTCAGGTTGATGCCGATCGAGCGGTAGAACGTGAACAGGTCGGGCCCGATCGCCTCGCCCGCGGTGTAGGCCACACGCACGCGCGACAAGCCCAGCGTGTTGCGCAGCGGGCCGTAGATGCACAGGTTGCCTAGTGCGTAGTGCAGCTTGTCGAGTGCGCCGACCGGCTTGCCGTGCGCGCCCTTGCTGTCCGCGCCCTTGCCGTCCATCAGCGCCGGGCCGACGCGCCGGGCCAGCGCCATGAAGTGGTGGAACAGCCCCTTCTTGATGCGGCCCGCGTCTTCCATGCGGATCATCACGCTGGTGAGCAGCGCCTCGAACACGCGCGGTGGCGCAAAGTAGTAGGTCGGGCCGATCTCTTTCAGGTCGATCATCACCGTGGCCGCCGACTCGGGGCAGTTGACCACGTAGCCGCACACCAGCCATTGCGCGTACGAGAAGATGTTCTGGCCGATCCAGGCAGGCGGCATGTAGGCCAGCACTTCGTCAGCGGCGCGCAGCTTGTCGAAGTCGGCGCCGGCCTTGGCACGGTCGATCAGCGTGTGGTGGGTGTGCACCACGCCCTTGGGGTTGCCGGTGGTGCCGGAGGTGAAGAACATCGCCGCCACGTCGTCGGGCTGCCCTTTGTCTATCTCGGCCTGGAAGAAGGCCGGGTTGCGCGCATGGTCGGCCCGGCCCGCTTCGACCAGCGAGTCGAGCGACGCCAAACCCGGCTCGTCGTAGTGGCGCAGACCGCGCGGGTCGTCGTACCAAATGTGCGCCAGCTGCGGGCAAGCGGTGCGCAGCTCCAGCACCTTGTCTATCTGCTCCTGGTCTTCCACCACTGCAAACGCCACGCTGGCGTTGTTGATGGGGAAGACGAACTCGGCGCCCGCGGCGTCTTGATACAGCGGCACGGGAATAGCGCCGAGGCTTTGCGCCGCCAGCATCGTCGCGTACAGGCGCGGCCGGTTGTCGCCGACCACGACGATGTGCTCGCCCCGCTTCAGGCCGGCCTGCGCCAGCCCGCACGCGAGTTCGGCCACCAACTTGGCCAGCGCCTCCCAGCCCAGGCTCTGCCAGATGCCGTACTCCTTCTCGCGCAAGGCTGCGGCCTGCGGGCGCTGCGCGGCATGCTGCTGCATCAAGCGGGGGAAAGTGGTCTGCACGGTCGGCTCCGAAAGCTGAACGCTCTGGTTCAGCGGCTGAACTGTAAGGACTGGTTTGACGCTGGGTTGTCGTTATGACGACAATCTGCGGGTCTCCTCTCCCCAGCGTTTTCCCTGAGTTCGTTCCGATGCCGCCGCCCGGCGCTCCAGCCCACACCCCGTTGCTCGAACGTGCGCGCGCAATTGACGCTGCCGAGCTGGCCGACATCCCCTGGCTGGTGGCGTTGCAGCGCGAGGAGCGCGAGCGCGCGGTGGCCGACCTGAGGGCGGTGCAAGTGCAGCCCGGCGAACTGCTGTGCAGGGTGGGCCGGCCCGCCACGTTCTGGTTCGGTGTCATCGACGGCTTGCTGAAGATGAGCAGCGACACGGTGATGGGCGTGCCGATCACCTTCACCGGCGTGCCGCCGGGGGGCTGGTTCGGCGAAGGCACGTGCATCAAGCGCGAGGTGTACCGCTACAACATCCAGGCGCTGCGCAAGAGCCGCGTCGCGGGCCTGAGCCTGGCCACGTTCCATTGGCTGCTGGACCGCAGCATCCCGTTCAACCGCTTCGTGATGCAGCAGCTCAACGAGCGGCTCGGCCAGTTCATCGGCGCGCGCGAGATCGACCGCATGAACGACCCCGACGCACGCGTCGCCCGCAGCCTGGCCGCGCTGTTTCACCCGCTGCTCTACCCGGGCGTGGGCACGCTGCTGCGCATCACCCAGCAGGAGCTGGGCTACTTGGTGGGCCTGTCACGTCAGCGCGTCAATGAAGCGCTGAACGCGTTGCAGGAACTGGGCCTGATCCGCATCGAGTACGGCGGCTTGCGCGTGCTCGACCTGGAGGCGTTGCGACAGCACGTCCACCGGGGGTGACCGGACTCGGAACGACTTGCCGTCGAACGAGAGCTCAGCGCGCTGACCATCCTCACTCTGAAAGTTTTACAATATCGAGATAAAAACTCGAATCTGTAAAGAATGATCCCCCGCGCTGCCGCTCCCCGCATCCTGCGCCTGCTCGACGGCTTTCCCGTCGTCACCGTGACTGGCCCGCGCCAATCGGGCAAGACCACGCTGATGCGCGCGTTGCTGCCGCACAAGCCCTACATCACGCTCGAAGCGTCTGCACAGCGCGAGTTCGCTCGCCAAAGCCCGGCCGAGTTCCTGCACCAGTATCCCCAGGGTGCCGTCATCGACGAGGCACAGAACGCGCCCGAGCTGTTCTCTGAACTTCAAGGCGTGGTGGATGCCTCGGGCAAGATGGGGCAGTTCGTTCTGACGGGCTCGCAGAACCTGTCGCTGCTGTCCAGCGTGACGCAAAGTCTGGCGGGGCGCACCGCGCTGGTCGAGCTGTTGCCGCTGTCGGTTGCCGAACTTCGCAGCGTGGGGCTGCTGGAGAAGCAGTACGCCAGCCACTTGCTCAAGGGATTTTTCCCGGCCATCTACTCGCGCTCGCTGGAGCCGCACGAGTGGTTGCAGGGCTACCTCGTTACCTACGCTGAACGAGACGCGCGCCAGCTTGCCGCCATCCAGGACCTGAGCGCCTTCCAGCGCTTTCTCAAGCTCACTGCCGCTCGCACGGGACAGTTGCTCAACATGCAGTCGCTGGGCAGCGATGCGGGGGTTGCCGACAAGACGGTCAAGCACTGGTTGTCGATCCTGGAGACCTGCTACCTGATCCACTTCGTGCGCCCTCACGTCGCCAACTTCGGCAAGCGCCTGGTCAGAAGCCCGAAGCTGTACATGACCGACGTCGGCCTTGCCGCAGCATTGATGGGCATCCGCACCGAGGGCGAGATCCTCTCGCACCCCCAGCGCGGTGCACTGTTCGAAACCATGGTGGTCAACGAACTCTTGAAAACCCGCGTCAACCTCGGTCTGCGCGAACCGCTGCACTTCTGGCGCGACAACATCGGTACCGAAGTGGACGTGGTCATGGAGCGCGGCAACGAAGTCGCCGCGGTCGAGATCAAGTCGGGCCCCACGGTCGCGTCCGACGCCTTCCGCCAGCTCGACAAGTGGCACAAGTACGCCACCGAACGCGGCAGCTTCTCTGCCGTCCACCTGGGGCTCGTCTACGGTGGCGACATGCGGTTCACGCGCAATGGCGTGGACGTGATGCCTTGGTCTGACCTGTAGAACGTTGGGTCGGCGAAGCGTCAGCCGACACGCCCGAACCACACGAGCGACAGACCCGCCGCCACCACCACCAGCAGCGCCGCGGCCAGCGCCATCGCGCCGGTCAACTCGGTCTCGCGCGTCTGCACCTGCAGGCGCGAGCCCAGGTCTTGATAGACGGTGCGCAGCATTTCAGCCGTGCCGGCGTGGTGGTACTCGCCGCCGGTCAGGCGCGCCACCTCGCGCAGCGTGGGTTCGTCGAGCTTGAGGTAGATCGCCATGCTCTCGTCCATCGCCGCATGACCATCCGGCGTGCCCAGCCCCACCACGTAGATGCGCACGCCGCGGTCGGCGGCCATTCTGGCGGCTTGAAGCGTGTCGATGCCCACGGTGCGGCGGCCGTCGGTCAGCAGAATGATGGCGGCCGCATCGAAGGAGCCCGGCGCCACCGGCGTGATCTGCAAAGGTGCGGGCTTGGCCGGCTTCTCCGGCCCGCCAAGCTGCGCGTCGCGGCTGCCCGCGGCGGTGCCCAAGCGCGTGCGCGGGCCGAAGGTCATGCCCTCCAGGTCGATGCCGTGCTCGGGGAACAGCTCTGCCAGGCACATCACGATGGCGTTGCCCACGGCTGTGCCGATCTGCATCTGGAACGCGTCGATGGCGCTGGCCAGGGCCTCGCGGTCGAGCGTTGCCCGCTGCGCCACCTGGGTGCTGCCGGCAAAGGTGACCAGGCCCACGTCGATGTTGCGCGGCAACTCGCGCAGGAACATCTTGGCGGCGTCCTGCGCGGCCTCCATGCGGCTGGGCTTGACGTCGGTCACTCGCATGCTGCGCGACACGTCCATCGCCAGCATGACCGTCGTGCGCGCCCACGGCAGCGTCACTGTCGCCGTCGGCCGCGCCAGCGCGAGCGCCAGCAACGCACACGCCAGCAACAGCAAGGCCGCCGGCACATGCCGCCGCCACGGCCGGCTGGCGGCCTCGCGGACGAGATTGAGGTTGCTGTACCGCAGAGCCGGCTTGCCGCGCCGCCGCAGCAGCCACAGGTACAGCAGCGGCAGCAGCGGCAGCGCCGGCAGCAACCACAGGGACTGGGGCCACAGGAAGTTCATGCGGAAGGCTCGCGAGTGAAGGCCATCCTAGCGGGAACGGAGCGTCGCCGTGCAACGCGCGTGCTCTTCGCGCCGCTTCCTGCGGCGCGCCCGGCTTGCAGGGTCACGTGCGGATCGGCGCCGATGGCCTTCGAGGCTTTTGGGCCTCGGAGGCGGTGTTAGCCTGCAACGCTCATGCCCTGGCCGCTCCGCCCACTGGCTCTCACTGCGCTGATGATCATCCTGCTTGCCGTGCTCGCCCTTTGGCTGTGGACCCCCGACAGGGACCGCGCCGAGCTCGAACGCCTGTACCTCGCCGCACCCACCGACATGGTGGATGTGTTGGGCGCCCCGGCCACGCACCTGCACGTGCGCGACAGCGGCCCGAAGGACGCACCCGCCGTGATCTTGCTGCACGGCTTCGGCGCCAGCCTGCACACCTGGGAGCTGTGGGCATCTGGCCTGGCGGCCACGCACCGCGTGATCCGATTCGACCTGCCGGGCAGCGGCCTGAGCCCGCCCGACCCGAGCGGCGACTACACCGACGTGCGCAGCCGGCAACTGCTGCTGGCGCTGATGGACCACCTGGGGCTGGCGCGTGCGAGCCTCGTCGGCCACTCGATCGGCGGGCGCATCGCGTGGGGCTTTGCGGCCGAGCGCCCGAACCGCGTGGACAAGCTGGTGCTCGTCGCGCCCGACGGCTTTGCGAGCCCCGGCTTCGCCTACGGCAAGGCGCCCGAGGTGCCGGCGTCGTTCAAGCTGATGCGCCACGCGTTGCCGATGGCGCTGCTGCGCCTGTCACTGGAGCCGGCGTACGCCGACCCCGCGCTGCTGACCGACGACGTCGCCGAGCGCTACCACGACCTGATGCGCGCCCCCGGCAGCCGCGACGCACTGCTCGCGCGCATGGCGCAGACGGTGCTCACCGACCCGCTGCCGGTGCTGCGGCGCATCCGCGCGCCCACGCTGCTGTTGTGGGGCGAGCAGGACGCGATGATCCCGTTCGCCAACTCGGCCGACTACCTGCAGGCGATCCCGCAGGCCACGCGCGTGGCGCTGCCGGGCGTCGGTCACTTGCCGCACGAAGAAGCGCCGGAGCGCTCGCTGGCGCCGGTGCTGGCATTCCTGCGTTGACCGCTGGGTGGGATGGTCAGCCGCTCGCTTCGCCGCCAGCCGCGCTGAACACCCACTGCGCGCGCGATCGCGTCGCGGCGATCAGCCGTGCGTTCGGCTCGTCGGTGCCGCGCACCCAGTCCTGCGCGGCCTGCGCGCTGCGGCCGAACTGTTCGTGGCGGCGCAGCAGGCGATCGGTGCGCAGGCGGTCGTCCACGTCCACGTACCAGGTCTCGTCGAGCAGTGCGGCAACGCCCGCCCACGGCGCCTCGGCCAGCAGCAGGTAGTTGCCCTCGGCGATGACGAGCCGCGTCTGCGGCAGCACCGCGATCGCACCGGCCACCGGCTCCTCGATCTCGCGCCGGAACTCAGGCGCGTACACCGTCTCGTCGGCGCGCTGCGAGCGCAGGCGCTGCAGCAGCGCGGCATAGCCGGCCGCATCGAAGGTGTCGGGCGCGCCCTTGCGGCCGGTTCGGCCCAGGCGCTGCAGTTCGACGTTGGCGAGGTGAAAGCCGTCCATCGGCACCACTTGCGAAACGTCGGCAAAGGCGCGCTGCAAGGCCAGCGCCAGCGTCGACTTGCCCGCGCCCGGCGGCCCCACCAGGCCGAGCAGCGTGCGTTCGCGCTGCGCCATCAGGCGGCGCACGCGGGCGAGTGCTTCTGGGGGCAGTGCGAGTGCCGGTGCAATGTCCATGAGCGCATTGTTCCGCAAGCGCGCGCCCGGCCGACCCGTTGCGGTATCTTGGCGCCATGGACCTGCACCGTCGCTCGATGTTGAAGCGGATCAGCGCCTTGGCGCCGGCCGCGCTCTTTCCGACCGCCGTCCCGGCGCAACGCGCCGCACCTGCCTTGGCCACGCGGCAAATCCCCTCCAGCGGCGAGGCGCTGCCGGTGGTCGGGCTGGGCAGCTGGATCACCTTCAACGTCGGCAACGACCGCGCGGCGCGCGACGCGTGCGCCGAAGTGATGCGCGCGTTCTTTGCGGCCGGCGGCCGCATGATCGATTCGTCGCCGATGTACGGCTCGTCGCAGCCGGTCATCGGGCATGGGCTGGCGAAATTGGGCAGCGCTGCCGCGCCGGTGTTCTCGGCCGAGAAAGTGTGGGTCGGCTCCGGCGAACGTGGGCCGGCGCAGATCGAGGAGTCTCGCCGCCACTGGGGTGTTCCGCGCTTCGACCTGCTGCAGGTGCACAACCTGCTCGGCTGGGAGGAGCACCTGCCTGCGCTGCTGGCGATGAAGGCGGCCGGGCGGCTGCGCTATGTCGGCATCACCACGTCGGAGGGGCGGCGCCACCGCGACATCGAAGCGGTGATGCACAGCCAGCCGATCGATTTCGTGCAGCTCAGCTACAACCTGCTCGACCGCGAGGCCGAGCAGCGGCTGCTGCCGCTGGCGCAGGAGCGCGGCATCGCGGTCATCGTGAACCGCCCGTTCCGCGAGGGCGCGCTGCTGCGCGACCTGCAACGCCACCCGCTGCCAGCATGGGCGGCACAGATCGGCTGCGACGGCTGGGCGCAGGTCGCGCTCAAGTTCGTCGTCTCGCACCCGGCGGTGGCGTGCGCCATCCCTGCCACCAGCAGCGTCGCGCACGTGCGCCAGAACATGGGCGCTGCGCTCGGGCCGATACCCGACGCGGCGCTGCGGCGGCGCATGGCCGAGCACGTGCAGGCGTTGTAGATGTCGCACGGCTGCCAGGGGTCGTGATGTCGGAGTGGTGGACCTACCGCCTGTCCGACTTCCTGATGTTCTCGGCGCGCACCTACCACCGCCTTTTCGAGATCTACAACGCCGACGTCTGGCCGGCGCATGCCGTGGCGCTGGGGCTGGGTGGGGTGATCGGCGTGGCGGCGTGGCGTGGTAACGGGGGGGCCTCGGTGCGCGTGGCTGCGGCCGATGGGCCGCGCGCGCGTGGGTCGATCGCACGGAGCGCACCCCGCGCGCGGGCCTGGGCCAGCGTTGCGGTCTTCGGTGTGTTGGCGCTGGCCTGGGGCTGGGTCGGCTGGGCGTTTCACGTGCAGCGCTACGCCACGATCAACTGGGCGGCGGTGTGGTTCGGCGTGGCGTTTGGCGTGCAGGGGCTGCTGCTGCTCGGCGCGGCGTGGCGCGCTTTCGGGGGGCTGGCCACCGGGGCCGATGTTGGTTCGGGCCGCAGCGCCTCGCCGTCAACGGCCGGGCTGGGCGCGGCACTGCTGCTGTTCGCGCTGGTCGTGCAGCCGCTGATCGGCATGGCGCTGGGCCGCCCGTGGCAGCAAGCCGAGTTGTTCGGTATCGCGCCCGACCCGACCGCCAGCGCGACCTTGGGCCTGCTGCTGATGCTGCACTCGGCGCGTCCGTTTGGATCTGGCTCGTGGCTGCTCTGGCCGGTGCCGCTGCTGTGGTGCGCCGTGGCGGGCGCCACGGCGTGGGCGATGGACGCGCGCGATGCGTGGCTGATGCCCGGGTTGGCGCTGACAGCGCTGGCCGCGCTGGCGGCCCCAAGGCGCGAGGCCGCCGGCTCAGCGTGACGCGTCGCCGAGAGCGAACGTCACGGCCTGGCTCCACCACGCACCGTCCACCCGCAACAGCCAGTCGTTGTGGCCGGCGGCCAGCATCACGTCGAGCCGTTTGCGGCCCGGCAGCGATGCGTGCAGCGCGGTGCCGAAGCGTGCCGGCACGATGGTGTCGCGTTCGGCCACCGCCACCCACACCGGGCCGTCGAACGTGGCGAGGTGGGCGGCGCTGTCGTAGCGATCGCGCAGCAACCAGCGCACCGGCAACCAGGGGTAGCGGTGCGCGGCCACGTGTTCGAGCCGGTCCCAAGGGGTGATCAGCACCAGAGCGGCCACCTGCGCTCCCGCTTGTGCCGACGCCGCCGCGGCGACGCCCGCGCCGGGAGACTCGCCGATCACCAGCAGCGGCGCGCCGTGCAGGCGGTGCGCCAACGCGAGCGTCTGCACCGCATCGGCGACGAGGCTGGCTTCGCCGACGCTGCCGTCGCGCGGGCCGTAGCCCGGGTACTCGGCCAGGATCACGCGCAGGCCGAGGGCGGTGAGTGCGTCGGCGTAGTGGGTGCGGTGGCCGGCATGCCCAGCGTTGCCGTGAAACACCACCGCGGTGCCGCGCACCTTGCCTCCCGGTTCGGCGGGCTCGGCGACGAGCCCACGAAAGTCCTGTGCCGAGGGCCAGGCCGCGAGCCCGCTGGAACTCATTTGCGCCACCGTGGCGCGCGCCGGCAAGTACAGCAGCCGGTCCTGGAACAGCGCGATGGCCGCCATCAGCACCACCCAGCCGACCAGCAGCCACAACACGGGGGCGATGAACTTCATCATTGCGTGCGCCGGCTCTGCTTGCGATCCATGACGCGACGATAGCGGCAAGAGAAGCGGCAAGAGCAGCGGCAAGGTCAATAGCGATGACCGCGCTCATCACCTGAACCCCTTGGACGACAGGCCCCGCCTACACTGGCCGCCATGCGCCGAGCCGTCGAACTCTCCAAGGCCAACCGCCTCATCAACCACGGCCCGACCGTGCTCGTCAGCAGCGCGCACGGCGGGCGCCGCAACGTGATGGCGGCGGCCTGGTCGATGCCGGTGGAGTTCACGCCGCCGCGCGTGGCGGTGGTGATCGACAAGAGCACCTTCACGCGTGAGCTGGTGCTGGCCAGTGGCCGCTTTGCGCTGAACCTGCCATGCCGCGCGCAGGCCGACCTCGCGTACACGGTGGGCAGCGTCTCGGGCAAAGGCGCCGAGGACTCGACCCGTGCCGACAAGTTCGCCCGCTACGGAATCGAGGCTTTCGACGGCCCGCTGCTGGGCCTGCCGCTGGTGGCCGGTTGCGTTGCTTGGCTTGAATGCCGACTGATCCCCGAGCCGCACGCACAAGAGGCCTACGACACCTTCTTCGGCGAGGTGGTCTCGGCCCAGGCCGATGCGCGGGTGTTCGATGCCGGCCGCTGGTCGTTCCGGGCCGACAACGCCGATCTGCACACACTGCACCACCTCGGCGCCGGGTTGTTTGCGGTGCCGGCGCAGACCGTTCAGGCCGAGCTGTTGCCCTGACTCTGAGATTCGCTCGCATCGGCATCACCGTTGGGCTATGCGCCTGGCGATGGTCACGATGTGATCGATCGCCGCGGTGGCCGCAGCCGTCTTGCGCGATCCAGCCCGGGTGTACAGCCCCAGATGAATCGGCAGAAAGGCCTTGGCCAGACGGAGTTCGGCCAGGCGCCCACGGCGCACGCAGTCTTGCAGCAGCAGCGGCGGCAAGACGCTGACCATGTCTGTGGCGGCGATCAGGTCGAGCGCCACGAAGTAGGAGCCGCAGTGCACTGCGGCTTTGGGCACCGGCAGGTCGTTGGCGATGAACGATCGGCTTACGATGTCGTCGCTGCTGTCGTGCGCGGTCATGTACAGCCACTGAGCCTTTGCCAGTTCCTGCAGGGAACAGGGCTGCTGGCGCAGCAAGGGGTGGTCGGGCCGAACCGCCACGCCGGTAAAGACTTCGGCCAGCGGGCGGTAGTCGAGGCCGGCGTCCAGGTGGATGCGCGTGCGTTGTGTGATCGCCAGGTCCATCACCTCGTCGCGCACGAGCGATAGCAGGGCGCTGGGGGTGGTTTCCAGGATGCGGATTCGAGCACCGGGTCGTTCACGCTGGAGCCCGATCACGAGCTCGGGCAAGAAGAGGCTCGCGCCCACCGGCGAAAGGCCCAGCGCCAGCAAGGTGCCGGTGTCGTCGGTGGCGTACCTCGCTTCTTCGGCCGCCTTGCGAAGCTCGGCCTCCGCCACCCGGGCGCGCGCCAGGAAGGCCTCGCCTGCGGCCGTGACCTTGACGCCGCGTCCACTTCGGTGGAGCAACTCCACATGCAGGTCCTGCTCAAGCTGCTGCAGGGCGCGTGACAGTGCGGGCTGCGTCATGTCGAGCTGCCGCGCGGCGCCACGAATGCTGCCGGCGTCGGCCACCGCGATGAACTGTGCAATGGCTTGAAGTCGCATGAACGGTACCCTCCGGCGATGCAGGGTTTGCATCGCCATGCTGCGTTTCGCATCTTCCCACGCACCCTGGCGGCGCGCAAACATTCGGGCACCGGTTCAAGTGGACCGCCACCTCAAGGAGAGACCCATGAACACAAAGCTTTCCAGGCGCGACGCGCTTCAGACGGCGGGCGCCTGCCTGCTGGCCGCCACCGCCTGGCCACAGGCCTTCGGCCAGCCTGCGGCGGCCCCGCTGCGCATGTTGTGCTCCGGCCCCGCAGGCAGCATTCCTGACATCGTTGCCCGTCGGGTTGCCGAAAGCCTGACAAGAGACCACGCCCGCACCACGCTGGTCGACAACCGGCCGGGCGCGGCGGGTCAACTGGCCGTTGGCGCTTTGGTGGCCTCTGCTCCCGACGGCAACACCCTGCTGCTGGCACAGGGAGCCATCGCCACGGTTTACCCCTCTCTGTATGCGAAGCTGGCCTACGACCCGCAGGCCGATCTGCAGCCCGTGTCGTTCGCCAGCGAGATGGCACTTGCACTGGCCGTGGGGCCTGCGGTGCCGAGCGGGGTGGGCAGCGTTCGCGCGTTGGCGCAGTGGATGCGCGAGAACCCCAAACTCGCCAACGCCGGTTCACCTGGCATCGGCACGATGCCGCATCTGCTGGAGGCCATGCTGTTCCAGCAAGCGGGCGCACCTTGGCAGCACGTGGCCTATGCCGGGGGCCCACCCGCGATGGTCGATCTGCTGGGTGGGCAGATCGCTGCGCTGGTCTTGCCTGAAGGCATGCTGCGGCAGCACAAGGCGACCGGGCGCTTGCGCGTGCTCGGCACCTCGGGGGCACAGCGCAGCAGCTACTTTCCCGATGTGCCCTCGCTCGTGGAGCAGGGCTTCAAGGAGCTGGTGTTGCGCGAGTGGTTCGGGTTCTTCATGCCGGCGCGTGTGTCGCCGCAGGTGATCGACGCCACCTCCGAGCTCTTGCGCAAGGCGCTGGAGCAGCCGGAACTGGTGGCTGCCTTTGCCGAGGCGGGCATGCGCGCCACGTCCAGCACACCGGCCGCGATGAGCGCCAGCATCGCCACCGAACGCGCCTACTGGCAAGCCACATTGAAGGGCCTGAACATCAGGGTCGAGTGATGAGCGAGGCCTGGGACCGGGCCGCTGCCGGCTGGAACGCGCAGGCGCCGCTGATCCGCGATTGGCTGCGCGAGCCGACGCGCCTGATGCTGGAGGCAGCCCAAGTCACGCTCGGCGCGCGCGTCATCGACGTGGCCGCCGGTGCCGGCGATCAAACGCTGGACATTGCGCAGCGGGTGGGGCCGCGAGGGCAGGTGCTGGCAATCGACAGTTCAGCCGCCATCCTCCGGTTGGCCGCCGATCGCGCCAGGCAAGCGGGCCACGGTCACGTGAAGGTGTTGGTGGCCGACGCGCAGCGGCTCCAGCTCGACGGCGCCGGTTTCGATGCCGCCGTCTGTCGCCTCGGCTTGATGTTCTGTGCGACCCCGCTCGATGCCTTGCAGGGCATCCGGGCCGCACTCAGGCCGGGCGGCTGCTTCAGCGGCCTGGTCTTCGCGGCTCCCGAGCACAACCCCTGCCTGTGCCTCCAGGTGGCGGTGGCACGCAGACACGCAGGCATGAAGCCCGCGTCGCACGATGAACTCTGCCGGCCTGGCGGCCTGATGAGCGTCGGTTCGCCCACGCTCCTGTCGAGCCTGCTCCAATCGGCCGGCTTTGCCGACGTTGCGCTGCGGCCGATCGACGCGCCCGTGCTGTTGCCCTCGGTAGACCACTACGTCGAGTTTCTCAAGACTGCGGCGTCGCCGATCATCGAATTGTTGGCGCCACTGACGGAGGCAGAACGGCAGGCTGCGTGGCACGACATGCGGCGCCAGCTCGACGCCTACACGACGTCCACCGGTTGGGTGGGCCCCAAAGCGCTGTTGCTGTTCTCGGCGCAGGTGCCCTGCGGCTGACCGCGGTGCGGGCAGCCGGAGGCGATTGCGTCTGGTGAGCCGAGAAGCCGGCTGCTGGCGGTTGCCACCGCTTTCGGCGACATTGCGTCGAATGTTCGACGCTGCAACTGCAACTGCAACTGCAACTGCAAGCGCGACCGCGACCGCAGCCGCGACCCTGCTCGACGCTGCGTTACGCGGCATGTTGCTGGCCTTGCTCGCCTTGCTGGCGGCCGTGCTGGCGCGTGACCGGCCGCGCCTGCCGGCCGCACGCGCAGGCATGGCGATCTGCCTGGGCCTGTGCGTGCAGGTGGTCGGCTCCACGCCCATGCTGGAAGCGCGGTTGCCGGTGGCCTGGCAGGCGCCGCTGGTGGCGGTGGCGGTGGGCAACGCGGTGCTGTTCTGGGTGTTCGTGCAGGCGCTGTTCGACGACGACTTCGTGTTCCGGCCGGTGCATGCATTGGCCTGGGGCGTGGTGGCCGTGCTGAGCGGGTTCAACTGCATCGTCGGGCCGTTGCATGCGGTGGCGCCTGTCACCTTCGGGCTGCAGCGCGCGGTGCCGCTGCTGTTTGCTGTGCTCGCTGCCGTGGCGGCAGCAGCGCAGTGGCGTGCCGACCTGGTGGAGGGGCGCCGCCGCTTGCGGGCATTCATCGTCGTCACGGGGGTTGCCTACACGCTGGTGATGCTGGTGGCGCGCCTCGCTTCGCCACGCGGGCGTCTGTCTGCGACGATGGCGAGCATCGACGTGGTCATGCTGCTGTTCATGATGGCGGTGGTGGCGGCGCGCCTGCTGCACCTGGGCACGTCGGAGCTGTTTCCTTTGCAGGCGTTGCCGCGGCCGGCCGGCGACGCGAGCTTGCGACGAGATGCCATGCCGCCGTCGGTCGAGGCGGCGGGGCCGGCCGAGACAGCGGCGGCGGCCGAGGCGGGTCTGCGGCGGCTGCCCGAGCCACCCGCCCACCAAACACCCGACCCCGCCGAGGAGCGCCTGGCCGCCGCGCTGCACCGCTTGATGCACCAGGAGCGCGCCTACCGCACCGAAGACCTCACCGTCGCCGCCCTCGCCGCACGTCTGGCCGTGCCCGAGTACCGGCTGCGGCGGCACATCAACCAGCGGCTCGGGCACCGCAACTTCAACGCGTACGTCAACGCCTTCCGGCTCGACGACGCGCGCGCCGCGCTGGCCGACCCCGCGCAGCGCGAGATGCCGGTGCTCACGATCGCGCTGGAGGCCGGCTTCCAGTCCATCGGCCCGTTCAACCGCGCGTTCAAGGCCGCCACCGGCGTCACGCCGACCGAGTTCCGGCGGGAGATCGCAGCAAAGATGACCGAAAAGCTGGCCGATTCCTGAAATCGGCCAGCCGCAAGCCGCAGCTTGGAGGCTTCGGCGAGACACGCCTGGCAACGAACGGCATCGTGCGCTGCACCGGGGGCAAGGTGCCTTCGTCCGAGGAGAGCGAACGATGGATTCGACAGGTTCTTTCCAGCGCGCCGCGCTGGTGCTGCGCGCGGTGCTGGCGCTGGTGCTGGTGGGGGGCCCGGCCCTGACCGCAGGTCAGACCGGGGCGACCCAACCCCCGACCGTGGCCTTGGGCGAGATTGCCGCCACCACCGAAGACGGCCCGGTCACGGTGTTCTATCCGTCGAGCAGCGCGGCCGAGCCGGTGCGACGCGGGCTGTTCATGTTCAACGTGGCGCCGCAAGGGACACCCCAGCGCGGCAACGGCCGCCTCGTCATCGTCTCGCACGGCTCCGGCGGCTCGCCCTGGGTGCATGCCGACCTGGCGCGCCGCCTGGTCGAGGCCGGCTTCGTGGTGGCCGTGCCCGAGCACCGCGGCGACAACTATCGCAACGACCGCCACCCCGGCCCTGATAGCTGGGAGCAGCGCCCGGCCGAGGTATCGCGCGCGATCGACGCCGTCGGGCGTGATGCGCGCTTGGGTCCGCTGCTGGCGCTCGACAAGGTCGGCGTCTACGGCATGTCGGCCGGCGGACACACGGCCTTGACGCTGGCGGGCGGGCGCTGGTCGCGCGCCGGCTTCAAGCGGCATTGCGAGGCGCACCTGTCCGAGGACTTCCAGACCTGCGTGGGCCTGGCCACACGGTTGACCGGCGGGGTGTTCGACGGCGTGAAGAAGTGGGTGGCGCTGAACGTGATTCGTGCGGTCTTCAGCGACTCGACGCCGCATGAGCACACCGACCCGCGCATTGCCGCGATCGTCGCCGCGGTGCCGCTGGCGGCGGACTACGACATGGCCTCGCTGGCCACGCCGCGCGTACCGCTGGGCCTGCTGACCGCACAGCAAGACCGCTGGCTCGTGCCGCGCTTTCACAGCGACCGCGTGCTCGCGGTGTGCAAGCCCTGCGAGCACCTGGCCGACCTGCCCACCGGCGGCCACGGTGCGTACCTGTCGCCGCTGCCGCCCGGCTTCACCGGCTTGCTGGGCGACATGCTGAACGACCCGCCGGGCTTCGACCGCAGCGGCTTGCTGCCGGAGGTGGACCGCAAGACCACCGCGTTCTTCAGCCGGCACCTGCTGGGCGCCGCCGCGCCGGGCCCGAGCAAAGGCGCCCGCCTACCCGACGTTGCTGATGCCCGACGCCACGTGCCCTGACGGCACGTGCTCGGCCGCATTCTCGATGTGGCCGGTCTGGTCGTCGAAGAAGAAGTCGGGCTCGAACTCGCGCAGGAACGCGCCCTTGGGCAGGCCGCCGAGGAACATCGCCTCGTCGACCTCGATGTTCCAGTCCATCAGCGTGCGGATCGCGCGCTCGTGCGCCGGCGCGCTGCGTGCGGTGACGAGCGCGGTGCGGATGCGCATGTGCGCCGACGGCTCCTGCTGCAAGCGCTGCAATGCCAGCAGCAGCGGCTTGAACGGGCCGGCGGCCAGCGGCGTGCCGGCCTGCGCGCGCTCGTGGGCCTGGAAGGCGTCGAGCCCGGCGCGCTGGAACACCCGTTCGGCTTCGTCGGAGAACAGCACCGCGTCGCCGTCGAAGGCGATACGCACCTCGCCCGGGTGCGCGCTGGAGGCGCGCGCCGAGTCGGGGTAGACGCGTGCCGCAGGCACGCCAGCGTTCAGCGCCGAGCGCACATCGGCCTCGTTGGTTGACAGGAACAGGTTCGCGTTCAGCGGCTTCAGGTAGCGCCACGGCGACTGCCCGCGCGTGAACACCCCGCGCTGGACGGCCAGCCCGTAGTGCTGCGCCGAACGGAACACGCGCATGCCCGAGACCGGGTCGTTGCGCGACAGGATCACCACCTCCACGCGTTGCTTTTGCGGTGTCTGCGGCAGTGTCGGCAAGTCGGCCGGCCCTTGCGGCGCTTCCTGGTTGAACGCGAGCAACTTGTTGACGAGCGAAAACGCCACGCCGGCCTTGGCTGTGTTGCCCAGCCGGTCGAGCTGCAGCCGCATGTAGGCGCGGTCGTCGTGGGCCTCGAAAACGCGGTTCTCTTCTTCGAAGTCGAACAGCGCGCGCGACGAGATGGCCACGACCAGTTGGCCGGCAAGGGTGACGGGCATGCGGGCGATGATAGTGGCGTGACCTGCTGGCTCGGGCCTGCGTGGTCTGGTCTACCCACGCCGGGGCGGCTCGTGTAAGGTCGAACCATGGTCACGATCCGGTCTGCGATCCGGTCTGCAGCCTGGGCGTCGATCGGCCCAGCGCCGTGGAGGCTGCCCTTGCTGGCGCAGGCGCTGCTCGTTGCCGCCATCGTCGTCTCGGGCTGCGCGTCGGCGCCGAGCCCCGGCCCCGGGGCATCGCGGCCGGTTCGCGACGGCGCCGACGCCAACCCGCCCAAAGACCTCGACCGCGTGCCCGACGCACAACCGCGCATCGAGCCACTGCGCAGCGGCGGCCCGAACAAGCCCTACGAAGTGCTCGGCAAACGCTATGTGCCGTTCACGCACGACCGGCCGTTCACCGAGCGCGGCCTCGCGTCGTGGTACGGCCGCAAGTTCCACGGCCGGCCCACTGCCAGCGGTGAGATCTACGACATGTATGCGATGACGGCCGCCCACCCGACGATGCCGCTGCCGAGCTATGCGCGCGTGCGCAACCCGGCCAATGGGCGCGAGGTGGTGGTGCGCGTCAACGACCGCGGGCCGTTTCACGCCGGGCGAATCATCGACCTGAGCTACACCGCGGCGCTCAAGCTCGACCTGCTGCGCGGCGTGGCGCCGGTCGAAATCGAGCGCCTGACATCCGATGCGATCCGCGCCGGCGTGGCGCCGGCACCGCGCGAGGCATCGCCCAAAGCAGCGCCCGAAGCAGCGCCCGACGCACCGCGCGAGCCAGCACGCGACACGGCGGCGACCGGCGCGTTCTGGGTCCAACTCGGCGCGTTTAGGCAGCGCGACGGCGCCGAGGAGTTCCAGCGGCGCGTCGCCGCCGAGCTCGACTGGCCGGTCGAGCGCCTGGCCGTGGTCGATGACGCAGCGCTGTACCGACTGCAGGCGGGCCCATTTTTGACTCGCGACGAAGCGCGTGCAGCCGCCGAGCGCATCCGAAGCAGCTTGCAGCTGGTTGCGGTGGTGCTGGAAAGACGCTGAGGGCGTGTAGTATTTCTCAGTCGAGTGTGGCCTTCCCGGGCATGCCCTCCTGCCGTGCATCGCGTTGGCCTGAAGAATGCAGAAGTCGGCCAGCTTGCGCGCCTGCTGTGGCCCTGACTGTCGTGATCGTCGTGGCCGCCGTGGCGGTGCCGGTTGACTGCTGACGTGATGCCCACCCCCGCCCCGAAAGTTCGTCTGAATCCAGTGCCTCGCACTTTTGTTGCCCCCCCTCGCACCGGCCCGGCCCGGGGCCGTCGAGCCGCGGTTCGGGCGTTGGTGCGCGGTTTCGGGCGCTGCACAGCGGCGGTCGCCGCCTGGCCCGCCGCGGCGCTGGCGACGAGTGAGACCGCGCAGGTCTTGCGCATCGGCGGGGCGGGCGCGGCCCTGGGCACCATGCACAACGCGCTGGCTGCGTTCGCGCTGCGCGGGCGCCCGCTGCAGGCGCGCGTGGTGTCGCACCTGGGCGGCGCGGGCAGCCTGCGTGCCGTCGAGCAAGGCGTGCTCGACCTGGCCCTGATCAGCCGCCCGCTTCAGGTGGACGAACGCATGCGTGGCCTGCGCGCCTGGGAGTACGGCCGCACACCGTTCGCGCTGGCCACGGCCATGCCGGGGCTGACCGGCCTCACGCGTGCGCGGCTGTCCGAGATGATCGAAGACCCGCGCGCCACGTGGCCCGACGGCACGCCCGTTCGCCTGGTGCTGCGCCCTAAGACCGACGGTGACCACGTGCTGATGGCCAGCATGGGCCCGCTGGTGGAGATGGCGCTGGCGCGCGCCAGCGCGCGCGCCGGCATGGTGGTCGCCATGACCGATCAGGAGGCGGTCGATGCCGTCGTGCGGCTGCGCGGCGGGCTCGGAGCCTTCGGCTTGTCGCTTATTCTTGCTAGCGCGCCGTCGCTGTCGTTGCTGGCGCTGGACGGCGTGGCGCCCACGGTGGCCAACGTCGAGAACGCCACCTACCGCATCGTCAACCGCATGCATGTGGTCACCCTCGGTGAGCCCCGAGGCGCCGCGCTGGAACTGGTGCAGTTCCTTCAATCGCCCGACGGCCTGACGATGCTGGCCCAGCTCGGCCACTCGACCCGCATCGCGCGGTAGATCCATGGAACGCACGATCACGCTGGTGGCGGGGCTGATCGCGGTGGCGATCCTGCTGCTGTTGCCATCGGCCTATTTCGCGGTTCATTACCAGGCCGTGCAATCCGAACTGCGGCTCGAAGTCGAAGGCAACGCGCGCCTGTTCACGCAGTTGATCAACGAATCGCCCGACATGTGGCAGTTCCAGGCCGACCGCATCGACGAGGTGTTGGCCCGCCGGCCCGGCGACGGCACCGCCGAGGCCCGCCGCGTGCGCGACGCGCAAGGCAAGCTCATCGCCGAGAACACGCAAGCGCTCGACGCGCCGACGGTGTCGGCCACGCTGCCGGTGTTCGACGCCGGCCGCGAGGTCGGGCAGATCGAGATCGAGCGTTCGCTGAGGCCGGCGCTTCTCGGGGCCGGCATTGCTTTTTTGCTGGGCGCGTTGTTGGCCGCGACTATTTTTGCGGCGCTGCGGCTGCTGCCGCTGCGGGCGCTGCGCCGCGCCGAGCGCAAGGTCGAAGAGCAGGCGGTGCACACCGCGCTGCTGGAGAAGGCGCACCGCGAGGCGACCGAAGATGCGCGCATCAAGACCCACTTTCTGGCGCGTCTCACGCACGAGATCCGCACCCCGCTCGGCGGCCTGCTGGGCATGTCCGACGCCTTGCTCACCGCGCCGATGTCGGCAGCGCAGCGACGCCAGGCGCAGCAGGCGCACAACTCGGGCGCGGCGCTGCTGCAGGTCGTCAACGACATCCGGGAGTACTCCCAACTGCAGGCCAACGAGGTGGCTGTGGTGCGCGAGAGCTTCGACCCCGTGCTGCTGGTCGAAGGCGTGATCGGCTTGATGACGCCACAGGCCGAGGCCGCCGGGCTGGCGCTGTTCTATCAGGTCGGCCCCAACCTGCCGGCCGAGATGCTCGGCGACCCCGGCCGGCTGCGCCAGGTGCTGGGCAACCTGGTGGGCAACGCCATCAAGTTCACCGAGCGCGGCGAGGTCAAGCTCACGGTGTCGTGGGTGGCGGCCACGGTGAGCGCCTCCGCCGGCGTCCACTTCGAGGTGCGCGACACGGGCAGCGGCTTGAGCGCGGAAGACCAGGCGCGGCTGTTCCGCGCGCCCACGCACACCGATCCGGCGGTGTCGCCGGCGGGCGCCGGCCTGGGCCTGGCGATCAGCCGCCAGCTGGTGCAGTTGATGGGCGGGCAGCTCGGGGTGCAGAGCCAGCTCGGGCGGGGCGCCAAGTTCTGGTTCGAGTTGCCACAGGCGCAAAGCCACATCGTGCCGAGCCAGGCGCTGCCGTCCGAGCCGAACGGCGTGCCGATGCACGCGCTGGTGGCCGACCCGCACACCGGCCGTGCGCGGGCGCTGTGCACGCGGCTGCTGGCGCTCGGCGTGCGCGTGAACGCCGTACACAACGCGGGCGCGCTGCGCACGGTGCTGGCCCAGCAGCGTCACCCCTTCACGCACGTGCTGTCGCTGGCGTCGCTCAAGGTGAACGCCGCCGAAGCTGGCCACCTGCGCTGGATCACGATGCACGACAGCGCGCAGCGCGGGCTGGAAGACGATGACGCCGAGGGCATGAGCTTGAGCCTGCCGTGTCGGCGCGAAGACCTGATCCAGGCGCTTCTCGGCGCGCAGGCCCTCTCTGAAGTGGTCGAGGTGGGCGAGTTGGAAGACGCAGCGCCGGCGGCTCCCACCGACGTGCAGCCCGAGCGGCCTCCGCAGCCGCCTGCGCCAACGCCGGCCGCCGCTGCTGGGCTCGACGCGCCGAGCGTGCTGCTCGTCGAGAGCAACGAGCTCAGCCAGGACGTGGGCCGCGCACTGCTGGAGTCGATGGGGTGCGAAGTCTGCACTGCTGCCGACGGCCATGAAGCGCTGCAGCGCCTGCCGCAAGGGTTCGGGCTGATCCTGCTCGACCTGCAGATGCCGGGCATGGACGGCTACACCACCGCGCGCGAGATCCGCCGCTGGGAGGCGACCCAGGCCACGCCGCGCCGCACCCCGCTGGTGGCGCTGACGGCCGACAACATCCTCGACGTGCAGGAGCGCTGCGATTCGGCGGGCATGGACGACATCGTCACCAAGCCGGTCAACCTCGACGCGCTGCGCGAGACGCTGGAGCGGCACCTGCCGGAGCTGGTCGCGGCGTAGAGGGCCGGCCAGCGGCCGACTGAGCTGGTCCGCAACGGTGCGATCGGGGAGGCGCGTCCTACGGTTTGGGGTTTGCCGGTGGGACGCGATGCGCCGATGATTCGACACCTTGGCGTTGCAAGACTCGGTTGCAGCCGCGACCCGCCCAGCAGCCGGCACAAGAACCCGAAACGCAGCCCGCGCCCGGACACAAGCCACGCAAGCCACGCAAGCCGCACAAGTCACGCAAGCCAACAAGGCCAAACCATGAACGACGCTCCCGCCGCCACCGCAACTCCCGCCGACAGCCCCGAGGAGATCGTCTTCATCGTCCCCGGCCAGGCTTTGCCTGCGGCGGGCGGCACACGTGGCAGCGCGGGTGCGCCCACAGCGCCGGCCTTTGGTGGGCGCGGCACCGTGACGCAAAGCGTGCAGGTCGGCGCGCGGCGCGGCGCGGGCGGCACGGTGCGCCTGACGGCACGGCCGGGGCTGGACGCGGTGGTGCTGCACATCACCAACGGCCCGTCGCTGATGCTGCACCCCGAGACAGCGCGCGACCTGATGCTGGCGCAGGCCGGGGCCGACGCCGACCCCTCGGCTGCAACCACGCGCGGCGGCGCGGGTTCGGCCGATGCACGGCCGCACGAGGTGGCGGTGCCGGCACAGCTCAGCTGGCAAGGCCTGGAGCAAGCGCCGTCGGTGCGCGGCGCCACGCGCGGCCGGCTCGGCGACGTGTTGCTGTCGGCCATCGAGGTGGTCACCGGCCTGCGGCGCGAACCAGCCGCCAAGTTCTCGGCACAGAAGATCGGCGCGCATGTCGACAGCCAGGTGGTGGCCGGCGTCTACGCGCTCGATGCCGATGCGTTCGACGCGCCGCTCAAGGCCCGCGGCACGCGGCTCGACAAACTTCCCTCCGCTGGCAGCGCGCCGGTGCTCGTGCTGCTGCACGGCACGTTCTCCGAAACGCAAGGCACCTTCGGCAAGCTGTGGAAGGAGCACCCGCAGAAGGTGCGCAACCTCTTTGCGCACTACGGCAACCGCGTCTACGGCTTCGACCACCCGACGCTTACCGCCGGCCCCGTCGACAACGCGCTGATGCTGGCGCAGGCGCTGCCCGACGGCGCGCGCGTGCACCTGCTGACGCACTCGCGCGGCGGCCTGGTGGCCGAGGTGCTGGCGCGCGTGTGCGCCAACCCCGCTCTCGACGCGGCGACGCTCGCGCCCTTCAGCGGCGCAAAGTACAAGGCGCAGCGCGACGCGCTGCTGCAACTCGCCGCCCACCTCAAGGGCCGCGACATCCGCATCGAGCGCGTCGTGCGCGTGGCCTGCCCGGCGCGCGGCACGCTGCTCGCATCGAAGCGCATGGATGCCTATGTGTCGGTGCTCAAGTGGTCGCTGGAGCTGGCCGCCGTGCCGGTCGCGCCAGCCATCGTCGACTTCATCGGCGAGGTCGCCGCTCAGCGCACCGACCCGGCCGTTCTGCCCGGCATCGAGGCGATGACGCCCGACAGCGCGCTCGTGCAGTGGCTGCACGCGGCCGACGCCACCGGTCCGCTGCCCGGCAAGCTGCACGTGGTAGCCGGCGACGTGCAGGGCGACTCGATCATGTCGTGGGTCAAGACGCTGCTGTCGGACGCCTTCTACTGGACCGACAACGACCTCGTGGTGCAGACGCGCTCGATGTACGGCGGCACGCCGCGCGCGCCCTCGGGCGGGCAGGCGGGTGCGAGCTTCCTGTTCGACCAGGGCGGCAAGGTCACGCACTTCAGCTACTTCAGCAACCCGCGCACCGCCGACGCGGTGTGCTGCGCGCTCATGCAAGACGCGCCGGCCGACTTCCAGGCGATCGGGCCGATGTCGTGGGCCGGCAGCTCGGCCGACGGGCTGCGCGGCGCGCGCCGGTCTTCCAGCGACAAACCGGCTGCAGAGCGCCCCGCGGTGTTCCTGCTGCCCGGCATCCTGGGCAGCCACCTGGCGGTGGACGGCAAGCGCGTGTGGCTGGGCGCGCGCATCATCGGCGGGCTGGGCAGCCTGGCGTGGCGCGAGGGCGCCGGCAACGTCACGCCCGACGGGCCCGTGGGCGTGAGCTACGACGACCTGGTGGAGTTCTTGTCGGCCAGCCACGAGGTGATCGAGTTTGCGTTCGACTGGCGCCGCCCGATCGAACACGAAGCGCGCCGCCTGGCCGATGCGATGGAGGTGGCGATCGCCGCGCGCGCCACCACCGGCCAGCCGGTGCGCGTGCTCGCGCACTCCATGGGTGGGCTGCTGGCGCGCACCGTGCAGCTCGAACGGCCAGACACCTGGAAGGCCTGGCTTGCCCGCCCCGGCTCGCGCCTGTTGATGGTGGGCACGCCCAATGCCGGCTCGTTCGCGCCGATGCAGGTGCTGTCGGGCGACGACAGCTTCGGCAACGCGCTCGCCGCCTTCGGCCTGCCGTTCCAGGACCACAAAGCGCGCCAGTTGATGGCCGAGATGCCGGGCTTCATCCAGCTGCAGGCGGGGCTGCTCGACGAGTCGCTCGGCCTGGCCAGCAGCGCGCGGTGGCAGGCGCTGGCCGACCAGGACATCGAGACCGTGCGCCGCGCCAACCGCTGGCACGACGACGAAACGCAGCGCAACGCCTACCGCTGGGGTGTGCCGCCGCAGGCCGCGCTCGACCACGCCGTGGCGTGGCGCAAGAAGATGGACCAACAGGTGCTGGACGTGCTGCCCGGTTGCAAGGACCGCATCCTGCTCGTCACCGGCAAGGCCAAGTTCACGCCGGTCGGCTTCGAGGTCGACGCGCGCGAGGGCCTGGTCTACCTCGATGCGCCCGACGAGGGTGACGGCCGCGTGACGATGACGCACGCCTGCCTGCCCGGCGTGCGCACCTGGCGCATGGACTGCGTGCATGGCGACATGTGCAACCACGCGAATTCCTTTCAGGCCTTTCTGGAATTGCTGACCGACGGCGACACGAAGCTCCTGCCGGCGTTCCCGGCGCCGGTGCCGGTCGGCCGCGGCAGCGCAAGCGCAACGCACGCCGCGCCCTCCGCGCCAACGGCGTGGGTGCGCAGCCGGCCGTCGCGCGTGCGCGGCATGGGCCGGCCGCCGCCCACCGGGTTGAACGCGCTGTTCGCCGACCGCGGCGAGCCGGCCGGCGCGTCGGCTGCACGCAATGCCGCGCTGCGCATCAGCGTACACAACGGCAACCTCAAGTTCATCAGCCACACGCTGATGCTCGGCCACTACGGTTCGATGGCGCTGACCGGCACCGAGCACGTGGTCGACCAGTTCATCGGCGGCGCGATGTCGGCGTCGCTGGCCGCGGGGCTGTACCCCGAGACGCCGGGCTCGCACCAGATCTTCGTCAACACGCGTCAGAGCCCGGAGAGTCCGCTGTCGCTCCCGCGCCCGCCGCAGGTGGTGGTGGCGGGCCTGGGCGAAGAAGGCAAGCTGCGCAGCCAGGACCTCACACGCACCGTGCGCCAGGCCACCCTGGCGTGGGCGCAACGCGTGGCCGAGTCGCCGGGCCACAGCGCAGCGCACTTCGAGCTGGCGGCCACGCTGATCGGCAGCGGCGGCGTGGGCATGAGCGTGGCCACCTCGGCCCAGGCGGTGGCGCAAGGCGTGCGCGAGGCGAACGAAAAACTGCAAGAAGGCGGCTGGCCACAGGTGAGCCACCTGCGCCTGATCGAGCTCTATCTCGACCGCGCGACCGACGCGTGGCGCGGGCTGCAATTGCTTGTCGAAGCATCGCCCGAACACTTCGCCCTCACGCCGACCGTGTTGCCCGGCGCCGGTGCATTGCGCCGGCCGCTGGACAGCGGCTACCGCGGCGCGGCCTACGACTTCATCAGCGCCACCACCGACAACGACGAGTTCGGCGAGCCGAAGATCGTCTACACGCTCGACACGAAACGCGCCCGCACCGAAGTGCGTGCGCAATCGGCGCAGTCGCGCCTGGTGACCGAGCTGGTGCGGCGCGCCTCGAACGACGCGAACCGCGATGCCGAGATCGGCCGCACGCTGTTCCAGTTGCTCGTGCCGGTGGAGATGGAAGCCAACCTCGGCGGCAGCAGCGAGATGCTGCTGGAAGTGGACGACGGCACCGCCGCCATCCCCTGGGAGATGCTCGACCCGCCCGACGACGGCCGCGGCACGCCCGACGCGCCATGGGCGATCCGCAGCAAGCTGCTGCGCAAGCTGCGCACGGTGGAGTACCGGCAACAGGTGAGCGACGCGCGCATCGAAGACGCGGTGCTGATCATCGGCGAGCCGCAGGCGGACCCCAAGAAGTACGCACCGTTGCCCGGCGCGCGCGCCGAGGCCGAGGCGGTGCGCGATGCGCTGTGCGGTCAACAGGGGCTCGACGCGTCGCGCGTGCGCGCGCTGATCGCAACCGGCGACAACCAAGGCCCCGACGCCGCCGCCGTCACCGGCGCGTTGCTGGCGCAGCGCTACCGGATCATCCACATTGCCGGCCACGGCGAGCCGCCCGAGACGGTGACAGACGCCGACGGCACCGAACGCCAGCGCCTGCGCGGCGTAGTACTCAGCGACGACACCTTCCTCGGCCCGCGCGAGGTGCAGTCGATGCGCGTCGTGCCCGAGCTGGCCTTCCTCAACTGCTGCCACCTCGCGGCCGACTCGGACAAGCTGCTCAAGACCGAGGACGAACAACGCGAACACGACCGCGCTGCGTTTGCCGCCGGCGTGGCCAAGCAACTCATCCGCATCGGCGTGCGTTGCGTGGTGGCGGCCGGCTGGGCGGTCGAGGACGAGGCGGCAAAGAGCTTCGCCACCGCGTTCTACCGCGCACTGCTCGGCGGACAGCGCTTCATGGACGCGGTGCACGCAGCCCGCATCGCTGCGCGCGCAGCCAGCCCCAAAGGCAACACCTGGGCCGCCTACCAGTGTTATGGCGACCCCGACTGGGTGTGGCGCCGCAGCAGCGACGACCCCAAGCGGCAACCGCCGCCGGTGGGCGCCGAGTTCGCCAACATCGCCTCGCCGCCGGCGCTGGCGTTGGCGCTGGAGACGCTGGCGATCCGCGGCGCCACGCGCGGCGCGGCCGTCGACGCCGAAGGTCAGCGCGCCGAAGCGCGCGACCTGGAGAAGGTGCGCTGGCTGGAGTCGCGCTTTGAGGTCACGTGGGGTGGCATGGGCGCGGTCGCCGAGGCCTTCGGCCTGGCTTTCAAGGCTGCCAGCGACCTGGACCGCGCCGTGCACTGGTATCGCCGCGCCGTGGCGGCCAACGATGGCAGCGCCTCGGTCAAGGCCAGCGAGCATCTGGCCAACCTGCGCGCGCGGCTCGGCTGGAGAAGCGTCGAGCGGGCTGCCAAGGCGGGCAAGCCTCAAGCTGAAATCCAGACACTGACTGGGCAAGGGCGCGAGGAGATCCGCGCTGCCATCTCGATGCTCAATGCGCTGGTGAGCCTTGCGCCGACGATCGAACGCGAAAGCCTGCTCGGCTCGGCGCACAAGCGCCTGGCACTGCTGGAGGCGCACGCCGGCCGAACCCAGGCGAATGCCGACGCGATCGCGGCGATGGCCGATCACTACCGCCGCGCCGAGACGCTGGCCCGCCACTCGCGCGACGCAGACCTGTTCTATCCGGCGCTCAACCGCATGGGCGCCGAACTGCTTGCGCAGGCCGGCAACGCAGGCTGGGGCGGCTTCGACCCGCAAGACACCGCGCTGGTGCGCGACAGCCTGGAGCGCAAGCGCCGGGACGATCCGGACTTCTGGAGCGTCGTCGGCCTGCCCGAGCTGGGCGTCTACGAGGCGCTCGCCAGCAAGACGCTGGCCGCGCAACTGCCGGTGGTGCTGGCCGCCTACGACGACCTGCACCGTCGCGCCGGCGTGCCGTGGATGTGGGCCTCGGTCGCCGACCAGGCCGGCTTCGTGCTGGCGCCCTACAGCGCAGGATCGTCGGCCGAAGCGAAAGCAGCGCAGACGTTGCTGGCGGTGCTGCGCGGCTACGCGGGTCGATGAGCCCTTTCGCAGGCCAAAGCCACCGCACTCACCATGAACCGCCCCACTGACACTGCCGCCGGCCTGGCCGAACCGAGCCAGCGCGATTCGTACCGGAACTACGGCGGCGACCCCGAGAGCGCCGACCCCACCACCGCCCGCGTGCGCGAGTTCTATCGCCACAACCACCAGCACCAGACCTTCGACTTCGTCGCCGCCAAGAAGGCGCAGTGGTTGCAGTTCAACCGGCGAGAGATGTCGCCCTGGGCTGCGCTCGACTACTTGAACACGCTGGTCGACGAGTCCGACCCCGACACCCTGCTGCCGCAAATCAGCCACCTGCTGCAAACAGCCGAGGCGATCCGCGCCGACGGCCACCCCGACTGGTTCGTGCTCACCGGCTTCATCCACGACCTGGGCAAGGTGCTGTGCCTGTTCGGCGAACCGCAATGGGCGGTGGTCGGCGACACCTATCCCGTGGGCTGCCGGCACTCCGAGCGCATCGTCTACCCCGAGTTCTTTGTGCTCAACGCCGACACCCGAGACAGCCGCTACAACACCGAGTACGGCATCTACGAACCGCACTGCGGGCTGGGCGCCGTGCACATGTCCTGGGGCCACGACGAATACCTGTACCACCTGCTGGAGGCGCACCTGCCCGAGCCGGCGCTGTACATGATTCGCTACCACTCGTTCTACGCCTGGCACCGCGAAGGCCAGTACCGCCACATCACCGATGCGCGCGACGAGGCGAACCTGCGCTGGGTGCAGGCCTTCAACCCCTACGACCTGTATTCTAAGAACCCGAACCCGCCGGTGCTGGCCGAGTTGAAGCCGTACTACGAAGACCTGATGGCCAAGTACCTGCCGGCCACGCTCAGATTCTGAGAATGCTCAGGTCGCCGCTGACGCGGCCGGCGTGCCGGGGTCGCTGCGGGCTGGCAAATCGCGTTGCGCAGGTGCGTGTCGCCTAGCGCGCACGACCGAAGTTGGCAATCCCGCGACGAATCTCACAATGTCCCCTATTCAGGGGGGAGGACAGGCGTTTGTGATCGTTTGAGAATCGCGCCCATCACGGGGCCAGAACCTGTGAACGGAGGAACCATCATGCAAGAACTGTCGTACCTGCAAGAGCCCGGTTTCAGCGTCACCAGCGCTCGCGTGGACATCGCCGGCCAGAGTTTCGCCACCCGCAACATCGGCTCGGTCCGCGTCGAGTCGCCCCACACCAGCCTCGTCGCGGCGCTGGTCGGCCTGGTCGGACTGACGGCGGTCTTTTTCGGCGCTGCCGTTCTGGGCCTGTGCCTGGCGATCGCCGGCGGCGTCTGGGCCCTGGCCACCTTGAACCTGCGCCGGCTCAGCCTGGTGGCCAAGGGGGGCGCCAAGCTGACCTTCGTCAGCAGCGACGCCGCCATGGTGGAGCGCGTGGGTTCCGCGATCAGCAGGGCCGTCGCTGTCGGGTGAAGGCTGCTGCGGCCCGCATGCGGGCCGCAGTGTTTCGCGCTCACCCGCCTGGGTGGCGGCCGATCCGACCCGATCAGTGGGTCAGATCGGTGTGCAGGCAGAACCCTGGAAGTTCACGATGGTGTTCGTGCAGGTCCCTGGTGCCTGATGCTCCGAGTTGCCCTTGAAGACGCCGGCTCCTGTGGTCGACACGTTTCCGCCGAGCTGCTCGACGATGTTGCCTTCAAAGAAACCCTGAACGTCCGCCGTGACGCTGCCGCCGTCTTGCTCGTTCACATCGCCCTTGAACGACATGCCTGGGCTCACGACGACGTTGACGTTTCCGGGGCCGGCCTCATTGACCGAGCCCTCGAAGTTGCCGAGCTGCGCGTTGATCGTGACACCGCCGTTGCCGTTCTCGTAGACATCGCCTTTCACCAGGCCGGGCACATCGACGGTCACGTTGACCGAGCCGTCTCCCGACTCTTCGATGACGCCGTCCGTGCTGGCGCCTCCACGCACCGAGACGTTGCCGACGTCCGCTTCCGACACGTCGCCACCGACGATTGCGCCGCGGCCGAGCACCACGTCGCCCGGCCCGTCTTCGCTGACGGCGCCGTTGACGCGGCCCCGGATCACCAGGCTGCCTTCACCCGTTTGGCTCACGCCGCCGTTGACCGAGCCCATGGGGCCGATGGTGCAGGTGTAGCCAACGGCCACAACCTCGTCGTTGACAAAGGCATTGACTGTGTTGTTTGCAAAGCTGTTGCAGTTGACGGCTGCCGTTGCGGTGGCGGCGAAGCCGAGGGTGAGAACAGCACCAAGAATCGATCTGAGCATGAAGGCCTCCAAGGGGTTGATGACGGGCCAGCAATGCCGGCCCGCCCCACAGAGGCGCCATCGGAGGTCGACGTACTCAGGGATTACCCTCGTTGCGTGAGAAGCGACTCGCGACCTGGAGCGTCAATCGCGCGCTGTGGACTTTTCGGGGTGCATCTTGCCTGCGGCGAGGGCCCGATCTTTCAGGCCGGGCGGGAGCCCGTGATGCAAAAGGGGGAGCCTCGGAGGGTTGAGGCTTGATCGCCTGTCAGATGCTCTGAAACAGCTCGGAGCGGCGACTGGTGGCCTGGGGCGGAATCGAACCACCGACACGCGGATTTTCAATCCGCTGCTCTACCAACTGAGCTACCAGGCCGAAGCCCCCCAGTATAAGCGAGCCGGCAGGCGCTTCGGCCTTCGTCAGGTCGCCGCGCCTCGCTTGCCGCGCGTGAGGTCGACGCCGAGTTGTTTGAGCTTGCGGTACAGGTGGGTGCGCTCCAGGCCGGTCTTCTCGGCCACGCGGGTCATGCTGCCGTTTTCCTGACTCAGGTGGAACTCGAAGTAGCTCTTCTCGAACGCGTCGCGCGCTTCGCGCAGCGGGCGGTCGAGATCGAAGCTCTGCTCGGATTGCGGGCCGAGCATCATCGGCAGCGTGGGCAGCATCGCGCCGCCGGTCATGGCCGATTCGACCGTCAACCCGTGGTCCGTGGCGCTGCCGTGCGCGGGCACTGCGCCGCTGCGCGGAGCGGGTTTGGCCAGCCCCTGCTCGACTGCCCGCAGCAACTTTTGCAACGTGATCGGCTTTTCAAGGAAGGCCATCGCGCCGACCTTGGTGGCCTCGACGGCGGTGTCGATCGTGCCGTGCCCGCTCATCATGATGACGGGCATGGTGAGCAGCGAAGTGGCGCCCCATTCCTTCAGCAAGGTGATGCCGTCGACGTCGGGCATCCAGATGTCGAGCAGCACCAGGTCGGGGCGGAAGCGCTGGCGGCTGGCACGCGCCTGCGCGGCGTTCTCGGCCACTTCGACGGTGTGCCCCTCGTCGGCAAGGATCTCCGAGAGCAGGGCACGGATGCCGAGTTCGTCGTCAACTACAAGAATGGTGGCCATGAACGCTAGTGTGCACTCGCAACGGTCGTCGTCGCCGCGACGACGAGATTGTCACCGGCCGGAGCGAACTTCGAAAATGATAACGAAACTTGCGCCCCTTTCGCCACGCCCGGCTCGCCGCCCCCCTCAGCCGAGGTGCCCAGGTTGGCAATGCGCACCCGCGCGCCGTGTTCGTCGGCGATCTTCTTGACCACCGCCAGGCCCAGGCCGGTGCCCTTGCTCTTGGTGGTGACGTAGGGCTCGAAGGCGCGCTTGAGTACCTTGTCGGGGAAGCCGGGGCCGTTGTCGATCACTTGCAGGCGCACCGCGCGCAGCGCGCCGAGTTCGTTGCGCACCACTTCGGTCGTGACGCGCACGCGGCCGTCGGCGCGTTCGGCCACCGCATCGAGCGCGTTCTGCACCAGGTTGTGGATGACCTGGCGCAACTGCGTGCTGTCGCCCACGATCGCCGGGACGGCCTCTCCCAGGCCGGCGTGCAGCCGGCCCGACTCTTGTGCCGTGGCGTACAGGCCCAGCACCTCGGCCACCAGCCCGTTCAGGTCGAGCGGCCGCAGTTGGGCCGCCGGCAGCCGCGCATAGTCACGGAACTCGTTGACCAGCGTCTTCATCGCCTGCACCTGGTTGACGATGGTGGCGACCGAGCGCACCAGCATCGCCTGGTCGGCGCCTTCGAGCTTGGCTTCGAGCTTGTGCTGGATGCGTTCGGCAGACAGCTGGATCGGCGTCAGCGGGTTCTTGATCTCGTGCGCCAGGCGCCGCGCCACCTCGCTCCAGGCCTGGCTGCGTTGGGCCGACACGACTTCGCTGATGTCGTCGAACACCATCAGCCGCGCGCCCAGCGGCATGGCGGCGCCGCGCACGAGCAGGGTCAGCGTGTCGCGTTCTGCGCCGGTGGGCAGCTCGAACGAGTCTTGCCATTGGTCGCGCTCGCCGGCCTCCGGGCTGCTGGCGTTCAACTCGAAACGCTGCCACACCGATTGGCCGAACGCGCTCAAGCCGGGCACCTCGTCGAGCCGCCGCTTGCGGTAGGCCGACAGCGGCAGCCGCAGGATTCGCGTGGCACCCGGGTTCACCGTGTCGATGCGGCCCTGGCTGTCGAACACGATCACGCCAGCGGTCAGGTTGTCGAGGATCGTCTGCAGGTTGGCGCGCGCGCCCTCGACCTGCACCACGCTTCGCTGAACGAGCGAGCGGGCGTCCGAGAGCTGCTGCGTCATCTCGGCGAACGAGCGCGTCAGGCCGCCGAGTTCGTCGCGCGAGGCGAACACCGGCTTTTCGCTCAGGTCGCCTTGCGCCACCTGGCGCACGCCTTCGGCCAGCAGCAGCAGCGGCCGGGCCAGTTGGTTGCCCAGCGCCACGGCCAGCAGCACGGCGGCGAACACCGCCAGCACCAGCGCCAGCGTCAACGTGCCGATGTACATCTTGCGCAGGCCGTCGCGCGCCAGCGCGCGCTGCTGGTACTCGCGGTAGGCGGTCTGCACCGCGAGCGCATTGGCCGCCAGGCCGGGGGGCAGCAGTTGGGTGACGAGCAGGTAGCGCTCTTGCTCGCCGAGTGCGAAGTTGGCGCTCGGAATGTGCGCCAGCGCGCGCACGCGGGCGTTGTTGGGTGCCGCGGAAGCGTCTTCGTCCAGCCCTTCGAGCTGGCTCACGACGCGCTGCACGCGCGCCTGGCGCAACTGGGCCAGCGTCGGGCGCGAAAACATCAACAACGACGACGTGCTGCCCACCGTGATCAGCGTCTGCCCGTTTGCGCCGATCAGCGACACGTCCTGTGCCGACAGTTGTTCGCGCAGCCGCTCCAGCGCCAGCGGCTGGAGGCTGCCGGTGCGCTCGCCCAGCGCCTCGGCCGCCACGCGCGTCTTGCTGGCCAGGTCGACCACGCGGGCGTCGAGCGTGCCGCGGCCCAGGGTCAGGCCGGCGTCGAGCGCGTTTTCCACTTTCAGGTCGAACCAGCTCTCGATGCTGCGCGAGACGAACTGGAAGCTCACCGTGTAGATCAGCACCCCCGGCACCACGCCCACCAGCGCAAAGATGGCGGCCAGCTTGAGCAGCAGCCGGCTGCCGAACTTGCGCCGCCGGATGCGCACCAGCAAGCGCACCGAGGCCACTGCAATCACCAGCAGCAGCAGCGTGGCGACCGTCAGGTTGACCCAGAACAGCCACAGGTAGTGGCGCTCGTACAGCGCCGGCGAATTGGTCGCGAACGACAGCAAGAACGCCAGCACCAGGCCGGCGCCGGTGACAGCCACCAGCGAGACGATCCAGGCCCAGCGCGATGCCTTGGTCATGGGCTCCCCCAGGCCGGGCATACCGGCCGCCCCCCGCGGGGGCATGAGGAACTTCGGGCGGCCGTGCGCTTCCTCATGACCGTTCTGCCGCAGGCAACGCCGTCAGTTGAAGCGCTGCGTGCGCTCCACCGACAGCGACCAATCGGGCTGGCCGCTGATGCCGATCTGCATCGGCCGCGGCAGCAAGGTGGTGTCGAGCCGGAAGTTGAACTCCACGTAGTGTTTGCCGGGCTCGATCTGGCCGATTTCGGCGACTTTCCAGCGTGCCACGCGGCGCATCGCGTTCAGCGCTTCGGCCTGGCTGTTGAAGCTCAGGTTCAGGCCGCCGAGCGTAACGCGGTACGACGACGTGAGCGGCTGGAACGCGATGCGCCACAGCCGGGTGGCGTGGGCCACACGCTTGTCGCGCCAGTACCAGCGCTCGCGGTAGACCTCGGCCTCGGCCAAAAAGTAAAGCGGCACGCCCTTGTTCAAGGCGTCTTCCACGCTGCGCGAAAGCTCGAAGTTGAGCGAGTAGGTCAGCGACACACCTTCGTCGTCCTGGGTCAACTCGAACGCGCCGAGCGCCGGGCCGTCGGCCGCCTGGCCCGCTTGCGGCACCAGCCACGCCAGCCCGACCAGCACCAGCCAGAGCGCGGCGGTGCACCTCACGGCTGCATGACGCATCTGGCCCAGCGCTGTGCGGGCCGCCTCTGCGCGCAGCCGCAATCGCAGCCGCCATCGCAGCCGCATGTGCAAGCGCAACGGCAAGCGACAGCGCACGGTCGGGTCGGTGGTGTTCAATCGCGCCGCTTCTGAATCAAGGAGTAGAAGAACCCGTCGCCCGGGCTCTCGATCGCATCGTGCCTGTGCTCAGAAGGATTGTCGGCCAGCGGCAGCAGGTGGCCTCTCGAACCCGGTTGCAGCGCGACTTCTGCATTGCCGTGGCGTTGCAAAAATGCGTCGATCTGGTGCCGGCCCTCGGCCTGGAACACCGAACACGTGCAGTACAGCAGCCGGCCCTGCGGTTTGAGCAGCGGCCACAGCGCCTCCAGAAGCCGCGCCTGGGTGGCTGCCAGCGCGGCGATGTCGCTGGCGCGACGCAGCCAGCGCACGTCCGGGTGGCGGCGCACGATGCCCGAGGCGCTGCACGGGGCGTCGAGCAGGATCGCGTCGAAGGGCCGGCCGTCCCACCAAGCCTGTGGTTGGCCGGCATCGGCCGCAACAGTCTGCGCTTGCAGCCCCAGCCGCGCCAGCGTTTCGGTCACCCGCGCCAGGCGGGTGGCGTCTTGGTCCAGCGCCAGCACGTCGAGGTCGGCGCACTCCAGCAGGTGGGCCGTCTTGCCGCCCGGGGCGGCACAGGCGTCGAGTACACGGGCACCTGGTAGCAAGCGAGCGCTGGCTTCGCCTCCAATCCCATCCAGCAGCAACCGTGCTGCCATCTGCGCCGCCAAGTCCTGCACCGACACGGCACCCTGGGCGAAGCCGGGCAGCCGGCCGACCGGGCAGGGCTCGGCCAGCACCACACCGTGCGAGCCGACCGCGCGCGCGGCCAGCCCCTGTTCGGCCAGCCGAAGCACGTAGCCCGCGGCGTCGCTCTGGCGGGCGTTGACGCGCAGGCTCATCGGTGCGCGCTGGTTGTCGGCGCGCAGCACTTCTTGCCACCTTTCGGGCCAGTCGCGCTGCAGGTGCTCGACCCACCATGGCGGGTGGTTGAAGGCGGCGGCCGGGTCGCGCCGGGCCGCGGCCACGGTGGCGTCGCGCTCGCGCAGGAAGCGGCGCAGCACGGCGTTGACGAACGCGGCGCTGGCCGGTGCGCGTTGTCGGGCTGCTGCCACTGCCTGGTCCACCAACGCGTGGTCGGCATACGGGGGCTCGCCCGCCGGCCACAGCAGGGCGAGCGCCGTCAGCAGCAACGCGTCGACCGGCGGCGGCGGCGCCTTGGGCGCCAGCAGCGCGCGCACGGCCAGCGCCGAGCCGAGCCATCGCAACGTGTGAAAGCTCAGCGCCTGCGTGCCCGGGCGGGCGTCGGTAGGGCAGCGGGCCAGCGCGTCGTTGAGGGACTGGCCGGCGCGCACCGCCTGCACGGCGTCGGCGGTGTGGTTGAGCAGGCGCGACAGCGGCAACGCAGGGTGCGCGGTGATGGTGCGGGGGGGTGCGTTCACCCGATGCAGTCTACGGGCACCCCCACTGCGGTAACCTCCGTCTCCTGACCTGCTTTGCCGAAGGTGGCCCCATGCACCGTGACCCGCCGACGCCGATCCTTCGGCCCGAAGAAGAACTCTCGCGCCTGGGCGCGTCCGAGCGCATCCGCTACCGGCTGGTGGGTGCGAACTGCCGCTACCACGCCAACGACAACATCGCCGAGTTCATCCGCGAAGGCGAGATGGAGGAGCTCAAGGCCGAGGTCGCCGCCAAGATGCAGGAGGTGCTGCGCGCGCTGGTGATCGACACCGACAGCGACCACAACACCAACGAAACCGCCAAGCGCGTGGCCAAGATGTTCCTGACCGAGGTATTCCGCGGGCGCTACGTGCCGATGCCGTCGGTGACCGAGTTCCCGAACGTGTCGCGCCTGAACGAGCTGATGATCGTCGGCCCCATCACCGTGCGCAGCGCCTGCTCGCACCACCTGTGCCCGATCATGGGCAAGGTGTGGATCGGCATCCTGCCGAATGAGCACTCCAATTTGATCGGCTTGTCGAAATACGCCCGCATCTGCGAGTGGATCATGACCCGCCCGCAGATCCAGGAAGAGGCGGTGATGATGCTGGCCAACGAATTGCAGGAGCGCGTCAAGCCCGACGGCCTGGCCATCGTGATGGAAGCCGACCACTTCTGCATGCACTGGCGCGGCGTCAAGGACGACGAGTCGATGATGACCAACAGCGTGATGCGCGGCGCCTTCTTGAAGGACGCCAACCTGCGGCGCGAATTCCTCTCCCTGCTCAGCAAGAAGACCTGAAAGGACCGACCATGCTGGTCCGTTTGATGTATGCGAGTCGCGCCACCGAGGCGGTCAATACCGAGGCGCTGTCGGCCATCCTGCGCAAGTGCACGGCCAACAACCCGGCGGCCGGCGTGACCGGCGTGTTGTGCTTTTCCGGCAGCATTTTTTTGCAGGTGCTCGAGGGAGGGCGCTCGCAGGTGAGCGCGCTGTACAACAAGATCACGCGCGACCCGCGCCACCGCGACGTGGTGCTGCTGAACTACGAAGAGATCAGCGAGCGCAGCTTTGCCGGCTGGGCGATGGGGCAGGTCAACATGAGCCGGCTGAACCCGGCGCTGCTGCTCAAGTACTCCGAGGCCGCGGTGCTCGACCCGTATTCGGTGTCGGGTGCGGTGTCGATGGCGATGTTCAAGGAGTTGGTGGCGACTGCGTCGGTGATGGGGCAGGCCTGAGGGGGTTTGCCTTCGGGCGGCAGCCCGCCGGGCTGGAACCCGGCGCGGTCCCACAGGGCGAACAACCCGCACAAAGAAGAATCGTGCCGCGAGCACGCAGGCCCGCTCAGACCGAAAACAGATCTTCGCCCGACGCCCTCGGCGGCACCACCCCCAAATGCCGATAAGCCGCCACCGTGGCAATGCGCCCCCGCGGCGTGCGCTGCAGGTAGCCTTGCTGAATCAGATACGGCTCGATCACGTCCTCGATCGTGTCGCGCTCCTCGCCGATGGCCGCCGCCACGTTGTCCAGCCCGACCGGCCCGCCGTCGAAGCGGTGGATCACCGCCTCCAGCAGCTTGCGGTCCATCACGTCCAGGCCGTGCGGGTCCACGTCGAGCATCTTCAGCGCCTTGTCGGCCAGCGCCTTGCCGATGTGGCCGTCGCCCTTCACGTCAGCGTAGTCGCGCACCCGCCGCAGCAGGCGGTTGGCAATGCGTGGCGTGCCGCGCGAGCGGCGCGCAATCTCGAACGCGCCTTCGGCATCGGTCGGCACTTTCAGCAGCCCGGCCGAGCGGTTGACGATGCGCGCGAGTTCTTCGGGTGTGTAGAACTCCAGCCGCGTGACGATGCCGAAACGGTCGCGCAGCGGGTTGGTCAGCATGCCCGCGCGCGTGGTTGCACCCACCAGCGTGAACGGCTGCAGGTCGAGCTTGATGCTGCGCGCGGCCGGGCCCTCGCCGATCATGATGTCGATCTGATAGTCCTCCAGCGCGGGGTAGAGGATTTCCTCCACCACCGGGCTCAGGCGGTGGATCTCGTCGATGAAGAGAACGTCGTTCTTCTCCAGGTTCGTCAGGATCGCGGCCAGGTCCTTGGGCTTCTCCAGCACCGGCCCCGAGGTCTGGCGCAGGTTCACGCCGAGTTCGTTGGCGATGATGTGGCTGAGCGTCGTCTTGCCCAGCCCCGGCGGGCCGAACAGCAGCACGTGGTCCATGGCCTCACCGCGCATGCGGGCGGCGCCGATGAAGATCTCGAGCTGCTCGCGCGCCTTGGCCTGGCCGACGTATTCCGCCAGCCCCTTGGGCCGCAGCGCACGCTCGATCGCCTCTTCGTTGGGCGAGCTCGGCGCGGCGCTCAACACACGCCGAGCGGGCTCGAATTCATCGGTCTGGATGGACATGGCCGATTATCCGTCGGGCACAATCTGCGGCCATGAACCTCCGTCAGCCAACCGCACGCTGGGCCGCATGGGCCTTTGCCGTGCTGCTGTTGCTGAAGGCGGCCGTGCCGCTGCTGGCCAGCGCGTCGGCACAACTGCAGGGCAAGACGCTGGTCGAGGTCTGCACGGTCTACGGCGTGACCACGGTCGCGCTGGAAGGCGCTGACTCCAGCCCTCAGACCGAGCACGGCGGCGCCGCCCACGGCGGCGAGCATTGCGCCCTGACCGCGTTGATGATGCTGCCAGCGCCCGCCCTGCAGGCACTGGCTATGCCGGCGGTGCCGCAGCGCGCCGACGCTGTGGCGGCTTCTTGCCCGCCGCCGCGAGCGCCAGACGCCTGCGCCACCTGGGTGGCCCGGCTCAAGCACGGGCCGCCGGCTCACGCCTGATCCAAGCGCCTTCGGCGTGCTGACAAGGGCCGTCTCGAGGCCCGATGCCATGCCGCAAGCGGCGTCAGCGGCTTTGGCCGGCGTCCAGACACCGCCCCTCGGCTTGATTGGTCGCCCTATGCGGGCCGGCGCGCCGAAAGCCACCCGTTGCGACATAACCCCATCTCTCACGAACCCATCGACAAGGATCAAACCATGACCGTCATTCATCGCCTCGTCTCGTTTGCCGTTGCCACGGCGCTGGGCGCTGCTGCCATCACGGCCCAGGCGCACGAATTCAAGATCGGCAAGATCGCCATCGGCCACCCGTACGCGCGCGCCACCGTGCCCGGTCAGCCGGCCGGCGGCGGCTATCTGAAGCTGGAGAACCAGGGCGACGCCGACCGCCTGCTCTCGGCCACTGCCACCGTGTCGAGCAGCGTCGAGCTGCACACGATGAGCATGGAAGGCGACGTGATGCGCATGCGGCAGGTCGACGCCATCGCACTGCCGGCGGGTCAGACGGTGGAGCTCAAGCCGGGCGGGCTGCACATCATGTTCATCGGCTTGAAGGCGCCGCTCAAGGCCGGCGACACCTTCCCGATGAAGCTCAAGTTCGAGAAAGCGGGCGAAGTGACAGTCGACATGAAGGTCGAGGCGCCGGGCAAGGAAGCGCACGGCAAGGGCGCGCATGGCAAGGACATGAAGCACTGAAGCGGCGCGCCGGCCGCGAATCCCGCGGCGCCGCGCGCCGAGGGCGGGCTCAGCGGCCCAGCGCTTTCAACGCCAGCTTGATGCCCTCGCTCACGCCCACGTCCGCCGGCAGCGCCTTCAGCGACGCCGCGGCCTCGCGGTCGCTGTAGCCCAGCGCCACCAGCGCTTGCAGGATGTCGGCCTGCGCGTCGCTCGCCACCGAGCTCGGCGCGCTCAGCGCGTCGCCGAGCTTGCCCTTGAGTTCGAGCAGCAGCCGCTCGGCGGTCTTCTTGCCGATGCCGGGCACCTTCACGAGGCGGCCGCTTTCCTGCAGGCTCACGGCTTGAGCCAGTTCCGTCACGCTCAGGCCCGACAGGATCGACAGCGCGGTGCGCGGGCCCACGCCCGAGATCTTGACGAGTTGCCGAAACGTCGCGCGTTCGTCGTGCGTAAGGAAGCCGTACAGCAGTTGCGCGTCTTCACGCACGACGAAATGCGTCAGCAGCGTGATGCGCTCGCCCAAGCCGGGCAGGTTGTAGAAGCTGCTCATCGGCACATCGACTTCGTAGCCGACGCCGTTCACGTCAACGAGCAGTTGCGGCGGTGATTTTTCGGCCAGGATGCCGGTGAGTCGTCCGATCATGCGCGGATTGTGGGCCCGCCGCCATTGAACCGACTAGCGCCTGAACAACCCCAACCGCTGCGCCTCCAGCGCCGCCTCCGCGCGCGAACTCACGTTGAGCTTGCGGTAGATCTGCTTCACGTAGTCGGCGATCGTGTGGCGCGACAGGCTCAGCTGCACGCCGATCTCGGGCAGCGTGAAGCCTTTGGCCACGCGCAGCAGCACCTCGTTCTCGCGCTCGGTCAGCGCCACCGCGGGCATGTTCTGCGGGCGGGCCTGGCGGCGCGAGTGCGAAGCAAAGTGCGCGATCACGCGGCGCGCGATCGACGGCGACAGCGGCGGCTCGCCCTGGCTCATGCGGTTCAACTGCTCGGCGATCAACTCACGCGCCTGCTCCTTCAGCAGGTAGCCGAAGGCGCCGGCTTGCAGCGCGGGGAACAGGTGGTCGTCGTCGTCGTGGATCGTCACGACGACCGACTGCGCCTCAGGCTGCTGCTCACGCAGCGCCGCCACCACGTCAACGCCGGAGCCGTCGGGCAAGCCCAGGTCGACAAGCGCGAGATCGAACTTCACGGCGGAGATCTGTTCGAGCGCGTCGTGCACGCGCGCAGCCTCGACGATGGTCGAGTCGGGAAACACCTGCAACACCAGCGCCTTGAGCCAGCGGCGGATCTCGGGCAAGTCTTCGAGTAGCAGGATGTTCTTCATTCCGCGTCCCTCGGGCGCCGGCCGCGGCGCCCACTGAAAATCATGCTAGCAGGGCGATGGGCCACATGGCGCGCGCGGCGGCGCGGGTTCACAGCGGAAGCGTGAGCCTGATCACAGTCCCATAGCCGGGGCCCGACTCGACGAGGCACTGGCCCTGCATCTGCTTGGCGCGGTTCTTCATGCTGGCCATGCCGTGGCCGCGGTCGAGCTGGCCGTCGAGATCCATCGAGATGCCGTTGCCGTTGTCTTGCACCACCAGGCCGAACTCGTTCTCGCGAATACCGCAGCGCACCTTGCACTGCGACGCGCCGCTGTGCTTGATGATGTTGCTGATGGCCTCGCGCAGGATGCGCGTGGTCTGCACGAGCGAGCGCGCGGCCAGGCGCTGGTCGGTCTCTTCGGTGAGGCCGCGCCAGTCGATCTCGATGCCCGCCTGACTCAGCCTGGCCACGGTTTCGGCGCGCCAGTCGGCCACCGCATCGGCCAGCCGCATGGGCTTGCCGCTGAGACCGCGCACCGACAGGCGCATCTCTTCGAGCGCCTCGCGCGCGAGCGTGGAAATCTGGTCGCTCTCGCTCGTGTGCACGATGGTCAGCAGCTTGGCGCCCAGGTCGTCGTGCAGGTCGGCTGCAATGCGCTTGCGCTCCTGTGCCGTGACCTGCTCGACGCGCAACTCGGCCAGGTGGGCGAGTTGGCGCTCGGCCTCGGCGTTGTGCTCCAGCGGCATCGGCGCGGTTCGCTTGCGCTCGCGTGCTCTGTCGGCGTCCGCGCGCACGGTGGCCAGTTCCGCGGCGGTGTTGTCGTGGCGGGTCGTCAGATCGGCCAGACGGGCTTCGAGGGCTTGCTTCTGGGCTCGGTGCTGCGCCAGTGCCGAGGCGCCCTGGGCCTGCAGCGCGCTTGCGAACTGCACCAGCACGCGCAGCCCGACTGCGACCAGCACCAGCGACAGACCCAGCTGCGTCACGTCGACCGGCGGCATGCCCAGCAGATGGCGCTGAACGGCAAACTCGGCCAGCAGCAGACCGACCACCACGGCAAACAGCGGCGCGAGCGCGAGGGAGTCGGCTCGCCGCTGGGGCCAGGCCAGCGCCATGAACAAGCCCATCGCGGCCAGGACCTGGATGGACAGCAGGAAGGACCAGATCGAGGACATCAGGTGCAGCCGGTTGGGCCCGCCCAACAGCATCGTCATCGGCATCAGCAGGCACTGGAACAGCAAGAAGAGCTCGAACGGGCGAAACGTCCAGCGCGCATAGCGCAGCAGGAAGACCACCGCCAGCGCCGCCAGCAGCGACAGGCCGGAGCTGCCGACGAACTCGACGAGCGCGTTGTCCAGCGGCGTGTCGCGCAGCCACAGCCGAAGCGACATCACCGACCAGCCGATCAACAGCCAGCCGAGCACCCATTCGTGCCCGTCCCGCCGGCCCGGCCAGCCCAGCACGAGCATCACGACCCCGAGCACCAACAGCACGCCGGCGGACGCCTGAACAGCCGTGACGCTCCAGAAGTGCTGCGCGCCATGTTCATCCGCCAGCACGCTCAGCGGGCCGATCTTGAGCGCCGAGAGTCCCGCCGCACGCTGCACCGCCGCCACGCGGTGCAGGCCGTTGCCCTGCACGCGCAGGTCCAGCACGTTGCCGTCGCTGCGCAACATCGCCGCGGGCAAGGGCACGAGCTGCGGATAGTGGCAGTTGCGCGTGCTCGGTTCGTCCATGCGCCCGCTGACGAAGATGCGCTCGCGGTTCAAGTACACCTCGACGTTGCTGCACGCACGTTCGATATAGAGCGCCAGCAACTCGTCCTGCGCCGCAGCCGGCGGCTTCTCGAAGGCCACGCGGTACCACGCGGTGCCGCTGGCGCGCGGGCGCGACTCGGCCCAGTCGTCGGGCAGCGGTGTCGAGCCTTGCAAGGCCATGTCGGGCACGGCGGTGTCGTTGCTCAACAGCACCCGGGCTTCGTAGATCGATGTGACCGCGTCGCCCTGGGCCCACACGGCGAGCGGGGCGGTGAGCGAGACGATCGACACCCACTGCGCCAGAAGCCGGGCCGCCGAGACAGCCGCCAGCACGATGCGCGGGAAGTCCAGAAGTGCAGCGGGCGAGGCCATCGCGGCCGATTGTGCAGGATGCCTCCTCTCAAGTTGCCCCTTGCCTGGGGGGATGCGGCACTTGTTCCCACACTTGCGGCGACAATCGCCGGCCCATCGCCACGCCTGGTGTTTCGTGATCCTCAGACACTCCTTCGAGCCCCCGGACAACGCCCGCCTGGCCCATTTGTGCGGCAGCGTGGACGAGCACCTGCGCAGCATCGAGTCGGCGCTCGACGTGAGCATCTCGCGGCGCAACGAGTTCTTTCGTGTCGAAGGTGCGAAGGACAAGGCCGAGGTCGCGATGCAGCTGCTGCAGGCGCTTTACGAAGCGGCACAGGCGCCGTTGTCGGCCGAGCGGGTCCAGCTTTCGCTAGTCGAAGTGATGGCGCACCGCGGCCGGCGCGAAGCACCGCACGGCGCTACCGCGGCCGCGGGCGAGGCGGGGGCGGGAGCGGCCGCAACCGCCACCAGGGCAGGTGCTGCGCCGAAGGACGGGGTGCTGCGCACGCGCCGAACCGACCTGGTCGGCCGCACACCGAACCAGCTCACCTACTTGCGCAACATCCTCGCGCACGACATCACTTTCGGCATCGGCCCGGCCGGCACCGGTAAGACCTTCCTGGCAGTGGCCTGCGCGGTCGATGCACTGGAGCGCAGCAGCGTGCAGCGCATCATCCTCACGCGTCCGGCGGTCGAGGCCGGCGAGCGGCTGGGCTTCCTGCCCGGCGACTTGGCGCAGAAGGTCGACCCGTACCTGCGCCCGCTCTACGACGCGCTCTACGACCTGATGGGCATGGAGCGCGTGAGCAAGGCGTTCGAGAAAGGCAGCATCGAGGTCGCGCCGCTGGCCTTCATGCGCGGTCGCACGCTGAACAACGCGTTCGTGATCCTCGACGAGGCACAGAACACCACGCCCGAGCAGATGAAGATGTTCCTCACCCGCATCGGCTTCGGCTCCAAGGCGGTGGTGACCGGCGACGTCAGCCAGATCGACCTGCCGCGCGGCCAGATGAGCGGGCTGATCGACGCCGAACGTGTGCTGCGCCGCGTCCGCGGCATGGCGACGACGCGCTTCACGTCGATCGATGTGGTGCGCCACCCGCTGGTGGCGCGCATCGTCGAGGCCTACGACGCGGCGCGGCCGGAGTGATGACCCACCCCCGAAGCGCCTTCGGCGCTCCCCCTCAAGGGGGCGCCGCCAGCGGCCCGGCAAAGCCGGATCCGCGGCGACCGCTTGATGCGTCGGTTCGTCCTGCGCTGTCGCTGTCGCTGCAGTTCGCCGACACCAGCGACCGCGCCGTGCTGGCGCGTCACAAGGTGGTGCGCTGGATCCGCGCCGCGCTCGATGCGCCAGCGCAGATGACGGTGCGCATCGTCGGCCTGGACGAAGGCCGCGCGCTGAACCACGACTACCGCGGGCAGGACCACGCCACCAACGTCCTCACCTTCGACTACAGCCGCACGCCGGTCGTGCTGGCCGACCTGGTGCTGTGTGCCCCGGTCGTGCAGCGCGAGGCGGCGGAGCAGGGACTGGCGCTCGAAGCCCACTACGCCCACCTGCTCGTGCACGGCGCGTTGCACGCCCAAGGCTTCGACCACATGAACAACGCGGAGGCACGGGTGATGGAAGCGCGCGAGACCGCCGTGCTCGCGCGGCTCGGCTTCGGCGATCCGTACAGTCGCTGAGCGAGCGCTATCCGCCAGAGGCAGCGGCCCGGCTGCCGCGGCTCGGCCACAACACCGAGCCGATCGCCGCCAGCATCAGCACCACCGCCGCGCCGTCCTGCCAGTGCAGCGTCTCGCCCAGCAGCCAGGCGCCACTGAGCGCGCCCAGCACCGGGATCATCATCACCGACAAGGTCGATGCCACCGGTGGCAACTCGCGCGCCAGCACCAGCCACAGCGGCTGGGCGATGCCGAAGATCAGCACCGCGTTGTAGATCACCGCGAACCACACGGCCGGCGGCGGCGCGCGCCACGCGCCGCGCTCGAAGACGATGGCGAGCAGGCCCATCACCACGGTGGTGGCAATCGTCATCCACCAGCCCAGCGCCAGCGTGTGCGAGGCAAGCTGCGTGCGGCGCAGCTGCTGCGTGCCCAGCGCCCACACCGCCGCGGCCATCAGCATCCCCAGCGCAGCCCAAGGGCGGCCCGCCATGTGCGCCAGCTCATGCCACAGCAGCAGCGCCACGCCGACGGCGGCCGCCGCCACACCCAGCCACTGGCGCCCCGCCAGCCGCTGCCCGAACAGCGCCGCGCCGACCAGGGCCGAGAAGATCGGCATCGTGTAACCCAGGATTGCTGCGCGCCCCGACGACAGCGCCTGGATCGCGACGATGGCCACCACATGCCAGACGATCATGTTCGTGAAGGTCAGCACGGCCAGCTCGCGCCACCCGTGGCGCGGCACGTGCAGCGGCACCTTCATCGAGCGCGTCATCACGTACAGCACCGGCAGGCCCAGCAGCATCGACAGCGTGCGGAAGGTCCACGGCGGAAAGTCGGTGACGCCGGTCTTGAGCACCGGCCAGTTGAAGCCCCAAGCCAGCGTGATGAAGACGAGCAGCCCGATTTGGCGCCGGTCGAACGCGTGGCTCGCTGACGACGCTGAACTCACCGGTTGGTGCTGAGGTAGCGCTTGCGCCAGAAAAAGCCCGCCAGGCCCAGGCCCAGCGTCACCAGCAGACCGGTGACCACCCAGAAGCCGGTGGCGCTGTGGATCAGCGGCAGGCCATCGAAGTTCATGCCGAAGAACCCGGTCACCAGGTTCAACGGCAGGAAGATCGCGGTCAGCACCGTGAGCGTGCGCATGATGGTGTTGGTGCGGTGGCTCTGCGCCGCAAAGTGCATCTGCACACCGGTCTCGGCCGACGACTCAAGCCTCCGCACGTGCGCCAGCACGCGCTCGATGTGCTCCAGCACGTCGCGCGAGCGCACCCGCAGCAGCTCGCGCTCGCGGCGTGCGGCGGGGTCGTGCTCGTCGGGCCACTCGTCGAGCGCGTCGATCCATTCGACGATCGCGCTGCGCTGGTCTTCGCAGATGTCTTCGAGCAGGTGCATCGCGTTGCGCGACTCCAGCAGAAGCTGCCAGTTCGTGAAGTTGCTGCGCGGCTTGAACAGCTCTTGCTGCAAGTGGCCGAACTGGCGCGTCAGCAGGCGCCGCAGGTCGAGGTAGCGGTCGACCATGTGGTTGACCATGCGCAGCATCAGGTCGGCCGGGCTGGTGGGCAGGCGGCCCGAGCCGCGCCAGGTGTCGCCGCGTGCGCTCTCGCTGCGCGTTGCCTCCCCGCGCGTTGCCTCCCCGTTTTGAACCTGCTGCTGCAAGCGGTTGGCAAAGAACTCGCGCACCTGGCAGTCGGTGGGGTGCACCGTCAAGAGCACGCGGTCGAACACCGCAAAGCCGACCGGGCTGGTGTCGATCGCCTCCAGCGCCCGGCGTGCCGAGGCCATCGTGCCGTGCTGTTCGTCGGTGAACATGGCCTCGCTGCCGGCGCCTGCGGCGAGGCGGCGAAACACCAGCACGTCGTACCAAGAGGTGTCGTCGAAGTGTGACGGGAGCTGGTTGTTGAGCAGGTCTGTGACGTGCAGGTCGACGAGCTGCCCGCCGGTCCAGCGCTGCAGCGCCGCCTGCACGTGGGCCGTCTGCACCTCGAACTCGCGCCGCGCGCTGCCGACCCACAGGTAGCCCGCGGGGGGCATCGCCTCGGGCAGCGCCTCCAGTTCGGTGAACTGGTCGGCATGGATGTGGAAGATGCGCATGCCGGACGCGCGCGCTATCGGGCTCGGAGCAGCCGCGCGGCCTCCAGCGCAAAGTAGCTCAGCACGCCATCGGCACCTGCGCGCTTGAAGGCGAGCAGGCTCTCCATCATCACAGCGTCGTGGTCGAGCCAGCCGTTCTGGGCCGCGGCCTTGAGCATCGCGTACTCGCCGCTGACCTGGTAGGCAAACGTCGGTACGCGGAATTCGTCCTTCACGCGGCGCACGATGTCCAGGTACGGCATGCCGGGCTTGACCATCACCATGTCGGCGCCTTCGGCGATGTCGAGTGCCACTTCGCGCAGCGCCTCGTCGCTGTTGCCCGGGTCCATCTGGTAGACCTTCTTGTTGCCCTTGCCCAGGTTGGCGGCCGAGCCGACCGCTTCGCGGAACGGGCCGTAGAAGGCGCTGGCGTACTTGGCGCTGTAGGCCATGATGCGGGTGTGGATGTGGCCCTTGGCTTCGAGCGCCTGGCGGATCGCTCCGATCCTGCCGTCCATCATGTCGCTCGGGGCGACGATGTCGACGCCGGCCTGCGCTTGCGTCAGCGCCTGCTGCGTGAGCACGGCCACCGTCTCGTCGTTGAGGATGTATCCCGTCGGGTCCAGCAGCCCATCCTGGCCATGGCTGGTGAATGGGTCCAGCGCCACGTCGGTCATCAGGCCGAGTTCGGGGAAGCGCTTTTTGAGTTCGCGCACCACGGTGGGGACCAGGCCCTCCGGGTTCAGCGCTTCGCGGCCATCGTCGGTCTTCAGGGCGGCATCGAGCACAGGAAACAGCGCCATCACCGGAATACCGAGCTGCACGCATTCCTCGGCCACCGGCAACAAGCGGTCCAGGCTTCGCCGTTGCACGCCGGGCATGGAGCCGACGTCTTGCACGGCGTTGCTGCCGCTCAGAACAAATACCGGCAGGATCAAGTCGCTGGCGTGCAGTTGAGACTCGCGCACGAGGTTGCGGGTGAAGTTGTCGCGGCGCAGCCGGCGCGGGCGACTCATCGGAAACGGAGGAGGTTGCTGCACGTTGCGCTCGACGAGTGGGAGGTGTGGGGCGATTGCCGCCTCGATGGACCGCCATGAACGGTCCAGAAACCCATGCACCGGGTTTGCCCGGTGAGGCCCTAGAAATACAGAATGTATCTGCTAAAGTAGTTCGTGAATGATAGCCGCAAGGTCGTCATTCCCTGCTTTTCCTCCCTGAGCAGGTGCCTTACCGTGATGACAGCGATAAGGCTTTCAAAGCCCTGACCCAACGGTCAGGGCTTTTCTTTTTTTGCCCCCGCCATAATGCCGCGATGCTCTGGATCAAGGCGTTTCACATCGTGTTCGTGGCGAGTTGGTTTGCCGGCTTGTTTTACCTGCCGCGGCTGTTCGTGAACCTGGCCACCGTGCCGGCCGACAGCCATGCCGAGCGCGAGCGGCTGCTGATGATGGCGCGCAAGCTGTACCGCTTCAGCAGCCTGCTGATGGTGCCGGCGATCGTGCTGGGTTTGGTGCTGTGGCTTTACTACGGCGTGGGCCTTGGCCCGGGCAATGTCTGGATGCACCTCAAACTGCTGTTGGTGGTGGGCGCCATCGGTTACCACCACACCTGCCGCTCCCTGCTGCGCCAGTTCGAGCAACTGGCCAACCGGCGCAGCGAGCGCTGGTTCCGCGTGTTCAACGAAGCATCGGTCCTGGTGTTCGCGGCCATCGTGGTGCTGGTGGTCGTCAAGCCGTTCTAGTCCGCCGTCGATGGCGCGCCACCGCAGTTCTGCCGTGCCGCTGGCGTGGCTTTACGCCGCGTTGATCGTCTACGCCAGCCTGTACCCGTTCAGCGGCTGGCAGGAGGCGCGCGGCCCGCTGCTGGGGTTTCTTGTCCTGCCGTGGTCGCGGTGGTGGACCGGCTTCGATGTGGTGGCCAATTTACTGGGGTATTTGCCGCTCGGCGCATTGGTGTGCCTGGCCGGCGTGCGCATGGGCCGGCCGCCCGCGTGGGCGTTTGCGGCAGCGGTCGCCGCGGGGCTGCTGCTGTCGCTGGCGCTGGAGGTCGCGCAGGGTTTCCTGCCGCAGCGCGTGCCCTCGAACCTCGACCTCGCGCTGAACACGCTGGGCGCTGCACTGGGCGCCGGTCTGGGGCTGGCTGCCCACGCGGCGGGTGCGATCAGGCGCTGGCAGTCCTGGCGCGACCGTTGGTTCGTCGAGCGCAGCGCGGGCGGCCTGGCGCTGTTGATGTTGTGGCCGGTGGGGCTGCTGTTTCCTACGCCGGTGGTTCTGGGCCTGGGCCAGGTGCTCGGGGTGCTGCAAGAAAGGCTGACCCACCTGCTTCAAGATGCGCCGCTGGCCGAAGGCGTGCAGGGCCTGCTCTCGACCGAGTCGCGCCTGGACGCGCTCGCGCCTGGCACCGAGTTTCTGGCCGTCGCGCTGGGCCTGTTGGCGCCCTGCCTGGTGGGCTTCGCGGTCGCGCGGACGGGCTGGCGCCGGCTGGTCCTGGTGGCGGCGGTGGCGGCGCTGGGCTTTGCGGCCACGACCTTGTCCACCGTGCTGAACTTCGGGCCGCAGCATGCGCTGGCGTGGTTGACGGGCCCGGCGTTGCTGGCCTTCGGCTGCGGCATGGGGCTGGCGGCGCTGCTCGTGGGTGTGCCGGTGCGCGTCAGCGCCGGGCTGGGGTTGGTGGCGTTGACGGCGCTCGTGGTGCTGCTGTCGCAGGCGCCGACCGACCCGTACTTCTCGCAAAGCCTGCAGGCCTGGGAGCAGGGCCGGTTCATCCGATTCCACGGTGCGGCGCAGTGGGTCGGCTGGTTGTGGCCCTACGCGGCGCTGGCCTACCTGCTGGCCCGATTGGGGGGCGGAGACAGAGCGGCCAACCCCCGAGCATGACCCGGCCCGAGGGGCATCGGGCTGAACATCGCGCCCCGGTAAAATCGAAGCGATGAGCTACTACCAACGCCACATCTTCTTTTGCCTCAACCAGCGCGAGAACGGCGAAGACGCCTGCGCCCAGCACAACGCGCAAGCCGGCTTTGACCGCTGCAAGTCGCTTGTCAAGGGCGAGAAGCTGGCCGGCCCCGGCGGCGTGCGGGTCAACAAGGCCGGTTGCCTGGACCGCTGCGCCGGCGGGCCGGTGGCCGTCGTCTACCCCGAGGCGGTCTGGTACACCTATGTGGACCAGCACGACATCGACGAGATCGTCGACTCGCACCTGAAGAACGGGCAGGTCGTCGAGCGGCTGCTGCTGCCGCCTTCCGTCGGGCGCTGAAAAGGGCGTACAGGCGCTGCATGAACTCGAAAACCTTGCGCCAGAGCGTGGCCGGGCCGGCTGGCGCGATCGAGTGTGCGGTGGACTTATCCGACCGGGTCAACGGCGCGGCGCGTGGCGTCGCCGTCATCTGCCACCCGCACCCGTTGCACGGCGGCACGATGGACAACAAGGTCGTGCAGACGCTCGCGCGTGCGTGCCTGCAACTCGGCTGGACGACGGTGCGATTCAACTTTCGCGGCATCGGCGCCTCCGAGGGCGCGTGGGCCGACGGGGTGGGCGAGGTGGACGACGCGCTGGCCGTCATCGAGGCGCATCGTGCGCAGGGCGGCTCGGCTGAGTTCGTGCTGGCCGGCTTCTCGTTCGGCGCCTACGTGGCCTCGCAAGCGGCGTCGCGTTTGCCGCAGGCTCACCAGCCGCAGCGCATGGTGCTGGTCGGGCCGTCCACGCAGAAGCAGCAGATGCCCGCCGTGCCCGCCGACACGCTGGTGATCCACGGCGAAGCCGACGAGGTGGTGCCGCTATCGTCCACGCTCGACTGGGCGCGGCCGCAGTCGCTGCCCGTCGTCGTGTTTCCAGGCGTCGGTCACTTCTTCCACGGGCAACTGGCGCTGCTCAAGAGCGTGGTCGTGCAGCACCTGCAGCGGCCCGCTGTGGTGTCCTGAACCTCACATTCGCAGCGCGCACGCCGCGCCGCTTGTTGCGATCCCTTTCACCCCATTTCACAGGCCACTCGATGAGATTCCTGTCTGCTCTCCTGCTGTCCAGCGTGCTGCTGGCGGGTGTCGCCCAGGCCCAGGCGCCGCAGCCGCCCGAGGTCAACGCGAAGCACTTCCTCGTGCTCGACCTGACCAGCAACCAGGTGCTGGCCGAACGCGCGGCCGACGTGCCGGTGGACCCCGCCTCGCTCACCAAGCTGATGACCGCATACGTCGTCTTCACCGCCATCCGCGACAAGAAGCTGACGCTGGAGCAGACGCTGCCCGTCTCGATGCGTGCCTGGGAAGAGCGCAAGGGCGGTGGCTCGCTGATGTTCATCGACACCACGATGAAGCCCACCGTCGACGAACTGCTGCGCGGCATGATCGTGCAAAGCGGCAACGACGCGTCGGTGGCGCTGGCCGAAGGCGTGGCCGGCAGCCTGGATCAGTTCGTGGCGATGATGAACCGCCAGGCCCAGGCCTTCGGCCTGAAGAACAGCACGTTCAAGAACGTCACTGGCCTGACCGAAGCCGGGCACAAGAGCACTGCGCGCGACCTGGCCACGGTCGCCACCCGCATCATTCGGGACTTCCCCGACTTCTACACCTACTACTCCATCAAGGAGTACGGCTACAACAAGATCACCCAGCCCAACCGCAACCTGCTGCTGCGCCGCGACCCGACGGTGGACGGCATGAAGACCGGCTTCACCGACGCTGCCGGCTACTGCCTGATCGCCAGCGCCGTGCGCGACATGCCCAGCCTGGGCGCCGCCGGTGCGGCGCCGCCCAAGCGGCGCGTGCTCAGCGTGGTGCTCAACACCACCTCGATGGATGCACGCGCCAACGAAAGCCAGAAGCTGCTGAACTGGGCCTACCAGGCCTTCGACACCGTGCGCCTGTTCGACGGTGGCCAGCCGATGGCCACGCCGCAGGTGTGGAAGGGCACGGAGTCGCAAGCCAAGCTCGGCGCGGCCAGCGGTGTGTTCGTGACCGTGCCCAAGGGCGAGGGGGCCAAGCTGCAGACCAAGATCGAGCGCAGCGACCCGCTGGTGGCGCCGCTGGAGAAGGGCCAGCGCGTCGGCTCGATCAAGGTCACGTCGGCCAGCGGGCAGCCGGTGCTGGAGCTGCCGCTGGTGGTGCTGGAGCCGGTCGAGCAGGCGGGCATCTTTGGCCGGGCGTGGGATTCGCTGCGCTTGTGGATCAAGTGAGCCGCGGTCTGCGAATCTCCGCTGCCCTATCGCAGCCGCGCGGGTTTATCCTGCGCTCCTGTCACCATTTGGAGCCGTGATGCAAGCCATCCCCGACAGCCTGTGCTACCTGAACGGCGAGTACGGCTCGCTGCGCGACGCCAAAGTCTCGGTGCTCGACCGCGGCTTCATCTTCGGCGACGGTGTGTACGAGGTGGTGCCCGTTTTTCAGCGCAAGCTGTTTCGCTTCGAGGAGCACATGGCGCGCCTGGGGCGCAGCCTGTCCAAACTGCGCATCGTCAACCCGCACAGCAGCGCCGAATGGCTTGAGCGTTGCCGCACGCTCGTGGCCGCGCTGGCCAATCAGGCGGGTGCTGGCGATTTGTTGCTCTACATCCAGGTCACGCGCGGCGTGGCGCTGCGCGACCACGTGATGCCGAGCGACGTCACGCCCACCGTGTTCATGATGGCCAGCGTGTTGAAGCCGCCGTCGCCCGAGCAGCGCCACCACGGCGTGGCCTGCGTGACGGCGCGCGACTTTCGCTGGGAGCGCGGTGACATCAAGAGCGTGTCGCTGCTCGGCGCGGTGCTGGCGCGGCAGATGTCGGCCGACCATGGCGCGACGGAGACGATCATGTTCCGCGACGGCCACTTGACCGAGGCGGCGGCCAGCAATGTGTGGATCGCGCAGGAGGGCGCGCTGCTCGGGCCACCGAAGAGCGAGCATGTGCTCGAAGGCATCCGCTACGAGCTGCTGCGCGAGTTGTGCGAGGAGAACGGCATCGCCTTCAATTTGCGTCCCATCGCCGAAGGCGAGGTGTTGGCGGCCGACGAGGTGCTGCTCAGCTCGGCCACCAAGGACGTGCTGGCCGTGACCACGCTGGACGGCCAGCCGGTCGGCCACGGCGCGCTGCGCGGCAAGCCGGGGCCGGTCTATGCGCGGCTGTTCGAGGCCTACCAGCGGGCGAAGCCGCTTCAGTCGATCTGAGGCGAATCTTGTTGGCGTGACCGGTTGGCGCGACTCCTCAGCGCCAGACGGCCTGGCTCGGTTGAGTTCGAGCCATCGAGCCCCAACTTTGACGGCATGGACATGACGATGCAAGACATCCCGCCCGAGCAGTCGCTGATCGAGTACCCGTCGCGGTTTCCGATCAAGGTGATGGGCGCGAACGTCGAGGGGTTTGCCCCCGCGATGGGCCTGGTCGCAGCCGCCTTCGACCCGGAGTTCGATGCCGACAGCATCGAGGTGCGCACCAGCAGCGGCGGCAAGTACCTCGGCCTCACGCTCACCGTGACCGCCACGAGCCGCGAGCAGCTCGACGAGCTGTACCGCACGCTGTCCACACACCCGATGGTGAAGGTGGTGTTGTGATCGCAGGCGGCGAGTTGGCCGCTGCGCTGTCGGCGGGGCCGCAGGTTCGGGTGCTGGGTGGGGCGGACTACGCTGAAACGGTCGCTGCAATGCAGGCCTTCACGCAGGCTCGCACCGAGTCGACCCCGGACGAGGTCTGGCTCTGCCAGCACCCCCCCGTCTACACGCAAGGACTGGCCGGCAAGGCCGAGCACGTGCTCGATGCGCAGGGCATCCCGGTCGTGCAAAGCAACCGTGGCGGGCAGGTGACGTACCACGGGCCGGGCCAGGTGGTGGCCTACCCGCTGGTCGATCTGCGCCGGCTCGGCATTTACGTCAAGGAGTTCGTCTACCGGCTTGAGCACTGTGTGATCGGGACGTTGGCCGATCTGGGTGTCACTGGGCATCGGGTGGCGGGCGCGCCAGGCATCTATGTGCGGCTGGTCGACCCGTTTGGCCACGCCGCGCTGACCGGGCCGCGGCTCGACCGCTTCGAGGGCCTGGGCAAGATCGCCGCGCTGGGCATCAAGGTGAGCCGGCACTGCAGTTATCACGGGCTGGCTCTGAATGTGGCGATGGATCTTGCGCCCTTCGGCCGCATCAATCCCTGCGGTTACGCGGGCTTGCAGACGGTCGACCTCGCTACACTCGGAATCGGCGCTGAGTGGCCGGATGTCGCTGGTCGGCTGGGCCAGAAACTCGCCGCTCACCTGAGCCCGCGACGTTGAGTGCCTGACGCCTGTCGCCGCCCCGATTCCAGATTCGCCTCGCCTGAAAACCCAGCCCCGCCAACCCAAGGTTTCGCATGCCCACCGACAACGTCGTCCACGATCCGCAGACGGCCGCTTCTTACGACGCCAGCGCCAAGCAGAAGTCGCAGGCCAAGACCTCGCGCATCCCCATCAAGATCGTTGCTGCCGAGACGCTGAAGAAGCCAGACTGGATCCGCGTCAAGGCAGGCTCACCCACCACCCGCTTCTACGAGATCAAGCAGATCCTGCGCGAGCACAAGCTGCACACGGTGTGCGAAGAAGCGTCGTGCCCGAACATCGGCGAATGCTTTGGCAAGGGCACGGCGACCTTCATGATCATGGGCGACAAGTGCACGCGCCGCTGCCCGTTTTGCGACGTCGGCCACGGCCGTCCCGACCCGCTGGATGCCGACGAGCCGGCCAACCTGGCAAAGACGATCGCCGCACTGAAGCTGAGCTATGTGGTGATCACCAGCGTTGATCGCGACGACCTGCGTGATGGTGGGGCAGGGCACTTCGTCGAGTGCATTCGGCGCACGCGCGAGTCGTCGCCGAACACGAAGATCGAGATCCTCACGCCCGACTTCCGCGGCCGCATGGACCGCGCGCTCGACATCCTGAAGGCCGCGCCGCCCGACGTGATGAACCACAACCTCGAGACTGCGCCTCGCCTGTACAAGGAGGCAAGACCGGGCTCGGACTACGCGTACTCGCTGAACCTGCTCAAGCGCTTCAAGGCGTTTGCGCCGCACGTGCCGACCAAGAGCGGGCTGATGGTCGGCCTGGGTGAGACCGACGAGGAAATCCTGCAGGTGATGCAGGACATGCGTGCGCACGACATCGACATGCTGACGATCGGCCAGTACCTGGCGCCCAGCAGCCACCATTTGCCGGTGCGCCGCTATGTGCACCCCGACACCTTCAAGATGTTCGAGGCGAAGGCGCGCGAGATGGGCTTCACGCACGCGGCGGTGGGTGCGATGGTGCGGTCGAGCTACCACGCGGACCAGCAGGCGGCGCGGGCCGGCGTGGCGCTGGGCAGTGTTTCGACTTGAACTCGGCGCCGTGTGGCGTGTGGTGTGTGGTGTGTGGTGTGTCGTGTGATGAAGGGTGATGCGGCCGGGTCAGGTGGCTTCAGCGGCAGGCACACCAGGTTTGACCGCAGAGAAAGACGGCCTGCGAAGCCCGAGAAGCACCTCGTCCAAGACCTCTTGCTGGAAAGCCAGGTGAACGTGCGCGCTGCCTGGGACATGCAGGTTGCGTGCGCCGGGCAAGGTGGCGTTGCGGGCCGGAAAGACGATGTTGTCGCAGTGGCTGTAGAAGCACGTGAACTTGGCGTAGCGCGTCGGCGGCTCCTGGCGTGCAAGGTGGGTCAACCAATCGCTGCCCGTGCGCATTTGGCGGGCATTCGTGGTGTGGCCGAAACGCGCCAGCCACGTGCCGTGGTGGGGTGTTCCGATGGTGTAGATGTGGTGGACGCGGTGGTCGCCGTTGCAAGCCGCCAACCACGCCCGGGTTGCCAAACCGCCCATGCTGTGCGCGACGATTGTGGGTGCCGTGCCTGTTGCGGCCTCGAGGTGGCTGACCGCCTTTTCGATGACCGCCACGTACTGGTCGATCGAACCGAACAGCGGTTCGAGATTGACCGCCACATACGGGATCTGTTCTGCACAGAGGCGGGCCATCCACGGATTCCAGAGGCCGCGATTGCAGACGAAGCCATGCACCAACACCACGCCGCGGCGACCCTCGGCGCCCGCGGGCGTGAAGTTCGGTTCGGCGCGGCTGCGGAAGGGCTGGCGCCAGCAGAACACCCGCGGTGCTGTCAGCACTTCGGCCCACCAGGCGCGCAGCAACTGCGCCGGGGTGGGTTTCGGTGCGGGATCGCTCTGGGCCAGCCGGGCAAGCAGTATGAACTCGACCGCCAGGAACAGCGCGTAACCCAGCAGGATCAATGCGACCCCGGCCACGGCCCAAACCAGCTCGCCCTGGCGTCCGAAGTACACGCCCCACGCCAAGGCGGCGCAGAACAAAGACAAAGTCGTGAATTGCTGAAGTCGTGCCAGCATGGTGGACATGCTAGCAGCGGTCGCAGCGGTCGCAGCGGTCGCAGCGGTCGCAGCGGCGCGGGTGCCTGCCACAGCGGCGTCGCGGGCTGGCCATGAGCAAGCTCGCCGCGCCGATCCTTGAAGACCTCGGCAGGGTCGAGGCTGAACGCGCAGTGCGCGCCGCAACGCCGGGCTTGGCCGCCAAAGTCGGGGCGATCAAGCGCTATCAGCAGCGCCGCTTTGCGATGAGCTATGCCTCATTGCTTGCATCGGAACGGTACGGGCCGGCGGCGAGCTTCTTCCTCGAAGAGCTGTACGGGCCGCAAGATTTCGCTCAACGCGACGCGCAGTTTTCGAAGGTCGTGCCGTCGATCGTTCGACTGTTTCCGAAGTCGGTGCTGGACACGGTCGCCAGCTTGGCAGGCCTGCATGCGTTGTCTGAGCAACTCGACACGGCGACGGGAGAGGCGCTGGAGTCGCCGACGGTCGACAGCAGGACCTATGTCCAAGCCTGGCAGCGTTGCGGCAAACCGGAAATGCGCGAGCGGCAGATCGCCATGACGATCAACCTGGGCCACGCCCTTGACCGCCTGACGCGCAAACCCATGCTGCGCAGCAGCCTGCGGATGATGCGGGGCCCTGCCGTCGCAGCCGGCCTTGGGGAACTGCAGCGTTTGCTGGAGCGTGGCTTTGACGCCTTCGGTGCGATGGGCGGGGCGAAAGAGTTCCTCGCGACCGTTGAAGGGCAGGAGCGGCGCCTTGCGGGGAGCTTGTTTGCAGCCGATCCCGGTGCGATAGAGCAAGAATCAGGGCCGCTTGGTCTGCGGTTGCCCTGATGTGAGTTTCGGGGCAATCGGCCCTTCGGGCATTGTCGCAGCCGGGGCAAAACGACGAGAGCTCAGGGCCCGTGCTGTTGCTCAGCACTATGGACGCGGAGCGCTGCAACGCAAAAAGCCCTCATCGAAGTGATGAGGGCTTTTGGCGTGGGATAGAAGCCTGACGATGTCCTACTTTCACACGGGGACCCGCACTATCATCGGCGCAGAGGCGTTTCACTGTCCT
>LGRD01000007.1 GCA_001263235.1 Methylibium sp. NZG | reverse complement strand
GTGGCCGACGGCAGCAAGATCCTCGGCGTGTTCTCGGCCCGCGACGCGCTGCCGCGCGAGGTGGGCACTGCGGTTGGGCTGGCGGAGTTCAACGAGCAGGTGAACGACGCGCTGGGGTGAGAGATGACGAAGAAAAGGCTTGATCGTCGCCTTCGCGCGCAGCACTCGCAGCGCGCTTTCGATGGGTTTGGCAACGAGCTTTCGCACGCCCTGCATGCCCTCAGATCAGCAGCTTGCCCAGACAGACGGCTCCCCTCATGCGCCTGACGTCGATGACATGACGCGCGATATCAGGGATGCTGTTGTCGATCAGCACCTCAACCACTGGCTTGGCCGGAGCAGCACTGCGCTGCTTCGTTGGGTACTCCGGGATTCGCTTGAACGAGGCCATCCCGCGCGGGGTTGGCATCGGAAACGTATTGCCAGAATTCATGTGGCAGAGCCACGCGCTCGAGGCGTACTTCTGGAGCAAGGAGGCGGTGTCGATGGTCAGTACATCGTGCTCGTGTGCCCGATAGTGCCGCGCGTTGAGCAGTCTGAGAAGTCTGCTCTCCTCAGCCCACAAGAACACCTTGCTATTCAAGAAGGAGTACCACTGGTCCGGCGTCGTTCCGTCAACGAGTGCCTTCTGCAAGCGAGTCGGTTCCATGGGCTTCTGATCGCGCAATACGATTTGGTTACTTGATGGTCCGACTGCTGTTCTTTCCGGACGATGTTCGCGTTCCAGTGCGTGCCGTCGCGTACCAGCAATCCCATGCAGGTCAAGCGCAGCCGAGGAGCTCAACAGACCATTCGCTCGAATTGACGGCCAACTGCCCCGTTCGGCCATGTGAAACAGCCGAGGGTGAAGAGCGACGAGAGCACTCGCTTCCATGCCACGTGCAACCTCACCCCCGCCGCACCTTCACCGTATAGCTCCCCTGCCCCGTCGCCTTGTTGTAGTGCCGCACCTGCACGTAGTAGAGCCCTGGGATCAGGTCGCCGCGGATCAGTGCGTTGGTGTCCACGCCGCTGTCGTCGTCTTCGGCGATCAGCGCGGTGGGGCTGTCGGGGCCGAAGAGTTTCATCACCACGTCGGTCGGGCCGCGGGTGTCGATGGTGTGGGTGCCGCCTGCGGTCACTGTGAACTTGAACAGGTCTTCTTCACCCGCCTTGCCGATCGACGCCGACGTGCGGCGCGTGGCGCCGACCTTAATCTCTTTTGCGTCCACCACCGTCGGCGCGGTCTTGGGGTAGGCGCGGGCGCTGGCGATGTAGGCCTTGTCGGTGGCCGAGAGCACCTCGTTTTGCTCGGTGCCCACGCCGCTCTTGACCCAGCTGCCGGGGAAGAAGTACAGCATGATCGACGCGGGGTCGAAGGTGGTGCCGTTGACCTGGTCGGCGCGGTACTTGTTGAGCACGTTGTGGCGGATCATCGGCTCGGTCCAGTTGTTCGGCGGGCCCGACAGGTCGCGGACGACGACCGCCTCGTTCCACTCGATGCCGCCGGCCGGGTTCTGGTGTTCGTGCGCCAGGCCGATGGCGTGGCCGAACTCGTGGCCTGCCGTGCCGCCCTCCATGAAGCCCAGGTTCATCGTCGGCTGGTCGAGCGGGATGCCGCGGTTGTCGGTGCCGACATACGACCACGCGCCGTCGCTGCTGTCGAAGGTGATGCGGATCTCGGCATCAGGCGCGTTGTTGAAGTCGAACGTGAGGTTGGCGTGCTGCGTCCACCACAGCGCCTGCTCTTTCGCCTTGGCGTGCTGCGCCGCCGTGCCGCCGATGAAGCGCACCCGCAGCGTGCTGCCGTTCATCCACAACTTGCCGATCGGGATGATCGCGCGCGTGGTGCCGCCGCGGCGAACGGTGGACTGGAACTTCATCATGTCCGCGGGGAGCGGGCGTTGGGTGCAGACGTGGGGTCGGGTGGCCATGGCAGATCTCCTGTTTCACTTCGCGTTCGCAGAATAGCCCGGCGACTGGGGCCTGTCACGCCCAGGCACCCCCAAGATTGACGGCATGTCGGCAGCCAGGGCCTTCATCGCGCCTTGCTCGCCCTCGGCATCCAGGCGGGTGAAGTAGGCCAGTTGCCTGCGCATCGTTGCGCAGTCCGCCTGCGGCTGGTTGTGGAACAGGGCCCAGCGCTCGCTGATTTCGTCGCGTTCGCGCTTGAACGCGTCGGCGCGGGCTGGCGGCCAGCCCGAGCGCTGGCCGATGGCCGAGCCGATGCCCTGATCCATCATCGTGTCCGACCGTCCCACCATAACCTCGGCTATGGCGCTGCAGGTCTGCCGGCGGTTCGCGTCGGCCACGGCCGCGGCGGCGCAGAAGCGGGTGAGGACTTGGTAGTCACCGGCGAGTCCCATGCTCTGCATGCTGATCACCGACACCGCCATCGACAGCGTTGCCTCCAGCACCTCGTCGCCTGCCGGCGCATGCTCGATCACCTGCCGCAACATCAAGCCCCAGCCCACGTGGCTGCGCTGGGCCTGTGCCATTCGGTGCATGGCCTCCGCCACCGCCGCCGCGTCGCCACGTTCAGCGGCCGAGCGGGCGACGTGGCGCCACGCGGCGGCGTTGCCGCTGTCCAGCCGGGCCCATTGTTCTGCGGACACGAGCCGGCATGCACCGGCGCCAGGCTCGCGTTTGGAGTCACTGCATGCACGGACGGCGAGCTGGTACAGCCGCGGGTCGGATGACGCTGCCGCCATGCGGGCGACGGCTTCGAAGGCGGCTTCGGAGGCCGGGTCGATCGCGCGCATCATTTCTGCTGCCGAGGCCGCTGCTGCCTTGGCGGCCTGGCAAGACCCGTCCTCGCAGGGCACCATGGGGGGCATGCTCGTTCGCAGGCGCTCCGTCTTCGCCAGCCCCGCATCTAGCAACAATGCCGTCGCGCGGGCCAAAGGGTCGGGGCTGCGAGACAGGGCCTGCAGAGCCTGCTCCACCACCTGCTTTTCCTGAGCGCTGCGCTGCGCGTCGACCGCCGCATCTGCAGCCGGTGCCGACGCACCCGGCAAAGCCGTATCAAGCCGGCATGCAGCCGCCGGCGGCTGCGCTGGGCCGGGCGCGATGGCTGGCGGGCTGGCGGCCGGAAGCGCAGGCAAGGGCAGCTCGATTGAAGTCCATCGCGGCAGAGGAACCGCCGGTGCCACAGGGGCAATGCGCGGCGCTCGGGTGACGGTCAGGCCGATCCAAACCACCAGCGCCAGCAACAGCGCGACGCCGCTCCACAACCCCGCCACGCGCCAGCGGCGCGGCCGGGACGCGAACGGTGGCGAGGATCGCTCCTTGTTCATGGCGCGCATTCTCTGCGAGCGGCCTCTGTCGTGCATGAGCGAAAGACTGGAATAACGCGCGTGAACGCCCGACTAGACGAATGCGCGCAAGAACGCGTGCCAAACGCGTGGAGGAACTCTTCGCTCAAACGCCGCGCATGCGGAAAGCGGCAAGCCGCCTGCGCTACCGCCCCGCCGCCACCAACGCCTCCCTCACCGCCGCCACCTGCCGGCGCGACACGGCGAGCCACTCGTCCACCGGGGCGATGCAGACGGCCCAGCTTTCGCCGCCCTCGTCGTCGCCCTCGCCCGGCATCGCGCGGCGCTGCAGCGCGCGCACGGCGCTGCGTGCGACGAGCGCGTTGCGGTGCACGCGCAAGAAGCGCTCGCCCAGCCGCTCCTGCAGGTCCGACAGCGACTCGTCGAGCACGTGGCTGCGGTCGGCGGTGCGCAGCGTCACGTACTTCAGCTCGGCCTTCAGGTACAGCACGTCGGACAGCGGCACGCGCACGACGCGGCCGCGGTCGCCGACGACGATCACCGGCTCGTCGTCGGCCGGCGCTGCCGGTGCCGGCGCCAGCGCGATGCGTTGCGCCACGCGCTGCAACGCGGCGTGCAAGCGTTCGCGCCGCACCGGCTTGGTCAGGTAGTCCACCGCGTCCAGGTCGAAGGCCTTCAGCGCGTGCTGGGTGTGCGCGGTGACGAACACCACGGCCGGCGCACCGGGCCGGTTGCGCAACTCGGCCGCGAGCTGCGTGCCGTCGCGGCCGGGCATGGCGATGTCGAGCAGCACCACGTCGCAGGCGTGCGCTGCGAGCCAGACCACCGCCTGCTGCACGCTCGCCGCTTCGCCAACCACGTTTGCCTTGGGCAACAAACAGTCGTTGACGAGGCCACGCAGCCGAAAGCGAGCCAGCTCTTCGTCGTCGACCAGCAGTACGCGCAAGCTCATGTCTGTCGTCCCCTCTCTCTTGGCACTCTCGCCGGGCACTTGCAGCGGCCGGCTACAAGGGCAACACGATCTGTACCCTGAACATGCCGCCCTCCTGGCGCGTGTCGAAGCTCGCGGCCACATCGTGCATCAGGCGCAGGCGTTCGCGCACGTTGACCAGCGCCATGCCATTGCCCGGCCGCGAGCCCGCCGCCGGCACGCTGTTGACGATGGACACCACCGCGCGGCCCAGGTTCACGCGCGTGCGCACGCGGATGGCGCCGCCTTCTGCGGCCGGCTCCACGCCGTGGCGTACCGCGTTCTCGACGAGCGGTTGCAGCAGCAGCGGCGGCACGCGCGCGCTGCCGGCCGCAGGGTCCAGCTCCCACACCACCTTGAGCCGATCGCCGAAGCGAATTTGCTCGATGGCGAGGTAGCGCCGTGCCAGCTCCACTTCGTCGTCGAGCGTGGTCGCCTCGCCGCTGTCGCCCAGCGCCACGCGGAACAACTCGGCCAGGTCTTCGAGCAGGCCCTCTGCGCGCGCGGGGTCGAGCCGCACCAGCGTGAGCGCGGTGTTGAGCGTGTTGAACAGAAAGTGCGGGCGGATGCGCGACTGCAACTCGGCCAGCCGCGCGCTCGTCTCGGCCGGCACGGCGGCCTGCGCGCGCAGGTGCAGCCACTGGAACATCACCGCGGCCAACCCGGCGCCGGCCAGCGCGGCGGCGAGCCAGTGGCCGGCCAGCGGTTCGTCCGGCATCGGGAACCACGCGAGCAGCGCGCCGCCGAGCGCACTGGCCGCGCCCAGGCCCATCGCTGCGGCCCACTGGCCGGCCAGCGGCAACGCGCCGAGCGGCCGCTTCAGCGCGCACGCCACCAGCAGCCACAGCAGCACGCCCGGCAGCGCCAGCGCCGAGCCGGTGGTCAGCAGGCCGACCCAGGCCTGCCAGCCCGAGGCGACGAACATCACGCCGACCGCCACCACCGCATGCACCAGCAGCAGCGCGCGCAGCACCACGCCGACGTGGCAGACGTCGAACACCGACGTCGCGTCGGCGCGCGCCGCAGCCAGCGAGCCGGGTGCGTCGAGCAAGGTCGGGCCGAAGCCGGTGGTCGGCAGTTCGGACGCCCGTGCTGCGGGCGTCGCGCGTGCGTCGTCTTGCGGCAGGGGTCGGCTCATGTTTGGGTGAAGGTGCTGCGGTCGGTTCAGTGGGTCGGCTCGATAGAATCGGATCGCTGAAGCGGTCGTGCGCATTGTCACCAACTCGCGCCCGCGTGAGCCTTGCGGCACCGCCTTCCGCAACTGCGGCCACCGCGCCAGCCGCCATTTGTGCGCCCTTCATCACACACACCATGTCCAGCAACCCCCTCGACAACAAGTCCCAGGCCTGGTCGGCCCTGTTCTCGGAGCCGATGAGCGAGCTGGTGCAGCGCTACACCGCGAGCGTCGCCTTCGACCAGCGCCTGTGGCGCGCCGACGTGGCCGGCAGCCTGGCGCATGCGGAGATGCTGGCCGCGCAAAGCATCGTCGGCGCGGACGATTTGGCGGCCATCCAGCGCGGCATGGCACAGATCACGGCCGAGATCGAAGCCGGCTCGTTCGAGTGGAAGCTCAACTTGGAGGACGTTCACCTCAACATCGAAGCCCGCCTGACGCAGCTCGTCGGCGACGCCGGCAAACGGCTGCACACCGGCCGCTCGCGCAACGACCAGGTGGCGACCGACGTGCGGCTGTGGCTGCGCGACGAGATCGACGCGATCGGCAGCTTGCTCGTCGAATTGCAGCGTGCGCTGGTGACGGTGGCCGAGAAGCACGCCGACGTGATCCTGCCCGGCTTCACGCACCTGCAGGTGGCTCAGCCGGTGAGCTTTGGGCACCACCTGCTGGCGTATGTGGAGATGTTCGCGCGCGACGCCGAGCGGTTTGCGCAAACGCGCGAGCGCACCAACCGGCTGCCGCTGGGTGCTGCCGCACTCGCCGGCACGAGCTACCCGCTCGACCGCGAACGCGTGGCGCGCACGCTGGGCATGGTGGATTCGGTGGGCAACCCTGCGCTGTGCCAGAACAGCCTCGACGCAGTGAGCGACCGCGACTTCGCGATCGAGTTCACCTCGGCCGCGGCGCTGTGCATGGTGCACTTCTCGCGCCTGAGTGAAGAGCTGGTGCTGTGGATGAGCCAGAACTTCGGCTTCATCGATTTGGCCGATCGCTTCTGCACCGGCAGCTCGATCATGCCGCAGAAGAAGAACCCCGACGTGCCCGAACTCGCGCGCGGCAAGACAGGCCGCGTGGTCGGCCACCTGATGGGGCTGATCACGCTGATGAAGGGCCAGCCACTGGCCTACAACAAGGACAACCAGGAAGACAAGGAGCCGCTGTTCGACACGGTGGACACGCTGAAGGACACGCTGCGCATCTTCATCGAGATGGTCGCCGGCATCACCGTGAAGCCCGAGGCGATGGAGCGCGCCGCGCTGCGCGGCCACGCCACCGCCACCGACCTGGCCGACTACCTGGTGAAGAAGGGCCTGCCCTTCCGCGACGCGCACGAGGTGGTGGCGCATGCGGTGAAGCTGGCGATTGCGCAAGGCGCGACCTTGAGCGAGTTGCCGCTCGCCACCTTGCAGGGCTTCCACCCCGCGATTTCCGACGACGTGTACGCGGTGCTCACGCTGCAGGGCTCGCTGAACGCACGCGGCGGCATCGGCGGCACGGCGCCTGCGCAGGTGCGAGCACAGGTTGCGCGGCACCGGGCGCGGCTGGGGTGAGCGACGGGGGCACAGGCTGTGGCGTGGGCGCATCCGCCGGCGGGCGACTTGCGTAAGCTGGCTGCATGCCACCACCACGCCACTCCGCGAGTTTCTCGTTGCGCCGCTTGACCCAACTGCTTCTCTGGGCTGTTCTGCCCTTGGCCCTCGTGGCCTTGCTCGCAGCCTGCGCGCCCACCGCCACGCTGAATGCGCTCGCTGTGCGAGACGCGGCAGCGCAAACGCAGGGCGTCGCCTACGGCCCGCTGCCGCGCCACGGGCTGGACGTTTATCGCCCGACTCAAGCGGCGCCTGCGGCCGGCTGGCCGGTGGTGGTGTTCTTCTACGGCGGCTCGTGGACCAACGGCGAACGCGCCGACTACAAGTTCGTCGGCACCGCGCTGGCCGCGCGCGGCGTGCTCACGCTGGTGGCCGACTACCGGCTCTACCCCGAAGTACGCTACCCCGACTTCCTGAACGACTGCGCGCTCGCCGCGGCCTACGGCCTGGAACAGGCGCGAGCGCTGGGCGGCGACCCGAAGCGCGTGTTCGTGATGGGCCACAGCGCGGGCGCCTACAACGCCGCGATGCTCGCGCTGGACCCGCGCTGGCTCAAGGGCGCGGGGCATTCCCCCAGCCAACTCGCAGGCTGGATCGGCCTGGCCGGCCCGTACGACTTCCTTCCGATGACGAACCGCCTCACACAGCCGGTGTTCTTCCACCCGAACTACCCGCAAGGCTCGCAGCCGGTGGACTACGTGGGCAAGACTTCGCCGCGCGCGTTCGTCGGCGCGGCGTTGAGCGACAACCTCGTCGACCCGCAACGCAACAGCGTGGCGCTGGCAACCAAGCTGCAGGCCGCGGGCGCGCCGGTCGAACTCAGGCTGTATGGGCGCGTCAATCACGTCACGCTGGCAGCCGCGTTTGCATGGCCCTTGCGCTGGCTGGCGCCGGTGCTGGACGACGTCGTCGCGTTCATCGCCGCATCGCCCGAAACACCCTGAAACACCTGCAGGTGCACAGGCCCCCCGAGCTCGGGGGGTTCATCGCGTGAGGGTTCGGGCGACGCCAAATCCGCACGCCGCACCGACTGAAGATGCGAACGGTTTGTGCCGAAACTTCAGGCATGAACGAACGACAGAGCGACCAGCGCGGCGTCGGCATGAGCGAGCTGATCGTGGTCCTCATCATCCTGTGCGTGCTGGCCGGCGCGGCGATGCCGAAGAAGCTGAGCCTGCACAGCGTGGCCGAGGCCGCAACCGCCGCCATGACCGTCAACTACGCCGGCTGCGCCACCACGCAGCACCAGGTGGTCGACAAAACCTGCGTGCGTGTCACCTCGTGCAGCCAGGCCAAACAGCTGATGCAAGGCGGCCTGCCACCGGGGCACACTGTCGATGGCGAGAGCCGGCTCGTCAACGGTGACAGCCTGCAGTGCCGCGTGACGGGGCCGGAGGGAACCTCAGCCGCTTTTGCGGGGCTTGCCGCGGGAAACTGACTTCAGGGTTCACCGCTACGATGGCTCCTTGCGCAACGCCGGGGCCTCGCGGAATGAACGACTTGCAAGTGCTCCCGGCCACACCGGACGACCGCGTGCCCGTCGCGCGCATGCTTGAGCTCTACCAGCACGACCTGTCCGATGTGTGGGACCAGGATCTCGACCTGCACGGCGAGTACGGCTACGCACTCGACCGATACTGGGGTCGGCCCGCGCACCATGCGTTCGTGTTCCGCGTCGCGGGCCGGTACGCCGGTTTCGCGCTCGTCGACGACGCCGTCAGGCTGCCCGAGAATCAAATCTGGCTGGCGCAGTTCTTCGTGATCAAGAAGTACCGTGGGCGTGGTGTCGGCAGGGCAGCCGCGCGGGCCGTTTTCGACGCGGTCCGAGGGCGCTGGGAGGTCGGGCAGATGCCGATGAATGTGGCAGCCCAAGCCTTCTGGCGGCGCGTTCTTGGTGCGTACACCGACGGCCGCTTCACCGAGCGCGACTTTCGTGACCTGCACGACGATCGCTGGCACGGCCTGCTTCACTGCTTCGACAATTCCGTTCACGAGGGTTGAGCCCTCCTCGCCCCCGCTGCAAACCACAAACCTCATCGGACCTGCCTGTGCATTCAATCTTCCCCTGCTGGTTGCGCGTTCGCGGGCTTGCCCGCTTGCGGTTCGTGGCGGGCGTGCTCGCACTCGCAGCGGCGACGGGCGCCGCTGCCGAGCCCTGCGCCAACGCGCCGGCCGCGTCGTCGCCGCAGTTTTCGCCGTCGGGCTGTGTCTACCAGAACGCAGTGAACCCGCGCGCGCTTCCGTCGCAATCGGTGTGGAAGATCTGGTCGCGCTTCCTGTCGGCCACGCCCGCCGGCACCACGCCCACCGACCCCATTCCGGTGCGCCCGCTCAAACGTGCTGCGCTGGACGCGCTCGACCCGAACGCCAACCACGTGATCCGGCTCGGCCACTCCTCGCACCTGCTCAAGCTGCGGGGCGCCTACTGGCTCATCGACCCGGTGTTCGGCGAACGCGTGTCGCCAGTCAGCTTTGCCGGGCCGAAGCGCTTTCATGCGCCGCCGCTGGCGCTGGTCGATCTGCCGCCGATCGAAGGGCTGATCCTGTCGCACGACCACTACGACCACCTCGACCTGCCGACCATCGAGTTTCTCAACAGCCGCGTGCAGCGCTACTTCGTGCCGCTCGGCGTCGGCGCCCGGCTGCAAGGCATGGGCGTGGAGGCCCGGCGCATCGAAGAGTTCGACTGGTGGCAAGCCGGTAGCCACGCCGGTGTGACGCTCACGGCCACGCCGGCGCAGCACTTCTCTGGCCGCACGCTGTGGGACCGCAACCGCACGTTGTGGGCCGGCTGGGTCATCCAGAGCGGCGAGCAGCGCATCTTCTACAGCGGCGACACCGGCTACTTCGACGGCTTCAAGCAGATCGGCGAGCGCTTTGGCGCCGGTGCGCCCGGAAACACCGGCGGCATCGACCTCGCGCTGCTGGAAAACGGCGCCTACGACAGCTACTGGCCGTCCATGCACATGGCGCCCGAGGAAACCGTGCAGGCCTTCCAAGACCTGGGCGCGCGGCTGCTGTACCTGGTGCACAACAGCACCTTCAACCTCGCCTTTCACACCTGGGCCGACCCGCTGGAGCGCGTGGCGGCCATCGCGCAGGCCAAGGGCCTGGCGCTGGCCACGCCCGAGGTCGGCGAGGTGCTGACCATCGGCCAGCCGCGCACCAATGTGCTGTGGTGGCGGGGGTTGAGGTAAGGCACGTGACGCGCGCTCAGCGCGTGCACGGCAGCGCACATCACGGCAGAACTGCCCCCGCTTTGCGCCCCATATCGACCGACTGCGGGGACACCTCGGTTTCTAGACTCTCAGGACCTTGTCACCCTGTGAGAGTCCTCCATGCGTTTGCCCTCGTGGCTTGCCAGACGCCCGCGCGCCCACGTCTCCGACGCTTGTGTGGCCGTGCAGTCGCGGGCTCAGCAGATGATCGCCGCGCGCGTTACGCAGGCAGCCGGGCAGCGGCCCCGGGTGAACACCTGTCACGTGGTCCCGGCACCCGACGGGCTCACGGGCCTGCACGGTTGGTGGGAGCACAGCGCCTCTCCCCGCGACACGAGCGTGCTGCTGCTGGAGGCGAGCGACTACCAGATTCTCCAGATGGACGCCCCGCCCGTCGACCCGTGCGAGTACCGGCAGGCCGCTCGCTGGGGTATCAAGGACCTGATCGACTTCTCCGTTGAAGACGCGGCGCTGGACTGCCTGCGGCTGCCCGGCATCGAGACCGGTGACAAGGCTGGCACCGGTGGCGCCGCCGCCAAGCTCATCACGGTGGTTACCAGACAGGCCCTGGTCACCAGCGCCGTGGCGCAATGGCGCACGGCAGGGCTGGCGCTCAAGGTCATCGACATCCCCGAGATGGCGTTGCGCAACCTGGCCGTGCTGGCCACCGGCGGCGACGCGTGTGCGTTCATTCACATCGGCATCGAGTCGGCGCACCTGATCCTGCTGTGGCAGCAAGAGTTGTGTGTGTCGCGCCAACTCGGCATGGGCGGCGAGCAGCTGCGTGGGCTGGACGAATGGAACCGCCAGACCCAGCTGGAGCGGCTGGCGCTCGAGATCCAGCGCACCATCGACGCCTTCGGCCGGCAGTTCTCGGCCGCCAACCTCGGGCAGCTATGGGTCTCGTCGGTGTACGACGCGCCGGGGCTGACGCAACTGCTGGGCCAGCAGCTCAGCATCGAGGTGAAGGCGTTTGTGCCCGCCGACTGGATCGACTTCGACACCGGCGCGGAGTCGTTTGATCTGTCGCGCCGCATCGACCACACGCTGGCCATCGGCGCCGCGCTGCGCGAGGTGGTACCGGTATGAAGCAGCAGCTCAACCTGATCGACCCCAGGCTCTTAACGGCGGCGGCGCGGCCCTCGGCGATCACGCTGGTCATCATGCTGGGCCTGGCGGCCGTGGCGGTGCAGGCCCACTACGGTTGGGAGCGCTTACAACTCAAACGGGCCCTGGCGGGCAGCAGCGTCGAGCCTGCGGCGGCAGCGCCGGTCGACGACGCGGCCTCGCAAGCCGAGCGGGCCCTGCAGGCGCTGCAGCGCAGCGTCGAACGCGACGAGCTGCTGCTCGATGGCTTGGCGCGCGCCTCGGACCTGCCGGTCGACAGCGTGAGCCAACTGCGCCAGCTCGCCGCCGCGCTGCCGCAAGCCCTTTGGCTCACCGAGGTGGAACTCAGTGGGCGCACCGGCCTGCGCATCGCGGGCGGCACGCTGGACGTTGCTGCCTTGAGCGGCTACGCCGCGCGCCTGGGCGAGATCGCAGCGCTCAAGGGCCGCGCGCTGCAAACGCTGACGCTCGTGCCGCAGCGGCCGGAGCCCGCCAACGGCGCCGCCGCAGAGGCCGACGCCCTGCCGCCGCACCACCTGTTCGTACTGGCCAGCGGCGAGCCCCAGACGACGGCGAAGGACACCCGATGAAACTGCCCGTTGCTCTGGCTGGTTCGACCTTCCTGGCGCGGCCCATCGCCGTTGCCAAAGGGGCCATCGCCGCGCTGGAGGCGATGCGCCAGCGTGACCGCCTTGCGCTGTGCGCCGCGCTGCTGAGCCTGATCATCGGCCTGGACTTTCTGTTGGTGCTGCCGATGCGCGACAAGCGCTTTGCGATCGAGAACGCCCAACAGGCCAGCGTCAACGATGAAGCGGCTGCGCGCAGCAGCCAGCAGGCCGAACAAGACGCCCATGCGGCCGAACTGAAGGCGCGCCAGGTCAAGGTCACACAAGGCCTGGCCGCCTTTGGCGCGGCAGGAAAGCAGGCCGACTCGTTGCGCTTTCTGTTGTCTCGGACGCTGCAAGGCTTGCCCGTCACCGTGCAAGCCTTGCGCGCGATGAGCGTTGAAGAAACCGAGGTCACCGCAGCTGCTGCCGCAGGCATCCCCGCCGATGCTTCGGCTTCTGCACCAATGGCCGAGCCCGCAGCATTGGCCCTCGAAGGCACGGCGAGCGACGCACCGGCTGCGGCGGCGCAGACGCTTCTGTACCGGCACCGCTACGAGCTGCGCCTGAGCGGCGCCCTGCCGGCCCTGCTGTCGGCGCTGGAAGCCCTCGAAGGCAACGCCCGGCCACTTCGCATCGAACGCGTGCGGCTGCAGGCCGACGCCGATGGCGCGCTGGAAGCCAGCGTGGTGTTGATGACCCTGGGATCGGAGCGCACATGGCTGTCACTGTGAACGTGGTCGCCGCGCTGGCGCTGGCCATGACCTTGTTCTACCTTCCATCGGCACACGCGCTGGGCGCCGCAGCACCGTTCACGCCACCGTCGCGGGTTGCCAGCCCGGAGGCGGCCTCGGCGCAGGCGGCGGCGGGGTCTGCCGCCTTGCCCCCCCCCACACCGACACCCACGGCCGCCGACATGGCTCGCGCCGCAGGCGCCGACACCGGGCTGAGCGGCGTGCACCTCGGCCCGCAGCCGCGCGCGCTGATCGACGGTGAGTGGGTGGCTCTGGGCGACGTGGTGCGGGGCGCCCGGCTGCACAGCCTGCGCGCCGATCACGCCCAGTTGCGCCACCCCGACGGCCGGCTCGAACGGCTGCTGCTGACGCCGCTCGTGGCGTGGCAGCGCCAGCCCGCGCCCAACGCTTTGCCTTCGGCTTCGAGTTCGGCCGCGCCGCGCACGAAGCGCCTTGTTTCGGAGTCCCCATGAGAGTCACCGCTGTTGTCCGCTTCTTCTCGCCGCCGCTGCTGTGCGTTGCCCTTGCGGCGTGCCAGGTGGGGCCGGCGCCTCGCAGCACGGCCACGGCCATCGACGCCGAACTGGCCGCGGCCCGCACGCCCAAGCCGGCGCCTAAAGTGCCCGACAAGGTGTTGCGCGCGTTGCTGCCGCCGGTCCATGCGGCCGCTGCGTCGCCGATGGCGCTGCCGGAGCCGCGCTTCGATCTGTCGGTCTCGGGCGCATCGGCCGCGCAGGTGTTCCAGGCCATCGCCTCGGGCTCGCGCTACAACATCCTGCTGCCGCCGGGCCTGCCGCCCGGCAGCATCGCCGTCAGCCTGAAGGACGTGACCGCGCGCGAAGCGCTGGACACGATGCGCGAGCTGTACGGGTTCGAGTACCGCATCGAGGGCAACCGTGTGTTCGTGCAACCCGCCGCGTTGCAGACCCGGGTGTTCCACGTGAGCTACCCGGCCGCACGGCGCACTGGCCGCAGCGACACGCGCGTGACGTCGGGCTCCATCTCTTCGTCGGGCGGGGGCACCAACGGCGCTTCGGCTGGCGGCATGCAGGCGATGGAAGGCAGCCAGGTGACGACCACCAGCGACGCCGACTTCTGGAAGGAGCTGGAGGCCTCGCTCAAGGCCGTGGTCGGCACCGAGGGCGGCCGCCAGGTGGTGATGTCGCAGCAGTCCGGCGTGGTCGTCGTGCGGGGCTTGCCGCGCGACTTGCGCGAGGTCGAGAACTACCTGCGCGCCACCCGCCTGTCGATCGACCGGCAGGTGATGCTGGAGGCCAAGATCGTCGAGGTGTCGTTGAAGGACGGGTTCGAGTCCGGCATCAACTGGGCCGGGCTGCGCGGCGGCAACCACCGCTTCTCGGTCGGTGGCGACGCCAGCCGGATCAACATCCCCGGCAGCATCGGCTCGGCGGCCGGCGTGCCCGCCGGCTCGCTGGTCACGGCGGTGGACGCCTCCACCACGCCGGCCACCGTCACCTCCACCGTGCTGAGCCAGTTGCTGGCCAACCCGGCCGTGAGCAGCGGCGCCGGCGTGCTGGGGCTGGCGGTCACCACCGGCAGCTTTGCCGGCCTGCTGTCGTTCCTTGAAACGCAGGGCAGCGTGCATGTGCTGTCGTCGCCCCGCGTGGCGGCCATCAACAACCAGAAGGCCGTGCTGCGCGTGGGCACCGACGACTTCTTCATCACCAACATCTCCACCACCACCACGTCGAGCGCGGCGGGCAACAGCACCTCGCCGTCGATCACGGTGCAGCCGTTCTTCTCGGGAATCTCGCTGGACGTGACGCCGCAGATCGACGAGGACGGCATGGTCACGCTGCACATCCGGCCGTCGGTGAGCCAGGTGAGCGAGCGCGTGCGCGTCGTCAACCTGGGCAACCTGGGCAGCTTCACGCTGCCGCTGGCGTCGAGCAACGTGAACGAGACCGACACCATCGTGCGCGTGCAGGACGGCACCATCGTGGCCATCGGCGGCCTGATGCAGCAAAGCCAGAGCGACGACGACACGCGCGTGCCCGGCGCGGGCGACGTGCCGGTGGCCGGCAACCTGTTCAAGCGCGTCAACCGCAACCTGCAAAAGCGCGAGGTGGTGTTTCTGGTCAAGCCCACCGTGATCCGCAGCGACACGCAGTGGGCTAACGACATTGCCAGCACCAGCGAGCGCCTGCGCGGCATGCAGCAGCGCGCCGAGCGGCTCGGCGGCACCGACACCAAGGAGTAGCAACTATGTACCTCGCCCACTTCGGCTTGCGAGAGATGCCGTTCAGTCTCACGCCCGACATCGTGTTCGCCTACCAGGGCCGCGCCTACCAGGAGGGGCTGAACACCCTGCTGCTGGCGCTGGACAGTGGCGAAGGCTTCGTCAAGGTCACCGGCGAGGTGGGCACGGGCAAGACGCTGCTGTGCCGCGCCCTGCTGGCCCGGCTTGGTGACGACACCGTCACCGCCTACATCCCCAACCCGAAGCTCGGCACGCAGCAGATGCTGCGCCACCTGGCGCTGGAGCTGGGTGTGCGGCTGCGCCCGCAGAACAGGGTGCCCGACCTGTACGTGGCGGTGGAGCGCAAGCTGCTGTCGCTGGCCGACGAAGGCAGGCGTGTGGTGCTGTGCATCGACGAGGCGCAGGCCCTGCCGGTGAGCACACTCGAGTCGCTGCGCCTGCTGTCCAACCTGGAGACCGGCAAGCACAAGCTGATCCAGATCGTGCTGTTCGGTCAGCCCGAACTCGACGACCTGCTGCAAACCCGGGCCCTGCGCTCGCTGGCCAGCCGGATCGCATTCAGCGCGCGTCTGGCGCCGATACCGCAACGCGACTTCGGCAGCTACCTGCGCCACCGCCTGGGTGTGGCCGGGTGGGCCGGGCCCGACATCCTCAGCGCACCGGCCTGCTGGCTGCTGTGGCTGGGCAGCGGCGGGGTGCCTCGACGCGCCAACGCGCTGACCCACAAAGCGCTGCTGCTGGCCTTCGGCGAGGGTTGCCGGCACATCGACGCCGGGCTCGCCTGGCGCGCCTGGCGCGACGGCGTGTCGCTGCCCCACGCCCTTCGTTCATTGTTTCGGTCGACCACAGCCCTGTTGCTGGGCCGCCCGGCCGCAGGAGCCACGCCATGAGCGTCATCAACAAGATGCTGCGCGATCTGGAGGCGCGCCGCGCTGCGCCGGCCGCCGCGCCCGAGGGGGTGCAGGCCACCACCGTGCACCGCCACAACGGCCGCGCGCTCGCCTTGCTGTTGTTGGGCGGCGCCGCCGCGGGCGCGATGGCGTTCGGCGACTGGCCCGCGTTGCTGACGACCAAGCCCGCAGCGGCCCCGGCGCCTTTGCAGGTCACACAGAACGACGACCCGCCAGCTGCGGGGATGCTGGCAGCGTCGGCGGCCGGCGGGCTGCCGACGCTCGAAACCGCGAGTGCTGCGGTGGCCGCGGTAGCCGCGGTGGCTCCGGTGGCTCCGGCGGCGGTGCCGACACCCATGCCGGCCCCGGCCGCGCCACCCTTGCCCAGCGCGGCGGCGCCCGGCGCTGCGGCGAAGCCAGCAGACGCTGCACCCAGGGCCAGGCTCGTGCCCGAGCAGCCAGCCCGGACGGCAACGCCGACGGCGACCTCGACAGCGTCCTCGACCGCACCCACACCCACAACCGCAACCGCAACCGCTGGAGCAGCGGGCGGGCACACCGCCCCGGCAGGCCGGGCCCGGGCTGACAAGCCGACGCTTTCCGCCCTCCTGCACACCGGCGGCGCCGCACCTGGAGCGACCCCCCACACCACGTTGATCGCTGCGGCGGCGATGGCCGCCCCACCCGCGGGCCCGGCCAGCATCGACAAGCGCATGGCGCTGGTGCCGACCGCCCAACGCGCGCAGGCGCTGTACCAGCAGGGTCTGGACCTTGCCGCCACCGGCCACGGCCGGCAGGCCGTGGAGCAGTTGCAAGCGGCATTGAAACTCGACCCACGGCTGGCGGCAGCACGCATTCACACGGTCTCGCTGCTGCTCGAACAGGGCCGTGGCACAGAGGCAGAGGCGCTGGCGCGCGAGGGGCTGGCGCTGTCCGACGAGCCGCAACTCGCCGCGGTGCTGGCGCGTGTGCTGGCCGACCGTGGCGACACCGCCGACGCGCTGGCGGTGCTCGACCGCAGCGAGCGGCTCAGCGCCGAGGGCTTCGGCCTGCGCGCCGGGTTGCGCGCGCAGCAAGGTCAGTTCAGCCGCGCGCTGCCCGACTACGAGCAGGCCGTGCGACTGCAGCCCGGCAACAGCCTGTGGTGGTTGGGCCTGGGCGTGGCGCTCGAAGCCGAAGGCCGCAGCCAGCAGGCACGCCAGGTGTATGGCCGAGCACAGGCCATCGGCATGGACCGCAGCGAGCTGAGCAACTTCGTCGAACAAAAGCTTCAGCAGCTGGAGTGAGCCCACCATGACCGCACGCCCGCAAGTCTTCAACGCACCGCGCTTTCGCCTGGGCGAAGTGCTCGTCCAGAAAGGCCTGATCACCGAAGACCAGCTGAACCAGGCACTCGCGCAGCAAAAGACGACCGGGCGCAAACTCGGCCGCGCGCTGACCGATCTGAAGTTCGTGACCGAAGACGCCATCGGCGTCGTCATCGCCGAGCAGATGAAGATCTCGTTCGTCGACCTGCGCCAGCAGCAGGTCGACGCAACGCTGGTGCGCCGCCTGTCGGAGACGCAGGCCCGGCGCTTCCGCGCCATCGTGTTGGCCGAGCAGGACTTCGGGTTGCAGGTCGGCTTCGTGGACCCGACCGACATGCAGGCCTTCGACCAGATCGGGCGCACGCTGAACGTGTCGATCTACCCGGTGGTGGTGACCGAGGACGCGCTGCTGCACACGATCGAGCGCATCTACCAGCGCAGCGAGCAGATCGTCGGGCTGGCCAAGGAGATCGCCGCCGACATGACCGAGGCGACCCTCAGCCTGAACCTGGGCCAGGTGGCCGAGACGGCCGAAGAAGCGCCGATCGTGCGGCTGCTGCAGTCGGTGTTCGAAACAGCGCTGTCGCGCAACGTGTCGGACATCCACATCGAGCCGCAGGAGCGCCAGCTGGTGATCCGCTTCCGCATCGACGGCACGATGCAGGTGCAGAGCTCGTCCGACCCCAAGATCGTCTCGGCGATGGTGCAGCGCCTCAAGCTGATGGCGAGCCTGGACATCTCGGAGCGTCGCCTGCCGCAGGACGGGCGCTTTCAGTTTTCAGCCGGCGCCAGCGTGGTGGACGTGCGCATTTCCACACTGCCCACCTACTACGGCGAGTCGGTGGTGATGCGGCTGCTGCCGCAGAACACCGACCGCATCCGGCTGCACACGCTGGGCATGCCGCCGGCCATCCTGGCGCGGCTGCGCGGTGCGCTGGCGGGCAGCAACGGAATGATTCTGGTGACCGGGCCGACCGGCAGCGGCAAGACCACGACGCTCTACTCGGCACTCGCCGAACTCAACTCGCCGGATCGAAAGATCATCACCGTCGAAGACCCGGTCGAGTACCGCCTGCCGGGCCTGAACCAGGTGCAGATCAACGACAAGGTCGACTTCACCTTCGCCCGCGTGCTGCGCTCGTGCCTGCGGCAAGACCCCGACGTGATCCTGGTGGGTGAGATGCGCGACCAGGAGACCGCCGAGATCGGCCTGCGCGCGGCGCTGACAGGCCACCTCGTGTTGTCCACGCTGCACACGCTCGACGCCTTCGGCACGCCGATGCGGTTGGCCGACATGGGCATCGCGCCTTACATGATTGCGCTCGGTGTGCGCCTGGTGCTGGCGCAACGACTGCTCCGAACCATCTGCGAACACTGCAAGCGCCCGCACGAGCCGCTCCCGCATGAGCAGGCCTGGCTGGCCCTTGAGGCCGAACCCAACGCCGATGGCGCCGAGGCCGAGACAGCCTCCAACGGCGCCCCCCGCCGCGAGTACTGGCAGGGCGTGGGCTGCAGCCACTGCAACCACACCGGCTACCGCGGCCGAGCCGGTGTGTACGAGATGATGGAGATGACGCCCGAACTGGTGCACCTGGCCAACCGCGACGATCCGGCTGGCTTTGCGGTGGCGGCGCGCAAGTTGTTCTCTGCGTTCACCTTGCGCCACCACGCCTTGCAGCTGGTTCATGAAGGCCGCACCACGCTGGCCGAGGCCCTGCAAGCCAGCAGCCAGTTCTGACGCAGCGCACGATGGCAAGCTTCTTGTACAAGGGCCGCGACGCCGACCGCGCGGCGGTCAGCGGCCAGATCAGCGGCAGCAGCGCGGCACACGCCGCCGATGCGCTGAGCGCCCGCGGCATCGTCCCGATTGCGATCGAGCTTGCGCCAGTGGTCGAGTCGGCGCAGGTCACCCTGGCCCGCCTGACGGGCCGCAAGGCGGTGGACACCGAGCAACTGCTGATGCTGTCGCGCCAGCTGCACACGCTGCTCAAGGCCGGTGTGCCGCTGCTGCGGGCGTTGCAGGGCCTGCAGAACTCGTCCAGCGACGAGGGCCTGCGCGCCCTGCTGCGCGACTTGCTGAAGTCGCTCGACGAGGGCTACGACCTCTCGCAGGCGATGGCACGGCGCGGCGATGTGTTCGACGCGTTCTATGTGTCGATGGTCCGCGTGGGCGAGACCACCGGCGGGCTGCCCGACATCTTCCTGAGCCTGCACCAGCACATGGAGTTCCAGCGCTTCATGCGCGAGCAGATCGCCTCGGCGCTGCGCTACCCGAAGTTCGTGATCGGCGCGATGGTGATCGCGATGATCGTCATCAACGTGATGGTCATCCCGGCATTTGCCAAGGTGTTCGCCAACCTCAACACCGAGCTGCCGCTGATGACCCGCATCCTGCTGGGCACTTCCAAGGCCGTGCTCGACTGGTGGCCGCTGATGGTGGGCGCGGTGGTGGGCATGGTTTTCACGACAAAGCTGTGGCTGCGCAGCTCGACCGGCCGGCTGCTGTGGGACCGCTGGAAGCTCCATCTGCCCGTGGCCGGCAAGGTGGTGCGCAAGGGCGCGCTGGCGCGTGCCTGCCGTGCCCTGGCGCTGGCGCTGCGCAGCGGCGTGCCGGTGCTGCCGGCGGTCACGCTGGCCGCCGAGGTGGTGGACAACGCCCACCTGTGCAACGCCATCAAGGGCATGGTCGGCTGCATCGAACGAGGCGAGAGCATGTTGATTGCTTCCAACCGGGCGGGCATCTTCACGCCGGTGGTGCTGCAGATGGTGGCCGTGGGCGAGGAGACCGGCAAGCTCGACGACATGCTCGAAGAGATCGGCCAGGTCTACCAGCGCGAGGTCGAGTACGAGCTCAAAACGATGTCGCAGCAGATCGAGCCCATCCTCATTTTGGTGCTCGGCGCCATGGTGCTGGTGCTGGCGTTGGGCGTGTTCATGCCGATGTGGGATCTGGGGAAGGCGGCCATCAAGTAGCGCCGCCGGTTGCCGATATGCATTGCGACGGTGTTGTCGAACTCCACGAACGATCGTCACGGTTTCAGGTTTACAGGTCGATATCAACTGAGGGAATTCAACATGAAACGTCATCAAGCGGGTTTCACGATGGTCGAGCTGATCGTCGTCATCATCATTCTGGGCGTGCTCGCAGCGGTTGCGCTGCCGCGCTTCACCAACCTTCAGCGCGACGCGCGGGTGGCCAAGCTCAATGGCGCCAAGGGTGCCGTGGCAGCGTCGATGGCGCTGGTGCACGGTGCGGCGATGGCGCGCCAGGGTGTCGTTCAACCCGCGTGCGCGGTCGGCGGCACACCCAACATCGCAGCAGCCACCGGCACCGGCACGATCTGTACCGAAGGCGGCCTGGTTGCCGTGACGCGCCTGTACCCCGCACCGACGCTGCAAGGCGTGGTGATCGGCGCCGGCATCGTGCAGGTGAACAGCGGCGCCACCAACGCGCAGATCAACACCGCCCTGGCCGCCGACGGTTATGCCGCGACGGTGACCGGCACCGCGGTGACATTGCAGGTGACCGGCGGGCCGGCGGCTGCCAACTGCTCCTTCACCTACACCGCGCCCCCGGTGCTCGGGCAGTCGCCGTCGCTGTCGGCCGTCAACTCGACCGGCTGCTGACACGGCCGCCCCGCAGCCCTGTCGTTACTTGCGACGCCTCGCAAGCCATGCGCGGCTACACCATGGTCGAGCTGATCGTCGTGATGCTCATCATGGCCGTCCTTGCCGCGGTGGCCGCGCCGCGCCTTACCGACCGAACCGCGCTGCATGAGCGCGGTTTTCGCGATCAGCTCAAGACCATGCTCGATCACGGCCGCAAGCTGGCGATGGTCCAGCAGCGCGACGTGTGCGTGCTGATCGGGCCCGCACAGGCGCAGTCGGTCTACACCGCGGCGGGCGCCTGTTCCACCACCATGCCGGTGGCCGAGCCTTCGGGCCAGGCGCCGTTCGTGGTGCCCGTGCCGCTGGGCGTGGTGCCCGGCGGGGCAGCGCTGGTACGGTTCAATCAGCGCGGCCAGCCGGTTCCCAACGCCAACCTCAACATCACCGTGGGCTCGCTCACGCTGAGAGTGAGCCGTGAAACCGGTATCACGAGGTAGGCCGACCAGGCGCCCGCTCCCTGCGGCACGCCGGCACGCGCGCGGGTTCACGCTCATCGATGTGCTGGTGCTGATCGTGCTCGTGGGCACGGTGGCGGGCTCGTTCACGGTGCTGTTCGGCAAGCTCTCGGCGCAGTCCTCGCAAGCCTTGCGGGACCGCCAGGCGCTGGCCATCGCGCAAGCGCTGCTGGCCGAAGTGCGCAGCATGCCATTCACCTTTTGCGACGCCGGGGACGCGCGCGCCTTGGTGGCCACCGGCGCCTTTGCCGGCGGCACCGGTTGCGCCAGCACCGTCGACGCGCTCGGCCCCGAGGCCGGTGAGACCCGCTACAACGCGGCCAACCGCTTCGACGCGGTCAGCGACTACCAAGGCCTGACGCTGCCCGGCCCGGGCTGCCCTGGTGGCCTCTGCGACATCGGCGGCACGCAACTCAATCCGGCCGGCGGCGGGTTGACGGGCTGCCAGGCCAACGTGGCGATGGCAGCGCAGGCGATGACCGGCATTGCCGCCACCGATGCCAACGGCCGCCCCCAGGTGCTGCGCGTCGTGGTGACGGTGCGCTGCCCGGGCGCAGGCGATATCGTTCTCGAAGGTCTGAAGGTCCGCCATGCGCCGAACCGGATTTAGGGCAACGCTGAACAAGTCCCTCGCGGCACGCGCATCCCTGCTTTGGGCGGCCTGCTGCGTTGCAAATCCTCGCCATAGCTTGGGCTATGGCTGCGGTTTGCGCCCTGCAGCCCATCCCAAATCAGGGCGCGCGCACTCGCGGGGACTTGTTCAGCGTCGCCTTGGCGCAACTGCGGCCCGCGCCCGCACAGCGGCACGGGGCTTCACGCTGGTGGAGCTCATCGTGTCGATCACCTTGCTCAGCACCATGGCGCTGGTGGCTGTGCCGATGCTGCGCATCCCGATGACCGCCTACCTGGAGGCCAGCGCGCGCGCAGGCGCCACCACCGAACTCGACACCGTGCAGGCCCGACTCGGCGCCGATCTGGCGCGCGCACTGCCCAACAGCGTTCGCGTGCGGACGGTGGGCTCCCGACAGCTGCTGGAGTTTTTGGAGGTTCGCGCCGAAGGCCGGCATCGCAGTGGCCCCTCAGGCGGCCCACAAAGCTGCCCGGCGGTGTGCAATCTGTCGGCCAATCACGACTCGCTCGAGGCCGCCTGCACCGAACGCTGCTTCATGTCGCTCGGCGCGCTGAGGGGGGATGCTCCTGTCCCGGGCTCTGACTATGTGGTGGTGAACCCACTCGGTCCGGGTGTTCCCAGCGGCGACCCGTACGCGGGTGGTGCAGGGCCGGTGGTGGGCGGCATCAAATCCCGCCTGACGGCCACCGCCGCAGTCTCAGGCAGCACTCGCATGAGCATCGCACCGCACAGCTTTCCGGCCCTGGCAGGGACCCGCCGGTTCTATGTCGTGTCCGGCCCGGTGAGCTACGAGTGCGACCCGACAACCCAACTGCTGCAGCGTCATGATGGCTACGCCATCGGCGCCTTGCAACCGGCGGCCTTCGGCGGCGCACAGACGGCGCCATTGGCGGTGGGCGTGACGGCCTGCCGCTTCAGCTACACCGCCACCGGCGCGCGCGGCGGCATGGTGAACCTGTGGCTGCGTATGACGCGGCCGGTTTCGGCCGGGGCGCCGCCTGAGTTTTCAGAACTGGTGCTGATGGCACCCGTCACCGAGGGCGGATGATGCGGCGCGCCTCGCAGGGTCCACGCCACCGCCGCCAGACTGGCGCCTCTGGCATGCTGGTGATGGCCGCGCTGGTGATGATGGGCGTGCTGAGCGCCTACGGCGTGTCGCTCGTCACGTCCGTCCACACCGCGTTTTCACAGGAGTTGTCGGCTGCGCGCGCTGCCCAGGCGGCCGAAGCCGGGCTCGAGTGGGCACGCTTCCAGATCACCCGCACCTCGGCACCGGTGTGCCCTGCGTCGCAGACCCTAGTGCTGCCAGCCACGCTGGCGGGCTACCGCACCACGGTGACGTGCGTGCTGACCGGCACGCACACCGAAGGCGCGGCAACCGTTCGCAGCTACTCGATCAGTGCCACAGGCTGCAATGCCGCTGCCTGCCCCGGAGGGGTGAACGGCGACTACGTCGAGCGCCGGGTCAGCGCCTGGGTCACGCGCTGACGCAGCAGCCCGCCACGTCCCCGCCGATCAATTGCCCGACTTGCCGATCTTCACCCACTGCACCTCGAACCAGTTGTCTGCGCGGTGCACGACCTCGATGTTGCTGCGCGCCGCCCAGGGAATGACCTGCCGGTGCAGCGGGATCACCGCCACCTGCTCCTTGAACTCGCGGAGCGCGGCCTTCACCAGTTCTTCGCGCTTCTTCGGGTCGGCCTCGGTGCTGGACTGTGCGGCCAGCGCGTCGGCCTTGTCGTTCCTGGCCTTGCCGTAGTTGTAGAAGCCGATGCCCTTTTCACCCAGGTTGTTGCGCAGCACCGGCGTGAGGGTGGTTTCGGCATCGGTCACCGCGCCGCCCCAGCCGAGCATGTACATGCTGAAGTCGTACTTCTCGAGCTTGGGGAAGTAGGTGGCGCGCGGCTGCGCCACGACCTTGATCTTGACGTTGATCTGCGCCCACATGGCGGCCAGTGCAACGCAGATTTCCTCGTCCTGGATGTAGCGGTTGTTCGGGCAGTCGAGCTGCACCTCGAAGCCGTCCGGGTAGCCGGCCTCCGTCATGAGCCGCTTGGCCAGCGCCAGGTCGAAGGGCAGGCGCTTTTCGATCTCGGCGTCGTTGTAAGCGGCCAGCGGCGACGGCGTCATGCCGCCGGTGGGGAAGGACTGGCCGTTCATCAGCTTGGTCTTCATCGTCTCGATGTCGACGGCGTGGTACAGCGCGCGGCGCACGCGCAGGTCCTTGAAGGGGTTCTTGCCCTTGACGCTGCTGTAGAGCAACTCGTCACGCCCCTGGTCCATGCCGATGAAGACGATGCGATTTTCGGGGCCGTCGATCACCTTCACGCCGGCGGTGTTGCGCAGCCGGGCGACGTCGCGCGGCGCGGGGTCGAGGATGAAGTCGACCTCGCCGGAGACGAGCGCGGCCAGCCGGGTCGCGTCGTTGGAGATCTGCGTGTAGACGATCTCCTGCACGTTGCCCTCTTGCTTGCCCCACCAGTTCGGGTTGCGCTTGTAGGTGGTCTTGATGCCCGGCGCGCGGCTCACGAGGATGAACGGGCCGGTGCCGTTGGTGTTTTGCGAGGCGAAGCTCTCTTCCTTGTTCTTGAAGTCCAGTGGCTTGGTGACCTTGTTCTTTTCGCTCCAGCCCTTGCTCATGATCCACAGCGCGTCCAGGTGCTGCAGGAAGATCGGGTTGACGGCCTTGAGGTCGAATTCCACCGTGAGGTCGTCTACCTTGCGCGCCGTGCCCACGGCGGTGGCGTAGTTGTTGATCTGCGAGGTGGGCTGCTGGCCGCGCTCGATGGAGAACACCACGTCGTCGGCAGTGAATGGCGAGCCATCATGGAACTTCACGTTCGGGCGCAGCTTGAAGCGCCACAGCAGCGGCGAGACCTGCGTCCACTCGGTGGCCAGGCTGGGGCGGATCGCCAGCCCCTTGTCGCGCACCACCAGCCGTTCGTAGACCTGGCCGTTCATCATGTTGGTCATGGACTCGTTCTGCGAGTGCGGGTCCATGGTCTGCGGGTCGCCCTGGCTGGCCCAGCGCAAGGTCTGGGCTTGCAACGGGACCGCAGCGGCGGCGAGCGCGGCCGCCAAGGCCAAAGAGTGAAGTCGCGTCATGCTGTGCTCCTGCGATGGGAAATGAGGCTGGGGAAAGTGGGCTGAGTTTAGGGGGCTGCCCCCTCGCCACGAGAGCGGGAAAACCTGTGCCGCCGCCGAAGGCATCGCCAGGGCCAGCAGGATTCGTGCCGCCATCGCGCGGTCGATGTTTGACCCTTCAGTCGACGAGGTCGGTGCCACGAGGATCGCCCGCTTTGGGGAAGCGACCAGCGACGCCGCCCGACGTCGGTCGGGCCGGCCTTCAGCGCATCTGGCCAATCTTGCGCAGCGTCTCGGCGCCGGCCCACAGCTCGTCGAGGTGGGCAAACTGCCAGGCGCGGTTCGATTCTCGGCCGGCAATGCGGTCGCCGCAGGCCGCGTCGCTCAAGTCGATCACTTCGGGCGGGATGGGCAGGCTGGAGCGGGTCGAAAAGAACACCTTGACGTGCGGCGACACCAGCGCACTCGGGTTCTGCTCGACCACCACGCCGAGCCGGCCCGACGTCATGCGCACCAGTGAGCCGTTCGGGTAGATGCCCAGGCTCTTGACAAAAGCCTGGAACAGCACGGGGTCGAACTGCCCGGCCTTCGCCCACTCCGCCATCTTCGAGACCGAATCGGCAGGGTCCCAGCCGGCCTTGTAGGGACGATTGGAGGTGATGGCGTCGTACACGTCGCACAGCGCGCCCATGCGGGCGGGCAGGCTGATGGCGTCGCCCGCCAGGCCATGCGGGTAGCCCCTGCCGTCCGGGCGCTCGTGGTGGTGCAGACACACGTCCAACGTCACTGCGCTCACGCCTTCGGTGCTGCCGAGCAACTGATGGCCCCGCTCGGGGTGCTGTTGCATCAATCTGTATTCGGCGTCGGTCAACTTGCCGGGCTTGTTCAGCACCTCCAGCGGCATCTTGGCCTTGCCGATGTCGTGCATCAGGCCGGCCAGTCCGGCCTCGCGCGCCTGGGCCTCGTCGTGCCCGAGCTGTTTGGCCAGGCTCACCATCAGCGCGCACACCGCCACCGAATGCATGTAGGAGTAGTCGTCGTGCGTCTTCAGGCGCGCCAGGCTGACGAGCGCGCCGGAGTTTCGCCAGACCGACTCGGCGATGTCGCTCACCAGCGGCAGGCATTGCGACGCGTCGAGCGCGCGGCCCATGCGGGCCTCGCCGAGCAGCGACTGCACCGCCCTGCGCGACTGCGCGAAGAGCACCGCGGCACGCTCCAGCTCTTCCTGCATCGACGTGCGGCCAGGCGCCACTGGCGGGTCGTCGACGATCGGTTGTTGGGCTTGCGCTGGCTGGGGCGACAAGCCGGCCGGCTCAGCACAGACCGTCGTCCCGACATCGATCGACGCCGGCGCCGCGAGCACGTCGAGGCCCTTGGCCGTGTCGATCCAGCACTCGGCCACGCCGCTGGCCTGGAGCTTGGCCAAAGCGGCCGGGTCACGCAGCTTGAACTGCGTGGTCCAGAACGGATGGTCCAGCCAGGTTCCGCACAAGGCATGCAGGTGCATGCCCAGGCGCACCTTGTCGGTTGTGATCTTCTTGAGCATGGACCCTTGCGGCTTGAACCGGTGGGTTTGTTATCGGATTGCGCCCGCTCGGCTTGAGATGGTCGCAGGCCTCAAGAGCCGCAGGCGGAAAAAAAGCCGCTGAAGATTCAAGCGGCTTGGGGTGGGCGCGCGCCAACGGCGCACCGCGCGGGCTGCGGGTCAGCGCGAGGCCGAGCGAAAGCGCGACTCGGGAACCGTCTTCAAGTCTCCGGGCAGCGAGCCGATGTAGTCCGCCATCAGCTTGAGCTCGGCCCGCGTGAACGGCCGTGCCATGCCCACCATGATGGCGTTGCTGCGGCCGACCTGCGGGTTGTTGTCGATCTGGTAAGCCTTGAGCGCCACGAAAAGATAGTCGGCGTGCTGCCCCGCCAGCTTCGGGTAGCCGGGGTCGATCGGCTTGTTCATGTTCTCGCCGTGGCAGGACGCGCAGTTGCCCTTCTTCAGCAACTCGGCCACCTGGGCTGGTGGCGCAGGCGGGGTGGCCGGCACGGTGACGCCGGCTTCTTTGCCGTGCTGTTCGTAGAACGCAGCGATGTCGGCCATGTCCTTGTCGGAAAGCGATGCGGCGATCGCGCGCATGGTCGGGTGCTTGCGCTCGCCCTTTTTGTAGGCCACCAGCGAGTTGACGATGTACTTGGCGTTCTGGCCCGAGATCATGGGCACCTTGTGGATCTCGGGGAAGCTCGCCTGGTAACCCGCAATGCCGTGGCAGCCGATACACATGGCCACCTTCTTCTCACCCTCCTTGGCGTCCTGTGCCTGGGCCACGCGCATGGGTCCGAGGGCGGCCGCCGACAGGATCAAGAGGGAGAGCAGGTACTTCATGGTTGCAGATGCCGGCAGGGGTCGGGCGGGTGTGGCGGAACAACCGCGAATTATAGGGCCGCCTATATACTGGTTTGACACTCACATCGTATGCCAACCGCCCGCACTTATGAAGTTTCAAGGCACCCGGAACTACGTCGCAACGCACGACCTGATGCTGGCCGTGAACGCGGCCATCACACTCAAACGCCCGCTGCTGGTCAAGGGCGAGCCCGGCACCGGCAAGACCATGCTGGCCGAGGAAGTTGCGCAGTCGCTGGGCATGCCGCTGTTGCAGTGGCACATCAAGAGCACCACCAAGGCGCAGCAGGGCCTGTACGAGTACGACGCGGTGAGCCGGCTGCGCGACAGCCAGCTGGGCGACGAGAAGGTGAAGGACATCCACAACTACATCGTCAAGGGTGTGCTGTGGCAGGCCTTCACGGCGGACAAACCGGTGGCGCTGCTGATCGACGAGATCGACAAGGCCGACATCGAGTTCCCGAACGACTTGCTGCGCGAAATCGACCGCATGGAGTTCTATGTGTACGAGACGCGCGAGCTGGTCAAGGCGGTGCACCGGCCGCTCGTGTTCATCACCTCGAACAACGAGAAGGAGTTGCCCGACGCGTTTTTGCGCCGCTGCTTCTTTCACTACATCAAGTTTCCCGACGCGGAGACGATGCAGTCGATCGTGGGGGTGCACTTCCCCGACCTGAAGAAGCAGTTGCTGTCGGCCGCGCTGAAGAGTTTCTATGACGTGCGCAACCTGCCCGGGCTGAAGAAGAAGCCGTCCACCAGCGAGCTGCTCGACTGGCTCAAGCTGCTGGTGGCCGAGGACATTCCTCTGGAGGCGCTGCAGAGCAAGGACGACAAGGTGGCCGTGCCGCCGCTCGTGGGCGCGCTGCTGAAGAACGAGCAGGACGTGTCGCTGTTCGAGAAGCTGGTGTTCATGCAGCGGCACAACCGCTGAAGCAACGCCGTGGCGATGATCAAGCCCGACCCTTGCACCGTTGCGTCAGCGCGAGTCCGGCTTGAGCCGCTCGCGCTTGAACACGTCGACGGCCTGCGCGAAGCAGCCGCCGACGGCGAGCTCTGGACATTGCGCGTGACCTCGGTGCCTGAGCCCGAGCAGACGCAGGCGTATGTCGAAGCCGCCCTGCAAGGCCAGCGCGACGGCCACATGCTTGCCTTCGCGGTGCGCGATCTGGCCTCGGGCCGCATCGTGGGCAGCACGCGCTACCACGACATCGTGATGGCGGTGGACCGCTTGGAGATCGGCTACACCTGGTACGGCCGCAGTTGGCAGCGCAGCTTCGTCAACACCGAATGCAAGCTGCTGCTGATGCAGCACGCCTTCGAGACGCTGGGCGCGCAACTGGTGGGCTGGCGCACCGACAACTTCAACTTCGCGAGCCAACGCGCCATCGAACGGCTCGGCGCCCGGCGCGACGGTGTGCTGCGCCACCACGCCTTGCGCCGCGACGGCACGGTGCGCGACACCGTGATGTACAGCCTGGCCGTCGGCGAGTGGCCTGAGGTAAAGGCGCAGTTGCAATGGCAACTGGCGCGGCCGCGCTGACACACTTGCCGGCGCGCGCGGCATTTTCGTTTGGCGGCATGCCCGGCTGCTGCGGCCTTGTTGAACCGAGCCGAACCGAGCTGAATCCGAACCCAGGAGAGCGTCCCCGTGCCTGCCAAGAAGCCCCTCACGATCGACGACCTCTGGAACTTCGAGCGGGTCGGTGGCCTCGCCTTGTCGCCCGACGGCGCGCAGGCGGTGTGTTCGGTGAGCCGCTTCTCGATGGAGGACAACAAGGGCAGCACCAGCCTGTGGCTGCTGTCCACTTTCGGCGGCACGCCGCGCCGGCTCACCGCCTGTGGCGAGAAGGACGGGCAGGCGGCGTGGTCGCCCACGGGCGATCGCATCGCTTTCGTCGCCAAGCGCGAGCAGCAAGGCGCCAAGGACGACACGCCGCAGCTCTACGTGATCGCCCCCGACGGCGGCGAGGCCAGCCGCGTGAGCAACTTCGCGCCCGGCATCGAAGCCTTCAAGTGGTTCCCCGACGGCAAGCGCATCGCCTTCATCGCCTGGGTGTGGCCCGAACTGCGCGGCACCAAAGCGCAGGCCAAGCGCTACAAGGAGTTCAAGGACCGCAAGGAGACCGGCTACGTCACCAGCGAGGCGCAGTACCGCTTCTGGGACCACTCGCTGCCGATGGGCCGGGTGGCGCACCTGCACGTGCTCGACGTGGCCAGCGGCCGCGTGACCGATCTGTTTGAAGGCACGGCGCTGGAGCTGCCGCGCGCCGAGCCAGACGCCAACACCTTCGACATTGCGCCCGACGGCCGGCACATCGCCTTCGTTCACGACCCGCGGCCACGCAAGCAGCTCGACCACACCAAGGCACTGTCCGAGCTATCGTTGCCCAGCGGAAAGGTGCGGGGCAAAGTGCAGGGCAAGGTTCAGACGCTGGCGCACGACCCGGCGTGGGACTTCGAAGGCCCGCGCTACAGCCCGGACGGCAGCAGCCTCGCGTTCGTCGCCAGCCACCAGGGCAAGAAGCACACGATGCCGGGGCACCTGGCCACGCTGCAACGCGGTGGCGGGTGGCAACTTCAAGGCGGGGCGTGGGATCGCTCGGTCAGCGCACCGCTGCGCTGGGCTGCGAGCGGCGATGCGATCTACTTCTGCGCCGAAGACCGCGCCCGCAACCACCTGTACCGCTGGACGCTGGCCAGCCGCAGCGCCAGCGTCGCGTTGCAAGGCGGCTGGCTGCACGGCTTCGATGTGGCGGCCGACGTTGTGGTCAGCGTGGCCGACGCGATGGACCACCCGGCGCGCGTCTACGCGCAACGCCACGCCCACGCGCCGCTGCGGCTGGAGCATTTCAACGACGAGCGCCTGGCGCGCTGCCAACTCGGCCCGCACGAGGAGATCACATTCAAGGGCGCGCAGGGCGACGAGGTGCAGATGTGGGTGGTCTATCCCCCGGGCTTCAAGCGCAGCGGCAAGGGTCGAAAGCCGCGAGGAAACGCACCGAAGAAGCACCCGCTGCTGCAGGTCATTCACGGCGGCCCGCACGCGGCGTCGGGCGACACCTTTCACTACCGCTGGAACAACCACCTGCTGGCCGCGCAAGGTTACGTGGTGGCCTGCGTCAACTACCACGGCTCCAGCGGCTTCGGCAACGCGTTCCTCGACAGCATCACGCACCGCTGGGGGCAGCTCGAACTGCAGGACATCGAGGCCGCCACCGACCGGCTGCTGAAGGAACCATGGGCCGACAAGACGCGCGTGTTCGCCTCGGGCGGCTCGTACGGCGGCTACATGGTGGCGTGGATGAACGGACACCTGTTGCCCGGCCGCTACCAGGCTTACGTGTGCCACGCCGGCTGCTTCGACTGGACCGCGATGTTTGCCGACGACGCCTACACCTGGCACGCCAAGGAAGTCGGCGCCTGGTACTGGAATGACCGCGCCAAGGTCGACGCGCAAAGCCCGCACGCCTTCGCCAAGGCGATGCGCACGCCCACCCTGGTGATGCACGGCGCGCTCGACTACCGCGTGCCCGATGCGCAGGGGCTGGCCTACTACAACACGCTCAAGGCCAAGGATGTCGATGCCCGGCTGGTGTGGTTCCCGGACGAAAACCACTGGATCCTGAAGCCACGCAATTCCAAGCTCTGGTACGGCGAGTTCTTCGACTGGCTGAAGCGGCACGACGCCAGCGCGGCCAAGCGCGACCGGGCTCGGTTGTCGAGTCGGTGACGTATATACTCTGCGTATATCTTTGATTTGTCCGAGGTATGGCATGACCGACACCACTGTCTTCCAGTCCGGCAACAGCCAGGCCGTGCGCCTGCCCAAGGAGTTCCGCTTCAGTTCGAAGACGGTGGAGATCTTCCGCCGCGGCGACGAAGTGGTGCTGCGCGAGAAGCGGCGCACGATGGCCGACGTCATCCGAGACCTGCCCGACCTGGGCGACGATTTCCCGTCCGACATCGTGGATGCGCCGCCGCCGCCCGAGCCGTCTTGGGACGACGTGAAGTGACCCGCTATTTGCTGGACACCCACATCTGGATCTCCGTCATGCGCAACCGCCCACCGCAAGTGCGAGAGCGCTTCGCCAAGCTGTCGCCGGCCAGTGTGGTGATGTCGCCGGTGGTGCTGGGCGAGCTTCAAGTCGGCTGGCGCAAGAGCGTGCGCGCCGAAGCCAACCGAACGTTACTGCAGCGCTTCACAGAAGGCGCCACACTGGTCACGATCGACGCCGAGGTGGCATCGACTTACGGTGAAATTCGCGCCGAGTTGGAGGCCCAGGGAACGCCGATCGGCGCCAACGACCTCTGGATCGCCGCCCAGGCTCGCGCAACGGATTGTGTGCTGGTCACCCACGACACCGGCGAGTTCGGTCGGGTCGGCGGGCTGCGGATCGAAGACTGGGTAAATGACGAGCGAACGAGTGACGAGTGAACGAATGACGATCCTCACAAGTCACACTCGCGCCATCGCCAACCGGGCCGTGCCATGCTGATCAACTTCTTCTTCACCCTGCGTGCCGCCAAGCTCAAGGTCTCGGTCAAGGAGTACCTGGTGCTGCTGGAGGCCATCAAGGAAGGCGTGATCGACACCTCGGTCGACGACTTCTACTACCTCGCCCGCACCACGCTGGTAAAGGACGAAGCCCACTTCGACAAGTTCGACCGCGCCTTTGCCGCCTACTTCAAGGGCGTGGAAATGCTGACCGACTTCACGCAAGACATCCCGCTCGACTGGCTGCAGAAGAAACTCGAACTCGAACTCAGCCCCGAAGAGAAAGCCGCCATCGAGAAGATGGGCTGGGACGAACTGATGGAGACGCTCAAGAAGCGCTTCGAAGAACAGAAGGAGCGCCACGAAGGTGGCAGCAAGATGATCGGCACCGGCGGCACGAGCCCGTTCGGCGCCTACGGCTACAACCCGCAGGGCATCCGCATCGGGCAAGAGAAAGGCCGCAACAAGAGCGCCGTGAAGGTGTGGGACCAGCGCCAGTACAAGGACTACGACGACAACCTGGAGCTCGGCACGCGCAACATCAAGGTGGCGCTGCGCCGGCTGCGTCGCTTCGCACGCGAAGGCTCGGAAGAAGAACTCGACCTCGACGACACCATCCGATCCACCGCCGCCAACGCCGGCTGGCTCGACATCAAAATGGTGCCCGAGCGCCACAACAAGGTGAAGGTGCTGCTGCTGATGGACGTGGGCGGCACGATGGACGAGCACATCCACCGGGTCGAAGAAATCTTCAGCGCGGCGAAATCAGAGTTCAAGCACCTGGAGTTCTATTGCTTCCACAACTGCGTTTACGACTTCATGTGGAAGAACAACCGGCGCCGGTACTCCGAGAAGTTCCCGACCTGGGACATCATCCGCAAGTACAACAAGGACTACAAACTGATCTTCGTCGGCGACGCGACGATGAGCCCGTACGAGATCCTGCAGCCCGGCGGGAGCGTCGAATACAACAACGAAGAGCCGGGCGCCGAGTGGCTGCAGCGGCTCACGAACGCCTTCCCCAAGTTCGCCTGGATCAACCCCGAGCCGCAAGGCGTGTGGGGCTACCGGCAGAGCATTGCGGTGATCCAGCAGCTGATGAACCAGCGCATGTTCCCACTCACGCTTCAGGGGCTGGAAGGAGCCATGCGGCTGCTCAGCAAATGACGGAGCGCAGCGCCGCGACGCTGTTCGCGCGCGCGGCTGATGGCGACGTCACGAGGCGGGTCACGCAGGCGATGGTTCTGGCGGCGACCCTCGCCCTGGCGGGTTGCTCCAACCTGGTCTTCCTGGCGCCCCGCCCTGCCGCCGAGCCGGCCGCCGAGCCCGCGCCCAACCCCGATCGCGCCGTCTACGAGCTCGACATCGCAGCGCCCGAGGAGGTGCGAGCGCTGCTGCGCAACTACCTCGACCTCGCGCGCTTCCAGAACGCACCGGCCACCGAGGGCATCAACACGGCCGAACTCGACCGGCTGGTCGCCGCCGCGCCGGCGCAGGCGCGCACGCTGCTCGAAACCGAAGGCTACTTCGACGCCAAGGTGGTCGTGACGCGAGGCACCGTCAGCGCCAGCAGCGCCAGCAGCGTCGGCAGCGTCGGCGCACAGGGCCTGCCGCTGCTGCGCGTGCAGGCAGACGTCGGCCCGCGCACGCGGGTCGACGCCGTCACGCTGGACGCCGACGGCCCGCTCAAGACCGCAGCCGACGCAGCCGATGCGCGTGCGCTCGCGCAACTTGCCGCCTGGCGCAACCAGTGGCCGCTGGCCGTGGGGCAGCCGTTCCGCCAATCCGACTGGAGCAGCGCCAAGAACGCCGCCATCGCCAACCTGCGCGCCGAGGGCTACCCCGCCGCCGAATGGAAGAACACCAGCGCACAGGTCGACGCGCCGACCCAGCGCGCGCAACTCAACCTGGTGGCCGACAGCGGCCCGCTGTTCCGCCTGGGCGCGCTCAACATCGAAGGGCTGGAGCGGCACGACGACTCGGCCGTGCGCCGGCTCGTCACCTTCAACCCCGGCACGCCGCACAGCGAACGCTTGCTGCTCGACTTCCAGGAGCGGCTGCAAAAGGTCGGCCTGTTCGAAGGCGCCAGCGTCGAGATCGACCCCGACCCGGCGAAGGCCGATGCCGCCGAGGTGCGCGTGCGCGTGAAGGAACTGCCGCTGCAGCAGGCCACCGTCGGCGTGGGCTACAGCGCCAACACCGGCCCGCGGGTGACGCTGGAGCACACCACCCGGCGCGTGTTCGACCTGCCGTGGATCGCCAAGAACAAGTTCGAGCTCGGCCCCGAGCTGCAAACCTGGCAGGGCGACCTGACCTCGCACCCGCGCGAGGGCCTGTACCGCAACCTCGTCGGCGGCACCTGGGAGCGGCTGAAGGCGGCCGACGAGCTACGCACCACCTGGAGCGCGCGCCTGGGCCGCACACAGGACACGCCGCGCATCGAGCGGCTGTACTTCGGCGAGTACGTGCAGACGCGCCTGGACACCGCGCTGGGCGAGAGCACCAACGAAGCGCTGTCATACAACTACCACTGGGTCTACCGCGACGTGGACAGCGTGCTGTTGCCCACCCGCGGCGCCACCTACTCGGCGCAAGGCGCCGCCGGCTACGCGCGCAGCAACACGCAAGAGAACGGCCCGTTCACACGCGCCTATGGCCGAGCCACCTGGTACCAGCCGCTCGGCGCGGCGTGGTTTGCCAGTGTGCGCGCCGAGGCTGGCCAGGTGTTTGTGGCCGACAACATCGGCGTGCCCGACACGCTGCTGTTTCGCGCCGGCGGCGATGAGTCGGTGCGCGGCTACGCCTACCGCACGCTCGGGCCGCTGGTTGCCGGCACCGTCGTCAGCGGGCGCGTGCTGTTCACGGGCAGCGTCGAAGTGGCGCGGCCGATCTCGGCGCAGCGGCCGGCCTTCCTGTGGGCGGTGTTCGTCGATGCCGGCAACGCCGCGTTCGAGTGGAAAGACCTGCGCCCCGCGTTCGGCTACGGCGTCGGCCTGCGCTGGCGCAGCCCGGTCGGCCCGCTGCGGCTGGACCTGGCGTTTGGCGAAGAGGTGCGCAAGGTGCGCGGCCACTTGAGCGTGGGCATTGCGTTCTAACGACGCTGCGAACCCCCTGCCGATGGAAACGTCTTCGACCCCGCCCGAGCCAGCCACGGCGCAGCTGCCTCGCCGCCGCCGCGGCTGGCTCATCGCGCTCGTCGGCTTGGCGGCGGTCGTCTTGCTGCTCGCCAGCGGACTGTCCTCGCTGTGGTGGGCGGCATTCAGCGAGCCGGGCAGCGCGTGGTTGCTCTCCAAGGTGCCGGGGCTCGTGATCGTCAAGCCCAAAGGCGCGCTGGGCGGCGACTTCGAAGCCGAGCGCGTCGAGCTCGAACTGCCCGGCGGCGACAAGCTGATCCTGACGGTCGTGGGTTGGCGCGGCTTGGGCGCGAGCCGCTTCGGCAGCGCGAGCCCGTACTTGCGCGTCGCGATCGACGCGCTGTACGCGCGGCGGGTCGACTACGTTGCTGCGCCCCAGCCCAAGACCGATGCGCCGCTGCAGCCGCCAGCGACGCTGCGCGTGCCGTTCGAGCTGCAGATCAAGTCGCTCAAGGTCGGCGAGGTGCACGCCGCGGCCCTGGGCGCGCAGCCGCTGCGTGATCTCAGCGCCGCGCTGCACCTGGGCGCCGACGGTGGTGCGCTGCACCGCGTCGACGGCTTGAGTTTGTCGTGGGGCCGCTTCCACGCGGCCGGTTCGGCGCGCGTCGGCACCGACGGTGCGATGCCGCTGGACGCCAATCTCGGCCTGGCGCAGCAGGCCGGCGACGCGCTGGTCGCATGGAGCGCGCCCATCCGCGTGGCCGGCCCGCTGGCGGCGCCGGTGCTGCAGGCCACGTTGCGGACGGAGCCGGCCGAGGTGACGCCCGCGGCAGCGTCGCCCCGGCCATCGCCTTCGCCCTCGCGCACACCCGCGAGCGCAAGCGCCCGGCCGCTTCCGCCAAGCGCTGTGGCGTCCCTCGCCGCGCAGCGCGTGCAGTCGCTCGATCTGCGCGCCACCTTGAAACCCTTCGAGCGCTGGCCGCTCGGCGACCTGCGGGCGCGCACCGAGGCGCTGGACCTGTCGGCCTTCCACCCCGCTGCACCCGCCACCGCGTTGAGCGGCGACGCCGTGGTGGTGAGCCGCGCGCTCGACCAACCGATCACCGTTGAGCTCTCGCTGGCCAACGCGCAGGCCGGGCGCTGGAACGAAGGCAGGCTGCCGGTGCGCAGCGTGGCAGTCGAATTGCAAGGCCGCGCCGACGACCCGAACACGCTGGACCTGCGCCGGCTCGACGCCGAACTCGGCACGCTGCAACAAACGGCCGGCACCCTACAAGGCCAGGGCCGCTGGACGCCGGACCGTTGGAACGTGGACGCCACGCTGAAGGCAGTGCAGCCCTCGCTGCTGGACGCGCGGGCGGCAGCGATGCAACTCAGCGGCCCCGTGGCCGCCATCGGAAGCGGCTTTGCGGCGGCTGCCGCCAACGCCTCCAACGCCGTCACCGTCGAGCTGAAGGCCGATCTTGCCGGCCAACTCAGCGGCGCGGTGCTCGGCACGCAGGTCCAGCGCGAGCAGGTGCGCACAGCCCAGCTCAAACTCGGCGCGCTGTGGAGCCCGCTGCGCATCGAACTGCGCGAGCTGCAGGCGCAGACCGGCGGCGCGCGCGCATCGGCGTCGGGCACGCTGACGCGGCCGCAGCGCGACGCGCCGTGGCGCGCGGTGGCAAAGGCTTCCTTGGTGGAGTTCGACCCAACGCCTTGGTGGCCCGGCCGCGAGGATTCGCCGTGGCGCAAGGGGCCGCACCGCTTGAATGCGCAGGCCGAGGTCGATCTGGTCGTGCCGCCGGTCGGGGCGGTGGCTTCGGCCGCACGGCCATCCAACACAACGTCCACCGGGCCATCCGGCGCACCGTCAGCCACCCCCACTGGCTCGGCCCCCAGCCCATCCACCCGACCGTTCGCGGCGGCCCTGGCCGGCCTGCGCGGTCGGGTGAGCCTGGCCTTCGGCAACAGCCTGCTGGCCGGCGTACCGCTGAGTGGCGAGGTGAAGGCGAGCGCGGCCGACGGCCGTGTCAGCGTGCCGCTGCTCAGCCTCGATCTGGCGGGGAACCGGCTGAGCGCCGAAGGCAGCCTGAGCACCGCCATCGCACCTGCACCTGTATCTGCACCCGCGCCCGCACCCTCGCCCGCACCCGCACCCACGCCCGCCACCTCCGCTTCGGCGGCCAAATCGCCTGCCAGCGGCGCCGCCGACCGCTGGGATGTGACGCTGGCCGCGCCCGCGCTGGCCCGCCTCGCGCCGTTGTGGCAACTGCTGCAGGCCCCGGGGGCCGACGGCCGCCTGGCCGGTGCCGTGAACGCGAGCGCCCGCGTCACCGGCCGCTGGCCCGAGCTGGCCGGCCAGGGCGAACTCGACGCGACCGCGCTGCGCGCCGGCGCCGTGAGCTTGCAGGCCGGGCGGGCGCGCTGGCAGCTCGGCAGCACGCTCGACGCCGCCGCGGACGCGCAGGTGAGCTTGACCCAGCTCGCCTGGGGAGATTCGCCCGCCGCGTCCGGGGCTGCGGTCCCAATGGCGGCCGTCGAATCGGCGCAATTGCTGCTCAAGGGCACCGGCCGGGCGCACAGCCTGGAGCTGCGCGCCGAATCGCGCGCGCTGCCGCCCGAGTGGGCCCAGGCGCTTCAAACCGCGCAGGCGCTGAACGCCCCGTCGGCAGTCGGCGCAACCACGGCGGCCCCGCCAGGGCGGCCCGGAGCGGCGAGCGCCGACGGTGCTGCCTCTGGCGCGGACGCAGCTTCTGGCGCTGGCAATGTCACTGCCGCTGGTTCGGGCGCTGGCGCTGGCGCTGCTCGGGACCAAGCACCTGCGCCGGCCGCCGGCACCGGCGCTTCACCTGCCAGTGGGGACATCGCCGCCCGATCACGCGGGCGCACGGTCGCGCTGCTGCAAGCCCAGGGTGGCCTGCAAGCCGTGCAGGGCAACACGCCGAGCGGCTGGCGCGGCAGCCTGAACCGCCTGGAGTGGCTGGACGGCGCGGCCGGCGCCGCCCCGTGGCTGCGCACGCGCGATGTCGCGCTCGAGTTGCAGTGGGCCGGCGGGCCGACGCGGGCGAGCGCGCAGCCTGGCCGCGTCGAGCTGCTGGGCGGCGCGTTGCGCTGGAGCCGGCTGAACTGGCAAGGCGCGCTGGCCGGCGCCCCGGCGCAGATCGACGTGCAGGCCGACATCGAGCCACTGCGCGTGGCGCCGCTGCTGGCGCGCGCGCAGCCCAGCTTCGGTTGGGGTGGCGACCTGCAGCTCGCCGGCAGCATCGACCTGCGCAGTGCGCCCAACTTCAGCGCCGACGTGGTGATCGAGCGCCGCAGCGGCGACCTGACCGTGACCGACGAGATCGGCACGCAGGCCCTGGGCCTGAGCGATCTGCGCCTCGGCCTGGACGCCAAGGACGGCGTGTGGAGCTTCACGCAGGGCCTGGCAGGCAAGACGCTGGGCGTGGGCGCCGGCGCGGTGGTGGTGCGCACCTCGCCGCAGGTGCTGTGGCCGGCGGCCGACGCGCCGATCCAGGGCGTGCTGGAGTTGCAGGTGGCCAACCTGGGCACCTGGGGCACCTGGGTGCCGGCGGGCTGGCGGCTGGGGGGCGAGTTGCGCACGAGTGCCAGCATCGGCGGGCGCTTCGGCGCGCCCGAGTACACCGGCGAGGTGCGCGGCAAGGGCTTGAGCCTGCGCAACTTCCTCGAAGGCGTGAACGTGAGCGACGGCGACGTGCTGATCGCGCTGCAAGCCACCAGCGCGCGCATCGAGCGCTTCAAGTTGCGCGCCGGCTCCGGCAGCCTGGACGTGCAGGGCACGGCCGGCCTGGGCGAGGCGCCCCAGGCCAACCTTCAACTGGTGGCCGAGCGCTTCTTGCTGCTGGGCCGGGTGGACCGGCGCGTGGTCACCAGCGGCCAGGGGCAGTTGCGCATCGACCGCGAGAGCCTCGGGTTCGACGGCCGGTTCGGCATCGACGAGGCACTGATCGACTTCACCCGCAGCGACGCGCCGAGCCTGGGCAGCGACGTGCAGGTGCGGCGCGCACGGCCAAGCGACGACCCGAGACTGCCGGCCCGGGCCGCGGCCGGAGCCAGTGCCAGCTCCAGTCCCGGCTCCATCGGCAGCCCAGGTGCGGGTGCAAACGCCGCTCCGAGAGCCGCCACGAACGGCCCCACGACCGCCAACCGCCCGGCTGCCGCCGCGCCGACCCGCAAGGTCGCGCTCGACCTGCGTGTGGCGTTGGGCGACAAGCTGCGCCTGCGCGGCCGCGGCCTGGACACGCTGCTCAAGGGCGACCTGCACCTCACCTCACCGGGGGGTCGCCTGGCCGTCAACGGCACGGTGAACGCAGCCGAGGGGACCTACGAGGCCTACGGCCAGAAGCTCGGCATCGACCGCGGCAACATCGTCTTCAACGGCCCTCTGGACAACCCGCGGCTGGACATCGAGGCCGTGCGGCCCGACAGCGACGTGCGCGTCGGCGTGGCCGTGACCGGCACGGCGGTGAACCCGCGCATCCGGTTGTTCTCGGTGCCCGAGCTGTCCGAGATCGACAAGCTCTCGTGGCTGGTGCTCGGCCGCCCCAGCGACGGCCTGGGCCGCGCCGACACCGCGCTGCTGCAACGGGCAGCGATCGCGCTGCTGTCGGGCGAAGGCCCGGGCGTGACCGACCAGCTCGTCAAGGCGATCGGGCTGGACGAGTTGTCGCTCAAGCAAAGCGATGGCGAGGTGCGCGAAACGGTCGTGTCGCTCGGCAAGAACCTGTCGCGCCGCTGGTACGTGGGCTACGAGCGCGGCCTGAACGCCACCGCCGGCACCTGGCAGCTGATCTACCGCATCGCCCAGCGCTTCACGCTGCGCGCGCAGTCGGGGCTGGACAACTCGCTCGATGTGATCTGGACCTGGCGGTGGCAGTGAGCCCTCGCTGCCGCTTGGCACCGCCGGGCAGCGCCTGGTAGCCCCGACAGGAATCGAACCTGTATCTGCCCCTTAGGAGGGGGCTGTTCTATCCATTGAACCACGGGGCCGCGGAGTGATTCTGCCCCAGGCGGCACCTGCACCCGCCTGTGTGAGCACGGGAAATTTCGCACCCGCGTGATGCACAAATCCGACGCCGGGCACGGGGTTTGTCATGCGAATGCAGCATCCGTCTGCTCCGATGCAGCGTATCGAGCCCGCAAGGTGAATATTGACATTCGACAGCACGGCCGGTCGATGTCATCATTTCTGACGACAGATGAGCCCCCGCCACGAGGGGTTTCGTGCGATCGAAGATGCAGGGGTGAGGACGCAATGGTCACGCGACAACGCAAGAGCAAAGACAAGGACAGGGGCAAGGCCGCCAAGGTGATCTGGCGCATTTCGGCGTCGGCGCCGCTGGGTGAATACGTGCATGCCGAGCCGGCCGCAGCCAACGACCCCCCGCCGGAAGTCAAGGCCGACGACCCACCCAAGGAGCTCGCCGAGCGGGGCTGGCACTACTCCACCCACGAGTTGGCGCACGGGCTGGACATGACCGAGGAGCCGATCGACACCCTGCCGAACGAACTGTTCGATCAGTTCTTCAAGAAGGAGCCGTAGCGGTGTTGGCAGGCGCGGAGCCCTCCGCGCCATCCGCGCTGCTCGCACGGATGGCGCGCGACAGCAGCAGCACCGGCAGCAGCCCCACCAGCACGATCGCCAGCGACGGCAGCGCTGCCTCACCCAGGCGTTCGTCGCGCGCCAACTGGTAGGCCACGACCGCGAGTGTGTCGCTGTTGAAGGGGCGCAGCACCAGCGTGGCGGGCAGCTCCTTCATCACGTCGACAAACACCAGCAGCAGCGCGGCCAGCGACGCGCGCTTGAGCAGTGGCGCGTGCAATTGCACGAACAGCCGGCCGCGGGAGGCGCCGAGCATGCGCGCGGTTTCGTCGATGCTGGCGGGCACGCGCGTGTAGCCGGCCTCCACCGACTGCAGCGCCACCGACGAAAAGCGCACCAGGTACGCGTACATCAGCCCGAACGCGGTGCCGGTGACGAGCGCGCTGGCGCCAACCTCCGGAAAGCGCGATTGCACCCAGCCCAGCGGCAGCAGGATGCCGACGACGATCACCGCCCCCGGCACCGCGTAGCCGAGCGACACCACGCGCACGGCCCAGCGCAGCGGCGGGCTCGCCTGCGTGCGCAGCGCCAGACCCAGGCCGAGCGCGACCGCCACGGCCAGCACGGCGGCCAGGCCGGCGAGCTTGAAGCTCGTCCACGCCCATTGCGCAAAGCGGGCCATGTCGAGCAAAGGGGCACCGGTGGCGCCAGCGTGCATCTCTTGCCACAGCAGCCGCACCAGCACGGCCACCGGCAAAACGAAGCCTAGCAACACCGGCAGCGCACAGACGAGCAGCGCCAGCGCCGCAGGCACGCCGGACAGCCGCAAGGGCCGTGCTTCATTGCCGTGCACGCTGGCCTGGCGCCCGCCGGCAAAGCGCAGCCGCCCCTGAGCACGGCGTTCGAGCCACAACAGCACGGCCACCACCGCCAGCAGCAGCGAGGCGAGTTGCGCCGCTGCAGTGGCGTCGTTCATCACCAGCCAGGCCTTGTAGATGCCGGTCGTGAACGTCTGCAGGCCAAAGTACGAGGTGACGCCGTAGTCGGCCAGGGTTTCCATCAGCGCCAGCGCCACACCGGCCGCAATGGCCGGGCGCGCCAGCGGCAAAGCCACCTCGCGCACGCGCCTGGGTGTGCCGGCACCGAGCAGCCGCGCGGCCTCCATCAACTGCACGCCGCGCTCGCTGAGGGCGGTGCGGGTGAGCACGTAAACGTACGGATACAGGCACAGCACGAACAGCAGCGCGGCGCCGCCCAGGCTGCGCACGTCGGGCCACAGCGCGCCCTGGGCCCCTGTCGCGGCGCGCAGAGCCGTCTGCAGCGGCCCGCTGAATTGCAGAAAGTCAGTGGCCGCGTAGGCCAGCACGTAGGCCGGCATCGCCAACGGCAGCAACAGCGCCCACTCGAAGAAGCGGCGGCCGACGAAGTCGAACAGCGTGACCAGCGCCGCCGTGACCCCACCGACCACCGCCACGCCGACGCCGACGATCAAGACCAGCCAGAGCGAATTGGCAGCGTAGTCGGGCAACACCGTCTGCGCTTGATGACGCAGCACGGCCATCGCCGCAGCGTCGAAGCTCATCCACGAGCCGAGCACCCCGAGCACCGGAACGGCCAACAGCAGGCAAGCGAAGGTAAGGACTCGGAGCATCGGGAGACGGTTGGCACGCGGGTGGCGCGCGGGTGGCGCACGGGCAGCAAACAAGCACCGGCCGCCCTTCCGGCTTCAAGGGCACGAATGAGAACGATTTTTGTTCTGGCGCCGCCGATATCATACGGGCATGTTTTTGCAGCTCGATCAGGTCTCGGTGCGATACCCCGGCAGCCACGCGGCCCGGGCGGCCGTGCAGTCGGTGACGCTGGCGCTGCGCACCGGCCAGATCGGTGTGCTGATCGGCCCGTCGGGTTGTGGCAAGACGTCGCTGCTGCGCGCCATCGCCGGGCTGGAGCGGCCGAGTGCCGGGCGCATTGCGATCGAAGGTGAGGCGCTCAGCGACTTCGGCGAATCGCGCCGGAACGGCGGCCTGAGTAACGGCCTGAGTAACGGCCTGAGTAACGGCCTGAGTAACGGCCTGAGTAACGGCCTGAGTAACGGCTTGAGCGGCGGCAACAGGCCCGCAGTGCACCTGCCCCCCGAAGCGCGCCGCATCGGCATGGTGTTCCAGGACTACGCACTGTTCCCGCACCTCAGCGTGGCGCAGAACGTCGCCTTCGGCATCGATCACCTGCCGCGCGGCGAGCGGCGCGCGCGCACCGAGGAGGTGCTCGAACTCGTCGGCCTGGACCACGCTGCCAAACGCGCGCCGCACCAATTGTCGGGCGGGCAGCAGCAACGCATCGCGCTGGCGCGGGCGCTGGCGCCCAAGCCGCGGCTGCTGTTGCTGGACGAACCGTTTTCCAGCCTCGATGTGGACCTGCGCGAGCGCCTCGCGCAGGAGGTGCGCGCGATCCTGAAGACCAGCCAGACCACCGCGCTGTTCGTGACGCACGACCAACTCGAAGCGTTTGCCGTCGGCGACGTGATAGGCGTCATGAACCGCGGCGCGCTGGAACAGTGGGACGACGCCTACTCGCTCTACCACCGGCCGGCCACCCGGTTCGTGGCCGACTTCATCGGCCACGGCGTGTTCGCGCCGGCGCAAATCGTCACCGCCGCCGGCTCTGGCACGCCTGGAGCCCGGCTGCTGCGCACACCGCTGGGCGACCTGGCGGGCAGCGACGCCTGCCTGCTGCCCGACGCCTACCCCGGCGGCCAGTGCGACGTGCTGCTGCGCGCCGACGACATCGTCCACGACGACGCCGCACCGGTGAAGGCGCGCATCGAGCGCAAGGCGTTTCGCGGCTCGGAGTTCCTGTACACGCTGCGCCTGGCCAGCGGCGAGCAGGTCATGGCCCATGTGCCCTCGCACCACGACCACCAGATCGGCGAGTGGATCGGTATCCGCGCCGAGGTGGACCACGTCGTGACCTTCGCCCGGATGACACAGCCCGCGACCTAGCCGTGCGGACCGCACGGCGCCATGCAACGACGTGCAACTTTCCAGGCGCGGCGCGGCTCCAACCGAAGTCGCGCGAATATACTGAGGTGTCGAATTGGCTCGAAATGTGCAGGGCGGTGCCGAGATCACGTCACGGACGGGGAGGTTGTTGATGGGAAGCAAACTCAAGGTGGCGGGGTGGCTCGCAGTGGGTGCCGTTGCGGGCGCGCTGGCCACTATGCAGCTGCAGGCCATCGCGCGCAGTTCGGTGTCGCAGTTGCCACTCGAAGAGTTGCAGCAACTCGCCGCCGTCTTCGGCATGATCAAGACCGACTACGTGGAGCCGGTGGACGAGAAGAAGCTCATCACCGACGCCATCAGCGGCATGGTCTCCGGCCTGGACCCACACTCGCAGTACTTCGACAAGAAGACCTTCAAGGAATTTCGTGAAGGCACGACCGGCCGGTTCGTGGGCGTCGGCATCGAGATCGGCATGGAAGACGGGCTCGTCAAGGTCGTCTCGCCGATCGAAGGCTCACCGGCCTTCCGCGCCGGCATCAAGAGCGGCGACCTGATCACCAAGATCGACGACACCGTCGTCAAAGGCCTGACGATGGATCAGGCCGTCAAGCGCATGCGTGGCGAGCCCAACACCAAGGTCGTGCTGACGATCTTCCGCAAGGCCGAGACGCGCAGCTTCCCCGTCACCATCGTGCGCGAAGAAATCCGCCAGCAGAGCGTGCGCGGCAAGGTGGTCGAGCCGGGTTACGCGTGGCTGCGCGTGAGCCAGTTCCAGGACCGCACGGTCGAAGACTTCGCCCGCAAGCTCGACGAGATCTACAAGCAAGAGCCCAACCTGAAGGGCTTGGTGCTGGACCTGCGCAACGACCCGGGTGGCTTGCTCGAAGCGTCGGTCGCCGTCTCGGCCGCCTTCCTGCCCAGCGACGTCGTGGTGGTCTCCACCAACGGGCAGATCGCCGACTCGAAGTCGACCTTCAAGGCCTCGCCCGAGTACTACCTGCGCCGCGGCGGCAGCGACCCGCTGCGCAAGCTGCCGGATGCGATCAAGAAGGTGCCGCTGATCGTGTTGGTGAACGAGGGCTCCGCCTCGGCCAGTGAGATCGTGGCCGGCGCGCTGCAGGACCACAAGCGCGCCACGATCATGGGCGCGCAGACCTTCGGCAAAGGTTCGGTGCAGACGGTGCGGCAACTCTCGCCCGAGACCGCGCTGAAAATCACCACCGCGCGCTACTACACGCCGAGCGGCGCGTCGATCCAGGCCAAGGGCATCGTGCCCGACGTGATGCTGGACGAGACCGCCGAAGGCAATCTGTTTGCCGCGCTGCGGGTGCGCGAGGCCGACCTGGAAAAACACCTTCAAAGCGGCCAGGGCGCCGAAGCGAAAGACGAAGCGCGAGAGAAGGCCCGTGAAGAAGCGCGCAAGAAGCTAGAGGACGATGCGAACAAGCGCGCCACCGCACCGCGGCCGCTGCCCGAGTTCGGCAGCGCCGAGGACTTCCAGCTCGCCCAGGCGCTGAACCGCTTGAAGGGCAAGCCGGTGCTGGTGAGCAAGACGGCGGTCGAGCGCAAGGCCGAAACCACCGCCAACTGATCGCGACCCTGCGCCCGCACTCCAACGCCCGCCTTGCGCGGGCGTTGTCGTTTGCACGGCCCGCCTTGCGCGGGCGTTGTTGTTTGCACGGCCCGCCTTTCGCGGGCGTTGTTACTTGCACGGCCCGCCCTGCGCGGGCCTCCTTGTTTGCACGGCCCGCCATGCGCAGGCCTTGCCGTCGGTGGCGACGTTGTTTGTATGCTCCGCCCATGAACGACGACCAACTGCTGCGCTACTCGCGCCACATCCTGCTCGACGACGTGGGCATCGACGGGCAGCAGCGCCTGCTCGCGTCGCACGCGCTCGTGATCGGCGCCGGCGGCCTGGGCTCGCCGGTGCTGATGTACCTGGCCACCGCCGGCGTGGGCCGCATCACCGTGGTCGACCACGACACGGTGGACCTGACCAACCTGCAGCGCCAGATCGCACACACCACCGCGCGTGTGGGCACGCCGAAGGTCGCGTCGGCGGCGCAGACGATGAGCGCGATTAACCCCGGCGTTGAGGTGGTCGCCTTGCAGGAACGTGCCGACGCCGCGCGGCTGGAGGCGCTGGTGGCCAGCGCCGACGTGGTGCTCGACTGCAGCGACAACTTCGCCACCCGCCACGCCGTCAACGCCGCCTGCGTGACGCACCGCAAGCCGCTGGTCTCGGGCGCGGCCATCGGATTCGACGGGCAGGTCTCGGTCTACGACTCGCGTTCAGACGCGAACCCGTGCTACGCCTGCATCTTCCCGCCCGACGCCACGTTCGAAGAGGTGCGCTGCGCCACGATGGGCGTGTTCGCGCCGCTCGTCGGCATCATCGGCACGGTTCAGGCGGCGGAGGCATTGAAGCTGCTGGCCGGCGTGGGCTCGTCGCTCGCAGGGCGCTTGCAGATGCTGGATGCGCGTGCGATGGAATGGACCGACATCCGCATCGCGCGGCAGCCGCAGTGCACGGTGTGCGCATCGCGCTCCAGCGGCTGATCAGCAGCTGATCAGCGGCTTGCGTCGGTGATCGCGTCGCGGATGACACTGGCGATCGCGGTGCAGTCGGCCTGCGTGAGCATCAGCGGCAATCGCAGGTCGAACAGGCCGGCGAGCACTTTCTCGGCATTGGGCAAGCGCTGTGGCTCGCCGAAGTAGCGCCAATGCGTCCAGACGCTCGTGAAGCCCAGCGGCTCCTCGGCGCCGAACCACTTGATGTGCAAGCCCCGTTCGGCGCACGCACCGACGAATCGCTGCCTCGTGTCTCGGTCGCTGTCGGCAAGCGAGAACTGAAACGAACTTGCGACGAACTGCTCGCGCGCTGGCCGCTGCGGCACGACGATGTGCGGCGCACCTTGCAACGCCGCTTCGAGCCATCGGTAGCGCTCGTTCCAGCGCGCACAGCGATCCCGCAGAACGGCACCCATTTGCGGGCGCACGATCGCTGCCGACAGGTTGCCAATGCGCAGGCTGAAGTTCGGCGTCACGTACTTCCAGCGTTCGAACACCGCGTCGTCTGGCCGTGCCAGGTGCGAGCGGTAGAGCATGTAGCTGCCCGAAAAGAGGATCGCCTGCGCCGCCACGTCGTCGTCGTTGGTGACGAGCAGGCCACCCTCACCCGCGTTGGCGTGTTTGTAGCTTTGCAGGCTGAAGCAGCCGGCGCGGCCCCAGGTGCCGGTGGGTCGCCCGTTCCAGGCCGCGCCCATCGTGTGGGCGCAGTCCTCGATCAGTTGCACACCGTGGCGCTGGCATACCTGGGCGATGGCGTCCATGTCGCCGATGTGGCCGCGCATGTGCGACAGCAGCAGCGCCTTCGCGCCACTTGCCGCGGCCTTGGCGCCGAGGTCGTCGATATCGATCGTGTAGTCGTCGCGCACGTCGACCAGCACCGGCCGCGCACCCGCATGCGCAATCGCGCCCGGCACCGGCGCGAGCGTGAAGCAGTTGCTCAGCACCGCGTCGCCGGGCTGCACGCCCGAGGCCTTCAGCGCAACGAACATCGCCGAGCCGCAGGAGTTGAGCGCCACGCAGTACCGGGCGCCGAGTTCGTGGGCGAACTCGGCTTCGAGCGCCGAGACCTCACTCGGCTTGCCGCCGACCTCGCCGTAGCGGTGCAGCCGGCCGCTGTGCATCAGCGCCACGGCCGTCTCGACGCCGGTCGGCGGGATCGGCTCTTGCTGCGTCAGATCGAGGTCAATTGCCACGAGGTCGGTTGTGGAAGTCGGTTCGCTCAGGGCTGGTGGCCACCCAGGGTGCCGAGGTCGAAACGCTCTTGCGGGTAGTACTTGTGCAGCCGCACGTCGCCGGTGCGCGCATGGCCCTCCATGCCTTCCAGGCGCGAGATGCGCGCGGCCACCTGCCCCACCTCGCGCGACGCGCCCCGCGTGAGGCGCTGCCAGGTGACGGTCTTGACGAACTTGCCCACCGACAACCCGCCGGTGTATCGCGCCGCGCCACGCGTGGGCAGGATGTGGTTGGGGCCGCTGCACTTGTCGCCGTAGGCCACGGTTGTTTCCTCACCGAGGAACAGCGAGCCGTAGTTGCTGAGGTTGGCCAGCCACCAGTCGAGGTCGTGCGCCATCACTTGCAGGTGCTCGCAGGCGTACTTGTCGCTGACGGCGACCGCCTCCTCGCGCGTGCTGCACAACACCACCTCGGCGTGGTCGCGCCAGGCGGCGGTGGCGGCGTTGCGCGCGAGTTCGGGCAACGCGGCGATGGCGCCCGGCACCTGCCGCATCACCTCCTCGGCGAGCAAGCGCGAGGTCGAGATCAGCCACACCGGCGAGTCGGGGCCGTGCTCGGCCTGGCCCACCAGATCGGCGGTGACGACCGCCGGGTCGGCGCTGTCGTCGGCGATCACCGCCGATTCGGTCGGGCCGGCCACGACGTCGATACCGACGCGGCCGAACAGCATGCGCTTGGCCTCGGCCACGAAGCGGTTGCCCGGGCCGACGATGATATCGGCCGCGTGGCCGGTGAAGAGGCCATCGGCCAGCGCCGCCACCGCCTGCACGCCGCCGAGCGCCAGCACCGAGTGCGCGCCGCACAGCTGCATCGCGTAGAGGATGCCGGGGTGCACGCCGTGGTCTCCGGTCGCGGGCGAGGTCGCGACGATGTGCTTCACGCCCGCCACCTGCGCTGTGCCCACGCTCATGATCGCGCTGGCCGCGTGTGCGTAGCGGCCGCCGGGCACATAGCAGCCGGCGGTGTTGCACGGGATCAAGCGCTGGCCGACTTCCAGGCCCGGCAGCAACTCGGCCTTGAACTCGTGCATCGAGTCGCGCTGGCGGCGCGCGAAGTCCTGCACGCGATCGCGCGCGAAGCGGATGTCGTCCTTGACGCCTGGCGCGAGCGCACGCTCGGCAGCGGCAAACGCCGCTTCACCGAGCACGATGTCGCCGCGGTATCCGTCCAGGTCGCGCGCGTAGCGGCGCACCGCCTCTTCGCCACCGGCCTGGATGTCGGCCAGCATCTTGCGAACCGTCTCGCCGGTGGCGGTGTCGGTCGCCTGCAGCGGCGGGTTGGCTTTCTTGAGGTATTCGATGGGCATGGTCAATTCCAAGCGTGTCAGCGCATCGCGCGCCAAGTCCCCGTTTCGGGTCTGATCGAGGTGTCGGTGAGGATAGCTGAGCTCAAGGCAATGGCGGTGGCACGCGCGAGTTGAGCTGCCCAGGCGCGTGCTCCTGACCCGACGCGCCGGTGATTCCGATCCAAGCCAGCCACCTGTTGCCGCCGGTGCCGAATTGGCCCAGCATGCCTGAGGCGGATTCATTTTTTGGAGCGAGATCGGGTCGCATGCGCTGGTGACCGTTCGCGCGCTCGCAGCACTTTGCCTGCACTGACTTCGGTGTTCTGTGCGGACGGCGAGCTCTCAGCCACCCATTGAGAGCTGCGCTGCAAGAATTCGCCACGCTCACCCGGCAGGATGGCAAAGAAGGCAACGATCTCCAGGGTCACCGAATGGCCGAGCTGATTCAACGGCAAGAGTCTGCCGCGCGCCAGATCGTCTTGGATCAGCGAGGCTGGCAACCAGGCTGCGCCCTGACCGATCAGAGCCAGCTCGCGCAGCCCCATCGCGAACTCGCTCACACAGGACACGATCACCTGTTGTCTGCGCATCAAATCGGGCAAGGCCGCGGCGCGCACTGCTTGACCGAAGAAGCTGTCCGGCGGGTAGCACAGCATGGGGACGCCATCACCTGCGGCGACCGTGCGCAAAACTTTGTGCAACTGCGGGCTGGCCACGAGCTTCAGCTCATCCTGACCGAGTACGTGGCGCAGCGCCAGTTGCGCTGAAATGTTGCAGGGCGACTGCTGTGTCTCGTAGGTGATCAGTATCTCGGCCTCGCCACGCATCAGCATCGCGACGCTGTCTGAGCGGTTCTCCGACCGAATCCGGAAGTTCTGGTCAACGCCCAGCTGTCTCAGCCGGGCGAGAAAGCCGGGCACATACGATGCGGCCAGCGTGTGTTGCGCGGCAAGGGTGATGCCCGCGCTGTCCAGCGACTCAGACTTGAGGACGGCGCGAAACTCGTAGATGCGTGCCACCAGGTGGCGGAACTCAAGTTGGTTGTCCCTGGCCACGGGAGTGAACTGGAGTGGCTTTCGGGCGCGGTCGATGAGGGTCACCCCCAGCCAGTCTTCGAGCATCTGAATGCGGCGCGAGAAGGCGGGCTGAGAGACATTCCGACGCGCAGCGGCTGCCGAGAAGCTGCCCGTCTCGATCAGTGCAATGTAGTCGTCAAGCCACTTCAGTTCCAACGCCGCAGCCCCTCCTGTTGCGGCATTGTCGCCGGCCGTTCGACCGGCAAGGCCGCGGGCAAGGTCCATTTCAAGGCCTGGCGGCGGCCTCGTCCGAAACCAGGAACTCAAGCAACAGCGTGTGAAACAACGCCGTTCGCTCCAGGTGCAGTGCATGGGAACACGCAGGTAGAACGGCAAGGCTGGCGTGGGGGATGGTGCGCCAGAGCTGTTCAATCTGCGACCAGCCATAAGAACGGTCACGCTCGCCCCACACCACCAGCGTCGGCTGTTGAATCGCGTTTAGACGATCGCGCCCGTCCCAACCCTCCATGGCGATCAGGCCGGCATGAGCCGCCTGTTCACTGGCGCGGGTGGCCAGCGCCGCCAGCGACTCGAAGGCGGGGGAGGCCTCGTTATCGAGCAGCCAGGTCGCACAAATGCGCCTGGCGGTGCTTTCCACCCCGTCTTGGGCCAGTCGCTCGCGTGAGCGCGCCATCGTCTCGAACCGCCCGGGGATGCTGCCCTGCGGCCCGGTCGCGTAAAGCACCAGTTTGCGCACCCTCGCTGGCGCGAGGTTGACGATTTCCTGCGCCACCATGCCACCCATCGAGTGGCCCAGCAAGTGAAAGCGCTCGACACCCAACTGATCGAGAGTGGACAACACGGCCTGCGCATGGTCGGCCATTTCGGTGGGTGCCGTCAGGTGGTGGGCGTTGCCATAGCCGGCCAGGTCCACGGCAATGACGTCAAAGTGCGGGCTCAGGAATTGCACCTGCGCGTCCCACTGGCTCGAACCCCCCAGATACCCGTGCACGAGCACCATCGCGGGGCCCGCGCCCATCCGCCGGTGCGGCAGGACTGACAGTGTCACCCACGCCCTTTCCAGGGCACGACACGACGCTCGACAAAACGCACCAAGTGGTCAAACGCGTAGGCAATCGCCGCGATCACCACAATGCCCATGATGACAACGGGCGTCTGCAGGAAGCGGGAGGCGGACAGCACCATGTAGCCCAGGCCCGAGGTGGCCGCCACCATCTCGGCCGCCACCAGGGTCGTCCAGCCAAAACCGATGCCCACGCGCATCGCGGTGAAGATCTCAGGCATGGCCGAGGGCAGGATGACCATGCGAATCACCTGCCAGCGGGTGGCACCAAACGAGTAGGCGGCATGAATCTGTTCGATCGCCGCCGACTTCACGCCAGCCCGGGCACCCAGCACCATGGGCGCGAGCACCGACGAGAAGATCAGCAAGACCTTGGACAGTTCGTCGATGCCGAACCAGATGATCATCAGCGGCAGGTAAGCCAGCGGGGGAATCGGGCGGTAGAACTCGATGGGCGGGTCAAAGATGCCGCGGGCGACCGGGCTCATGCCCATCGCGATGCCCAGCGGAATGCCGATGACACACGCCAGCAGGAACGCCCCGAAGACCCGCAGGGTGCTCACCCAGATGTGCTCCCAGAAGCCGACCCCGGTGAAACCTTCCTTCATCACGTCAAAAAAGGCGTTCACCACGCCCATGGGCGAAGGCAGGAACAGCGGCTTGACGTAGCCCGCATAGGTGACGAAGCCCCAGAAGGAAATCAGCAGCACGATCACGACGGCGCTGATCCTGAAGCTTTCGCCTTGTCCCGGCACGCCGTAGATCTCACCCGGCTTGGCGGGCTTGGCCTTCATCAGGCCAGCCAGGAAGCCATCGCTGCCGGTAGAACGGTCATCACTCATCTTGGCCTCCTGCCTCATCGGCAAAAATGATCCGCAAGATGTTTTCGCGCAACGCAATGAATTCTGCGGAGGCCTTGATCTCGCGGGCGTTGCCGGTCTCGAAATAGCGCCGACTGAAAGGCAGATCAAAGGTATGCGAGATGCGCCCAGGCCTGGGCGACATGACGATCAGCCGGGTGCCCATGAACAGCGCCTCTTCCACGCTGTGCGTGATGAAGAAAACCATCTTCCCGGTGTCGCGCCACACCTTCAGGATCAGCTCCTGTGCCCGCTCGCGGGTCAGCGCGTCCAGCGCGCCCAGGGGCTCGTCCATCAACAGGATGTCGGGGTCGCTGGTGAGCGCGCGCGCGATGCCGACGCGCTGCTGCATGCCGCCCGACAACTCGTAGGTGGCGGACTGCTCAAACTGCTCCAACCCCAGCAGCTTGATGAATTCGCGCGCGATGCCTTCGCGCTTGGCCTTGTCGTGCCCTTGAATCTTGAGACCGAAGGCCACGTTGTCCAGCACATTCAGCCAGGGCAGCAGAGCGTGCTTCTGGAACACGACCGAACGGTCCGCACCCGGACCCGTGACCGCTCTTCCCTTGAGGGCTATCTCGCCCTCGCTGGGCGCCATGAAGCCGGCAATCAGGTTGAGCAGCGTTGATTTGCCGCAGCCCGATGCGCCCAGCGCCACCACGAAGTCTTTCTCATGAATCTCAAGATTGATGTTCTGGAGCGCATGAACGGGCGGTTTACCCTTGACCGGATAGAACACCGACACATTTCGGATGGCAAGAGCGGGCATGGGAAGCCTTGAAGTGGACAACTGAAGTGCCGACCTGCCCTGAGCAGGTCGGCACCGGTGGCACAACAGCCGGCTTACTTAGCCGCAGCAGCCCGGGCGAACTCGGGGTTGACGAATTGGCCGTAGTCGTCTGCAGTCTTGTTGATTCGACCTGCACTCTTGAGGAATTCAGCGGTGCCCTTGATGGTTTTGGCTGCGCCGCCGCCCATCCAGTTGGCGGACATGGTCAGCTCGGCGTCAGGGTAAATCGTGCCATCCAGCATGGGGACGACTGCAGCAGGCGACACGCCCACACTCGCTGCGACGGCTTTGACTTTTGGCGAATCTGCGTTCCATGCGGCCTTGTTCTTGTGGTAGTCCGCATTGATCTCGAAATTGGCACGCAAGAACTTGGCCAAGCCGTCGCGGTTTTCAGCTGCGAACTTGTCGTTCGCAACCCATGCGTTGAAAGTATGAAAACCCGCCGCTCTCGCCACGTCGCCCGCGGTGTACATCACCTTGCCGTTTTCACGCAACTTCGCTTGAACAGGGACCCATACAAAAGCAGCGTCGATGGCGTTTTGTGCCCAGGCAGCAGCGATCTCGGGAGGCGACATGCCCAGCAGGGTGATGTCTCTTTCAGTCATGCCGTTCATCTTCAATGCGCCCATGAGTGAGTAGTGGGCTGTGGAGCCGATCGGCACCGCAATGCGCTTGCCTTTGAGGTCGGCAGGTTTCTCGATGCCAGATCCGTTTCGTGTGACCAAGGCCTCGGAGCTGTCAATGACCTTGCCCACAGAGACCATCTGATAGGGCAATCCAGAGCTCAAGCCGGCTGACAGGGGAGAAGATCCGATCTCAGAAATCTGAATACCGCCAGAGGCCATGGCCGCGTTGACTTCTGCGCCAGAAGCGAACTGCCGCCACTCAATCTTCCAGCCGGTTGCCTTCTCAAGGCTTCCATCGGCGATGAGCGCCTTGTAGGGAACAGGATCGCCAAAGTGGCCAATGGTGACCTTGGTTTGCGCCATGGCTTGGGAAGCCATGGTGAGCGCGAAGGCTGAGCCGATGACAAGGGTTTTGAGCAGGTGCTTCATGGTGTTTCCTGTAAGTAAAACGCAGGTGTTTGGGCTGATCGAAAAGAGCTCATCTGCACGTTCGCACGTGAGTTCAAACAATGGTGCCGCAAATTTAGTGCCAGGTTGATTTCCCCCTTGAATTCAAGATGTCGTCAGGCCAAAAGCGTCGGGATAGCCGAACAGCGCAACGGACCCGCCCGTATGCAGAAAGACGACATTCTGGTCTTTTGCAAAGTGGCCCTTGCGAACCAGATCGATCAAGCCGGCCATTCCCTTGCCCGAATAAACCGGGTCAAGCAAGAGGCCCTCGGTCTGGGCCAACAACGTGACTGCTTCGACCATGCCCGGCGTCGGAACGCCGTAGCCGCCGCCCACGTAGTCGCAGTTGGCTTGCACCGATGCGCGACGCAGCTCACCAGCCAGTCCCATGTGGCCCCAAGTGCGGCAGGCCAAGTCGTAGATCATGCTTTCTTGCTTTTCTCTTGGCGCACGCACGCCAATTCCAAGCAGTTGAATCGCGCTGTGCATGGCTCGAAGACCGACCACCAAACCGGCTTGGGTGCCTGCGCTCCCGGTGGCGTGTACCAAGTGGTCTACGCGCAGGCCCATCTCCACCGACTGGCTCACCAACTCAAGCGCCGCATTGACGTAACCCAGTGCGCCGACCGGATTCGAGCCGCCGCCGGGAATCACGTAGGGCCGATGGCCAGCGCGCTCCAGCTGCTTGGCCACGGACTCCATCTCGGCTTGCATGTCACTGCCGCCGGCGCGGCGCTCGACCGTGGCCCCATGCAGCCGATCAAGCAGCACGTTGCCATTTTCTGTGTAGTTGAACTGCGTGTTGCCCGTTCGATCTTCCAGCAAGATGTGACACCGCATGCCCAGCTTGGCGGCGGCGGCAACCGTCTGGCGGGCGTGATTCGACTGTGTTGCCCCCTGCGTGATCACGACGTCAGCCTTTTGCGCAAGCGCTTCGGCCATCAAGAATTCCAGTTTGCGCGTCTTGTTGCCGCCACTCGAGAGGCCGGTGCAGTCATCGCGCTTGATCCACAAACGTGGCCCACCAAGCAGCCGCGTCAGGTTGTCCATGGGCTCGAGTGGGGTTGGGAAATGACCGAGTCGGATGCGTGGGAAGCGGGCGAGGTCCAAACAAGTCTCCAAGTGGTTGCCTCGGCATGCTAGTTTCCACTGGCAACATCTTTCCAATCGATTTATTGGTGCCTATTTTTCATTTTTCGCATACCGGCACTTTGAATGCGCAGTCTCTTCCTGCCGCTCGGCGCACGCTCGAAAGTGGGCGGCGGTGGCGGGTTTGAATCAGAGACGCTGGCGCTTTCGCACGGGCATCGCGGCCGAAATCACCGGACCACGCACTCAGAGCGTGAGAGTTTTTCGGGCGTGCCCGAGCAGCGCGCCAAAAGGCGCCTGATCTAGGGCCTGCTCACACTACGGGGAGGCACGCGCCGGGATGGCCCAAGGCGCTGGGCAAGGCGCGTCGCGCAGCCCGGGCTGGGCGCCCGGGCAAGCGGCGCAACGCGGCCCAGCGCCTTGAGCCACCCCGGCCCGCAGGGTGATCTCAGCAAACGGGCGCCGGCCGCGTTGCAAATCCTCGCCATAGCAGCCGCTATGGCTGCGGTTTGCGCCTTGCCGGCGCCCGTTTGATGAGTCACGCGCGCCTCCCCGTAGTGTGAACAGGCCCTAGGCGCAAAGCACAGCCATAGCCCGGGCTATGGCGAGCATTTGCAACGACGAGCAGGCTCCTTTTGGTGTGATGAGCGGGCATGAACGAAAGACTCTCACGCTCTCAGGGCCGCAGCAGCACCTTGGCCGAAGCGCAGCGGCCTTGGTCGAGATCGACGAAAGCCTGCTGGCCGTCGACCAGCGCCCGCTCCTCGACCCACAACAAGTCGCCGAAGGCGCCTCGCGCCAGCGCATCGACCGTCGCCCGCAGGTCGGCCGTGGTGTAGGTGTAGGTGCCCAGCAGCGTGACCTCGGCCAGCGTCAGCTTGCGCATGTCGATCTCGCTGGCCCAGTCCTGCAGGCCCACGTGCATGACCACGCCTCCGGGCTTGATGGCCACCAAGGCCTGTGTGCGCGTGGCCTTGGCACCGACGGCGTCGATCACGACATCGAAGGACGACTCGGCCAGCGGCGTGGCGCGCGGGTCGACGGTGGCACACCCGGCGTGCCGCGCCACCGCCTCGCGGCGCAGCGGGTTGAGTTCGGCCAGCGTCAAGCGGTCCGCGCTGCCGAGGTGGCGCAGCAGCAGCGCGCTGAGCATGCCGATCGCACCGCCGCCGATGACGAGCACGCGGCACTCGTGCAGCGGCCGCACCAGCGCGCGCAGGGTCAGATTCAGCGCATGCCAGGCGGTGGCGGCCGGCTCGGTCAAGGCAGCGGCACGCGCATCCAGGCCCTGCGGCATCGCGATCAGCGACGCCGCGGGGATGCTCATGAACTCGGCGTAGGCGCCAGGGCGCGTCATGCCGACCATGGTTCGATTAGCGCACAGGTTGTTTCGGCCCTGCACGCAGTATTCGCAGTGCCCGCAGACGATCAACGGGTTGCCGGTCCAGCGCGTGCCCAGCGCGAACGCCGGTGCTCCGCTCGCCACGATGCTGCCGACGAACTCGTGGCCCAGCACCAGGCCGGGCCGGCGGCGTGGGTCGTGACCGTGCCAGGCATGCATGTCCGAGCCGCAGATGCCCACGGCCTCGATCTTGAGCACCACCTCGCCCGGCGCGGCCTCGGGCATCGGCCGGTCGAGAAATTGCATCTCACCGGGTTGCGTGTAGACGAGCGCTTTCATCGACTGGTCTCCAGGGTGGGCGCGAAGCCGTCGAGCGGCGGTCACTTCGCGGTGTAGCCACCATCGACCATGAGCGTCTGGCCGGTGATGTAGGCGCTGGCGTCGCTGGCCAGAAAGACCGTCGCGCCATGCAGATCATCGAGCGCGCCGTTGCGCCCGATGCAGGTTTGTGCGGCGTGCCGCTGGGCCAGCGCAGGGTCGTCGAACACCGCTGCGGTGAGCGCGGTGGGAAAGAAGCCCGGCCCGATCGCGTTGCAGGTGATGCCGTGCGGCGACCACGCTTGCGCGATCGCGCGCGTGAGTTGCACCACGCCGCCCTTGCCGGCGCCGTACGGCGCGCTGTTGGCAAACGCACGCTGGCTTTGCAGCGACGCGATGGTGATGACGCGGCCCCAGCGGCGTTGCTTCATGCCCGGCGCCAGCGCCTGGGTCAGGAAGAACGGCGCCGTCAGGTGCAGCGCCAACTGTGTGGCCCACGCCTCGGGCGTGACCTCGGCAAATGGCTGGCGCAGGTTGACGCCGGCCGCATGGATCACGATGTCGACCCCGCCCAGCCGCGCCTCGGCGTCTTGCGCGAGGGCGCGAATCGCATCGACTTGCGTCAGGTCGGCGGCGAGCCAGCTTGCAGCCACGCCGTCGCGCTGCAGCCGGCTTGCCGCCGCCTCCAGTTCGGCGGCACGGCGCGCCACCAGCAGCACTTGCGCACCGGCAGCGCCCAGCGCCTGCGCCATCGCCTCGCCGATGCCGGAGTTGCCACCGGTCACCAGCGCGCGCTTGCCGCTCAGGTCGAACAGCGCCGCCAGCCGATTCATCGGCACACCGTGCGTCGCTTGCCCGGGCCCGCCAGGGCAGCGCCGTTCATACCTTCACCGGCTCGCCAAGATCGAAGCGCGTGCCTGGAAAGTACTTGGCGAGCCGGTCGTCTGCCGTGCGCGCATGCGCCTCCATGCCTTCCAGGCGCGAGATGCGGGCCGTGACTTCGCCGATGTCGCGCGCCGCTGTACGCGACATGCGCTGCCAGGTGAGCGTCTTCATGAACTTGTGCACCGACAAGCCGCCCGAGTAGCGCGCCGCGCCGCGCGTGGGCAGCACGTGGTTCGGGCCGCTGGCCTTGTCGCCGAAGGCCACCGTCGTTTCCTCGCCGACGAACAGCGAGCCGTAGCAGGTGAGGTTGGCGAGCCACCAGTCGAGGTCGCGCGCGTGAACTTCGAGGTGCTCGGACGCGTACCGGTCGGAGACCTGCGCCAGCTCCTCGCGGCTGTCGCACACGATCACCTCGCCATAGTCGCGCCAGGCGCACCCGGCTGCGTCTCGCGCGGTCGGCGGCAGTTGCTCGATGAGTTGCGGCACGCGCTGCATCACCTGCTCGGCCAACGTCACGGAGGTGGTGAACAGCCAGGCCGGCGATTCGTGCCCATGTTCGGCCTGGCCGACCAGGTCGCTCGCGACGATAGCTGCATCGGCGCTGTCGTCGGCAATCACCGCCACCTCCGACGGGCCCGCGAACACATCGATGCCGACCTTGCCGAACAAGGCGCGCTTGGCTTCGGCAACGAACTTGTTGCCCGGGCCGACGATCACGTCGGCCGGCCGGCCGCTGAACAAGCCGTAGGCCATCGTCGCGATCGCTTGCACGCCGCCGAGCGTCATGATCACGTCGGCACCGGCCTTGTCGAACGCATACAGCAGGTACGGGTGCATCGGCCCGCCGCGAAACGGCCCCGAGCACGCGACGATGGTCTTGACGCCCGCCGCCTTGGCCGTGGCCACGCCCATGTAGGCCGAGGCGATGTGCGCATAGCGCCCGGCCGGCGCATAGCAGCCCGCCACGTTGACAGGCAGCACGCGCTGGCCGGCCGTCACGCCAGGGTGCAGCTCGACCGCAAACTCCCGCATCGACTCGCGTTGCGCACGCGCGAACGCGCTGACCTGCGCGATCGCGAAGTCGATGTCGCGCCGCACCGCGGCGGGCACCTCGGCGGCGCGGTGGTCGATCTCGGCGCGTGTCAGCACCGGCTCGCCCTCCCACTGGTCGAGCGACTTCGCGTAGGCCAGCACGGCCGCCTCGCGCCGGGCTTCGATTTCCGCCAGCATGTCGGTCACCACCTTCTGGGCGGTGGCGGTTTCGGTTTCGGGCGTCTTGCTCGCCCGCTTCAGGTAGGTCGTGGCCATGGTGCTTTGGGGCGTTGCTTCACTCAGTTCGCGCGGGTCGCAAATTCACGCAGCTTGGGGTCGGCCTGCACGCGCTTCATGAAGCTGTCGGTGATGAACTCCGACGGTTGCGGCACGGTCTGCACGGCGCCGGTGCCGCGCATGAAGATCGCGATCTGGCCAAACCAGGCGTCGGCGTCCGAGTTGCCGCGCGCGCGGTCCATGCGGGCGAGTTGCTGTGCCAGGTCGAAGGTCGGCCGGGTGTCGAACTCCTTCTTCATGGACGCCTCGCTGATCGACACCCCGCCCTGCTCGTAGAACTTCTTCATCATCGCGATCGCATCGGTCTTGTTCGCACCCATCCACTTCCAGGCGCGCAGGTACACGGCCAGGAACTTGGCGACGTTCTCGGGGTTCTGCTCGGCGTACTCACCGCGCGCGATCAACGCGCCGGGCACCACCACGCCGCCGTCCTTGCCCGAGCACAGCACCCTGGCGCCGGCTTTCTCTTCGAGCGTGTAGATGTTGGGCGCCCACAGGCCGGCCAGGTCGGCGTTGTTGGACGACACGGCCGAGATGATCTCGGCCTGGCCCATGTTCTTGATCGTCACGTCGGCCTTGGACAGGCCGTACTTCTTGAGGCACGACTGCACCGCATAGTCGCCGGTCGAGTTGGCGGTGAGCAGGATGGTCTGCCCCTTCATCGACTTCGGATCCTTGCTGATCTTGTCGGCCACGTCCTTGCGCACCAGCAGCGCGTTGCCGGCCGACTCGTCGTTGGTGATGCCGATCGTCTTGATGCCGAAGCGCACATGGCCCAGCACGGCCGGCACCGAGCCGGTGCCGCCCACGTCCCACGACTTGGAGGCCACCGCCGCAATCTGCGGCACGCCGGCAGGGAAGGTGCTGAACACGGGCTTGAGGCCGACCTCGGCCCACCAGTTCTTCTCGGACGCAACGAAGAACGGCAGCGCCCAGTACAGCGCCGGCTGGTAGCTGACCTTAATTTCGCTGAGTGCGGGCTGCGCGTGCGCGCCGGTGGTCACTGACGCCGCAGCGGCGAACGCGGTGGCAAGAATGTGGCGGCGGAACGGGGTCTTCATGCGGAGTCTCCTTGGAATGCGTGTCGGGGTGAAGCGTCTCGGGGTGAGCGGGTGGATCGTGGGGTCGGAATGATCGGGACGGTCGAGGTCGGTGGTGTGTTGAGTTGCGGTTTCGGGCTGGCGGCCCCGCGCGTCAATGCAATTCGCCGCTCTGCTGGTCGCGCAGCAGCTTCCACACCTGCGTGCGCAGGTGCATGAACGAGGGCAGGTCCATCACGTCCTCGATGCGCGGGTGCCGGTCCCAGTTCTCGGCTTCGCGGATCGTCTTCACGTCGATGATCTGGCGAATGGTGCCGGGCCGGCGCGACATGACGACGATGCGGTCGGCCAGGTACACCGCCTCTTCGACGGCGTGGGTGATGAACAGCACCGTGCGCGGGTGCTGGCGCGCCAGACGCACCAGTTCCTCTTGCATCACCACGCGCGTTTGCGCGTCGAGCGCGCCGAAGGGCTCGTCCATCAACAGCACCTTGGGGTCGAGCACATAGGCGCGAGCGATGGCCACGCGTTGCTGCATGCCGCCCGACAGTTGATGCGGGTAAGCCTGCTCATAACCGCCCAACCCCATCAGCCCGATGTAGTGCTCGATGCGGCGCTTGCGTTCGGCTGCATCGATGCCGAGCGAGATGAGGCCGAACTCGACGTTGTCCCACACTGTCTTCCACGGGAACAGCGCGAAGGCCTGGAACACCACCGCACGGTCGGGGCCGGGGTGGCGCACCACCTCGCGGTCGACGCTCACCGTGCCGCCGGTGGGGTGTTCCAGGCCAGCGGCCATGCGCATGCAGGTCGTCTTGCCGCAGCCCGAGGGGCCGACGATGGCCACGAACTCGCGGTCCTGCACCTCCAGGTTCACGTCCTTCAGCGCGACGAATTCCTTGCCGTTCTGGTGGAACACCCGCTGCACGCTGTTGAAGTTGATGATGGCCACGCCGCTCCTCCAGTTTTTTGCGTCACACGCCGCGGCGCGTTTCGATCACCTGCTGCACGCGGCGCAGCGCCACGTCGATCAGGATGCCGACCACGCCGATGGCGAGCATGCCGCTCATCACCGTGGCGGTGGACACCGCCGCCTGGCCCTTGACCATCAGGTAGCCGACGCCGCTGGAGGCCACGATCAACTCTGCCCCCACCAGCGACTGCCAGCCCAACCCGGCCGAGATGCGCAGCCCCGCCACGATGGAGGGCACCGCCGCCGGCAGCAGCACCTGCGTCATCGAGCGCAGGCTGCTGGCGCCCAGCATCTGCGCCGCCTCGATGTACTTGCGGTCCACCTGCTTGGCGCCGCGGTAGGTGTTGATGAGCACCGGCGGAAACGCGCCCATGAAGATGATCAGCACCGGCCCGCCGATGCCGGTGCCGAACCACAGCGCGGCAAACGGCACCCACGCAATCGGCGCAATGAAGCGCACCGCTTCGAAGCACGGCGCGACGATGCGATCGACCCAGCGAAACCACGCCATCAACAGCCCGAGCGGAATGCCCACCAGCACCGCCAGCACGAAGCCCATGCCGAAGCGCTTGAAGCTCGACAGCAGGTGCTCGAACAGCGTGAAGCCGGCGAACGGCTCGACGACGAGGCGTGCAAAACGCGCCACCACGTCCCACGGTGTCGGCAGGAATTCGCGCGAGGTGATGCCCGACATGGCCGCCGCACTCCACAGCGCCAAGAAGCCGACGGCGCCCACCGCGGTCAGCGCCCAGTAGCGGCCGGCGTCGAGCCGAGGCTGCAACATCAGAGCGCCTTCCAGGGCATGACGCGCCGCTCGAGCCAGCTTAAGCCCTGCGTCATCAACCAGCCGCACAGCGCCACGCTGGCCATGCCGACGACGATCATCGCCGGGTAGATGTCTTGCGCGGCCTGGTTGAGGATTTGCCCCAGCCCGGCCACCGCGCCCACCAGTTCGGCCGCCACCAACGTCGTCCACGAGGCCTGCAGCGACAGGCGCAGGCCGGTGAAGATGCTGGGCAGCGCGCCAGGGATCAGCACCTCACGCCAGTAACGCCAGCCGCCCACGCCGAGCATCGCGCTGGCCTCGAAAATGGGTTTGTCGATCTGGCGCACGCCGGTGAAGCTGTTGATGACCGACGGCACGAACGCGGCGAAGAAGATCACCATGATCTTGGCGGCGTCACCCAGCCCGAGCCACACGATGGCCAGTGGGATCCACGCCAGCGGCGGGATCGGCCGAAGCAGCAGGAAGACCGGGTTGGCGATGGCCTCGACCGTGCGGCTGGCGCCCATCGCCAGGCCGAGCACCACGCCGATGCTGGAGGCCACCACAAAACCCATCGTCACCAGCAGCACGCTGCGCAGAACGTGCTCGTGCCAGCGGCCGTTGCTGTAGCCCTCGACACCGATCTGCTGCAGCGCGCCGCCGACCTCGAGTGGCGTGGGGAAGGTGGTGGGCGCGATGATGCCGGAGCCCGCTGTGAGCCCATGCCAAACCAGCACCACGCCAGCCAGCACGGCCAGCACGTAGCCCAGAGTCAGCCAGAGGCGCGGCGTGGCCGCAGGTGTGTTCATGGAGAAGGCGGTGCCGCTTCGAGAAGCCGGCAACGGTGCGGATCAAGCTGTTGTAAGCGCTTTCAGTATCGCGTTCGCAAGTCACCTGGTCAAGGTCACTTGAACTCCCACCGACTCGTACTTTCCCTTGGGTTTCTGCGGGACGACGGTGGGATGGCGTACCTTGGCCTGCGGCGGCACGTGATCTTGCAAGCGCGTACATTCCCGCCATGGGCAGCAGCTCCCCACTCCCCACCATTGAAGCGGTGGCCGCAGCGGCCGGCGTGTCCACCGCCACCGTCTCGCGCGTGTTGAACCGCCCTCAGGTGGTACGCCAAGCGCTGCGGCAGCGCGTCGAAGCCGCGGTGCTCCGGCTGGGGTATGTGCCGCATGCCGGCGCGCGAGCGATGATGCTCGGCCGCACCGGCACCATCGGCGCGATCTTGCCCACGGTGGACAACGCCATCTTCGCCAAGGCCATCGACGCGCTGCAGCGCCGGTTGTCGGTAGAAGGTGCGCAACTGTTGATCGCCACCAGCGACTACGACCCCGACGCCGAGATGCGCCAGGCCATCAACCTCGTGGCCCGTGGCGCCGACGGGCTGGTGCTGTGCGGCGCCGGGCAGCGCCCCGAACTGCTGGCCTTCTTGCGCCAGCGCGGCCTGCCCTGCGTGCATGTGATGACGCTGCCTGCCGACCCGTCGATGACCTGCGTGGGTTTCGACAACGCCGCCGCGATGGCTCAGGCCGTGCGTTACCTGTTGGACCTGGGGCACCGCGAGATCGCGATGTTGGCGGGCATCACACACGACAACGACCGCGCCGCCGCGCGCGTACACGGCGTGCGCCATGCGTTGCACGAGGCCGGGCTGGCGCTTTCGCCCCAGGGCCTGGTCGAGCGCAAGTACGGCATCGCCGCGGCCCGCGACGGCCTGCGCGAGCTGATGGCCGCGCACCCCACCCCCACGGCCATCGTGTGCGGCAACGACGTGCTGGCTTTCGGCGCGCTGCTGGAAGCGCGCCGGCTGGGGGTGGACGTGCCCGGTGCGCTGTCCATCGTCGGCTTCGACGACCTCGAACTGGCGAGCCAGTTGCAGCCCGCGCTGACCACGCTGCAAGTGCCCGCACCGACCATGTGGCGCACCGCCGCAGAGCGCCTGATCGCCGCACTGCGCGGCGAGGCAGCGCCGCGCTCGACCGAGATCGCCGTGTCTCTGGTGGTGCGCGAGTCCACCGGGCCCGCAGCGGGCCGGGCGCCGATGCGTCGGCGGTGATCGGCCGCGTTGATCGGCCGCGTTGATCGGCCGGGGTGATCGGCTGGGTGATCGGCCGCGTGGCCCGACCGCGTTGATCGGCCGCGTTGTCAATCCGCCGTGATCCGGGCCGCGGCGATCAGCTTCGCCCAGCGCTCGACCTCTTCGCGCACGAACGGACCGAACTTGTCGGGCCCGCGCGCGTCGACGCGAAAGCCCTGCGTGCGCGCCTTGTCTTCCACGTCGGCGCTGGCCACGATCTGCAGCACCTCGGCGCCGAGCTTTTGCACGATGGCGTCGGGCGTGGCAGCGGGCACCATCACGGCAGTCCAGTTCTCGACCAGCAGGCCGGGCAGGCCCGCCTCGGTGATCGTTGGCACCTCGGGCACCAGCGGGTGGCGCGTGCTGCTCGCAATCGCCAGCGCGCGCAGCTTGCCCGACTTGACGTGCGCAATCGACTCGGGGAAGTTGGAGAAGATCACATCGAGCTGGCCACCGATCAGGTCGGTGATGGCCGGCGCGCCGCCTTTGTAGGGCACGTGCTGCACGTTGCTCTTGGTCAGCTCGTTGAACAGCGCCAGCGTCAGGTGCGGTGGCGTGCCGTTGCCGCTGGAGCCGGCGTTGAGCGGCCGGGCCTTGGCCGCCGCCATCAACTCCTTGAAGTCCTTGATCGGGCTGGCCGCCGGCACCACCACCAGCATCGGGCTGCCGGCGAGCAGTGCCACCGGCTTCAGGTCTTTCTGAAAGTCGTACGGCGCCTTGCCCTTGGCCAGCGTGGCGTTGACGGCGTGCGTCATCGTGATGGCCAGCAGCGTGTAGCCGTCGGGCGCGGCCTTGGCCACCGCGTCGGCGCCGATCATGCCGCCGCTGCCGGGCTTGTTGTCGATGACGACGTTGAGCTTCCAGCGCTCGCCGAGCTGCTGGCCAACGAGGCGCGCCATCACATCGGTGAGGCCGCCAGGCGGGAACGGCACGACGTAGCGAATCGTCGAGCCGGGCTTGGGGTAGTCCACCGCCTGAGCGAAGCTCGGCAGGGGCAGAGCCAAGGGCCACAGCGCGGCGGCGCCGGTCAACAGAATGCGTCGTTGCATGGTCGGCTTTCGGTGGGGTCGGGAGGGCGGTTCAGCGATCCGGCGTTTGAAGGCCGGGGTTGCGATCAGACAAACGTCGATCGAGATTCTTGCTCAAACCAACGTGCGCCACGCGGCCAGTGTGGCGTCGGCGACGGTGATGCCGTCGCGCTCTGCGGCACGGCGCAGTTGCTCGCGCCGCGCGCCGGGCAGGCGCACGCCCTCGTCCTTCAGCATCTCCAACACCAGCACTTCAATGCGGTCGAGGAAGGCCTCGCGGCCTACCAACGCGCCAGGGTCGATGACGATGAACAACTGCCCGATGCGCGGGCGGTTGCCTTCGTCGACAAAGAAGCTCGACGCTTCGAAGCCGTAGTTGGCACCGATCAATGCGGTGACGAGCAACTCGATCACCAGCGCGAGCATCGCGCCTTTGGGGCTGCTCACCGCGCCGATCGGCAGCATCGAGCCTTCCATGCCCGCCTTCGGGTCGGTGGTCGGCTGGCCTTCAGCATCCAGCGCCCAGCCCAGCGGAATGCTCTGGCCGTTCTTGGCCGCCACCATCAGCTTGCCGCGCGCCACTTCGCTCAGGCTCAGGTCGATCAGCAGCGGATCGCCGCCCTGCCTACCCGCACCCGCGCGCCGCGGAAACACCGCCGCCACCGGGTTGGTGCCGAAGATCGGGTGCTTGCCGCCCGCCGCCGGCATCGCCGCGGGCGAGTTGGCAAAGCCCAGGCCGACCATGCCGGCTGCAGCCACTGCACGCAAGTGATCGACGATCACGCCCGCGTGGTGGCTGTTGGTCACGCCGACGACGCTGATGCCGAACTCGGCCGCACGCCGCACCGCCTCGGCCACCGCGAGCTCACAAGCCGCGAAGGCCAGCCCTTCTTGCGCATCGACACGTGCCGCGCCGCCGCGGCCGGCCAGCACCGCCGGCACCGCCGAACCGTTCACGCGGCCGTTGCGCAACTGCGCGCTGTATTGCGGCACGCGGCTCAAGCCGTGCGAGGCGAGGCCTTGCGCTTCGGCCAGCACCAGCGAGCGCGCGGTGGCGTCGGCCATCGCGGCGTTCGCACCCGCCGAGCGCAGCGCCACTGCCACGAGCGTGCGGGCTTCAGCCAAACTGATCGTTGCCATCAGGCCAAGCCCTCCAGCACCTTCTCGGCGATCATGAACGACACCCGCTCGTTCGACTCGGCCGACACGCCGGCGATGTGCGGCGTGAGCAGCAGGTTGGGGCAGCCGGCAAACACGTTGGCCGCCGGCAGCGGCTCGGCATCGAACACGTCGAGCGCCGCGCCGCCGAGGTGGCCACTCTTCAGCGCCGCCGCCAGCGCCGCCTCGTCGACGATGCCGCCGCGGGAGGTGTTGACGAGCACCGCACCCTGCTTCATGGCGCCGATGCGTTCGGCATTGAACAAACCGCGCGTTGAGTCGACCAGCGGCACGTGCAGGCTGATCACGTCGGATGCGGCGACCAAATCGGCCAGCGCCGCCGGCCGCGCCTCGCCGCGCAGGAAGGCGCGGTGGTCGCGGTCCATCATCGCGTCATAGGCCAGCACCTTCATGCCCACACCTCGCGCGAGTTGGCCGGTCAACTGGCCGATGAAGCCGAAGCCGATCAGCCCCAGCGTCTTGCCACCGACTTCGCGCCCGTTGCTCAACGCATTGCGCGGCCAGGTGCCGGCCACCACCGCAGGCGTCGATTGATAGGCGCCGCGCAGCAACAGCATCGCGGTGGCGATCACATACTCGGCCACGCTCAGCGCGTTCGCGCCGGTGGCCGGGATCACCTTCATGCCTTTGGCCTCACAACCCGGCACGTCGATGTTGTCCAGGCCCACGCCAAGCCGCCCGACGATGCGGCAACGCGCGAGCGCGGCCAGCAACTCGCCGCGAACCTGCGTGCGGTTGCGCACAATCAGCACGTCGGCGGTGGTGGCCTCTTGTTTCAGGCGCGTCGCGTCATCCACCAACTTGGGGTCGTAAAGAACCTCGTGCTTGGCGGCGAGTTGCGCCACCGCGCGTTCGTCCATGAACTCGGTGATGACGATCTTCAAGTGCGACTCCGAGCTTCAATCAAGCGAACACCGCGGATCCGGCTTTGCCGGGCCGCTGGTGTTGCCCCCTTGAGGGGGAGCGGCGTAAGCCGCTTCGGGGATGGGTAAATCATGCGCTTTCGAAGAGGCGCGTCAACACGAACTCGCGGTGCCCCAGCGCCTCGGCCGCCGTGAAGCGCCCGTTCGCCGTGCGGAGCATGCACTCCAGCAGCTTGTCGCCGGCCTGGTCGAGCGTGATCTCGCGTTGCAGCAGGCCGCTGGTGTCCACGTCCACATGCTCGCTCATCAGCCGCACGGTGCGCGGGTTGGCGCAGATCTTGATGACCGGCACGATCGCGTTGCCGATCACGTTGCCCTGGCCCGTGGGGAAGAAGTGCACCGCGTAGCCCGACGCGGCGCACAGCGTGACCATTTCGGCCGCCGCGCTGCTCGAATCCATGAACCACAGGCCGGGGTGGGTGGGTACCTCAGCCTTGTCGATCACGCCGTCCACCGTGCACTTCTTGCCGATCTTCTGGATGTTGCCCAGCGCCTTCTCCTCGATCGTCGTCAACCCGCCGGCAATGTTGCCCTTGGTCGGCTGGCTCTCCGACAGGTCGGTCGTCTTGTGGCGGTTGATCATGTCCTGGTAGCGGTTGAACATGAACATGAACTGGTCGCGCACCTGCGGCGTGGCGCAGCGCTCGGCCACGATCTTCTCGCCGCCGGTGATCTCGGACGTTTCGCCGAAGCACAGGTAGTTGCCCAGCGGGTGCAGCTTGTCGAAAGCGTCGCCCACGGTCGGGTTGGCGCCACAGCCGCTGGTGGTGTCGCTCTCGCCGCACTTGGTGGAGACCCACAATTCGCTGATCGAACAGGCCTCGCGCTGCTTCTCGCTCGCCCACTGCACAAACTCGCGCGCGGCCTTGCTGGCACGCAGAATAGTGTCGTGGTCGCCGTGGCCCTCGATGCCGAAGCCGACTACCGGCTTGCCGGTGGTGGCGATGCCGTCGACGACCTTCTTCGTCCAGCCGTCCTCGATGCCGATGACGACGACCGCCGCCACGTTCGGGTTGCAGCCCGCGCCGATCAGCGTACGGAAGTGCAGGTCCAGGTCGGCGCCGAACTGCAGCCGGCCGTACGGGTGCGGAATGGCCATCGCGCCCTTGATGTTGTGCGCAACGGCTTCAGCCGCCGCGTTGGACAGGTCGTCCAGCGGCAGGATGATGACGTGGTTGCGGATGCCGACGCGCTTGTTCTCGCGGCGGTAGCCGAGGAAGGTGGTGGAGTTGGAGATGACGCTCATGTTGGTTTCCTCTGACGGTTGCTAAGCGGCTCTTCGAGCCGCGACCTGAATACGGGCTGCGATCCCCACTTTGTGGGGCTCTTTCGCCCTCCTCAGGTCACCAGCGCTTGGTTTTGATGTTTTGGACGTGAGCGTGTTCGCCCGCCTTGATGGGCGCCACGACCTTGCCCATGTCGATGCCGTACTTCAGCACCGTGTCGCCGACGGCCATGTCTTTCAACGCCACCTTGTGGCCGATCGGGATGTCCTGGCGTGCGTGTACGTTGATGGTCTTGTCCTCGTCCATGATCCAGCCGGTCATGGCGGTGCCGGCTTTCACGCCTTCGACCACCACCACGGCGACGGTGTCGCGGGCGTCGTGCAATACAAAGTGAATCATCGGCAATCGCTCCTGGGGGGTGTGAAATGCGGGTCCGGCTCGGGGCCCACGGCCCGTTCGATCCGCTCCCGGCTCTGTTCGGGGGCGCAGTATCGATCGGCCAAAGACCCAGCGTCAAACGAGTCATCTAAATGACTTGATTGGGTCGGGCGGGGCGGCTGCCTACACTTGCCGCTCGCCCATGACTCCAACCCGCGCTGCCACCCGCACCTCCGCGCCCACGGCCTTCCAGGCCATCGCTCCTGGCGCCACCGGCGCGCCGCTGTACCGCGAGGTCAAGCGCGCCTTGTTGCGCGCCATCGAGGCCGGCACCTGTCAGCCCGGTCACACGCTGCCGAGCGAGCCGGTGCTGGCGGGTGCGCTCGGCGTGTCGATCGGCACGCTGCGCAAGGCGGTGGACGAACTGGTCGCCGAACACCTGCTAGTGCGCCGCCACGGCCGCGGCACGTTCGTGGCCACACACGGGGCCGACCGCTTCCTGTTCCAGTTTTTCCACGTCGAGCGGCGCGACGGGCTGCGCGAGGTGCCTGCCGTGGACCTGGTGTCGTTCGAGCGCCTGCGCTGCGATGCCGACGCCGCGCACACACCCGGCGAGCCCGCGCAGGCGCTGGGCCTGCGTGCCGGCGACCCGGTGATCCAGATCGAGAACCGCCTGCGGCTGCAAGGGCGCGCCGTCGTCTACGACCGGCTGACGCTGCCGGCAGGCCTGTACCGTGGCCTGACCGAAAAGCGCCTGCGCGAACGGCCCGGCACGATCTATCAGTTCTACCAGTCGGAGTTCGGCATCACCGTGCTGCGCGCGCTGGAGCGGGCGCGCGCCAGCGCGGCCGACCGCGCCACCGCGCGCGTGCTGGGCGTGGCCGTGGGCCTGCCCGTGATGCAGGTGGAGCGCACCGCCCTGAGCTTTGGCGACCGGCCGGTGGAGCACCGCGTGTCGATCATCGACACCCGCCATCACGACTATGTGAACCTGCTGTCCAAGGCACCCGCGCGCACCGAGTGAGCCGTGCCCGCCGCCGCGCCGCGCGGGAGCGGCCCGCGCGCAGCGGGCTGAGCCGCGGCAGCGTTAAGCTGCGCGCCATGGACAAGAAACTCGACCTGACCGCGCGCAACTTCCCCACCGCGCAAGAAGAAGCCGAATCGCTCATCGCACCGTCGCGCTATGGCGGCCCCGAGAGCGCCTACCGCCTGGCCTTCACCGACACCGACTTCCTGCTGCGCGAAGAACTGCGCCCCGTGCGCATGCAGCTCGAACTGCTCAAGCCCGAGATGGTGCAGACCGAGCAGGGCATCGAGTCGACCATCGTGATCTTCGGCAGCGCGCGCATCCTGCCGCCGGAGGTGGCGGCGCCGCTGCTGGCCGCGGCACGCGCCGAAGGCGACCCGCTCGTCGTCAAGCGTGCCGAGATGCAGGTACAGATGTCGCGCTACTACGACGAGGCGCGCCGCTTTGCCGAGCTGGTGACAGTGCGCTCGCGCAGCATGGACACGCCGATCTACGTCGTCACCGGCGGTGGCCCCGGCATCATGGAAGCGGGCAACCGTGGCGCGTTCGAGGCCGAGGGCAAGAGCATTGGCCTGAACATCGTGCTGCCGCACGAGCAGGCGCCCAACCCGTACATCACGCCCGAGTTGTGCTTCCAGTTCCACTACTTCGCGCTGCGCAAGATGCACTTCCTGATGCGCTCGATCGCGCTGGTGTGCTTTCCTGGCGGCTTCGGCACGCTCGACGAACTGTTCGAGACGATGACGCTCATCCAGACCGGCAAGTGCCGCCGCCGCCCGATCCTGCTGTTCGGCCGCGAGTTCTGGACGCGGCTCATCAACTTCGAGTTGCTGATCGAGACCGGCATGATCAGCCCCGGCGACGTGAACCTGTTCCACTTCGTCGAGACCGCCGAAGAGGCCTGGGCCTGCCTGGAGGCCGAGTACGGGTTCGACCTGCCGGCGACGCAGACGGGCGACTTCGCGGTGGACATTTGACGCGCGTGCATTCATGAACCCATCCATCAGCCTCATCGGCGCCCCCACCGACATCGGCGCCGGCAGCCGCGGCGCCAGCATGGGGCCCGAGGCGCTGCGCGTCGCCGGCATCGTGCCGGTGCTGCAGGGCCACGGCCTGGAGGTGCTGGACCGCGGCAACCTCACCGGCCCGGCCAACCCGTGGCTGCCGCCGGTGAATGGCTACCGGCACCTGGACGAGGTGGTGGCCTGGAACCTCGCGGTGCACCAGGCGATGCACACCGAACTCGCGCTCGGCCGCCTGCCCATCCTGCTCGGCGGCGACCACTGCCTGGGCATCGGCTCGATCAGCGCGGTGGCGCGGCACTGCCGCGAAGCGGGCAAGAAGCTGCGCGTACTGTGGCTCGACGCGCACGCCGACTTCAACACCAACACGCTCACGCCCAGCGGCAACATCCATGGCATGCCGGTGGCGTGCCTGTGCGGCCACGGGCCGCAGGCGCTGATCGAGATCGGCGGCGTGGTGCCCGCCATCAACCCGAAAGTCATCCGCCAGATCGGCATCCGCAGCGTCGACGCGGGCGAGAAGCGGCTGGTGCACGAGACCGACCTCGAAGTCTTCGACATGCGCTACATCGACGAGATGGGCATGCGCCACACGATGGAGCTGGCGCTGGCCACGATCGACGCCAACACGCACCTGCACGTGAGCTTCGACGTGGACTTTCTCGACCCCGACATCGCCCCCGGCGTGGGCACCACCGTGAAGGGTGGCCCGACCTACCGCGAAGCGCAGCTGTGCATGGAGATGATTGCCGACACCGGCCGGCTCGCCTCGCTCGACGTGATGGAACTCAACCCGGCGCTGGACGTCCGCAACCGCACAGCGGAGCTGGCGGTGGATCTGATCGAGAGTCTGTTCGGCAAGAGCACGTTGATGCGCAAGTAGGCGGGCCTTGCAGTGCCGCCAACGCCGGATGCCAACCGTTCCGTCTGAGCTCGTCGAAGGGCCTGAGCAGTCAAAGGCTTCGACAAGCTCAGCCCGAACGGTTATCAAAGCGACATCAGCCACCACGCGAGCCCGCCCAACAACGCGCCCCAAACCACCACCACCGCCAGCGCGCCCCACCACAAGCGCGGCAGCGCGTCCTTCGAGGCGCGCGCCTCGGCCAGCAGTTCCTGCCACAGCGGCCGCGGCGTCAGCCGCACGACCAGCGCCACGCCGAGCGGAATGAGCACCATCTCGTCGAGCAGCCCCAGCACCGGAATGAAATCGGGGATCAGGTCGATCGGGCTGACCGCATACGCGATCACCGCGATCGCCACCCAGCGCGCCGCGCGTGGCGTGCGCGGGTGCTTGAACAGCTTCCACAACGCGAGCAGGTGAACGCCGATCTGCGCCACGGCGCCGCCTTTGAACAGGCCTCGAAAAAAGCTCACCGGTCGGCCACTCTCTCTGCGTCCTTGATGATTCGCGCCAGCCGGTCGGCGAGCTTCTCGGTGCTGAGCTTTTCGCGGAAGCGCTCGACCATCAGCGGCAGGCTGAACGGGCTCGGCGCCTTGAGCTCGACGAACTCGACGCGCAGGCTCGCCATGCGGCGCAGGCTGGCCTTCAGGCGCGCGATGTCCAGCTCCTGGCTCAGCACCTCGGTCTGCGCCTGGCTCAGCAGCAGGTTTGTCGCGTCGTACTTGCGGAAGACCTCGAAGAACAAGCCACTCGACGCCTGCAGTTGCTTGCTGCTCTTGGGCGCGCCGGGGTAGCCAGTGAACACCAGCCCGGCCACGCGCGCGATCTCGCGGAAGCGGCGCTGCGCGAGTTCGCCGGCGTTGAGGCTGGCCAGCACGTCGGTGAGCAGGTTGTCGGTGGCGAACACGGTCTGGTCGAGCAATGCGCTCACATCCATTGCCTCGGCACTCAACAGCTCGAAACCATGGTCGTTGACCGACAGGCTGAAGGTGTTGGGCGCATGCCGCGACAGCCGCCACGCCAGCAAACTCGCCAGCCCCATGTGCACGTTGCGCCCGGCAAACGGGTACAGGAACACATGCTGCCCTTCGCGCGAGCGGAACTGCTCGACCAGCAGCGTGGCCGGCGTGGGCAGGCGGGAGAGCTTGGCCTGCGTGCTCAGCATCGGCATGGCAGCCTGCATCTCGGGCTCAAGCCAGTCGCCCTGCGCCGCACCGGCCAGCAGCTCCAGCACCGCGTCGGCCAGTTCGCTGGACAGCGGCATCTTCGCTCCGCCCCAACTCGGCACGATGCCGCGCGGCTTAGTCGCCTTCTTCACGTACGCGGTCATGTCCTGCGTGCGAATGAACTCAAGCACGCGGCCGGCGAACACGAAGCAGTCGCCCTGGCGCAGCCGCGCGATGAAGCTCTCTTCCATCACGCCGATCTTGCCGCCGCTCAGGTACTTCACGCTCATCGACGCGTCGCTGACGATCGTGCCCACTTGCAGCCGGTGGCGCTTGGCGATGCCGCGGTCGGGCACGCGGTAGACGCCGTCGACGTTCACGACGCGGTGGTAGTCGGGGTAGGCGGTGAGGCTGGCACCGCCTTTCTCGACGAAGTCGAGCGCCCACTGGAACTCGTCGTTCGTGAGTTCGCGGTACGCGTGGGCACACCGCACCTCAGCGAACATCGCATCACGCTCGAAACCGCCGCCCAGCGCCACCGTCACCAAATGCTGCACCAGCACGTCCAGCGGCTTCTCCGGCGAGGCACGCTTTTCGATCTTGCCGGCCGCAGCAGCGCGCCGCGCCGCTGCGGCCTCCACCAGCTCCAACGTGTTGGTCGGCACGAGCGTGATGCGGCTCGGCCGCCCCGGCGCGTGGCCGCTGCGGCCAGCGCGCTGCAGCAGCCGGGCGATGCCCTTGGCGCTGCCGATCTGCAGCACGCGCTCGACCGGCAAGAAGTCAACGCCGAGGTCGAGCGAAGAGGTCGCCACCACCGCCTTCAGCCGCCCTTCCTTCAGCCCGAGCTCGACCCACTCGCGCGTGTCGCGGTCCAGCGAGCCGTGGTGCAGTGCCACCACACCGGCCCAGTCGGGCCGCTCCTGGATCAGCAGCTGGTACCAGATCTCGGCCTGCGAGCGTGTGTTGGTGAAGACCAGCGTGGTGCCGCTGCGCTCGATCTCGGCAATCACCGGCATCTGCATCTGCGCGCCCAAGTGGCCACCCCACGAAAAGCGGCCGGGGTCGGGCGGGATCAGCGTGTCGATCAACAGCGTCTTGTCCACGCGGCCTTGCACTCGCGTGCCGTGCTCGTGGCCGAGCAGCACGTGCATCGCCTCATCCACATTGCCCAGCGTGGCGCTCAGGCCCCACACCGCGAGCTGCGGGTTCCAGCGGCGCAGCCGCGCCAGCGCAACCTGCACCTGCACGCCGCGCTTGTTGCCCATCAGCTCGTGCCATTCATCGACGATGACGCTGTGCACGCCGGCCAGTTCGTCGCGCGCGTGTTCGCGCGTGAGCATCAGGCTCAGCGACTCGGGGGTGGTGACGAGCGCGGTGGGGAAGCGCCGGTCCTGCCGCGCGCGCTCGGCCGCGGCGGTGTCGCCGGTGCGCTGACCCACGGTCCAGTTCAAGCCGAGTTCGGTGACCGGTGCCTGCAACGCACGCGCGGTGTCTGCGCTAAGCGCGCGCATCGGCGTGAGCCACAGCACGCCCAGCGGCGCAGCCGCCTTGGTGGAGGGCGACTTGCCCTGCGCAGGCGGCGCCAGCGCCAGCCCGCGCACCAGCGCGCCCCACCAAACCGCGTAGGTTTTGCCGCTGCCGGTGTTGGCGTGCAGCAGGCCGCTGCGGCCGGCCAGCATCGCGGCCCACACCTCGCGCTGGAAGTCAAACGGCTGCCAGCCGCGCGCGTCGAACCAGCGGCTCGCGAGCGATGTGTCGGGTTCCGAAAGCGCCGTGTTGGCTGCGTTCGCGTCAGCGTTCGCAGCGGCGCCGTGCAGCGGGGCGGCGGGCCGGTCCATGCGGCACATTATTGAGGCAGCACCAACGAACCCCCGTCTCCGTTCGGGCTGAGCCTGTCGAAGCCCTTCGACAAGCTCAGGGCGAACGGCAAAGCGGTGGTAAGTTGCGGCCCGCACAACCATCTACGGAGACCCGAATGCATCTCACCCGCTGCCACACCGTCGCTCGATCGATCCGCACCGCCGGCCTCGCGGCGACGCTTGTTTTCGCCGCGCTGGCCGCCTCGGCGCAGGTCGACAAACCCGTCAAGCTCGTCGTCGGCTTCGCCCCCGGCGGCTCGGCCGACATCGCCGCGCGCTTGCTCGCCGAGCGGCTGAAGGACGAGTTGAAGCAGACCGTCACGGTCGAGAACAAGCCCGGCGCGGGCGGCCGCATCGCCGCCGAGATGCTGAAGAACGCGCCGGCCGATGGCGCCACGCTCATGCTCGCGCCGATCGTCGTGCCGGTGCTCGCGCCGCTCGTCTTCAGCAAGTTGCCCTACGACCCGCTGGTGGACTTTGCGCCGGTCGCGCACGTCGCCAACTTCCAGTTCGCGCTGTCGGTCAACGCCACCCACCCGGCGAAGAACGTGGCCGAGCTGCTGGCGTGGTTCAAGGCCAACCCGACTGCCGCCAACTTCGGCACGCCGGCGCCGGGCAGCCTGCCGCACTTCTTCGGCGTGATGATCGCGCGCGGCGCCGCGCTCGACCTGGTGCACGTGCCCTACAACGGCGGCGGCCCGCTGATGACGGCGCTGATGGGCAACCAGGTCTCCACCGCCATCGACACGCTGGTCGACCAGATCGAGCTGCACCGCGGCGGCAAGGTGCGCCTGCTGGCCAGCTCGGGCGCGCAGCGCAGCCCGCTGCTGGCCGACGTGCCGACGTTTGCCGAGGCCGGCCTCAAGGGCGTTGAAGGCACGAGCTGGTTCGCCGTCTACGCGCCCGCCAAAACGCCCGAGGCGACCGTCCGCCAGATCAACGCCGCCATCAACACCGCACTCGCCGCGCCGGAAGTGCGCGAGCGGTTTGCCAAGCTCGGCCTGGAGCCCACCGGCGGCTCAGCCGCCGACCTGGCCGCGCTGATGAAGCGCGACACCGAGCGCTGGGCGCCGGTGGTCAAGGCGTCGGGGTTCAAGGCGGATTGACGCGCCGAGTACCGACGAAGACCGGCGAGCGGCGAGCGGCGAGCGGCGCTGGGTCGGAGCGCTTTTCAGTTTGCTTCGTCAGTCTGCGTTGTTGTCACTGCGTCTCTTGCGGCGCGTCGGTCAGCGCGGCTTGTTCGCCGCCGCATCGACGTCCGCACGCAGCCGGTCTTCCTGCGCGCGCAGCGCCGGCGTGAACTCCGCGCCGAAGTCTTCGGCCTCGAACACCTGGCGGATCTCGATGTCGGAGTCGCTCTCCATCGGGTTCGGGCAGCGGCGCACCCACTCGACCGCCTCTTCCATCGACTTGACCTGCCACAGCCAGAAGCCGGCGACCAATTCCCCGGTTTCGGTGAACGGCCCGTCGATCACGGTGCGCTGCTCGCCCGAGAAGCGCACGCGCTTGCCGCGTACGCTCGGGTGCAGCCCCTCGCCCGCGAGCATCACGCCGGCCTTGACCAGCGCTTCGTTGTAGGCGCCCATCGCCGCCATCAGTTCGGTGGCGGGCATCTTGCCGGCTTCCGATTCTTTGGTGGCCTTGACCATCACCATCACGCGCATTGCACTTCTCCTTTCATGGCTGAGGGGTGAACCCGGTTCGATGCTGCGCGCGCGCACTGCCGGCCTTGCGCAGCGATAGCGCGGTGATGAATCACAATTCAGCGGGCTCGCCCCGTCAAGTCACCCGAGGTGCCCGCCATGCGCATACCGATCTTCGCCGCCGCCTCGTTCGCCGCTTTTGCCATCATGTTTGCCGTCACGTTTGCCGGCGCGGCCCACGCCGGCAAGACGCTCGATGCCATCCAGCAGCGCGGCCAACTGGTGTGCGGCGTCAACCCCGGCTTTCCTGGCTTTGCCGCAGCCGACAGCCAGGGCCGCTGGGCGGGGCTCGACGTGGACGTCTGCAAGGCCCTCGCCGCCGCGGTGCTGGGCGACGCGAACCGGGTCAAGTGGGTGCCGCTGAACGCCGCGCAGCGGTTTGCCGCGCTGCAGGCAGGCGAGGTGGATGTGCTGTCGCGCAACACCACCTGGACGCTCACGCGCGACGCGTCGCTCGGCCTGCACTTCACCGGCGTGACCTACTACGACGGCCAGGGCTTCATGGCGCCGGCCAAGCTCAAGCTCGCCAGCGCCCGGCAGCTCAAGGGCGCCACGGTGTGCGTGCAGTCCGGCACCACGACCGAGAAGAACCTGGCCGACTTTTCCAAGGCCGCGGCCCTGAACCTCAAGCCGGTCGTCTTCGAGACGCAGGAGGCCACCAACAAAGCCTACTTCTCGGGCCGCTGCCAGGCCTACACGACCGACGCGTCGGCGCTGGCCGCGGTGCGCAACTTTGAGTCGGGCCAGCCGGCCGACCACGTGATCCTGCCGGAGATCATCTCGAAGGAGCCGCTCGGACCGGTGGTGCGGCGCGGCGACGACGAGTGGTTTGCGATCGTCAAGTGGGTGGTGTTCGCGCTGATCGAGGCCGAGGAGCACGGCATCGCGCAGGCCACGGTGGACCGCTTCAAGGCCGAGAGCGCCGACCCGGCGGTGCAGCGCCTGCTCGGCACGTCGGACGACACCGGCCGGCTGCTCGGCCTGGACAAGGACTGGGCCTACCGCGCCATCAAGGCGGTGGGCCACTACGGCGAGGTCTTCGAGCGCAACCTGGGGCCGAAGTCGGTGCTGCAGTTGCCGCGCGGGTTGAACAACCTGTGGAACCAGGGCGGCTTGGTGTACGCACCGCCGGTGCGGTAGCGGCGCTGCCGCCGCACATGCGCCGCCTTTCGTCGCGCGGGCGAGTGCTGAGCACGCTCAGGCGGGTGCTTTGGCAAGGGCTTGCGGTGGCGCTGCTGGCCGGCGCGGGCGCCTGGCTGCTGCACCACACGCTGGAGAACATGCGGCTGCGGGGCATCCAGAGCGGCTTCGACTTCATCACCCAGCCAGCCGGCTTTTCAATCGGCGAGAGCCTGGTGCCGTTCGACTCGGCCGAGAGCTACGGCAAGGCGTTCCTCGTTGGCCTGGGCAACACCTTGCGCGTGGCGGTGGTCGGCATCGTGCTGGCCACCGGGCTGGGCACGCTGGTGGGCGTGGGGCGGCTCTCGCGCAACGTGCTCGTGCGTGCGCTGTGCGGCGCGTATGTGGAGTGCTTTCGCAATGTGCCGCTGCTGCTGCAGTTGTTCGCCTGGTACTTCGTGCTGACCGAAGCGCTGCCGCCCATCGAGCAGGCGCTGCGCCCGCCGGGCGGGGTGTTCTTGAGCAAGAACGGGCTGCAGTTTCCGATTCCGACGTTTGAAGGTGGCGGGGCGCTGGCTGGCGCTGGCGGGTTTTGGGGCTGGGACGTTCCGCAGCAGGCGGGCCTGAACGTGGCTGGCGGCGGCTCGGTCACACCCGAGTACCTGACCGTGCTGCTCGGCCTGACCACCTACAGCGCCGCCTTCATCGCCGAGATCGTGCGCGCCGGCATCCAGGCCGTGCCGCTGGGGCAGCACGAGGCGGGTGCGGCGCTGGGCTTGTCGCGCGTGGCGGCGCTGCGGTGGGTGGTGCTGCCGCAGGCGCTGCGCGTGATCGTGCCGCCGCTCACCAGCCAGTCGCTGAGCCTGACGAAGAACTCGTCGCTCGCGGTGGCGGTGGGCTACCCCGAACTGGTGTCGATCGCCCACAGCTCGCTGAACCAGACCGGCCGCGCATTCGAGTGCATGGCAATCGTGATGGCGGTGTACCTCACGCTGTCGCTGCTGACCTCGTGGTGCCTGAGCGCGTTCGAGCGGCGCGCGCTCGGTGGGTCGCGTCGATGACTTCGCTGGCCCGCGCGCACGGTCGCGACGCAACCCGTGGCTCCCTGCACAACGGCGCGTGGCCGTGGCTTCGGCGCAATCTGTTCGACGGCTGGCTCAACACCTTCGCCACGCTGGCCGTGCTGAGCGCGCTCGTCTGGGCGCTGCCGCCGTTGTGGCGCTGGGGCGTTGCCCACGCCGTCTTCGTTGCCGACAACGCTGCTTGCCGCGCCGCGGCCGAGCTCGGCGCGTGCTGGGGCGTGGTGGCCGAAAAGCACCGCCTGATCCTGTTCGGCCGCTACCCGCACGACGCGCACTGGCGGCCGCTGGCGGCCTGCGTGTTGCTGGTGGTGATGATCGTCATCAGCGGCTGGTGGCCATTCGCTCGACCGGCCCGGTGGCCGCTCTTGGGGCGGGCGCTCCTGCGGTTCCGACCCACCGTGCTGCTGGCCGCATGGGCAGCGGTGGTCGGCGTGGTCTTCGTGCTGATGCGCGGCGGCGCGTTCGGCCTGACGCCGGTCGACACCTCACTGTGGGGCGGCCTGCCGCTGACGCTGCTGCTGTCCACCGCGAGCCTGGTTCTGGCCTTCCCGCTGGCGGTGCTGCTGGCCTTGGGGCGCCAGTCGCCGTGGCCGGGCATCCGCTGGCTCTGCACGGTGTACGTCGAGCTGCTGCGCGGCGTGCCGCTGATCGCCGTGCTGTTCATGGCCTCGTTCATGCTGCCGCTGCTGATGCCGCAAGACAGCACGGTGGACGTGCTGCTGCGCGTGCTGGTCGGCCTGACGCTGTTCGGCGCCGCCCACCTGGCCGAAGTGGTGCGCGGCGGCTTGCAGGGCGTGCCCCAAGGCCAGGTGCTGGCGGCGCAGGCGCTTGGGCTGGGCTACTGGCAGACCACGCTCACGGTGGTGCTGCCGCAGTCGCTGCGCAGTGTGGTGCCGGCCCTCGTCAACACCTGCATCGGCGCGCTCAAGGACACCTCGCTCGTCACCATCGTGAGCCTGTACGACCTGACCGGCGCGCTGCAACTGGCGCTGGGCGATGCGAACTGGCGCCGGTTCTTCATCGAAGGGCAGCTCTTCGTCGCGGCGGTCTACTTTGTGTTCTGCTTTGCGCTGTCGCGCTACAGCCGGTGGATCGAGCGGCGGCTCAACGCAGGGACGCGACGCGCCTGAACGTTTCGGGAAGCAAGAATCTGCGCCCCTCGGCCCGACGTTGCGTATCTCGTTGCGTATCTCGTTGCGTATCTCGTTGCGTATCTCGTTGCGTATCTCGTTGCGTAACGGTCCCCAAGCCCCGCGCGCCGCGCCGTAGACTACGTCTGGTTACAACACGGGGCGGCGCCAGGGGCGCGGCCCACTTCAACAGGAGCGAGCATGAATTCATCCGTTCAAGCGCAGAAGTTCCAGGAATCGCGCATCGAAGACGAGCCCATCCTCGGCCCCGTGCTGACCATGCCCGATGGGCGCGTGCAGCCGCTGAGCTGGCTCGAGCGGGTGCTGCTGGCGCTGCGGCTGACCAACGCGAGGTCGCTCGAAGCGCGGTACTTCAAGCCGGCCGCTCGCTGAGTCGCCTGCTGAGTCGCCCGCCGAGTCGCTCGCTGATTTGCCCGCTGAATCCCCCATTCACGCGCACGCCCGACAACCCGCGGTGAGGGCACGCGCAGCGGGTCGCCCCCGGTCATCGGTGAGCGAACGGCGCGGTCGCAATCCATCCCTCGACCGGGTCGATCTCGGCCGGCAAGCCCCAAGCGGGCTGGGCCGACGACCACGCGGCCTGCACGAGGCACAGCACGGCGTCGAGCCGGTCGCCCGACGCGTCGGCCACCAGCGCATCGCGTTGTGCGTGGCTCAAGCGCAGGCGCAAGCCCAGGCGCGAGCGGCCCTGCTCCAGCGCCTCGACGAGATCCTTGCGTGCGATCAGCCGCTCAGGTGTCTGCTTCGCGCGATCGTCGCTCTTGTACGAGCGCGGGCCCAGCAGCTCGCGGGCGAGCAGGCCGGGGTAGCCTTCGAGCGCCACGCGGCTCACATCGCCGGCGTGCAAGCCGGGCAGGTGCACGCCAGCGGCCATCAGCAAAGGCACGCCGGCATGCAGCATGTAGGCCACCGGCGGGTTGACCCACTTCATCGACGGCGACGAGCCGGCGGGCACGTCGCAGGCGCGGTGCGCGAACTTCTTCCCCACCGGCCGCGCATTGCAGAACGCGGAGAAGGTGGCGCGAATCTGCTCGCGCGAGAGTTGCGCGTAGTGCTGCATCAACGCCGGCCACTGCGTGGGCCAGCCCAGCGTCTGCACCAACTCTCTTGGCAGGCCGAACGGAAAGTCGAACGCGCCGAGCCACGGGCCGGGGGTTTGCAGCCATGCCGAGAAGCTGTCGAAGCCGGCATGTTCTTCCACCCGCTCCAGCCGCAGCACCCCTCGCTCCAGCCGCCCCAGTGCGACAGTGATGGGCTTGCGCGCGGTCGGGCGGCTGGTGAAGTCGATGCCGGCAAGAGCAGAGGTGTCAAGAAGTGGCGGAGTCATGGGGCGCGGTTAGAGTCACGACCCACTGTACCGGGCAACTCTCGCGTCAGCTTCAATGGCAGCCGGCGGTCGAGCAACGTCACACCATGAACACCACCGCCGAGTTCCGCCGCTTCTACGCAGAGTTCATCGTCAAGAGCAGCGGCTCATCGGACGAACGGCTGATCGAGGCCTTTGCCACAGTGCCCCGTGAGGACTATCTCGGTGCCGGCCCGTGGCCTGTCAATGTCGGGGCCGGATACATCCCGACGATCTCGGACGATCCGCGCCACCTGTATCAAGACATCCTGATCGGCCTGGCACCCGAACGCAGGATCAACAACGGTCAGCCGAGCCTGCACGCGCGTTGCCTTGCCGCTGCCGCCCCGGCGTTCGGCGCGACGGTGGTTCACGTCGGCACCGGCACCGGCTACTACACGGCCGTGCTGGCAACGCTGGTCGGACCGCAGGGTCGGGTCCTCGCGTTCGAACGCGAACCAGACCTCGCCGCACGCGCGGCCAACCATCTGCGGCCGTTTCAGAACGTCGAAGTTCGGGCCGAATCGGCCACCGAAGTGGTCTTGCCAACGTCCGATCTCATCTACGTCAACGCCGGCGCCACTCACCCGCCGCCGACATGGCTCGACGCGTTGGCCGTCGGCGGCCAGTTGGTCATGCCACTCACGCCGAACGAAGGCTTGGGGCTCATGCTTCAGGTCGTCCGCAAGAGTCACACGGTCTTCGCCGCCAGCGCGCTCTGCCGTGCGAGCTTCATTGCCTGCGTCGGTGCGCGCGACGATGCGGCGTCGGCATCGCTTTCAGCGGCGCTCAAGCGTGATTCCGTTGAGGAGGTGCGTTCTCTTCACCGAGGAACACTCCCCGATGAAACCGCCTGGTGCGCAGGTGCGGGGTGGTGGCTGTCGACAGCCGCGCCGCGTGATGTTTGAGACTGTGCTCGTCGCTGCACGTGTCGGCGCGCTCGTGCGCGCGTTTCTGAACCCGTTTGAGGAGGCCGCCAAGCGATGAACCCGATCCTCGTCGAGGTGCTGCGCGGCGGCGCCGTCGAGTCCCGTCACCGCGGCGCGCTGGCCGTGCTCGACGCCGACGGCGCGGTGGTGGCCTCGCTCGGCGACATCGAGCGGCCGATCTTTGCGCGCTCGGCGGTGAAACTGCTGCAGGCGCTGCCGCTGGTGGGAAGCGGCGCCGCCGACCGACTGGCGTTGACGGACGAAGAGCTCGCCGTCGCCTGCGCCTCGCACAACGGCGAGCCAGCGCACACGCAAGTGGTCACCGGCATGCTCGCCAAGGCCGGGCTCGATGCCGACGCGCTGGAATGCGGCGCCCACTGGCCTTACCTCGACACGGCCACCCGCGCGCTGGCCGCGCAGGGCCGCGAGCCGAGCGCACTGCACAACAACTGCTCGGGCAAGCACGCCGGCTTTCTGTGCCTGGCGTGTGGGATGCACGGTGGCGCGGGCAGCCCGGGCGGCCTGAACCTGCGCCAGTACGTGCGCGGCTACGTCGCGCCCGACCACCCGGTGATGCGCGAGGTGACTGCCTCGGTGCAGGCCACCACCGGCTTCGACCTGACGAACGCCGCGCTCGGCACCGACGGCTGTTCGATCCCGACCTTCGGCATTCCGCTGCGCCACCTCGCGCGGGCGTTCGCACGCATGGGCACCGGCGCGCACCTGAGCGCAGGCCACGCGCGCGCGGCCCAGCGCTTGCGCGCGGCTGTGGCCCGAGCGCCGTTCATGGTGGCCGGCACCGGACGCTTCGACACGCGCGTGATGGAGCAGCTGGGAGAGCGCGTGTTCTGCAAGGTCGGCGCCGAAGGTGTGTTCTGCGCCGCACTGCCGCAGCAGGGCCTGGGCGTTGCGATCAAGATCGACGACGGCAACAACGCGCGCGCTGCCGAGGTGGCGATGGCCGCGGTGATCGAGCGCTTCGTGGCGCTCGACGGTGGCGACGCGGCGCTGATGACCCCACTGAGCCACCCGCTGCTGACCAATTGGAACGGCATCCATGTCGGCTCGTTGCGGCCGGCCGAGGCCCTCGTGGCGCTCGGGTCTGCCGACCCGACCTGAGCGCGCGGCGGCCGGCCCGGCCTGTCTGCGCTTGATGCCGGGTTCACCCCAAGTTGACGCACTGGTTCGGCCGCGCGAGCCTGCCACTCCCTCAACAGGCTTCGGAGACTCGGCAATGGCGACCTTTGTTCTGGTTCATGGCGCGTGGCACGGCGGCTGGTGCTACCGCGACACGGCGGCGGCGCTGCGTGCTGCCGGCCACACGGTGTTCACGCCCACCCACACCGGCGTGGGCGAGCGCTCGCACCAGTCGGCCGAGAACATCACGCTGGAGACGCACATCCGCGACGTCTGCGGCTGCATCGAGTGGGAGGAGCTGAACGACGTGATCCTGTGCGGCCACTCGTACGGCGGCATGGTCATCAGCGGCGTGGCCGACCGCATGCCGGAGCGCATCAAGGCGCTCGTGTACCTCGACGCGTTCGTGCCTGAACATGGCGACTCGCTCATCAGCCTGCTGCCCAAGGCGCTGCCGGCCGAGGTGGCGGCGGCATTCGTCGGCGGCTTTCGCGGCGCCGCGCTCGAAGGGCGCAGCGGTTGCACGCAACCGATTCCGGCCGAGGTGTTCAACATCACGCCGGCCAACCGCGCGTGGGTCGATCGGCGCTGCGGGCCGCAGGCGCTCGCCACCTTCGAGATGCCGCTGCTGATCAGCGGCGGGCTGGCGCAGGTCAAGCAGCGTCTGTTCATCCTGGCCGACGGTTGGGACCCGAGCCCGTTCCGCCACTTTGCCGCCAAGTTCGAAGGCGCGGCGGGCTGGCGCGTGGCCAAGCTGCCGTGCAGCCACGATGTGATGGTGGACATGCCGAAAGAGTTGGCGAAGGAACTGCTGAGCTTGGCCTGAGCCCTCGCCCCTTTGGGGAGAGCGAGAAAGCTCACCCCGCCAGCAGCGCCTCCAGGCTCTGCAGCGTGTCGGCCTCGTGCAGCGGCTTGTCGGTGCGGATGCGCAGCATGCGCGGGAAGCGCACCGCGATGCCGCTCTTGTGCCGCGGGCTGCGGTTGATGCCCTCGAAACCGAGCTCGAACATCAGCGTCGGCTTGACGCTGCGCACCGGGCCGAACTTCTCCAGCGTGGTCTTGCGGATCACCCGGTCCACCTCGGCGAACTCGGCGTCGGTGAGGCCGGAATAGGCTTTGGCAAAGGCGACGAGTTGCAGGCCGCCCGGCACCGGCGGCTCGCGGCGCTCGATCGCATCGGCCACGGCCTGCGCCTCGGCCGCGCCGTGCGGCGGGCGGCTCCACACCGCGAAGGTGTAGTCGGTGTAGACGCTGGCGCGGCGGCCGTGGCCGGCTTGCGCGTAGATCAGCACCGCATCGACGCTCAGCGGCGCGATCTTCCACTTCCACCACGTTCCACCGGCCAGGTCGTCCTGCTTCTTGCGGCCGCTGCCGTAGCGTGCGTCGCGGTGCTTGAGCATGAAGCCTTCGACGCCACGGGCGCGCGCTTCGTCACGCAACGCGGCCAGCTCGGCCCAGGTCGCGCGCGCTTGCAGCGGCGAAAGTTGCAGTCCCGACGCGCCGGTGATCTGTTCCAACGCGGTCCGGCGTGCGTGCTGTGGCTCATCGCGCAGGTCGCGCCCTTGCCACTCCAGCAGGTCGTAGGCGATGAATCCCACCGGCGCATCGGCCAGCACGCGCTTGTTGAGCGTCTTGCGGCCGATGCGCTGCTGCAGCAGGTTGAAGGGCGCGGGGCGGTCGTCCTTCCACACGACGATCTCGCCGTCGAGCACCGTGCCGTCGGGCAACGCCCGCGCCAACGCCACCACTTCGGGGAAGCGTTCGGTCACCAGCTCTTCACCGCGCGACCAGACCCACACCTCGCCGCCACGCTTGACGAGCTGCGCGCGGATGCCGTCGTACTTCCACTCCACCAGCCAGTCGGCAGGCGGGCCGAGTCGGGCGTCGAGGTCAGCCAGCGGCAACTCCAGCGCGTGGGCCAGAAAAAACGGGTACGGCTGGCCGCCCTGCGCCGACTCGCCGGCCTGCGCTCTGGCGACCAGCGCCGCGTACCGCTCGGCGTCGGGCAACGCCTTGGCGTCGGTGTAGCCCATCATGCGCTGGGCGACGAGCTTGCCATCCAGCCCCGCGTGTTCGGCCAGCGCCCGTTGCACCAGCAGCTTGCTGACGCCCACGCGAAAGCCGCCGCCGATCAGCTTGGTGAGCAAGAAGCGGCCCGCGGTGTCGAGCTCGTCCCAGTACGACGCGATGCGCTGCACTTGCTCGGCGGGCTCGGCGCTGCGCAAGGGCAGCAGGCGCTCGGTGATCCACGTGGCGAGGCCGACGTCGCTCTGGCGGCGAGGCGGCGGCAGCACATGCGCGATGGTTTCGGCCAGGTCGCCGACCGCCTGGTAGCACTCGTCGAACAGCCAGTCGGCGATGCCCGCGCGCTGGCACGCCAGCGCCCGCAAGGCTGCGGTGGGCACGACCTGGCGCGGCTTGCCGCCGGCCAGAAAGTACACCGCCCACGCGGCATCGGCCGGCGCGGCGTTGCTGAAGTACCGCTTCAGCGCATCGACCTTGGCGCTGGTGGCGGTGCTGGCGTCGAGTTCGGCGAAGAGTTGCGCGAAGCGCTTCACAGCGGCGGATCCGCGCTCGTGGCGGCGCCGTCCGAGCCGCTCGTCGGTGTCGGTGTCGGTGTCGGTGTCGGTGTCGGCGTCGGCGTCGGTGTCAGTGTCGGCTCGGCATCGTCGTCCCGGTCGCCGTACTCGGTCTCGAACGCACCGGCCTGCAAGCCCTGCTCGGCGAGCCAGCGCACCATCACCGCCTCGTAGCCGTGCGTCACGATCACACGCTGCGCGCCAGTGGCGTTGATGGCGCGCTGCAAACCAGGCCAGTCGGCGTGGTCGGACAGCACGAAGCCGCGGTCCACCGAACGACGCCGCCGCGCGCCACGCAGTTGCATCCAACCGCTGGCAAACCCGTCGCCGTATTCGCCGAAGCGCTTGAGCCACGGGCTGCCTTGCACCGACGGCGGCGCGATCACGAGCGCGCGCTTCAGGCTGGCCTTGTCGGCGACCTCTGTTGCGAGCTGCGTGGCCGGCAGCGCCACGCCCTGTTCGCGGTACGCGCGGTTCAGCGGCTCCACCGCACCATGCACGACGATCGGCCCGATGCTCGCGTCCACCCCCGCGAGGATGCGCTGCGCCTTGCCGAAGCTGTAGGCCATCAGCAGGCTCGCGCGGCCGGCGTCGGCGTTGGCCTGCCACCAGCGATTCACGTCGTCGAACACCTCGTGCTGCGGCTGCCAGCGGTAGATCGGCAGGCCGAACGTGCTCTCGGTGATGAAGGTGTGGCAGCGCACTGGCTCGAACGGCGCGCAGGTGGCGTTGTGTTCGAGTTCGTCGTCCGCGTCGCCGGCCACATAGAAGTCGCCCGAAGCGACCCACACCTGCCCGCCGTGCTCCAGCCGCACTTGCGCCGAGCCGAGCACGTGGCCGGCCGGGTGCAGGCTGATGCGCACGCCGAAGTGGTCGACCTCCTCGCCGTACGCCAGCGGCTGCAGCGTGATGTCGCCAAGCCTTGCGCGGAGCACGCCTTCGGCGGGTGCGGCGGCGAGGTAGTGGGCGTGGCCGCGGCGGGCGTGGTCGGCGTGGGCGTGGGTGATGACGGCTCGTGCGACTGGGCGCCAGGGGTCGATGTAGAAGTCGCCGGGGGGGCAGTAGAGGCCCTCGGGGCGGTGGACGATCAGGTCGGGCGGGTGCATCCGGTGGATGGTATTTGTTTCGCTCTGCGTGGGTTTGGCGTCCCGCCACGGTGCCGGGTCCCGGCCCGGCGGCCGGGTAACTTTTTTCTGCTGGCCCAGAAGAAAGTCACCAAAGAAGAGGGCCACCAGCCATTTGGCCTGACATTGGCATAGAGGGTTTGGATCGGATCGCTCTGGCGCGCGGGAACAGCGAGAACGTCGAGAAAGAGCAAGAGACCAAGGCAAGAAATCAACGTACTGAAGAATTCAAGGAACTGCAGTCCTCGGTGCTCTCAGGGTCCAGCGCGGTCCGATCCAAACCCTTCATGCCAATGTTTGGCCGAATGTCTGGAGGCCCTCTTCTTTGGTGGCTTTCTTCTGGGCCAGCAGAAGAAAGTTACCCGGCCGCCGGGCCGGGACCCGGCACCGTGGCGGTAAGCCAAACCCACGCAAAGCGAACGAACATCAATACCGATTCCGCGTCAACAACAAAGCAACCCTCATCAACCCATACGCCACCCACGTGAGCACCCTCGTGCCAAAAGGCCGCTGCAAATGCGCCTCCGGCTCCACCCGCCGCCCCTGATGCGCGATCGCGTGCAGCAAGTGCCCCCGCAGCTCCGCCGCAAACCGATCGTCCCGCACGAACACGTTCGCCTCTCGCGCCAGCAGCAGGCTCAGCGGATCGAGGTTGCTGGACCCGACGGTCGCAAGCCCTCTGCCGGCACCATCCGCGCCGTCGATCACCGCCACCTTGGCGTGAAGAAAGCTCGCCTCGTACTCGATGATCTGAATGCCTGCCTTCAGCAGCGCGCCATACACAGCGCGGCTCGCGTGGTATTGCATGAAGTACTCGTAGCGCCCCTGCAGCAGCAGCGTGACGCGCACGCCGCGCCGCGCCGCTCGCAGCAGCGCACGCTGCAGTTGCACGCCGGGCACGAAGTACGCGTTGGCGATCAAGATCTCGCTCTTTGCCTGCGAGATGGCCAGCCGATAGGTGCCCTCGATGCGGCGCCGGTAGCGCACGTTGTCGCGCAGCACCAGCGCGGCCACGGCCGGGTGGGCGGCTTCGACCTTGGCGGTGTTCGTCTCCACGCCGGCCTGTGCGGCGGTGCGCACCGCCTTCAGCGCGCCCTCGAAGTCGAACTTGGTCGCCTCGCGCGCCACCTGCATGCGCCACCACAGGCGGATCATCGTGCCGTGCACGTCGGCCACCAGCGGGCCGGTGACACGCACGGCAAAGTCCAGCCGCGGCTCCACGAGGCGGCCGTGGTTCGGGTCGTAGTAGTCGTCGAGCAGGTTGATGCCGCCGCAGAAGGCCACCGTGCCGTCGACCACGCACAGCTTGCGGTGCAGGCGCCGCCACCCCTGCGGCAACAGCACGCGCCAGCCCTGCGCCGGGTTGAACACGCGCCAGCGCACACCGGCCGCACGCCAGCGTTGCTGCCACGGGTCGGGCAGCGCGCCGGTGCCGATGCCGTCGACGACGACGCACACGGTCACGCCGCGCGCGCCCGCACGTTCGAGCGCCTCGGCCACCGGGATCACCGAGCCCTCGAACTCGAAGATGTAGGTCTCGAGCAGCACCTCGGAGCGCGCCGCGTCGATCGCCTCAATCATCGCGGCGAACAGCGCCTCGCCGCCTTTGAGCAGCGTCAGGCGGTGGTCGGGGCGCAGGGCCTGGGCAGGCATCGGAGACTCGCTGTCGGTCTTGAGTTTGGGGTTGGCGCCGAGCTTCGATTCGATGGCGCGCGCGGCACGCCGGCTACGCCAGCTCCAGCTCGGCCAGCAACGGCAGGTGGTCCGACATACGCGCCCACACCGGCCCGCGCGGCACCGAGGCCGCCACGCAGCGCAGGCCGCGCGTGTAGATGCGGTCCATCGAGAACATCGGGATGCGTGACGGGAACGTGTTCAGCCGCGCCGGCGCCTGCCCTGGCGCCACCGCACGCGCGAGGCCGCAGCGCTGCATCGGCTCGTCCAGCCGCTCGCCCCAGTCGTTGAAGTCGCCGGCCACGATCAGCAACTCCCCGGCCGGCACCTCGGCGGTGATGAACTCGGCCAGGCGCTGCACCTGGCGCAAGCGGCTGCCGTGGATCAACCCCAGGTGAACGACGATGGTGTGCAGCGGCACGCCGTTCCATTGCACCGGCACGTGCAGCAGGCCGCGTTGCTCGAAGCGGTGGTCCGACACGTCGTGGTGGCCCACGTCGCCCAGTGGCCAGCGCGACAGCAGCGCGTTGCCGTGCTCGCCGTGGCGTGTGACGGCGTTGGTGTGGTACGCCACGTCGTAGCCCTCGGGCGCCAGGTACTCGGCCTGCGGCACGCGCGGCCATCCGATGTGCGTGTCGGGGAACTGTCGCGCCTCGGCGCGGTTCATCTGCCGCACTTCCTGCAGGAACACGAGGTCGGCGTCCATCGCTTCGATGCCGAGCACGAGGTTGTGGATCTCCAGCCGCTTGCCGCGCCCCATGCCGCGCACGCCCTTGTGAATGTTGTAGGTGGCCACGCGCAGCTGGTGCGTGGGCAGCAATGTGGAATGGGTGAAGGAGCCGATCTGCGAAAACTGCGAGTGGCGCATGGAAGCGGTGTCCGAAGGAAATGTGCGACGGGCGCCGCCGCGACGCACTTTTATCAGATCGGTCGCGCCGATCGGCCGCGCTCAGATCGAACGCTCAGCTCAAAGAAAGCGCGGCAGGTGCAAGAGGGCCTCGGCGTTGGACGCGGAGAAGCAGCGGTCAGCGGCCTCGCGCCATGGCAGCCACACGTGCTGCAGGTGCTCGCGCGGGCTCAGGCGCACGGGCACGTCGCGCGGCACGCGCAGGCCGAACACCTGCTCGGTGTTGTGCGTCACGCCTGGCGCGTAGCGGTGGCGCCACTGCGGGTAGATTTCGTAGACGTTGCTCAAGTGCCAGTCGCGCAGGTTCGCCATCGGCACGGCGGCGCTGCCGACGGCGATGCCGGTTTCTTCGAACACCTCGCGCACCGCAGTCTCGTGCGCTGGCTCATCGACCGCGTCTTTCGAGCCGGTGACGCTCTGCCAGAAACCAGGCCGGTCGGCGCGCTCGATCAGCAGCACGTCGAGCTCGGCGGTGTGGATCACCACCAGCACCGATTGCGGGATCTTGGGTGGGCGCAGGTCAGACACCGCTGACCACCGCGTCGAGGGCGTCTCTCAGCACATGTTGATCCGTGCTCAGCGACAGCAACGGTTTGCCCAGCAACTTCAGTGGAACGGCAGCACATTGGTGCGGCGCCAGGTACAGGCGCTCACCTTCGATCGTCACCGCCATGCCCAGCCGGCGCGGCAGGCCAACGGGCGCGCGCGACAGACGCTGCAGCGGCATCATCAAACGCGTCGGCAGTTGCCGCAACTGCGTGCTTTGCATGTCCACGAGGTACGGGAAGCCTTCGCGCGCCCGCGGCGAAGGGTTCTCGAAGACGTCGAACTGCGCCACGGTGACGACCGAAGTGTGCTTACCAGGCCCGCCACTCGTCGCCGAACACACCGTACTTCTCGCAGTGCTCGTTCTGCATGTCGACCCAGTCCTTGTACTTCTCGTAGAACACCTGCCCGGGGTCGGCCTCGCCCTTCTTGCGCCGCTGCGCGCCGAGCAGCTTGTCGTACTGCTCCACGGACAGCACCACGCTGTGCCGACGCCCGGACTTCTCGATGAACACCGGCTCGCGCTGCGCCTGTTCGAGCACCTGTCCGAGGCGGTTCTTGGCTTCCGTGGCGGTCACGTCCATGTTGGCACTCCTGGGCATTATTAGCTATTCTAGCCATCGCCGCCGAGCGCAGAGTCAGCGCAAGCTCACGCCGCCGCCCCGGTGTTGCGCAGCCGGATGTGCAGCTCTCGCAACTGCCTTTCATCCACCGGCCCCGGCGCATTGGTCAGCAGGTCTTGCGCGCGCTGCGTCTTGGGGAAGGCGATCACGTCGCGCAGGCTTTCGGCGCCGGTCATCAGCATCACGAAACGGTCGAGGCCGATCGCGATGCCGCCGTGCGGCGGCGCACCGTACTGCAGCGCGTCGAGCAGGAAGCCGAACTTGGCCTGCGCTTCGTCGGCATCGATCTTGAGCGCGCGGAACACCTTGCTCTGCACTTCCTCGCGGTGAATCCGCACCGAGCCACCGCCGAGTTCGATGCCGTTCAGCACCACGTCGTAGGCCTTGGCGATGCAGCGGCCGGGGTCGGTCTCCAGCCAATCTTCATGGCCGTCTTTCGGGCTCGTGAACGGGTGGTGCACCGCGTTCCAGCGCTGCGCACCGTCGTCGTACTCGAACATCGGAAAGTCCACCACCCACAGCGGCTCCCACGCGCCTTGGGCCAGGTTGTGCGCCTTGCCGAAGTCGCTGTGGCCGATCTTCACGCGCAGCGCGCCGATGGCGTCGTTGACGACCTTGGCCTTGTCGGCACCGAAGAACAGCAGGTCGCCGTTTTGCGCGCCGGTGCGCTTGAGCACGTCGGCGAGCGCGGCGTCGTGGAGGTTTTTCACGATGGGCGACTGCAGCCCCTCGCGGCCTTTGGCCACGTCGTTCACCTTGATCCACGCCAGCCCCTTGGCGCCGTAGATCTTGACGAACTCGGTGTAAGCGTCGATCTCGCTGCGGCTCATCTCGGCGCCGCCGGGGATGCGCAGCGCGACCACACGGCCGTCCTTCATCAAGGCCGGGCCCGAGAACACCTTGAAGTCCACCGTGCCCATCACGTCGGTCAGCTCGGTGAATTCGAGCTTCACGCGCAGGTCGGGCTTGTCGGAGCCGTACAGCCGCATCGCGTCCGAATAAAGCATCACCGGGAAGGCCGGCAGCTTGACGCCGATGGCGTGCTCGAAGGTGCTGCGGATCATGCCCTCGAACATCGTGCGGATCTCTTCCTCGGTGAGGAAGCTGGTCTCGATGTCGATCTGCGTGAACTCGGGCTGGCGGTCGGCGCGCAGGTCTTCGTCGCGGAAGCACTTGGTGATCTGGTAGTAGCGGTCGAAGCCGGCCACCATCAGCAACTGCTTGAACAACTGCGGGCTCTGCGGCAGCGCGAAGAACATGCCGTCGTGCACGCGGCTGGGCACGAGGTAGTCGCGCGCGCCCTCGGGCGTGCTCTTGGTGAGCATCGGCGTTTCGATGTCGATGAAGCCGTTCGCATCGAGGAACTTGCGCACCTCCATCGCCACGCGATAACGCAGCTTCATGTTGCGCTGCATGAAGGGGCGGCGCAGGTCGAGCACCCGGTGCGTCAGCCGCGTGGTCTCCGACAGGTTGTCTTCGTCCATCTGGAACGGCGGCGTCACGCTGGGGTTGAGCACCTCCAACTCCAGACACAGCACCTCGATCTTGCCGCTCGTGAGGTTGGCGTTTTCGGTGCCGGCCGGGCGCGCGCGCACCTTGCCGACGATCTTGAGGCAGAACTCGTTGCGGATCTCCTCGGCCACCTTGAACATCTCGGCGCGGTCGGGGTCGCACACCACCTGCACCAAGCCCTCTCGGTCGCGCAGGTCGATGAAGATCACGCCACCGTGGTCGCGGCGGCGGTGGGCCCAGCCCATCAGGGTCACGGTTTGGCCGAGCAGCGTTTCGCTGACGAGGCCGCAGTAGGTAGTTCTCATGAAATCACTCCGTCAATCGGGTGGCACGGTTTGAGCGTGCCGCCGGTGGTGTGTGCGCAAGCCGATCAAGGCTCTTGCCGGTCGATGCTGTGGGGCTCTGGTCGGGGCGCGCTGCGTTGCAGGGCGCGGGCTGGAGCGTCTGCCGAACGCCCAGCCGCGTCAATTTCGGGCCAGCGCCGGTGGCGCAATCGCGGCGACCGGCGGGGCGACGACGCCCATCGAGATCACGTACTTCAGCGCCTCGTCCACGCTCATCTTGAGCTCGATCACGTCGGCGCGCGGCAGCATCAGAAAGAACCCCGACGTCGGGTTGGGCGTGGTCGGCACGTACACGCTGACGTAGTCGCCCACCAGGTGCTGCGCCGTCTCGCCGCCGGGTTTGCCGGTGACGAACGCGATCGTCCACGAACCGGCGCGCGGGTACTGCACCAGCACGGCTTCTCGAAACGCGTTGCCGCTGCTCGAGAACAACGTGTCCGACACCTGTTTGACCGAGCTGTAGATCGACTTGACGATCGGGATGCGGTTGAGCAGCCAGTGCCCCCGCTGCAGCCACCACTGGCCGACGATGTTGGCGGCGAACGCGCCGGTGAGCAGCAGCGCCAGCAGCAGCACGATCACGCCCAAGCCTGGCACGTGGCGCAGGCTCTCGATGAAGCCGTGCGCCCCCGCCGGCAGCACCGCCTGGGTGGCATTGAGCACCCACCAGAACACGCCGTCCAGCAGGCCGAGCGCCGAGTGCAGCACCCAGATCGTGATGGCCAGCGGCAACCAGACCAGCAGGCCGGCGATGAGGTATTTCTTCAAGGGCGTGTCCGCGGTTCAGCGGCCGCCGGCCGGGGTGCCGGAGCCCGTTGCCGATGGGGCCGCAGGCGCAGCAGCGGGTGCGGGTGCGGGTGCGGGTGCGCTTGCGGGTCTGGCAGCCACGCCGGCCTTGGCGGCGGCCGCCTCGCTCTTGCCCGTGTCGGCCTTCGCCGCTGCGCCCTTCTCAGCCTCGCCCTTGCCGTCGCCGCTCTTGGCCGCATCCGCTGTCGCCGCGCCGTCCTGGGGCGCGCTGGCGGACGCACCGTCGGCGGCTGGCTTGCCAGCCTTGGAGTCACCTCGAAAGTCGGTCACATACCAGCCCGATCCCTTGAGCTGAAAGCCCGCCGCAGTGACCTGCTTCTTGAAGGCCCCGGCGCCGCACGACGGGCAGACCGTCAACAACGGGTCCGAGAACTTCTGGAGCACATCCTTCGCGTGGCCGCACGCTTCGCAGCGGTAGGCATAGATTGGCATGGCTAAGCCCTTGATTCGAAACGGAAAACCTAGAATTATACGGGCGCATGTCAGCGCGTTCGCCTCATCAGCGTTCTGAGGTGGGTTTGATTCGCCGCTTCATCAACGCTTCACCGACCAAGGAGTTTGCCCGTGACCCGCTTCACCGTTCGACCCCTCGCCACCGTTGCCAGCGCCGTGATGCTGGGCCTGGCCAGCGCCACCGCCGTGGCACAGCCCGCCGGTGCCGCCAGCCCGGAACCCAAGGTGCTCAACATCTATAACTGGTCCGACTACATCGCCGAAGACACGATCAAGAACTTCGAGAAAGAAACCGGCATCAAGGTCAACTACGACAACTACGACAACAACGAGATCCTGCACGCCAAGCTGGTGGCCGGCAAGACGGGCTACGACATCGTGGTGCCCGGTGCGCACTTCGCCAAGCAGCAGATCGAGGCCAAGCTGCTGCGCCCGCTCGACCGCACGCAATTGAGCAACTGGGGCAACCTCGACCCCGCCATCCTGGAGCAGATGGCCAAGGTGGACCCGGGCAACCAGTTTCTCGTGAACTGGCTGTGGGGCTACGTCACCGTGGGCATCAACGTCGACAAGGTCAAGAAGGCGCTGGGCGCCGAGCCGATGCCGGCCAACCCGTGGTCGCTGATCTTCGACCCGAAGTACGCCTCCAAGCTCAAGAGCTGCGGCGTGAACTTCCTTGACTCCGCCTCCGAGGTGCTGCCGGTGGCGCTGCTGTACGTCGGCAAGCCCGGCTTCAGCCGCAACGCCGCCGACTACCCCGCAGCCGGTGCGATGCTGAAGAAGGTGCGCCCGTTCGTGACGCGCTTTTCGTCGTCGGGCTACATCGACGAGATGGCCAAGGGGTCGCTGTGCGCGGTGATGGGCTATTCGGGCGACATCAACATCGCCCGCGCTCGCGCGATCGAAGGCAAGACCGGCCAGAACATCGAAGCCCTCGTGCCGCCCAGCGGCGCCACGCTGTTCTTCGACTCGATGGCCATTCCGGCCGACGCCAAGCACCCGAACAATGCGCACGCGTTCATCAACTACATCCTGCGCCCGGAGGTGCACGCGTCGCTGACGAACAAGGTCTTCTACGCCAACCCGAACAAGGCCTCGCTGAAGTTCGTGAAGAAGGAAGTGGCCGACAACAAGTCGATCTTCCTGAGTGCGAAAGACCTGGCCGGCATGACCCCGCCCGACAGCCTGCCGCAAGACATCCGGCGCGTGCAGACACGCACGTTCACGAATTTCAAAGCGGCCAAGTAAGCAGCACGACAAGCGCGGCGGCAGCGCCCAGCACAACGCCCGCGCCGACCCAGGCCAGCGAGCGCCAAGGGCCGCCGCGGTGGCGGCGCTGCTGTTCGTCGAGCAGCGCCGCGATCATTTGTGCGTCGACCGCTGGCCGCGGCTGCAGCGCCCGGTGCAGCAGCCGCGGCAGTTGCGGCAGCAGTTGCACATAGCGCGGCGCCTCGACCTTCAGGTGATCGAGAAGGCCGCGCCAGCCGACCTGCTCGTTCATCCAGCGCTCCAGAAATGGCTTGGCGGTGTTCCACAAATCGAGCTCGGGGTCGAGCTGGCGGCCCAGCCCTTCGACGTTGAGCAGCGTCTTCTGCAGCAACACCAGTTGCGGCTGGATCTCGACGTTGAAGCGCCGTGACGTCTGGAACAGCCGCAGCAGCACCTGGCCGAGCGAGATGTCCTTCAGCGGCCGATCGAAGTGCGGCTCGCAGACCGCGCGGATCGCGCCTTCCAGCGCGTCCACCCGCGTGCCCGGCGGCACCCAGCCGCTCTCCAGGTGCAGCTCGGCCACGCGCTTGTAGTCGCGCCGGAAGAAGGCGATGAAGTTGTGCGCCAGGTACTGCTTGTCGCTCTCGGTCAGCGTGCCGACGATGCCGAAGTCGAGCGCGATGTAGCGGCCGAACGTGGCTGGGGCCAGGCTCACCTGGATGTTGCCCGGGTGCATGTCGGCATGAAAGAACCCGTCGCGGAACACCTGCGTGAAGAAGATCGTCACGCCGTCGCGTGCGAGCTTGGGGATGTCCACGCCGGCCTCCACCAGCCGCTGCATCTGGCTGATCGGCACGCCGTTCATTCGCTCCATCACGATCACGTTCTGCGTGCACAGCGGCCACACCATCTCGGGCACCATGATGAGGTTCAGCCCCTCCATGTTGCGGCGCAGTTGCGCGGCGTTGGCAGCCTCGCGCACCAGGTCGAGTTCGTCGTGCAGGTGGTTGTCGAACTCGGCCACCACCTCGCGCGGCTTGAGCCGCTTGCCGTCCACCGACAGGCGCTCGACCCAGCGCGCGATCGTGCGCAGCAGCGCCAGGTCGTCATCGATCACCTCCAGCATGCCGGGGCGCAGCACCTTGACCGCCACCTCGCGGCCGTCCTTCAGTTGCGCGAAGTGAACCTGCGCGATCGACGCACTCGCCACCGGCTCTGCGTCGAAGCGTGCAAACACCTCGTCGATGGGCCGCCCGAAGGCTTTCTCGACCAGCGCGCGCGACTGCGCGGCCGGGAACGGCGGCACGTCGTCCTGCAGCTTCGCGAGCTCGTCGGCGAGGTCGGCGGGCAGCAGGTCGCGGCGGGTGGACAGCACCTGGCCGAACTTCACGAAGATCGGCCCGAGCCGCTCCAGCCCCTTGCGCAACCGCTCGCCACGCGGTGCGTCGAGCGTGCGGCCGATCGTGCCCACGCGCACTGCCAGGCGCACCCAGGGCTGGCGAAAGCTTGAGAGCGCGAGCTCGTCCAGCCCGTAGCGCAGCACCGTCACGCAGATGACGATCAGGCGCGCCAGGTGCCTCATCAAGCGGCCGGTCCGGCGCTGTCGGGTCCGCGGCTCGAACGCGTTGCGCGTGCGGCCACCGCCCCGAGGCCATCGACGGCATCGCGAAGGCCACTGGCCAGCAGCCCGCCGAGTCGCACGACTTCGTGCGCCGGCGCCGGGCCGACGAGCTTGGCCAGGTCGTCCTCGACGTCCCACCGCAAATGTTCGAAGAGCCAGTTCACATCGGCAGCAAAGGCGGCATCGCCCGCCACGTCGACGCGAGGCCGCTCGCCCCCGAGTGCCTGCATCAGCACTTTGGCGGGGTTGGCCGCGTCCAGGCTGATGTGCAGATCGACAGGCTCATCGGATCGCGGGGCCATCGGCGACGGATCGCTCTGCTCCGCCGCCCACTCGACCAGCGCAGCCGGCGTGATGCGAAATGTCAACGCGGGCAACGGCGGCAGCCAGGCGGGCCAACCCTTGACGTCCAGCCGCAGGCGACGGCCAACATGCGCGCGCAGCCGCGCCACGGCGGCCGGCTCGGAGGCCAGCACGTGGTTCACGAGCAGCACGGCACGCGCCATGACTTCGTTCGTGAGGGCCGATTGGAATGCGTGAAACATGCACGGATTGTAGGCACGCGGGCTGGCCGTTCCCTCGGCGGCCATGAGTGGCTCAGGAGGGGATTGATAGAGAATCGCTCGGCTCCGAAAGCTTCCCGGCACGCACGCAATTCAGCCTCATGACCAGACCCACCATCTTGCTTACCGGCGCCGCCGGCTACATCGCCTCGCACACCTGGATTGCGCTGCAGGCCGCCGGCTTCGACGTGCTGGGCGTCGACAACTTCAGCAACAGTTCGCCGGAGGTGCTCAATCGCCTTCGCACGCTCAGCGGCGCGGCGCCCGACTTCGTGCAGGCCGACGTTTGCAACGCCGGCGCGATGGAGGCGCTGTTCGCCAACCGCCGCATCGACGCGGCGGTGCACTTCGCCGCCTACAAGGCTGTCGGCGAAAGTGCCGCCAAGCCGCTCGATTACTACAGCAACAACCTCGGGAGCCTGCTGAACCTGTGCAACACGATGCAGCGGCACGGTTGCAAGAAGCTGGTGTTCAGTTCCAGCGCCACCGTCTACGGCAAGCCCGAGCGGCTGCCGATCACTGAGGACGCAGCCCTGTCGACCACCAACCCCTACGGCGCCACCAAGCTGATGGGCGAAAACATCCTGCGCGACCTGATGCAGGCCGAGCCATCATGGAACGTCGCGCTGCTGCGCTACTTCAACCCGGTCGGCGCGCACGAAAGCGGGCTCATCGGCGAAGACCCTCGCGGTACGCCGAACAACCTGATGCCCTACGTCACGCAGGTGGCCATCGGCAAGCGCCCGCGGCTGCAAGTGTTCGGCAACGACTACGACACGCCCGACGGCACCGGCGTGCGCGACTACATCCACGTGCTCGACCTGGCTGACGGCCACGTCGCCGCGCTGCGCTACCTGCTCGACGCGCAGCGCTCGGTCACCGCCAACCTGGGCACCGGCACCGGCTACAGCGTGCTCGAACTCGTGCGCGCGTTCGAACGCGCGAGCCAGAGGCCGGTGCCGTTCGACATCGTCGCGCGGCGGCCCGGCGACATCGGCGCGTGTTACGCGGATCCGGCCCTGGCCAGGCAGGTGCTGGGTTGGCAAGGCCAGCGCAACCTCGATGCGATGTGCGCCGACAGCTGGCGTTGGCAGAGCATGAACCCGAACGGGTTTGCCGCTTAAGACGTCAACATGGACAAGACTGCGAGCATTTATGTGGCGGGCCACCGTGGCCTGGTCGGCTCGGCGATCGTGCGCAACCTGCGCGCTGCCGGGTTCAGCAACATCGTCACGCGCACCCACGCCGAACTCGACCTGACCGACGAACGCGCCACGCGCGGCTTTTTCGAGGCCGAAAAGCCCGAGTACGTCTTCATGGCAGCCGCCAAGGTCGGCGGCATCGTGGCCAACAACACCTACCCGGCCCAGTTCATCCGCGACAACCTGGCCATCCAGACCAACGTCATTCACGCCGCACACTTGGCCGGCGTGACGCGGCTGCTGTTCCTGGGCTCCAGCTGCATCTACCCCAAGCTCGCCGCGCAGCCGATGCGTGAAGACGCGCTGCTCACCGGCCCGCTGGAGCCCACCAACCGGCCGTATGCGCTGGCCAAGATCGCCGGCATCGAGATGTGCTGGAGCTACAACCGCGAGTACGGCACCAAATTCCTCGCCGCGATGCCGACCAACCTGTACGGCCCGGGCGACAACTACCACCCGACGAACAGCCACGTCATCCCGGCGCTGCTGCGCAAGTTCCACGAGGCCAAGCTGCGGGGCGATGCGACCGTGACGGTGTGGGGCAGTGGCACGCCGCGGCGCGAGTTCATGTACAGCGACGACATGGCCGACGCCTGCGTGTTCCTGATGAACCTGCCCGACATTCGCTATCAGGCACTGCTGGGCAGCGACGAGAACCAGTCCGGCCGCTTCGAGCCGCCGCTGGTCAACATCGGCACCGGCACCGACGTGACGATTGCCGAACTGGCGCAGCTCGTGCGCCAGACCACCGGCTTCACCGGCGACATCGTCTTCGACGCCAGCAAGCCCGACGGCACCCCTCGCAAGTTGATGGACGTGAGCTTGTTGACGCAAACCGGTTGGCGCGCACGCACGCCGTTGGCGCAAGGCTTGTGTGACGCCTACGCAGAGTTCCAGCAATCAGAATCGGGAAAGACATGACTTCGATCCAAGTTCAACCGGTCATCATGGCCGGCGGCAGCGGCACGCGGCTGTGGCCGCTGTCGCGCGCGCAGCACCCCAAGCAGTTCCTCGCGCTGCAAGGCAAACAAAGCCTCTTCCAGCAGGCCGCGATGCGCCTGGCAGGGTTGGCCACAGAGGGCATCGTGATGGCCGCGCCTTGCGTGGTGGGCAACGAGGACCACCGCTTCCTCGTGCTCGACCAGTTGCTCGAGATCAAGCTCGCGCCGGCCAGTGTGCTGCTCGAACCGATGGGCCGCAACACCGCACCGGCGATGACTTTGGCGGCGCTGTATTCGCAGGGTGCTGCCGAGTCTGCCGACCCGGTGCTGGTTGTCACCGCGGCCGATCACGCCTACAAGAACGAAGCCGGCTTCACGTCGGCGCTGCGCCAGGCCGTGCGTGCGGCAGCCGGCGGCGCCATCGTCACCCTGGGCATCACCCCCGACCGACCCGAAACCGGCTTCGGCTACCTGCGCACTGCGCGGCCCGACGACGGCGAACTGAAAGTGGCCAGGTTCGTCGAGAAACCCGACGCCGCCACCGCACAGCGCTACCTGGCCGACGGCGGCTACTTCTGGAACAGCGGCATCTTCGTGGTGCGCGCCTCGGTGTGGCTGGCCGCTTTGCGCCGCTTCCGGCCCGACATCGCCACCGCCACCGAAACCGCCTGGTCCAGCCGCAGCACCGACGCTGGTTTCGTGCGGCCCGACAAGGCCGCCTTCGCGCTGATCCCGGCCGAGTCGGTCGACTACGCGGTGATGGAGCGCTGCCCCGACGCGCCCGAGTTCGACATCCGCATGGTGCCGATGGACGCCGGCTGGTCCGACCTGGGCGCCTGGGACGCGGTGTGGGACGTGAGCGCCAAAGACGCTCACGGCAACGCGAGCCACGGCGACACGATCGTGCGCGACAGCCGGAACACACTGGTGAACGCCACCAGCCGGCTCGTCGGCGTGGTCGGCCTAGACAACGTGGTCGTGGTCGAGACACCCGACGCCGTGCTGGTGGCCGACCGCAGCCGCGCACAAGACGTCAAGCAAATCGTCGGCGAACTTCAAGCGGCCTCCCGCACCGAGCACACGCTGCACCGCCAGGTGCACCGCCCGTGGGGCTGGTACGACAGCATCGACAGCGGCCCGCGCTTCCAGGTCAAGCGCATCATGGTCAAGCCAGGCGCGAGCCTGAGCCTGCAAAAGCACCACCACCGCGCCGAGCACTGGATCGTCGTCACCGGCACTGCCGAGATCACCAACGGCGACCAGGTGCTGCTGCTGACCGAAAACCAGAGCACCTACATCCCGCTCGGCCAGGTACACCGCCTGGCCAACCCGGGCAAGGTGCCGCTGGAGATCATCGAGGTGCAGTCGGGCAGCTACCTCGGCGAGGACGACATCGTGCGGTTCGAGGACACCTACGGCCGCGCGAAGTAAAGGGTCGCGCCGCATCGAGGCACCTCGATGCGATGAACGTCAGCGGCGAGACGCCCTTCGCTGACGGGGATCGCCCGGATCGGACGCTGCAGCGAGTGTCGACGCAACGGCACGCGGTGGGCCAGGCTCCCGTCGCGGTGCCTCCAGACGTGCCTGCGCCAGCTGCTCCTCGAGCTGCGCTTCGGTCATTCGCTTCAGCACGCAGAAGTTGGCGCGAGTGAGCGTGCTCGACTCGAACGCGCGCAGCAGCGCAGCGCGTTCGCGGCGGGCTTCATCGTCGGCGGTCGGCGGCCGAGCCGCTTCATCGATTCGGAGCGTCGGCGCCGCGTCCGCTGGGCGATGCAACTCGCGTGGCGTGCGCTGTTCGGCTCGCTCGGCCCGCGCAGGTCGCTCGGTGCGGTGTCGGGGAGTCGGTGGGCGCGGCCCTGTGCGGCCAGGGCCGGCACCGGCGGCGTCGGGGGGCAAGTGAGGCGGCCGATCGGGTGACTGCCCCGGCAGTCGGGCGCGGTGCGATGGCTCGGCCTGGCGCTGCGCCTGATGCAGCTTGCGCTGCGCTTCGCGTTCGGCGGCGCGGCGCTCGTCGTGCAGCGCGCGGCGGCGGTCCAGCTCGGTGGTGGCGGCCTGGCGGTGCTCGTCGGCAATGTCGCCAGCCGGTTCGCCGTCCAGATCGGTGCGGTGCGGGGCGGCCACCAGCGCGCGGAGGTAGGCGGTGCTGGTGGTGTGGCGGTGCAGAAAGATCGACAGCGACTTCTTCGTGAAGATGCCCGGCGCGCGCTGCTGGATGTCGGCCTGGATGCGCAGCTTCAGCGGCTTGGCAGCACCCGGCGTGAAGAGCGCTGGGAACAGTTCGGCCAGGCGCGCGGCGCACGCCGCGGGTGGGAGCTCTGGCACGGTCGAGGCCGGGGCTCCGTCGGTCTGCGCGACGGAGCCCGCTGCAGGCTCGGCCGCTACCGGGCCCGGTTCCGCCGCTGCGACCTCTGCCGATGGCGCAGGTTCAGCCGTGGGCTCGTTGGGCAGGTTCAAGGTATCGGGCACGGCGGGTGGCGGCAAATGCGAGGCCGCGATTGTCGCCGCGTTCGGCCTGATCGCGAACAGCCCTGCGCCTCAGCACTTGATCCCCACATGCAACGCCACCACGCCCGCGCTCATGTTGTGCACGTCCACATGCCCGAAGCCGGCGTCCTTCATCATGGCCTTGAGCTCGGCCTGGCCGGGGTGCATGCGGATCGATTCGGCGAGGTAGCGGTAGCTCTCGCCGTCGCCCGCCACCATTTGGCCGATGCGCGGCAGCACGTTGAACGAGTACCAGTCGTACGCCTTGGCCAGCGGCGCAGCGACCTTGGAGAACTCAAGCACCAGCAGGCGACCGCCCGGCTTGAGCACGCGGTTCATCTCGGCCAGCGCCTTGTCCTTGTGTGTCATGTTGCGCAGGCCGAAGGCGACGCTCACGAGGTCGAATCGACCCGTGGCGAAGGGCAGGGTCTCGGCGTCGCAAATGAGCGTAGGCAGCGCCAGCCCTTCGTCCAGCAGCCGGTCGCGGCCCTGGCGCAGCATGGCTTCGTTGATGTCGGTGTGCAGCACCAGCCCGTCGGCGCCGACCTTGCGCGCGAAGGCGCGCGCCAAGTCGCCGGTGCCGCCGGCGATGTCGAGCACCTGGTCGCCGCTGCGCAAGTCGGCCACCGCCACGGTGTAGGCCTTCCAGGCGCGGTGCAGGCCGGCCGACATCAGGTCGTTCATCACGTCGTACTTGGACGCGACGGAGTCGAACACGCCGCGCACGCGGTGGGCCTTCTGGCCTTCGTCGACGGTCTTGAAGCCGAAGTGGGTGTCGGTCATGGCGCGATCTGGGCGGGAGCAGTCAGTGCTGGTGTCCGCATGCCGAGCCGCCACCGGCCTGGCCCATCGGCGCATCGCGGCTGGTGCCGGCGGCTTGCAGGCGGCTTTCGTACTTTGCCCACAGCTCGGCCTGCTGCGAACCGAGGAAGTACAGGTAGTCCCACGAAAAGATGCCCGTGCTGTGGCCATCGGAAAACACCGGCTGCACCGCATAGTTGCCCACCGGCTCGAGCGCGTTGAGTTCGACCTCGCGCTTGCCGGTCTGCAGAACCTCCTGCCCCGGGCCGTGGCCCTGCACCTCGGCGCTGGGCGAGTACACGCGCATCAGCTCGAAGGGGATGCGGAACTGCGCACCGTCGGCAAAGCTCACCTCCAGCACCCGCGACTGCTGGTGGGCGGTGATGGCGGTGGGTTGCGGGGTCGTTGCAGAGAGGCCGGCCATGGTGCGTGCGAATGAGCGATGAAATGATCGGTGAACGGCTTGAGTGTAGCGGCGCAGGCCCTGGCGGGCACCCGGCGGGCGGCCCACCGATCCGCACACGGCCAACCTGGTGCGCGCCGAGCGCACCCCCGATCCGCCAGGTGGTGCAGGTGGAGCCCCTGGGGCGAGCGCGGAACCCACAACGCGCCTATGCTCGCAAGGCTCCCAACCTGATCGACAAAAGGCCCCGCGCATGCGCCACCACCCACTCGGCCGCACCGGCCTGTTCGTCTCCGAGCTCTGCCTGGGCACCATGACTTTCGGCGGCGGCGAAGGCATCTGGGACCAGATCGGCCAGGTGCAGCAGGCCGACGCCGAGCGGCTGGTCGGCCAGGCGCTGGACGCGGGTGTGAACTTCATCGACACCGCCGACATGTATTCCGGCGGGCGCTCCGAGCAGATCACCGGCCAGGCGTTGAAGAACCTGAAGGTCGCGCGCGACAGCGTGGTGGTGGCCACCAAGGTGTTCAGCGAAATGGGGCCCGGGCCGAACGCGCGCGGCGCGTCGCGCAGCCACGTGATCGACGGTGTTCATGCGAGCCTGAAACGGATGCAGCTGGAGCACATCGACCTCTACCAAGTCCACGGCTTCGACCCCGCCACGCCGATCGAAGAGACAGTGCGCGCCCTCGACCACCTGGTGCAGCACGGGCTCGTGCGCTACGTGGGCGTGTCGAACTGGGCGGCGTGGCAGATCGCCAAGGCGCTGGGCGTCTGCGAGCGGCTGAACCTGGCGCGCATCGAGTCGCTGCAGGCCTACTACACGCTGGCCGGCCGCGACCTGGAGCGCGAGCTGGTGCCGATGCTCAAGAGCGAAGGCGTGGGCCTGATGGTGTGGAGCCCGCTGGCCGGCGGCTTGTTGAGCGGCAAGTACGCGCGCGACCAACCCGGCCAAGCCGACGCGGCCGGCGGCCGGCGCGCCACCTTCGACTTCCCGCCCGTGAACCGCGACCGCGCCGACGCCTGCATCGACGCGATGCGCCCGCTCGCGCAAGCGCGCAACGTGTCGGTCGCGCAGATCGCGCTGGCGTGGCTGCTGCACCAGCCGCAGGTCACGAGCGTGATCGTCGGCGCCAAGCGGCCCGACCAGTTGGCCGACAACCTGGCGGCGACGACAGTGACGCTCAACGCCGACGAACTGCGCCAGCTCGACGAGGTGAGCCGCTTGCCAGCCGAGTACCCGGGGTGGATGTTCGAGCGCCAGGGCGCGTACCGGCGCAAGCAGTTGTTGGGTTGACGGAAGCTGGGTTGATGGGTGCCGGGGCGATTCGTGATCGGCACTGACCTGCGGACTCGGCCGGCGGCCTGCACCCTGAACGCCTTTGCAGACTGACCTGCCCGTGGCTGTGACTGCGCCGCCTGCCTTCTTGCTGCTGGACAGCATCACCGAGGCCGTCGGCCGCGGCGCGGGCGCGGTGGTGGTGATCGGCTCGCACGGCGGCGCCAGTTCGGCGCGCTTTGCGGCCGCGGCGCAGGTGCGCATGGCGGTGTTCAACGATGCCGGCGTGGGCCGTGAGCGCGCGGGCATTGCCGGGCTTGGCATGCTCGAAGCCCAGGACATCGCCGCATGCACTGTGTCGCACGAGAGCGCACGCATCGGCGACGCGGCGTCGACGCTGCGCGATGGGGTCATCTCGCACGTGAACGCCGGTGCGGCCGCGATCGGCGTCACCGTGGGCGTGAGGTTGCGAGACTGGCTCGGCCAGTCGTTCGGCGCATCCCTCGGCGCTGTGGCAGACCCGGACCCGGGCTTCGATTCCAAGGAGTGACGATGCACCTCGAAGGCTCCTGCCATTGCGGCAGCGTCAGGTTCACAGTCGAGTCGGCGCAGCCTTACCCGTTCATGCGCTGCTACTGCTCGATCTGCCGCAAGACGGCGGGCAGCGGCGGCTATGCGATCAACCTCGGCGCCGATGCAGCGACGCTGAAGGTCTTCAAGGGCAAGCGCGCGCTGCGAATCTACCGCGCGCGGGTCGGCGAGGGCGAACAGCAGCGCCCCAGCACCGGCCACCGCCACTTCTGCGGCCGCTGCGGCAGCGCGCTGTGGTTGTGGGACCCGACCTGGCCCGAACTATTGCACCCGCACGCCAGCGCGATCGACACGCCGTTGCCACGCCCGCCCGAGAACGTGCACCTGATGCTCGGCTCGAAGGCGGCGTGGGTCGAGCCTGAAGGGCAGCCGGGTGATGCGCGCTTCGGCGACTACCCGGACGTGTCGCTCGCGCAGTGGCATGCGCAGCGCGAGTTGACGTCGTGACGTCATGACGTCGCGAGGACGTGTGCCGGGCCGAGAGCTTGAATCCACGATCAAGCCGCTACCGCGCCGCCACGCCCGCCGCCACCTTGGCCCGCTTGTGCACGCCCAGCCGATCGGGCGACACATATTGCTGGCGATACACCTCGAACGGCAGGCTGTCCATGGCTTCGATCTGCTTCTGCTCGTCGATCGATGCCTGCGCGAGCCGCGCAAAGCGCGCCTGCACCTCGGGCGCGAGCGGCAAGGCCAGCAGGCCGGCCTTGGTCGACTCGGACTGCGCGCGCGTGAAGCGCACGTAGGAGCTGTCGAAGTCCTGCGTCATCGCGTGCAGCACGTGGGCCGAGGGCAGCGTGTCGGGTGCGGACAGGCCGGCCGCGGCGGCCTGCAGCGTGTCGCGGTAGTTCGTGCCGCCGTGCAAGGCGTCGAGCGCCTGCGCGATCGGGCGGCACTCGTCGACAAGTTGCAGGCCCCAATCGACCAGCGGCACGTCGTGCCCGCCGCGCGCGAGCCGCAGCCCCGGCTCGCGCCCGCGCGACGCGGTGAGGTGCTGGTTGCGGCCGAGCGCCTTGATCTCGTCGGGCGTGTCGGGTGGGCTGTCGGTCAGCAGGCAGTGCAGCAGGAACACGTCGATGAAACGCGTGGTCTGCGCGCGAATGCCGACCGGCACGAACGGGTCGAGGTCCATGCAGCGCACCTCGACGTATTCGACGCCGCGCTCGCGCAGCGCGTGCAGCGGGCGCTCGCCGGGGAAGATCACCCGCTTCGGGCGGATGGTGCCGTAGAACTCGTTTTCGATCTGCAGCAGGCTGGGGCTCAGCTGGTTGTAGTCGCCACCCGGGTTCTGGATGCCGAACTTTTCGTACGGTGGGTACGGCTTCGTCAGCGCTGTTTGCAGCGAGGCGCCGTAGCTCTCCAGGCTGTTGTAGCTGACGGCCAGCGTGGCCTGCGCGTCGCTCTGGTAGCCCAGCCGGCCCATGCGCAAGGTGGTGCCGTGCGGCATGTAGAGCGTGTGGTCCTTGAGCACCTGCAGCTCGTGCTCGCGCCCGGCAACAAAACTCGAACACACGGCCGGCGACGCGCCGAACAAGTAGAGCAACAGGAACGAGTGGCGCCGGAAGTTGCGGATCAGGCTGAAGTAGCCTTCCGTCGACACGCCCGGCATCGACCAGTTGTAGTGGATGCCCGAGATCGTCTGCATCCGCCGCCCGTAGCGGTGGCCCAAGCCCATGCGGTACACGCTCTTGGCGCGGCCCACGTTGGACGAGCCGTAGCGGCCGATCGGAATCGTCTCGTCGGTCGGCAACCCGCAGGGCATGCTGCCCACCCACAGCATCTCGTCGCCGATCTCGCGGTAGACGACCTGGTGGATTTGCGTCAGCTCCTCGATGCAGGCGTCGACGCCGGCATGCACGCCGGTGATGAGCTCCAGCTGCGACTCGCTGTAGTCGGTGGTGATGTGTGGGTGCGTCAGCGCCGAGCCCAGCCCGGCGGGGTGTGGCGTGAGCGCCAGCCCACTGCCGGGCAGCGCGCGCAAGCTCTCTTTCTCGATACCGCGGCAGATGCCCTTCAATTCAGAGGGCGACAGAGCACGCAGGCGTTCTTGCAATCCGCTCATGCGAAGTCTCCAAGGATGAATCGGCGTGAACGGTACCAGAGCAAGCGGTTTCCTGCTTCGTGCAAGAACGGCGAATTTATGCCAGGGGCGCGCCGGGACGCTGAACCCGCAGCGTGGCCCCTTCAGCCCGCGCGTTTGCGGGGGAGCCGCCGTTCGCCAAGGTCGGCGTAAACGATGCGCCGCTCGCCGAACGGCGTGCGCGTGCTCGCCTCGCGGCCGATCAACTGCGAGCGCACCCACTCGGGCGTGACGCCGACCAGCGGCGGTGGCCGGGCGAGGGGTCCGCCGCTTGCGGCAGCAAGTTGCATTGCGTTCATGGTGATCGATTCGGCGTGGGCCTGGCGACATGCCAAGCTCGGGTGCGAACGCTACCGCGACGGGGTCAAACGTCCCTCCGGTCGATTGAGGACTTGAGGCCGCTCGGCAGCAGCCATCTCCACAATCCGAACGAGCCACGGCGCAGCTCGGTTCGGCGGCGCGCGCTCACACGCTGCGCTGCGGCAGTGCCTGCAACTCGGCTTCGGTGAGCACGCGCAGGCACAGCTCGCCGTCGAAGTGCGCCAGGCCGTGCAGGTCGATCGACTTCTGCGTCTGCAACAAGCGCGTCAAGTAAGCCAGCACCGGCAGCGCCACCACCTGCCCCGGCACCAGCACCGGAATGCCCGGCGGGTACGGCACGATCTGGTCGCAGCACACACGGCCGATCAACGCCGGGTTGGGCTGGCCGTGGTCGTCGATCAGCGGCAGGCGCTCGCCGGTTTCGTAGAACGCATCGCGCGGCAGGCAGGCCAGGCTCGAAAAACGCGGCACCTCGGGCATGCGCGCGTACGTGCGCGGCGCGCGCTTGTCCTTGGCCAGGCGCAGCAGCGCGTCGAACAGGCGCGACACCTTGCTGCGCGTGCTGCCCACGGTCAGCAGCAGCGTCAGCGTGTTGTGCGTGTTCTTCTCGATCTGGATGTTGAAGCGCTCGATCAGCAGCTCGCGCAGTTCGTCGGCGCCGTAGCCGCTGGCGGAGATGTCCACCGTGATCTTGGTCAGGTCCAGGCGGATGCCGTCGCCACGCACCTCGTCGGGCAGCAGGTCGGCCAGTTCGAGCGCGCGGAAGGCACCGGTGGTGTTGATCTTGGCGCGCAGCTCCTGCGCGTACTTCAGCGAGCGGGAGATGAGCCGGTAGCCCTCCATCACCGCCTGCTTGCGCGCCACGTCCAGGCTCGCAATCAGGTTGTACTGCGGGCTCGTGCTCGCGTGCATGTTGAAGTTCTCTCGGAACAGGTGCTCGTCGAACGCCGGGTCGTTGACGTGGATCATGCTGGCCTGCGAAAACGCCGACAGCACCTTGTGCGTGCTCTGGGTCACGTAGTCGGCGCCGCACTCCAGCGCGGTCGGCCGCAGCTCGGGGTGAAAGCGCGCGTGGCCGTACCAGGCTTCATCGACGATCACCTTGATGCCGGCCGCATGCGCCGCTTCGATGATGGGCGCCAAGTCGTAGCGCAGCCCGTCGTAGGTGCACGAGGTCAGGATCAGCACCTTGGTCTGCGGGTGGTCCGCAATCGCCTGCAGCACGATGGCGCGCGGCACCGGGCCGAAGATGCCGAAACGCGCGTTCACCGACGAGTCGAGGTACACCGGCCGCGCGCCCGACAAGATCACGCCGTGATGCACCGACTTGTGGCAGTTGCGGTCCAGCAGCAAGGTGTCGCCGGGCGCGAGCAGCGTCTGGAAGATGACCTTGTTCGAGGTCGAGGTGCCGTTCGTCGCGAAGTAGGTTTTGTTGGCGCCGAAAGCCTTGGCCGCCAGACGCTGCGACTGCGCGATCACGCCGGTCGGGCGCAGCAGCGAGTCGAGCATCGGCACCGAGACCGACAGGTCGGCGCGCAGCATCTCTTCGCCGACGAAGTCGTAGAAGTCGCCCACCCACGGGCTGCCCTTGAACGAGTCGCCCCCGCCGTGGCCCGGCGTGTGCCAGGAGTCGATGGCCTGACCGACGTACTCTTTCAACGCGTCGTAGAACGGCGTGTCGGATTTCTGCGCCAGCTCAGCGCTCAAGATGCGGAACCAGCCGCGAAAGTCTTGCTCGCTGCGGTAGAAGTAGCCGGTGATGGCGTCGCTGGCGAGTGCTTCCACCAGCATCTTGTCGGCGTCGTCTTCGAGCGTCATGTAGAGCGACAGCTCGGGGCGGCTGGCGATCAGCGCCTGGGCGGTCTGCACCGCGTGGTTGCCCTGGTGGCCAGGGTCGCCGTGGTCGATCACGACGATCTGCACTTCGCCGTCGGCGAGACACTCGGCGATGGCGCTCTCGCCGTCGGCGGCGCTCGATGCCGCCACACCCATCGGGTTGTCGAGTTGTGCTGCGGCGCCGTTGATGCCCGCCACCACCCGGGCGCACCACGCCGCATCGGCGCTGACGACCAGCACGCGGCTGACGGCGTGGCTGGCAGGTTTCGGCGCCGCCGTCATCGCGCACCCCGTCCGCTGGGGCCCCCGCCCGCAGCGGCGTGGTGACGGGGCAACAGGGTCGTGGCGTCGGACATGCTTAGGACGATAGCCGAACTCTTCGGGGTACCGGCCTACATGAAACGCCGCACGAAGCAGCGAGAATTGCGACCTTGCAATCTCAGGAGGCCCCTGACCATGAGCACCCGCCGTCGCTTCATCGAGATCCTTCCTGTCGCCGGCCTGTCGATGCTGGCCGCGTGTGGCGACAAGGCTGCCGCGCCGGTGCCAGCGCCAGCCGCCGCGCCACCTGCACCGCCGCCCCCGCCAGCGACGCCGGCTGCTGCCGCGCCAGCGCCTGCGGTGGTGGCTGCGCCGCCGCCGGCACCTGCCGCCGCGCCGGCCGCTCCGCCACCTGCACCTGCCCCAGCGGCCGCACCCGCAGCCCCCACCGCAGCCGGCGGCCCGATGGTGGACCCGAACGACCCGGCCGCCAAGGCGCTGGGCTATGTCGAGGTGGCCACGCAGGCCGATGCGACCCGGTTCAAGAACTACGCCGCCGGCCAGGCCTGCAGCAATTGCTCTTTGTTCGCAGGCAAGCCCGGCGATGCGGCCGGGCCATGCCCGCTGTTCGCGGGCAAGCAGGTGGCCGCCAAGGGGTGGTGCAGTGCGTATATCAAGAAGGCGGGGTGAGTTCGAGGTTGAAGGCCTGAGGCTGCTGGACCTCTGCTCTCGGTCGCGGGCTTCGAGCCCGCTCCCTCGCCGCGCCTTTCGCTGGTCGATCTCCCTGGGGACCTGAAAGGCCCTCCTCGTGGCCCGTGGGGCCCCTCGCCCCTCGCTTCAGGCGTTGCCCCAAACTTCCTGCGCCGTTTCGACAACGAGCCGCAACTTGGCGCGTTGGGCCTCGACCGCGATGTCGTTGCCGTGCACCGTGCTGCTGAAGCCGCACTGCGGTGACAGGCACAACTGCTCCAGCGGCACGTACTTCGATGCCTCGTCGATGCGCCGCTTCAGGTCGTCCTTCGATTCGAGCTGGCCGAGCTTGGTGGTCACCAATCCAAGCACCACCGTCTTGCCCTTGGGCAAAAAGCGCAGCGGCTTGAAGTCGCCGCTGCGGGCGTCGTCGTACTCCAGGAAGTAGCCGTCCACGTGCATCTCCGACAGCAGCGCCTCGGCCACCGGCTCGTAGCCGCCTTGCGCCGCCCACGTGCTCTGGAAGTTGCCGCGGCACAGGTGCACCGCCAGCGTCATGCCAGCCGGCTTTTGCGCGACGACGCGGTTGATGAAGCCGGCGTAACGGTGCGGCAGTTCGTCGGGGTCGTCGCCGCGTGAGCGGGCGGCCTCGCGCATCTTGTCGTCGCACAGGTAGGCCAGGTTGGTGTCGTCCATCTGCACGTAGGTGCAGCCGGCCGCAGCGAGGGAGCGCAGTTCGTTGCCGTAGGCGTTGGCCACGTCTTGATAGAACGGCTCCAGGTCGGGGTAGTGCTGCTTGCTGATGCCGGCGCGGCCGCCGCGAAAGTGGAGCATCGTCGGCGACGGGATCGTGACCTTCGGCGTCAGCCCGGACTTCACTTGCGCCTTCAGGTAGTTGAAGTCCGCCAGCTGGATGTCCTTCACGTGCCGCACCTTGTCGATCACGCGCATCACCGGCGGCGCCAGCTCCTGCGTGCCGTCGGGCTTGCTGATCATCACCGGGATGTCGGTCTTCACGCCGCCGATCTGCTCCAGGAAGTCGATGTGGAAGTAGGTGCGGCGGAACTCGCCGTCGGTGATGCTCTGCAGGCCCACGTCCTGCTGGAAGTTGACGATCTCAGTGATGGCGTCGTCTTCGACGGCACGCAGCCCCTGGGCCGACAGCTCGCCTTTCTGCGCCTTGGCACGCGCATCGAGCAGGCGCTTGGGGCGCAGGAAGCTGCCGACGTGGTCGGCACGAAACGGGGGTGCGAGGCGGGTGCTCATGGTGTGTCTCCGGGTGCGGTGAGGCGCCGCGCTGCCGGCGGCGAGTTGAAATCATAGTGGGCTCAATGGGGGCAGTGGACGCAGTGGGCGATCGACTGATTGCGACCACTCCTCGACAACTGCGGGACAACGCTGTCTTCTGACGCCCCACGGCATGCGCCTGCAGGTGCCGGCCGACCGCGCAGCCTGCTCGACGTGCTGTGCGAGCGTGGCGAGTGCGGCCTGTGCGCGCTCGACATCGTGCGGGTGGAGGGCACAGTGGACCACCGCGACGTGTTCTTCGGCCCGCACCAGAAGCGCACGAACGCGCAGTTGTGCGCATGCGTGTCACGCATCAGCGGCGGCGGTGTGGTGCTTGATTCGGCGTACCGGCCGGAAGCAGTCACTCCCTCTCCCAGAGGGAGAGGGAGAGGGAGAAAGACTACTTGCTCACCCCGAGCGCTTCTCGCTCAACGCTCAGATAGGTCTGGTACGCATTGCGCCGGTTCGCCGCCGCGAACGCCGGCAGCGCGGCGTAGGCCGACCAATCGGTGCGCTGGTAGGCCTCCTCGAAGTCGATCCCCGCTTCGACTGCGGCGGCCATCTGCGCGCGCAGGTAGGCGAGGTAGTCGCGCGTGGTGCGCAGCTCCGCGTCGGCGTTCGTCGACGCCGGCCCGTGGCCGCCGACGACGATGCGCGGCTTGAATGCCAGCACCCGGTCGATCGCCTTGATCCACGCGCTCACATCGGCGTCGCCGACGAACGGGATGCGGCCGGCGAACATCAGGTCGCCGACGAACAGCACGCCCTCTTCTTCCACCAGCAACATCAGGTCCTCGGGCGTGTGCGCCGGGCCGACGCGCAGCACGCGGAACGTCAGGCCGCCGAGCTGGAACACCGCGTCGGCGTCGAGATAGGTGTGTGGCGCGACGATGCGCGAGCGCTCGTTCACCCACGGCCCGAGCGACTGGCGCCGCTCGGCCAAACGCGCGGCCGGTGCGTCGCTGGCGAGGTAGTCGCGCACCCGCGCATCCGCCCACACCTGCAGCTCGCCGGCGACGAATGCCTGCAGGCCGTAGAAGTGGTCCGCGTGGTAGTGGCTGATCACGATGCGCCGCACCAGCTGCGGCGTGGTGCGCGCGATCAGGTCAGCAAAGCGCTTGCCCAGTGCCGGGGTGCCCAGCACGTCGAACACGACCACGCCGTCTCGCGTGACGACGAAGCCGGCATTCGAGTTGAAGCCCTGGTTGGCGGTGGACACCATGCCGGCCTGCCCGAGCACGTAGTACACATGCTCTGAGACCTTGCGAACCTCCATCGGCACCGTCGCGGGCTCGAACTCGGCGGGCTGCGCCACCGAGTTGCCGGTGAGCCCCAGCCCCAGCGCCAGGGCCAGCCCCGTCGCCAGGCGCCGCGCCAGCGCATTGACCGCCAGCGGCGCGGCGCGCGCCATCACGCCAGGCCCGGGTTGCCCGCCATGTCGAGCAGCTTGGGCGCGTTCAACGTCCGCGGCTTGATGACCTTCTGGTCGCGCAAATAGGTTTCGACCACATCCCAGATGGGTTCGCCTTTGGCGCCTTCGGCCACCGGCGCCCAACCGGCGACCTGGTAGGTCTTGCCGGCCTCCACAGCCTTGCCGTTCAGCCGCATCTCGGAGATGCGCGAACCCGCCTTCTGGTTCGGCGCGCAGGTGTATTGCAGACCGCCCACGCGAACCATGTCACCGCCTTGCTGGTAGTACGGGTCGGGGTTGAAGAGGTTGTCGGCCACGTCTTCCAAGATGGTCTTGATCGTCTCGCCGCTCATCGCTGTCAGGGTCGTCTGCGGGTAGGTGATGGCGAGCTGGTCCATCATCAGCTCGCGCGTGATCTTCTGCCCCGGCAGCAGGCTGGTGCCCCAGCGGAAGCCAGGCGAGAAGGCGATCTCCGCGCCCTTGACCGCCATCAGCGCGTCGAGGATCAACTGGTCCCAGCTGCCGTTGAAGTTGCCACGCCGGTAGAGCAGCGTGTCGCTGACTGCCAGCACCTCGTCGAGCTTGGTCTGGAACGGCGCCCGCACCTTTTCGATGTGCGCCTGCATTGCCGCATCGGCCGGCAGCAGGTTGGCAAACACCGGCATCAGTTTGTAGCGGAAGCCCTGCACGCGACCGTCCTTCACGTCGAGGTCGAGCACGCCGAGGAACTTGCCGTTCGAGCCGGCGTTGGTGACCAGCGTCTGGCCGCTGCGGTTGTTGACGACCACCGGGGCGGGCACGCCGTCGTGCGTGTGGCCGCCCAGAATGGCATCGATGCCGGTCACGCGCGAGGCGAGCTTCAGGTCGACGTCCATGCCGTTGTGCGACAGCAGCACCACCGCCTGCGCGCCCTTGCTGCGCGCTTCATCGACGACTTTCTGCAGTGCTTCTTCCTGGATGCCGAACGTCCAGTCGGGCACAAGGTAGCGCGGGTTGGCAATCGGCGTGTACGGAAAGGCCTGGCCGATCACCGCCACCGGCACGCCGTTGATCGCGCGCAGTGCGTAAGGCTCGAACACCGCATCGCCGAAGTCGGTGGTCTTGATGTTCTGCGCCAGAAAATTGATCTGCCCTTTGAAGTCGCGCTCGACGACTTCCTGCACCCGTTTGGCGCCGAGCGTGAACTCCCAGTGGCCGGCCATGAGGTTCACGCCGATCAGCTTGGCTGCATCGACCATGTCCTGCCCGTTCGTCCACAGCGCGGTGGCCGAGCCCTGCCAGGTGTCGCCACCGTCAAGCAGCAGCGCGTTCGGGCGCGACGCGCGCACGCGCTTGACCAGCGTGGCCAGGTGGGCAAAGCCGCCGACCTTGCCATAGGTGCGCGCCGCTTGCTCGAAGTCGAGGTAGGTGAACGCATGCGCGGCCGCCGTGCCCGGCGCAATAGCGAAGGCCTTCAGCAGCTTGTCGCCGACAAGGTGCGGCGCCTTGCCGAGCGATCCCGCCACGCCGAGGTTGACGCTCGGTTCGCGAAAGTGGATCGGCAGCAACTGCGCATGGCAGTCGGTGAAGTGCATGAAACTCACGTTGCCGAATGGCGGCAGCTCGTAGAGCCGCTCGGCTGCGGCGCTGCTGGCGGCCAGCACGTCGCGATCGGCAATGGCCATGCCACCGGCCGACGCCACCGCGAGCACCTGCATGAATTCGCGCCGTCCCAGGGCCACGGCTGTGCTCCAGGCGCTACTGGTTGACCGGCGACTTCGGGTCCAGCAGCAGCGCCATCACATGCTGGATCTGCGCTTCAGTCAGGATGCCCATGTGCCCGGCGCGCGGCATGTTGGAGCAGGCGTTGTAGGCCTTGGCGTTCCAGATCTTGCCCCAGGTGTACTTGACGATCGGCTCTGCGGCCGCCGACGCCGGGTCGGTCACGCCGCGCAGCTTGCCGTAGTTCCACAGGCTCGGGCCGATCGTGCCGTGCGAGATTTCCTTTTTGTCGATCTGATGGCAGTTGTAGCAATTGCCGCCGTTGGCCTGCTCGGGCGCGTCGGTCCAGGTCATGCCGCGGCCGCTTTGCGCGATCGACTCGCCGGCCTTCCAGTCGCCGAGGAACTTGCCGCCAGCAGGCCACTTGATGCTGTCGAGGTTTTGCTTCTCGAGCGCCGCGCGAGCGGCGGCGGTTTCCTTCGCGACGGCGAGCACCGGGTCGGAGCAGAACTTCTGCGTGTCGTCCTGGTCGAGCCGCGCCATCGTGACCGGGCCGTTGGCCTGGAAGCTGGCCTTGACCATGGCGTCGAAGCGCGCCTGCAATTGCGCGTCGCGCGCATTGGGTGTGGCGCAGCCGGCGAGCAGCACGGCGGCACCAGCCGCGCTCATCACGAACATCGTGGTGTTCTTCATTCGAGGTCTCCTGCGGCTCAACGCTTGATGCCGGGCGTGGCCATGGCCACACCGCTGGACAGCGACGCCATGTAGTACGACAGCGCGACCGTCAGCTCCGAACCGTACAGCGGCTCGGGGAACCGCTGCTGGCGGTAGCAGTCCTGCAGGCGGTGCTGCATCGACCACATCTGCCCGCTGCTGACGCGGTAGGCCGGCCAGGTGGTCCAGCCCTTGGCGGCACCGGCCGGGGTGGTGATGTTGGGCAGGTCTTGCAAGCGGATGCGCCGCCCTTCTTCACCGTGGCACGACGCGCATGAAAAGTCATACGGGCCCGCTTGCTGAAAGAACGCCTTGCGGCCGAGCGCCATCGCTTCTTTCTCTTTGGCGTGCACTGGCTTCACGTTCACCTTCACGCCCTTGGACTCTGCCGACAGGTACGTCACCAGCGCCACCACGTCGGCCTTCTTGCCGCGGCCGAACGGCGTCTTGGCGATCTCGGCGGCGCTGAAGCCCTGCAGTGTCTCCATGCAGGTGAGCAGGCGCGACTCGGCGTCCTGCACGCGGTCGGTGTCGGCGTAGTAGCGCGGCGTTTGCGCGTAGGCGCCCTTGACCACGCCGGGGCCGAGGCCGAGGTCGCACTTTTCGAGCGAGGCCTTCTTCGGGCCATCGGCCTTTTTCCAGAGCAACTCGCCCTTGGCCTCGAACAGCTCGGCCGGGTTGCCGTCGGCGATCATCTCGCGGTACTTGGCGATTTCGTCGGTGGCCGATTGCGCGGCGGCGTGGCTTGCCATGAGCGTGGCGCCGAACGCCACCCCCATCGCAACGAGAGCGTGTTTCATGGATGTCTCCGGTCGTTCTTGTTGTCGAGCGGCTGCTGGGCTCGCCGCGCTGGCAGGCCCGCCGGCCCGCGAGGCGTCAGGCAATGGCCACTTCATCGGTGCGCTTGGCGCCGGTGTTGTCGGTCCAGGTCACGGTGACCTTGTCGCCTGCCTTCGCGCCACCGAAGCGGAATTGCAGGAACGGGTTCTGCGACACCGCCTGGCTCCAGCGCGCCTCCAGCACGGTGCGGGTGCCCACGGTCGCCTTCACCTCGCTGATGTGGTGGGCGGGGATCGTCTTGCCGGCAGCGTCCTTGCGCAGGCCGGTCTCCATCGGGTGCGCCATCAGCACGCGCACGTCGGTCACGCCATCCTTGATCTGGGCGCGAATGCGCATCGGGTCAGCCATCGTGGTTCTCCTGGTTCAGAATGAATCTCTCGGGCCAGCGCCGGGCCGTTCCCAAGCGGCCCGAGCTCCCCTCGGGGGGCGACGCCGAACGCGTCTTGGGGCTGTCATCAGCCACCGCAGCCACCGAGGGTGACCTTGGTTTCTTTGGTTGTCGAATACAGCTTGCCGTCGGCCTTGACGACCGCCACCACGTTGGTGCTCTGACCCATCTTCACGCGCGTGGACACGAACGCGTCGGTGCCCTCGGGGATGGTGAAGGTGGCCGTCAGCGGCTGCGGGTTCTTCTCGACCAGGATGTAGATCTCCTGTGTCTTGGGCAGCTTGCTCGTCACCGACACCGGCACCACCGCGCCGTTCTCGGCGATGTCGGGCGAGGTGATGGACACGTCCTTGCTGTCGGCCGCGCCGCCGAGCAGCTTGAGCGCGTCGGCGAGCGTCTTGGCCTCGAAAGCGGCGCCGTCCACCGCAGCGCGCGCCTGCCCGGCGGTGACGAGGCCGCAGGCGACCAGCGCGGCCATGGCGCTCCCTTGTTGCAGAGCATCGCGGCGGGTGGGGTGTCTCATGGAAGTTCCTCGGTATGGGAAGGGTGGCGATTGTCCGCTGCCGGCAACGTGGTGCACGCAGCGGGGGTTTTCAATGAATCATCGCCGAAGCGGTGGCAGGTCGGTTTCGGGTTTGCCCCGTGGCGTTGCGGGGCACGGTCGCACGGACTTTGGGGCATCCGCGGCGCTCATTGCGGTGCCTTCGTTCTGCGCACTGCGGCTTTCGCCTTTCGGGCGGCCGGGCAGGATCACTGGGGTACCTTCGTGCTGCGCACTGCGGCTTTCGCCTTTCGGGCGGCCGGGCAGGCTCATGGCGCACCACCCACCAGCCATTGCGCCATGGCCCGGGCGTCGGCTTCCCTGACCTGCGCCTGGGGCGGCATGGGCACGGCGCCCCAGGCCCCTTGGCCGCCGCTGCGAATTTTGCCCGCAAGGTACTCCACCGAGTCGAACTTGCCTGCATGGCGCTTGGCAATCTCCTGAAATGCCGGGCCGACGATGCGGTTGCCCATGCCATGGCAAGCGGTGCAGCCGTTGGCCTTGACGAGCGCGGCCCCGTCGGTGCGTCCGGCTGCGGCCACCGCCGCAGTCGCTGTTGCGGCCGTTGCGGCCGTTGCGGCCGCCGCGCCGGCCGTGCCCGCCCGCGCGCTGCGGGGCGGCGCCGCGGTGTCGGTGCCCCGTGGCGCGCCGAACGGCCGCACCTGCTCGGCAATGTTGCCGTGCGTGTTGCGCGCAAAGTCGGGCAGCGCAGAGGCCACTTCGCCCTCGATCGGGCAGTCCGTCATGCACAGCGGGTTCACCACGTCGCCTTTGCCGCGCACGTCCCACATCGCCGCGTAGAAAACCTTGCCGTTGCGGTTGGGCAAGCGCGCCTGCACCTCGGCCATGTTGCGGTCGGACAGCGTGAAGTCGGCCGGCACGATGTCGCCCAGGTGCAGGATGTACGCCAGCACCGCGTACACCTCGTCGGCTTTCAGCGACTTGGGCGTCGTCCACGGCATCGCGCGGTGGATGTAGTCCCACAGCGTGGACAACTGCGACGCCTTCATCAGCGTCGTGCGGTGCGGAAAGCGGCCGGGCAGCAGGTTCTGCACGCGACCGGTCTCGATGTCCTTGGCCGTCGTGCCGCCGACGATCGGCGTGAACACTTCGTTCGACTCGCCGAACGTGCCATGGCACGACGCGCACTGCGCGTCCCACAACTTTTCGCCCTGCGCCACGCTGCCGGCGCCGGTGGGCAAGCCTTTGAAGTCGGCACGCACGTCGATGTCCCAGGCCTTCACTTCGGCGGCGGTGGCCGTGCGGCCGATCTGCTGCAGCGCCGCCGCAGTGGATGCCGTGGTGGCCCCCGCAGGCTTCCGAGCAGTCTGCGCCGAGGCGCCGAGCACGGAGCCCAGCAGGCACAGCGCGGAGGCGATCTGAAGGAATCGCATGCTGCTGCCTCAGAACATCTGGATGTTCGTGACCTCGCCGCTCTCGGCGACGCGCCACGACTGGATCGCGTTGTTGTGATAGATCGACCGCGTGCCCCGCTTGGCGCGAAGCTGGTTGATCTTGGGCTGCACATAGCCGGTGGAGTCCACCGCGCGCGACTGCAGCACCGCCGGCGCACCGTCCCACACCCAATCGATGTTGAAGCGCGTGAAGGCCTTGTCGAGCACCGGTGACTCCAAGCGTGCGGTGCGCCAGTTGCGGCCACCGTCGCTGCTCACGTCCACACGCCGCACCGTGCCGCGGCCCGACCACGCGAGGCCGGTGACGTTGTAGAACCCCTTGTCGAGCAGCGTCTGCGAGCCCGACGGCGAGGTGATCACCGACTTGCACTCCTGCACCGACGTGAACTGGCGGTGCGTGCCGTCGGGCATCAGGTCGACGTAGTGCAGCACCTCGTCCTTGGTGTGCCAGGGTTGGTCGCCCACCTCGATGCGGCGCAGGTACTTGACCCAGCTCACGCCCTGCACGCCCGGCACCACCAGGCGCAGCGGGTAGCCGTTCTCGGGGCGCAGCATCTCGCCGTTCATGCCCCAGGCGACGATCACGTCGTCGAGCGCGTTCTTCATGCTGATCGTGCGCGTCATCGACGAGCCGTCGGCGCCTTCGGCCAGCACGTAGCGGCCGGCCTTCACGTCGGCGCCGCACAGGTCGAGCAAGGTCGAGAGCTTGACACCGGTGAATTCGCAGCACGACACCATGCCGTGCGTGTACTGCACCGAGGGCACCGACACGTTGGCCCACTCCATCGCGGTGTTCGCACCGCATTCGATGAAGTGGATGCGCGAGACCGACGGCAGCCGCATCAGGTCGTCCATCGTGAACACGCGCGGCGCCTTGACGAGGCCGTTGACCATCAACCGGTGCTTGGACGGGTCGACGTCCCACCAGCCCTGGTGGTGGCGCTCGAAGTGCAGGCCGTTCGGTGTGATGATGCCGAACAGCGACTGCAGCGGGCAGAACGACACCGAGGCCTGCGGCACGCGCGTGAGGCCCGGGCTCTCGCGCCGCTGGATCGCCTTCTCCCAGACGGACGGCTTGCCGTAGCCTTCGGTCGCCACGCCCTGGCCCAGGCCGGTGGTGTGGGCGGGCAGGGTCAGGATGTTGGGGTCGCCGTCGGCGGCGCGTGCTGCGGTCGCGGTTGCGGAGGCCCCGGCACCGAAGGCCAGCGCCTTGCCCATGAAGCTGCGGCGCGCCTTGCGTGCGGCCTCGATCTGTTCGAGGGACAGGTGACCTTCGGGCGCCTTGACGATGCGCCCGGCCAGGCGTGGCGATTCGGTGCCCATCGCTCAGCCCAGCTCCTTGATGAATTCCTTGAAGCTGCGCTTCACGGCCTTGTCACCTTCGAGCTCGGTCGCCACGCGGATGCACACGGTGCGGCACAGGTCGGTGAACGAGGCGTCGGACACGCGGTAGAACACCTGCGCGCCCTCGCGGCGGCGCGACAGCACGCCGCCCTGGTACATCAGGCCGAGGTGACGCGAGACGTTGGTCTGCGTGAAGCCGGTCTCCTCGACGATCTGGTTGACCGACTTCTCGTCCTGACAGATGGAATGCATGATGCGCAGCCGGGTGGGCTCGGACAGCAGCGAAAAGTAGCGCGCGACCGACTCGAACACTTCGTTCATTTCGTCCATGGCGGTTCCGGGTGACCCATGCAATGCAACTGCCAGGCAGCATATGCGCGTATCGGCATACGCCCATAGGGGTTTGCACGCGAACGCGGCTGCGGCGCTGCGCTGTCCAATGCAGGCATGTCGAAGACCTCTGGCCCGTTGCCCGACGTGCTCGGCCGCCGGCCTGGCACGCTGACCGTGCTGATGTTTAGCCAGGACGGATGCGCGTTCTGCGCGGTCGCGCGTGAACACTACCTGCGCCCGCTGGCGGCCACGCGGCCTGCGGGCGTGGTGATCGCCGAAGTCGAACTGGGCCGCGCCCGCTTGCTCACCGATTGGCAAGGCGCGCGCCGCTCGCACGCGGAGTTTGCGCGCTCGCACAAGGTGCGCTTTGCACCGACGGTGATGTTCTTCGATGGCGACGGGCGCGAACTCGCCCCAGCCATCGTCGGCCTGTCGCACGACTTCTTCGGCGCTTACCTCGACGCCGGCATCCAGGCCGCGCAGGCCGCGCTGCGCGCGCGGACGCCGGCCGCACCACCCTCGCCTTCCTGACGGACCGCCGCCGACGTCGTGCCGGCTCGCGGCCTCACTGCGTGAGCTTGTAAAAGCGTTGGTTCAGGTAGGCTGCCACGTCGCGCTCGTCTTCGGGGAACAGTTCGAGCTTGAGCTCCATGTTGCACAGACTCACGTAGCGGCGCAGGTCGAACAGCGTCCTGACCTTGCGGTCGGCGCGGGTGTGGATGAACGCCTCGTCCATGCTGGTCTTTTCGGTGTGGCAGGCGGCGCAGCGCTTGGCGTAGTGGATCTCGCGGCCGTTGGCCAGGTCGGCGTCGGGGAACGGGTTGGCGTGGGCCGCGCTGACCAGGGCAGCGGCGGCGAACAGCGCCTGGGTGGCAAACGCATACAGCTTCATGCCTCGGATTTTGCCGGAGGCGCCGGCCGGCTGCGGTACGCTGCCGACATGAGCGACGCGATCCACTTCCCCGATTGGCGGCCGGCCCCTGGCGCCGCCATTCGACGCGCGGCCACCGTGGTGGTGCTGCGCAGCACAGACACAGACGACGGCGGCAGCGCGAACGACGCGGGCGCGGGCCGGCAACCCGGCAAGCAAGCCGGCATGCAGGTGCTGCTGATGCGCCGCAATGCGCGCGAAGGCGACATCCACAGCGGCGCGTGCGTCTTCCCCGGCGGGCTGGTGGACGCGGCCGACCGCGACGCGCACGCGTGCTGCACCGGGCTGGACGACAGCACCGCGAGCGCCGCGATGGGCCTGCCTGAAGGCGGGCTCGACTTCTTCGTCGCCGCGATGCGCGAGTGCCTGGAGGAAGCCGGGCTGCTGTTCGCCACCGCGGCCGACGGTGGCGCGCTGCCGCCCGACGTGCTCGATCAGATCGCCGCACTGCGCCCGGCGCTCAACCGTGGCGAGCTGTCGATGCGCTCACTGTGCGAACGCTTCGGCCTGCGCCTGGCGGCCGACCGGCTGGTTCGCATCAGCCACTGGCTCACACCACCCGGCGTGCCCAAGCGGTACGACACGCACTTCTTCGTCGCCGAGGCGCCGGCCCTGCAAGTGGCCTCGCACGACGACGGCGAAACCGTGGACCGCTTGTGGATCACGCCGGCCGAGGCGATCGCGCGGGCGAAGGAGTTCAAGCTCGTGCTGCCCACGCTGAGGACGCTGCAGACCCTGCAGCAACTCGGCAGCATCGGCGCCGTGATGGCGCACGCGCGTGCGCTGACCAGCGTGCCCTGCTGGATGCCGCACCTGGGCACCGGCGCGCGCGGCATGCGCCCGGTGGCGCCCGACGAGCCGGCCTGGGCCGAACTCGGCCGGCTCGACCCGCATGGCCGCGGCACGGCCAGCTACGAATTGGTGCCCGGCACAGCAGTGCGCCTGTCGCCGCGTTTGATCCGCGTCACCGCGCCCAACGGCAGCATGATGACCGGCCCCGGCACCAACACCTACCTGATCGGCGGTGGGGCGGCCAACGAGTGGGCCGTGATCGACCCCGGCCCGGCGATGGACGATCACGTGCAGGCGATCCTCGCCGCCGCGCCGGGGGCGATCCGCTGGATCTTCGTGACCCACACGCACAAGGACCACTCTCCCGCCGCGCAAGCCTTGAAGCACCACACCGGCGCGGCGTTGCTGGGCATGGCGCCGCTGCACACCGAGTGGCAGGACACCGACTTCGTGCCCGACACCGCGCTGTCCGGCGGCGAGGTGTTCGTGCTGCCCGGCCCGCCCATATCCGACGAACCCGCGGACAGCACGACGAACAGCCGTTTCGGCGCCTCGACGCTGCGCGTGATCCACACCCCTGGCCACGCCGGCAACCACCTGTGCTATTTGCTCGACGAGGAGCGCATGCTGTTCACCGGCGACCATGTGATGCAGGGATCCACCGTCGTCATCAACCCGCCCGATGGCGACATGGGCGCCTACCTGCGATCGCTGAACGAGCTGAAAACGCTACCGCTGGAGTGGCTCGCCCCCGGCCACGGCTTCTTGATGGCGCAACCGTCGCGCGCGATGCAGCGCATCGTCGACCACCGGCTGCAGCGCGAGGCCAAAGTGCTCGCCGCCGTGCCGACCCACGAGCCGGCAGGCACAGACGCGCTACTCGCCACCGTCTATGCCGACGTGCCACCGCACCTGCACGCCATGGCCCGGCGCTCGCTGCTGGCGCACCTGCTGAAGCTGCGCGACGAGGCCCGCGTGGCCGAGACCGCGCCGGGGCGTTGGCTGCAAACCTGAACCGCCCAGTGCCACCTTGCGGGCCGTTCTTGACAGCTCGATCCCGAGGGCGCCCACCCGGCGGCGGGAAACCCCTTGCGGGCCCTTGCAAACAAGCCCACAGTCGGCGACGCGAACACGGTTCTTCGGGAGTGCACACATGAACGCCTCTGAACGCTTGCACGTGCGGCCAGGCCTCGCCGCGCTGACCGGGTGGGTGATGTTCGTCGCGATGCTCGGGCTGGGCGGCTGCACTGTCGCGCCGGTCGTGCCGCCACCGCCGGCTCACCTCTTCGACGACACGCTGTTCGCCGCCCCGTCCGAGCCGCCGCGCGCTGACGCGATCTTCGCGCTCAGCGACGCGATGAAGCGCTACGTCGAGCAAGACATTGCCGGCCCGTTGCGCAGCAAAGGCCCGCAGCGCGGCCTGCTGGAGGCGCTGTACAGCAAAGGCCAACTCAAGCTCGACTACGACTCGGTGCGCACCCGCAACGCGGCCGAGGCCTTCGAGGCGCGCTCGGGCAACTGCCTGTCGCTGGTCATCATGACGGCGGCCTTCGCCAAGCACCTGGGCCTGCCGGTGCGCTACCAGAGCGTCTACACCGATGCGACCTGGACGCGCAGCGGCAACCTCTACTTCTCCAGCAACCACGTCAACCTGGCGCTCGAACACCGCGCGACCGACGCCCGCGTCGGCGTGGACACCGACCGCGCCTGGACGGTCGACTTCCTGCCGCCCGAAGACGTGCGCGGCCAGCGCACGCGCGTCATCTCAGAGGCGACCGTGGTCGCGATGTACATGAACAACCGCGCCGCCGAGGCGCTGGCAGGCGGCCAGTTGAACGACGCCTACGCCTGGGGGCGCGAGGCCATCCGACAGTCGCCCGCCTTCCTGAGCGCGTACAACACGCTCGCGGTGACGTACCTGCGCCGCGGCCACCCGCAGCACGCGGCGCAACTGCTGCGCCACGTGCTCCAGCGCGAACCTGACAACACGATCGCCCTGTCCAACCTGGCGCGCACGCTTGGTGAATTGGGGCAGGTCACCGAAGCGGCGCAACTCGCGCAGCGGCTGAACAAGGTCGAGCCGCACCCGCCGTTCCACTTCTTCGACCTGGGGCTCGCGGCGTTGCAGGCGGGCCAATTCGAGTCGGCCCGCGAGTTGATCGGCAAGGAAATCAAGCGCGCCGCCTACCACCACGAGTTCCACTTCTGGCTCGCCGTGGCCAACATCGGCCTCGGCGACAAGTCGGCTGCGCGCCGGCACCTGATCCTGGCCAAGGAGAACAGCACGACCTTCGACGACAAGGCGCTGTACTCGGCCAAGCTGGAGCGGATCAACGCGTTGCGCTTGCCGACGATCATGCGCTGAGGGGTGCGCTGGCGCCGGGGCCGCAAGGCCGACGGGGGTCATCATCAAAGGTGCTGATGGCCGCCAGCGTTGAGGGCCAGATCATGCGCAGGAAGCCCAACACGCAAAGGCGCCCGCATGAATCTCGAATCGGCTCGAGTCGGAGGAATCTGTTTCACCCTCGGCGCTGCCATGCTGATCGGCGGCTGCTCGACGCCCTTCCCAGAGCCGGTGTTCGACCCGCCCAACGCCACCTTTCCCGGGCTGATGCAGCTTGCCGAGGAGCCCGGTGGCCCGCTCGACCTGTTCATCGTTCACGGGATGTGCCATCACAACGACGAGTGGGCGCGCGGCTGGCTCGACCTCATCGCGCAGGCACTGGGATCGCGGGCCGACATGCGCCCGTCCCCGCCGGCCGATCCGGCCAACGAGATCAAGGTGTTCAGTGCCGACATTGCGCTGCCTGGAAGCCACAAGGTTCGGGCGCACGCCGTCGTCTGGTCCGGGCTCACCAAGCCGCTGAAGGACCGGCTGTGCTACGACCAGACGAACAAGTCGAAGTCGTGCCTGCTGAAGCCGAAGCCGAAAGACACGCCCTACCCCCACCCGCGTGCGACATTGAATGCACTCGTCAAGGACAGGCTGCTCAACGACTGCTTTTCCGACGCCGTGATCTACCAGGGCCAAGCCCGCAAGGCGATCGTCGAGCAGATGCAAGCGGTGCTGGCGGCATCGCGACCGGCCACCACGCTGTCAACTGACACACCGAAGTGGGCGCTGATCTCGTCCAGCCTGGGCAGCAAGCTCGTGTTCGATTCCGTCTTCGGCCTGACCGTTTCGACTGAAGGCAACAAGCGCCAGGCGGGAGCCAATCTGCGCGACGGTCTTCGCCACGTCGTCTGGCTGTCCAACCAGGTGCCGCTGCTCAGGCTCGGCGACGAGTCCTTGACCGGCAGCAAACCGACTGCCGAAACGGCCGTCGAGCAGTTCAGGAAAGACGGCCGGCTCCCCGTCGATTCGCTCGACGCGCTGATGGAGCAGCGGCGCCAGTTCAAGCGGGACGACTCACCGCTGAAGGTGGCGTCCTACACCGACCCGAACGATTTGCTGTCGTACGTCGTTCGCAGCCCCGTCGATCCACCTCAAGACAAGCCGCGCTACGAGGTGATCGACATCGTGAGCTCGAATTCTTCAACGCTGCTGGGCCTGCTCGCCAACCCGGTGTCGGTCCACACCGGGTATTCGAAAAACGATGAGGTGATGCGCAGCGTGATCTGCGGGCAACCCAAACGGCGCGATTGCAAGTGAGGCACCTTCCCGGCTGATACATACGCAACCCGCGCTCAACCCTGGGCACGCCTGCTGCCCCCTACCACTCCATCGGCAACCCCACATAGTTCTCCGCCATCGCCGTGGCCGCGGCGGTGGAGTGAACCAGGTAGTCCAGCTCGGCCGCCTGCATGCGCTGGCCGAAGGCGCCGGTCTCAGGGAACTTGTGCATCAGCGACGTGAGCCACCACGAAAAGCGCTCGGCGCGCCAGATGCGGCGCAAGGCGCGCTGCGAGTAGTGGTCGATGCCGGCGTCGCTCTTCTCGGCGTAGTGCTCGGCCAGCGCGCGCGCGAGGTAGCCGACGTCGGCGGCCGCCAGGTTCAGGCCCTTGGCGCCGGTGGGCGGCACGATGTGCGCCGCGTCGCCGGCCAGGAACAGCCGCCCGAAGCGCAGCGGCTCGGCGACGAAGCTGCGCAGCGGCGCGATGCTCTTCTCGATCGACGGGCCGGTGACCAGCGCCTCGGCGGCGACCGGGTCGAGGCGGCGGCGCAACTCGTCCCAGAACGTATCGTCGCTCCAGCGCTCGACCTTGTCGTCGAGTGCGCACTGCACGTAGTGCCGGCTGCGCGTCATCGAGCGCATGCTGCACAGCGCGAAGCCGCGTTCGTGGTTCGAGTAGATCAACTCGTGCGACACCGGCGGCGTCTCCGACAGCACGCCGAGCCAGCCGAACGGGTAGATGCGCTCGAAGGTCTGCAGCGCGCCAGCCGGCACGCTCTGGCGGCTCACGCCGTGGTAGCCGTCGCAACCGGCGATGAACTCGCAGTCGAGCGTCTGTGTCACGCCGTCCTTGTTGAATCGCACCTGCGGGTGGCTGCCGTCGAAGTCGTGCAGACTCGCGCCCTCGGCTTCGTAGATTGTCGCCAGGCCCGTCGCCGCGCGCGCCTCCATCAGGTCGCGCGTGACCTCGGTCTGGCCGTACACCGTCACCGTCTTGCCGCCGGTCAGCGCGTGCAGGTCGATGCGGTGGCGCGCACCGCCGAAGCACAGCTCCACGCCGCCGTGCACCAGCCCCTCGCGGTGCAGCCGCGTGCTGACGCCGACCTGGTCGAGCAAGCCCACCGTGCCCTGCTCCAGCACACCGGCGCGGATGCGGCCGAGCACGTACTCGGCGCTGCGCTGCTCGACGATCACGTTGGCGATGCCCGCCTTGTGCAACAGCGCGCCGAGCAACAAGCCCGACGGGCCGGCGCCGATGATGGCGACCTGCGTTCTCATGGCTTTCTCCACACGCAGCGCACAGCCGGCACACAGCCTGTCCACTGCTTATGCACATGCAACCAAGCGTCTGCTTGCCGCTTTTGCACACCTTCTGGACAGCGGTTGAACAGCGTATCCACATGCTTGTCCACAGACTTGTCTCCCAAACTCACCTCCCCAACATCTCTCGAACCTGTCTCCACCGATGTCGCACCGGTCACCTCGGAGCACTCACCGCCAGCGGCAACTCCAGCACCACCTCGACGCCGTCCATCTTGCCCGTCGGCAAGAAACCGAGCCCGCGGTAGAACGGCTCCGGGCACCCCGGCCCGGGCACGTACGACAACGCCAGGCTGCTGAACAGGCCCTTGGCGCGCACGTGCTCGATCACTTGCTGCAACGCTGCCCGCCCCACGCCACGGCCCTGGAACTTGTGGTCGACCATGAGGCGCCAGACGCCCACGGTCGGATGCGATGGCAAGGGCGACAGCAGCGACTCGTCCTCCAGCATCACGAAGCCCGCCGGCTCGTCGCCACAGTAGACGGCGCGGTACCAGGCCTCGGGTGCAAACAGCGCCTGCGCGAGAGACACCGCATTGCTGGCGACGAAACCCTTCTGGTGCTGGGCCACCTCGAGGCGGACCACGGCAATCACCGTGTCGGCAGTGATCTCGCGCAGGCTGACGGGGGCGGGTTGCACGGCAGCGGCCTGTCGAAGTGGAAGCTCAGGCCTCGTGGACCATGCGCGAAAACAGCTCGGCCACGCGCTGTACCGAGATGCCGTCGCGCTGCTCGACGGCCAGCGGGTGGTCCGTCGGTTCGAGCGCAATGATCGGCCGAGCACCGTGGTCGCGTAAGTGAACGTTGGTCTTCAGGTTCATCGTGTCGGCGTAGGGCTTGAGCTCCACGCTGAGCCAACCGAAGAAGGGGCCGACGTGGGCGCGCTTCTCGTCGGCATAGGTGGCCAGCCACTGCCGGTAGCTGGCCTCGCCGAGCGACACCCACACGCCCCAGGTGAACGGCTCGCGCTCGCCGTGGACCGCAAGCTCGATGCAGCCGAGCACAAAAAACTTTGTGCCGTCGATCACGCAATCGTCGGCGCCGAAGCGCACGCGCGCGGGGCGCTCCTCGGGCGGCACGAGGTAGTAGTCCAGCGGCGCTTCAGCGCCGAAGGCAGGCATGCCGTGGTGGGTCTCGCCGCAAGACGAGCAAAAGAATTCGAAGGCCATGGCTGCGTCTGAGGTCGAATTGGGGGGAAAGCCGGCGATCGGTCGCTTCTGCGTCAAGGTGCCGCCGCGCCACGAGCTTCATCGCGCAGCAGCCCATAGAAGCGGGTGTCGTAGACGAGCCCCTTCACGTGCCAACGCTGGCGCAACAAACCTTCGGGCTGAAAGCCCAGGCGTTCGAGCAGGCGGCACGACGCGGTGTTGGCCGGGTTCACCTCGGCCTCCAGCCGGCGCAAGGCACCGGAGCCGACGAAGCCGTCCGAGAACGCCTGCGCCAGCACGGCCGACAGCGCCTCGAACATCAGGCCCTTTCCCCAGTGGGCGCGGCCGAGCACGTAGCCGAGTTCGGCGCGCGCGCTGCCTTCGTCCAACCGGAACAGCAGGCACGTGCCGATGCGGCGGCCGGTGGCCTTTTCCACCAGCACGAGTTGCAGGCTGGAGCCCGACGCGGCGAGCTTTTGCATGCGCACGAGCCACGCGCGGCCGTCGTCGAGCGACTGCCAGCTGGCGTAGGGAAGGTACTGCGTGACGGCATCGTCGCCGTTCACCGCCAGCAGGTCGGGCAGGTCGCCCTCCTCGACCGTGCGCATGGCAAGGCGGCTGGACTGGATGTTGAGCTGGGCTGGGAACGGCATGGCGATTCTCGGTGCCTGGCGACGTCACGACACCGCTATGCCTCGCCCGTCAACGCCATCGCCCCCACCTGCTGAGCCAGCGTCGTGAACTTGATTGCCAGCGAGCCGGCGGGTTGCGGGCCGCTGAAGTCGCGCACAACGAAAGTTTCGATGCCCTTGCGCGCCTCGAAGCGATAACCCGCGCCGAGCGCGCGGCCAGAGATGACCATGTCGGTCGTGTCGGAGACCAACACGCGGTTGCCGACCTGCGAGTCCTGCTCGAAATGCTTGCTGCCCTTGACGACCTGAACGACGAACCACATGCGGTGCCTTTGAAGTGTGCGCTGCCGCGCAGCCGGCCGGGGGCCGAGGGCCCCGGCGAAGAACCGGCCGGCGGCGTGGTGCGCACGGGTGCCGGGCAGCATATCGCCGTTCCGATCAGCGCATCGCCTTGCCTGCCATGCGCAAGATGTCGTCGAGCGGGTTGCCGTCGCCGTTGAGGTCCAGCATCGAGGCCAAGCCGCCCTGCGCGGTGCCTGCTCCAGCGCCCATGCCACCACCCATGCCCGCGCCCGGCGCTGCGCGGCCGGCGCCGCCGCCGAGCAGACCGCCCAGCAGGCCGCCGAGGCCACCACCCAGGCCGCCTCCGCCGGCCGTCCCGCCGCCCGCACCGCCACCACCGAGCGCCGCGCCGAGCACGCTGCCGAGCCCGCCGCCGCCGAACGGCGAGTCGGTTGCCTGCTCCGCGCCCGCTGCGCCCTGACCACCAGCCGACCCCTGCTTGGCCATGAAGCCCGCCACCAGCATCGCCAGCAGCGGCAGCATCTTCTTCAGCAGGTCGGGGCTGAGGCCCGTTTGCGCCGACGCGTTCTGCGCCACCGTGCGGCTCACGTCCTTCGAGCCGAAGATCTGCCCCAGCACGTCGTTGCCCTGGCTCACGTTGGTCGGTTGCGGCGCCAGCACCTGGTCGAGCAGCCCGCCGCCACCCAGTTGACTGAGCAGGCCGCCCAGCCCGTCCAGCCCCGTGGGCTGCGCCTGCGCCTGCTTCTTGAAGCCGCCGAGGATGGCCGGGATGAGCGCCTCGGCGCCACTGGCCGCCTGAGACTCGCTCACGCCCAGCTCGCGCGCCATCGACTGGAGGCCGCCGAGTTGGGAGAGGATGTCGGTGATCTGCATGGTGTGGGTTCCTTGGGGTTTTGACGGCCAAAACGGGCCGGCTGCTGCGCCGACCGGAATATCCTACGCCAGCACGTAGCTGAGCCGGCCTTCGCGTCAACGCGACAACAGTGTGCCCGCGCCGACCACGAACAGGAGTAGCTGCCACTAGCGCGAAAGGAGCACTACGTGCATCAGTGGCTCCCCTGCACGAGCGGATCGGCCGATGAGTTGCCGGCGGCCGAGGTTTCAGCCAGCCTGCTTTCTGGCAGCATCGAAATCACCGATCCGCCGTGGGCATTTTTCCAGGCGCAGACCGTTGAGTTCGCCGATCGGGTGCGAACGACTGAGGCGCCTGAGCTCGTTCGACGTTGCCGGCGGCGTGTCGAACCAGGCGATGCGTGTGATGGCTGAGTAGTTGGACGGCGAGTGGTAGTGACACAGCAGCACCTGTGCGTCGCCCAGAACCGCTTCGAACCGGCCGCCAGGATTGGGCACGCCCCAAGCGTAGGCCCACCACTTCCTGATCTCCTGTGCCTGCAGCGTCGGCTCAACAAGGCGCGGCTCCGGGGGCGGCGGTGGTGGCGGCGCCATGATGGCGGCGAAGAGTGTCTTCTCGAGGCGGTGGACCTGGTCGGAGGTACAACCGTGGCGCGTGACGAAGATCAGCGTCTCACCGTACGCCTTGTGCGCCATGATGAGCGGCCCGATGGCCGTGCCCGCCTGCTGGATCCGCTCCATGATCCGCGCCATGTTGACCGGCGCGTCGCCCGGGCGCGCTTCGTATTGGCAGCCCGAACTGATCAAGCCTTGCAGCACAGCGGTCAGGTCGCGCATGCCACGGTCGGAATTGTCTATCTTGTCGAGTTCGCCGCGTGCCATTTTCTCCAGCGCACGCGGGTCGGTCTCTACAGGGCCAATGGCGATCTGCGCCTGCGAAATCGGGAGCAGGGTCAGCAAGCCAATGATCGCCAGGCATCTCAAGCTTGAAGTTTTTTCCATCGCATGCCTCATGAAGCCACGTGTCCTACAACCTCTCCGTCTCCCCCGCCCGCGGCTGCCACTTCATCAACCGCGTCTCCACCCGCCCCACCAGCGCATCGAGCACCAGCGCAAACGCGGTGAGCACGACGATGCCGGCCATCACGGTGTTGATGTCGAAGCTGCCTTCGGCCTGCAAGATGAGGTAGCCGACGCCTTGCGACGAGCCGAGGTACTCGCCCACCACGGCGCCGACGAAGGCGAGGCCGACGCTGTTGTGCAGTGAGCTGAAGACCCACGCGGTGGCGCTGGGCAGGTAGACGTGACGCAGCAGTTGGCGTTGGCTCGCGCCCAGCATGCGGGCGTTGGCCAGCACCACCGGGCTCACTTCTTTCACGCCCTGGTAGACGTTGAAGAAGACGATGAAGAACACCAGCGTGACGCCGAGCGCCACCTTGCTGCCGATACCCAACCCAAACCACACCGCGAAGATCGGCGCCAGGATGATGCGCGGCATCGCGTTCAGGCCCTTGATGTAGGGCTCCAGCAAGGCCGACGCCATGGGGCTGAGCGCGAGCCAAAGCCCGGCGCCCAGGCCGAGCGTGGAGCCGATGCCGAAGGCGAGCAGCGTTTCGATGAGGGTGACGGCGAGGTGGCGGTAGATGTCGGCCTCGGTGACGAACCAGCTCCAGATGCGGCCCGCCACCTTGAGCGGCTCGCCGAAGAAGAACGCGGCCTGGCGGTCGTTCTCGAACATCACCAGCGGCAGCAGGCCGGGCTTGGTCATCGCGTACCAGAAGGCAAGCACGGCGAGCAGCAGGGCGACCTGCCAGACGCGCAGGTTGCGGGGGTTGGGTTTGAGGTGGTGCCACATGAATTGGGTTCGGCGCGTGCTCGGTTGCATAGACCTGCGGGGCTGCGCGCGGGCTTACCAGCGCAACTGTTCCACCTCAATGCCCAGGGCCTCGGCCACTTTCTGGAGCGTGGCCTTGCGCGGCTGTTTGACTCGCTCCATTTGCGCGTAGGCCGCTTGAGTCACCCCCATGCGGGCTGCCACTTCTGCCTGCGTGAGGCTGAAATGCTCTCGCCACGCAGCCATGGGCGACATGCCGCGTTCGTACGACAGGTTGACCACCTCGTTTGGCACGGTGCCCTTGCTGAAGCCGCCGCGCATGCGGCGAAACTGCTCGTACGGCACGACCACAAAAGCGGGTTTGCCGTCGGCCCCGACGATCACCTGAAACTCAGTACGTGCGTTCATCGCGCTTCCTGACCTCTTCGATGCTGACAATTCGCACGACGCCATCGAAGTCGAAGAACACCCGGTAGTTCCCGACTCGCAAACGGTAGCCGTACTCGTGGTTGGTGAGCGCCTTCACGTTCCTTGCAACCGACAGATCAATCAGTTCACTCGTCACCGCGACCCGAATCTGCTTGCTGGCGGTGGTGTCGATCTTGCGGAGTTGGCGCAACGCTTTCGGCTGCCAATTGATGGCGTTCACGCTGCGATCATAAGTAATTGATAAGTGTTGTCAACGCAACCCAGCCCGTTCCTCAAATCACCTTGCGGTACTGCACGAACCCCGGCTTCTCGGCGATGCGGTCGTAGAGCTTCATCGCGTCCGTGTTCGTCTCGTGAGTCAGCCAGTGCACCTTGGCGCAGCCGCGGGCCTTGGCTTGCGCGTAGACGTGTTCGATCAGCCGGCGGCCCAGGCCTTGGGCGCGCTGTGCAGGGGCGACGAACAGGTCTTGCAGGTAGCACGACTTCTCGACCGTCCAGCAACTGCGGTGGTCGATGCTGTGGACGAGGCCCTGCGCCTGGCCGTCAACGACGACCAGGTCGCAGAACATCGGCTCGGTCGGGTCGAAGAAGCGCTGCCAGGTGACGCGGCTGACTTCGATGGCGATGTCGGCCTTGTAAAAGCTTTGGTAGCCGCGCCACAACGGGTACCAGGCTTCAAAGTCGTCTTCGGTGGCGGCGCGGACAAGGATGTTGGGCATCGTGTCTCCTCGTTCTGTCGGTCGTTGCGTTCAGTCGTTCGGGCTCAAGCCGCCAACTGCTGGCGATAGCCCTTCAGCACCTCTTCGCGCAGCACGTCCCAGATCGCCTTGTGCAGCTCGATGAAGCGCGGCGTGGTGCGCACCTCGGCCACGTCGCGCGGGCGCGCGAGGTCGATGCCGAACTCGCCGATCGGGTGCGACGCCGGGCCGGCCGACAGCACCACCACGCGGTCGCTCATCGCGATCGCCTCGTCCAGGTCGTGGGTGATGAACAGCACCGCCTTCTTCTTCGCGGCCCACAGGTCCAGCACCTCGTTCTCCATCAACTGGCGGGTCTGGATGTCGAGGGCCGAAAACGGCTCGTCCATCAGGATGATGTCGGGGTCGAGCGCCAGCGTCTGCGCAAGCGACGTGCGCTTGCGCATGCCGCCGGACAACTGGTGCGGGTAGCGGTCACCGAAGCCGCCGAGGCCGACACGTTTCAACCAGTCGTGCGCCTGCTGTTCGGCGTCCGCCACGCCGTGAAATTCGAGCCCCGCCATCACGTTGCGCAGCGCGGTGCGCCAGGGCATCAGGCTGTCGGTCTGGAACATGTAGCCGGCTCGGCGGTTGATGCCCACCAGCGGCTCGCCGAAGACGTGCACGCTGCCAGTGCTGGGCGCCAGCAGGCCGGCGGCGACGTTGAGCAAGGTGCTCTTGCCGCATCCGGTCGGGCCGACCACGCTGACGAACTCGCCGGCGCCGACCGTCAGGCTCACGTCGCGCACGGCGGTGTAACGCTGCGTCGCGTCGCCCTTGCTGATGAAGGTGCAGGAGACGCCAGCCAGCGTCAGCGCATCGCTCTGGTTCACGCGCTCGTTCTCGCTCTCTTTCAAGTCTGGGCTCAGGCCTTCGGGTACTTCAGGTTCGCCTTCTTCGCGAAGTCGTTCGTGTACACCGCCTTCAGGTCGAGCGTGGCCTTGGCGATTTCGGGGTCGATGCTGGCCAGCGCCTTGAACGCGGTGGTGGCACCCGCGTCCGGGAACAGCCCGTCGGGCGACAGCGCGCCCTTGGCGGCCAGAAACGCATCGACATACACCGCGCGGTCGCCGAGCAGGTAGCTCTCGGGAACGGCCTTGATGATGTCGCCGGGGCCTGCCGCCTGAATCCACTTGTTCGCGCGCACCAGCGCATTGGCCAGCGCCTGCGTGGTGTTCGGGTTCTTGTCGATGAAGCTCTGCGGTGCATAGAAGCAGCCGGCCGGCATCGGGCCACCGAACACCTTTTCGGCTTCGCTGACGATGCGAGTGTCGGACACGATCGTCAGGTCGCCCGAGCGCTGCAACAGCGTGATCACCGGGTCGAGGTTGCTGATCGCGTCGATCTGCCCCGAGCGCATCGCCGCCACCGCGCCTTGCGACGCGCCGACGCCGATGATCGACACATCGCTCGGCTTCAGCCCCGCTTTGGCGAGGATGAAGTTGACCATCACGTTGGTCGACGAGCCCGGCGCGGTGACGCCGATCTTCTTGCCCTTCAGGTCGGCAACCGTCTTGTAGCCGCTCATCGTTTTCGGGTTGATGCCCAGCACGATCTGCGGCGCGCGGCCCTGCAGCGCAAACGCGCGCATTGCCTGGCCCTTGTGCTGCATGTTCACGGTGTGCTCGAAGGCACCACTCACCACGTCGGCGCTGCCGCCGACCACCGCCTGCAGCGCGCGCGCGCCGCCGGCAAAGTCGACGACCGTCACCTCCAGGCCCTCGGCCTTGAAGTAGCCGAGCTGCTCGGCAATCGTCAACGGCAGGTAGTACAGCAGGTTCTTGCCGCCGACGGCGATGCTGACTTTGGGCTTCTCGACCGCTTGCGCGCGCACGAGGGAGGGGGCAGCGAGCAGGGCGCTCAGGGCGGCAGAACGGGCGATCAAGGTGCGGCGGCGCATGAGGGACTCCGGTGGCAGTTGGCAACGATGCAGCCGACTGTAGCGCCGGGGTGCGGGTTGGGCGCTGCGTGCTTGTCCGGGGTAGCACGCGTGGTCGGTGGGCGGCAGCGGCACGACAATCGCGCCTGGTTTCCATCACCGATCGACTTGACAACTCAATTGCGGAGAGCGTTCATGAACAACAGAATCGTCAGCGTCTGGGCGGGTTGGTCGAGTGCAGCGCTCGGCCTGTTGCTGGCCAGCGGCCTTGCCTTGGCCCAAGCCCAGGCCTGGCCCGACAAGCCGGTGCGCGTGGTCGTGCCGGCACCGGCGGGCAGCTCGCTCGACATCATCATCCGCACGATCGAACCCAAGCTCGTCGAGCGCTGGAAGCAGCCGCTGGTGGTCGAGAACAAGGCCGGCGCCGGTGGCATGCTGGGCATGGACGTGGTGGCCAAGGCGCCGGCCGACGGCCACACGCTGGGCATCGGCTTCAACGGCCCCATCGCGTTCGGCCCGTTCATGTACAAGAAGATGCCGTACGACCCGGGCAAGGACCTGCTGCCCATCGTGCTGACCACGTCGCAGCCCAACGTGCTCGCGGTTGCGGCCACCAACCCGGCCAAGACGCTGCCCGAGTTCATCACCTGGGCCAAGACGCAAGGCGACAAGCTCAGCTACGGCTCGGTGGGCAATGGCAGTTCGTCGCACTTGTCGATGGAGCTGTTCCTCGCCGACACCGGCCTGAAGGCGGTGCACGTGCCGTACGCCGGCTCGCCGCCGGCCGCCACGTCGCTCGCCGCGGGCGACACGCAGATGCTGTTCGCCGTCGCGCCCGCGCTGTTGCCGCTGGTGCAGGGCGGCAAGCTCAAGTTCCTCGCTGCCACCAGCCTGCAGCGCGCCGAGTCGCTGAAGGACGTGCCCACGGTGGCCGAACAAGGCGTGCCCGGCTTCGAGGCGCTGGCCTGGAACGGCCTGTTCACCGCCGCCGGCACGCCCGCTGCGGTGGTCGAGCGCATCAACGCCGATGTGAACGCGGCGCTGAAAGACCCGGCTGTTCAAGCCGCCTTCATCAAGCAAGGCCTGATCGTCGGCGGCGGCTCGGTGGCGGACTTCAAGGGCTTCATCGAGCGCGACAGCAAGAAGTGGGGCGCAATCATCGAGAAGGTGGGGATCAAGCTGGATTGATGAGCTTGAGGCGCCGCTCGTTTACTGCGGCTTAGCCGTCGCAATTCACCTCTGCGGCTCGCCCACAGTCCCTTCGGTTTTGACCCCACCTCGATGAACGCAAGACCAGCCAACTGGCATCGTCGTCTCATGCTGCCCGGGCCCGTCATCGCTTTGATCGTTGGAGCATCGGTCGCAGCAGTACTGAATATCCCGTTCACGACGACTGACAAGTTGCTCTTGAAGCTCGAAATTCCTGCGGGCGTTCGCTACGCGATCCACGGGCTTTCCTTTTTGGCACTTTTCGCAGCAGTCTGGGCCATTGCCATACGACCGGCGATCCACTATTTCAAGAATGCTCATGGCGGGCTCACGAAGCTCGACTTGAAGTCAGGCACCGCCCATGTGATCGCCAACGACGCCTGACTTTTGGTCAAGCGGACAGGGTCGTGGGCTGTCGCTTACCTCAAACGATCAGCGCAATGACCTGGCGACCGTTCTTGCGGTACACCGCAAAGTCGCTGTCGAACGTCCACACCGAGCTGCGTGGGTTGAGTTCGGCCAGGCGAACCATGCACGCGTCCGCCAAGGACATCGGCACCGAGGTATATCGTTTGACCAAGGTCAGCAACTCGGTCGCCTGAGCCGAGAGCTGCAAGCCCACGCTCAGAAATCCTTCGTCGACCATCTCGAGCAGCGCCGCGCGCCCGCCCGGAAGATGGCGCACCAGGTGCGTGGCTTCGGCCAGCACGGCCTCGCAAGTGATGAAGGGCGGCTTCAGCCGTGCCAGTTGCCGAAGAACCGTGGCGTGCTGGTGGTCACGGCCATTGAGCATGGCGACCAGCGGCCCGGTGTCGACCAGGACGTTGCCGAGCAAAGCGCCGCCGCTCGCCTTCATCGGCCGAAGTCGTCGAGGTGCTTGGGGTTGGCAGACAAGTCGGCGGGCCCGCTGAGCAGCCCCAGCCACTTCGCCGCCATCACGGCCCCGGAAGGCTCGGTGGATTGCGGCGCCGCGTTCAAGTAGCGCTCGATCGCCTCGCGCACGACCGCGCTCTTGCTGCCCGCCTTCTGCTGCCGCGCGAAGTGGGTCAACCGGTGGTCCAGCGTGTCGGGCAACTTCAGCGTGATGGCTTTCATCAGAAACTCCGCGATGTGGGACTCGTTGAATAATACCAGAATGGCAGACTAGAAATACCGGCGCGTCCGCAGCAGTCAGCTAAAGATCGCGCGCCCACACCCCGAGCTGCGCGAGCGTGAAAGCCCAGTACGGCACCACGCACGGGAGGTGGTCGGCCGGCGCGGCGGCGCAGTCCGTCAGGCTCACCTGCGGCGCGGCGCGCGCCTGCATCGCCTGCAAGGTGCGCGTGGCGCTGGCGTAGGGCACGGTTTCGTCGGCGCGGCCGTGGAACAGCGGCACCGGCGCGTCGGGGCGCCAGTCGTGCACATTGCTTTGGCGTTCCATCGCGGCTTCGTCGTCGGCGAGATACGTGTCGAGGAAGGTGGTCTGGAAGGTCACGTCGGCGTCGTCGGGCACGATCGCGCGCAGCATCAGCCGGCGCAACTCCTTGCGCACCGACGAGCCCAGGTGCCGCAGAAAACCGGGGCTGATGAGCGCGCCGAGCACGGGGTACTCGTCCTTCACGCGGCGCAGCAGTTCGTCCATCGTCACGCCCAGGTGGTACGGGCCGGCGCCGGGCACGGCGGCGACGAGGTTGGCGAGGTGTGGGCTGGGGCCGCCGTTGCCGCTTAAGCCGAGCTGCATCGCGCGGTGCGCGGCCATCGTCGCGTAGCCGCCTTCGGAGTAGCCGACGAGGAAGAGCTGGCCGTTGTCGACGAGCCCCTGGCTGCGCCGCCACGACTTGGCGGCGGTCAACAAGTCCAGCACCGCCGCGGCCGATGGCGCAGCCAGCAGGTACGGGTGCTCGGCGCCTTTGGACACGCCGTAGCCCACGTAGTCGGGCGCGACGACGAGGTAGCCGAGCGAGGCCAGCACCACCGCCGCTTCGCCGGGCACGGCGTTGTTGCTCGGCGCTTCGGCGTCCCTGAAGATCGTGCCGTGCTGGTAGCTGATCACCGGGCTGCGGGCGCCGGCCGGCTTGATCGGCACGCTGACCAGGCCCGAGGCGGTGACGGTGCGGCCCTGGCCGTCGATGGTGAGGTAGCTGAGGCGGTGGTTGGCAACGGCGTACACCGGGCTCGCAGGCACCCTGCGCTCGCCCGCGGCGGTGTCGGCGGCCAGCGCTTGCACGATATCGGCGGGGCTGACGGTGCCCAGCGACGTGGCGGCAACGAATCGGCCGGGGCCGGTCGGTTCGGGCTCGGTGGGCGCAGGCGGTGGTGGCGCTGGCTCCGGTGGCGCAGGCGAGGGCTCTGGAGCGGGCTCCGGGGGTGAAGTCTCGGGTGGCGTCGGCGTCGGCGTAGGCGCGGGCACAGGCGCGGGCACAGGTTCGGGCGCGATCTCGGGCGATGTCTCGGGCTCCGGCGCCGAGCCGGATATCGGCGTGGGGCTCGGCGCAGGCGCGGGCTCGCCGCCGCCTCCGCACCCTGCAAGTACCCACACGATCACCACCGGCCAGAGAGTCTTCAGCAGACGATCCATGTGCGCTCCTCCGTGCCCTCGCCTTCACTGGCCCTCGCTGGCCTTCACTGGCCCTCTCTGGCTCTCACTGGCCATCACTGGCCATCACTTGCCTTCATCGACAGCAGCGCCGCAAGGCTACTCGATCAGAGCGGCCGAACCCTGCACCTGCCCTGCGCGCGGCGCGGTCTTCACTGGTGCAACCGTAGAATGATTTCCGATGAACAAACGCCGCTGGCTTGCGCTCGGGTTGCTGTGCTGGGCCGCGGCGCAGGCGCCGGCCCAGGTCAACGCGCCAGCAGCGGCAAGCGCTCCGCGAGGTGCTTTGTCCGGCGCCTTGCCCGACGCACCCTCCGCCGCACCATCCGCCGCGCCTGCCCCCACCAGCGCTCCGGCGGCCGAGGCTGCAGCACCCGCCTCGCTGTCGCTCTCGGCGCGCAAGGTCTACGAGCAGGCGCGCTCGCAGCTGGTGCAGATCCGCACCGTGCTCAAGGGCCGCTCCAGCCAGACCTCGGTCGGCTCGGGCTTCTTCGTCACGCGCGACGGGCTCATCGTCACCAACTTCCACGTCATCAGCGAAGCCGCGCTCAAGCCCGAGCGGCACGACCTCGTCTACGTGACGGCCGACGGCCGCGAGGCGCCGGTGCAGATCCTGCAGATCGACGTGCTCAACGACCTGGCGCTGCTGAAGGCAGGCGACGCCGGCACGCGCAGCTTCGACGCGCTGACGTTTCGGCCGGAGGCGAATGCCCTGTCGCAAGGCGAGCGCATCTACTCGCTCGGCAACCCGCTAGACGTCGGCTTTGCGGTGATGGAGGGCAACTTCAACGGGCTGGTGCGGCGCAGCTTTTACCCGCAGATCTTCTTCGGCGGCGCCTTGAGCGGCGGCATGAGCGGCGGGCCGGCGCTCGACCAGGAGGGCGCGGTGATCGGCGTGAACGTGGCGCGGCGCGTGGACGGCGAGCAGGTGAGCTTTCTTGTGCCGGCGGCTTTCGCATCGGCCTTGTTGCTGCGCGGCCGCGACGCCGAACCGATCAAGACACCGGCCTACGACACCGTTGCCGCCCAATTGACGACGCACCAGGAAGCGATGACCGCACGCTTCGTCCAGCAAGGCTGGAAACCGGCCACGCACCCGAAGTACCAGGTGCCGGTGCCGCCCGACGTGTTCATGCGCTGCTGGGGCAGCAGCGAGCCCTCGCGCACCGGAGGGCTCGATGTCGAACGCTCCGACTGCGTGATGGACACGCGCATCTTCGTCGGCGACTACACCACTGGCGCACTCGCCTTGCGCCACGAAAGCTACGACGGCGCCAAGCTCGGCCCGCTGCGCTTTGCGGCGCGCCACTCGCAGAGCTTTCGCAACGAGTCGTTCAACCGCCTGGGCCCGCAGCACCAGACCAAGCCGCAGTGCCGTGAAGACTACGTCGACCGCGGCGGGTTGCCGCTGCGCGCTGTGGTATGCATGCGCGCGTACAAGAAGCTGCCGCAGCTCTACGACGTGTCGGTGCTCGTGGCCACGCTCGACCAGACGCAGGCCGGCGTGCAGGGCCGCTTCGACGCGCAGGGCGTGAGTTTTGCCAATGCGCTGCGCCTGAGCCGGCACTATCTGGAGGCGTTTGCTTGGGCACGCTAGGCTCACCCATCGGCTTGGTGGAGCTGCTGGGGCGAGACGGCAGCGTGCGCCAGAGTTTTGCAGTGCATGGCTGGCCTCTGCGCATCGGCCGCGCGCTCGACAACGACGTGGTGCTGTCGGACGCGCATGTGGCGCCGGTGCACCTGACGATCGCGCCGCAAGCGGCGCCAGCGGCACCAGCGGTATCAGACCTCGTGCTACACGACGTGCCGCAACGAGCACACGGCACAGTGGACGTCGCACGCACCGATGCCGCCGCCCATCTCACGTTGACCGTCGGCGAGACGGTGAACGGCGTCTTGCTCGGCACGCGCCGATGGCGCACCGGCGAACGCGCGGTGCTGCCGGTCACCGGCCCGGCACCTGAGTTCACGCTCGGCCGCACGCGGCTGCGCTTGCGGCTGGCCGGCCAGCCGCTGCCGCCCGAATTGCCGGTCGCGGCGGCGGCGCTCGACGACGCGCGGCTCGGCTCCATCGCGCTGGCCGCGGTGGTGTTGCTGGCCGCCCTGCTGTTCCAGACCTACCTCGACGCCGACCCCGACCTGCTCGGCCGTGCGGTGGCCGCAACGCTGCTGACCGCCGTCGTCGGCACGATGGTGTGGTGCGGCCTGTGGGCGCTGCTGTCGAAGATGTTCACGCACCAGACGCGCTTTGCATGGCACCTGCGCGTGTTCCTGTGGGCCTGGATCGCGTGGCTGGCGGCCGACGTGGCGCCTCGGCTGCTTGCCTTCGTGGTGTCGTGGCCCGCGCCGAGCAGCTTTGCGTTCGTCGGCACATTGGGCGTGGCCGCGGTGGCGTTCTACTTTCACTTGCTCGCGGTCGAGCCGGCGCGGCCGAAGCTGCTGCGCGGCGTGGCGCTGGTCGGCTGGTGCGTGGGTGTGGGGGTGATGCTGTGGTTCAACATCCAGCGCGGCGACCGGCTCGGCGAAGAGCTGTACATGAACCACCTGTTCCCGCCCGCCCTGCGGCTGGCCAAACCAGTCGCGAGCGACACGTTCATCGAGCGGCTGCAATCGCTGCAGCCCGTGCTGGACAAGAAGGCCAAGGAAGCCGCCTCCGGCGGCGAATCGAACGCAGGAGCAGGCGATGAAGAGTGACGACAGGACATTGCGCACGGTGCTCGTCACTGGCGGCGGGCGCGGCATCGGCGCGGCATGCAGCCGGCTGTGTGCCGAGCAAGGCTGGGCCGTCGCGGTGAACTACACGAGCGACGCTGCGGCCGCGCGCAGCGTGGTGGCGCAGATCCGCGCCAGCGGCGGCACCGCCCTCGACGTGCAAGCCGACGTGGCCGATGAAGCACAGGTGCTTGCGATGTTCGCCACGCTCGACCGCGACATGCCGCGCTTAGGCGGCCTGATCAACAACGCCGGCGTGGTCGACCGCGGCTCGCGCGTCGATGCGATGAGCGTGGCGCGCTTGCAGCGCATGTTCGCGATCAACGTGTTCGGCAGCTTCGTGTGCGCGCGCGAGGCGGTGAAGCGAATGTCCACCGCGCACGGCGGGCCGGGCGGCTCGATCGTCAACGTGTCGTCGGTGGCGGCGCGGCTGGGCTCGCCGGGCTTGTATGTGGACTACGCGGCCAGCAAGGCAGCGATCGACACCTTCACGCACGGGCTGGCGCTCGAGGTGGCGGCCGAAGGCATCCGCGTCAACGCGGTGCGCCCGGGCATCATCGAGACCGAGATCCACGCCTCCGGCGGCCAGGCCGACCGCGTGCGCCAGATCACCCCGCAACTGCCGATGAAGCGCGCCGGCAGCGCGGACGAAGTGGCGCAAGGCATCGTCTGGCTGCTGTCGGGTGCGGCGAGCTACGTCACCGGGTCCATCTTGGACGTGAGCGGCGGGCGCTGATGCGCGCTGGGGTGTCGGCCAGCGAACGCCCGCAGAGCGTGGGCGAGGAGATTGCCAACGCGGTCAGCCACGGCATCGGCTTCCTGCTCGCGGTGGCGTCGTTGCCGATCCTGGTGGCCTTCATGGTGCAGAACGGCTCGGCAGCCAACGTCGTCGGGGTCAGCATCTTCTCGGCCACGATGATGCTGCTGTACTTCATCTCGATGCTGTACCACGCGCTGCCGGCGGGCCGCGCGAAGGCCTGGTTCAACCGGCTCGACCATGCGGCGATCTACGTCTTCATCGCCGGCAGCTACACGCCGTTCACGCTCGGTGTGCTCAGTGGCCGCTGGGGCTGGGTGCTGTTCGGCGTGGTCTGGGGCCTGGCCGCACTCGGCGTGGCGGCCAAGCTGTTCAACCGGCTCAAGCACCCGCTGTGGTCCACCGGGCTGTACGTGGCGATGGGCTGGGTGGCCATTGCCGCCATCGTGCCGCTGACCGAGCGCATGTCGGCCGCCGGCCTGGCCTGGCTGGTGGCCGGCGGCGTGGCCTACACGGCCGGCGCGGTGGTGTTCCTGTTCGACTCGCGCATGCGCTACGTGCACTCGCTGTGGCACCTGTTCGTGCTGGGCGGCAGCGCGTGCCACTTCTTCGCGGTGTTGTGGCATTCAGCGTGAGTTCGGCCGCGCAACCGCGACCTACTGCCGCAGCCCGTCCATGCGGATCACCTCGAAGTTCGACCCTGTCACGCTGCCCAACTGGGTGCGCAACACGTTGTTGTTCCAGCGCTCGTCGGGCGCGCCGCTGACGAACCAGTTGCCGCCGTTGTCGGCAACGAACATGCCGTAGGTCTTCATCGCCTGCAGGATGGCCTTGACCTCGGGGCTGAAGCTGGCCGGGATCACATAGCTGGCCTTCAACCGCACCCGCATGCCCATCGGCGGCTGGTTGACGCTGGTGTTGCTGGAGGCGAAGTGCGTGGCCGGCGGCACGTAGGCACGGCGGCTGGTCTGCACCGTGAAGCGCAACGCGTGGCGGATGACGCCGCTGGCCGCTTCGTCGTAGCGCACCAGGCCGGGGAAGATCGGCAGGCCGGCGGCGTCGGCGCTGGTCCAGCCGAGCTGGCCACCGGGTCGCACGATGTTGGAGTCCAGGTGGAACAGCGCGCCTGAGTCGGCCGTCCAGGTGTTGTTGCCCACCGGGTAGGAGATGAACATCTCGTAGAGCCGGTTGTTGTCGCGGTTGACCACCAGGACATGCCGGTCCTGACTGCCGCCAGGGCCGCCTTCGATCGGCGCCGTCTGCGGAATCGGATACGGGCCCGGGTCGCTTTCGTCGCCATAAGCGGTAAAGCGGATCGTGGCGCCGGCTTGGCTGTTGTCCACCACCAGGTACGGGATGCCGATCGGCCCACCGTTGTAGGTGCCCGAGCCGAAGTCGGCATGCAGGCCGGTGTTGAGGCCGATGGTAGCGATGATGTTGGCCGAGTTCGGGTCGACCGGAGCCGCGGAGATGTCGGTGTTCCACGGGTTGTCGGCGGGAAACGGAATGGCGCCGTTCAGGCTGGCGCCCACACCCAGGCTCGCCCTGCTCAACGAACCGTAAACAACGCCGGCTGGCGCTGGCGCTGGCGCCGGTGCCGGTGCCGGTGCTGGTGCTGGTGCTGGTGCAGGTGCAGGTGCAGGTGCAGGTGCAGGCGCAGGCGCTGGTGCAGGCGCAGGTGCAGGTGCAGGTGCAGGTGCAGGTAGGCCAGCTGGTACGGCGCCAGCTTGCGCACCACATGGTCG
>LGRD01000006.1 GCA_001263235.1 Methylibium sp. NZG | reverse complement strand
ACACCTGTTCCACGCGGTGCCCTACGTGCTGACGCTGGTGATTCTGATCTGGACCTGCTCACCGCGCCGCAGCCTGCAAGGTGCGCCGGTGGAGCTGGGCGTGTCTCGATGAACAGCGCGGCGATGACGTCGACAAGGAGCAACCTATGAGCGGTCTCGGTGGTTTGAACAAGTCGCCGCAAGGCGTGGTGCTGGGCCTGGTGCAACTGCAACTCCCGGTCGTCAAGACACCGCAGGACCTGACCGCGCAAACGCAGCGTGTGTGCGAGAGGGTCGCCAAGGCGCGCCGCAACAACGGTGCGATTCACCTGGTGGTGCTCCCCGAGTATTCGCTGCACGGGCTGAGCATGGACACCTCGGAGGCCATCATGTGCCGGCTCGACGGCCCCGAAGTCGCCGCGTTGAAGCAAGCCTGCATCGCAAACAAGATCTGGGGCTGCTTCTCCATCATGGAGTTCAACCCCACCGGCAACCCGTACAACAGCGGCCTGATCATCGACGACACCGGTGAGATCAAGCTCTACTACCGCAAGCTGCACCCCTGGGTGCCGGCCGAGGCGTGGGAGCCGGGCAACCTCGGCATCCCGGTGTGTGACGGCCCACGCGGCGCCAAGCTCGCGCTCATCATCTGCCACGACGGCATGTTCCCCGAGATGGCTCGCGAGGCCGCCTACAAGGGCGCCGAGATCATCATCCGCACGGCAGGCTACACGGCGCCGATCCGCCACGCCTGGCGCATCACGAATCAGACGAACGCCTTTTGCAACCTCGCGCAGACCGCCAGCGTCTGCATGTGCGGCGGCGACGGCAGTTTCGACTCGATGGGCGAAGGCATGTTCTGCAACTTCGACGGCACGGTGATGGTCGAGGGCAGCGGCCGGCCCGACGAGATCATCACCTGCGAGTTGCGGCCCGACCTGGTGCGCGAAGCGCGTACAGGCTGGGGGGTGGAGAATAACATCTATCAGCTCTACCACCGCGGCTACGTGGCGGTGAAGGGCGGCGCGCAGGACTGCCCCTACACCTACATGACCGACATGACTGCTGGCCGCTACAAGCTGCCGTGGAACGACAGCGTGCAGGTGACCGACGGCACGTCGTGCGGATTCGCGGCCCCGACGCGCAGCTACATCGGCCCGGAGGCGCACCCGCTCGTGCCCGACTCGGCGCCGTCACCGGCTGCCCCACCGCTGAAGAAAGTGGCCTGACCATGCTGACCACCGCCACCCCGCGCTACGCCGCCGCCGAACCGTACCACTGGCCCTACGACGGCGACCTGCGCCCCGAGAACACCGCGCTGATCGTCATCGACATGCAGATCGACTTCTGCGGCCCCGGCGGCTACGTCGACAAGATGGGCTACGACCTCAGCAACACGCGCGCGCCGATCGAGCCGATCAAGAAGCTGATGGCCGCGATGCGCGCCGCCGGCTGCACCATCATCCACACGCGCGAGGGCCACCGCCCCGACCTGCTGGACCTGCCGGCCAACAAGCGCTGGCGCTCGCGCCAGATCGGCACCAACGGCGTGGGCATCGGCGACGTGGGCCCGTGCGGGCGCATCCTGGTGCGTGGCGAGCCGGGCTGGGAAATCATCGACGAGCTGAAGCCGCTGCCCGGCGAGGTGGTGATCGACAAACCCGGCAAGGGCTCGTTCTACGCCACCGACCTTGAACTGGTGTTGCACACCAAGGGCATCCGCAACATCGTGCTCACCGGCATCACCACCGACGTGTGCGTGCACACGACGATGCGGGATGCCAACGACCGCGGCTTCGAGTGCGTGATCCTGTCCGACTGCACTGGCGCCACCGACCATGGCAACCACCTGGCGGCGCTGAAGATGGTGACGATGCAGGGGGGCGTGTTCGGTGCGGTGTCGGATTCGGCTTCGGTCATTGAAGCGGTGCGGGGGGTTTGATCGATGCGCCTTTTTGGTGCTGTATCGCTTTCTGGCGGCGGGTTGAGCGGCTCGCGGCGGGCGGTATTCGGCGGGGGCTCATGCTGGGGCGGTCGGCTGGGTACAGCCGACTGCGCTGCGGTGCTCGGTCTCGCGGCCCGTCGCCGAAACTCACTTCGCTCACCTCCGGCTCGCTCCGTTCAAACAGTCGGCGACAAGTCAGTTCACGAAGCGCGCTGCGCGCGCGGGCCGCAAGCCCTGCGCTCCTCGCCGCCCCAGAAATCGCCCCCGCCGAATACCGCCCGCCGCGCGCTGAACCGTGTTTGTTTTTCGGACCGAATAGAACCCGACCTTGCAGCAAAGGCGCGTCCGGGCAGGGCGGAGGGCGCCTCTTCGGCGGCGAGGAGCGGAGGTTCGGGGGCCGCGCGCCTTGGCGCGCTTCGTAGACTGACTCGCGGGCGTTGTCCGAACGGAGCGGACCGAAGGGAGCGAAGTGAGTTCGCCCGCGCGACCCCGAGCCGAGCACCGCAGCGCAGTCGGCTGTACCCAGCCGACCGCCGAAGTGAAGCCCTCCGGCCTGCTCGGACGCGCCTTTGCCGCGCCGCCGCTCAAGTGATTGCCGCAACCTCGCCGCAACAAATCCAGTCAACGCGAGGGAGCCATCACCATGGATGACAAGCGCTTCAAGAAGCGGACGATCTTCCTCATCCTGTACCTCGTGTTCGCCATCCTGCCGGTGTACTGGATGGTCAACATGTCGTTCAAGACGAACAACGAGATCCTGTCCACCTTCAGCCTGTGGCCGCAGACCTTCACGCTGCAGCACTACCAAACCATCTTCACCGACGTGAGCTGGTACTCGGGCTACATCAACTCGCTGATCTACGTCGCGATCAACACCGTGATCTCGCTGCTGGTGGCGCTGCCGGCGGCGTATGCCTTCAGCCGCTACAGTTTTCTCGGCGACAAGCATGTGTTCTTCTGGTTGCTGACGAACCGCATGACGCCGCCGGCCGTGTTCTTGCTCCCGTTCTTTCAGCTCTACACCACGCTCGGCCTGATGGACACGCACATCGCGGTGGCGCTGGCGCACTTGCTCTTCAACGTGCCGCTGGCGGTGTGGATTCTCGAAGGCTTCATGAGCGGCATCCCGCGCGAGATCGACGAGACGGCCTACATCGACGGCTACTCGTTCCCGCGCTTCTTCCTGACCATCTTCATCCCGCTCATCAAGGCCGGCGTGGGCGTGGCGGCGTTCTTCTGCTTCATGTTTTCGTGGGTCGAATTGCTGATGGCGCGCACGCTCACCAGCGTGAACGCCAAGCCGATCGTCGCGGTGATGACGCGAACGGTGTCGGCGTCGGGCATGGACTGGGGTGTGCTGGCAGCCGCTGGCGTGTTGACGATCGTGCCGGGCGCCATCGTGATCTGGTTCGTGCGGCACTACATCGCCAAGGGCTTTGCCATGGGAAGAGTATGAGCGCAGCGATCCGTTCACTCCCTCCCCCGGGGGGGGGGGGGGGGGGGGGGGGGGGGGGGGGCACCCACACCCCCACCCCCAACCCTCCCCCAGCGGGGGAGGGCGCGATGCAAGGAGCTTGCTGACATGTTCGCCTGGATGGCCTGGACGGTTCCGGTTGCGGTGTTCTTCACTTGCATCGTGCTGATGCTCGTGGGCATGACGGTGTGGGAGCTGAAGTCGCCGACCGTCATGCGCAAGGGCTTCTTGCCGATCGAGACGACGCGCGGCGACCGGCTCTTCATCGGGTTGCTATCCGCCGCTTACGTCAACCTCGTGTTCGTGGCGTTCAGCGAGAAGATGATCGACTGGTTCGGCCTGGCGAGCGAACCGTCGATCTGGATCAGCTTCGTGATCTCGATGGTGTTGTTGGTGTTCATCCTGCGCAAGGGTTGAACGCCGGATCGTGTTTTCGAACGGCAGCCGGCCGATCTTCCCACCCGGCGCGCCTTGACTTATCAACGGGAAGTTTCTGCAGGAGACCAGTGATGAAACGTTCACTATCGATGTACACGCTCTCAGCCGTCGGCGCCGTGGCGCTGATGCTGTCGGCGTGCGGCAAGAAGGAAGAACCCGCAGCAGCAGCGCCCGCACCGGCGGCTGCCCCTGCAGCAGCCGCCTCGCCCGTGGCTGCAGCGCCTGCCGCCTCGCCCAGCGAGACGACCGCGCAGAAGTGGATCGACACCGAGTTCCAGCCGTCCACGCTGTCCAAGGACCAGCAGATGGCCGAGATGAAGTGGTTCATCGAAGCCGCCGCCAAGCTCAAGGCCAAGGGCGTGAACGAGATCTCGGTGGTGTCCGAGACGATCACCACGCACGAGTACGAGAGCAAGACGATGGCGAAAGCCTTCAGCGAGATCACCGGCATCAACGTCAAGCACGACCTCATCCAAGAGGGCGACGTGGTCGAGAAGCTGCAGACCTCGATGCAGTCGGGCAAGTCGATCTACGACGGCTGGATCAGTGACTCCGACCTGATCGGCACGCACTACCGCTACGGCAAGATCCTGGCGCTCTCCGACTACATGGAAGGCGCCGGCAAGGAGTTCACCAACCCCGGTCTCGACCTGAAGGACTTCATCGGCACCAGCTTCACCACCGCGCCCGACAAGAAGCTCTACCAGCTGCCCGACCAGCAGTTCGCCAACCTGTACTGGTTCCGCGCCGACCTGTTCGCCAAGCCTGAATTGCAAGAGCAGTTCAAGAAGAAGTACGGCTACGACCTGGGCGTGCCGCTGAACTGGAGCGCGTACGAGGACATCGCTGCGTTCTTCACCAACGACGTGAAGCAGATCGACGGCAAGCCGATCTACGGCCACATGGACTACGGCAAGAAGGATCCGTCGCTGGGCTGGCGCTTTACCGACGCGTGGTTGTCGATGGCCGGCACCGCCGACATCGGCATCCCGAACGGCAAGCCGGTCGACGAGTGGGGCATCCGAACCACCGACGACGGTTGCACGCCGCTCGGTGCCTCGGTCGCCCGCGGTGGCGCCACCAACTCGCCGGCCGCCGTGTATGCGCTGACGAAGTACATCGACTGGATGAAGAAGTACTCGCCGAAAGAAGCCATCGGCATGACCTTCGGCGAAGCCGGCCCGGTGCCTGCGCAAGGCCAGATCGCGCAGCAGATCTTCTGGTACACCGCGTTCACCGCCGACATGATCAAGCCGGGCCTGCCGGTCGTGAATGCCGACGGCACACCGAAGTGGCGCATGGCGCCCGGCCCGAACGGCCCGTACTGGAAGCAGGGCATGCAAAACGGCTACCAGGACGTCGGCTCGTGGACCTTCTTCAAGGACCACGACGCCAACAAGACGGCAGCCGCCTGGCTCTACGCGCAGTTCGTGACTGCCAAGAGCACTTCGCTGAAGAAGACCATCGTCGGCCTGACGCCGATTCGTGAGTCGGACATCCAGAGCCAGGCGATGACCGACATGGCGCCGAAGCTCGGTGGCCTGGTCGAGTTCTACCGCAGCCCGGCCCGCGTGGCCTGGACGCCGACCGGCGGCAACGTGCCCGACTACCCGAAGCTCGCGCAGCTCTGGTGGAAGAACGTCGCCGTGGCCGTGACGGGTGAGAAGACCCCGCAAGCCGCGATGGACAACCTGGCCAACGAGATGGACGACGTGATGGCCCGGCTGGAGCGTGCCGGCATGGCCAACTGCCCGCCCAAGCTGAACCCGAAAGGCGACCCGAACAAGTACCTGAGCGACAAGGGCGCGCCATGGAAGAAGCTGGCCAACGAGAAGCCCAAGGGCGAGACCATCAACTACGACAAGTTGCTGGGCGCCTGGAAGGAAGGCAAGGTGCGTTGAACTTGAGGTGAGCTTGACCTGATGCCCACCGGGGCCCTCGATGCGTAAGTGTCGAGGGCCTTTTTCTATGTATAACTGACGTCTGACGCCGCATCTTCTGAGCAACACATGCCAAGCACCTTGTCCAGCAGGGGCCAGGTCACGATCCCGAAACGCATTCGTGAAGCGCTGAAACTGATGCCGGGCGCTCGCTTGGAGTTTTCAATGAATGCGAGCGGCGAGCTGCTGCTGCGCGCACAAAGACCGATGCACGGAACGCGTGGCTCCGTTGAGGACCGTTTCGATGCCGCCCGCGGCCGGGCCGACATTCCGTGGCGTACCGAAGAGCTCATGAAGCTGCTACGCACTGACGATTGACCGAGCGAGACATCGACGCCATTCGCTTACATCCACTCTCAATCCGACGAAAGGAACCGCCATGCCCTTCATCAACATCCGCATCACCCGCGAAGGCGCAACGCCAGAGCAAAAGGCCGAGCTGATCCGCGGCGCCACCGAGCTTCTCGTGCGCGTGCTCAACAAGAACCCGGCCACGACCTTCGTCGTCATCGACGAGGTGGAGACGGACAACTGGGGGGTGAGCGGCCAGTCGGTGACGGCGCTGCGTAGGGCGGCTGCGGCTGCGGCTGCATCGAGCGGCGGAAAGGCCTGACGCCGATCCGGCGCCCGTCAGCCGCTACCGCGCGGGCGGTCGTGGGTCAGATCCCCTCGATCGCCGCCACCGTCGAGCGCGTCGAGCGCGTGCGCAGCGCGAGCAGCGGCGCGTACTCTGGGCTGCGGTAGAAGGCCTTGAGCCGAGCCATGTCGGGAAACTCGAGGATCACCACGCGGCTGGCGGTGCCGCCGCCTTCGAGCACCTCGACCGCGCCGCCGCGCACGAGGTAGCGGCCACCGTAGGCCGCGATCGTCGCCGGCACCTGGCGGCGATAGTCTTCGTAGACCACGGGGTCGGTGACTTCGACGTTGGCAAACAGATAAGCGGCCATGGGTCAATGCTCCTGGGTTGATGCGGTCGAGCCGCCAGCATAGTCCACGCCCACCGCCCCGCGCCACCGGGCCGGCGTGATTCGGTACAGGCAGTGGCGCCGCAGCGCGCTGCCCTCGGGCACAGCAGGGTGATCGAAGTCTTCGCCCGAATCGACCATGCCGATGCGCTCCATCACCGCCCGCGAGGGTGTGTTGACGAGGCTGGTGAACGACACGATCTCGGCCAGTTGCAGCCGCTCGAAGCCGACGCGCAGCGCGGCATGCGCGGCCTCGGTGGCGTAGCCGCAGCCCCAATGCACGTGCGCGAGGCGCCAGCCGATTTCGACGCAGGGCATGCACGGCAACTCGGCGCGCCGCGGCACCGTCAGGCCGACGAAGCCGATGAACTCGCCGCTGCGCACCAACTCAACCGCCCAGTTGCTCCAGCCCCGTTCGGCGATCTCGGCATGCCACGCATCGACGCTGCGGTCGCTCGCCTCGCGCGCGGTAACGCTGGGGAAGTACCGCATCACGCGCGGGTCTGCGTTCAGCGCAGCGAACGGCGCGCGGTCGGCGTCGCGCCACTGGCGCAGGCGCAGGCGCGGCGTGGTGAGCTCGACGAGATCGGCGAGGCGCGCGGCGTCAGTCATGGGCGCGTCGTCCTTGGCAAGGTTCTGCGGCCGGGTTCAATCCCCCAGCGTCGGCACACGCTGCAAGGCCAGCTCGAAGCGCTCACCCGCCTGCCCGGTCGGCGTCTTGCTGCCGCAGCACACGGCGCAGGATCTTGCCGGCGGCGGTCTTCGGGATGGCCTCGCACAGCACCACGTCGCCGAGCTGCTTGTAGGCCACCACGCGCTCGGCGACCCAGGCCTTCAGCGCCTCGGCGTCCAACCCGCCGCGCGCCACCACGTAGGCCACGGGCAGCTCGCCGGCGCGGTCGTCGGCACGGCCGATCACCGCGGCGTCGGCCACCTGCGGGTGCGTGAACAGCAGCGCCTCCAGCTCGGCCGGCGCCACCTGGAAGCCCTTCACCTTGATCAGCTCCTTCAGGCGGTCGGTGATCGTCAGGTAGCCGTCAGCGTCGATCGTGCCGATGTCGCCGGTGCGCACCCAGCCGTCGGGCGTGATCGTCGCGGCGGTGGCCTGCGGCTGATTCAGATAGCCCTTGAAGGCCTGCGGGCCGCGAAACCACAGCTCGCCGGGGGCGCCGGGGGCGACATCAAGGCCCGTGGCCGGGTCGACCAGCCGCGCCTGCGTGCCGGGCAACAACTGGCCGCTGGTGCCGGCACGGATGCGGTCGGGGTGGGTCACGGCCACGCAACCCGACGACTCGGTCATGCCAAAGCCTTGCATCACCTTGCAGTTCAGGCGTTCGGCCACGCGCTTCTCAAGCGCTGCGCCCAGCGGCGCGGCGCCGCAGCCGACGATCTCGATGCTGGACAAGTCGAACGCATCGATCAGCGGGTGCAGCGCCAGGAACTGCATCACCGGCGGCACCACGCCCAGGCGCGTCACGCGGTGCGTGGCGATCGCCTTCAGGAACGGCTCGGGCTCGAAGCGCGGCACGGTGATGATCCTGCTGCCCGCGGCCAGCCCGCACAGCGTGACCACCGTGAAGCCGAAAATGTGGAACATCGGCAGGAAGGCCAGCGTGACCATGCCCGCATGCACGTCCGACGCCTGGTTGTACTGGCAGATGTTGGCGACGATCGTGGCATGCGTCAGCACCACGCCCTTGGCCAGGCCGGTGGTGCCCGACGAATAGGGCAAGGCGGCACGCGCGTCGGGGTCGTCGGCAAGCGCAGGTTCGGCGTCGGTGCAGGCGAGCAGCGCCGCAAAGCTCACGGCGCCTTCGGTTTCTCCTTGCACGTCGCCCAGCACGATGAGCGTGGCGCCGCGGGCCCTGGCCGCTGCATCGCGCACGGTCCCGAGCAACGGCGGCACGGTGAACACGAAGCGCGCCCCGGCATCGCGCATCTGGTGCGCCAGGTCGTCTGCGGCGTACATCGGGTTGGCGCCGCTCACCACACCCCCGGCGGCCAGTGCACCGAGCGCGGCGATGGGCCATTCCGGCGAGTTGGGCGCGAACATCAGCAGCACGTCGCCGGGCTTGAAGCCGATCGACACGAGGCCTGCGGCGCAGCGGCCGATCTGCTGGTCGAGCGCACCGTAGGTCAGCTCGCGGCCGCTGGCGGCCTCGACCAGCGCCACCGCGTGCGGGTGGCGGCGCGCGCGCTCGCGGATGAAGCGCGGCAGGGCGACGCGCGGCACGGCTGCGTCCAGCGGCGGGCCTTCATGGTGCGATCGAGGAGGAGCTTCACCGGCTGTGGGCATGGGTGGCTTTCGAGCTGGGGTCTTGGCGCGGCACGTTACGCCTGGCGGGCCAGCGTGCCAAGCGGGTTTTCGCGCTTGGGTTGTCGCGCCTCCCACCGCTGGCGGGAATCTGCCCGAGCGCAACGTCTCGCGCACAATCTCGCTCGCGCACGATGGCGCTGCGCACCTGACGACGAACCACACCCCCCGCCCCACCACACCGATGAACGAAACACCCTCCGGCAAGATCGTGATCGTCGGCGGCGGCCATGCTGCCGCACAGTTGTGCGGCGCGCTAGCCACCGCCGGCCAGGGCGGGCGCGTGCACCTGGTGTGCGAGGAGGCCGAGCTGCCCTACCAGCGCCCTCCGCTGTCCAAGGCCTTCTTGAAGAACCCGGCCGAGGCGTTGCAATCGTTCCGTGCCCAGGCATGGTTTGCCGATGCCGGTATCGCGGTGCACCGCGCCGACGCCGCCGTGGCGATCGATCGCGCCGGCCGCACGCTGCGGCTGCGATCGGGCGCGGTGCTCGGCTACGAATGGCTCGTGCTGGCCACCGGCGCACGCGCGCGCCGGCTGCCGGATCTTGCGCACGGCCCGAACGGTCCGGGCGGCCCGCAAGGCGAACTCGACAACGTCGCCGTGCTGCGCAGTGCCGCCGACGCCCTGCGCCTGCGCACCTTGTTCGACGCCGCACCGCAACTCACGGTGCTCGGCGGCGGCTTCATCGGGCTGGAGATCGCGGCCACCGCGCGAGCGCTGGGCAAGGAGGTGACAGTGCTCGAGTCGGCGCCGCGCCTGTTGATGCGGTCGGTGTCACCCGAACTCTCGGAGCACGTGCTGCAGACGCACCTGACCAGCGGCATCGACGTGCGGCTGGGCGTGGCGGTGGGCGGCTTCGAAATCGAGGGCCAGCACCTGGTTGCCTTGCACGTCGACGGCCAGCGGCAGACGGTCGGGTTGATGGTGCTGGGCATTGGCGCAGTACCCGAGCAGACGCTGGCCAGCGACGCCGGGCTGGCGTGCGAAAACGGTGTCGTCGTCGATGCGTGCATGCGCACCTCCGACCCGCACATCCTGGCGGTGGGCGACTGCACCCGCTTCCCTGAAGGCCATGCCGCCACGCTGGCCGACAACGCCGGCCGGCGCCTGCGCCTGGAGTCGGTTCAGAACGCCAACGACCAGGCACGCACTGCCGCGGCCACGTTGCTGGGGCGCGAGGAGCCCTACGCCGCGCTGCCTTGGTTCTGGTCCGAGCAGGGCGCGCTGCGGTTGCAGATGGCCGGCTTGATGCCAGCCGATGGCACGCGGCATCGCCGGCCGGGCACCAATCCGACCAGCTTCTCGATCCTGCACTATGTGGGCGATCGGCTGGTGTGCGCCGAGAGCGTCAACGCGCCGGCAGATCACCTGGCCGCACGCAAGCTGCTGGAGACAGGCAAGAGCCCCGAACCAGCGCTGGCGTGCGATGCGGCCGTGCCGCTCAAGTCGCACGCCTGACGGGCAACCGTCGAGCAGCACCGTTCGCGCTGGGCCTGTCGAAGCGCCCGATCACGCTGGGCAGGTCGAAGGGCCTGCGCCCGTCGGTCGAAGGCTCGCCGCCGGCATCAATCCTTGCCGTGCTTGCCGTTGTCCTTGTGTTTGTCCTTGTGTTTGCCTTTGCCGCGGTGGTGGTGCTCCTCGTAGCGCTCGCGCACCCACGTCTCCTGAACAAAGTAGACCGGCTGCCCGCAGGCGCGGTAGCGGCTGCAATGCTTCGACCATTTCTTCTGGTGCCCAGGTGGCACGTACAGGTAGGCGGGCTCCTGGTACACGATCACCGGCTGCGGCCGGATGATCACCGGCTGCGGCAGGATCACTGGCGGCGGCGGCACGTTGCCGATGTCGATGCGCCCATAGACACCCGGCTTGTTGATGCCGATGGAGACGCCCACGCTCGGCTGCGCGAGGCTGGGCCCGACCGCGGCAGCGGCGAAGGCAAGGGTCAGTGCGGTTCTCATTCGGCGACTCCTGGTCAAGGGAAAGTGAACACGACCGGCGGCACGACGGCCGTGGTGTCGATGGCGAGCGACTTGCTGGCGCCGTTCGACGTGGCCTGGAGTGTGTACTTGCCGGCGGCAGCCGCGTCGGCCGCGAAGTTCAACGCGACCGGGTTGGCCACGTAGGCCGCCTTGAGCGGCGCCTGAACAGGCAGGTTGAACGCGAAGGCCGACGTGTCTGCGTCGACGGCCCCCCAGGCCACCTCGACCGTCGGCCCGCCGGAGAGCACCTGCAGCGCCCGCACGGTCGCGGTGGCCGGCGTCACCGTGCCCGCCACCGCCCGCAACGGCGCCGCCGCCGGCAGCGTGATCGGCAGCGCGGCGCTGTTGATGTTCGTGAAGGCGGTGGTCGTCACCGGCACGCCGGTCATCACGGCTGTCACACGGCCCGCCGCCGTGACGACCAGGTCGTACGCGCCGGCCGGTACCGGGTACAGCACGAAGCGGCCGGTCGGCTCGGGCACGGTGGCCTTGACCGGCACGCCGCCCTGCTGCACCGACACGGTGGTGGCGCTGTTGGCAAGCAACGGATCGACGAAGCCCACCACGCGCAGGCCGGCTGCCGACACGACCGGGATCACCGCGACCACCGGCTTCAGGTTGTACTGGCCCGAGTTGCCGCGCTTGACGACCGACTTGCAGGCGTCGAAGTCGATCACGAAGTCGGCGATCTGGTCGGGCGCGACGTCGAGATCGACGTTCAGCTTGAGGCCGCTTTGCTGCGCGCTCGGCGTGGTCAGCGCGGTCTCGACGCCGCCGATGGGCTTGACCGAATTGGCCAGCGGCGTGGCACCACCGTTGGCCGCCAGGATCAGCCGCATCTGCGTGTACTTGCCAGCGGGCAGCGCCGTCTGGCCGAGTTCTTCGAGCACGCCGTTGGTCAGGGTCAGCAGGTCCACGCGCTTCGGGGCCGGCAACACCACTTCGTACCAGCCCGCGTCGGCGTCGGCCGCACCGGCGGATTGGTTCACGCGGACCTTCTCGATCGTCAGGTTCACCGCGTCGTAGCCGCACGCCGGCGCGTCGGTGATCGACAGGCGCATCGTGCCGTCGGTCGGCCCCGGGGCAGCGCCGGTCCCCTCGATGCCGCCGCCGCAGCCGGCGATCCAGGCAGACAGTGCCGCAGCAAGCAATGCAGCTTTGGGCAGGAAGTTCATGGGTGACCTTTCGCGGACCGCGTCAGCTGATCCATTGTTCGAAGTAGTAGATGCCCAGCCCGACGCGCGCCCGAGGTTGGTCGGGCTGGACAGACGGGTTGGATTCGTTGGCCGGTGGGTCCGTGTCGTGCGCGGCCAGCCAGCGGTCGAGCTTTTCGAGCAGCGCCTGCGACTGCGCGGCGCTGAGCTTGCGAAACGCCGGCAGGGCATCGGCCGGGATGCTCTCGTACAGCACCTTGCGCTGAAAGCGCGGGTCGGCGGCGCCGTGCTGCACGTTGTGGTCGATGGTCTCGATCAGGTCGGCCACGTCGGCGCCGAGGATGCGCAGCTTCTCGACCGTGCTTTCGCGCGGTACGTAGGCCCGCTCGACCATTTCGAGCCGGCCGTCGGGCTGGCGCTGCACGGCGCCGACGCGCATCAGTTCGTCCAGCACGGCCCGGGCCGGCATGTCGCCGCTGTAGCGCTTGACCAGCGCGGCAAAGCTCACATCGCCTTCGGGGTCGAGTGGCCGAGGCACGCCGCCCTCGCCGAGGAAGTCGGCGTCACGCACCCAGCCGGTCAGCACCCGGGCGGCGCGGTTGTGCGAATCGCCGTCTGCCGAAGGCTCGGGCGGCGGGTCCGACAGCAGGCGCAGGATTTCCTTGCGGCTGAGGCCCGACAGCACCGACGCGCGCGAGATCGACGGCTTGCGCCCCGGGATGCCGAAGTCGCGGATCGACACGTCGACAAAGGTGCGGCGCGTCAATTCCTCGAACGCAACATACGAGATGCCGTTGCGCAGCAGCAGGCGAAACAGCGGGCGCAGCAGGCGCTCAAGCGCCTTGTTGATGGCCTGGTGCGGCCGCGCGTCGAAGTCCATAAATGGGACGATGGTCCCAAATTTACGGGGTGTCAAGCCGGTGCGTGTATCAGATGGTGAGTGCCGAGCACAATGTCGCGGGCAGCACAGGCCGACCCTGAGCCCGCACGTGGGGCAATCCGCAAACAGGCCGCTTGAATCGAACGAATGAACATCACCATGAACGACACCACGTCCACGCCCACGCCCACGCCGACACCCACGACGGCCGCGAACGCCGAGCGCCCCGCCCTGCCCGACCGCCTGTCCACCGACGCGCGCAGCCCGCACCACGTGGCCGCGCTGTTCGAGCTGGGCGTGGGCATCCACTTCAACGGCAAGGAACGCTTCGACGTGGAGGAGTACTGCATCAGCGAAGGCTGGATCAAGGTGCCCGCCGGCAAGGCCGTGGACCGCCGGGGCCACCCGCTGATGATCAAGCTCAAGGGCAAGGTGGAGGCGTTCTACCGCTGAGCCTCGGCTTTTCGTTCAGGCTGAGCTTGTCGAAGCCCTTCGACAAGCCCTTCGACAAGCTCAGGGCGAGCGGTTGGGGGCGACGACTTGCGAACGCAGCGCGGAGCGTACCGGCGAGAGCGCCTCGGCAGTCACGCCCAGCGCGGCGATGTCGTCCGGAAGCGGCCGGCCCAGCAACAGCGCCGCCGCCGCGCGCGCCAGCGCCGGCGCCATCTGGATGCCGTAGCCGCCCTGGCCAGCGAGCCAGAAGAAGCCCTCCGCACTCGGATCGAACCCGGCGACGGGCGAGCGGTCGGCCACGAAGCTGCGCAGGCCGGCCCAGCGGTGGCTGATGCGCGCGACCTTCACGGTCGTCAGCGTCTCGAATCGATCGACGGCGATCGCCACGTCGAGTTCTTCAGGCACCACATCGCACGGCGCCATCGGGTCTTCGTTGGCGGGCGACAGCAGCAACTGGCCGGCGTCGGGTTTGAAGTAGACGGTCTAGTCGATGTCGATGGTGAGCGGCCAGTCGCGCAGGCTGTGCGCGTCGCAGCCCAGCGGCGCGGGCAGCGTCAGCGCGGTGCGCCGCATCGGCTGCAGACCGACCGTTGCCACGCCGGCCTGGCGCGCCACCGCGTCGGCCCAGGCGCCGGTGGCGTTGACGAGCACCGGCGCGCTGAACCTGCCGGCACGCGAGGCCACGTGCCACTGGCCCGACGCGCGCGTGATCGCCGTCTCGCCCCCGCCGAGCACGGTCTGCGCGCCGCCACGCCGCGCTGTGCGCAGAAAACCCTGGTGGATCGCGGCCACGTCCATGTCGCAACCGCTGTCGTCGAGCGCCGCGCCGGCCAGCCACTCGGGCCGAAGGATGGGAACGCGGTCGAGCGCCTGCGCTGTGTCGAGCCGCCGCAGGCTGGCCGCGGCCTCCGGCGCGGCGAGCATCGCGTCCAGCCGCGGCAGGCCTTCGGCGTCGGCAACAAACAAGGCGGCGCGCGGGCTCATCAGCGGCCCATCGGCAAAGCCGGCCGGCGGGTGCTCGAGTAAGGCGCGGCTCGCCCGCGTGAGCGCACGCACGGTGGCGTTGCCGTAGCTCTCGAAGAACATCGCCGCCGACCGGCCGGTGGCGTGGCGGCCGGGCTGGTCTTCCACTTCGAGCAGCAAGACGCTGCGGTGCGGCGCCAGCTCGGCAGCCAGCGAGGCCCCAGCCATGCCGGCACCCAGCACGATGACATCGAAGGCGGACGATTCAGGCACAGCGGCTCCGGCCGAGGGCGATGCCCAGATTCTCCCTCGCGCGAAGCTCGGATGTGCCGCATGGCGTTGCACGTGCGAAGCTCGCACCCGCCGCGAGCAGCCGCCCGCGAGGCGGCGTGTACCGCGCGGGTCGCGCGTCGGCTACTCCAGCGCGATGTTCGCCTTCTTCACCAAGCGCGTATACCGCTCCTGCTCGCTGCGAAAGAACTGTGCCGACGCTTCCGGCGACATCGGATTGATGAGGTTCTCTTGCCGGGCCATCGCCTCTTTGACCTCGGGCGTCGCAAACGCAGCGACGACCGCCTCGTGCAGCCGCTTGACCTCCGCCGCCGGCAACTTGGCCGGCGCGATCACGGCGAACCAGCCGCCGATGTCCACGTCGGCAAAGCCCTGCTCGGCGATCGTCGGCAGGTCGGGCAGCGAGGGCACGCGCTGCTTGCCCATCACGCCAATGGCGCGCAGCGCGCCGCTCTTCAGGTGGCCCTGGATCGCCGGCAGCGCGACCACGCCGAGCTCCACCTGGCCACCGATCAGGTCGGCCACCATCGGGCCGGTGCCTTTGTACGGGATGTGCTTCACGTCGACTTCCGCGGCGTCGATGAACATCTCGCCGGCCAGGTGAATGATGGTGCCGTTGCCCGACGACGCGTAGTTGTAGCCACCCGGCTTGGCCTTCAGGAAGGCCTGCAACTCTTTCGCCGTCTTGGCTGGCACGCTCTTCGGGTTGACGACCAGGATGAACGGCGTGGCGCCCACCACGCTGATCGGCGTGATGTCGGCCAGCGCGTCGAACGGCATCTTCTTGAACACGCTCGGGTTGACGGCGTGGTTGTTCGACACCACACCGATGGTGAAGCCGTCGGTCGGCGCCTTGACCAGCGCCAGCGTGCCGGTGGTGCCGCCGGCGCCGGGCAGGTTCTCGATCACGACCGCCTGGCCGCCGAGCACCTTGCTCAGCGACGGGCCGGCGGCGCGCACGATCGTGTCCACGCCCGAGCCCGCGCCGGCAGGATCACGCGCAGCGGCGGCTTGTCGGAGGCCCGTGCTGGCGCAGGCGCAAGAGTCGCGGCAGCTGTGGCCAGTGCCAGTGCCAGTGCCAGTGCCAGTGCGGGAAGTGTCGCCGCGGCGACGCGCAGGCCGCGTTGCGCGGCGGTGAGTTTCAACGTCAGGTTCATCGTGTCTCCTTGCTACTTCTTGGGAATCGACTCAACGCTCGCCGCGCGTTTTTCGATGGCAGCGCCGGTGCCGGTCAGCCGCGACAGCACCTCGACCGTGTGTTCGCCCACACGCGCCAGCGGCTGGCGCACGCCGGGGCGGCGCCCGCCCAATGTGAGCGGCAGCAGCACCACGTCGGTCGTGCCGCCGTTGTCGGTCTGCATCGGCACCACACCGCCGCTGGCGCGCAGGTGCGGATCGTCGATCAGTTGTTCGGGCCGCACGATGGGCGCGTACGGGATGCCGGCGGCTTCGAGCTTCACCGAGAGTTCGTCGATGCGGTGGTGCCGCAGGATCTCGCCAAGCCGCCTCAGCAACTCGGGCCGCACGGCCACGCGCTTGGCGTTGTCCGCGAAGGCCGGGTCGTCGGCCAGGTGCGGTGCGTCGATCACCTTGCACAGGCTCAGGAACTGCTTGTCGCTCACCGCGCCGATGAACAGTTGCTGCTCGTCGGCGAGCGTGAACACGTCGTACACGCTCCAGGCCGACACGCGCGAGGGCATCGGCGGCGGCGGCTCGCCGGTCATCGAATACTGCTGCATGTGCTGGGCCGACAGGAACACGCAGTTCTCGAACAGCGCGCTCTGCACCTCTTGCCCGCGGCCGGTGCCGCTCTGCGGCTGGTCGCGCTCGCGCAGCGCGGCCAGCACGCCAATGGCGCCGAACATGCCGCCCATGATGTCGTTCACCGACGTGCCGGCGCGCAACGGCCGGCCTTTCGGGCCGGTCATGTACGACAGGCCGCCCATCATCTGCACCACCTCGTCGAGCGCGAGGCGCTTTTCATACGGGCCGGCCAGAAAGCCTTTGTGCGAGACGTAGATCAGGCGCGGGTACAGCGCGCTCAGCGTCGCGTGGTCGAGCCCCAACGCGCTCATCATGCCGGGGCGGAAGTTCTCGAGCATCACGTCGCACTGGCCTATCAACTCCAACGCCGTCGCGTGGCCCTCGGGCGTGTGGATGTCGAGCACGACGCTCTTCTTGTTGCGGTTGAACGATCGGAAAAAGCCGATGCCCAGCCCTGGCAGCGTGCGCGTCTTGTCGCCGCCGGGTGGCTCGATCTTGATGACCTCGGCGCCCAAGTCGGCCAGGATCATTCCGCAGGTCGGGCCCATGACCATGTGGGTGAATTCGATGACACGGATGCCCGACAGGGGCAGGCGGGCCCCGCTGCCTTCACCTGCCAACGGCAACGAGTTCGGCTCAGCCAGGTTCATGTCGTTCAGGCCGCAGTGGCCGCCGTGGTCGAGGGGTTGAAGGTCTTCGGCAACCCGGCGCGCCACAGCGCGCCGTGCAGCGTTTCGCCGGCCAGCCAGCCGGCGACCTTGGTGCGCAGCACGAGCAGGCGCGCAACGTCGATGCCGGTCGAGCAGCCCATGCCGGCCAGCAGGAAGGCCAGGTCTTCGCTGGTCGCGTTGCCGCTCGCGCCCGGCGCATGCGGGCAGCCGCCGATGCCGGCGAGCGAGGCGTCGAAGCGCGCCACGCCGGTTTCCAGGGCAGCGCAAACGTTGGCAAGCGCCAGCCCGCGCGTGTCGTGAAAGTGGCCGCACCAGAAGCGATCGCCGGCAATCGCGCGCGCTTGCTCGAACAGATCGCGCACTGCCGACGGGCCCGCGTAGCCCACGGTGTCGGCAATGCTCACGCGATCCGCACCGGCGTCAAGCAGCGCCTGCATGCAGCGCAGTACCTCGGCCGGCGCCACCTCGCCCTGCAGCGTGCAGCCGAACGCGGTGCCGATGCCGCTTTCGATCAGCGTCTTCGAACCCGCCGCGTCGCGCGCAGCGCGGATGCGCGCCACCTCGGCCACCACCTCATCGGGCGTCTTGCGCAAATTGGCCAGGCTGTGCGCATGGCTGGCCGACAGCGGCACCAGCATCAAATCGGCCTGCGCGTCGATCGCGCGCAGCGCGCCGGTCAGGTTGGGTACCAGCACCGAGACGCTCAGGCCGGGCAAGGTCTTTGCAAAGGCCACCAGCTCGGCCGTGTCGGCCAGTTGCGGCAGCAGCCGCGCCGGCACGAACGAGCCGACCTCGATTTCGCGCTGGCCGGCGGCGTGGGCGTCGGCAATCCACTCGATCTTTCGCTCGGTGGGCAGCACCTTGGCGATGCTCTGCAGGCCGTCGCGCAAGCCGACTTCGCGGACGATCACAGGGGTCGGGCGGCTTGGCATGGAAGGCTCAATTGAAGCTTGGGGCTGGCGGGTGGGCAGCGCAACTTTAGACATTCCGCCAGAACTATCCAGTGGTAGATTGGAACGGCTGACCTTCCGTATTGGAAACTCTCTATCGGCAAAGCCCAACCATGCGCGACCTCGACCTCAAAACCCTGCGCCTGCTCGTGGCCGTGTGCGACCACCAGAACATGGCGCGCGCGGCGCAGCAGGAGCACATCGAGCCGTCGGCCATCAGCAAACGCATCGCGCAGTTGGAGGCCGACCTGGGCACGCCGCTGTTGATGCGCTCGCGCCGCGGCGTGCAGCCCACGCCGGCCGGCGTGGCGGTGCTGGAGCACGCACGCAGCGTACTGTTCACGCTCGACCGGCTGGCTGCCGATGCGGCCGGCTTCGGCAGCGGCGTGAAGGGCCACGTGCGACTGATCGCCACCGCGTCGGCGATTGCCGAGTCGCTGCTCGACGACATCGCCTCCTTCATGCGCGAGCCGCTCAACCGAAATATCAAGGTCGACGTGGAAGAGCGCTTCTCGCGCGACCTGGTGCGCCAGGTGCGCGAGGGCATGGCCTCGGTGGGCGTGTGCTGGGACAGCGCCGACCTGCACGGCCTGCAGCATCGGCCGTACCGGCGCGACCGGCTGGCGCTGGCAGTGCACCCCGAGCACCCGCTGGCCGGGCGCAAGTCGCTGCGCTTCGAGCAGACGCTGGACCACGAGCACGTGGGCCTGCAGCCGTCGTCGGCGATGCACGGCATGCTGCAGCGCGCGGCCGCACGCGTCGGGCGCAGCGTGACCTACCGCGTCATCGTCTCCAACTTCGACGCCGCCTTCCGCGTCGTCGCGGCCAACCTGGCCATCAGCGTGATCCCGGTCGAGGTTGGCGGGCCGTACGCCCAGCTGCTCGGCGTCAAGCTCGTGCCGCTGACCGACGCCTGGGCGCAGCGCAGCTTCGTGGTGTGCTTCCAGGATTTCGACGCGCTGCAGCCGGCCGCGCGGCGCATGGTCGAGCACCTGGTGGAGCGGGCGGGTCGGTGATCGAAGTTTCGGCTAGCGCCCGAGCCGCGGCTCGGGCGTCCTGAGCGACTGCCACGGCGGCTGCCAGACCGGCGCCACCCACTCGAAGCCGTGCGCTTCGAGCTGGGCCACAGCCGACTCGGCGTCGACATACCGGGCCGCTCGCACGAGGTACACCACGCGCTCACCCTCACCAGGCGCCCCTCGTTCTTGCGCAGCCCGCTCCACTGCACTCTGCGCTGAACCCGGCGGATCGATGTCGAGCACCACGACGCGGCTCGCCGGGTCGCTCGCCCACGCCAGCGCCGCGTCGCGCCGGTCGCGCTCCGCCGACGGCGGGGCCGCGATCGTGCCGAACTCGCTGCGGACGAGCGGCTCGGTGTCGGCGCCTCCGCACGCAGCCATCAGGCACAAAGCGGCCGTGGGTATCGCGATCACGGCCAGGGCCGGACGCATCCAGACGCGGAGCGAAACCTGGCGAATGTGTGAGGCCATCTCGTGTCTCCCGGGCCGCACCCATGCGGCCTCTAACACCAATACGTGGTGCAGCCGGAAAAGCGGACACGATCAGCGGCCAGCGCGATGCCGCACGCGCGCTTGTGGCCTCGGTGCAACCCGGTCTGCAAGGCCAGCGCGAGGGCAGCCCGCGCCGGGGCGCGGCGCGCCGCCTGGAGGCTGCGCTGGGCGATTGACGCAGGCTGTTCAGGGCACGAAGTCAGCGCTGGAAGTCAGGACTCGACGTCAGGGCTCGATGGCCAGCCCCTGCACCACCGCGCCGCCACCAATCGTGCCAATGCGCGTGGCCGCACCGGTCGCCAAGTCCACGCGGTACAGCACCGAGGCGCTGGCGCCAGCCGGCGTGAGCGCAGCGTAAGCGGCGTTGTTCACGTCGCTGATGTCGAACGCCGCGCGTTCGAAGGCGCCGGCATTCAGCGCGCCTACAGTGAACAGCCGCCCGGTGTTGGGCGACACCGCCGGCAGCGCGCCCTCGCGCGTGCCCTGCGTGACGAGCAGGCCCCAGCGCGCGTCGATCGCGAAGTTGGTGGTGATCTTGTCGTTGTCCTTGTTGTAGGTGTAGCCTGCCGACACCAGCGCCACCGGCTTGCCTGCGTTCCTGTCGGCGGCGTCGAAGGCGAGGTCGGCGTCGATCTGCACGCCGTCTGCGTTCGCATTGGCGTCGATCACCGCGCCAGTGTCGGGGTGCAGGCGCAGGTTCTGGCCGGCGTCGCTTGCCACGCGCACGCGGTCGACGGTCGGGTTGAAGTCGACGCCGAACTCGGTACCGCGCAGCGCCACGGCGGCGGGCGCGCCGACCGCGGTGGCCGTGGCCGTGCCGGTGTCGATGCGGTAGAGGCGTCCGGTGCTGCCGAGCGCAAACAACTGGCCGCGCGCAACGCGGTAGTCGATGCCCAGCACACGCTCCTGCGGCGCCAGGCCGGCGAGCGTGCGGTCGCTCAACACCTTCTGCGGTTGACCGGCGTTCAGGCCGATCAGGCGGTTGGCGGCGTTGACGACGAACAGGGTTTCCTTGGCCGGCGGGCCCAGCGGCTCGACGGGAGTCGAGGTGCAAGCGCTGAGCGCCATGGTGGCGGCGAGCACGGCAGTCTGCTTGAGTGTGAGTGCGAGTGAATGTGCGGTGGGCATGGCGGGTCCGGTGAGTAGGGCAAGGGTGGGAGCGCTGGCTTGCGCAAGCGAAGCCTCGGTCGGGAATGATCCGCACCGCGAACCCGGTCAATCGCCTCAACATCGCGGTCTCTTGCGTGCTGTTCGAACGTTCGCGAAGCGAGGTCTGGGCGCGCGCCGCATCGGTCGATCCAGGCGCCGGAGCCTCAAGCGCCCGACACGCCCGTCACCTTCGCGCAGCAAGTCACGTCACCGGGCGACCTTGCCGTCGCAGGGCTCAGGTCGCGCAGCGGGCGGGCCGACATCGGTGGCCATGAGCACACACCGATTCTCTGCAGCGCCGCTGTTGGCGGGCGCCAACCCGACCCCTGGCACGTACCCGTGCGCACACGACCCACACGACGCGCTCGACGCACTCATCGGTACGCACCGTGCTGCACGCTGGGCGCTGATACTCCTCGTTTGCTTGCTGGCGGTCGGCTGCGGCAGCCTGCCGTTCCTCGGCCGCAGCGCCAAGCCGGCGGTCGTCGATGCGCCCGTGGCCGACACGCCGGCCCCTGCGCCACAGACGCCGGCCCGCGCCGAGCCCCCGGCCGCCGCGGCGGCAGCGCCACAAGCCAGCCCCGTGCCGTCGCGGCCGGCCCCCGCCAGGGCATCGGCCGGTGACCCGCCCGACGCAGTGCCGCGTGTCGAGCGTATCTCCACCACGCTGCCCAACCTGCCCTACCGCGTGCGCGGCGAGGACTACCAGCCGCACAACCGCGACGTGCCGATGCACGAGGCCGGCATCGCCTCTTGGTACGGCGAGCCGTTCCACGGCCGGCGCACCGCCAACGGCGAGGTCTACGACATGGACGCGATGACCGCCGCGCACAAGACGATGCCGCTGCCCAGCTACGCGGTGGTGCGCAACAAGCGCAACGGCAAACAGATCGTGGTGCGCGTGAACGACCGCGGCCCATTCAAGGACGGCCGCGTGATCGACCTGAGCCGCGCCGCCGCCCGCAAGCTGGGCTTCACCGGGCTGGCCGATGTGGAGGTGCGGCGATTGACGCATGCCGACATCCGAGCCGGCGCGTGGAGGCAGCCCGCGCAACGGGTCGCGGTGCTCGACCAGGGCTCGGCAGCGAAGTAGCGGCGCACGTTCGAGCGCCTGCGGCAAGGCCGGCACGCCTACACTGACAGCGCCATTTCGCGGAACCTCAACATGGGACAAATCACCTCTCACGAAGCGCTGGCCGTGCGCTGGGCCGAGCTGTGCAACGACCCACTGTTGCGCGATCTGCCCGGGAAGGTCGAACTCAACGCGTATGGGACGATCGAGTTGAGCCCTGCCAGCACCCGCCACGCGCGCCTCCAGGCGGCGATCGCTCAGGCGTTCTTTCAACTCCCGGGCGGCGCAGCAATGACCGAGTGCGCCATCGTCACCCAAGATGGGGTGCGCGTTCCCGACGTCGCCTGGGCGTCACCCGCCTTCATCGCCCGCCATGGCGACAGCACGCCGCTGCCGCAAGCGCCCGAGATCTGCGTCGAAGTGCGGTCGCCGTCCAACACCGATGAAGAGATGGCGATGAAAACACGGGCTTACCTCGCAGCCGGCGCGGTCGAGGTCTGGATCGTGTCCGAAGCCGGTGCGCTGCAGGTGTTCGACGCCGACAGTGAGCAACCCGCAAGCCGCTATGGCGTGCGGCTTGCGCTGCCCGCAGCGGCTCCTCGCTGAACACCGGCTGACACCCGCTCAAGCCGCTATACGGCCGCCGAGGCGGCACCGCCTACCGAAGCACCGGCCGGTTCGACAGTTCGTTCGGATTGGCGCCGCCGTCGGCCGCCGCCAGGTACTTCAGCATCAACGCGTCGACCGCATCGATCGCCCGGTTCAACCCGTCCTCGAAGTGCCCGGCACGGAACTCGGCCCGCATCGTGTCGAGGATGACTTGCCACTCTTCGGCGCTCACGTGCCGGTTCAGCCCACGGTCGGCCACGATCTCGATGCGGTGTTCGGCCAGCAACAGGTAGATCAGCACGCCGCTGTTGTGCTCGGTGTCCCACACGCGCAGCTTGCCGAACATCGACACCGCCCGCTCGCGCGCGCTGGCATTGCGCCACAGGTAGCTCAGCGGCAGGCCCGATTCGACGCAGACGCGAATCTCACCGATGTGGCGGCGCTCGCTTTCGGTCACGCGCGATTCGAGGCGCTGGATGCCTTCGGCCCCGAGCGCGCGCTCGGCGTCGCGCTCGTCGAGCCAGCGGTGTTTGAGGATGCGCAGGAGCTTGTTCATGGTTGATTCATGCTCGGCCGATCACCAGTCGCCCGACGCGCCGCCGCCGCCGAAGTCGCCGCCCCCGCCGGAGCTCCAGCCGCCACCGCCGCCGCTCCAGCCCCCGCCGCCCCCGCCGCCGCCGCCCCAAATCACCGGCCCGCTGTAACCCGCGCCTCGGCCTCGCCCGCCGATCGTGCCGCCACGGCTCGCGCCCAGCCCCATCACGCCGACGAGGAAGATCGCCGCCAGCCCCGCGCCCGCGGCGATCAGCACGCTGGCGGTGAGCCACCAGCCGACGCCGCCGACCGCACCACCCGTGAGCAGCGAGCCGAACTTGCGCCCGAACATGCCGGTGAGCACGGCACCGAGGATCGGCACCACGACGAACAGGAAGATCATCAGCCCTTCCAGCCCGACGCCCTCCAGCATCTCCTGCCCCGGCCCGCCGGGCGCCGGCACCGGCAGGCCCTCGCCAGCAATGCGCACGCCCAGCGCATCGACCGCGGCGTTCAGCCCGCCGGCAAAGTCGCCGGCCCGGAACGCCGGGGTGATCTGCTCGGTGATGATGCGTTTGGCCGCCAGGTCGGGGATCGCGCCTTCGAGCGTCTTGGACACCTCGATGCGCACCTTGCGGTCGTTCTTGGCGACGACCACGACCACGCCATCGCCCACGTCGCGCCGGCCGATCTTCCACGCATCGGCCACGCGCTGGGCATACGAGGCGATGTCTTCCGGCGCCGTCGTGGGCACCAGCAGCAGCACCACTTGCGAGCCGCGCTGCGACTCCAGCGCCGCCAGCTTGGTGGTGAGCGCCTGGCTCTGGGCGGGGGTCAGCGTGCCGGTCTGGTCGATCACCCGGCCCGACAGCGGTGGCACCGGCAGCACGTCTTGCGCGTGCGCCGGCCCGCTCGCCGGCCCCATGCCGAGCCCCGTAGCCAGCACAAGGCTGGCCATGAAGGCCGTCAACAGTCGACGCAGCATGGTGCAGGCAGTGACGAGGCGGCGGCTTTCAGGCCCGCCGGCTCACTTGGGCGCCGGCTTCTCGAAGTTGACGGCCGGCGGCGCCGAAATTTGCGCCTCGTTCTGCACCGTGAAGCTGGGCTTCACCGCGTAGCTGAACATCATCGCCGTCAGGTTGGTCGGGAAGCTGCGCGCCAGCACGTTGTAGGCGGCCACTTCCTTGATATAGCGGTTGCGCGCAACGGTCACGCGGTTCTCGGTGCCTTCGAGCTGCGTGCGCAAGTCCTGGAAGCCGGCGTTGGCCTTCAGGTTCGGGTACTGCTCGGCCACCACCATCAGGCGGCTCAAAGCACCGGTCAGTTCGCCCTGCGCGGCCTGGAATTTCTGGAACGCCGCCGGGTCGTTGATGAGCTCCGGCGTGGCCTGGATGCTGGTCGCCTTGGAGCGCGCCTCGATCACCTTGGTGAGCGTCTCCTGCTCGAAGTTGGCCTCGCCCTTGACGGTGGCGACGATGTTGGGGATGAGGTCGGCGCGGCGCTGGTACTGGTTCAGCACCTCGGCCCAGGCGCCCTTGACCGATTCGTCCAGGCGCTGGAAGTCGTTGTAGCCGCAGCCGCCCAGGCCGAGTGAGGCCACCACGGCGAGTGCTGCCGCCCAGGAGCGGCGGGTGGAGGTGGAAAGGGCGAGAAGCATGGAGGTCTCCTGTCTGATGGATGCGGGCGCGATGGTACCCGCTCTGCAAGCTGGGGATTGACGGCCGTCCATTCAATGCAACGGTGGCGTCGCAGGGCCCGTCGCCAAGGCTTTCTGCCCGGCCTTCAGTTTGCCGACCGGCTGCCGATAACCCGAGCAACCCGGAACCTCGGAGAACGCCCGCCATGACGTCCAAGCCTCCTGCCGAGCCCAGCGAGTCGCCCGACCCGGGCAGCGCGGCCCTGCGTGCGCTCATCCGCAACGCGCGCGGCAGCTTCGGCAAGCCGTTGCGCGTGGAGCGCAGCCAGGGGCGGCTCAGCGTGATGCTCGAGGGCGAACTGGGCGGCGCCTCGGCTGCGGCGATCACCTCGGCCGATGCACAAGCCCGCCTGATGCGGCACGACCTGAAGGCCGAACTGGACCGCTACAGCAACTCGCGCAAGGGCCTGCCCTTTCTGGCGCTGCTGGAGCAGGGGCTGGAGCGGCGCGGGCTGCGCGCCTTCGACGAAATCCCGCTGCCGGCGCTGCGCCGTGCGGCGGCGCAACTGCAAGGGCTGGCGCAAGAGCCTTTGCTCGAAGGGTTGGCGCTGCTGCAAGCACGGCTCGACGTGGCGATCGTCGGGCGCGAGGAAGCGCTGCCGGTCGTGTGCAAGCCGAACGCGCTGTCGTCGTTCTTCGTCGATCACAAGCTGGAGGTCCGCGAGGTCAGCATGTCGGACTTTCTGACCGTGGCCGGCCCGCCGCCGACCGTGCCGGGCGAGCTGTTCGACAGTCCGCGCTGACACTGCCGGCCGCAGGCCGACGGTACCTGCACATCAGTCTCGGCCTGGCCACTGAGCGGCTCGGTACAGTGCCCGCATGGACATGGTCAACAGCACCTTGCGCGGCCCGCCCGGCAACGCGCCACGCAAGCTGCGCGGCGGGCCGGGCACGCTGCTGATCGGCGGTGGTGGGGCGCTGGGCTCGGCGGTGCTCGAAAAAATGCTCGGAACCGGTCGGCTGGCGCCGCTGCGGGTGCTGGTGGCGCAGGCCTTCAAAGGCACGGTGCGCGGGCTGGAGCCGCTGCCCGCACCGGACTTCGAGGACCGCGCGCTCGCATCGCCCGCCACGGCCCGCAGCGCCGTGGTGGTGTTCGACCGCGCGCGCCACGCCAATGGCCGCGAAGACGCCTACCTGCGCGCCGAGCCGCAAGCCCTGCCGGTGCTCGCGCGCTGGCTACGCTGCCAGGGCGTGCGGCACCTGGTGGTGGTGATGCCGCACTCGCCCGCCGGGCTGCCGCATGCGCTTCGGCACGGCCTGGCGAACCTGGACGAACAGGCCGTCGCCGAGATCGGCTTCGAGCACCTGGTGTTCGTGCGCACAGCGCAGCCGCCGGGCGACCCCCGCGCCGATGCGTGGCTGCAGCGGGTGGCCGACGGGTTGCTGATGCAACTGCGCCTGATGATCCCGGCCGCGCACCAGCCGGTGCGCGCAACGAAGGTGGCGCAGTTCGTTGCCGAACTCGCCGCGCAACTGCCGGCCAGCCCCGTCGGCAGCCGCGTGGCGCCACCCGAGCTGGTGTGGCAGGCCGCGCAACAGGACGACGCGGCGCCGCTGGTGACGGCCTGGCTGGCCGGCAGCGAGCTGCCGCCGCTCATGGCGCCGCGGCAGCGGTTGTAGCCGCTGAAGCGGCGGCTGTTGCGGCTGTTGCGGCTGTGGTGGTCGTCGTGGCTGCGGTGGCTGCGGTGGCTGCGGTGGCTGTGGCGGCCGTGGCCGCCGTGGTGGCACTGGCCACGTTGATCGCCACACCCGCTGCAGCAAGCGCGGTGTCGGCCTCGTCGGCAGCGTCGGCAGGCGCCTCGCCGGGGCCGGCGTCGGGGGCGCCGTGCCAACGGGGCGCGGCGGTGCTGGTCGCCCCGGAAGGCATCGCACGAACGGCCTGCGGCCTCGGCGTCGGCGCACCGAGCCAATCGGGCCGCCAGGTGTCCAGCGTGTGCTGGGCCGCCAGGCGGCGCGCCAGCGGCATCGGCCGCAGGCCGTCGATGATGTGGCCGACGCGCCGAACGTCCACCTCGCCGGTGCGCACCATCCGCGCCAGCGCGGCGTCGGGGTTGCGCAGCAGGCTGGCGAGCCACGCCGCTTCCACTGGCGACAGCGCCGCCGCGGGCTTGCCGAGCAGCGCCTGAGACGCCGCGTGTGCGCCACAGCGCCCGTCGCCCCACGGCGCGATGGCCAGGTACAGGTTCAGCACGCGCGCCTTGCCGAGCGTGCGGTCGAGTTCCACCGCGTAGAGCAGCTCGCGCAGCTTGCGCGCGTGGCTCGGGCGGTCGCCGGTGTAGAGCAGCTTGGCGAGCTGCTGCGACAAGGTGCTGGCGCCTCTTGCAAGCTCGGCGCGCTGGGCACGTTCGCCACGCTCGTCGCCCACGACGCCGGGCGAAGCGTCGCCCGCTCGATCGGCAGCACGCTGGCGGCCGGCCCAGGCGGCGACGATTTCGGCCATGTCGAAACCGGCGTGTTCGTGGAAGCGCTGGTCCTCGGCCGCGACCACGGCGCGGGGCAGCCACGTGCCGAACGGCTTGTCCGACGAGCGGCCGGCGTGCCCGCCCGCGCAGGCCGGCGCGGCGCCCAGCAACGCCTCGGTGCCCAGGCCCGACACGCTGAAGCCGTCGATGCGCGGCTTCAGGATCAACTCGCGCGAGGGCAGGCGCAGCCGCGCGATCAAGCCAATGCGGCCTTCGATGCGGGTACGTTTCAATTCGGGGATGGCGGCACCGAACACGCCGAAGGCATGCGCCAGCGGCGCGTCGCGGAAGCCGAACGCCAGCTCAGCCTGGTCCGGCTCGATGCGCGCGCTCCAGCGCCCGGTCACCGCGTTCGGCGCCTCGCCCAGCGTGAAGCTGCCGTGCAACTTCATGTGCCGGTCGCGCTCGAGCGTGAAGGCCACACGCGACAGCACGATGCGCTCGCGCCCCAGTTCACGTCGCTCGAACGCGCACGGTGCGCAGGCGATGCGCCAGCGGCGTGGGGCGCTGTCGGCGCTGTCGACGCTGCCGCCGGGCTGCCCAAGCGTCGCCGGTTCTTCCACCACCTGCACCGCGCCGAACGGCGTGTCCAGCCGGCGACCGGCCAACACACTGAGCGTGAACGGGTGCGTTGCCATGCGCAGCAGCGTGGGCATGCTCACGTCGCGCTGCCAACGGCCCCAGGGCACGGTCTCGGTCCATTCGCCGGGCGCGGGACGCAGGATCACGGCCACGCCGATCGCCAGCGCGGTGGCACAGGCGAGCAATGCGGCGCCGAGCACCGCGATCCACACGAGGCAGCGCAGCGCCCAGCGGGCGAACCGGTGCGAGGCGAGTCGCGAGAAGACCTGCGGGGCAAATTGCGAAATCGAGGGCAACCCAAGGTTCGCGACCGCCGGCCCTGCGATGGATGCGCCCGCACTCACACCCGCACCCGCATGCGCATGCGCACGCGCCCACCCCGCCCAGCGCTTCAGCCGCCCGCTCACAGCGCCCTCGCCGTGGTCACGGCCCGCCACGGCCCGCTCGATCGGCCGAGCTGCGCGGCCCAGAACCAGCTCGACGCGTCGGTGAACACCTGGCCGTTGGCATCGACGATCTGCTCGCACACGCGCGTGAGCCGCCCATCGCGCTCGGCCGTGAAGCAGCGCCACAGGGCATGCTGTGCGTCGCGCTCCAATTGCGCCTGCTGGAGGCGGTAGCCCAGGCCGCGGTAGCAATCGGCGGCCGGGTGCAGCATGCGCGTCGGGCGGTGCAGCTCACGCAGCACCAGCACCTGTTCGCCATCCGTCAAGCGCGCCATGCGGCCCGGGAAGCGCGCGGCGAAACGCTGCTCGACCGCGCTGAAGGCAAGCGGGCGCAGCGGTTTGCCTTCCCACGTCGCCGGCCACTCGGTGTGGGTTGCCGAGCCGGCCGCAGGCGCGGCCGAGGCGACCAGCGCGCCGCCCTGCCACCACGGCGCGGACGCGCACACGCACAGCACCGCGGCGAACACCCGCCTTGCCGGCGCTGCGCTCTTGCCCGAGGCAAGTGGGGTCACCTCGCGCGTCGCCCGAGGGGCGGGCCCGGCGACGGCTGTGCCGCCCCCCCGCATCAACACCAGCACCACCGTGCACACCGCGGCCAGCACCACGAGGCCGACGCCTTGGTGCACCGCTTCCGAGATGGTGCCGGCGCCAGCCACCTGCGTCGCTTCCAGGGCCACCAACACGCTGTTGCGCACCACGTTGCCCACCAGCACCACGCCGCCGACCCACGGCAGGCGGCGCAGGAATGCCCTGTCGCCACGCGCGCCCGTGCCGCCGAGCGCGGCCACGGAACAGGCGCAGAAGTACGCCATCCACACCATCTGCACGCCCGAGCACGGCGCGTCGACGATGACGAGGCGGCCCTCCACCACCATCGCCGTGCCGCTGCGCTCGGCCGCCCAGCCTGCCGCCTGCAGACCCCAGGTGCTGAGTTGCGCGGTGACCACGCGCAACGGAAAGCCCGCGAAGAACTGCAGCGACGACACCACCGGCAACGCCAGCACCGCCAGCCCGGCCAGCGGCAGCCGTGCGTGGCCCGCCGGCAAGAAGGCAGCCAGGGTGGCCGTCAGCGCCAGCGCCGCCAGCACCGCGCCGACCAGCGGCGGCGCGGCCAGCGTGGCCGCGGTCGCCAGCACGGTGGCGACCAGCGCGAGCGCCAGCCACGCCGGCCGCGGCTGCGCCTGAAGCGCCGGAGCGAGGCGCCACACCGCGAGCGCCAGCACCGCGAGTGCGGCGAGCCCCAGCGGATCGTCCGACCCATCGGCCACGCGCGCCACTGCCCAGAACCAGTGCGGCCAAAGCGCCGCCGCTTGCAGCGCGAGCCAGGCGAGCGGTGGCAGCGCTGGCGACAAACACCGTTCGGGCTGAGCCTGTCGAAGCCCAGGTCCGTGGTGCGCGCAGCCCTTCGACGAGCTCAGGGTGAACGGGTGGGCCCGCGAACGTTGGTGGTCGGCAGCGTCTTCGGCGGCCCTGAGTTCGCAGCCCGCAGGCGACGCGGCGCGCGCACCGGCCAAGATCGAAGCAATCACAGTGCGCCCTTCACGTGCGGCGGCGAGCGACGACCGTGCTCACCACGATGCCCAGCACCACGAGCATCGCCAGCCACGCGCTCGGCTCCGGCGTGCTCGGCACCTCGGCGCCGACCGTCGCTACGGCCAGGTTGCTCACGCCTTCGGGCAGCGGCAACGGCTGGTTCACCGTCGGCGCGAGCGCCGGGTTCGGGTTGCGCACGATGTGGTCCACCGCGATGAAGCTGGTGTACTGCGTCAGCAAGCCATACGTCAGCCCGAGTTCGGTGATGGTGGCCTTTTGCGCGCTACCGCCTTCGAGCGCCTCCTGGTCGGAAAGCGACGCGATGCGCTGGCGTGCCCACAGGTGGCGCAGCGCAGACGAGGCGTTGTCCTCACGGCCGGTGGCCGACACCTCGCTCGCGTACGCACCTTCTGCGCTGCGGCCCTCGATCACCAGCGTGCCGCTGACCGGCACGCCCGCCTGGCTGCGCCACTTGCCGAACAGCACCACCGGCCGGCCGCCCAGCACGTCGGGCAACTGCGCCAGCGGCGGTTGCACGTCGTACACGTCCAGCCCCTCAAAGCGCGCCTTCACGTTCGTCAGCACCGGCGCGTCGATCATCTTGCGCAGGCGTTCGGCTTGCGCGGCCGCCTGCTCCGGCTTGGTGACGATGAAGGCCTCGCCCTGCCCGGCACGGGCGATACCTTCGATCAGGTGCCGGTTCACGCTGCTGCCGATGCCGAACGCAAACACGTTGCTGCGGTTCAGGTTCTTCGCGATCAGCTGAAAGACCTCGGCTTCGACCGTCACATAGCCGTCGGTCACGACGATCACGCTGCGCGACACGTCGGCCGCCTTCGGCAGCGCGGCGATGCGCTTGAGCGCCGGCACGATCTCGGTGCTGCCGCCGCCGCCCATCTGCTTGATGGTCGCGAGCGCCTGTTCGATGTTGGCGCGCGTCGCCGGTACCGAGGCGGGCGACAGCATGCGGTTGCTGCCGCTGAACAGCATCACGTTGAAGGTGTCGCTCGGCCGCAGGTTGCCGATCAGGTCCTGCAGCAGCACCTTCGACGTCTCCAGCGGGTAGCCGTGCATTGAGCCCGAGATGTCGACGACGAAGATGTACTCGCGCGGGTTGATCTGCGCCACCGGCACGGCCTTGGGCGGCTCGACCAGCGCGAGAAAGAAGTTCTCGCTGTCCTTGCCTTCACCGCCGCGGAACAACATCAGCCCCGACTCGATGCGGCTGCCCGCCAGCCGGTAGTTCAGGATGAAGTCGCGGTTGTTCGCGGGCTTGTCGCTCGGTGCGAGCTCGATGCTGGCGCGGCGCGTGTCGGTGCCGTCCACCCGGATGTCGTGCGACGCCGAGGTGACCTCCTTCACCGGCACAGGCGCATCCAACGTGAGCTTGATGTCGAACGCAGCGGGTGCGGCTTCGCCGGCCTTGAGGTACGGCGCGCTGACCCACTTCTCGCCAGCCGCCGCGCCGCGCGGCGAGTTGTAGCGCGGGCCGACGACGGTCGGGAACACGAAGCCGTAAAGCGCGTCGGTGGGCGTCAGCAACTCGGTGTAGCGCAGCTCCACCGCCACGTCGTCGCCGGGCAGGATGTTGGCGACGTTCATCTCGAACACGTTCGGGCGCTGTTGTTCGAGCAGCGCACTGGTCTTGCCTTCCTTCTTGGCAGCCTCGAACTCGATGCGCGCTTGTTGCTTTTCGCGGATGCGCGCCGTCAGCAGCCGCTCGCCCAGGCGCACGTTCATCGCGTAGACGGCGGCCTGCGTGGAGCCGGGGAACACGTAGCGCGCGTCGATGGCGCGCTGGCCTTCGTTGCGGTAGTGCTGCGTCACCGTCACGTCGGCGATCACACCGGCGATGCGCACGTCCACGCGCGTGGCTTTCAGCGGCAGCCGGTCGGTGCCGGGCTCGTGGCTGTTGAGCTGGAAGTACGGGCTCTCGGCCTTCGGCGCACCAGCGTCGTCGGCGTGGGCGGGCGACCACTTCACCAGAACCAGCGTGGCGAAGACCGCCACCGCGACGCACAGCAGCACGCGCCCAGCGCGGGTCAGCGGCTTGAGCGGGTGAAATGCGAATCGCAGCGCGGGGCGGCCGATGTTGCGCCACGGCGAGGGTGACAGCGGCGAGCGTGGCGACCGGGAACGGGATGGCATGGCAGTCTCTCCTTGGGGCAGGCGCCACCGGTGCGGTGGGCTTGCAGCGAAGGATCGGCCGGCCGTGCGAAGCAGGTTTGAAGCGAAACGGACGCTGTGTGAAGGCGGTGTGAAGTCGGCCGTCAGCGCCGCCGCAACCCGAGCCAGAACACGGCTGCCACCACCACCAGCCCGCCCGCCACCTGCGACGGCGCGATGGCCTGCCCCAGGATCGCCCAGGCGAGCACGAGCGCAAAGACCGGCTCGATGTTCATGATGGCCGAGTTGCCCACCACGCCGAGCTTGGGCAGCACGGTGAACATGATCGTGAAGGCCGTGCCGTACAGCAACGTGAGCATCGCCAGGCCCCACCAGCCCGGCGCCGACTGCGGCAGCTGAAAGCCGCCCTGCGTTGCCACGCCCGCCAGCGCGATCAGCGCGACCAGGCCCATGGTGGTGGCGGTGCGCAGGCGGCCGTCGAGCTCGGCGGCCTCGTGTTGCGTGACGACCAGCGCCATGCCGAAGGTGGCGCCGGCCGCCAGCGCAAACGCCACGCCCACGCCGATCTGCCCCCAGTGCGCGGCAGCGCCCAGGCCCGAGGCCGCGCCAAGCACGTCGAGCGCCAGCGCCAGGCCGAGCAGGATCACCGGCATCGCACGCAGCAGGCGCGGCTCGGGCCTGTGGCCGTAGAACACACGCGCCCACAGCGCCGTCCACAGCGGGTAGGTGTTGAAAGCCAGCAGCGCCAGCGCCACCGGCAGCCGCGCAACCGCCGAATACAGGCACAGGCTCTGCACGGCAATCAGCAAGCCGATGACCGGCAGCGCCTTCTTGTGCCGTGCGGTCAGGGCCACCGGCACGCGCTGCAGCACGAGCAACAGGGCGACGACCGCGGCGGTGATCGCGCTGCGGAAGGTGACTGCGGTGGCCACGTCGACACCGTCGTTGAAGGCCAGCCGCGCGGCCACGTGGTTGGCGCCCATCATCAACGCGATGAGCAGCAGCGTAGCGAAAGCGGTGCCCGACAGCGCGGCGGTGCGGGCAGTGGCTGGGGTCATCGGTCGATTGTCATCGCGCCCGTGTTGCGTGCCGCCACAGCGGCCGAGCGCGGCGCCATGCGCAGCGAACCCGCGCTACAGAATCCCGAGCCGCTTGAAGACGTCAGCCAGTTTTTCGCCCCGCTGCAACGCCTCGCGCGACTGGTTCTCGCCCGACACCTTCTCGAGCGCGCGGCGCACGACCTCGTCTTCCACCTCGCGCGGGATCACCACCACGCCGTCGACATCGCCGAACACCAGGTCGCCGCTGCGCACGGTGACGCCGGCGCACATCACCGGCACGTCGCGTTCGACCATGCGTGCGCGGCCCTTGGTGTCCAGCGGGCCGATGCCGCCGCAGAACACCGGCCAGCGCATCTCGCGGATCTGCTTCACGTCGCGCACCAATCCATCGGTCACACAGCCCGATGCACCGCGCGCCGCGCTGGCGGTGGTCAGCAACTCGCCCCAGGGGGCGATGCGCTCTGTCGGGCCGTCGCAGGCGAGCACCACCACGTCGCCGGGCGCGAGGTCGTCGACGAGTTCGATCTCCACTTCATACGGGTTCTCGCCCGGCGCCGGGGCCGCATACACCGGCATGTACAGGCCGGTGCGTGCGCGGCCGATGAGCTGCAAGGTGTCGTCCAGCGGGCGCATGAATGGCTTCATCGCCTGCTGCATCAGGCCCAGGCTGTCGAGCGTGTCGGACAGCACGGCGGCATTCAGGGCTTGCAGGGTGCTGGGGTTCAGTGACATGGAGAGGCTCCAGTGCGGTCGTCGCAGGTTGTCAGGCCTTCAAGCGCTCGTTCTGCGGGAACATCGCGCGCCGCGCCTCGTCGTCCATCTCGGCCTTGAAGGTGTAGCGGTCCTTCAGCGTGGCCGCGCGTTGCGCGGCGGGGCGCTGGTTGATGGCGTCGAAGAGCCGCTTCACTTCGGGCAGCTTCTCCCACGCGTCGGCACCCAGCACGAAGGGCACCGCACGCGCCCAGCCCCACACCGACATGTCGAGCAGCGTGTAGCGCTCGCCCATCATCCACGTCTTGCCGGCGAGGTGCTCGTTGAGCAGGCTCCAGTGCCGCCAGGCCTCGAAGTCGTAGCGGTTCACGGCATACGGCACGGGCTCGGGCGCGTAGTGCTTGAAGTGCACGCTCTGCCCGCTGAAGGGCCCGATGCCCGAGGCGACGAACATCAGCCACGACAGCATCGCGCCGCGGTCTTTCGGCTCGGGCAGGAACTGGCCGGTTTTCTCGGCCAGGTACAGAAGGATCGCGTTGCTGTCGAACACCGTCGTCGCACCGTCCACGATCACCGGCACCTTGGCATTCGGGTTCAAAGTTTTGAACGCAGCTCCGTGCTGCTCGCCCTTGCGCGTGTCCACCGGCACGGCCTCGAACGGCAAGCCGGCTTCTTCAAGAAGCAGCGCGACCTTCATCGGGTTGGGGGCGAGGGAGTAGTAGAACTTCAGCATGGCATGGGCCTTGAGGGTGGGGGTGGAGGAGGTGCGCACATTGTGGCGCGGTTCATTGTTTCGAGCCGGCTTGCGATACTCGAACCCCTGACGCCCCGTGCTCGCCAGACAAGGACCTCCGATGGGCCAGCCCACCTTCGACACCCTGCTCTACGACGTGCAAGACGGCGTCGCCACCGTGACGCTGAACCGCCCGGACAAGCTCAACGCCTTCACGCCGCAAATGCGCGACGACCTGGTGGCCGCCTTCGAGCACACCGACGCCGACGACGCGGTGCGCGTGGTCATCGCAACCGGCGCCGGGCGCGCCTTTTGCGCTGGGGCCGATCTGTCGGGCGGCGGCTCGACCTTCGACTACGCGAGCCAGGGCCAGGCCTCGCGCGACCGGCTCAAGGTGGGCGACGTGTACCGCGACGGCGGCGGCATCGTCACGCTGCGCATCTTCAACAGCTTGAAACCGGTGATCGGTGCGATCAACGGCCCGGCGGTGGGCATCGGCATGACGATGCAGTTGCCGATGGACATCCGCATGGCGTCCACCGACGCGCGCTTCGGCTTCGTGTTCGCGCGCCGCGGCATCACGCCCGAGGCGGCGTCGAGCTGGTTCCTGGGCCGGCTGGTGGGCATGCAGACCGCGCTGGAGTGGTGCTTCACCGGCCGCGTGTTCGGTGCGCAGGAGGCGCTTGAGCGCGGCCTGGTGCGCAGCCTGCATGCGCCGCAGGACTTGCTGCCCGCCGCGCGTGCGCTGGCGCGCGAGATCGCCGACCACACTGCCCCGGTGTCGGTGGCGCTGACGCGCCAGATGCTGTGGCGCATGTCGGGGCAGGACCACCCGATGAAGGCGCACCGCGTGGACAGCCGCGCGATCCAGTCGCGCGGCCAATCGGCCGACGTGCGCGAGGGCGTGAGCGCCTTCCTGGAGAAGCGGCCGGCGGTCTACGGCGACACGGTGTCTGCCGACATGCCGGCGTTCTATCCGTGGTGGGACGAGCCTGGGTTCGGGTGAGCGCGCTCGCGCGGGCGCTCTCGGCCGCCGCTTCGTGCGGCGTGCACGCATTGCTTGCCTCGCGCGGCGTGTTCGCCTTGTGCGCCGCGTGCGCGCTGTGTTCCGCGCTGGCCGGCTGCGCCATCGTCGACCACGAGCAGCGGCGCTGGATCTTCATGCCCACGAAGAGCACCTGGGGCCCCGCGGTAGCGGCTGCCCAGGGCATGGCCGACGTGTGGGTCGAACACACCTCGGCCCACCCCGGCCATGAAGGTGAGGCGGTGCGGCTGCATGGCTTGTGGTTGCCGCAGGCCGACGCTGACGCACCGGTGCTGTTGTTCCTGCATGGCGTGCGCTGGGACGTGCGCGCCAGCGCACCGCGCATGCGCCAACTCCATGCGCTGGGCTTCTCGGTGCTGGGCATCGACTACCGCGGCTTCGGCCGCAGCACCGACGTGCTGCCGTCGGAGACGCTCGCCGCCGAAGACGCGCGCGCCGCTTGGGACTGGCTGGCCCTTACGCAGCCGCAGGCGCGCCGTTTCGTGTTCGGCCACTCGCTCGGCGGTGCGATCGCGGTGAGACTGGCGCACGACGTCGGCGACGAGGCCGGGCTGATCGTCGAGGGCGGTTTCACGTCAGCAATCGACGTGCTGCGCAGCACGCGTTGGGGCTGGCTGCCGGTCGAATGGCTGATGACGCAGCACTTCGACGCAGGCTCGCGCATCGCAGGCGTGGGCTCGCCGGTGCTGGTGGTCCACGCGGCCGACGACAGCATGATCGCGCCGCAACTCGGCCGCGCGCTGTACGAGCGCGCGCTGCCGCCAAAGCGCTTCGTGCTGGTCGAAGGCGCGGTGCATGAGAACACGGGCCAGGTCGGCCAGGCGCAGTACCGGCAGGCCTTGCACGAGCTGTTCGGCGTCAGGCCAGCTTGCTCACTCCCGGCCGATTGCGCAACGCCTTGAGGCCCTGCTCGATGCGCTCGGCCACCTCGCGCTCGCGCTGCAGCGCGCGCAGCGTGTTCTGGGCTTCCTGCACGGTGAAGTCCAGCCGTGCGAGCTGGTCGCCGACGTGGTCGATCACCGCGCGCCGCTCGTCCAGCCGCTCCAGGCTCAACGCCATGTCGCCCAGCAGGTGGGTGACGCCTTCGGCGCGTTGGCGCACTTCCTCGACTGCCTCGCGCCGCGCTTCGACCAACGCGATCTTGGCGGCCGTGTCGTCGATGTGGCCGAGCAGCGTGTCGGTACTGGCACGCAAGGCGCTCACGTCGCTGCGGTGCTCGGCGACGAACTGCAGGTCGCGGCGCGCGTCGGCCAGCTGCCCGACCAAGGTGTCGCACAGGCTCTGCAAGGTCTCGACGTCGGAGCGCTGGCTCAACAGCGCCGCGAGCTGACCTTCGGCGGCCGAGGCGGCACGCTGCAACGCGTCCACGCGCGCTTCTAGCTGGTCGATGAAGGTCAGCCGATCCTCTACGCGGTGCAACTGCGCGTCGAGCTCGGCCTCGAGTTCACCGAGGTGCGCGGCCAGCCGGTCGGACTGCGCCAGCACCTCCACCTTGCCGAGTGCGGCGTCCAGGCGCGCATCCAGATCGGCCTGCTTGCGCGCCACCTCGCCGGCCTGCGCCAGCAGGCTGCGGTAGGCGGCGTCCAATCCATCGGCTCGGCTCATTCCGGTGGCGGGCCGCCTTTGCGTCGCCACATCGAGTGCGCAAACCGAAACGACGCGCCCGTCCAGCAGGTGAACCTGCCGCGAGTGCAGCATCACGCCGGCTTCGATCAACAGCACTGCCAACGGCGGCGACACGAGCACCTCGCCGTCGCGCGCGGCCACGGCAAGCGACGCTGCAAGCGCGATGCTGTGCTGGGTGATGTTTGCTCCGCCCGCGCCACCCGCGCCACCCGCGCCGCTGGGGCTGCCTGCCGGCCCGGCCGCCGCCGTGGCATCGTGAGCCTGAGATGCTTGCGCCGTGCCTTGCGGCTCCTGTGTGCCGACCACGAACGCAAAGCGCAGGGTCGAAGGCGGCCGCGCCGCTACCGCCTCGCACGCCAGCAGCACCAAGCGGGCATCGGCCGCGTTGAAGCGAACGAATCGGGCGCCTTGCGCGTCCTTGGCGATGACCACGCCGCGTTCGCGCCGCACCAGCGCAACGTAGTCGTCCACCTGCTCGGCGGCAGGGCTCGACGACACAACACAACCGACGATTTGAAACGGCGCTTCCATGGCGTGGCGCGTGACGAGCGGGGCGACTCGGGCAACAAACTAGGGGGGTCGACACACCGTGTCGCAGAGGGCGAGATTATCTCCCGCCCGCTTCGCGCGACGCTCGAAAACGCAGGCACGCGCGCGTTCACAACTAGTTCACGTCCGGGTCCATATCCCGGCCGACACGCGGCTCTTGCACGTGAACGAATGAACAATGCCACGGTATAACGAAGCATCAAAGCCCGCGGCCGCAACGACCCGCGCAAGGGCTGGCCGGCCGCACGTAACCAGGTGTCAGCGCGCACGGCTGCAACGCAGATTTCAGCTCGGTTCTGCCCTATCGGATTGGCCTTTTGGAGGAGGCTCAAACATGTTGGACACGATCTTCAAGAACGGCGGCGACCGCCGGCAGGTGCAAGACGACCTGCGCACGCTGGTGATCCAGGCGCGCGACGAACGCGCTGCGCTCGGCGCGTTGATGGCGCAGCTGGGTGGCGCATCGACCAAGCTCGCGCGCACCAGCCAGGCGCTCGACGCGCTCGCCGAAAAGGCCGACGCGATGGAGCGCAAGATGGACCAGCTCGCCGCCACCGCGGCCAACCAAGAGAAGCGCGCGAAGGCTCTCGACCAGATCGAAAAGCGCATGGACGATATGCTCGGCCAGGTGGCCGAGGCGCAGCGCGTGGCCCAGGCGCTGACAGCGCCCGACGGCGAGCTGCAGCAGCACCGCCAGGCGCTGGACGCGATGCACGCGCAAGCGCACGCCGCGCAGGCCACGCTCGCGGCGTTGCGCCAGGAAGGCGCACAACTCGACGACTTGCGCTCGGAACTGAGCCAGTCGGGCGCCGAGATGGGGCGCGCGATTAACGACGTGAGCGTGCTGAAGAGCGAGTTCGACTCGCTGCGAGGCGCGGAGGCCGAGTTGCGCCAGCAGATGCAGAGCATCCAGAGCAGCGCCCAAGGCGCACGCGCCGACGCCGCGTCGGCCACGCAAGCGGTGAGCGATGTGCAAGGCAAGCTCGACGCGCTGGCGCAATTGCAGACGCTCAGCCAGGGCACCGAGAAGCGACTTGCGGCGCTCAACGCATTGGCCGAGCACGTGTCGCACAAGGCCCGCGCGCTCGAAACGCAGAAGCACACGGTCGAGCACGCCGTCGTCGAGGCCACGCGGCTCAACGAGATGGTGTGGACGATGGACGCGCAGATCGCCAAGCTTGCCGCCGGCAACGAGCAGATGCAGCGCACCGAAGAAGCGCTGGCGCGGCTGGACGAGCTGGCGCAGTCGACGCAGCAGCAGTTGTCGGCGGCCACCGCCGCGCGCGACGAGTTCATGCGCGAGTCGGCGCGGCTCGAAACGCAGGGGCTGTCGCTGTCCGAGTACCTGAAGGCGACGGTCGAGCGGCTGTCGGTCGAGAAAGGCGAGGTCGATGCGTTCGACCAGCGGCTCAAGTCGCTCGCGCTGGCGGTGAGCGACTCGGAAGCGCGCGTGCAGAGCGTTCTCGCCCGCGACGAGACGCTGACCGCGATGCAGCAGCGCACCGACACGCTCGGCAAGTCGTTTGCTGTTCTGATGGCCGAGGCCGGCGACCTGGCGCGCAAGCAGAGCGACCTCGACGCGCTCACCGAACAATTGGCGCAAGTGGATGCACTGGCCAAGCGCACCGCGGTGCAGCACGACGGGCTGATGAAATCGCAGCAGGAGGTCGACGCGGTGCGCCGTGAGCTGGCCGAGTTTCACAAGGCGCACGCGGAGGCGATGCAGTTGCGCGACAAGCTCGCCGTGGACCGCGCCGCGCTCGAAGCGCTGGGCGAACGCACTGCCACGATGCTGGGCCGAACGCCCGACATCGAGGCGCGGCTCGACACCGTGCTCGGCAAGCTCGCGCTGGTGGACGAAGGCGGCAAGTCGGCCGAGCGGCTGGCCCAAGTGGCTGCTGAGCTGGACGGGCAACTCACGCGCGTAGGCGCACGTCAGCAGTTCGTCGAGCGGCTCGAAGAGCGTGTCAACGGGCTGCACGTGGTCACGTCCGACGTCGAACGCAAGCTCGGCGAGCAGTTGCAGCGCCGCGCCGAAGTCGAGAGCCTGAAGGGCCTGTGCGACTCGCTCGCCACGCAGGTGGGCGACGCACAGCAGAAGCTCGACGGCGTGGCCGCATCGCAGACCCGTCTGATGCCCGTCGCTTCGCAGGTCACGGCGCTGATGCAGACGCTGGAAAAGTCGCAAGCGCTCGTGCAGGCTGTCAAACAGGACGAGGCTCTGGTGCAAGCGCAACAGACTCGCTTTGCCGAGCTGGTGGAGCAGGGGCAAGCCTTGTCGGCAGAGACCGCCGAGCGCCTGAAGCAGGTGCAGGCCGCGAGCGACGACCTGGGCCGCGCCGCCGCGCTGAAGGAAGAGGTGCTGGCCGAACTGGCGCAGGTGCAGGCACGCCAGCGCGACGCCGTGGCGCAGACCGATGCGGCCGAAGAGCAGATCCGGCGCGCCGAGACGGTCGTCAAGCAGCTGGAGCAGCGCCGCACGCAACTGCTGAGCACCGAGAAGAACATCGCCGCCTTCGAGGGGCGCCTGGCCGACCTGGACCGTGGCACCGAGGCGGTGGACCAGAAGATCCGCTCGCTGGCCGACCGCGAGGCGCTGGTGCAGGCGGTGAAGGCCGAGGTGGAGAACATCCGCCAGATCAGCAGCCGCAGCAAGGCCGACCTGCAATTCGTGGCCGAACACCGCAGCGACGTGAGCGACCTGCGTGCCAAGGTCGACGACCTGCTCGGCCGCGTGGCCGACACCGACGGCAAGATCGCGCTGATCGAGTCGCGCCGCAAGACGGTGGAAGAGGTGGAGCAGCGCGCCAACAGCATCACCCACATGCTGGGCGACATCAACGTGAACCTGGAGATGCTGGGCGAGCAGCGCGCGGTGATCGATCACGTGGGCGAAAAGCTCGCGCGGCTGGACTTCACGGTGCAGGAGGCGCAAAACACGCTGCGCGCGCTGCAGCGTGAGCGCGAGGTGGCCGAGCGCATCGAGCAGGGCATCAAGGCATTGCGCACGCGCACGGCTTGACGCCGCGCGGCTGGGGCGCCCGCCGGCCCTGCACGCCGCAGGCAGGCGAGCGAGCCCGCGGGCCGGCGCGTTCAACCATGGGTGCGGCGGGGCACTGCCGACAAGGCATAGTCCGCCCATGGCACTGAACACCCACCACACCGCCGACGCCGACACCACCCTGGCCACGCTGCCCAATGGCGTGCGCGTGCTCACGCTGCAGATGCCGCAGGTGGACAGCGCCAGCGTCAGCGTGTTCGTGCGCACCGGCAGTGCGCACGAGAGCCGGCGGCTGAACGGCGCAAGCCACTTCTGCGAGCACATGGCCTTCAAGGGCACGGCCGAGCGCAGTTGCCAGCAGGTCAACCTCGACGCCGAACTGCTCGGCGCCGAGGTCAACGCCCACACCGACAAGGACCACACCGCGTACCACATGCGCGGCATGGCGCGCGACGCCGGCACCTTCGTGCGCATGCTCGGCGACATCGTGCGGCACAGCAGCTACCCGCAGGCCGAACTGGAGCGCGAGCGCCAAGTGATCCTGCACGAGTACACCGAGGACGAAGACGACGGCATGTCCACCGCGTTCAAGCTGTTCGACAAGCTGTGCTTCGGCACGCACGCGCTGGCGCAGCCGGTGATCGGCACGCGCGGCAACATCGAGCGGCTCACGCGCGACGAGCTGACTGGCTACGTGCGCCAGCAGTACACCGGCGCCAATGTGATCGTCGGCGTGGCTGGCAATGTGGCCCCGGCCGACGTGCTGGTGCATGCGCAGGCCGCGTTCGGCTCGATGGAGGCTGGCACCCCGAACGTGGTGACTGCGCCCGAGTACCTGGGCGGCGTTGCGGCGCGCAAGCTGCCCGGTGCGCCGCAGACGCACGTGGTGCTCGGTTTTGCCCTGCCGCCGCTGGCCGGCGCGCACCAGGCCGGCGTGGTGGCGGCGGCGCTGTTCGGCGAGGGCATGAGCTCGCCGCTGATGGATCAGGTGCGCGAGCGCCGCGCGCTCGTCTACTACGCCGCCTGCTCGGCCGACGTGATGGAGCTCGGCGGGCAGTTCGTCATCGAAGCCTCGACCGCGCCGGAGCAGCTCGACGAATTCATCCGCGAGACGATGCGCCTGCTGGTGCTGCACACCGAAGACGTGTCGGCGGTGGACCTGCAGCGCGCCCGCAACCAGATCGCGGTGCGGTACCTGCGTGCCCAGGAGCAGCCCTACCAGCGGCTCGAAGACGCGGCGCGCGACCTGTTTGCGCTCGGCCGCGTTCGACCGCGGGCCGCGACGCTCGCGCGCGTGCAAGCCGTCACCGTAGACGACGTGCGCGCCGAGTTCCGGCGCATGCTGGCCTCGCCGGCCTCGGTCGCCATCACCGGCAAGGTGGCTCAGGGCGTGAGCGAGCGGATGCGCGCGCTCGTGACGCCGGCGCGGCGTCGCTTGCTTGCGGCATGAAGGTCGCCGCATGAAGGCTGCCGCATGAAGACGCCCGCCCGGCTGCAGTCGCTCGTCGATGAGGGCCTGATCGACAGCGTGCAGCGCCAGTTGATGAGCGGCAAGGAGGCGATGGTCTTCGTCGTGCGCTGCGGCGGCGAGGTGCGCTGCGCCAAGGTCTACAAAGAGGCGACGCAGCGCAGCTTCAGGCAGGCGGTGGACTACACCGAGAACCGCAAGGTCAAGAACTCCCGCCAGGCGCGTGCGATGGCCAAGGGCACGCGGTTCGGCCGCGAAGCGCAGGAAGCAGCGTGGCAGAGCGCCGAGGTCGATGCGCTCTACCGCCTGGCCGCAGCCGGCGTGCGCGTGCCCAAGCCGTTCAACTTCTTCGAGGGCGTGCTGCTGATGGAGCTGGTGGCCGACGAGCACGGCGACGCGGCTCCGCGCCTGAACGACGTGGCCTTCACGCCCGAGCAGGCGCGCGCGCACCACGCGACGCTGCTCGCCGAGGTGGTGCGCATGCTGTGTGCCGGCGTCGTGCACGGCGACTTGTCGGAGTTCAACATCCTGCTCGCGGCTGACGGGCCAGTGATCATCGACCTGCCGCAGGCGGTGGACGCTGCCGGCAACAACCATGCGCAGCGCATGTTGCTGCGCGACGTGGGCAACCTGCGCGACTTCTTCGGCCGGTCGGCACCGGAGTTGCTGGCGACGCAGTTCGGTGCCGAAATCTGGGACTTGTTCCAACGCGGCGCGCTCGGCCCCGAGACGCCGTTGACCGGCCGCTACGAGCACAGGGCCGGAACCGTGGACCTGGGCGGCGTGCTGCGCGAGATCGACAACGCGCGCGCCGAGGAGGCCGCGCGCCTGCTCCGAATGCAAACCGCCCGGTGACGAACCGGGCGGTGGGGACCTCGAGTCGCAAGCGTCAGAGCCGTTCGAACACCGCAGCGATGCCCTGCCCGCCGCCGATGCACATCGTCACCAGCGCATAGCGTCCGCCTGTGCGGTGCAGTTCGTAGATCGCCTTGGTGGCGAGGAAGGCGCCCGAACAACCGATCGGGTGACCCAGCGCGATCGCGCCGCCGTTCGGGTTGGTCTTCTTCATGTCGAGCTCCAGCCCGCGTGCCACCGCGATGGCCTGCGCGGCGAACGCTTCGTTGCTCTCGATCACGTCCATCTTGTCGAGCGTGAGCCCGGCCTTCTTCAGCGCCAGCTTCGAGGCCGGAATCGGCCCTTCGCCCATGATCTCGTTGGGCACGCCGGCCACCGCGTACGACACCAGCCGCGCCATCGGTTTGTGGCCGGCGTTCGCCGCCACCGTCGCGTCCGCCAGCACGAAGAAGGCAGCCCCGTCGTTGATGCCCGACGCGTTGCCCGCTGTCACCGAGCCGCCTTCTTTCTTGAACGCCGGCTTCATCTTGGCCAGCGTTTCCATGGTGGTGCTGGCCTTCACGTGTTCGTCGGTGTCGAAGCTGACCTCGCCCTTCTTCGTCTGCTTGACGATCGGCACGATCTGCGACTTGAAGCGGCCTTCGGCAATCGCCGCGGCGGCGCGGCGGTGCGACTCGACCGCCAGCGCGTCTTGCTGCTCGCGGGTGATGCCCCACTTGGCCACCAGGTTCTCCGCCGTGATGCCCATGTGGCCGACGCCGAACGGGTCGGTCAGTGTGGCGACCATGGTGTCGATCAGCTTGGTGTCGCCCATGCGCGCGCCGGTGCGCATGGCCGGCGACAGGTAGCCGCCACGGCTCATCACCTCCACACCGCCGCCGACGCCGTAGTCGCAATCGCCGAGCAGGATGTTCTGCGCCGACGTGACGATCGCCTGCAACCCCGACGAGCACAGCCGGTTCACCGACATCGCCACGCTGTCCATCGGCAACCCGGCCTGGATGGACGCCACGCGCGCCACGTAGGCAAAGCGGCTTTCGGTCGGGATGGTGTTGCCCACCGTCACGTAGTTGATCGCTTTCGGGTCGACGCCGGAGCGCTTGACCGCCTCTTTCATGACCGTGCCGGCCAGCTCGGCCGGCTCGATGTCGGCGAGCGAGCCGCCGAAGGTCCCGATCGCCGAGCGCGCCGCGCCCAGCACCACCACATCACGTTGGCTCATTTGTCGATCTCCTTGAACATTGAGGTGCCCCGCCACCGGCCTGGCGCGCACGCCATCGCGTCGGCTCAGTGGCTCCGGCGTGACGTTACGCCAGTTCCGTCGCAGCGTCGAGGGCGGCGCCGGCGCCGGCCTTGATTGATGGAAAATGCGGGCTCGCCCCAGGAGTTCATCATCAATCGATGCATCGATCGACAGGCCGCCCCATGAGTGCGCCCTTGCACGACCCCACCGCCCCGGCGCAGCCGGGCGCCAAGACCGACGTCAAGACCACCACCTGCTACATGTGCGCCTGCCGCTGCGGCATTCGCGTGCACTTGCGCGACGGCGGCAACGGCCCCGAGGTGCGCTACATCGAGGGCAACCCGGATCACCCGTTGAACAAGGGCATCCTGTGCGCCAAGGGCTCGTCGGGGATCATGAAGCAGTACTCGCCCGCGCGGCTCACGCAGCCGCTGCGGCGCAAGGCCGGCGCCGAGCGCGGAGCCGGCGAGTTCGAGCCGATCTCGTGGGACGAAACCTTCGACATCCTCACGCAACGCCTGGCCCACCTGCGCGGCACCGACCCCAAGAAGTTCGCGCTGTTCACCGGGCGCGACCAGATGCAGGCGCTCACCGGCTTGTTCGCGCGCCAGTTCGGCACGCCCAACTATGCGGCGCATGGTGGCTTCTGTTCGGTGAACATGGCCGCCGGCATGATCTACACGATCGGCGGCTCGTTCTGGGAGTTCGGCGGCCCCGACCTGGAACGCGCCAAGCTGTTCGTGATGATCGGCACCGCCGAAGACCACCACAGCAACCCGATGAAGGCGGCGCTGTCGAAGTTCAAGCGCGATGGCGGCCGCTTCATCGCGATCAACCCGATCCGCACCGGCTATGCGGCGATTGCCGACGAGTGGATCCCGATCCGCCCGGGCACCGACGGTGCGCTGCTGCTGGCGATCATCCGCGAGCTGATCTCGCTCGGCCTGTACGACCGCGAGTTCGTCGCGCGCTATACCAACGCCGGCCAACTGGTGAACCAGCAGGACGGCAGCGACGACTTCGGCATGATGCTGCGCAACGCCGACGGTGAAACGCACAACAAGCTGCGCCCGCACAACTTCTATTGGTGGGACCGCCACACCAACGCGCCGGCGGCCGACCACGCCGAGGGCGCCGACCCGAAGCTCTTCGGCGCCTTCAGCATGCCTGACGGCACGCCCGCCAAGCCGGCCTTCCAGTTGCTCGAAGAGCGCGTGCGCGCCTGCACGCCCGAGTGGGCCGAGGGCATCACCGGAATCGCTGCCGCGACCATCCGTCGCCTTGCGCACGAGATGGGCATGACCGCGCGCGACCAGAAAATCGAACTGCCGATCGCCTGGACGGACTGGTGGGGCCGCGAGCACAAGAGCGTCACCGGCAACCCGGTGGCGTTCCACGCCATGCGCGGCCTGGCGGCGCACAGCAACGGCTTCCAGACGGTGCGTGCGCTGGCCATTTTGATGTCGCTGCTGGGCACGATCGACCGGCCGGGCGGCTTTCGCCACAAGGCGCCCTACCCGCGCGCCGTGCCGCCGAACGCGCGCCCGCCCAAGGGGCCGAACTCGATCAAGCCGAACACGCCGCTGGACGCGCCGCCGCTGGGCTGGCCCGAGTCGCCCGAGGACTTGTGCGTGGACGATGCCGGCGAGCCGGTGCGCATCGACAAGGGCTTCTCGTGGGAGTACCCGCTGTCGGCGCACGGGCTGATGCACAACGTCATCACCAACGCCTGGCGCGGCGACCCGTACCCGATCGACACGCTGATGCTGTTCATGGCCAACATGGCCTGGAACTCGAGCATGAACACCAGCGAGGTGCGGCGCATGCTGGCCGACAAGCATGAGGGCGGGGAGAAGAGCGGCCAATACAAGATCCCGTTCCTCGTGGTGTGCGACACCTTCCAGTCGGAGATGACGGCGTTTGCCGATTTGATCCTTCCCGACACCAGCTACCTCGAACGGCACGACGTGATGTCGATGCTGGACCGGCCGATCAGCGAGTTCGACGGCCCCTGCGATGGCGTGCGCGTGCCGGTGCTGCCGCCACTGGGCCAGTGCAAGCCGTTCCAGGAGGTGCTGGTGGAACTGGCCGGGCGGCTGAAGCTGCCCGCCTTCACCACGGCCGAGGGCACGCGCAAGTACCAGGGCTACACCGACTTCATCATCCGCTACGAAACCGCGCCGGGCTCGGGCATCGGCTTTCTGAGCGGCTGGCGCGGCAAGGACGGCAGCCAGTCGCTGCGCGGCGAGCCCAACCCGAACCAGTGGGAGATGTACGCCGCCAACAACTGCGTGCACCACCACCGCATGGCGCCGGAGATCCAGTACATGCGCAACTGGAACCGCGGCTACATGGACTGGGCGCAGCAGGTGGGGCTGCGGCGTGACAACGACCCGATCACGATTCACATTTACTCGGAGTTCATCCAGCGCTTTCGCCTGGCGGCACAGGGCAAGGGCGGCGGCCGCCAACCGCCCGACCGGCTGCGCGCGCGGGTCGATCAGTTCTTCGACCCGCTGCCGTTCTGGTACGCGCCGCTGGAGGTGCAGGCGAGCGACGCAGCGAAGTTCCCACTTGCCGCGGTGACCCAACGGCCGATGGCCATGTACCACTCGTGGGACTCGCAAAACGCTTGGCTGCGCCAGATCCATGCGCACAACCATCTGTTCGTCAACACCAAAACCGCACGCGCCGCCGGCATCGAAGACGGCGACTGGATGTGGGTCGAGTCGATGTGGGGCAAAGTGCGCTGCCAGTGCCGCCACAGCGAGGCGGTGGAGCCGGGCACGGTGTGGACGTGGAATGCGATCGGCAAGTCCAAGGGCGCGTGGGCGCTGAGCGACAACGCCAACGAATCGGAGAAGGGCTTCTTGCTGAACCACCTCATCAGCGAAGAGCTGCCCGAAGACGCGCACGGCGTGCGTGCCTCCAACGCCGACCCGATCACCGGCCAGGCCGGCTGGTACGACGTGCGCGTGAACATCCGCAAGGCCGGCGCGGGCGAGCCGGCGCAGAGCTTCCCGCAGTTCGCCAGCGTGCCATCGCTGCCCGGCATGAAGCCCGACAAACCCCGCTGGCGCGCCTGGTTTGCCGGCCGCGTCGACAGCCAAGGAAGCCGCACGTGACCCAACTCGCCCTCGTGATCGACCTGAACGTCTGCGTCGGCTGCCACGCCTGCGTGACGAGCTGCAAACAATGGAACACCTCGGGTTCGGCCGGCCCGCTGGTGGACGAACACGCCTACGGCGCCGACCCCACCGGCACCTTCTTCAACCGCGTGCAGAGCTTCGAGGTCGGTGAATATCCGAACACCCAGACGGTGCACTTCCCCAAGAGCTGCGTGCATTGCGAAGACCCGCCGTGCGTGCCGGTGTGCCCCACCGGCGCGAGCTACAAGCGCAAGGAAGACGGCATCGTGCTGGTCGACTACGACAAGTGCATCGGCTGCAAGTACTGCGCGTGGGCCTGCCCGTACGGCGTGCGCGAGCTCGACGAAAAACGCCAGGTGATGACCAAGTGCACGCTGTGCGTCGACCGCATCCACGACAAGGCGCTGCCCGAGGCCGAACGCAAGCCCGCGTGCGTGATGGCCTGCCCCACCAACGCGCGCCTGTTCGGCGATGTGCACGACCCGGAGAGCGTGGTGTCCAAGGCGATCCGCGAACGCGGAGGCTACACGTTGATGCCCGAAGCCGGCACCCTGCCTGCCAACCACTACCTGCCGCGGCGCAAAACCGGCGAGCTGACGCACTCCGAGCAACTGGTGCGGCAAGAGAACCCGCTGCATGTGGACGGCCGCGAGCCCTCGATCGGGCCTGGCAAACCGCTGGGCGCAGATTGGGAGCACTGATGACAACCGCCCCACACACCGTCGCCCCATGAACCCTGCCTGGTCGATGATCTTCTTCACCACCCTGGCCGGCGCCGGCCAGGGCCTGATGCTTGCGCTGTTCGGCTGGAGCGTGGCGGCGCGCGTGGGCTTGACGCCCGTGCCGAGCCCGATGCTGTACGCCGTGGGCTGCGCGGGCGTGCTGTTGCTGTGCGGCGTGGGGCTGGTGGCCGCCACCTTCCACCTCGGGCACCCGCTGCGGGCGTGGCGTGCCGTGTCGCAATGGCGCACGTCGTGGTTGTCGCGCGAGGTGATCGTGCTGCCGGTGTTCATGGCGGTGGTGTTTGCGTGGGGCCTGGCGCAGTGGTTCGGCCAGCCCGCGCTGGCCCTCGGCGTGGCGGCGGCGGTGCTGGCCATCGCCCTGTTCGTCTGCACCGGCATGATCTACGCGGCGGTCAGCGTGATCCGCGAATGGGCCACGCCGCTCACGCCGGTCAACTTCTGTCTGCTCGGAACGGCCTCGGGCCTGACGCTGGCCAGCCTGCTGGCTGCGGCGATGGCCCCGGCGGTCGCGCCGACGATGGCGCTGCTTGCGGTGGCAGCCACCGTGCTGGCCGCCCTCACCCGCGCCGCCAGCACCTGGCGCAACCTCACGCTGGTGCCCAAGACCACGCTGCAAACCGCCATCGGCGTGCGGCACCCGCGCATCGTGCAGACCTCGCAGGGGCAGATGGGTGGCTCGTTCAACACGCGCGAGTTCTTCCACGGCGCCACCGACGCCGCGGTGCGGCGCCTGCGCTGGATCGTGGCGCTGACGGCGTTTGTGCTGCCGGCCCTGCTGCTGGCCTTCAACCCGGTGGTGACGGTGACGGTGGCGTTGTCGGCGCTGGTGCTGCAGGCCCTTGGCCTGCTCGGCGAGCGGTGGTTGTTCTTCGCCGAAGGGCGGCATCCGCAGAACCTGTACTACCAGCGGATTGGTTGACTGCGGCGGGGCTGCCTGCCAAACCGCATGAAGGCTGGCGGGCCGTTGTCGGACTTGTCAGATCTGCTGCCCGAGGCGCTGCAGGAGTGGCTGCCCCAAGTCCAGATCGCGCACGCAGTCGTGCAGGTTGTCGACACCCACCTGCGTCAGCAGGTCATCACGCGACAGCGGCCACTGAGCGACCCAGCGCGCCAGAAACCCGCTCGCCAACGAATGCAGGATGGCGATGCGCGGTGGCTTGCGATCAGACTGCGCGGCATGACGCAACGCTTGACTGCGTGACGTGGCGCCCAGCTGCCGACACGGAGAAGCTGCCGGCTCGGGCAACGCTCTGAAAAGGCTTCGAGCGACGTGGCTTGCATTCACGGTCCTCCCTCGCGGCGCCGCTTCGGCGAGCGCAAGCGGTGCTGTCCAACCCCTGATGCTCCTGTCGTCTCCGAGCTGTGCGCTTGCACAGTCTGTGCCGGACCCGCTGCCTGCACCAGCAACCATTGCGCCAAGGTGCTGACTGCCTGCAACGGCGCCGCGTGGTGCGGCACCGCCAGGTGGTACGCGCGTGGCGCCCGCCAGCTGCGCGGCGAAAGCAACAGCAACTGCCCGGCCGCCAGCGCCTCGTCACTCATGAAGCTCGGCAGCAGCGCCACGCCCAGCCCGGCGAGCGCGGCATGCAACGCCATCGACATCTGATCGTGGCGCGGGCCGCTCGGCCCGAGCGCGAGCTTCAGCCCGGCGGCGGCCAACCAACCCGGCCACGCTTCTGGCACCGTGCTCTGGTGGATCAGGGCCGCCGCGGGCGTGCTCGCCGACAGCCGCCTGCCGTGCCGCTCGACCCAGGCTGGCGAAGCCATCGGGCGCAACTCCAGCGTCAACACCAGCGTGCAGACTGCGTCGCTGCGTTGCCCGTCACCGAACTCGAGCGACGCGTCGAGCCGGCCGCCAGAGAAGTCGGCCGGCCCGACTCGGGTGGCCAAGTCCAGCGTGATCTCGGGGTGCTGCCGGGTGAAGGCTGGAAGCCTTGGAATCAGCCAGTAGTTGCACAGCGACGAGGCCACCGACAGCCTGAGGCGACCACCGCGGCCCTTCAGTGCGCTGGCCTGGACTGCGGCGCGCTCGATGCGCTCGAGCGCTGGCCGCACCTCGGCCAGAAACGCGCGGCCGGCTTCGGTGAGCAGCAGCGCGCCGGGCCGGCGCTCTAGCAAAGACACGTCGAGCCGGGATTCCAGGCCGATCACTTGTCGGCTGACCGCCGCCTGCGTCAGCTGCAACTCGCGCGCGGCCCGCGTGAAGCTGCCCAGGCGAGCCGCTGTCTCGAAGCACGACAACGCAGTGGTCGATGGCAGGCGTGTCATGAGAAATCCTCATGCAGTGTTCAAGGATTTGTCGATTGTGTCTCAGGAACCGCGGCTCTAGAGTGAAAGCCAACCTGGAGCACACGCATCATGAAACTGCATGGCCGACGCAGAGTTCTCACCAGACTGGCCGGCCTGCCGCTGATGGCTGCGGCGCTGCCGGCACGGGCCGCCTGGCCCGACAGGCCGATCCGCCTGATCGTGCCTTTTGCTGCGGGCGGCTCGCCCGACGTGATCTGCCGGCTGCTGGGCGGCGAGCTGGCCAAGGCGCTCGGCCAGGCCGTGGTGATCGACAACAAACCCGGCGCCAGCGGCAACATCGGCACCCAGGAGCTGGTGCGCGCGGCCCCGGACGGCTACACCCTGGGCTACGCGAACGTCGGCACGCTGTCGATCAACCCGTCCCTGTACGCCACGCTGCCATACCAACGCGACACGCAGCTGGTGCCGGTGGCCTTGATGGGCTTCGTGCAGAACGCCCTGGTGGTGCGCAAAGACCTGGGCGTGAGCAGCGTGGCCGAGCTCATCGCATTGGCGCGCAGCCGCCCCGGCAAGCTGAGCATGGGCTCGGCCGGCAACGGCACCACCGGCCACCTGGGCGGCGAGCTGTTCAAGAGCCAGACGAAGACCTTCATCGTTCACGTGCCATACCGCGGCAGCCCGCAATCGATTCAAGACCTGATCGGCGGCCAGGTCGACCTGATGTTCGACAACCTGTCGTCCATCGGGCCCCACATCCGGCAAGGCCGCGTGACCGCGTTGGCGGTGTCCGGCAGCCGCCGCTCCCCCGCATTTCCGAACCTGCCGACGCTGAAGGAGTCAGGCCTGCCCGACTACGAGATCGTGGCCTGGGGCGGCATCGCCGCACCGGCGGGCACGCCGCGCGACATCGTGCTGCGCCTGAACGCCGAGATCGGCCGCGCGATGACCAGCCCGGCGAACGCCGAGCGTTGGGCCGGTCTTTCGTTCGAACCCTTGGCGGGGCCGCCGGAGCGGCTGTTCGAGCAGGCCAAACGCGAACAACCCATCTGGGCCGAGGTCATTCGGCGCTCGGGGGCCAAGATCGACTGAACATGTTGGACATCCTGATCCACGGCGGCACGCTGATCGACGGCAGCGGAGCGCCGCGCCGCCGGGCTGACGTAGGCATTCTCGGCGGCACCGTGGTCGCCGTGGGCGACCTGCAAGGCCAGGCCGCCCACCGCCGCATCGACGCGCAGGGCCTGATCGTGGCGCCGGGTTTCATCGACTGCCACACGCACGACGACCTGCTGCTGCTGGAACACCCTGCCGCCCACCCGAAGCTGCTGCAGGGCGTGACCACCGTGGTGACGGGCAACTGCGGCTTCAGCCTGGCGCCGATGGCCCCCGACGCGCCGCCGTCGCTGCTCAGCGCCAGCGCCAGCGGCATAACCGGCGGCCCGCAGCGCCACCCGACCATGGCGGCCTACATGGCCGACCTGATCGCAGCACAACCGGCGGTGAATGCCGCGGTGCTGGTGGGCCACTCCACGTTGCGCGAGCATGCGATGGCCGACCTGGACCGCGCGGCCAATGCCGACGAGACAGTGCGCATGCAGGCGGCGCTGCAAGAGGCGTTGGACGCCGGCGCCATCGGCTTGTCCACTGGCGTGTACTACCCGCAGGCGCGCGCGGCCACCACGCAGGAGCTGATCGACGTGGCCGAGCCGCTGCGCGACGGTGCGGGCCTGATCACGATGCACATCCGCGATGAGGGCGATGCCATCGACGACGCGCTGCGCGAGGCACTGGCCGTGGGCCGGGCGGTGAACGCGCCGCTGGTGCTGTCGCACCACAAGCTGATCGGCAGCGCCAACCATGGCGGGTCGGTGCGCACGCTGGCGCTGGTCGAGCAGGCGGCACGCAGCCAGCCGGTGTGCATGGACTGCTACCCGTACGTGGCGTCGTCGACCATGCTGCTGCCCGCACGCGTGGCCTCGTCGAGCGACGTGCGCATCACCTGGTCGAAGGTTGAACCGGAGGCCGCGGGCCGTTCGCTGTTCACCATGGCTGCCGAGCGCGGCATCGACCCCACCCTGTTGGCCGGCCAGCTCGTGCCCGGCGGTGCGATCTACTTCGCGATGAGCGACGAGGACGTCGACCGCATCCTGGCCCACCCGCTGGTGATGATCGGCTCCGACGGCTTGCCGCACGACCCGGTGCCGCACCCCCGTTTGTGGGGCACCTTCCCGCGTGTGCTCGGGCATTACGTGCGCCAGCGCCGCCTGCTGGCGCTGGAGGCTGCAGTGCACAAAATGACCGGCCTGACAGCACGGCGTTTCGGCCTGGCCGCGCGCGGCGAAGTGCGCGTGGGGGCGGCCGCCGACGTGACGCTTTTCGACGCCGAGCAGGTGTTGGACGGCGCCACCTTCGATGTCCCGATCGCTGCACCCGCTGGCATTTGCTGGGTGCTGGTCAACGGCCGCATCGCGGTGGAAGACGGGCGCCAGGTGGACGACCGGGCGGGCCAAGTGCTGCGCCGCGTCAGAAGCTAAGGCGGCTGTGCCGGCTTGTGCCGGCTTTGTGCCGGCTTTGTGCAGAAAGACGCCGACCGACCAGAAAAACGGCTCGCAGATGACGCAAGCCGCTATCGGAGATGAGGAACGCTGGTAGGCCGTGTTGGACTTGAACCAACGACCAAAGGATTATGAGTCCTCTGCTCTAACCAACTGAGCTAACGGCCCGCGCTCTAGATTGTCGCAGGGCATGCGCGATGCAAGCGCCTCGCTACTTGCTGCTCAACGCATTGCTCACCAGCCGCGACGTGATGTCGACGATCTGGATCATGCGGTCGTAAGGCATGCGCGTGGGGCCAATGACGCCGAGCGTGCCGACGACCTTGCCGTCGACTTCGTAAGGCGCCGACACCACCGACAGTTCCTCGAACGGCACGACCAGGCTTTCGCCGCCGATGTAGATGCGCACGCCTTCGGCGCGGCTGCTCACGTCGAGCAGGCGCATCAGTTGCGTCTTCTGCTCGAACACCTCGAACAGCTTGCGCAGCGAACCGAGGTCGTTGGAGAAGTCCTGCACCGTCAGCAGGTTGCGCTCGCCAGCCACGACCACCTGCTCCTGGCTGTCGGCCATCGCCTCGCTGCCGGCCTGCACGGCCGCCTGCATCAGCGCGGTGATCTCGCCGCGCAGCGCGTCGACCTCGCTCTTGAGCCGCTCGCGCACTTCTTCGAGCGTGAGGCCGGCGTAGTGCGCCGTCAGGAAGTTGCTGGCCTCGACGAGCTGCGCCTGCGTGTAGTCCTGGGTGGTGAAGATCACGCGGTTCTGCACGTCGCCGTCGGGCGCGACGAGGATGACGAGCACGCGCCGCTCGCTCAACCGCATGAACTCGATGTGGTGGAACACGCTGGCCTTGCGCGGCGCGGTGATCACGCCGACGAAGCTCGACAGGCTGGACAGCAGTTGCGCTGCATTCGCGATCACGCGCTGCGGCTGATCGTGCGGCAATTGCGGCTCCAGCGTGGCCACGCCGCCCAGGTGGAGCGGCTGCGCGGTGAGCATGGTGTCGACGAACAGCCGGTAGCCGCGCGCGGTCGGGATGCGCCCGGCGCTGGTGTGCGGGCTGGCGATCAGGCCCAGGTCTTCCAGGTCGGCCATCACGTTGCGGATGGTGGCCGGCGAGAGCTCCAGCCCGCTGGCGCGCGAGAGGGTGCGCGAGCCCACCGGTTGGCCGTCGGCAATGTAGCGTTCGACCAGAGCTTTGAGCAGGGTCTTGGCGCGGTCGTCGAGCATGATTTTCATTGTAGGCCGGGTGCACTTGTTACCCGCGTCCACGAGGGGTGCTGTGGTGTAATCCCGCGCATGCCGACACGCTTCCGCCATGCCGCGCTGGTCGGCAAGTACCAGGCCCAAGGCATCCGCGGGGTGCTCGAAGAGATCGCGCATTTCCTGGTGCGGCAAGGGCTCGAGGTGTCGCTCGAACAGCAGACCGCGCAGAACACCGGCATCCTCGGCTACGGCGCGTTGACGCCGGCGCAACTCGGCGCTGAGTGCGACCTGGCGTTCGTCGTCGGCGGCGACGGCACGATGCTCGGCATTGCGCGCCAACTCGCGCGCCACGGCACGCCGCTGGTGGGCATCAACCAGGGTCGCCTGGGCTTCATGACCGATGTTCCGGTGGCCCAGTTTGCGCAGACGCTGGCGCCGATGATCGCTGGCGACTACGAAGAAGAACACCGCACGATGCTCGAAGGCGGCGTGTGGCGCGATGGGCATTCGATCTTCGAGAGCTTTGCGATGAACGACGTGGTGGTGAGCCGCGGCGCCACGTCGAGCATGGTGGAGTTGAAGATCGACATCGGCGCCGAGTTCGTCGCCAACTTGCGCTCCGATGGTTTGATCGTCGCGTCGCCCACCGGCTCCACTGCCTATGCGCTGTCGGCTGGCGGGCCGATCCTGCACCCTGGCATCGCGGGGTGGCTGATGGTGCCGATCGCGCCGCACGACTTGTCGAACCGGCCGATCGTGCTGCCCGACACCGGCGAGATCAGCATCGAGATCGTGGCCGGCCGCGAGGCGAGCGTCAGCTTCGACATGCAGTCTCTGGCGAGCCTGTTGCACGGCGACCGGATCAGCGTGCGGCGCTCGGCGCACCAGGTGCGGTTTCTGCACCCGCGCGGCTGGAGCTACTACGCCACGCTGCGCCGCAAGCTGCACTGGAATTCCGGAACGATATGACCCACCCCCGAAGCGCCTTCGGCGCCCTCCCAAGGGCCACGAAGGGGCCCCTTCGTGGCCCTTGGGGGCGCATCCAGCGGCCCGGCAAAGCCGGATCCGCGGCTGCCGCTTGGGTGGATCGCGCCGGCCGCACCGGGTCGCGCAAGTGTTTGGGGAGTGAGTGACGTGTTGCGCCGCCTGTCCCTGCGCGACTTCGTCATCGTCGCCACGCTGGAGGTGGAGTTCGATGCCGGCTTCTCGGTGCTGACGGGCGAGACGGGCGCAGGCAAGTCGATCCTGGTGGACGCACTGCAGTTGGCGCTGGGCAGCCGCGGCGAGGCCGGCGTGGTGCGCGAGGGCGCGGCGCGGGCCGACATCGGCGCCGAGTTCGATTCACCCGCCAGCCTGAAGGCGTGGCTCGACGAGGCCGGCTTCGACGCGGGCGATTCGCTGCTGCTGCGCCGCACGATCGACGCGCAAGGCAAGAGCCGCGCGTGGGTCAACGGCAGCCCGGCCACGCTGGCGCAACTGCGCGAGGCGGCCGACCACCTGGTGGACATCCACGGCCAGCACGCCTGGCAGAGCCTCACGCGTGCCCCTGCCGTGCGCGCGCTGCTCGATGCGTACGCGGGCGTCGAGGCGGCACCGCTGGCCGGGGCCTGGTCGCGCTGGAAGGCAGCGACCGAGGCGCTCGCCAGCGCACGCGACCAGCAGGCCGACCTGGCGCGCGAACGCGAGCGCATGGCCTGGCAGATCGGCGAGCTCAACAAGCTCGCGCCGGGTGAGCACGAATGGAGCGAGCTGGAGGCCGAGCACAAGAAGCTCTCGAATGCGCAGTCGCTGATCACTGCCGCACGCGCTGCGTTGGACGCGGTGGCCGGTGGCGACGCCAACGCCGATGCCAACGAAAACGCCGAGGGCCTGACCGGCCGGGCCATCGACGCACTGCAGGACGTGTCGGCGTTCGACCCGCAGCTCGCCGAAGTGATCGAAGTGCTGCAAGGCGCACAGGCGCAGTTGCAGGACGCGGCGCACACCCTAGGCGGTTACCTGCACCGCACCGAGCCCGAGCCCGACCGGCTGCAGGCGCTGGACGAACGCCTGTCGGCGTGGCTCAGCCTGGCGCGACGCTATCGCCGCCCACCGCAAGACTTGGCTGTGCTGCTGATCGACTGGAAGGCCGAGTTGCAGGCGCTCGATGCCGCGACCGACCTGGCTGCGTTGCAAGCCGAGTTGCAAGCCGCACAGGCCGCGTTCGACGCCGAGGCCAAGCGCGTGGCCAAGCTGCGCCGCGCCGCCGCGCCCAGGCTGGCCGCCGTCGTCACGCAGGCGATGCAGCAACTCGGCATGGGCGGCGGGCGCTTCGAGGTGTTGCTCACGCCGCATGACACGCCGCAATCGTTCGGGCTCGAATCGGCCGAGTTCCTGGTCGCCGGGCACGAGGGCAGTACGCCGCGGCCGCTGGCCAAGGTGGCCTCGGGCGGCGAACTGTCGCGCATCGCACTGGCCATTGCGGTGACGACGAGCCAGCTCGGCGAGGCCGCCACGCTGATCTTCGATGAGATCGACGCTGGCGTCGGCGGCGCGGTGGCCGAGACGGTGGGCCGCCTGATGAAGCAGCTCGGCCGCGACCGGCAGGTGCTGGCCGTGACGCACCTGCCGCAAGTGGCGGCCTGCGCAGACCACCACTTCGTCGTCTCCAAGCACACGCGCGACGGCGCCACGCGCAGCGATGTGGGCGCCGTCGGCGGCGAAGCGCGCGTGGCCGAGGTGGCGCGCATGCTCGGTGGCGAGAGGCTGTCGGGCACGAGCCTGGCGCATGCGCAAGAGATGCTCGCCGTCGGCTCCGAGGCACCGCCCACCGCACGAGGAAAGAAGCGCCCATGACCGGCTTCACAGAAACCCAGGCCACGCCGCTGAGCGACAACGACAACTCGGAGATGCGCGAGGTCGTGCTCGTCACCGGCATCTCGGGCTCCGGCAAGTCGGTCGCGCTGCACGCGCTCGAAGACGCCGGCTTCTTCTGCGTCGACAACCTGCCGCCGGAGTTGCTGCGCGACTTTCTGCGCCTGGAGCACGAGCGCTCGCACCGCCGCGTGGCGATTGCGGTGGACGTGCGCAGCGCCGGCTCGCTGCCCTACCTGCTGCCGCTGGTCAAGCAGCTGCGCGGCGAGGGCCTGACGGTGCGCGTGCTGTTCCTCGACGCAAGCACCGACGCGCTGGTGCGGCGCTTCTCTGAGACGCGCCGTCCGCACCCGCTCTCCGACACCGAGGCCGACCCGCCGGCCGGGGCGCCCGCGCGCCGCCGCGACGACCGGGCCGCCGACGGTCGCCGCGGGCTGATCGACGCGATCGAGCTCGAGCGCGAGTTGCTGGCCGAGCTGCGCGAGATCTCCACCGTGATCGACACCAGCCAGTTGCGCCCGGCGCAGCTTCGGGTGTGGATGCGCGACCTGGTGCGCGCCGACTACAACCGCCTGACGCTGGTGTTCGAGAGCTTCGCGTTCAAGCACGGCGTGCCGCTCGATGCGGACTATGTGTTCGATGTGCGCGTGCTGCCCAACCCGCACTACATCCGCGAACTGCGCCCGCTGACGGGGCGCGACGAGGGCGTGGCGCAGTACCTGCAGTCGCAACCCGACGTGGCCGAGATGATGGCGATGATCGACACCTTCCTGTCGCGCTGGCTGCCCGCCTTCGAGGACGACCAGCGCAGCTACCTCACCGTGGCCATCGGCTGCACCGGTGGGCAGCACCGGTCGGTGTACTTCGTCGAGACGCTTGCCTACCGCTTCGGCGGCCGCGTGGCCACGTTGAAGCGCCACCGGGAACTGGACGCCCGCGATTGAGTCGGGCGCCCTGGTGGCCGCCACGCCGATGACCTTGCGCCGAACGTCCCCCATGCCTTGCACTGCCTCAGAAGCGGGTTGACATGGCGACGCCCGAACTGCCGCTCTTTCCGCTGCAGACGGTGCTGTTCCCCGGCGGCTTGCTGAGCCTCAAGGTGTTCGAGGCACGCTACCTCGACCTGGTGGCCACCTGCCTGCGCGAGCGCCAGGTGTTTGGCGTGGTCGCGCTGAAATCGCCTGCGCAGGCCCCCGCACCAGCATCCACGAACGCCGACAGGGCAGACGCGTCGGCCGACTTCGAGTCCACCGGCGTCGTGGCTGAGCTGATCGACGTGGACAGCACCCGCGCCGGCATATTGCAGGTGCGCTGCCGCGGTTTGCAGCGCTTCTCGTTGGGGCCCAGGCGACGGCAAGACGATGGCCTGTGGCTGGCGGACGCAACGGCCCTGCCCGACGACGCGGCCGTGGCGCCGGCCGAAGCGCTGCTGGACACGGTGAAGGGCCTGGCCAATGCGATCGCCACGCTCAAGGGCCAGGGCGCGCAGCCCTTCTTGCAGCCCTACCGCTTCGACAGCGCCGGCTGGGTGGCCAACCGCTGGTGCGAGATCCTGCCGATCTCGACCACCGCCAAGCAGCGGCTGATGGAGCTCGGCGACCCGACCGTGCGCCTGCAACTCGTCGACGAATACCTGCGCAGCAAGGGTGTGGTGTAGCGCGCTTGCGCCGTGCCCCGGGGTTGCCGCGGTCATGCCGCAGTGGTGCCGCTGCGATGCCGCTGCGATGCCGCGGTGATGCTGCGGTGATGCCACGGTGACGCCACGCGGGTGTGCGTCACCCGGCTGGGGCCGTGGCCGCGAGCAGCTTTCGCAACGGCGCCGGCAGGCCGCACGCCAGGGCTTCGGTCAGGCTGAACCAGCGCCCGCTCGGCCACAGCCGCACGATCGCATCCACGCGCGTGGCGGCGGCGCGCGGCGGCACGGTCCAGCGCCGCGGGTGCAGCCGCAAGTCGAGGTGCGTGAGCGTGTGGGTGAAGCTCGGCAGCGACTCGCACGTGCCGGGCCATTCGGCGCTCGCCTGCTCGAAGGCGGCGGATGAGTCGAACTCGGGCAGGCTCCACAGGCGGGCCCACACGCCGGTGTCGGGCCGCTGCTGCAACCAGAGTCTGTCCTTCCACTGCAGCCACAACCAGACGTGTTCGCGCTGCCCGCGCTTGAGCTTGCGCGTCTTGACCGGGTAACGCTCGGCCTCACCGGCCTGTGCCGCCACGCAATGCGCTCGCACCGGGCACGCGTTGCACTGTGGCGCGCGCGCCGAACACAGCGTCGCGCCCAGGTCCATCAGGCCCTGCGTGTAGGCCTCGATGCCCTGGTGCGGCAGCAGGCCGGTGGCCAGCGCCCACAGTTCGCGCTCGTGGGCGGCCTCGGCCAGATCGCCGCTGAAGCTGAGCACGCGGGTCAGCACACGCTTGACGTTGCCATCGAGGATCGCAACCCGCTCGCCGAAGCAGAAGGCCGCAATCGCCGCGGCTGTGGACCGGCCGATGCCCGGCAAGGTGGCCAGCGCGGCGCTGTCGGCGGGGAAGCGCCCGCCGTGCTCGACCACCACCTGCTGCGCGCAGCGGTGCAGGTTGCGCGCCCGGCTGTAGTAGCCCAGGCCGCTCCAGAGTGCGAGCACATCGTCCAGCGGCGCGGCGGCGAGTGCGGCCACGTCAGGGAAGTTCTGCAGAAAGCGCTGGTAGTAACCGAGCACCGTGGCCACCTGCGTTTGCTGCAGCATGACCTCGGAGAGCCACACGCGGTACGGGTCGCGCGTGTGTTGCCAGGGCAGGCCGTGGCGGCCGTGTTGGCGCTGCCACGCGACAATCTGCTCGGCGAACGAAGGCGGTGGTTTCAAGCTGGCGAACTGCGCGACGTCGGCGAAAGAAGCCAGAACAGTCGCAGCAAAAACAGAGGCCAGGGAGCCAGCGTCGAGCCGGCCGGCCCGCTCAAGCCTGCGCCAGCCGCAGCCGCGGCGGCTCCACCGCTTCTTCTTCGATGTCGATCTCGAGGTCCAGCGAGATCAGGCTCTCGATGGCATTCATCGGCGCGGCACAAGCCTGTTCGCGCAGGCCTTCGATCAACTCGGTGGCTCGCGCAAGCATCATCTGCGAGTGCCGGTCCTGGCTTTCCAGCTCGGTGATGCGCTCTTCAAGGTCGCCGGCGGCGGCCTGCACGCGCTCCAGCGCTTCACGCCGGTGCCTGAAGTTGCGCCGCCGGTCACGCAGTTGCGAATCGACCTGGGCGGAGGCGGTCTTGTTCCAGAGCTCGACCTCGCCGCTGGCGTTCTCGAACACCACGCGCAGTCGAGACACAAGCATGCGTCGGAACTGCTCCATGAACTTCGCGCCGGACAGCCGCAGCGCCTGCGTCGGCCCGAGGTACTGCACGTAGTTGCGCTCGATCAGCCCCAGCTCGCGCTCGAAGCGTTCGAGCTCCGGCCCTTTTGTCAGCGCCAGGCTGAAGCCGAACTCGGCGTTCATGCGACCGAACGAAACGCCCAGCATCTCGCGCGTTTCGCTGCTGCGGCGCTGTGCGTCGGCCAGCAGGCCCTTCAACCGCCCGCACAACGCGACGAAGGCTTTCTTGGCGCCCAGGTTCAGGAACGAGGCGCTCATGCTCGTTTCCATCTCGGCCACCTCTTCCTGCAGGCGGTCGGTCGACAAGCCGATCAGCTGCTCTTTGAGGATGCGGCTGTGCACCGAGCGCATCGCTTGCAGGCGCGAGGTGCATTGCTCGAACTCTTCGGTCTCGGCGTCGATGCGCTTGAGCATCAACTCGACCTTGGCGCCGCTCTTGCCGCGCAAGCCGCGCAACTCCAGTAACTGCTCGGCCAATTGGCGCCGGCCATCACCGAGCCGCCGCGCCATGTGGGTCTCGACGTCTTGCGCCGCACCGAGCACCATGTTCTCGAGCACCTCGCGCCGCTGGGGCAGCAACTGGGCGCCGAGCGCTTGTTCCAGTTCGGGCAGGCGGCTGTCGGCAAGGTCTGCCTCGTCGTCGGCCAAACGAGCAGCGAGTGCCTGGCGCGCCGACAGCGGGAAGACGCGCTCCACCGGCACGTCCAGCGTGCGCGCCGCGTCGCTCTGCTGACTGGCGATCTGCGAGCGGACCTGCTCCGTCGTGAGCAGCGTGTCGCGCAGCGTGTCGATCTTGTTCAGCACCACGAAGCGCGACAGCGCCTGTGTATTCAGGTGGTCGCGCCAGATCGCCATGTCGGACTTGGTGACGCCGGTGTCCGCGCCCAGAACAAACACCGTGGCGTGCGCGCTGGGCAGCAGGCTCAGCGTCAGCTCGGGTTCGGCGCCGATCGCGTTGAGCCCCGGCGTGTCGAGCACCACCAGGCCCTGCTTGAGCAGCGGGTGCGGGTAGTTGATGAGCGCGTGGCGCCACGCGGGCACCTGCACGCGGCCCAGGTCGTCGGTGGGCGGGTTGTCGGAGAGCTGCTCGTCGTTCCAGAACCCGAGGTCGCGGGCGCGGTCCTTCGACATCCACTCGGTGTGCGTCACCTCCAGCAGCGCCTGCGCGAGCTGGTCGGCGTCACCCACTTGCAGCGGTACGTGCCGCCAGGCACGCGGCTCGGCTCGCAATTCGCTGAGCGGCAAGCCTTCGAGGCGCGACTCGATCGGCAGCAAGGACAGCGTCGGCTCTTGCGACACGTCCCAGCCCAGCTCGACCGGACACATCGTGGTGCGGCCGGGAGACGCGGGCAGCACGCGCCGGCCCGCATCGGCGAAGAAGATGGCGTTGATCAGTTCAGACTTGCCGCGCGAGAACTCGGCCACGAACGCAACGACGAGTTTGTCGCTGCTCAAGCGACCGCGAAGTGTGTCGAGGCGGGCGGCGACCGGGTCGTCGACGAGCTGGTGCGACTTCAGGAACTGCGTCAAGCCATCCAGCCGGTCCAGCAGTGCGCCGCGCCAAGCGCTCAATGCATCCAGACTGCCGGCGAACGATGGGGTCATAAAGATGACGCGCTGCAAGCGCAAAAGACCAAGCATTCATGGTAGCTCAAGGCCTGCGGCGCAGCCGTGTTGAAACAACTGCTCACCAAAAGGCCCTGCCCTCAGGCCGCTCGGCCGTGACGCACTGCGCACGCCGGCGGCGTCAAGTCATCGGCGTTGACACGCAGGGCAAAAGTAGGTGGCGCGCTGGCCTTGCACCACGCGCCGCACCGAGGTGGCGCAACGGGGGCAAGGCAGGCCGGCGCGGCCGTAAACGCCGGCCTGCAACTGGAATGCGCCGGCCATGCCGTGCGCATCGCGAAAGTCGCGCAATGTCGAGCCACCCAGTTCAAGCGCCCGCGCAAGGGTGCGGCGCACGGCGTCGGCCAGCCGTTCGCAGCGCGGCTTGCTGAGCGTGCTGCTGCGCGTGCGCGGGTCGATGCCCGCAGCGAACAAGGCCTCGCAGGCGTAGATGTTGCCGGCGCCCACCACCACGTCGCCCGCCAGCAGCACCTGCTTGATGGCCACGCGGCGCCCGCGCAAGGCCGCATGCAGGCGTGCTCCGGTGAACGCCGGATCGAAAGGCTCCAGCCCCAGGCCAGCGAGTAAGCGGGCAGCGGGATCGTGGTGCAGTGCGTCGGACCACACCACTGCGCCGAAGCGACGCGGGTCGGTCAGCCGCAGCGTGCCGCGCGTGGTGACCAGGTCGAAGTGGTCATGCGGACCCGGGGCGTCATGCACCTCGGAAAACGCGAGCGAGCCCGACATGCCCAGGTGCATCAGCAACCCACCGCGCTGCAGAGGCACCCACAGGTACTTGCCACGCCGAGCGACCTCGCCCACCGCCAGTCCGACGAGCGACTGCGGCTCGCACCCGAGCGCCCAACGCAGCGGCTTTCCGAGCCGGGCGCCCAGGACTCGCGCACCGGCAATGCGCGTCGCAAAGCTCAGGCGCGTGACCTCGACCTCGGGAAGTTCTGGCATGAACGGAATTATCGCGGCCGGTCCGACTCACACTCGGCTTGCACCCCCACACTAGAATGAATCTCGGTTTCAGGAGTTCCGGATGCCAGCCTCTCCATCGCGATCTTCTGCGCGACTTTCCCTGCGACATGCGCCGCGAAACTCCCTGCAGATGTTCGCGCCGCGGCTGGCCTGCCTGGTGGCCGCTGCGGCACTGTCGCACTCGGCGTGGAGCGCAAACGCACCACCCGTCAAGATCGAGAACTCCAATCTCGACGCGCAACTCTTCTACCAACTGCTGATCGGCGAGATCGAGCTTCGCACCGGCGAGGCCGGCAACGCCTTCGAGGTGCTTCTCGATGCTGCGCGGCGCTCCAAGGACGAGCAGTTGTTCCGGCGCGCCACCGACATCGCACTGCAGGCGCGTGCGGGCGACCAGGCGCTCTTGGCCGCGCGCGCCTGGCGTGCCAGCTTGCCCGAGTCGCAGGACGCGCTGCGCTACATCGTGCAGTTGCTCGTGAGCCTGAACCGCGTGCCCGAAACGCTGGAGCCGATGCGTGCATTGCTGAAGGTCGTGCCGGCAATGCAGCGGCCCGCGCTCATCAACTCGCTGCCACGCTTCCTCGGCCGCGCGCCGGATCGTGTGCAGGCCGCCAATCTGATCGAGCAGGCGCTGCAGCCCTACGCCGACGCGCCCGATACGCGTGCCGCGGCGCGCGTGGCGATGGGCCGGGCCTGGCTCGCGGCGCAGGACAACGCCAAGGCGATCGAGCTTGCCCGACGCGCCCACGCGCTCGATCCGGCGGCAGAGGGTCCGGCCATGCTCGCCATCGAGATGCTGCCGGGCTCCGCGGCGGCCGAAGAGATCGTGCTCGGGCACTTGTTGGCCAAGCCCACCAGCAACGGCGTGCGCCTGGTCTATGTGCGTTCGCTCACCGGCTCGCAGCGCTACGCCGACGCCATCGCCCAGCTCGAAATCGCCACCCGCACCGAGCCCAAGTTGCCGCCGCCGTGGCTGACGCTGGGCGCGCTGCACCTCGAATTGCGCCACCCGGCCGAGGCCACTGCGGCGCTCACCACTTATGTGCGACTGGTCGAAACCGAGCCCGCGCCCAAACCCGACGCCTCTGCAAGCGCCGGCACCGAAGAGGAAGAAGAAGCGCCGAACCCGCGCGGCGACGGCCTGACGCAAGCGTGGCTGCTGCTGGCGCAGGCGGCCGAGCAGCAGGGCAACTTTGCCGCGGCCGAGACCTGGCTCGCCAAGATTGACAACCCGCAGCGCTTGCTCGACGTGCAATCGCGCCGCGCCACGCTGCTGGCGCGCCAGGGCAAGGTGACTGAAGCGCGCGAGTTGATCCGCCGCGTTCCCGAGAAGTCGAGCGAGGACGTGCGCGCCAAGCTGATCGCCGAAGCGCAGGTGCTGCGCGAAGTGAAGCGCTGGGGCGACGCCAACGCGGTGCTGGCCCTGGCGAACCAGAAGTTCCCGAACGACGCCGACCTTCTGTACGAACAGTCGATGACGGCCGAGAAGCTCAACCGCATGGACGACATGGAGCGGCTGCTGCGCCGAGTCATCGAGATCAAACCCGACCACCACCATGCGTACAACGCGCTCGGCTATTCGCTGGCCGATCGCAACCAGCGCCTGCCCGAGGCCAAGAAGTTGATCCAGAAGGCGCTCGAGCTGAGTCCGGGCGAGCCTTTCATCACCGACAGCCTGGGCTGGGTCGAGTTCCGGCTGGGCAACCGCGAAGAGGCGCTGCGGCTGCTGCGCGGCGCGTACAAGTCGCGCCCCGACCCCGAAATCGCCGCTCACCTCGGCGAGGTGCTTTGGGCCAGCGGGCAACGCGAAGAAGCGCGCAAGATCTGGGCTGAAGGCCGCAAGCGCGACTCGTCCAACGACGTGTTGCGCGAGACGCTGGCGCGGCTGCAGGTCGACTTGTGACGCTTTTGCCGCGGCTGCGCCAGGCGGCGGCGTGGCCGTCGATCGCTCTGGCTGCGGCGCTGTTGGCCGGTTGTGCGTCAGCGCCGCCGTGGAGCCCGGCGCCGCTGGGCGAGCCGCTGTCCGGTCGCTTGTCGGTTCGCGTCGAGGGCGTGGATGGCGCAGCGGCGCGATCGTTGAGCGCCGCCTTCGAGCTGCAAGGCGACGCCCGCAACGGCAGCCTGCACCTGGCCACGCCTTTGGGCACCGTGCTCGCGCAGGCACGATGGGCGCCGCGCCAGGTGGTGCTGACCACACCGCACGGCGAAAGCACGTTCGACGACCTGGACGCACTGACCCGCGAGGTGCTGGGCGAGCCGGTGCCGGTGGCCGCACTTTTCGACTGGCTGCGCGGCCGCCCGTGGCCGGGCGCGGCGAGCACCGCGCTCGTGCCGGCCAGCGAGCCCGGCTTTCAGCAGCTCGGCTGGGCTGTCAACCTCGCTCGCTTCGACCGCGCCGCCGTGACCGCGCAGCGTGAGCAGGCGCCGGTCGTGACGGTGCGGGCGCAACTCGACCGCTGATCAAACATGGCCGTGCGCTCCCTGTTCGACGTGCCGGCGCCGGCCAAGCTGAACCTGTTCCTGCACGTTGTCGGCCGCCGGCCCGACGGCTACCACCTGCTTCAGTCGATCTTCGTGCTGATCGACTGGTGCGACACGCTGCACTTTGAAGCGCGCTCCGACGGCACCTTGGCGCGGCACGACCTGGGCGCTGAACTCCCAGCCGACGACCTGTGCCTGCGCGCCGCACGTGCCTTGCAAGTCGCCAGCAGCACTGCGGCCGGCGCCGACATCAGCATCGAGAAAAAAGTCCCATGGGGCGCCGGCATGGGCGGCGGCAGCTCGGACGCCGCCTCCACGCTGCTGGCGCTGAACACGCTCTGGGGCTTGCATTGGCCGCTGCACAGGCTGATGGCGCTCGGGCTGGGCCTGGGCGCCGACATTCCGTTCTTCCTCGGCGGCAGCAACGCCTTTGTCGAAGGCATCGGCGAGCGGCTCACGCCGCTGCGGCTGCCGCGCCAGTGGCTGGCCGTGGTGAAGCCGTCGGCCCATGTCGAAACGCGAGGCATCTTCCAGAGCCCGCTGCTCGCCAGAAACACCGAACCGGTTATACTTGAGGGCTTATTTGCAAGCGCTGGCGGAAGCAGTGCTGTCGATTTTGGGCAAGTTCTGGGTGGGTTCGGGCGCAACGACCTGCAGCCACCGGCTCTGAGCATCTGCCCCGAGATCGAGCGCGCCGCCAGTCTGCTGGAGGCGACATTCGGCAACAGCCGCATGACCGGCTCGGGCAGCGCAGTGTTTGCAAGAGCAGGGACAGACGAGCTACCCGTGGCGACAATGCCGGCAGACCTGGAGGCCGGTTGGGTGGGTCGGATGTGCCGCAGTCTGGAGCACCATCCTCTGGCGGGGTGGGCGCCGGACTGACCGAGTTTCGGTCCGCCGCGGAAACGCTGCAGACCCGTGTAGGGGAGTCGCCAAGTTGGTAAAGGCATCGGATTTTGATTCCGACATGCGAGGGTTCGAGTCCTTCCTCCCCTGCCAAAAGTTCTTGCATCCCGCCTTGTTGCATTCCGATCAAAGGCTGGTTTGGCTGAGCGCAAGCGAATGAGCCAGGGCGGAGGGAACGTGCTTTTCAACACCGTGCTGTTCACCGGCAATGCGAACCCCCTGCTGTCGCAGGAGATCGTGTCGCAGTTGGGCGTCGAGATGGGCAAGGCCAAGGTCGGCCGCTTCTCCGACGGTGAGGTGGACATCGAGATCCACCAAAACGTCCGGGCACGCGACATCTTCGTGGTGCAGCCCACCTGTGCGCCGACGAACGAGAACCTGATGGAGCTGTGCATCATGGTCGATGCACTCAAGCGCGCGTCGGCGCGGCGCGTCACCGCCGTCATCCCGTACTTCGGCTACGCGCGGCAAGACCGCCGGCCGCGCTCGACCCGCGTGCCGATCAGCGCCAAGGTCGTGGCCAACATGCTCGAAGCCGTCGGCGTGGAGCGGCTGCTGACGATGGACCTGCATGCCGACCAGATCCAGGGCTTCTTCAACATTCCGGTGGACAACATCTACGCCTCGCCGGTGCTGCTGTCCGACCTGCAGTCCAAGCGCTACACCGACCTGGTGGTCGTCTCGCCCGACGTCGGCGGCGTGGTGCGTGCCCGCGCGCTGGCCAAGCAGCTGGGGTGCGACCTGGCCATCATCGACAAGCGCCGACCGAAGGCCAATGTGTCCGAGGTGATGCACGTCATCGGCGAGATCGAAGGCCGCAACTGCGTGATCATGGACGACATGATCGACACCGCCGGCACGCTGACCAAGGCCGCCGAGGTGCTGAAGGAGCGCGGCGCCAAGAGCGTTTACGCGTATTGCACGCACGCGGTGTTCTCGGGCCCAGCGATCGAGCGCATCAAAGGCTCGGCGCTCGACGAAGTCGTCATCACCAACACCATCCCGCTCAGCGAGGATGGCAAGAAATGCAAGAAGGTCCGCCAGCTGTCGGTGGCGTTCCTGTTCGCCGAAACGATCCGTCGCATCTCCGACGGCGAATCGGTCACGTCTTTGTTTGCGGAGCAGAACGCCAACTTCTGATGCGCAGACGAGGCAGCGGCCGAAGGTCGGCTGCTGCAAGCCGGGTCGATGAGACCCATCCATGCAATCGACCTGGTCGCGGGTGATTGCTACTTACTGGAGTCAACATGAAATTCGTCGCTTATGAGCGTACGCTGCAGGGGACCGGAGCGAGCCGCCGCCTGCGCAACGCCGCCAAGGTGCCCGGCATCGTCTACGGTGCCGGCAAACCGGCCATGATCGAGCTGGACCACAACGCGCTCTTCTTCGCGCTGAAGAAGGAAGCCTTCCACTCGTCCATCCTCGAGATGGAACTCGCCGGCCAGTCGCAGAACGTGCTGCTGCGCGACTACCAGATGCACCCGTTCCGCCCGATCGTGCTGCACATCGACTTCCAGCGCGTCGACGCCACCACCAAGATCACGAAGAAGGTGCCGCTGCACTTCATCAACGAAGAAAACTCGCCGGCCGTCAAGACCGACAAGTGCGTCGTCAACCACGTCGCCACCGAGTTGCTGATCCAGTGCCTGGCATCGCAGCTGCCTGAGAACCTGACCGTCGATCTGGGCACGCTGGCCAAGGGCCAATCGCTGCACGTCAACGACATCAAGCTGGCCGATGGCATCAAGGTGATGACGCAGGGCAAGGTCAACCCGGTGATCGTGTCGGTGTCGGTCCAGGCCGCTGAAGAAGAAGTGGTGGCCGCGCCCGTGGTGGCTGCTGCCGCCGCTGCGCCGACGAAGGCCAAGAAAAACGAAAAGCAGAACAAGAAGTAAGTCGGCGGCGCCCTCGGGCGCTCGCATTGAAGCCCCGCCTCGGCGGGGCTTTTCTGTTTGTACGGTGCATGATTGACGCGAGCGCTTTGTTTCTGTACTCGCGCTGGCCACGAACCGATAATCCGGCCCATGATTCGATTGCTGGTGGGCCTGGGCAACCCCGGGCCGGAGTATCAAGACACGCGCCACAACGCTGGCTTCTGGTGGATCGACGCTGTCGCCAGGCAACTCGGCGCGCGCTTGGCACCGGAGCGCAGCTACTTCGGTCTTGTCGGTCGCGTCAGCGTGTCGGGCGGCTCACTCTTGCTGCTGCAGCCGATGACGTTCATGAATCTGTCGGGCAAGTCGGTCGCCGCGCTCGCGCGCTTCTTCAAGATCGCCGCGGAAGAAGTCCTCGTCGTGCACGACGAACTCGACCTGCTGCCCGGGCAAGTGAAGCTCAAGCAAGGCGGCCGCTCGGGTGGCCACAACGGCGTGAAAGACATCGACGCGCAGTTGGGTTCGCCGGAGTACTGGCGCTTGCGCCTCGGTATCGGCCACCCGGGCGTGAAGAGCGAGGTTGTCGACTACGTGCTGCGCAAGCCCGCCCCCGAGCAGCGCGAGGCCATCGTCAAGGCGATCGAGCAAACGCTGCCTGCGCTCGACCTGATGCTGGCTGGCGACATGGAGCGCGCGATGATGAAGGTCCACGCCAAACCCCCGCGCCCGAAGCCACCCCGCCCGCCCCAACCGGCCGGTGCCGCTGCGCCCAAGCTCGCGACCGAGACCGAGGAGCCGAACCCATGAACCGACTCGCTGCCGTTGCATGCCTGGTGCTGATGGCCGGCACCGCTCAGGCGCAAGCCATCTACCGATGTGGCGCCGAGTACTCGCAGATGCCGTGCCCTGGCGGCAAGTTGCTCGAGTCGTCCGACCCGCGCTCTGCGGCGCAACGCGCCGAAGCGGTTCGTGTGGCGGCGCAGGATCGTCGGCGCGCTGCCGAACTGGAGCGAGAACGGCGCGCGCAAGAAAAGGCCGCTCGGCCTGCAACGGCCGCCGGCTTCAACGGCCGGCCGGCGCCGCTCGACGAAGCTGCGTCGGCCGCTGAGCGTGGCAAGGTCAAACAAACTTCGAAGGGCAAGCCGCCCAAGGACGCGGCCTTCGTGGCGGTGGAGCCTGTCAAGCCAAAGGCAGCCGCGGCGAAGTGAGCGCCGCGCGTCGACACGCGCGCCGGCATGGAGCCGGGCGCGGGGTCAGCGCGGTGTCGGCGTCGGCGCGGCGGCCAGTGCCTGCAGCTGGCGGTACTTCACCCACAGCGACTCGTTCGCCTCGACGTGCGCCGGGTCTTTGGGAATGCAATCGACCGGACAGACCTGCACGCACTGCGGCTCGTCGAAGTGGCCGACGCACTCGGTGCACTTGACCGGGTCGATCTGGTAAATCTCCACGCCCATGCTGATGGCCTGGTTAGGGCACTCGGGCTCGCAGACATCGCAGTTGATGCATTCGTCGGTGATCAGCAGTGCCATCGGCACTCCTTCCCACCGACGAATACGGCACCCGCTTGCAAGCGTGCGCCGCGCATGCCGGCGCAAGGCATGCCTTGCGGACTCCCGTCATGCGTATCAGTGATCAAGAGTGCCATGCGAACCTCATGCCTCCGGCGCCTTCACGCGCTGCTGCAAGCGGGCCAGTACCGAAGGCGAGACGAACTTCGACACGTCGCCACCGAGGTTGGCGATCTCGCGCACGAAGGTGCCGGAGATGAACTGGTGCTTGTCGCCCGGCGTCAGGAACACCGTCTCGACCTCGGGCATCAGTTGCCGGTTCATGCCGGCCATCTGAAACTCGTACTCGAAATCGCTCACCGCCCGCAGGCCGCGCACCACCACCTTGCCGCCGTGGCCGACCACGAAATCGCGCAACAGACCGCGGAAGGCGATGACCTCGACGTTGGGGTACTGGGCTGCCAGCTCGGTGGCGATCTCCAGCCGCTCGTCGATCGGGAACATGGTGCGCTTGTGGTGCCCTGCCGCCACAGCGACGATCAGCCGCTCGAACAGGCGGCTGGCGCGGCGCATCAGGTCCTCGTGGCCCAGCGTCATCGGGTCGAAGGTGCCGGGGTAGACGGCGGTGAGTCGCGTCACGGAAGTCACTGCTCGCTCCTCGCGGGTTGAAAGCGCGTGCAGTGTAGCCCGCGGCACTTCGACTTCAGGTGCGCCGACTCGTGCGCCGTCGCAAGCTCGACGCGTGCCGCCTGCCCACGTCGCGGTTGCCAACCTGGTGCGCGCACGGTCATCGCCTCTGTGCCAGGTGAAAGTGCACCGCACCGGCGCGGCCGACGCGGTGCAGCGCCAGGCCGTGCAGCGCCGCTGCGTCGGGCGCCAGCGCGCGGCCGGCCTCGATGTAGACGAAACCGTCCGGCACAACCAGCCGGGCCGCGGCAGCCACGGCGGGTACGAGAAGGTCCGAGTCGAATGGGGGGTCGATCAGCACGAGCTCGAAACTGCCCTGCGCGCAACGCGCCATCCAGGCGAGAGCATCCACGTTGGCGATGTTCAGCGCGCTCGCCTTCAATCGCTGGCGCGTTTGCTCCAGGCTGGCCGCGAGTTTGCGATCGCGCTCCAGCAGCGTCACCTGCGCGGCACCACGCGACGCCGCCTCGAAGCCGAGGGCGCCCGAGCCGGCAAAGGCGTCCAGGCAGCGCCAGCCGCTCAGGTCTTGCCCGAGCCAGTTGAACAAGGTTTCGCGCACGCGGTCGGGCGTGGGCCGCAGGCCGGCAGCGTCGGCCACCGGCAGCTTGCTGCGCTTCCACTGGCCGCCGATGATGCGCACTTCGCGCGGCGGGCCGGCCGCCTCGTGCGGGCGCTTCATGCCGGTCGGCCTTGAGCCTGTCGGGGCCGTTCGACAGCGTCAGCGCAGACACAGGATGCAGCCGGTCGAGCGTGCGTCGATCTCACTGCCGCACCGCGATGCCGTCGCGCGCCATCAGCGCCTTGGCCTGAGCGACGGTGAACTCGCCGTAGTGGAAGATGCTCGCCGCCAGCACCGCGTCGGCGCCGCCGATGCGGATGCCCTCGGACAGATGCTCCAGCGCACCGACGCCGCCCGAGGCGATCACGGGCACGCTGACCGCGTCGCTCACCGCGCGGGTCAGCTCCAGGTCGAAGCCGATCTTGGTGCCGTCGCGGTCCATGCTGGTCAGCAGGATCTCGCCAGCACCTTCATCCGTCATGCGCTTGGCCCAGGCGACGGCGTCGAGGCCGGTGTTCTTGCGTCCCCCGTGCGTGTACACATCCCAGCCGTCACCGCGCGCAACCCGGTCGTCGCCGCTGCGGCGCTTGGCGTCGATGGCCACGACGATGCATTGCGCACCGTACTTCTGCGACGCGTCGTGGATGACCTGCGGGTTGGCGACCGCGGCCGAGTTGAAGCTGACCTTGTCGGCCCCGGCGTTGAGCAATCGGCGTACGTCTTGCACCGTGCGCACGCCGCCGCCGACGGTGAGCGGAATGAACACCTGCGAGGCCACCGCCTCGATGATGTGCAAGATGAGGTCGCGCCCGTCGCTGGTGGCGGTGATGTCGAGGAAGGTCAGCTCATCGGCGCCCTGGTCGTTGTAGCGGGCGGCGATCTCCACCGGGTCGCCAGCATCACGCAGCTCGACGAAGTTGACGCCCTTGACGACGCGCCCGCCGGTCACGTCCAGGCAAGGGATGATGCGCTTGGCGAGCATTCAGATTGGCGCCGGACGGCACCCCGCGGCAGGAACCGGCCTATCAAGCGGCCGCCGCGGATCCGGCTCTGGCGGGCCGCTGGCGGCGCCCCCAAGGGCCACGAAGGGGCCCGTGCCGGGACCCGGGGGAGCGGCGCAGCCGCTTCGGGGGTGGGTCATTTCAAGCCGGCGCCGCGCCGTTCAACTCGTCCGCACGCGCCTGCGCGGCGGTGAAGTCGAGGTCGCCGCTGTAGATGGCGCGGCCGCAGATCACGCCTTCGATGCCCTGGTCTTGAACGGCGCACAGCCGCTCGATGTCGGCCAGGTTGCTCAGGCCGCCCGAGGCGATGACGGGGATCGTCAATGCCTGCGCCAGGCGCACGGTCGCGTCGATGTTGATGCCGGTGAGCATGCCGTCGCGGCCGATGTCGGTGTAGATCACACCTTCGACGCCGTAGTCCTCGAACTTCTTGGCCAGGTCCACCACCTCGTGGCCGGTGAGCTTGCTCCAGCCGTCTGTTGCGACCTTGCCGTCTTTCGCGTCCAGGCCGACGATGATGTGGCCGCCGAACGCGCTGCACGCATCGCGCAGGAAGCCGGGGCTCTTGACGGCGGCGGTGCCGATGATGATGAAGCTCAGGCCGTCGTCCAGGTAGCGCTCGATCGTGTCGAGGTCGCGGATGCCGCCGCCGAGTTGCACCGGGACTTCTTCGCCGACCTCGGCCAGGATGGCCTTGATCGCAGCTTCGTTCCTGGGCTTGCCGGCAAACGCGCCGTTCAGGTCCACCAGATGCAGCCGCCGCGCACCGGCCTCGACCCAGCGCCTCGCCATCGCGGCGGGGTCTTCGCCGAAGGTGGTGGAGTTTTTCATGTCGCCTTGTTGCAGGCGGACACAGTGACCGTCTTTCAGGTCGATCGCGGGGATCAGCAGCATGGCCGGCAGGCGGGTGTCGAAGGCAGATCGGAAGCGCAGTTCAGAAGAGAGGGGCCTTGAACGCATCAGCGCTTCAGGGATTCCAGTGCAGGAAATTGCGGTACAGGGCCAGGCCGTGCTCGGCGCTCTTCTCGGGGTGAAACTGAGTGCCGAAAATGTTATCGCGAGCCAGCGCGCAGGTAAAGCGGCTGCCGTAGTCGGTTTCCCCCACACTGTGGTGCGGGTCCGACGGGCGGGCGTAGAAGCTGTGCACGAAGTAGAAGTAGGCCTCGTCAGGCACGCCCGCCCACAAGGCGTGTCGGCGCGCCTGGTGCACTCGGTTCCAGCCCATCTGCGGCACCTTGAACCGGCTGCCGTCGGGTTGCAGCCGGCCCTCCAGCCGGAAGCGGATGACCTCGCCGGCCATCAAGCCCAGCCCGGGGGTGCCGTCGGCGTCGCCCCCTTCTTCACTGCGCGTCAGCAGCATCTGCATGCCAACGCACACACCCATCAGCGGCTTGTTGGCGGCAGCGTGCAGCACCGCGTCTTGCAGGCCCGAGTCGCGCAGCTCGCGCATGCAGTCGGGCATCGCGCCCTGGCCAGGCAGTACCACGCGGTGGGCAGCGAAAACTTCCTGCGGCTTGGAGGTGACGATCACATCCACCCCCGAGCCTTGCGCCACATGCATCACCGCCTGCGAGACCGATCGCAGGTTGCCCATGCCGTAGTCGACCACCGCCACGGTGCGTGTCACCGGCAGGCTCCCGCCGAAGCTGCCGTCAACCTCACAGCGATCCCTTGGTCGACGGGATGACACCGGCCGCGCGCGGGTCGATCTCGAGCGCCATGCGCAGCGCCCGCGCGAAGGCCTTGAACACCGTCTCGCACTGGTGGTGGGCGTTGTCGCCGAACAGGTTGTCGATGTGCAGGGTGACGCCGGCGTGGTTGACGAAGCCCTGGAAGAACTCGTAGACGAGTTGCGTGTCCAGCGCACCGACCATGCCGGCCTTGAACGGCACGCGCATGTGCAGGCCCGGGCGGCCCGAGAAGTCAACCACCACGCGACTCAGCGCTTCGTCCAGCGGCACGTAGGCATGGCCGTAGCGGCGCAGCCCGCGCTTGTCGCCCACAGCGCGTGCCATCGCCTGGCCAAAGGTGATGCCCACGTCTTCCACCGTGTGGTGGCCGTCGATGTGCAGGTCGCCCTGGGCGGCAATCTCGAGGTCGATCAGCCCGTGGCGGGCGATCTGGTCGAGCATGTGGTCGAAGAAGCCGATGCCGGTGGCGAGTTGCGCCACACCGCTGCCGTCCAGGTTCAGGCGCACGCGGATCTGTGTTTCGGCTGTGTTGCGCTGGACTTCAGCATTGCGCGGTTCGATGGTCGAGTGCGTGCTCATGAAAGGCTCTTCTGCAAAGCGTGCAGCATCTGTTGATTCTCAGGCGGCGTGCCCACGGTCAGGCGCAGGCAGTTGGCCAGCAGCGGGTGCAGTGCCGAGACATTCTTCACCAGCACGCCCTGCGCTTTCATGCCTTCGAAGCTGCGCTTGGCGTCGACCACGCGCGCGAGGATCATGTTGGCCTGGCTCGGAAACGGCGTCACGCCGTTCATTGCCTTCAACGCGACCTGCAGCGCGTCGCGTTCACTGCGGATCACCGCGGCCTGGCGCGCGTATTCGTCGGCATGCTCCAGCGCGAACAGCGCGGCTTCGCAGTTGAGCACGCTGATGTTGAACGGCGGGCGCAGCTTGTCGACTTCGCGGATCACCTCGGTGCGCCCCATCAGGTAGCCGATGCGCACGCCGGCCAGGCCGAACTTGCTCATCGTGCGCATCACCAGCACGTGCGGGTGGCGCGCCAGCCGCTGCATCGAGTCGCGCGCGGCGAACGGCTGGTAGGCCTCGTCCATCACCACCAGGCCGGGCGCGGCGTCGATGATCGCGTCGATTGCGGCGTCGCACCAGAGGTTGGCGGTCGGGTTGTTCGGGTAGGCGAGGTAGACGAGGCTGGGCTGGTGTTCGCGCACCGCAGCCAGCATCGCCGGCAGGTCGAGCTCGAAGTCGGGCGTGGTGGGAACGCCGATGAACTTCAGCCCCTGCAACTTGGCCGACAGCTCGTACATCACGAAGCCCGGCAGCGGCGCCAGCACGGTCGCGCCGGGCACGTCGCAAGCCAGAGTCAGCATCGTGATCAGTTCGTCGGAGCCGTTGCCGAGCATCAGGTCGCAGCCCGCCGGCATTTGCGCGTGGGCGGCCAGCGCGGCGCGCAGCACGTCGCCGCGTTCGGCCGGGTAGCGGTTCAGCGCGACAGCACCGAGCCGCTCGCCCAAGGCACGCTGCAGCGGCTCGGGCAGGCGGAATGGGTTCTCCATCGTGTCGAGCTTGACCAGCCCGGCGCTGGGCTGCACCGCGTAGCCGTGCATCGATTGCAGGTCCTGGCGGATGTGGCGGGACAGGCGGTCGGCAAGCATGTTCATGTGAGTGTTTCCAGAATTTCAGGGCCGGCCAGGAAGGGGTTGACGATGCGCACCTTGTCGATGATCTGGTCGTGCTGCATGTCTTCCGTCAGCAGCAAGACGCAGCCTTGTTGCTGGGCGGCGGCAACCATCAACGCGTCCCAATAGTTCAGACCGTAGCGGCTTTCCACGGCCCAGGCGGTTTCCACCGTCGGATGGTCGATCACCCACGGACGCCACAGTTGGTATCGCCGCACTTCGGCCCGAGCGTCGCCACCGGCAATCACGCTGCTGAACTTGCGACGCGCGTTGCTGTAGTACTCGTTCAAGACCTGGGTGCTGATGCGGCCGCAGCGGCGCTCCCAACAAGCCACAATCCAAGCCCGCGCTCGATCACGTTTGGTCAGGTCCCGGTCATCGACGCCGTAAAGCAGCACATTGGTGTCGAGAAAGATGGCAGCTGTCACCTTCTGCCCCGGTCGTAGATTTCGTCCCGCGTCAGATAGGGCCCCGTCGAGACACCCAGGCTCTTGAACTCCAGCACCTCTCGCATCGCGCGCTCGTAGGCGTCGTCATACCGCATCTTTTCGGCCACCAACTCGCCGACCAGCCTGGACACGCTGGTGTTGCGGCGCGCTGCTTCCATGCGGGCCCAGTCGGCCACGCCGTCGTCCATCGTGATGGTCACGTTCTTCACATTGAACTCCTGGAGATGAACCACTGAAATCGTGTAACACTATTCTCGTGATACACGAACTTCATGTCAACGGCGATGTGCTGTTCCAGGGTGGCCGCGCTTCAGTCCCGCGTGAGCCTCAACTCCGCCGCACGCGCGTGCGCCTGCAATCCTTCTCCATACGCCAACTCCGCCGCCACCGGCCCCAGTTTGCGAGCGCCCGCTTCGCTCACTTCGATCACGCTGCTTCGTTTCTGGAAGTCGTACACCCCCAACGGCGACGAGAACCGCGCCGTGCCCGAGGTCGGCAACACGTGGTTCGGCCCGGCGCAGTAGTCGCCCAGGCTCTCGCTGGTGAACGCGCCGAGGAAGATCGCCCCAGCATGCCGGAGCCGCGGCTCCCAGCGGTGCGGGTCGGCCGAGCTGACCTCCAGGTGTTCGGGCGCGATGCGGTTGCTGATGTCGCACGCCTCTTCCATGCTGCGGGTGTGGATCAGCGCACCGCGGCCTTCGAGCGACGCGCGGATCACGTCGCGCCGCGGCATGCCGGGCAGCAGCCGCTCCATCGCCGCCAGCACCTCGGCGATGTAGCCGGCATCGGCGCACAGCAAGATGCTCTGCGCCAGCTCGTCGTGCTCGGCCTGGCTGAACAAATCCATCGCCACCCAGTCGGCCGGTGCGCTGCCGTCGGCCAGCACCAATATCTCGCTCGGCCCGGCGATCATGTCGATGCCCACCGTGCCGAACACACGCCGCTTGGCACTCGCCACGTAGGCGTTGCCCGGGCCGGTGATCTTGTCGACCGCCGGCACGGTGGCGGTGCCGTAGGCCAGCGCGGCCACGGCTTGCGCGCCGCCGATGGTGAACACGCGATCCACGCCGGCCACCGCGGCTGCCGCCAGCACCAGCGTGTTGCGGACCGCTTTCTGCGCGCCCGCACCTGCACTTTCAAGGGGAGCGCCCGTTCCGCCGGTGGCGACGCTGCCGGCCACCGGCGTCGGCACGACCATCACGATCTCGCCCACGCCCGCCACCTTGGCCGGAACCGCGTTCATCAACAGGCTCGACGGGTACGCCGCTTTGCCGCCCGGCACGTAAATGCCCACCCGGTCCAGCGGCGTCACTTTCTGGCCGAGCAGGCTGCCGTCGTCGTCGCGGTATTGCCACGAGCGGCCGCAGGCCTCCAGCTGACGCTGGTGGTAGCTGCGGATGCGGTCGGCGGCGAACTCCAGCGCTTGCCGCTGCGCGCTCGGGATGGCGGCCAGCGCGGCCTGCAACTCGCCTTGTCCGATCTCGAGTTCGGCCATCGTCGCCGCGGCCAAGCCATCAAACCGCCGCGTGTACTCCAGCAGCGCCGCATCGCCGCGCAGGCGCACGTCAGCGAGGATCGCCGCCACGCGCTGCTCGATCGCGTCATCGGTCTCGGCCGACCAGTGCCGCACGCGCTGGAACTCGGTCTCGAAGGCCGGGTCGCGGGTGTTCAGTTGTCGGATGCCGATGGACATCGTTTCTGCCTCACGAGTCATGCTGCGGCCGGCGCCCCACCGCCGCCGCCACCGCATCAATGATCGCGCGGATCGGCCCGCCCTTGAGCTTGAGCGCCGCCTGGTTGACGACCAGCCGGGCCGAGATGCGCATGATCTCTTCCACCTCGACCAGATTGTTCGCCTTCAGCGTGCTGCCGGTGGACACCAGGTCGACGATCGCCTCGGCCAGCCCCGTCAGCGGCGCCAGCTCCATCGAGCCGTAGAGCTTGATCAGGTCGACGTGCACGCCTTTTTCGGCAAAGTGGTTGCGTGCGATCTGCGTAAATTTGGTCGCCACGCGAAGGCGCGAGCCCTGCTTGACCGCACCCGCGTAATCGAAGTCGGCGCGCGTCGCCACGCTCATGCGGCACTTCGCGATGTTCAGGTCGAGCGGCTGGTACAAGCCCTGGCCGCCGTGCTCGATCAGCGTGTCCTTGCCGACCACGCCGAGGTCGGCGCCGCCGTACTGCACGTACGTCGGCACGTCGGTTGCGCGCACCAGCACCAGCCGCACGTCGGGCCGGTTGGTGGCGATGATCAGCTTGCGGCTCTTCTCCGGGTCTTCGCCGACGGTGATGCCGGCGGCTTTGAGCAGCGGCAAGGTCTCGTCGAAGATGCGGCCCTTCGATAACGCAAGTGTTATCACTTCACTCTTTCGATGTCGGCGCCGATGCCGCGCAACTTGGATTCCATCCGGTCATAGCCGCGGTCCAGGTGGTAGATGCGGTCGACCACTGTCTGGCCGTCGGCGACCAGCCCGGCGATCACCAGGCTCGCAGAGGCGCGCAGGTCGGTCGCCATCACCGTCGCGCCCGACAGCTTGGGAACGCCTTGCACCGTCGCCAGGTGCCCGTCGATCTCGATCCGCGCGCCCAGGCGCAGCAACTCGTTCACGTGCATGAAGCGGTTCTCGAAGATCGTCTCGGTGACCTTGGACGGGCCCTCGGCGATGCAGTTGAGCGCCATGAACTGCGCCTGCATGTCGGTCGGGAAGGCCGGGTACTCGCTGGTGCGAAAGCTCACCGCGTTCGGCCGGTTGTGGCCCTTCACGCGGATCCAGCCGTTGCCGGCGTCGACACCCGACTCGATCGAGATGCCTGCCTCGCGCAGCTTGTCGATCACCGCGCCCAGGTGGTCGGCACGCGCGTGGCGCAGCACCACGTCACCGCCCGCCGCCGCCACGGCACACAGAAAAGTGCCGGCCTCGATGCGGTCCGGCACGATCCGGTGCGACACACCTGCGAGCCGCTCCACACCCTGAATGCGGATGCGGCTCGTGCCGTGGCCCTCGATCTTGGCGCCCATCTGGATGAGCATCTCGGCCAGGTCGGGAATCTCCGGCTCCTGCGCCGCGTTCTCCAGCACCGTCTCGCCGTCGGCCAGCGTGGCGGCCATCAGCAGGTTCTCGGTGCCGGTCACGGTGACCATGTCGGTCGTGATGCGCGCGCCCCTCAGACACTTCGTCTTGGCGATGATGTAGCCGTGCTCGACGGTGATCTGCGCGCCCATCGCCTGCAGGCCCTTGATGTGCTGGTCCACCGGCCGCGAGCCGATCGCGCAGCCGCCGGGCAGCGAGACGGTCGCCTCGCCGAAGCGCGCCAGCAGCGGGCCCAGCACCAGGATCGACGCGCGCATCGTCTTCACCAGGTCGTACGGAGCCTCGGGCGAGGTGAGCCGGCTCGCGTCGAGCGCCACCGTGTCGGGCTGCGCGTCGTTGCGCTCCACCGCCACACCCATGCTGCGCAGCAGCTTGATGGCGGTGTTCACGTCTTGCAGGCGTGGCACGTTGGTCAGCGTCACCGGCTCGGCCGTCAGGATCGCGGCACAGAGTTCGGGCAGCGCAGCATTCTTGGCGCCGGAGATGGTGACTTCGCCTTCAAGGCGCCGGCCACCGCGGATCAGGAGTTTGTCCATGAGCTTGCTCTCATGCCCAGGTTCCGAGCGGCCATTGACCTTGCGGGTGCAAGCTCAACCGCGGCAGCGGAACGCTGCGGCGGGTTCAGTGGTGTTGCGGGGTGGCCGAGCTCGCGCGGGTCGGGTCGGTCGCGGCCCATTCGGCCGGCGTCAGCGTCTTCATCGACAGCGCGTGAATCTGCTCGCGCATGCGCTCGCCGAGGGCCTGGTACACACGCTGGTGGCGCGCCACGCGCTGGCGGCCTTCGAACTCCGACGACACGATGGTCGCAAAGAAATGTCGCCCGTCGCCTTCGACCTCGATGTGCTCGCATTGGAGCCCTTGCGCGATGTAGCGCTCGACTTCTGAAGGGGTGGGGTCGGCCATGTTTCGAATTATCTCTCAGCCCGCCGTGGCAACGCGACTGCCGCGATCAATGCCTGATCTTGTACCCCGTGCGCAGCAGGTGCAAACAGATGCCGCACACCACCACCAGCCCGGCACTCACGACGCCCAGGCTGAGCCAGGGCGAGACGTCGCTGATGCCGAAGAAGCCGTGGCGAAAGCCGTCGATCATGTAGAAGAACGGGTTCAAGTGACTCGCGGCTTGCCAGAACGGGGGCAACGAGCCGACCGAATAGAACACGCCGGAGAGGAACGTCATCGGCATGATGATGAAGTTCTGGAACGCAGCGATCTGGTCGAACTTCTCTGCCCACAAGCCGGCGATCAAGCCCAGCGCGCCCATCATCACCGCACCGGCCAGCGTGAAGATCACGATCCACAGCGGCTGCGCCACGTGCAGGGGCGCAAACCACATCGTCACCAGCAGAACGCCCAGGCCCACCACCACGCCGCGCACCACCGACGCGCCGACGTAGGCTGCAAACCAGGCCCAGTGCGACAGCGGCGTGACCAGCAAAAACACCAGGTTGCCGGTGATCTTGCTCTGGATGAGCGAGCTGCTGCTGTTGGCGAACGCGTTTTGCAGCACGCTCATCATCACCAGACCGGGAATGAGGAAGCTGGTGTAGCCGACCTTGTCGAACACCTTCACGTGGTCTTCGAGCACGTGGCCGAAGATCAGCAGGTACAGCACCGCCGTGAGCACCGGCGCGGCCACGGTCTGGAAGCTGACCTTCCAGAAGCGCAGCACCTCTTTGTAGAGCAGGCTGCGGGCGCCCGCCAACGCCAGCGCATTCACTGGGCTGCCCTCCGTGCTTCGCACTCCGGGGTGAGCGCTCGGGAGCGGCCCGGCGCACTCATGCTGGCACCCCGGGCTGCACCACAGCGGGTCGCCCGCCCTGCATGATTTCAAGGAACACGTCTTCGAGGTCGGCGCGGCCGATCTCGAGGTCTTCGACCTTCACGCCGCCAGCGCGCATCGCGGCCAGCAACGTTTCGACCTCGGCCGCATCGCGCGCGGTGAGTTGCACGGTGCGGCCGGTCACGCGCGCCTGCGCGGCCACGCCGGCAGGCAACACGTCGTCGGTCTTGAAGCGCAGCATCGTGCTGGCGGTGCCGGCCAGCAGCGCCGAGGTGTGGTCCAGCGCCACCACGCGGCCCTGCTTCAACATGGCGATGCGGCCGCACAGCGCTTCGGCTTCTTCCAGGTAGTGCGTCGTCAGCAGCACCGTGTGGCCCTGCTTGTTGAGCTTGGCGATGAACTGCCACAGCGTCTGGCGCAGCTCCACGTCCACGCCCGCGGTCGGCTCGTCCAGCACGATCACCGGGGGGCGGTGCACCAGCGCTTGCGCCACCAGCACACGCCGCTTCATGCCGCCGGAGAGTTGCCGCATGTTCGCGTCGGCCTTGTCGGCCAGGCCGAGGTTGGCCAGCAGCTCGTCGATCCAGGCGTCGTTGGCCTTCGGGTCGGTGCGCACGCCGAAGTAGCCGCCCTGGATGCGCAGCGTTTCGCGCACGCTGAAGAACGGATCGAACACGAGTTCTTGCGGCACGATGCCCAGGCTCTTGCGGGCTGCCGCGTAGTCGGCCACCACGTCGTGGCCGAGTACCTTCACCTGCCCGCCCGAGGCGCGCGACAGGCCGGCCAGCACGCTGATCAGGCTCGTCTTGCCGGCGCCGTTGGGGCCGAGCAGGCCGAAGAACTCGCCGGCCTGGATGTCGAAGCTGACCTCGTTCAATGCCCGGACCTCGCGGCCTTTGCCGCGGTAGGTCTTGCTGACGTGCTGAAAGGAAATGGCGGGAAGGGTGGGCATGGAGCGCGGCATTGTAGGCAGGCCGGCGCGTTCTTGCCGCGTGAGCGATGCCGGCATGCGACCCACAGAGCGATCGCATTGGGGCGACCACCCTTGGACGGGCGCGGCGCTGGTGCTAGATTGAGGCGACCTGTGGCGTCGAGGGCGAGCGACCGCCGGAGCCACAACCGCAACCGCAACCGCAACCGCAGCCGCAGCCTCCGCCGCAGCAACCGCCGAAACGACCCGACACCGCGCCGCATGGCCTCCCCTCCCAAGAAACCCCGCCGCACGGCCGAGCGCATTCTTGAAGTGACGCTCGACCTGTTCAACCGCTTCGGTGAACCGAACGTGTCGACCACCCTCATCTCGGCCGAACTCGGCATCAGCCCCGGCAACCTGTACTACCACTACCCGGCCAAGGACGAGCTGATCAACAGCCTGTTCGACCGCTATGAGAAGTCGCTCAACGAGTTGCTGCGCGCCGCCGACGGCGTGCGCAACGTCGAAGACGCGTGGCTGTTCTTCCACATGCTGTTCGAGCTGATCTGGGACCACCGCTTTTTGTACCGCGACCTGAACGACCTGCTGTCCAACAACCGCCGGCTGGAGACGCACTTCCAGTTCGTGCTGAAGAACAAGACCAAGGCGGTGCAAAGCGTGCTCGACGGCCTGGGCCGCGGCAACGCAGTGCGCATTGCGGCGCGCGATGTGGAACCTGTCGCCACCGCCATGGTGGTGCTGCTGACCTACTGGCTCAGCTTCGAGTACGTGCGCGACCCGCGCAAGGCGCTCGAACCCGAAAGCGCCGGTGCCGCCCTGCTGCGCGGCGCCTTCCACGTGCTGAGCCTGCTGCTGCCCTACCTCGATGCAGCCCAACGCGAGCACCTGCACGCGCTGGTCGCGAACTACGCCAAAACCTGAGCGGCAACTCCCTTGCCGCCACCACCCCAAGGAGCCCACCACCATGGCCAAATGGACCGCCTTCCCGCACGACGCCACCGCCTACACCTACGACCCAGCCACGCTGAAGAAGAAGTGGGTTCGCCTGCACACCGGCGATTGCGAGCCCCTGCCCAAAGACAACAAGCTGCTCGCCGCGTGGGCGCTGTTCCACGCCGGTGAATTCCAGAAGGCGTTCGACGCCGGGCTGAAGGCGGGCGGCGCCGGCATCACCGTGGCCAACAAGGCGCAGACGATCTACGCCACTTACCTTGAGAAGAGCGAGAAGGCCAAGCTCGCGCACTTCATGGAAGCTGCCGAACGCGCCGAGGCGCAGGCCGCCGAAGACCCGAAGAACGCCAACGCGCATTACCTGATGGCGCTCGCGCTCGGCCGCTACAGCCAGGGCATCAGCGTGGCCAAGGCGCTCGCGCAAGGGCTGGGCGGCAAGGTGAAGGCGGCCCTGGAGACTGCCATCAAGCTGCAACCCAAACATGCCGATGCGCACATCGCGCTCGCCTCGTTCCACGCCGAAGTGATCGACAAGGTCGGCTCGCTGCTCGGCCGAACGCAGGGCGCATCGAAAGACACCGGCCTGTCGCTCTACAAGGCCGCGCTGAAGTTGAACCCGACGTCGGCCGTCGCGATGGTCGAGTACGCCAACGGGCTGGTGATGCTCGAAGGCGACAAGAAGATGAAGGAAGCCACCAAGCTCTACGACGACGCGGCGGCGAGCGATCCGATGGATGCGATGGAGCGGCTGGACGTGGAGATGGCCAAGGCCGAGCTGGAGGACTGATCTACTCCCTCCCCCGCTGGGGGAGGGTGGGGGTGGGGGCTTCTCGGGCTTCTCCCATCGGCAGCGCAACCTCGACGGCCAAGCCCGGCTGCGCGTTGCGCACCACCATCTGCCCGCCGTGCGCCTGCGCGACCAGCTTGCACAAGTACAGGCCCAGCCCCACGCCGCCGGTCGTTCGCTGGCGAGCGGTGTCGGTGCGGTAGAAAGCTTCGGCCAAGTGCGGCAACTGCTCAGGCGGCACGCCGGGGCCGAAGTCGCGCACGACCAGCGTCACGGCATCGCCCTTCAGGGCGCTTGAAACGACCGGCGGCGGCGCATCGCCACTGTGCCGCAGTGCGTTGTCGATCAGGTTGCGCAACAGCAGCTTGACGCGCACCGGGTCGAGCGACAGCCGCAGCGGCGACGCACCCACGTCGAACCGCACACCCTGCCCGGCGAAGTGCGTGTCGATCACGTCGGCGACGAGCGCATTCACATCCACCGGCTCGCGTTGCAATGCGGCGTGGCCAGCGCTCAGCCGTTCGCTCTCCAGCAGCTCGGTGATGAGCGCTCCCATCTCGGCCAGGTCGCGCAGCAGCGCGCTGCGCGCGTCGCGGCTCTCGTCGCTGTCGGCCACCAGTTCTGCGTTCAGCCGCGCGCGCGTCAGCGGCGAGCGCAACTCGTGGCTGATGGCCAGCAACAACTGTCGCTTGGCGTCGAGCATGCCCTGCAGGCCCGAGGCCATGGTGTTGACCTGGCCGGCGAGTTCGCCGAGTTCGTCGCGGCGGCGCACCGCGATCGGGGTGGCGAAGTCGCCCTGGCCGAAGCGCACCGCACCGGCGCGGATGTCGCGCAGCGGGCGCAGCACGTGGCGCACGTAGGCGTAGGCCAGCGCGGTCATCAACAGCAGCGTGGCCAGCGTGACCCAGCCGATGAAGCGCGGCCGGCGCTGCCAGGCGGCGTCGCCCAGGCCGAAACGGATGCGGTGGCCGTCGGCGGTGCTGCGGGTGAGCAGCCACCAGGCGCCGTCTTCGTCGTGCAGTTCGCTGGCGTCGGCGTCGCGCGGCGATGGTGACTCGCCGCTGCGCACCTCGGGCGCAGCCGAACCGCTGCCGAACTTCGGCGGTGCAGTGCCGCCGTCGCGCGGTGACGACGGCACGTCGGCCTCATGCCAGCGGCGGCCGAATTCGCGCTGGCGCTGCGGGTGCGAGTCCCAGTTGACGGCTGGCCCTTCGATGCGTATCGACAGCGGCAACCGCTGCGTCAGCGCGAGCGCACGCGCCGGGTCGGGGGGCGTTCCGAGGTCGGCGGCGAGCCGGTCCACATAGTCCACCACCAGCGGTCGAACCACTTCGCGCCAGCCGCCGGAGACGGCGCCGCGCATGCCGCCGATGAACGTGACCGTCAGCGCCAACGCGAGCAGCAGGAACAGCAGCACCATGCGCAGGCCGAGCGAGTGGCCCAGCGACTGGCCGAACCGCCGCAACGCGCGCTTCATGCTTGCCTCATGCGCGGCTCACGCGCGCGCGCCGGCAAACGCGTACCCCGCGTTGCGCAGCGTCTTGATGCAGTCCAGCGGCTCCAGCTTCTTGCGCAGCCGGCTCACGAGGATGTCGACGGCACGCGTGTACAGGTCAGCGTCGTGGCCTCGCAAGCGGTTCAGGATCTCGTCGCGGCTGAACACCTTTTGTGGCTCGCCGGCCAGCAGCGTGAGCAGCTCGAACTCGGTGCCGGTCAGCTCGACTGCTTCACCGTGGCGCTGCACCTGTCGACGTTGCAGATCGATCTCCAGCCCGTCGAACAGCAGCCGCTGAGGCGTGCCGGCAGCCTCTGTGGGTGCACGCTGCCGACGGCGCAGCACCGTCTGCAACCGTGCGGCGAGCTCACGCGGCTCGAACGGTTTGGGCAGGTAGTCGTCGGCCCCCAGCTCGAGGCCGACCACGCGGTCCATCACCTCGCCGCGGGCGGTGAGCATCACGATCGGGATGTCGCTTTCCTTGCGGATCGTGCGGCAGAGTTCGAAGCCGTCCATCTCCGGCAACATCACGTCGAGGATCGCGGCGTCGAAGGCTTCAACACGCAAGCGCGCCAGGCCGAGGCTCGGCCGCACAGCGCTGGCGAGTTCGAAGTCGAAACGCTTGAGGTAGGTGGCCAACGGCGCAGCGAGTTGCTCGTCGTCGTCGATCAGAAGAATTCGATGCATGGTCGGCATGCTCCCATGCGACGGCGGTCGGTGCAACGTTGTGCTCTACTCCCCCTCCCTTTGGGAGAGGGTTGGGGTGAGGGCTGCGACGGTCGAGGACGCTCCCGCGCCCCTCACCCCAACCCTCTCCCCAAAGGGGCGAGGGAGCAAACCTCAGCTGCCCTCGCGGGCTCACCCCCAGCGACCGCCACGCTTGTTCAGAAACTCGCGCACCTTCTGCTGCTGCTCGGGCTTCAGCGTGTCGAAGAAGTCGGCCGTGGCGGCAATCACCTCGGGGCCCTTCTCGCGCAACGCGCCGGTCTTCTGCTCGATCAGCGTTTGCGCCTTGGCCTTGTCGAACGTGGCCCCGGCGATCAGCGTGCCGATCTCGGCGCGCGGGTTGGTGGTGCTGCCCACCAGCGCGTTGCGCTGCTCGCGCATCTTGTCGAACACCACGCCGAGCTTCTGCTTCTGCGCGGCGTCGAGCTGCAGCTCCTTGCCGGCGCGCTCGAGCATGCGCTCGCGCCACTTGGCGGCATCTTCGGCACTCACTTGCGACATGCCGCCGCCGTGGTGGCGGTGGCCGCAGGCCGACAGGCCGCCCACCAGCAGCGACACGCCGAACAGGCCGAGCAGGGTTTTCTTGATCCAGGCTTTCATTTCACATTCCTTTCAGGGGTTGATGGGTTCCTTGCAGAACACAGGTGTCATCGTGCCCGGCAGGGCTGCGCAGATCATCTCGGCGCGGTATCGCCGTGTTTCGTTTCTTTTCAGCCCGGGCCCGTGCCTTCCCCTCGGGTTCTCTGCGAGATACTTACGCCCGCGCTGGCGGGGCACCCCGTGTGGCGGCCCTCGATCATGCGAACCACCTTCACTCTTTTTGCGCTTGGCCTGGTGCTGCTGTGCACGGCAGCCCGGGCAGCGCCGCCGAGCGTTTTCCTCGAAGCGCTGACCTGGACAGAGGTGCGCGACGCGCTGCGTGCGGGCACCACCACCGTCATCATCCCCGTCGGCGGCACCGAGCAGAACGGGCCGCACATGGCGCTGGGCAAGCACAACGTGCGCGCGCGGGTGCTGGCGGGCCGGATTGCCACCGAGTTGGGCAACGCACTCGTCGCGCCGGTGCTGGCCTACGTGCCCGAGGGCCGCATCTCGCCGCCCGACGGGCACATGCGCTACCCCGGCACGATCTCGATCTCCGACGACGCTTTCAAAGGCGTGCTCGAAGGCGCGGCGCGCAGTTTCAGGCAGCACGGCTTCGAGCACATCGTGTGGCTGGGCGACAGCGGCAACTATCAGACGTTGATCAAAGCGGTCGCCGACAAGCTCAACCGTGAATGGGCTGCGTCGGGCACATCGCCGTTCGCGCGCGCGCACTGGATCGGCGAGTACTACGCCGCTGCGCGGGCCCCCTACATACAGGCGCTGCGCGACAAGGGCTTGAGCGACGCGCAGATCGGCACGCACGCTGGTTCGGCGGACACGTCGCTGCTGATGGCCATCGACGCCTCTCTGGTGCGGCCCAATCGCATGACGCCGACCACCAAGGCCGCCAACACCGATGGCGTGGCCGGCGACCCGCGCGCCGCCAGCGCCGCGCTGGGGCAGATCGGCGTGGACTTGATCGTGGCGCGCAGCGTGGCGGCGATTCGAAGCGCCACCGGCACGGCCTACGCAGCCGACGCAGCCAACTCGGTCAACCGCGTCAACCCCATCAACCCGGTCAACGCCGTCAAGACACCGCCGCGTTGAGCGCTCGCACCCGTTCCCTTTCGACAACCCCCCAGAACTTCAATCCTCAGGACTTCTCATGCGTCAACATCACGCACTCATCGCAGGTGCTGGCTTCATCATGCTCGGCTCGGCCGCCTGGCTCGTGGCGGCCCAGACCGCCACGCCTGCGCCGGCCAACGCTGCGGCGCCGGCCCTCGCGCCCACGCCTGCGCCCGCTGCCGTGACCACCGTGCCCGGCATGCCCCCCGTGCCCGACCCCACCAACCTCTACAGCGAAACCACGTCGAAGCACATGAGCCCGGCTACCGCCGGCGCGCTGGAGCGCGTCTACGTGCCCAACCACGACGCGAACACCGTCTCGGTCATCGACCCGGCCACGCTGAAGGTGGTGGACACCTTCAAGGTCGGCATCAACCCGCAGCACGTGGTGCCGTCGTGGGACCTGAAGATGCTGTGGGTGGCCAACAATGCCGAAGGCCGCACCGACGGCAGCCTGACGCCCGTGGACCCGAAGACCGGCAAGCCCGGCCCGTCGATCCCGGTGGACGACCCGTACAACATGTACTGGTCGCCCGACGGCCAATACGCGATCGTCGTCGCCGAGGCCTACAAGCGCCTCGACTTCCGCGACGCGAAGACGATGCAGCTGAAGTACACCATCCCGACGCCACTGTGCGCCGGCATCAACCACGCCGACTTCTCGATCGACGGCCGCCACGCCCTCTTCACCTGCGAGTTCAACGGCTCGCTGACCAAGGTGGACCTGGTGCAGCGCAAGGTGCTGGCCACCATCAAGCTGAGCCAGTACTTCAACCGCCCCGACGCGCTGGCGATCATCGCCAAACCCGGCAAGAAGCCGAAGTACGTGCCCGACCCCGCACAACTCGGCGCCGAGATCTGCACCACCCCCGGCATGCCGCAAGACGTGCGCGCCTCACCCGACGGCAAGACCTTTTACGTGGCCGACATGATGGCCGACGGCATCCACGTGGTCGACTTCGAGACGTTCAAGCAGGTCGGCTTCATCGCCACCGGCGTGGGCGCCCACGGCCTGTACCCGAGCCGCGACGGCAAGAGCCTGTACGTCGTCAACCGCGGCAGCAACACCGTGCGCGGCAAGCCGCTGGGCAAGGGCAGCGTGTCGGTGATGGACTTCGCCACCCGAACCATCACCAAGACCTGGCCCGTGCCCGGCGGCGGCAGCCCCGACATGGGCAACATCAGCGCCGACGGCAAGTACCTGTGGTTGTCAGGCCGCTACGACAACGTGGTGTACCGCTTCGACACCGACACCGGCGCGGTCGACAAGATCAAGGTCGGCCTGGAGCCCCACGGGCTGACGGTGTGGCCGCAGCCGGGGAGGTATTCGTTGGGGCATACGGGGAATTTGCGGTAGGGCGCTTGTCGCATGCGGCGATCGCCGCTCAGGCCAGCGCGACGCACTACTCTTCATGCAATGTCAGAGAGGTTCGTCATGACCGCAACCATCGCCGAATTGATAGCCCAGGCTCTGCAGCTTTCTCCCGAGGATCGGGCCCACTTGGCAGACAGGCTCCTGAACAGCCTCGACACAGATCGCACAGTCGAAGATGCCTGGAGCCGGGCAGTGGATCGACGGATGGCCGGGTTCGAGTCGGGCAGCGCCCATGACATTCCCATCGAGGATGCCCTGGCAAGAGCGCGCGCCGCCGTTCGATGATTGCGCCTGGGCCCGCCGATCAAAAACGTTGCTTTGAACCTGCTTCGGCGGTCCTGGCGAGCCGACTTCTCACCTCGGGCGGCATGCGCGATCGCGCCAGGCGGCACCCGGCAGGGGCTCATGCTGGGGCGGTCGGCGGGTACGCCGACTCCGCTGCGGTGCTCGGTTCAGGGTCGCGCGGGCGAACTCACTGCGCTCACCTTCGGCTCGCTCCGTTCAAACAACGCCCGCGAGTCAGTCTACGAAGCGCGCAAGCGCGCCGCCCCTGAACCTCCGCTCCGCGCCGCCCCAGAAATCGCCCCTGCCGGGTGCCGCCTGGCGCTCACTACGCGTCTGTGGGCTGGGACGAGGACAACTCGCTTCCACGCGCCGCTTCAAGTTCTTCGCCGGATACGCTTTCAGGGAACGTGAACCCGATGATGTGGCGACCGCGATACAGGTCTCTGAATGTCTTGGCTCCATCTGCACCAACCCTTTCCAACAGGATGATTGCCGTATCAATCTGTTGATAAACGGAATCGGTCGATTTTTGTAAGGTGTGAGTTAGCCGCGGGCCGATCTCTTTAGCCACGACTTCCCCAGAAACACCTTGGGAGAAATCAAGGCCGAGCTTTTCGACACTGAGTTGGAACTCGTGCCGATGGACCTGATTTCGTTCATTCAGCGACGTGATAGCTGAATGGAATGCATCGTGAGCACGTATTCCGTCCATGAGGGTGGCTGCAGCCGGCGATTGGGCCAGAAAGGCCAGTTGCTGCCAGTCGACGTGCAGTCCATCGGGTTTCAATGGCAGAGTTGCCGGAAGTGCAAAGTGGCGCACACGATGACCACGCACTGGCTCGAGGATTTGCTTGCGGTAGACGAGCAGTTTTTCGAACTGCCGCATCAGAACAAGCATGGCTCCGTTGAGCCGAGCGACGTCAGCGGCAACCTGTTCCTCACGTGCTCGATGAAGGTCGAGCGAATGCTGGCGTTGAACCACCCAAGCGGCCGCGGCGATAGCGCCAATTGAACCGATGGCCTGAATCCATGCGGCGGTCGCTGGATCGAGTACGAATTCCAGGAAGGTAGGCCAGCCGAGTCGATCTGCCAGCAGGATCAGAAAGACAGCAAGCATGCCCAGCGAACTGAATACGACGAGCGTGGTTCGTTCCATATGCAGCAAAGCCCAGAACGTGGTTGGCGTTGGCCCAAAACCTCGACTTTGCCAGAGCGCCAAGCGGCACCCGGCAGGGGCGATTTCTGGGGCGGCGAGGAGCGGAGGTTCAGGGTCGGCGCGCTTGCGCGCTTCGTAGACTGACTCGCGGGCGTTGTTTGAACGGAGCGAGCCGAAGGTGAGCGCAGTGAGTTCGCCCGCGCGACCCTGAACCGAGCACCGCAGCGCAGTCGGCGTACCCGCCGACCGGCCCAGCATGAGCCCCTGCCTGGTGCCGCCTGGCGCGGTCGCGCAAACCGATGCAAGAACGACGTTACGCCGCCTCCCCCCAAGGCAACATCAACGTCATCGTCAGCAACTTCTGAAACTCCGGCTCGAACCGATCGATCACCGCCTGAGGATCGGGGCACAAATGCCGGTCGGTGATCAACCCGAACTGCACACCCCCGCCATACGACAGGATGCTCACCCCCATGCCGATGTCGCCCGACGCCGGCACCCAGAACATCGTCTGCCTCAGTGTTGATCCGCAAAACTTCAACGGCACGGCCGGCCCCGGCACGTTGGTCATCACGGCGGTGGCTTTCTTGGCGAACATGCCGAGGATGGCGTCTTGCACCGGCTTGATCATCAGCCCGGCCACCGACAGCACGGCAAACGCAAGCAACGGCTGGTAGCTGTCTTTAAGCTGGTTCATGCGCGCGCGCACCGCGAACACGCGTTCGATGGGGTTGTGGATGCCGATGGGCAGCACCAGCGGCGCCAGGCCGAAGCGGTTGCCGAGTTGCCAGGCCTTGTCGAGCGGGCGCAGGTTGACGGGCACCATCGCGCGGATCTCCTGGCCGTCGGGGTCGTCGCCCTTGTCGCGCAGGTAGTTGCCGATGGCGCCGGCCACGCAGGCCAGCAGCACGTCGTTGATCGAGCAGCCCAGGCCCTTGCCGATGGTCTTCACGTCGGCCAGCGGCATCGGCTCGCTCCAGGCGACGATCTTCTTGCCCTCGGGCTTGCCCTTCAGGCGCGTGGGTGAATCGTCGGGCAGCAGCGCGAGCGCGGCCACGTCGCCCATGACCTTGTAGCCGGTGCGCGCCATGTCGAGCGAGCCGAGCATGCCCTGCTGCGGGTTCGACAGCATCTCCATCGACTTGGCCACGCCGCCGCCGTACATGCCGATGGCTTTGGTGGCCAGGTCGGTCAGCGGCTTGATGACGGCATCGGACAACCAGTCTTCTTCCTGCGCGTCTGCGGGCTCTCGCTTCTTGCGCTTGGGCGGGTCCATGCCGCCGTCGGTGATGGACATCATCACGGAGATGAGCGCAATGCCGTCGCCGATGCAGTGGTGGATGCGCGCGATGAGTGCGCTGCCGCCTTCGTAGTGGTCGATCAGGCAGAACTGCCAGAGCGGGTGCTCGGGGTCGAGCGCGGTGTTGGCGAGTTCACCGGCGCGTTGCTGCAGTGCCTGGCGTTCGGTCTGGCCCTTCTTCTTGCGCAGCTTCTCGCGCACGATGTGGCGGTGCAGGTCGAACGCGTCGTCGTCGACCCAACTCGCACCGGCCGCGTCTTGCACCACTTTCTGATGGAAGCGAGGGTACTTGAGCAGCTTGTCGTTGATGCGCTCGCACAGCGCCTCAAAAGTGATGCCGGGCTGCAGCAGCCACACGCCGACGATCATCATCAGGTTGACGTCGTTGTCCATCCGCAACCACGCGGTGTCCACGCGCGACATGCGATGAGCGGATTGAGGCATCGATGAATCTCCTGCTGGCGGTGGCTTTGTCACCGTGCAAGATGCTGGGTAACATCACCGCCGTCAATTCCCGTTTTCACGCACGCCCACCCGGAGACACACCATGGCCGACCTGAAGAAGCAGTTCGAACAAGCCGTTGCCGACTCGAAGTCGTTGCCCGAGAAGCCCGACAACATGACGCTGCTGAAAATCTACGCGCTGTACAAGCAGGCCAGCAGCGGCGACGTGGACGGCAAGCGCCCCGGCTTCACCGACATGGTGGGCCGCGCCAAGTGGGACGCCTGGAACGAGGCCAAGGGCAAGGACTCGAAGGTGGCGATGCAGGAGTATGTGGACCTGATCGAGTCGCTGAAGTAGCGCGTCGCGCTACTTCTTCGTTTTCGGGGCCGCCTTCGCGGCGGTGTTCGCCGGAGCTTTCGCCGCGGGCGCCTTTGCCTTGTCGCTCTTGGCCAGCAGCGCGTCCAGGTTCTTCTCGATCTCGCCTTCGATCGTTTTGCTGAAGGCGCCGAGCAGGAAGCCGAGCTTGGCGCTCAGGTCGAAGTGGTCGGCCGCCACGGTCAGCTGGCCGTTGACGCCAGCGCGCGTGAACTGCACCGTGTCGCAGGTGTCGCCTTCGACCACCGTGCACTCCATGTCGAACTTCTTCTCTACCTCTTCGGCCCATTGCCAGGCGATGTCGCGCGCCTTCTTCAGGCCGAGGGTGTGCTTGCGCTGGATGCGGATGTCGGGCATGGGTCACTCCTGATTCAATGCGGCGCGCCGCTGGTCTTTCGGCAGGGCGGCCAGGCGCCGCACCTCGGCGTAGAAGCGATCGAAGTCGCCACCCTTCGAGGCAAACAGCCGCTCGAATTGCGGCACCAGTTCGTTGTACGCCGCCAGCACGCCGAAGGACGCATTGTTGGCGCGCGCCACCCATGCGTCATACCCGGTAAACCCGCCCCAGCGGGTCGCCTTGAGCGTTTCGAACTCGGCGCGGAACTCGCTCATCAGGGTGGCCTTGGCGATGCGTTTGTCGGCGTCGGGCAGCGGGCCCGTGTAGACCTCGGTCAGCCGCTGGCGGTACTTCAGGGTCAGCGCACGGAAGTCCTGCCGCCGGCCGTCGATGCGTTCGTAGTCCTGCCGCGCCTGTGCGCTGCCGTGCGCCGCCAGCCAGCGTGCGCCGCCGATGCGCTCGACGGCGGTGGCGAACGACTCGTTGAACATCGTGTCGTCGTCGGCATATGCGACCTGGTGCGACAGCTCGTGGAAGATCATGCGCGCCAGCTCGCCCTCGGACCAATTGATGAACGTGTTGAGCAGCGGGTCGGCCAGCCACGCGGTGGGCAGGCGGCCCAGCGTGGAGTAGGCCGAGACGCCGTACACCGTGACCTCCAGGCCCTGTTCGCGCAACTGCGCGCCGAACGCCTCGGCCTCTTGCTGGTTGAAGAATCCGCGGTAGCCAACACAGCCGACGACGGGGAAGCAATGGGTTTGCAACGTCAGGCTCAGCTCGGGCGTGGCGACCACGTTCCACACGGCCGAGCCGCGCTTCAAGTCGGCATAGCGGCGGTAGCTGGCGTTGTCGGGCAGCTTCAGCTCGCTGACGGCAAAGTCGCGCATGCGTTGCGAGAGTTCGAGGCGCTGCTTCAGCGCTGGCGCAGTCTGCGCGTCGGCCAGCCAGTCGGGCACGGGCTTGGCAGCGCGCAGCAGGCTCAGGTGGCCGCCGATCGATTGCGAGTAGTAGTCGACCGTGCTGCAACCGGCCGTCAGGCACAGCGTGGCGCCGGCCAGCACTGCCACAAGCACACCTCCCACGCCGGCCATCAACAGCGCCCGGCGCTTCACGTCGCGGCGGTGGCCGGCGCGCGAGGTGGCGTCGGCGCCAGCCCGGACGGAGCCACCTCCACCAGGCAGTCGTAAAAGCTCGGCGCGCGGCCGATGTCGGTCAGGCGCTGGTGCGTCAGCTCGTTGACGTTGCTGCCGTCCAGCCCCAGCTTGCGCCACCAGATGCCCAGGCCGTTGACCACGCCGGGCCGCGCGCGCGCGCTCAACGCCACCTTGCAGCGGTAACTGCCGCGGTCGTTGAACACGCGCACCGTCGTGCCGGTGGTGATGCCGCGCGCGGCGGCATCGTCGGCATGCATCTCCAGCAGCGGCTCGGCCTCGATGTCGCGCAGGCTCTTCACGTTCACGAAGGTCGAGTTGAGGAAGTTGCGCGCCGGTGGCGAGATCATCGCCAGCGGGTAGCGCCGCGCCAGCTCGGGCGTGGCGCTCTCGCACTCGTAGTTCGGCACGTGGTCGGGCACGCCGTAGACCGGCGAGTCGATCACGCACTTGCCGTTGGCCGTTGGAAAGCCGCCATCGGCGAACGGTGCATCGGGCAACGGCAACTTGACCCAGCCCTTCTCGCGCAGTTCGTCGAAGTGCACCGGCTCGACAAACGCCATGCGCGCCAGCGCCTCGTCGCTGTCGGCAAAACACGGTTCGGTGTAGCCCATGCGCGCAGCCAGTTCGCGAAAGATCTGCGTGTTCGGCTTGGCCTCACCCAGCGGCTCGATCGCGCGCTCGTTGATCAGCGCATACGTGTGGCCGTAGCTCGTGTGCAGGTCGAGGTGTTCGAGCTGCGTGGTGGCGGGCAGCACGTAGTCGGCGTGGTCGGCGGTGTCGGTCATGAAGTGTTCGAGCACCACGGTGAAGAGGTCTTCGCGCGCGAAGCCGCGCACGACCTTGGGCGACTCGGGCGCCACCGCCACCGGGTTGCTGTTGTAGACGATCAGCGCCTCGATCTTCGGGCCGAAGGCCGTGCCGTCGGGCAGCCGCTCGCCCGATTCGCGCAGCAGGTCGTCGCCGATCGTGCTCATGTTGATCGTGCGCGGGCGCCGGCCGGCCAGCAGGTCGGGCCGCTGCAACGCGGCGTCGTTGCGCACGCTCTTGAACCAGCCAGACGACGACAGCAGCAGCCCGCCCGCGGCATGCCGCCACGCGCCGACCAGACACGGCAGACAAGCGATCAAGCGCACCGCGTTGCCGCCGCCGCGCACACGCTGCATGCCGTAGTTCAGGCGGATTGCCGCGGGCCGGGTGGTGCCGTAGTCGTGCGCCAGGCTGCGCACTTCGTCGGCCGTGATGCCGCAGACCTGCGCAGCGCGCTCGGGCGGCCATTGCAGCGCGCGTTCGCGCAGCTTCGGCCAGCCGTCTGTGTGGTGCGCAATGTAGTCGTGGTCAAGCCAGTCATTGACGATCAATTCGTGCATCAGCCCCAGCGCCAGCGCGCCGTCGGTGCCGGGGCGCAGCGCGATGTGCTGGTGGCACTTGTCGGCTGTCTCGGTCTTGCGCGGGTCGATGCAGACGAGCTTGGCGCCGTCGCGCTTGGCGGCCTGCGCGAAGGTCCAGAAGTGCAGGTTCGAGGCGATCGAGTTGCTGCCCCAGATGACGATCAGCTTGCTGTGTGCGTACTGCTCGGTGTGCATGCCGACCTTGCCGCCGTAGGTGGCGGCCAGCGCGTCGCCGCCGGCGCTGGAGCAGATCGTGCGGTCCAGCAGCAAGGCGCCGAGTTTGTGGAAGAAGCGCGCGGCCATGCTCTCGCCCTGCAGCAGGCCCATGGTGCCGGCGTAGCTGTAGGGCAGCACCGCCTGCGGGTCGCGCGCGGCAATCGCGGCCAGGCGTTGTGCGATGTCGGCCAGCGCCTCGTCCCAGCTCACGCGGACGAATGCCCCGCTTCCCTTCGCGCCGACCCGCTTCATCGGGTGCAGCACCCGCTCGGGGTGGTAGCTGCGCTCGGTGTAACGCGAGACCTTGGTGCACAGCGCGCCATGCGTCGGCGGGTGGTCGGGGTCGCCCTGGACCTTGATCGCGCGGCCACCCTGCACGGTCACGTGCAGCGCGCAGGTGTCGGGGCAGTCGTGAGGGCATGCTGCGCGCACGACGGTGGTGCTGGGCGAGGTGCTGGGCGAGGTGCTGACGGGGATGTTGCGCGGGGTGTTCATTGGGGCTCCGAGGGGGCTCCGGGGGGCTCCGCGGCGTACGGGAAACGGCCCCGACGCTGCGATGAGCACACTATTGCACAGTCGGCTCACAGCCCGCTGCAGCCGGTGGGTGAGGCCAGGGGTTCAACGCCCGTATGCTCGACTGTCCTGCCTCGCCGAGATCGCGCGGGTGACTTGAGCCGAGGCTGCCGCCGCCTATTGCCGCACGAGAGAGATTGCCATGATTCAGCGCCGCACCTTGATTCGAAACAGCGTGGGCTTGGGCCTTGCCAGCCTGGCTGTGCCAGCCCTCGCCCAGGCCGACCGCAAGCTCGTGCTGGGCCAGTCGGCCGCGCTCAGCGGCCCGGCCAGCGCACTGGGAGAGCAGTTCCGCAAGGGCGCGAAGCTTCAGTTCGACGCCGCCAACGCACGCGGTGGCGTGGGCGGTCGAACGATCGACTTCGTCAGCCTGGACGATGGCTACGAGCCCGACCGCTGCGCCGCCAACACCAGCAAGCTCATCAAGGACGGCGCGTTCTGCCTGTTCGGCTACATCGGCACGCCCACCAGCCTGGCGGCGCTGCCGCTGGCCACCGCCGCCAAGTTGCCGTTCTTCGGGCCCTTCACCGGCGCCGAGGCGCTGCGCACGCCGTTCAACCGCTATGCCTTCCATGTGCGGGCCTCGTACTTCGACGAGACGGCGGAGATCGTCAAGCAGCTCACCTCGGTGGGCATCCAGCGCATCGGCGTTTTCTACCAGAACGACAGCTACGGCAAGGCCGGGCTCGAAGGCGTGACGCGCGCGCTCAAGCCGTTGAACCTGGAGCCGGCTGGCCTGGGCACGGTGGAGCGCAACACGGTCGATGTCGACGCAGCGGTCAAGGCCATCCTTGAGAAGCAGCCCAACGCGATCGTGCAGATCAGCGCCTACAAGTCGTGCGCCGCGTTCATCCGCGCGGCGCGCAAGGCGGGCTTCACCGGCAGCTTCTACAACGTGTCGTTCGTCGGCACGCAGGCGCTGGCAAGCGAACTGGGCGCGGACGCGCGGGGCGTGATCGTGAGCCAGGTGATGCCGTTCCCGTTCTCGCCCACCACGCCGCTGACCGGCGAGTACCTGGCCGCCGGCAAGGCGGCCGACCCGAAGTTCGACCCCAACTACAGCAGCCTGGAGGGCTATGTCGCCGCCAAGACGCTGCTCGAAGGCCTTCGCCGCGCAGGCGCTGCGCCCACGCAGGACAGCCTCGTCACGGGGCTCGAATCGTTGCGCGAATTCAACCTGGGTGGCTTCTTCGTCGACTTCAGCGCGCAGAAGCACACCGGCTCGAAGTTCGTCGACATGACGATCCTGACGCAGGACGGGCGCGTGCGCCGATAGGCACTTTCCAGCGAGTGGACAGCAGGAGGACCATGACCCAAACAACCCCACGGATGCTGCGCCCGCGCAGCCTGGCCGGTGTATTGAGCGGGCTGCTGCTGGCCGTCGCCGCGCACGGCGCCGAGGTCGGCGTGACCGACAAGGAAGTCCTGATCGGCCAGAACATCACGACCCAGGGTGGCAAGAACGCTTATGGCGTGGCCGCCAGCCAGGGCATGCGGCTGCACTTCGATGCGGTCAACGCGGCCGGTGGGGTCAACGGCCGCAGAATCGTGCTGCGCACGCTCGACGACGACAACAAGTCCGCCAACGCCGAGGCGAACGCGCGCAAGCTCGTGCAGGACGGCGTTTTCATGCTGTTCGGCAGCGTCGAGGGTGGCCCGTCGACCGCCGTGGTGAAAGTGGCCGCCGAGTTGAAGGTCCCCTTCTTCGGCCCCATGGCCGGCCCGCCGGTGCTGCGCCGGCCGCACCAGCCGATGGTCTTTCCGGTGCGCGCCGAGCACCGCGACGAGTTCCGTGCCTTGTTGACCTGGGGCAAGAACACCGGCCTGTCCACGGTCGGCTTCCTGCACGCCGACACCGACGTCGGCCGCACGCACCTCGAGAACGTCCGCCTGGCCGCGACCGAACTCGGCATGAGTGTGGTGCTGGCCCTGCCCTTTGCCGGCGACCCCGACGCAGCGCAGATCGACGCGATGGTCAAGGCAATCGCCGACAAGAAGCCCGACGTGATGCTGAACCACGGCGCGAGCGGGCTGTACGCCGCGCTGGTGCAAAAGAGCAAGGCGGCAGGCCTGAAGACGACCTTCATGGGCGTCAATTCCGGCTCGTACCAGATCGCCAAGAGCCTGGGCCCGCTGGCGCAGGGCATGGTGTTTGCGCAGGTCGTGCCCAGCCCGTGGGAGCGCAAGCGCGAGATCGCCCGCGAGTACCAGGACGCCGCCCGCCGCGCCGCGCCCGACCCCGAGTTCAGCTACGGTGCGCTCGAGGGCTACATGACCGCCAAAGCGCTCGTGATGGCGCTGCGCGCAGCCGGCCGCGACCTGACTCGCGCGGGTTTGCTCAGGTCGCTGGAGAACGCGCGCTTCGACCTGGGCGGTGTGGTGGTGCGCTACGGGCCGGGCGACCATGAAGGGTCGCGCTTCGTCGACTTGTCGATGGTGTCTCGGGAAGGTCGCTTCATCCACTGAAGCCCTGTTCGCCGCACCGGCCCGAGCCCGGCAGTACACTGGATTTTCATTGCCTGCCTCGGAGCCTTCCACCATGCAAATGATCGAATCCATCCTCGCCGACGCGGCGGCCATCGCCAAGGTGCGCCGCGACATCCACGCCCACCCCGAGCTGTGCTTCGAGGAGAAGCGCACCGCCGACGTGATCGCGAAACAGCTCACCGATTGGGGCATCCCGATCCACCGCGGGCTGGGCACGACCGGGGTGGTGGCGATCCTCAAGAACGGCACCAGCCCGCGCGCCGTGGGCCTGCGCGCTGACATCGATGCGCTGCCGATGACCGAGCACAACACCTTCGCGCACGCCAGCCAACACGCCGGCAAGATGCACGCGTGCGGGCACGATGGCCACACTGCGATGCTGCTCGCGGCGGCCAAGCACCTCTCCAAGCACCGGAACTACGACGGCACGGTCTACCTGATCTTCCAGCCCGCCGAAGAGGGCGGCGGCGGCGCGCGCGAGATGATCAAGGACGGCATCTTCAAGCAGTTCCCGATGGAAGCCGTGTTCGGCGCGCACAACTGGCCCGGCATGGCGGCGGGTCAGTTCGCGCTCAAGAGCGGGCCGGCATTCGCCAGCAGCAACGAGTTCAAGATCACGATCCGGGGCAAGGGCTCGCATGCCGCGATGCCGCACAACGGCATCGACCCGGTGCCGGTGGCGTGCCAGATGGTGCAGGCCTTCCAGACCATCATCACGCGCAACAAGCGGCCGATCGACGCGGGCGTGATCTCGGTGACGATGATCCACGCCGGCGAGGCCACCAACGTGGTGCCCGACAGTTGCGAGATCCAGGGCACGGTGCGCACCTTCACGCTCGAAGTGCTCGACCTGATCGAAAAGCGCATGCAGGAAGTGGCCGAGCACACCAGTGCGGCCTTCGGCACTCAGTGCGAATTTGCGTTCAAACGCAACTACCCGCCGACGATCAACCACCCGGCCGAGACCCAGTTCGTGCGCGGCGTGATGACCGAGATGGTCGGCGCCCCCAACGTGCACGAGTTCGAGCCGACCATGGGCGCCGAGGACTTCAGCTACTTCCTGCTGGAGAAGCCCGGCTGCTACTTCCTCATCGGCAACGGCGACGGCAGCCACCGCGAGGGCGGCCACGGCATGGGCCCGTGCATGCTGCACAACCCGAGCTACGACTTCAACGACGAGTTGATCCCGCTCGGCGGCACGCTGTGGGTGCGGCTGGCCGAGGCGTGGCTGGCCAAGGGCGCAGCGGCATGACGGAGACGATCCACTTCTCGCAAAGCTACGCGGAGGCGCGCAGCAAGTTCGTCGCAGCGGTCGATGCCGCCGGGCTCGACGTCGAATCGCACCCGCACCCGATGCTCGGCCGCGACGGCGAGGCGTTGGCGATGGACGTGGTGCTCGAAGGCCCGCGCGACGCGCGCGCGCTGCTGGTCATCAGCAGCGCCTGCCACGGCGTCGAAGGCTACTGCGGCTCGGGCGTGCAAAACGTGCTGCTGCACGACCCAGCCTGGCACGGTGCCGTGAAGGCGGCGGGCGTGGCGGTGCTCTACATCCATGCGCTGAACCCGTACGGCTTCTCGTGGTGGCGCCGCACGACGCACGAGAACGTCGACCTGAACCGCAACTTCCACGACTTCAGCCGGCCGCTGCCGACGAACCCGGCCTACGACGAGATTGCTGCGCTGGTGGTGCCCCCGACGTGGCCGCCATCGAACGAGGTGAACGCCGCGATCGCCGCGTTCATCGCCACGCGCGGCGAACGCGCGCTGCAGAGCGCCATCTCCGGCGGCCAGTACGACCACCCGCAGGGCGTGTTCTACGGTGGCCGCAACCCGACCTGGAGCCATGTGACGCTGCGCCAGGTGCTGCAGCGCCACGCCACCCGCTGCCGGCGCCTGGGCTGGATCGACCTGCACACCGGCCTGGGGCCGAGCGGCCACGGCGAGCGCATCTTCGCCTGCCGCGACGACGCCGCCGCATTGCTGCGCGCCCGTGCGTGGTGGGGCGCCGGCGTGACCTCGATCTACGACGGCAGCTCCAGCTCGGCCCTGCTGAGCGGCCTGATGTGGCTGGCCGCCTACGAAGAGTGCCCGCAAGCCGAGTACACCGGCATTGCCATGGAGTACGGCACGTTGCCGGTGATGGACGTGCTGAACGCGCTGCGCGCCGACCAGTGGCTGGAGAACCACCCCGAGGCCAGCGCCGAGCAGCGCCGCGCGATCAAGCAGCAACTGCGCGATGCGTTCTACACCGACACCGATGTGTGGAAGCAGCGCATCGTCCTGCAAGGCGTCGAGGCGGCGCACCAGGCGGTGCGCGGGCTCGGGGCCGGCTGACGAGGGCAGCGGATCAAAGCAGCGAGAGCCGGTTCAATGCCGCCTCGCACGCGGCGGGGGTCTCGAAGTGATGCGTCTGCCAGCCGGCCGCGCGGGCAGCCGCCACGTTGGGCGCCATGTCGTCGATGAACAGGCTCTGCGCGGGCTCGATGCCGAAGGCGCTCGCGGCGTGCGCGAAGATCGCCGCGTCGGGCTTGATCATCTGCACGCGGGCTGAAATGACGCCTCGGTGGAACAGCCGCAGAAAGTCGTGCGCCCCCTCCAGGTGGCACGCATACGGCTCGGGCATGTTCGACAGGAAGTAGAGCGCGTGGCCACGGTCGCTCAGCCGGCGCAGCAGCCCGACCGTGGCGGCCATCGGCGTCAACGCCGCAGGGACGGCGTCGATCACCGCCCGCGCCTGCGCCGCGCTGAGCCGCCCGACACGCCGGGCGATGCGATGCGCCAGTTCGTCGGGTGCAACCGTGCCACGGTCGAACTCGCTCCAGTCGCCGCCGTAGCCTTGAAAGATGTCTGCGACAAGCTGGTCGGCAGCGGCGCGGGTGGGCGTTAGCTCGGGCAACACCTGGGCCACCAGATCATGCGGCTGCCATTGAAACAACACGCCGGCAAAGTCGAACACCAGGTTCATGCGGTGCGTCTCAACCGCGCAGCCGCTGCATCAGCCCCGCAGTCGAGCCGTCGAGCCCACCCACATCGCCCGACGCCAGCCGGGGCAGCAGGTCGCTGCACAGCGCCTTGCCCAGCTCCACGCCCCACTGGTCGAAGCTATTGATGCCCCACACCGCGCCGCTGGTGAACACGCGGTGTTCGTACAGCGCGACCAGCGCGCCGAGCGAGCGCGGCGTGAGCTGCTCCAGCATCAGCGTGGTGCTGGGCCGGTTGCCGGGGAAGGTGCGGTGGCGCGCGAGCGTCTGTGCGTCGAGCTCTTTCGATGCGGTCGGCGCTTTCTCGGCCGCGGCCTGCAAGGGGGTCTTGCCGAGCATCAGCGCCTGCGATTGCGCCAGGCCATTGGCCAGCAACTTCGTGTGCAGGTCGGTCAGCGCATGCGTCGGCCGCTTGACGAGGATGAACTCGACCGGGATCACGTCGGTGCCCTGGTGCAGCATCTGGAAGTACGCATGCTGGCCGTTCGTGCCCGGTTCGCCCCACACCACCGGGCTGGTGGCGTAGGGCAGGCTCGCGCCGGCCAGGTCGACGCACTTGCCGTTGCTCTCCATCTCCAGCTGCTGCAGGTAGGCCGGCAAGCGCTTCAAGCCCTGGTGATAAGGCGCGACGCTGCGGCTGGTGAAGCCGTGGAAGTTGCGGTACCACACGTCGAGCAGGCCGAGCAGCAGCGGCAGGTTTTTGGCCGCAGGCGTCTTGGCGAAGTGCTGGTCCATCGCGTGCGCGCCGGCGAGCAGCTCGCGGAAGTGGTCGGCGCCGACCGCCAGTGCGATCGGCAACCCGATGGCGCTCCACAGCGAATAGCGCCCACCCACCCAGTCCCAGAAGCCGAAGGTGGTGCTGATGCCGAACGCGGCAGCCGCCTGGATGTTGGTGGTGGCGCCGACGAAGTGCTTGTGCGTGTCGGTGCCGCCGTTGGCAAGGAACCACGCCTTGGCGGCCTGCGCGTTGGCCATCGTCTCCTGCGTGGTGAAGGTCTTGCTGGCGATGATGAAGAGCGTCTCGGCCGGTTTGAGCTTGCGCAGCACCGGCGTGATGTCGTGCCCGTCCACGTTGGAGACGAAGTGGAAGGTGATGCCCGGGTGAACGAACGCGTCGAGCGCCGGCACCACCATCTGCGGCCCGAGGTCGCTACCGCCGATGCCGATGTTGACGACGTGGCGGATGCCGCTCGTCGCGGTGTCGCGAATGGTCTCGGCATAGGCGAGCATCGCGTCGAGCACGCCGTGGACATCATCACTGAACAGCCCCGCACCGCGCGGCGCGCGCAGCGCGGCGTGCTGCACCGCGCGGCCTTCGGTCAGGTTGATCGGCTCGCCCTTGAACATGGCGTCGCGACGCGCCTCGACGCCGCATTCGCGCGCCAGGTCGAGCAAAAACTTCTGCGTCGCCGTGTCGAGCCGGTTCTTCGACAGGTCGGCAAACACCTCGGGCGCTTCGACGCTCATCGACGCAAATCGCAGTGGGTCTCGCGCGAACGCGTCGCGCACGTCGAAGTCGCGGCCGTGGGCTTCGAAGTGGCCTTTGAGGGCCGCCCAGGCTTGGGTCTGGTCACAGCGGGGATGGTTCATGGCGGGCCTCACAAGATGAACGTCACGGGCTTCCGCAACGGCGATGGCGCCATTAGAACCCGAGCCGCCGAGCCAGCGCCCGTATCGGCCCGAGTTGATTCTTCGGCGTCACTCGCACCGTCGCCCTTGGCCGTTGCCTGCGGAAGACGCTTCCCATCGCATTGACCGGCCTTAGAAACTCGGGCATCATTTGCATGAAATAAAGTTACATCGCCGCGCGCAGCGGCGGCCCCCTCACCCCATGTCTTTCGACCTCGTCCTCTTCGGTGGCACCGGCGACCTCACCTGGCGCAAGCTGATGCCGGCGCTGTTTCAGGCGTTCCGCCACGGCAAGCTGCCTGAGGGCGGGCGGCTCATCGCGGTGGCGCGCGACGAGCGCACCGACGAGCAATACCGCGCCTTCATCAAGGAGCGCTTCGCCGAGGTCGACAGCTCCAAGCAGCCGAGCGACGAGGAGTTCGCGCGCTTTGCCGAGTTGCTGCACTACCGGCGCATGGATCTGTCGAGGCCGGAAGATTACGCCGGCCTGAAGGATGCGATCAACGCGCGCGGCGCACACACCGTGGTGCTGTTCCTGGCCACCAGCCCGCACCTGTTCCCGCAGATCTGCGCGCAGCTCGGCGCGGTGGGGCTCAATGGCCTGAACGTCCGCGTGGTGTTGGAGAAGCCGCTCGGCCACGACTTGGCCAGCGCACAAGAGATCAACCGCGTGGTGCGTGCCGCTTTCGACGAGAACCAGGCGCTGCGCATCGACCACTACCTGGGCAAGCCGGCGGTGCAGAACCTCTCGGCGCTGCGCTTCGGCAATGCCCTGTTCGAGCCCCTGTGGCGGCGCGAAAGCATTGCCAACATCCAGATCACACTGGCCGAGCGGCTGGGCGTGGGCACGCGCGGCGACTACTACGACACCACCGGCGCGCTGCGCGACATGGTCCAGAACCACGCACTGCAGTTGCTGACGATGATCGCGATGGAGCCACCGCCGACGAACGACGCCAACTGCATCCGCGACGAGAAGCTCAAGGTGCTGCGCTCGCTCAAGCCCTTCACGCCCGAGGGTGTGGCGCGCGACGTGATCCGCGGCCAGTACCGCGCTGGCACGGTCGATGGCAAGGCCGTGGTGGGCTACCTCGACGAAGTGAAAGTGCCTGCAGCCAGCGCCTGCGAGACCTTCGTCGCGCTGCGCACCGAGGTGCAGAACTGGCGCTGGGCCGGTGTGCCGTTCTACTTGCGCACCGGCAAGCGCATGGCGGTGCCCGAGGCACAGATCGTCATCAACTTCCGCGAGGTGCCGCACCCGATATTCCCCGGCGCGAGCCGCGCCAACAAGCTGGTCATCAAGCTGCAGCCGGAGGACGGGTTGGAGCTGCACCTGCTGGCGGCCAAGGGCAGTGCGACGAGCGGCAGCGGCACGAGCGAGGTGCTGGCGCCGGTGTCGCTCGACCTGGACTTCGACAAAGCCTTCTCCAGCCACCGCGTGGGCGCCTACGAACGGCTGCTGCTCGACGCGATCGCCGGCCGGTTGAACCTGTTTGTGCGCAGCGACGAGCAAGAGCAAGCGTGGCGCTGGGTCGAGCCGGTGCTGGAGGCCTGGCGCAACGACGCCACCGGCCCGCGGCCGTATGCCGCAGGCACCTGGGGCCCAGCCGCCGCGAGCGCCTTGGTCGCGCGCGACGGCTTTGCGTGGTCGGAGGAACAGTAGCCGGCATGCTCGACCGAATCCGCGCTTCGATCCCCGCGTTGCCACCGGCCGAGCAGCGCGTTGCCAAGCTGGTGCTGGCCGACCCGCGCAGCTTTGCCAGCCTGCCGGTCACAGAACTGGCCGAGCGATCACACGTGAGCAAGCCGACAGTGGTGCGCTTTTGCCGCAGCGTCGGCTACGACGGGCTGACCGACTTCAAGCGCAAGCTCGCCGGCAGCGTCAATGAAGGCGTGCCCTTCGTGCACCGCGCGGTGGACGAAGACGACAAGTCGGGCGACATCATCGTGAAGGTGATCGACAACGCGGTGAGTGCGCTGCTGCGCTACCGCAACGACGCCACCAACCACGCCTTCGAGCGCGCCATCACCGCGCTGGCCGAGGCCGGCACCGCGGGCCGGCGCATCGAGTTCTACGGCGTGGGCAACTCCGGCATCGTGGCGCTGGACGCCGAGCACAAGTTCTTTCGCCTCGGCGTCACGGCGGTTGCCTGCAGCGACGCCCACGTGCAGGTGATGAGTGCGACCATGCTCAAGCCCGGCGACTGCGTGGTGATCTTCAGCAACTCCGGCCGCAGCCGCGACCTGCTCGACGCGGCCGAGATCGCGCGCAAGAAAGGCGCCACGCTGATCGTGGTGACGGCCAGCGGCTCGCCGCTCGCGCTGATGGGGCAAGGCTCGGGCCCGGGCAGCGCGAACCAGATCTTGCTCGCGGTGGACCACCCGGAAGACTACGACCGCTACAGCCCGATGGTGTCGCGCCTGCTGCACCTGATCGTCATCGACATCCTGACGACCGCGGTGGCGCTGCGCCTGCCGGGGGAGTTGCGGCCAATGCTGCAGGAGATCAAGAAGAACCTGCGCGCCAAGCGGTATCTGGTGCAGGAGTAGGCCGGGCCCTTCGATCCGCCCGCCGCCTGCCCATGCGCTCAGGGCAGGAACGGATTGACCACCGTGAGCGATCCGAAGCGCCGGCCGTGCGACAAGTCTTCGCTAAACAAGGTCTGGGCCTGCGCGCGCGTGGCGGCCTCGACCACCATCGCATCCCAGATCGACAGTTGGTGCCGGATCGACACGTCGATCACCGCGCCGACCAATGCCACGTCGCTGACCACCACCGGCCATGCCGAGTAAGCCAACGCCAACGCCTGCGCCGTGGCGGGCGGCATCTTCTGCTTGCGCGTCAGCACATTGAACAGCTCGATCAGAACCTGGGTGCTCACCACAGCCTCCCCCGCCCCGGCCGAACCGGCCACCAGGCTTCTGGCGCGCGCTTGCTTGGTTGGCGCGGTGACGTCAGTGCAGTACACCAGCACATTGGTGTCGAAGAAGGCCATCACGGCGACCTTCGCTTCGCGCGGCCGGCTGGGGCAGCCGCTGGCGCAGCGTGCCGGTCTCTGGCGCGAAAGTCGCCCTCGTACAGCGCTTCTCTCAGCGTGCGCCGACCCTTGACCGCGCGGGCACCGCCGGAGGCCTTTGCGGGTGCGGGCTGCGTTTGTGCGGTGGCGGCATCGATGGCCTGCATCAGCCGCGCGGTGGCGTCTTCACGATGCTTCTTGAGCTGCCCGCCGGTTTCGTTCACGTAGTCCTGCAGAAACTCCCGTACCTTCGCGCTGAGCGACGTGCCCTGCTGAATGGCCCGCACCCGAGCCTGCTTGATGAGTTGCTCGTCGACAGAGATGGTCAGGTTGGACATCGCAAAGCCCTCTGGCAGTGCTTTCGATTCTCACACAGGAACACGTGAACGTGTGCTTCACGAGCCGTGACGGGTGGCAAGTGGCGCGCCCCGCCAGTCGTTCGAGTCAGGCTGCACCGGTGCCCGGCACGACACCTGGGCCCGCCCTCCAGTCGCGCCTCAGCAGACCGTAGATCCAGGAGTCGGAGACTTCGCCCGAGACGATGCAGTCCTCTCGCCTGAGCCCTTCTCGCTCGAAGCCCAGCTTCTCCAACACTTTTGCGGATGCCGCGTTGCGTGTGTCGAGTTCGGCTTCAACGCGGTTCAGGTCGAGGGCGCCATAGACCCAGTATGCGGGCGTTGCTCTGCAGGACGTAGATGGCATCGGCGTCGCTCTGTGCAAACGGGCGCAGAAGCAAGCGCGCGGTTTCCAGGGTGGGCGTAGTCAATGGCATGTGACGTGACCCCGCGGGCGGAGCGCCAAGGCCCGCGCTACTTCACCTGCTGGATCGTCTCGCCGTTCAACAGCCCCAGGTTGCGAACGGCGACCCGCTTGCGCTTCCAGCCGTTGAAGGTGCGGCGCAGGTTGGCCAGCGAGATCATGTAGTAGATGCCCTTGAAGGCCTTGAGCGACAGCGCGTACGGCGTCTTGCCGTAGATGTCGCCGGCCAGCAGCGACATCAGCGCTTCCTTCACGCGCAGCGGGTTGGCGGGGTACATGAACATCTCGCGGATGGTCGGGTTGGTGACGCGGTAGATGAACCACGAGTACTCGCGCGGGCCTTTGCGCATGGTCTTCTCGAAGCGCTTGCGGGCGCGCGCGGCTTGCACCGCCGAGCCGTCGAGGTGCGTGGCCACGACCTCGGCGCCGTCGAAGGCGCTGTGCATGGCCAGGTACACGCCTGACGAGAACATCGGGTCGATGAAGGCGAACGCGTCGCCGAGCAGCAGGTAGCGCTCGCCGGTGCAGTGGCGCGCGTCGTACGAGAAGTTGCCGGTGGCGTGCACCGTGTCGTCCACCAACGTGGCATGGCGCAGCCGGCGCGCAAGTTCGGGCGCCATCGCGATGGTGTCGTGGAAGAACTCTTTCAGCGGCTTGTCGCGCGACTTGAGGTAGTACGGCCAGCACACCGCGCCGACGCTGGTGGTGCCGTCGGCCAGCGGGATGAACCAGAACCAGCCGTGCGGAAACCAGCAGATGCTGATGTTGCCTTCTCGTCTGCCTTCGAGCCGCTCGGCGCCGGTGAAGTGGCCGAACAGCGCCGAGCTGTTGTGCTCGGGGTTGTTGTCCTTGATGCCGAACTTGCGGGCCAGCACCGTGTCGCGGCCCGACGCGTCGACGACGAACTGGGTGCGCCACGTGCGCTGCGTCTTGCGGCCTTGGGCGTCGGTCAGATCGGCCTGCACGGTGGCGCCGTCGGCGTCGAAGTCGACATCGCGCACGCGGCAGCCTTCGAGCGTGCGCGCACCGCGTGCGGCGGCGTTGCGAAACAGGATCTCGTCGAGGTCGGAGCGGCGCACCTGCCACGAGTAGGGCATCGACTTGTTCCACGCGTCGGCAAACTCGACGTATGCGCGGTGCTCGTGCTCGGGCGAGACGAACTCGATGCCGAACTTCTGCAGGCCGATTCTCTCGACCTGATCGCGCACGCCGAGCTTGTCGAACAACTCGACGTTGGCGGGCAGCAGCGACTCGCCGATGTGAAAGCGCGGGTGGTGCGCCTTCTCCAGCAGCACCACGCTGCGGCCCTGCTGGGCCAGCAGCGCTGCGGCGGTCGCGCCGGCCGGGCCGCCGCCGATGACGAGCACGTCGCACAGTTCCTGGGCGGGTTCTTCGACGCTCACGCCGGTGAGCCCATCGGAACGTTCATCCGCACGCTCGTCACGCCGATCGGCCGCACTCCGGCCGATGTCCTGGGGAAGGTCTTGCAAGTTCATACGCGCTATTTTCTACATTTCGGCAGCGCCGCTCCAGTCACCCTGGCCGGCGCACGGTGAGCGCACGACGGCCGGCGGGGCGCGGGGCGATGCGATCATCCTGCCGATGAGCATCGAGACGACCCGCGCCCAGCCGACTCCCCACGCCACGCGGCGCATCGGCTTGTCGCTGGCGCCGCAGACGCGCCTGTTCGCCGCCTTCTTCCTGTACTCGTTCAGCCTGGGCGGCATCTTCCCGCGGCTGGGCGACCTGCAACGTGCGATGGGCATCGCCGAAGGCGCGCTCGGCCTGGCGCTGATCGGTACGGCAGTGGGCACGCTCATCTCGCTGACGTTTGCCGGCCGCATTCTCGACCGCGTCGGTTACCGCCCGGCGCTGCTCGGGCTCACGCCGTTGCTCGCACTGGTGTTTGCGCTCGCCTCGTTTGCCAGCGGGCCGCTGTTGCTGTTCATTGCGCTCGTGCCAGCGGGGTTGTGCATCGGCGCGATCGAGGTGATCGTGAACCTGGAGGCCGACCGCATCGAGCACCAGTCCGGCCGGCGCATCATGAACCGCGCGCATGCGTTCTGGAGTTTCGGCTTCTTCGGCGCCGGGCTCATCGGGGCGGGCCTGTCGCAGGCCGGGCTGTCGCCGCAGGCGCACCTGCTGCTGATGGTGCCGCTGGTGCTGGCCAGCACGCTGCTGCTGCTGGGCCGGTACGAGGCGGCGCCGCACCGCAGCGGCGCGCACGCCGGTGCAGCGGCCCGCTTCGCGCGGCCGACATGGCCGATCCTCGTGCTGGTGGCCCTCACGCTGTCGGCCCTGGTGCTCGAAGGCGCAGGCGCCGAGTGGTCGGCCATCTACATGCGCGATGTGTTCGGCTCGGCGCCCTTCGTCGCCGGCTCGGCGGTGGCGATCGGTGCGTTGACGCAGGCGGTGACGCGGTTTTTTGCCGACCGCTTCGTCGAGCGCTTCAGCCCGGTGGGCGTGGCGCGGGTGCTGCTGCTGGTGCTGGGTGCCGGCGCGCTGATGGTGTTCGCGGCGCCCTCGGGCGCCGTGGCGCTGCTGGGCTTTGCCGTGATGGGCGTGGGCACCAGCGCGATCTTTCCGCTGGCCATGTCGGCCGCCGCGCAGCGCACCGACCGGCCGGCCGCCACCAACGTGGCCGCGCTGGCGCAGATCTCGTTCGTGGCGTTCTTGCTCGGGCCGCCGCTGCTGGGCTTCGTCGCCGAGCACTGGGGCATCCGCTGGTCGTTCGGCCTGGGGCTGCCGCTGGTGGCTTTGAGCTGGTGGGCCGCCGGCTCGCTGCGCTCGAACCCAGCGCCGACGCCGCGTTAGCTCGAGCGCCGGCCGGCTCAAACCGCCGTCGGTGCGAGCCTGCCCGGAAACCGCGCGCGGGCCTGCTCGAGCTCGGCGATCAACCCATCGACATGCGTCAGGAACTCATCGCGGCTGGTCAGGGGCGTCTGGGTGATGAGGCCAGCGGACTGCTCGGCCAACTGCTGCTCGCCGGCGAGCCGCGCCCAGCGCCGAACCTCGCAGTACGCCAGCAGCGCCAGGCGCCCCAGGTCGCCGCGGTTGCGCGCGTGGCGCAGGTCACCGAGAAGGTCTTCGAGGCCCAGTTGAAGGGCAACAGGAGGTGCATGCATGTTGCGACGCAGCATTCTCCCTTTTGTCGATTTGCGCCAGCACTCGATTGAATAGTTGACTCTAGCGCTGGCGTCGCCTTGACTTCTGGCGCGCTGCGGGGGTCCCGGCGGCAGGCTAACGAGCCACGAGAAGGAAGTCGAATCGCACCGTCAGCCGGTCGTCCGCCGCGGTGACCGATTCGATCGCAAAGGCATCCACACTGGCCTGGAACTGGCCGCCATTGCTCTGCAACATGCCCCGAACCGACTTCAACACGTCGAGCTCGACCACCCGAGGCAACGCCGGCACCAGGCCCGATTCGAGCACCAGACGCAGGTTCGGGTCGTCTACCTTGTCGATGCGAATGTCGGCCAGCACCACCGAGCCGCCCTTGGGCACGGGCTTTCCCGAGACCTCGGTCCACGACGCAAACGCCACACCCATGCAGGATGTGCCCGAGGGAACGCCCACCCTGGCGGTGAGGTGCGAGCGGATGCGCACCCGGCCGTTCCCGATGCTGACGCTGGGGCGGTCGAGGTAAGCCGAGCAGGGGCCGCGCACCAGGTCGTAGCGACCCCCGTTGCTGAACAGACCCTGGGCGACCAGCTTGTCGACCGCGGACAGCTCCAGCACGATCTCGGCCGCCGACGCCGGCCCGGCAAGGAACAGCGCTGCCAGCGCCGTGACGGCCCAACGCCAGGTGTGTCGTGCAGGTGTCGCGCGGTCTGTGCCCATGAGGCACAGGTTACCGCTTCTGAACCGCAATCAGAAAGAGCTGCGCGCCCTGCAGCGGCGTGGTGGTCCAGGTGACGTTGTAGGTGCCCGCACCGGGCACGTCCTTGGTGGCGACGAACATCGCCATGGCTTCGACCGAGTGGCCCTGGCCCTGGATCACCGTGAAGCCATTGTTCGGCACCGGGTTGGACAGCACGGCGCTGGCGTCGTCGCCGGCCCATACCGCAATCAGCGTGGCCGGCCCGGTGGTGGTCACGCTCTGGCTCGTCTGCGTGGTGGACATCAGCACTTCGTTCCACTTGTGGTCCTGGACGACGCCGCCGTTCTTGACCTCGACGACGGAGAAGGTCACCTCGTCCCACACGTTGGCGTCGTTCACGCTGAAGGTGTGGTTGCTGCCACCCACGATGGAGTTGAAGGCGTACACCGCCAACCCCTGGCCCGGCCATTTGGTGAACTCGCGGTTCACGCCGACTTGCGTCCACGGCGTGTTGCCCTTGTTGTCGATCGGCGCGGCGAAGTTCCACACCGATCCTTTGGCCACCAGCCCCAGTACGGTGCTGCCCGATTGGGTGTTGAGCGGCGGGGTGGTCAACCACGGGCCCAGCGAGCCCTTGCTGAAGTGAAAGACCAGCGCGCTCGCGCCGAGCGTGGGCGTGCTGCCGGGGGGCGGCACGGTCACGTCGACCGTGGCCGACGCGGTGGCGGTGCCGCCGGGGCCGATGCACTCCAGCGTGTAAGTCGCGGGCGCGCCGGGCGTGACGGCCGCCGAGCCGTTCGCCGCTTTGGCGCCGCTCCACGCGCCAGTGGCGGTGCAGCTTGCCGCGGCCGTGGACGACCAGGCCAGTGTGGACGGCTGCCCCTGCACCACGCTGGCCGGTGTGGCGGTGAGCGCCACCGACGGCACCTGCGGCGGGCCGGGCACGGGCACCGGCACCGCCAGGCTCGCGGCGCTGGCCGCACCGGCGCTGTTGGAGGCGGTCACCACCGCGGCGACTGACGTGCCCTGGTCCTGCACCGTGGTGGTGTAGCTGGCCAGCACGGCGCCGGCGATCGGCGCGCCGTTGCGGGTCCAGCTGTACGCGTACGAGGTCGGCGCGTCGGCCCAGGTGCCGGGGGTCGAGGCCAGGCTGAGGGCGCTGATGTTGTCCACAACGGTCACGACCGGCGGGGCGGTGTTGGTGGGGACGGCCACCACCGGCGGCGCCTTGGCGCCACGCACCGCCAGCGACGACATGCGCCACTGGCTGGATGCCGCCAGCGACGCCGCCATGCGGTAGGTGCCGAGCGCCGAGGTGTTGAACGTCATCACGCTGCTGGTCGCCAGGCTGGTGCGAGCCGTGTCGGCCAGCGCGGTGCCGACCGGCGCGGTGGGCGTGATCGCGGCCGTGGGCGAGCGCACCGCCACGACGGAGAGCAAGAGATCGTTGGGCGTGCGCGAGGCCCGGAAGGTGGTGGCCGGCGTGGTGCTGGTGCCGCCGGCAGCGACCGCGCCCACATCGAGGAAGGTGGCGCCATCCACGTTGCCCAGTTCGAACACCTGCACCGTCCCGCTGGTGGCGCTGGCGCGGTTCACGGTGAGCGTGTAGGCGCCGGTGTTGCTCAGGCGCGCGTAGCGCCAGGTGGTGCCGAACGAGCTGCCGTAGCGCAGGCCGGCGGCCGCGAAATTGAGGTTGCTGCGCGACTGGTTGTCCGACAGCGCCACGTTGGCGGGCGTGGCGCCCAGCGTCGAGACGGCCACCGCGATCCAGTTGCCGGCCGTGACCGGCGCGTCGAGCGCGACGGTGACCACGGGGTACGACAAGCTCACGGCCTTCAACTGCACCACGGCAGGCACGGGCAGCGCAGGTGTGGACAGCGCGGTCACGCGCCCGGCGGCCGCCGGCTGGGCCAGCGCACGGCGGCGGTCACTGGCACCGACCTGCTCGGTGCCGACCTGCCTGGCGTAGCGCAGCGCGCTCATCACACCCTGGGCAGCGTTGGCGGGGGTCTCGGCCGCCCGGTCGGCGTTGACGAGCACGAACACCGACGACGGATCGGCGCCGCCCGCCGCCGGCACCGCGACGCTGCGGGCGACCAGGCCGTGCACCAGGTAAACGTCGAGTCGGGCGTCGCCCCCGTCGCAGCCGAGTTCGGAGCGATCGTCCGGCGCAGGCTGCGTGCCGAGCCCCGACATCAAACCCGGCCAGACCTGGGTGTCGATCGCGTCCGCCACACCCTGCGCGGCCGCGTGGTCGCCGGCCACCGAGCTGTCGTACCAGACTTTCACCTGGGCGCTGCCCGCGGGCACCGTCGCCCAGCGCGCAGCCTGGCCACCGCAGCCACCGACCCCGGCTTGCGCGCGGTTGGCGGTGGCGCGCGCAGCGCCGCCGGCCTGCACCAGCGCGGCGCTTGACCAGCTGCCGAGAGTCGCAGGCCGCTGCAGAAAAGGCGCGATCACCTGCTGCGTGCCGGCAGAAAGTGTGGCGAAGGCAGCGCTGGCTTCTTCGAGCACGTCGGAGTCCGACTCGTCGCCCGCGGCGCCCTGGTACCGGGCTGGCAAGCGGGCGTCACCGAACAGCCCGAACACTTTGTAGGTGAGCGCCTGCTCAGCGTTGATGTCGCCCTGGGCATGTGCTGCGTCGATCCGATCGGCACTGCCCGACCCTGCTTGGCCGGTGGACGCCGCATGCGCGGCGGTGGCCGGGGAGGCGCCGACGGGGAAGGTCGGGCCGCTGCCGCTGTCACCGGCGCCGCACGCGGCCAGTTGCCAGAGCAGCAGCGCCGAAAAGGCAGCAGCAATGCTGCGACGCAGCGCGACGAGTCTCATGGGGCTCCCCTCCGTGTGCGCCTTGGGGCGCGACTGTTGTTCAAGCCGCGCGTGATCGGCGGCGGGGCTTGCTGGGAGGTGCTGCTGCTCACCGAGCGGGCTGCCTCTGGGCCGGCCAGAGCCTGCGACGCCATCCCATCAAACTCACTTCAGTTTAGGGGGGTCACCGTCAATTCACAGCCAGAAACAGGGGGGAAACCCCCCTCATCTCGGGGGGTGGCAGCCTGGCGAATCGGGCAGGGCTACCTCACGAACTGATCGACATAGCCTGCGCCCAGGCCCACCTCGGTGTAGTGCTTGCGGCACATCTCGATCTTGGTGAACACGTCTTCGTAGCCGGTGTGCTTGCCCTGCGCGTCGACGTAGACCATGGCGCCGTGGATGTTGAAGAAAGTGATCATCTCCTGCGCGCCCACCGCTTCGTCCACCACCAGCGTGTGGATCTCGCCCGGCGGCTCGTAGACGAAGCTGCCTTCGCGCGCGACCCAGTCGTGTTCGAGGTAGCGCCAGGCGCCCTTGATGACGTAGCCCGTGACCCACGACGGGTGGATGTGGCGCGACAGCACCCCGCTCTTGCGCACCCGCAGCAAGTTGCACCAACTGCCGGTGACGGTGTTGAGCAGCAGCGGGCGAAACGCCACGTCGGGCGCCTGCGGTACCCACACGCGTTCGTCGTCGGGGATCGCCTGGACGGCGATTTCGGGCTGGATGCCGGGGAGCTGGACGATCATGGCAAGGGCTTCCTTGAACGTGATTCGGGTTGAGGGTTGGAGGCGATGAACTTCAAGACTTCGGGTGTGGTCGCGATGGCGGGGGGGCTGAGCGTTCAGCTGACCAGGTAGCCGCCGTCCACCGGCAGCACCACGCCCGTGACGAAGCGCGCCGCCGCGCTGCACAGGAACAGCACCGGCCCGGCCACGTCGTCCGGCGTGCCCCAGCGGCCCATCGGCGTGCGCGCCAGGATCGGCGCCGACCGCGCCGGGTCGTCCTGCAGCGCCTGCGTCAGCGGCGTGGCGATCCAGCCCGGCGCGACAGCGTTGACGCGGATGCCATCGGCCGCGTAGGCAATCGCCAGGCTCTTGGTGAGTTGCGCCACACCGCCCTTGCTGGCGCTGTAGCCCGGCACCAGCCCGCCGCCGAAGAAGCTCAGCATCGACGCCATGTTCACGATGCAGCCGCGCCGCGCCGTCAACCCCGCGCGCGCCGCGGCGCACACGCGCATCGTGCCGGTGAGGTTGATGTCGATCACGTCGGAAAACGCCACCGGGTCGTGTTCGGCGCCCCGCTTGATGACGCCCGCGCAGTTGACCACCGCATCCAGTTCGCCCACGCCCTCGACGAACGCCGCCACCGCCGCGCCGTCGCGCACGTCCAGCACCTGGCAGGCGATGCCGGCGAAGGCCGCGTCGTCGGCCGCCCGCTGCACTTCGGCGTCGGTCGCGCCGGTGACGGTGACCGCGTCGCCCGCGGCGGCGAAGGCGCGGGCGATGCCGGCGCCGATGCCGCTGGTGGCTCCAGTGACGAGGACTTGGCGGGGCGAGACGGAGTGCATGACAGACGCAGCTTAAACGCTTGCCGGGGTGCAAGGACCCTTGAGTGGGGGCAGCCAGATTCGGACAGTTGCTGGATCGTCTATCAAAGTTTGATAGGCTCTTGTTCGTGTCAAACGCCGGGTTCTGAACCATGCCTTCCAGTTACGTTATCGGCGAACACTTCGAGGCTTTCATCAAGCACCAGATTCAACAGGGTCGCTATGCCTCTGCAAGCGAAGTTGTACGCGACGGCCTGCGCGCGCTGGAAGAGCGTGAGCAATTGCGCTCGCTGAAGCTGCAGGCGCTTCGGACTGAGATACAGAGAGGCGCCGACAGCGGCGCCGGCATCCCCGCCAAGCAGGCGTTCGCAGACGCCCGCAAGCGAATTGCGGTAGCAAGCTCAGCGCAGTCCCGCCCAAAGTGAAGCTGTTCATCTCGCCCGCGGCGCAGGCAAAGGCGCGATTTGCTTTCCAAGAATATGTTTCGCGTCACTTTCCGCACTCGTCAGGAGCGGGAAATCAGCGCGCTCCAAACCCCTGTGGCCACGACGCCTCCGCCGCCGCCGGTCCGTCGTCGAACAAGCGCCGCGCCCATGGCAACCTCGCCTTCAACTGCTCAAGCCGAACCTGCGCCGGTGGGTGCGTGCTCACGAGGCGCGCTGCCAGCGTGTCGAACTCGGCCTCGCGTTCGATGAACCGGAGTTGCGCGTCGGGCGCATAACCGGCCACGCTGGCCATCAACAGGCCGAGTTCATCGGCTTCGAGTTCGCCCTGCTGCACCACCGGCTCCATCGCCTTGAGCAGGCCGATGTTGTAGTCCATCTCGGTGTACATGTCGCGCACCGTGCGCGGCACGTGGCGCGGCAGCAGCATGCGCGCGAACGTGAGCGCCTGGCGCTCGTGCTCGAGCACGCTGTGCGCCATCTCGTGCGCCAGCACGAAGGCCAGCGCCTCGTCGGTCTGCGCACGCCGGTCGATGAAGGCTTCGGAGATCACGATCTGCCCGCCCGGCAGCGACATCGCCTCGACGTCGTCGAGCCGCACCACGGTGAGCGACCAGCGCAGCCCCATCGAACGCGCCGACTGCCAGCGCGCCACCGCCACCAGGCGCGCAAAGACCGCGTCGAGCCGATCGCAGTGGCGCTGGCAGCCCAGGCGCTGCGTTTGCTCGGCGCGCTGCGCGAGCGCGCTGGCGGTGCCGCGCGTGGCCTGGTCGACCTCGTCGTGCGACCAGCCCAGCGCCACCGGCTCGTAGGTGAGCGCGCCCGCGTGCGCTGCGCCGACCAGCAGCGCCGACAGCCAGCACAGCACACCACGAACGAGACGGCCCATGCGCAACCTCCGTGACGCAGGGTACGGCCGATGACGGTTTGATGACAAGCCCTGTTTTGATGGAAGAGCGTGACGGGTTCAGCGCGATCCGAAGGCACGGTGTGGCCGCAGGACGAAACCGTGAACAACGTTTCGCTCCCGCCCAGCGCGCACAAAGCGGTTGATGTTCAAGCGTCGGGCGGACGCCTTTTCTGTCAGCCGATCAGCCGATCAGCCGATCAAACGGTCATCGAACGGATATCGCGCCACCGAAACGATGCGGCATGCCCGCGCTTCGGGATGCGCCGGGTTGAGCAGCGCATTGAAGGTCCGTCCGACCACAGCCGATGGCACACGCAACAGCAGGCTTGCGGCCGAAGCCAGCCATTGGTCGCCGATGCGACGGGTCAAAGCAATGTCGTTCTGCCATGCCGAGCTGGGCGGCAACGTGGCCTCATGGGCCGACGCGTCGTCCGGCACCTCGACCTCCATCAACTGGTATTCGCGCGGCAGCTCGCTCGGGTGCGACGCTTCGATGTGGACCAGCACCTCGAGCAACGCGCCTGCGGCACTTTGCGCGAGGTAGACCACCGGGCGCCCGCGGCTGTGCCAGCGTCCGCGGTGCAACAGGCCGCCGGTTCCGGACAGATCGGCGTGGTTGCTGATCCGCCAGAGGATCAAGCAAAGTACCCTTGGTCGATCTCGTGCAGCCAGCTTTCCACCGCTTCGTACCCGAGCGAGTCGGCCGCAAAGTCCATCGGCGTGGCGTTGCCCAGGCGCGCCTTGGGTGAATGCAGCCACTCGGCGGCGCGCCGGCTGTCTTGAAACACCAGGTTGGCCAGCAGTTGCAACCGCACCAAGCGATACAGGCCGTCGAATTCAGCGCTGGTGAGGCCGCCCTCGGCCTTGCGGCGAATCCAGGTTCGGCGGGGGACGACGCGGTACACGTCCGATGGGGCTAACAGGGGTTCGGCGCCGGCCTTGTCGGTGAGCGAGCGCAGCAACGTGGCGGCGAGCGTGGTGCGGTCGGTTCGGGCCAGCGTGATTTCGTCCGAGGCACCGCCCACACCCAGCGCGTCGCCCAGGCCGTCCGCAAGCCTGGACTCCAGTGGCAGTGACAAGTCGCCCCCAAAGCTCGCAGAGCCCACGGCGCCGACGCTGGCGGTGGTTCGTTCCCTCACGGTCAACGGCATTGAAGACTCCTTTGCGCCAAATTCAGCTTGAGTATGCGCCATTTGGCGCAGTGCGGCAATTCTGTGGGCGCAATTTCTCGGCGCAAGTGTCCAGCTATCGCCGCGCCAGCACCGCCCTCAACGCCGCCCCCGTGTGACTCCGCGCATTCGCCACCAGCCCCTCCGGCGCACTCTCCCCCACCACCGCCCCGCCCTTCACGCCACCCTCGGGCCCCAGGTCGATGACCCAATCGGCTTCGGCGATCACGTCGAGGTCGTGTTCGATCACCACCACGCTGTGGCCGCCGTCGACGAGGCGGTGCAGCACGCGGATGAGCTTCTCGACGTCGGCCATGTGCAGGCCGACGGTCGGCTCATCGAGCACGTACAGCGTGTGCGGCGCCTTGTTGCCGCGCCTCGTCACGTCGTCGCGCACCTTGCTGAGTTCGGTGACGAGCTTGATGCGCTGGGCTTCGCCGCCGCTCAGTGTGGGTGACGGTTGGCCGAGGGTGAGGTAGCCCAGGCCCACTGCCTTCATCAACTGCAGCGGGTGCGCGATGTTGGGCATCGCGGCGAAGAACTCTACGGCTTCGTCGATCTCCATCTTCAGCACGTCGCCGATGCTCTTGCCCCGCCAGCTCACCGCCAGCGTCTCGGCGTTGAAGCGCTCGCCGTGGCAAACCTCGCAGGGCACTTTCACGTCGGGCAAAAAGCTCATCGCGATGGTGCGCATGCCTTGGCCTTCGCACGCGGGGCAGCGGCCTTCGCCGGTGTTGAAGCTGAAGCGCGCCGGCGCGTAGCCGCGGGCGCGGGCTTCGAGCGTGTCGGCGAAGAGCTTGCGGATCACGTCCCAGAAGCCGATGTAGGTGGCCGGGCAGGAGCGCGGGGTCTTGCCGATCGGCGTCTGGTCGACTTCGAGCACGCGGTCGATCACTTCATAGCCGCTCACGCCCTCGCAGCCTGCCCAGGCCGGGTGGCCGCCCTTGGCGATGCCGTCGCGGCCCGCCTTGGTGGCGCGCTGGGCGACGGCGGCGTGCACGTTGGTCAACAGCACGTCGCGCGCGAGGGTGGACTTGCCGGAGCCGCTGACGCCGGTGACGGCGACGAGGCGTTGCAGCGGGACGTGGACGGTGAGCTGCTGCAGGTTGTGGAGCGAAGCGCCGGTGATGGTGAGCCAGGGGTGTAGCTCCCTCGCCCCTTTGGGGAGAGGGTTGGGGTGAGGGGCCCGCGAGCCGCCACGGTTGCTGCCCTCACCCCTGCCCTCTCCCGGAGGGAGAGGGAGAAAGACCTCGCGCCTCGGCTGGATCGGATGAACGAGCGGATGCGCCAACCACCGCCCCGTCACCGACTCTGCCTTCGCCGACAAATCCGCCACCGACCCCTGCGCCACCAGGTGCCCGCCGCGCTTGCCGGCCCCCGGCCCGATGTCGATGATGTGTTCGGCCCGGCGGATCGTGTCTTCGTCGTGCTCCACCACCACCAGCGTGTTGCCCTTGTCGCTCAAGCCCTGCAGCGCCTTCAGCAGGATCTGGTTGTCGCGCGGGTGCAGGCCGATGGTCGGCTCGTCGAGCACGTAGCACACGCCCTGCAGATTGCTGCCGAGCTGCGCGGCCAGGCGGATGCGCTGGGCCTCGCCGCCGCTCAGGGTCGGCGCGGCGCGGTCGAGCGTGAGGTAACCGAGGCCGACTTCTTCGAGGAATTCGAGCCGGCTCGCGATCTCGCTCACCACGTCGCGCGCGATCTGCGCGTCTCGACCTTCGAGCTTCAGCGCGTTCACCCACTGGCGCGTGTCGGCCACCGACCATTGCGCCACCCACGCGATCGAGTGCCCCTCGAAGGTCACGCCGCGCGAGATCAGGTTCAGCCGCGTGCCGCTGCACTCGGCGCAGGGTTCGTCGACCAGGCCTTCGACCTCGGCCTCTTCCGACGGGAAGCTCTGCTCACGGCCCTTGTCGTCGTCGTCGCGCACCGAGTCGTCGTACGCCTTGCGTTGCTCCTTCGTCAGCGCCAAGCCGGTGCCGACACACGTGGTGCACCAGCCGTGCTTGCTGTTGTAGCTGAACATGCGCGGGTCGAGCTCGGCGTAGCTGGTTCCGCAGGTCGGGCAGGCGCGCTTGGTGCTGAAGACCTTGACGGTGCCGATCTTCGTGGTGGCGCCACCGGCGAGCATCGCGCCCTTCAAGCCGTCGAGCGGCGCCAGCAGGTGCATCACGCCTTTGCCCAATTCCAGCGTCTTGGCGAGCAGCTCGCGCAACTCGGCTTCGTTGTCGGCGTTGACGATGAGGTCGCCGACCGGCAGCTCCAGCGTGTGCTCCTTGAAGCGGTCGAGCCGAGGCCAGGGCGCAACAGGAATGAACTCGCCGTCGACCCGCAAGTGCGTGTGCCCGCGCCCCTTGGCCCACTTCGCCAAATCGGTGTACAGGCCCTTGCGGTTGACGACCAGCGGCGCCAGCAGGCCGACATGCTGGCCCCGGTGCCCGCCCTTGGCCGGGTCGCGCAACAGTTGCGCAGCGATGCTCTCGGCGCTTTGCGGCTTGACTGGCGACCCATCTTTCGGGCAATGCTGCAGCCCGAGCTTGACGTACAGCAGGCGCAGGAAGTGCCACACCTCGGTGGTGGTGGCGACCGTGCTCTTGCGCCCACCGCGGCTCAGGCGCTGCTCGATCGCGACGGTCGGCGGGATGCCGTACACCGCATCCACCTCGGGCCGCCCGGCCGGCTGCACGATGCTGCGCGCGTACGCATTGAGCGATTCGAGATAACGCCGCTGCCCTTCGTTGAACAGGATGTCGAAGGCCAGCGTGCTTTTGCCCGAGCCCGACACGCCCGTCACCACGGTGAACTTGCCGCGCGGGATGTCGACGTCCATCGACTTCAGGTTGTGCTCGCGCGCATTGACGATGCGGATGACTTCTTCACTCGCACGCCGCTCGTCGCGCGCGGTCTTCAGCAGGCTCTGCAGCGGCCGGCCTTCTTCGACGGCGTGGCCGCCCAAGCCCATCGCGCGGTCGTAGTCGGCCAGCGCCCGGCCGGTGTGCGACGTGCCATGCTGCTTCACGTCCTCCGGCGTGCCGACGCACACGATCTGCCCGCCGCCCTCGCCGCCTTCCGGCCCCAGGTCGATCAGCCAGTCTGCCGCGCGGATCACGTCGAGGTTGTGCTCGATCACGATCAGCGAGTGCCCAGCGTCGAGCAGCTTGCGGAACGAGCGCATCAGCTTGGCGATGTCGTCGAAGTGCAGGCCCGTCGTCGGCTCGTCGAACATGAAGAGCGTGCCCTTCTTCGCCAGCGCCTGTCGGCTTGCGCTGGCGCTCTGTGCCGACTCGGCCAGGAAGCCGGCGAGCTTCAGCCGCTGCGCTTCGCCGCCGCTCAACGTCGGCACGGGCTGCCCGAGCTTCACGTACTCCAGGCCGACATCAACGATCGGCTGCAGCACGCGCAGCACCTCACGATCGTCGCGGAACAGTTGAACGGCTTCGCTGACCGTGAGCTCCAGCACATCGGCCACGCTGAGATCGCGGATCACGTCACTGGGCAGGCGGCGGTCGATCTTCACCTCCAGCAACTCGGCACGGAAGCGGCGGCCGTCGCAATCGGGGCAGCGCAGGTACACGTCGCTCAGGAACTGCATCTCCACGTGTTCGAAGCCCGAGCCGCCGCAGGTGGCGCAGCGGCCGTTGCCGGCGTTGAAGCTGAACATGCCGGCGCCGTAGCCACGCTGCACGGCCAGCGGTGATTGCGCAAAGAGCTTTCGGATCTCGTCGAACGCGCCGACGTAACTCGCCGGGTTGGAGCGCGCCGTCTTGCCGATCGGCGATTGGTCGACGAACACCGCTTCGGTCAGCCAGTCGGCACCGAGCAGGCGGTCGTGCTCGCCGGGCGTTTCGGTCGCCTTGCCGAAGTGGCGTTGCAGCGCGGGGTACAGCACGTCCTGCATCAGCGTGCTCTTGCCCGAGCCGGACACGCCGGTCACGCACACGAGGTGCTGCAGCGGGAATACGACGGTGACGCTCTTCAGGTTGTGGTCGCGAGCGCCTTCGAGGATCAGCTTCGGCGTGGCCTCGTTCACCAGCCGCTTGAGCCCCATGCCGACCTGCTTGCGCGTGCCGAGGTAAGCGCCGGTCAAGGTGCCGGCCTGGCGGATGGCCTCCGGCGTGCCGTCGAACACGATGCTGCCGCCGCGCTCGCCAGGGCCTGGGCCCATATCAATCAGGCGGTCCGCGGCCAGCATGACCGCAGGGTCGTGCTCGACCACCACCAGCGTGTTGCCGGCGTCGCGCAGCCGATGCATCGCGGTGATGATGCGGTCCATGTCGCGCGGGTGCAGGCCGATGCTAGGCTCGTCGAGCACGAACAGCGTGTTGACGAGCGAGGTGCCGAGCGCGGTGGTGAGGTTGATGCGCTGCACCTCGCCGCCGCTGAGCGTGCGGCTCTGGCGGTCGAGCGTGAGGTAGCCGAGGCCGACATCGCAGAGGTACTTGAGGCGCGTGCGGATTTCATCGAGCAGGAGCTGCAACGCGCTGTTGACTCCAGTGAAGGAGACCTGCGGAGCACCGTCTGCTCCCTCCCCCGCTGGGGGAGGGTTGGGGTGGGGGCCGGGCGCCGGAGCACCATCACCGGGCCCCCATCCCGGCCTTCCCCCGGCGGGGGAAGGAGTGAACAGGCGGTCGAAGTACGACCGCATTCTTTGAATGGGCATCAGCATCAGGTCGTGAACGGTGAGGCCGGGCAGCGCTTCGAGCTGCTCGCGCGACCAGCCCACGCCTTGCGGCATGAAGCGCCGGGCCGGCGGCATCACCGCATCGGCATCGTCCTTCGTGCCCATGCGCCACAACAGCGCCTCGGTCTTCAGCCGCGCGCCGCCGCACACATGGCACGGTGTGTAGCTGCGGTACTTCGACAAGAGCACGCGGATGTGCATCTTGTAGGCCTTGCTCTCCAGGTACTCGAAGAAGCGCTTCACGCCGTACCACTGCTTGTTCCAGTTGCCCTTCCAGGTGGGCGTGCCGTTGATGACCCACTCGCGTTGCGCGTCGCTGAGCTGCGACCACGCGGTGTCGCGCGGGATGCCGGCTTCGGCGCCGTACTTCATGAGGTCGTCCTGGCAGCTCTGCCAGGCAGGCGTCTGGATCGGCTTGATCGCACCGGCGCGCAAGGTCTTGCGGTGGTCCGGGATCACCAGGCCGTAGTCGACCCCGATCACGCGGCCGAAGCCGCGGCAGGTCTCACAGGCGCCGTAGGCCGAGTTGAAGCTGAACAGCGCCGGCTGCGGGTCGCTGTAGCGCAAGTCACTGTCCGGGCAATGCAGGCCGGTCGAGAAGCGCCACAGGGTGGGTTCGCCTTCGTCTTTGAGCGCGTACACGTTGACGCGCCCCGCGCCGCGCTTCAATGCCGTCTCGATCGCCTCGACCGCACGGACCTTCTCGGTGCCCTGCAATCGAAACCGATCCGCCACCACGTCGAGCAGCTTTCGCGGGCCGGTGGGCGACGCGACCTCGCGTTCGGCCTGCACTTTGGTGAAGCCACTGGCCGCGAGCCATTGCTGCACTTCGTCGGCGCTGGTGTTGGCGGGCAACTCGACCGGGAACGTGACGACGACCCGCGGATCGTCTGGCCGCGTGCGCTCCATCAATGCTGCGTAGATGGTCTCCGGCGAATCGTGCCGCACGCGCTGCGCCGTCTGCTTGTCGAACAGCTCGCCCGCGCGGGCGAACAGCAGCTTCAGGTGGTCGTTCAACTCTGTCATCGTGCCGACGGTGCTGCGCGAACTGCGCACCGGGTTGGTCTGGTCGATGGCGATGGCCGGCGGCACGCCGTCGACCCGATCGACCGCCGGCCGGTCCATGCGGTCGAGGAACTGGCGCGCGTAAGCGCTGAAGGTCTCCACGTAGCGCCGCTGGCCCTCGGCGTACAGCGTGTCGAACACCAGGCTGGACTTGCCCGAGCCGCTGGGCCCGGTCACCACCGTCATCTCACCGGTACGGATGTCGAGGTCGAGGTTCTTGAGGTTGTGCTGACGGGCGCCGCGAATGCGGATCAGGCCGGAAGACATGAGGGGGAGTCCGGTGAGCAGGGAGCGGGAGATTCTAGGGATGCCGCACGCGGCCCATGCCAGCCCGCCAAATAGTGCACACCGCGCGCAGGGGCCACGCCGTGGCGGCCGCGCTCCACCCATCAAACGAGGGATGGCAGACCGCCAAAGGCTGCTCGAAACTCTTCGTTACCAGTGACGCGCCGGCATTGGGGTCTCTTCAGAGAACGCGCTTCGGCGGCCGCTTGCCCCCCAGGAACACGAAAAAAATGACAACCGCCTCCCAGCTCTCCCGTCACCTCGCCGCACTCGCCACCGCCGCCTTGCTGGCCGCCTGCGGGGGCGGAGGCGACGCCCCCCCCACGTCGTCGGCCACCGCCCAGGCCGGAGCCGAGAACGGACGCAAGCAGGCCCAGGCGGTGTTCACCCCCACCAACATCCCAGCCGACGCGCACACGCGGGGCACCTGGTCTCCCGTTTACAACTGGCCGCTGATCCCGCTGCACCTGGTGATGCTGCCGGACTTCAAGCTGATGAGCTACGGCACCGACGGCACCGGCCGGCAAACGGCCAAGTTCATCTACGACGTGTGGGACCCCGAACTCGGCCTGAGCGCCGGCCACACCACCATCAACAAGGAAGCGCTGGCCGACATCTTCTGCAGCTCGCAACTGGTGCTGCCCTCCACCGGCCAGGTGTTCGTGGCCGGTGGCGACAACTGGACCGGCACCGGCACCACCAACACCGGCAACGCCAACTCCAACCTGTTCACGCCCGGCACCAGCACGCTGGCCGCCGGCAACAACATGAACCGGGCGCGCTGGTACTCCACGTCGACCACGCTGCTCAACGGCGAGATCTACATCCAGGGCGGCTCCGGCGGCACCGACCGGCCGGAAGTGCGGGCCGACAACGGCACGTTCCGCCTGCTCAGCGGGGCCAACACCAGCACGCTGGACTTCATGTACCCGCGCAACTTCATCGCCTCCGACGGCCGGGTGTTCGGCTACGACAGCGGCGGCCGCATGTACTACATCGACGCCAGCGGCACGGGCTCGTTCACGTCGATGGGCCAGTTCAACGGCGCCTACACCGGCAGCGACTCCAGCGCGGCGATGTTCCGCCCCGGCCGCATCCTGCAGTTCGGCGGCAACTCCAACGGCGCAGCGGTCATCGACATTCGTGGCGGCACGCCGACCTTCACCCCCACGCAGTCGATGTCGTCGCAACGGCGGCTCGTCAACGCCACCGTGCTGGCCGACGGCAAGGTGCTGGCCACCGGCGGCAGCCGGGTCTGGAACGAGATGACCGATGTGAACAACATCGCCGAGATCTGGAACCCCGACACCGGGACCTGGACGCAAGGCGCCAGTGGCGTGCAGGCGCGGCTCTACCACTCGGTGGCCATGCTGATGCCCGACGCCAGCGTGCTAGTCGGCGGCGGCGGCGCGCCCGGCCCGCAGAACAACCGCAACATCGAGATCTACTTTCCGCCCTATCTCTTCAATGCCGGTGGCGTGCTGGCACCGCGGCCGGCCATCACAGCGGCGCCGACGGTGCTCGACATCGGCAAGACCTTTCAGCTGCAGGTCGACAACGGCGCCTCCATCGGCCGCGTGGTGATGGTCAAGACCGGCTCGGTCACGCACAGCTGGAACATGGAGCAGCGTTTCGTCGAGCTGACCTTCGGCCGCAACGGCAACACCATCACGGCTCAGGCGCCCACGCGCGCAGGCGACGCGCCGCCCGGCTTCTACATGGTGTTCGTGCTGAACAACGCGGGGGTGCCGTCGGTTGCGAAGATGGTGCGGGTGAACGTGGCGGCCACGCCCAACCCGGCCGTCACGCCGACCCTCACCAACCCCGGCAACCGCTCCACCGCGGTCGGCACGGCGGTGAACCTGCAACTCGCGTCCAGCGACCCGAACGGCGACGTGCTCGGCTACGGCGCCAACGGCCTGCCGCCTGGCCTGAGCCTGAACGGCAGCACCGGCGCGATCACCGGCGCGCCGACCACCGCGGGCCAGTTCGACGTGGTCGTCGCCGTGAGCGACGGCGTCAACTCCGCCACCGCCAACTTCATCTGGACCGTCACTGGCGCGCCGCCGCTCGCCGCCAGCGTGCCGGTGTTGCCGGCAGCAATGCAGTCGGGCGGCGCAGCCACGTTCACGGCCGCGGCGCGCAACGGCATCAACCCGCGCTACAAGTGGAACTTCGGCGATGGCAGTGCCGAAACGGCTTACTCCGCCTCCCCCACGGCAAGCCACACCTACACCGCGCCGGGCCTGTACTTCGTGACGATGACGGTCACCGACGACCGAGGCATCGAGCAGCGCGTGACCGTGCTGCAGCAGGTCTACCTGCCGCTCACCGCCACCAAGCCGACCGCGTCGAGCAACATCGTGCTCGAGCCGCGCAGCGGCGCCAACGCCCGGCTGTGGGTGGTGAACCAGGACAACAACACGGTGTCGGTGTTCGACGCCGTCACGCGCGCCAAGCTGGCCGAGATCGCCGTTGGCGGAGCACCGCGTACCGTCGCCATGGCGCCAAGCGGCCAGCTGTGGGTAACGAACAAGGAGAGCGCGACGATCAGCGTGATCAACCCCTCCACGCTCGCCGTCGCGCGCACGTTGAGCTTGCCGCGCGGCTCGCAGCCATTCGGCGTCGCGATGTCGGCCAGCGGCGGCTTTGCACTGGTGGCGTTGGAGGCCACCGGCCAGGTGCTCAAGTTCAGCACCGCCAGCTTTGCGCAGACCGGCAGCGCGAGCGTCGGGGCCAATCCGCGCCATGTGGCGATCAGTGGCGACGGTTCGACCGCACTCGTCTCGCGCTTCATCACCGCGCCGCTCGCCGGCGAGGGCACGGCGGTGGTCAACACCGCGGGCGCAGGCGGCGCGGTGCTCCGCATCGGCACCGCGGCCATGAATGTGCTGGGCACGACGCTGCTGGCCCACAGCGAGCAGCCCGACTTCGAGAACCAGGGTCGCGGCATTCCCAACTACCTGGGCGCAGCAGCCATCTCGCCGGATGCGACGCAGGCCTGGGTGCCCTCCAAGCTCGACAACATCAAGCGCGGCACGCTGCGCGATGGGCTGGCGCTGAACTTCCAGAACACCGTTCGCGCCGTCAGCTCGCGCATCGACCTGACGACGAACCAGGAAACGCTGGCCGCACGCATCGACCACGACAACGCCAGCATGGCCAGCGCGGCGCTGTTTGACCCGAACGGCATCTACCTGTTCGTGGCGCTGGAGACCAGCCGCCAAGTGGCGGTGGTGGACGCGCACGGCCGCCGCGAGGTGATGCGCTTCGACGTGGGCCGCGCTCCGCAGGGCCTGGCGCTCACGGCCGACGGCAACACGCTGTTCGTCAGCAATTTCATGGACCGCAGCGTCGGCGTGTTCGACCTGCGCCCACTGCGCAACCAGGGGCTGGCGAGCGTGCCGAGCATCGCCAGCTTGAACTCGGTCGCGACCGAGCGCCTCACCGCCACCGTACTGAACGGCAAGCGCCTCTTCTACGACGCCCGCGACCCGCGCCTCGCGCGCGACGCCTACATGAGCTGCGCCAGTTGCCACAACGACGGCGGCCACGACGGCCGGGTCTGGGACCTGACCGGCTTCGGCGAGGGTCTGCGCAACACCATCAGCCTGCGCGGCCGCGCCGGCTTGGGCCACGGCTCACTGCACTGGAGCAACAACTTCAACGAGGTCCAGGACTTCGAGGGCCAGATCCGCAACCTCGCCGGTGGCACGGGGCTCATGACCGACGCGCAATTCAACACCGGCACCCGCAGCCAGCCTCTCGGCACCGCCAAGGCCGGCGTGTCGGCCGACCTGGACGCGCTGGCGGCCTACGTGGCGTCGCTGAACGCCTTCGACGTGAGCCCGAACCGACCGAGCGCGACCGCTCTGTCGGCGGCGGCCACAGCTGGACGGGCGGTGTTCACGACAATGAACTGCGCCTCGTGCCACAGCGGTACGGCGTTCAGCAACAGCGGGGCAAACACCTTGTCCAACGTGGGCACGCTCAAGCCCAGCAGCGGCCAACGGCTGGGGGCAGCGCTGGCCGGCATCGACGTGCCGACGTTGCGCGACGTGTGGGCCACCGCGCCCTACCTGCACGACGGCTCTGCGCCGACGCTTGAGACGGCGGTGCGGGCCCACAACAACGTGACGATCGGCGACGCGGACCTGGCCAACCTGGTCGCCTACCTGAAGGAGATCGGCAGAGAAGAGGGAGCGGCACCGTCACCCACAACGCCGCCCGTGCTGACCACCCTGACGGCCACCCCGAACAGCGTCAGCCCAGGCGGCAGCGTGAGTGTCAGCTGGAGTGGCATCGCCAGTCCCTCGAGCACCGACTGGATTGGCCTGTTCGCACCAGGAGCACCCGACAGCTCGTACCTTGCATGGACGTATGTCAGTTGCTCAACCGTCCCTGGCTCCGCGCGTGCCAGTGGTACGTGCTCGTTCCAGATCCCGACCTCTTTGGCCGCCGGCACTTACCAGTTCAGGCTCTACGCCGCCGACAGCTTTAGGCTGCTGACGAACGGCTCGACGGTGTCGGTGACCAACCCGGTGGGCAACAACCCGCCGACCGTGTCGCTGACGTCGCCGGCCAACAACACGAGCGTGGTGCTGGGCACCTCGGTGACGATCAGCGCGCAAGCGGCCGACACCGACGGCGCCATCGCTCGGGTGGAGTTCTACGCCGGCTCAACGCTGCTGGGTACCGACACCACGGCTCCCTACAGCCTCAACTGGTCGGCGGTCACGTTGGGCACGCAATCAATCTCGGCGCGGGCCTATGACACTGCCGGCGCTGTGACTGCCAGCGCGGCCGTCAACCTGACGGTGAACGCGCCGGTCGGACTCGGCCTCGTCCTGACCGCCACACCGGACACCGTTCGCGCAGGCGGCAGCGTCAATGTGAGCTGGAGCGGCATCACCAACCCAACGGGCACCGACTGGATCGGCCTGTATGTGCCAGGGGCGGACGCTGGCTGGTACCGTGCATGGATGTATGTCAGTTGCTCAACGACCGCCGGTCCCGCGCGTGCCAGCGGTTCGTGCTCTTTCCAGATCCCTGCCTCTTTGGTCGGAGGCACGTACCAGTTCAGGCTCTTTGCTGACGACAGCTATCGGCTGCTGACAACCAGCCCGAATGTGTCGGTGACCCCGTAGAACCTGTGCGCGTGCCAACAGCGCAACCGGGGCAGAACTGACCGGGGCTGACCACGCGCACGCCCAGGCGCGCTACTGCGGCGCGCCTGCCCGCTGGAGGATTCGAACCATCTCGCCATAGCCGCGCGCCTGCGCCAGCGCCAGCGGCGTGCGGCCTTCGCGATCGGTGAGCTTCGTGCTCGCTCCGGCATCGACCAGCGCGCGCAAGGTGGCCACGTGCCGCGGGCCGCCGTTGCCGAGCACGATGGATTCGATCAGCGCCGTCCAGTGCAGTTTGTTCACGTGGTCCAGCGGCGCGCCGGCCTGGATGAGTTGCCGCACCACGCCGTCGTGCCCCAGGTGAGCCGCAGCGATGAGCGCCGTGCCGTCGTAGCGGCTGGTGATGAGCTTGGCGCTGGCGCCGAGTTCGAGCAGTAGGTGCAGTGTGTTTTCGTCATCGGCCACGGCGGCGATGGTCACCGCGTCGTAGCGGTCGCTCTCCAGCGCGCCGAGGTCGGCGCCGGCCTTCGCGAGCGCGCGGATCGCGTCGGGGTGCTTGGCGAACGTGGCGACGTGCAGCGGCGTGCGGCCGTGGGCGTCGCGCGCGTTGACCTCTGCCTGGGTCGCAAGCGCCTGCATCAACGCGGCCGTGTCTCCCCGCTGCGCCGCTGCGTGCAAGCCAACGTAGCGCGCGATCTCGGCGGGGCCGGGCGCCGTCTGGGCCACCACCGGCGCGGCGACGGCGGCCAGGGCAAGGACGATGAAACGGACGACTTCTTGCATGCGGCCTCTCCAGGATGCAGCGCCAAACGCCAAGCGCGGCGCGGATGGCAGGCCACTCATTCCGGCACGAGCAGCGTGGTTTGCAGTGCAGCCACGATGCGGTCGGCGGCATCGGCCGGTGTCCATTGGCCCTCGACGACCAGGTGCTGCCACGTGTCGACGTGGGTCAGGCTGAACACCCAGTCGGCCGCGCGCTCCGGCGTCCAGTCGGGGCGCAGTGCGGCGCTGGCCTGCAGGCCCTTCATCATCATCACGTAGCCGCCCCGCAGCATCTGCATGCGGCTTTGCCAGGCTGCGCGAGCGTCTTCGTCGCCCGACGTGGCCGCAGCCGAAAGCGCCCGCGCCACCGGGAACACAGTGGGGATGTAGTCGAACCACGCCCTCACGTAGTGCGGCAGCGCCTGTCGCGGCGCCATCGAGCCACGCAGGCTCGCCATGCGCTGCGGAAAACCGGAGCGGGTGTCCAGGTCATCGACAAGGGCCAGCAGCAAACCGGCGCGGCTGCCGAACTGCAGGTAGAGCGTCTGGCGCGACACGCCGGCGCGCCGGGCCACGTCGACCAGCGAAATCGCCGCGTTGCCCTGCTCGCGGATCATTTCGAACGCCGTGCCCAGAACGCGCGCCCGCGTGTCCGGCGTTTCGGTGACAGGGGCTGCGTCTCGATTCATCGGTGGCACTTTACATGCGTCAAACGATGTGCTACTTTACACATGTACATTGACACGTGTAAAGCTCTCGTCGAGAGCTCGGCGTCAATGTGAGCAGGAGACAACATCATGGAACTGTTCGAGACCGCCAGGGCGGTCCATATCGCCACCGGCACCGTGGTGCTGGCCTCGTTCTGGGGCGCTGCCTACGCCACCAAGGGAAGCCCGCAGCACCGCGTCATCGGCCGGGTCTACGTCATCGCCATGGCCATCTTGCTGTCGATCACATTGGTGATGGCCGCCGGCATGGTGCAGTCGGGCATGGGCATGCGCGCGGTGTTCAACGTTTACGTGACCTTCATCTCGGTGGCGTCGGTCTGGATGGCGTGGCGTTCCATCGTCGACAAGGGCGATGTCGATCGCTACCGAGGCTGGTCGTACAAAGTGATCTGCGCCGTGCTGGGCGGCTATGCGATCTTTCTGATGACCGTGATCCCGAAGATGGGCTCGCCCGCGAGGATGGCCATGGTCTTCGCCTTCGCAACGCTGGGGCTCGTCACCGCCGGGGCGATGGCCTGGCGCATCGTGCGCGGCGCGGACCATCCGCGCTGGTGGCTGTCGGAGCACCTGACCGCCATGGCGCTCAACTTCGGCGCGACGCACGCGTCGTTCTCGATCCTGGCGCTGGGCGCGATCTTCCCGGCCTTGAAGGAGCCCTGGACGCGCACTGCCATCCTGGCCGGTTGGATGCTCGCTGCGCTGGCGGTGCGGGTGTGGGCCGGCCGGCGTTTCCTGGGTCGGGCCGATCGCGGCAAGCCCGCCCTAGCGGGCCTGTCGCGCGCCGAAAGCTGAAACGCTTGCCGCAGGCGCCAGCGTCTGCGCGGCAGTCACCGACTTCCGCGCCGCCGGATCAGGCGGCGAGGAATCTCTCGACCAGCGCAAACTGCTCCGGCGTGTTCAAGGTCGGCGCGTGGCCACAGCCGGGAATCTCGACCACCACCGCGCGCGGGCCGCGGTTGCGCATCTGCTCGGCGGTGTCACGCAAGAGCAGGTCGGACGCTTCACCACGCAGGCACAGCACCGGGATGTTGAGCGTGTCCCACTGGCTCCACAGCAGGTAGTCGTCGGCGTGGTGGGTGAACTGCATCACCATGGCCGGGTCGTAGTGCGGCGTCACGCGGCCATCGGGCAGACGGCGGGTCGAGGTCTCGGTCAGGCGGCGCCACTGCGCGTCGTTCATCGCGCCATAAGGTTGGTAGATGGCGCGGAAGTGTTGCTCCAGTTCGCTCACCGTCGCAAACGCCGCCGGGTTGCCAGCATAGCCGCGAATGCGCGCGATGGCAGCATCGGCCACCTGCGGGCCGCTGTCGTTGAGCACGAGGCGACGCACGCGGCCGCGCAACGCGGTGGCCGCAGCGAGCAACCCGATAGCGCCGCCCATCGATGTGCCGAGCCAGTGAAAGCGCTCGATGCCGAGTTGGTTGACGAGCGCCTCGGCCAGCTTCACGTAGAACGCCAGGCAGTACTCGCGCTCGGGCTCGGGGCTCCATTGGCTCAGGCCGCGGCCGATGGTGTCGGGGCAGATCACGCGGTAGCGCTGCGCCAGGTGCACGGCGATGTCGTCCATGTCGCGCCCGGTGCGCGCCAGGCCGTGCCAGGCGATCACGACCTCGGCGTGCTGCGCGCCCCACTCGGTGTAGTGCAGCTCGCGGCCTTCGCATTGCAGGTAGTTCGAGGTGCAGTCCACCGCCATGTCAACCACCCGCTTTGCGCGCCGCTGCCTTGGCGCGCAGACGCCCGACCACGCCCGTCGGAAAGTGGTAAACCGACAGCACGAACAGGATGCCCAGCCACAGCAGCCAACGGTCGGGCGACACGAGTTGCGACAGCACCGGCACGCCCTCAAGCGCACTGCCCGCCAGCTTGAGCAAGTCCTGCAGGTAGTTCTGCGCGATCACGAACAGCACCGAGCCGATCACCGCGCCGTAAATGGTGCCCATGCCGCCGATGACGACGATGAGCAGGATGTCGAGCATGATCTCGAACGACAGCGACGTGTCCGGCCCCTGGTAGCGCAGCCACAGTGCGAGCAGGCAGCCGGCCAGTGTGGCGAACAACGCCGACAGCACGTTGCCCAGCGTGCGGTAGACGACCGTGCGGTAACCGATTGCCTCGGCGCGGAAGTCGTTCTCGCGGATCGCCTGCAGCACGCGGCCGAACGGCGAGTTGACGATGCGCAGCATGGTCAACACGAGCAGAACCGTGACGATGAACAGGCCGTAGTAGCTCAGCAGCCGCCCGTCGATCGACGCACCGAAGAACGGCTCGGGCCAATACTGCGTGCCAGGTTGCAGCGCTTCGGGCACCTTGAAGTTCAGCCCGTCTTCACCGCCGGTGAGTTCGGACAACTGCGACGCCAGGTTCAGGAAGGCCGATGCCACCGCGAGCGTGATCATTGCGAAGAAAATCGCCTTCACGCGCAGGCTGAACGCACCGATCAACAGCGACAGCAGCAGCGAGCACACCAACGCCGCCGCCACGCCGAGCGCGATGGCCCCCCACGTCGGCCCCAGCCGCGTGCTGGCGATCGCCACGCCGTACGCGCCGATGCCGAAGAACATCGTGTGCGCAAAGCTGACGATGCCGGTGTAGCCCAGCAACAAGTCGAAGCTGGCCACGAGCACGATGAAGATCATGATCTTGGCCGACACGTTGAGCGCCTTGGTGCCAGGGAAGATGAACGGCGTGAGCGCCAGGCCGAGCACGATGGCCACCAGCAGCAGCGCGAGCATCGGGCTGCGGGGGAGGTCGTGGGAGAGAAGGCGTTTCAGCATCGTGTTGCTTTGCCTTTGCCTTTGCCTTTGCCTTTGCCTTTGCCTTTGCCTTTGCCTTTGCCTTTGCCTTTGCCATTGCCTGCGCCCGTTTCGTTCATGCGAAACGTCAGAGAGGCGCGGCAGGCGGTACCCGGCCAGGGCTCATGCTGGGGCGGTCGCCGGGTACGGCGACTGCGCTGCGGTGCTCGGCCCGAGGTCGTGTCGCCGAAACTCACTTCGCTCACCTTCCGCTCCCCTCCTTTAAAACGACGGCGACGAGTCAGTTTACGAAGCGCGCAAGCGCGCACGACCTCAAGCCTGCGCTCCTCGCCGCCCCAGAAATCGCCCCGGCCGGATACCGCCTGCCGCGCTGCCACCGTTTGAGGTTTGTGGCGAAGAGCAAATGCCGCGCCGTGCGCATGCGTCGGGTTGGCATTGCCGCCGAACACCACTGAAGGTTCAGCAAAGGCGCGCTCGGACAGGGCGGAGGGCGCCTGTTCGGCGCTGAGGAGCGGAAGGCTCGTGGCCCGCGCGCGCAGCGCGCTTCGTAAACTGACTTGTCGCCGACTGTTTGAACGGAGCGAGCCGAAGGTGAGCGAAGTGAGTTTCGGCGACGGGCCGCGAGACTGAGCACCGCAAGAGAGTCGGCTGTACCCAGCCGACCGCCGAAGTGAAGCCCTCCGGCCTGTCCGGGCGCGCCTTTGCCGCACCGAACTTGGTTTGGAAACACTCGCCACCGCGGCAAGGAACGAAGAACGGTTTGGACGAACTGGACGAAGGGCACCCATCACCACCCCTACCGATTCGCCACCGGATACAACCCCTGCGGCCGCCACAGCAGCACCGCCACCATCAGCCCGATGTTCGAGAACATCGCCACCTTGGGCTCAAGGAAGCCGGTGTAGTTGGCCATCAACCCCACCAACAGCGCACCGACGAAACAGCCCAGCGTTGAGCCCAGCCCGCCGATGATGATCACGATGAAGATGAGCACGTTGACCTGCGCGCCCATCTGCGGCGTGACACCTTGCTGGTACAGGCCCCACAGCACACCGCCCAAGCCCGCCAGTGCCGAGCCGGCGACGAACACGCCGATGAAGAGCGTGCGAATGCGGTAGCCCAGGCTCTCGACCATCTCGCGGTCTTGCACGCCGGCGCGGATCAGCAAACCGAGCTTGGTGCGGTTGAGCGTGAACAGCATCGCCAGCAGCACCCCTGCGCCCACCACCACCGCGACAAGGCGGAACTTCTCGACCGCCGCGTCGCCGAACAGCAGCGAGCCGCGCAAGCCCTCGGGCAGCGGCAGCGGCATCTGCGCCGGGCCCCACACCACCTTGATCAACTCCTCGCCGATGATCATGCCGCCCATCGTGATGAGGATCTGCTTCAGGTGCTGGCCGTAGACCGGCCGCACCAGCACACGCTCGAACGCCCAGCCGACCGCGCCAGCCACCGTCATCGCCACCACCATCGCGGCGAAGATCGCGAGCAGGTTGCGCGCCAGCTGGGGCGACGTGGTCCAGTCCACCATCGTGCCCAGCACGCTGGTGGCAACGAACGCGCCGAGCGCGATGAACACGCCGTGGCCGAAGTTGAGCACGTCCATCAGCCCGAACACGAGCGTCAGGCCCGAGGCGATGATGAAGATGATCATGCCCATCGCGAGCCCCGCGACCGTGAGCGTGAGCCAGGTCGAGGTCGAGCCGATGAGCGGCACAGCGACCAAGGCGAGCAAGGGCACGAGCGCCAGCGGCAGCCCGTCGAAGCTGGCCTTCGGGATGGCGCTGGCGGCCGGCTCGGTCGCCGCCACACTGCTCGTCACGCTCATCAATGCCCCCCCAACGACAGGCCGAGGAACTTCTCTTGCAGCCCCCGGTCGCCAGCCAGCGTGGCCATCGCGCCGCTGTAGACGACGCGGCCGTTGTCCATCACCGCCACGCGGTCGCCGAGCGCGCGAGCCACCTCGAAGTTCTGCTCCACCAGCAACACCGTCGTGTCCGACGACTTGAGGCCACGCAGCGCGGCAATCAGGTTCTGCACGATCGCCGGCGCCAGGCCCTTGCTCGGCTCGTCGATCAACAACAAGCGCCGCGGCTCGACCATCGCGCGCGCGATCGCCAGCATCTGCTTCTGCCCGCCGGAGAGTTTGCCTGCGGGATAGAGCCAGAACTTCTTCAACGCCGGGAAGTGACCGAACAGCCACTCCAGGCGATGCGTGTCCATCTGCTCGACGGTGCGCGCTTTGCGTGCGGCGAGCAGCAGGTTCTCGCGCACCGTCAGGTCGGCGAAGATGCCCATGCTCTCGGGCACGTAGGCAATGCCGAGCTGCGCGATGTCGGGCGTGCGCAGCTGGCCTTGCGAGCCGCCGATGGGCTGGTCGTCGAACAGCACGCTGCCGCGCGACACCGGCCACAGGCCCATGATGGTCCGCAGCGTCGTCGTCTTGCCGGCGCCGTTGCGGCCGAGCAGCATCGTCACCTTGCCAGCCGGCACGTCGAAGTCCACGCCGTGCAGGATGTGGTACGCGCCGATATGCGTGTGCACGCCGTTGAGTTGCAAGAGCGGAGACTTCAAGTCGCCTCCTCCAGCGTCACGCCGAGCGATGTGCCCAGATAGGCCTGCTGCACCACCGGCATCGCGATCACGCGCTCGGGTTCGCCGTCGGCCACCAGCTTGCCGTTGTGCAGCACGACGATGCGGTCGGCGAGCTCGCGCACCACGTCCATCTTGTGCTCGACGAGCAGGATGGTCTTGTCGCGCTGCTCCTTCAACTGGCGGATCAGGTCCAGGATCACCGGCACGTCGTCCAGGCTCATGCCGGCGGTGGGCTCGTCGAACATGTAGACGCTGGGCTCCAGTGCCATCAAGATGGCCACTTCGAGCTTGCGCTGGTCACCGTGCGGCAGGCTCGCGGCCGTGTCGTCCGAACGTGCGCCGAGTTGCACGCGCTCGACCAGCGAATGCGCGCGCTCGAGCGTGTTGCGGTGGTCGAGCCACACCGACCACAGGTTCAAGCCCTCGCGGCGGCGCGCCTGCACCGCCAGGCGCACGTTCTCGACCACCGACAGGTTGGGGAACAACTGGGTCAGCTGGAACGCCCGCCCGAGGCCGCGCTGCGTGCGCGACGACGCCGGCTCGCGCGTGATGTCCACGCCCTTCAAGTGCACCGAACCTTCGGAGGCGCGAAGCTGCCCCGAGATCAGGTTGAAGTAAGTCGTCTTGCCCGCGCCGTTGGGGCCCACGATGGCCGTGAGCGTGCCGGGCTGGAAGGCGCAGCTCACGTGGTCCACCGCCACGTGGCCGCCGAAGCGGATGGTCAGGTCGCGGGTTTCGAGCATCTTGTTTGCTCCCTCTCCCTCTGGGAGAGGGTTGGGGTGAGGGCGGGCTGGTGGGCTCGTCGGCGACCGTCGGTGGCACGCCGGCCCCTCACCCTGCCCTCTCCCCAAAGGGGCGACGGTTCAATTCAACGCTTGTTCCTGATCGGAATGTCCATCTCTTCGGGCTTGATCTCGCGCACCAGCTCGGGCACGCCCCAGTCGAAGGCCGGGTCGACCTTGATCTTGAAGTGGTACATGCTCTGCATCGCCTGGTGGTCTTCCTTGCGGAAGGTCATCTTGCCCTTGGGCGTCTCGAAGCTCATGCCTTCCATGGCGGCAATCAGCTTCTCGGCGCTGGCGTCGCCCTTGGTCTTCTTCAACGCCTCGACCACCGCAATGCCCGCGCTCATGCCGCCGGCGGTGAAGAAGTCGGGCGGGGTCTTGAATTTGCTGTAGTGGTTGGACACGAGCCACTCGTTGACCGGGTTCTTCGGAATGCCGAAGTAGTAGTAGAGCGCGCCCTCCAGCCCCGGGTACTTCTTGTACGACACCATCGCCGGCAGGATGTTGCCGCCGGTGGCCATCTCGATGCCATAGCGCTTTTGCAGCTCGAGTTCGGCAAATTTGTCGAACGGCGAATTGGCGCCCGCCCACACCACCCACACGATCTTGCGGCCGGGCTGGTCCTTCATCTTGTCGATCAGGCGCTGCAGCGCGCCGGTGAAGTCGGTCGTCGTCGGCGGCACGAATTCTTCGTGCACGAACTTGGCCTTCTTGACGGCCTCTTTGAAGGCCTTGACCCCGTCGCGCCCGAACGCGTTGTCTTGCGCCAGCGTGGCCAGCACCTGGCCGGGCTTGTCGAGCGCGACGGCGTTGCTGATCGCGTCCTGCGACGAGTTGCGGCCGGTGCGGAACACGTAGCGGTTCCACTTGTCGCCGGTGATCGAGTCGGCAACCGCCGGCTCCACCAGCAGCACCTTCTTGTACTCCTCGGCCACCGGCAGCATGGCCAGCGCCACGCCCGAGCCGGTGGTGCCGACCGCCAGGTCTGCCTTGTCGTCGCCGTACGCGGCCGCGAGCAGGCTCTTGCCCACGTCGGGCTTGCCCTGGTCGTCCTTGTCGATCACGACCAGCTTCTTGCCCGCCACCGTCATGGTGCCGCCGGTGGCGTAGTCCAGGCCCATCATGAAGCCGGTGGTGGACTGCTTGGCGTAGGCCTCCAGCGGCCCGGTCTTGCCGTTGATGTGCGCGATTCTGATTTCCTTGGCCTGCGCGAGCGCAAGCGTCGGCGCGGCCAACGCGGCCACCGCCAACGCGGCGGCGGCCAGTTGCGCGGTGCCGCCGGGGATTCGAATGAGCCGATGGGGCATGTTGCAGTCTCCTGGTGTCGAATGTTCGCTTGCCGGACAGTGGCAATGCCTCACCAGACCTTAACGCAAGAGGGGTGCCAGAACGCAGCGGGAGCGGGCAAACCCTGAGCACGACATCGGGCAACATCGGGCGATCCACCTCTCGGCAGCCAGGAGCCCGAATGTTCCGCGACAGTTACCTCGACCACGCCCAGATCGTGGGCCAGCTTCAAACCTGGGCCACGCAGCACCCACAGATCGCGCACCTGAGCACCATCGGCCAGAGCGCGGCGGGCCGCGACATCCACTTGCTCACGATCGGCAAGAACCCAGAGCAGTCCCGCCCGGCCGTGTGGATCGACGGCAACATGCACGCCAGCGAGGTCTGCGGATCGAGCGTGGCGCTGGCGATTGCCGAAGACATCCTGGCGATTCATCAAGGTGCGAACGAAGCCGGTGGCAAGCCGCTGCCGGCGCACATGGCCGACGCCATCCGCGAGACGCTGTTCTACGTGCTGCCGCGCCTGTCGCCCGACGGCGCCGAGGAAGTGCTCAAGCGCGGGCGCTATGTGCGATCGAGCCCGGTGGACGACCGCGTGAACCGCGGCCACGCGCGCTGGGAGTCGGCCGACATCGACGGTAACGGCCTCACCGGCCACATGCGCCAGCTCGACCCCGACGGCGAACTGGTGGTTTTGCGCGACAAGGATGGCCCCGAGGGACAGCCGCTGGTGCCACCGGTGATGGTGGCGCGGCTGCCCGAAGACCCGGGGCCGTTCTACAAGTTCTACCCCGAGGGCCACATCGTCAACTTCGACGGCCGCACGATCCCCGAGCCGTACTTCCTGGGCGACAACGCTTACGACTTCAACCGCAACTTTCCGTACGCGTGGGCGCCCGAACCTCAACAGGCCGGCGCCGGCGCCTACCCCGGAAGCGCACCCGAAACGCGCGCCGTGCTCGACTTTGCGACGAAGCACCCGAACATCATGGTGTGGCTCAACCTGCACACCTTCGGTGGCGTGCTGATCCGCCCGCTCGGCGACAAGCCCGACAGCAAGATGGACGCGGGCGACCTGGGCATCTACGAGCAGGTCGAAGCCTGGATGACCGAGCACACCGGCTACGCCACGGTGAGCGGCTTCCACGAGTTTCTGTACGAGCCCGAGAAGCCGCTGCACGGCGACCTGAGCGACTACGCCTACCACCAGCGCGGCGCGCTGGCCTACGTGGTGGAGCTGTGGGACTTGTTCAAGCAACTCGGCATCGAGCGTAAGAAGCCGTTTGTCGACCACTACTTCAAGTTCACCCGCAAGGACATCCGCGCGCTCGCCGAATTCGACCGCCAGCACAACGCCGGCCGCGTGTTCGGCGCGTGGAAGAAGGTGCAGCACCCGCAGATCGGCGAGGTGGAGGTGGGCGGCTTCGACGCGCGCGTGGGCATCTGGAACCCGCCGTACGAACGGCTGGCCGAGACCTGCCGCACGCAGAGCGCCGCGTTCCTGCGCGTGGCCGCGCTCGTGCCGCGGGTGAGCGTCACCGTCGTCAAGCAAGAGCGGGTCGAAGGGCACACACGCATTCACATCCGCGTGGCCAACCATGGCTACCTCAGCACCTTCGGCCTGCCGTCGGCCAAGGCACTGCCGCACTCGGAGCCGCTGCGCCTGACCGCGCGCGGCGAAGGCGGCGTGACGCTGCTGGCGCCCGCCGAAGCGGTGGTCGAGATCGGCCACCTGAACGGTTGGGGCGGTGGGCTTTATGGCGGCCCCAGCGCGTTCTCGCCGTGGACGCGCGGCAACGGGCACGAGCGCTTCGTGACGCTGGTGGTCGCCGGCTCGGGCACGGTGCAGGTGGAGGTGGGGAGTTGCCGGGTGGGGGTGCAGCGGGTGGCGGTGGCTGTCACATCACCCACGGGTTGATCACTGTCACCCCAGCCGCTTCGAACGGGCGTATGTCCCGCGAAGCCACGGCCAGTCCATTGGCAGCAGCGATGGCGGCGATGTAACCGTCGGCGCTGGCAATCGCGAGGCCCGAGGTGCGGGCCTTGGCCATCAGCGCCGCGTAGGCCTCGGAGCAGCCCACATCGAAAGGCAGCACGCGGCCGGCAAACAAGGGAAGCACGCGCGTTTCGAGGCTTTCGCGCAAGCCGGTCCGGCGCTTGCCGGCGGGCAGCTGTGCAACACCGGCGCGAAGTTCAGCGACGGTGGTGGCAGACAGAAACAGGGTCTCCAGCGACTGGGCGTCGATCCAGGCGACGACGCGAGCCTCGGGCGCCGGGCGCAGCGGCTCCGACACCACGTTGGTGTCGAGCAGGATCACTCGAAGTTCACCGGACGGGCGGGCGTCTTGTTGCGCACCTGCTCGAAGACGCCGAACTCTTCATCGGTCAGCTTGGCTCGCCGCCCCATGTCGGCCAGCAGCGTGCCCAACCTGACCCGACCGTGTGGGCTGATGGTGGACTCGAGGATCTGACGCACCTCGGCCTCCATGCTGTGGCCGTTGCGGGCGGCCCGCGCGCGCAGTGCCCGGTGCACCTCGTCGGGCAGGTTGCGGACTGTCAGCATGGCCATGTTCGTCACCCCTGAGTGTCATCGATGCATGCATTCTACCGATCTGAATGCATCGAAGCATCACCCAAGCCAGACCCACCGCTTGCGTCGGAGGTGGGCGCAAACAGCTTCACGCGCGCAAGCGCCTCGCCCTCACCAGCAACCACACCACGATCCCCACGTTCAGCAAATTCCACGCAATCCCGTTGACGAACGCGGCGCGGTAGGAGCCGGTCCAGTCGAAGATCGCGCCCGACATCCAGCCGCCCAGGGCCATGCCCAGCAGCGTGGCCATCAGCACGGTGCCGACGCGGGCGCCGGCTTCTTTGGGCGTGAAGTGCTCGCGCACGATCAGCGCGTAGCTGGGCACGATGCCGCCTTGGAACAGCCCGAACAGGATGGACACGAGGTACAGCGACGCCATGCCGTCGCTGAACAGGAACATCAGCAGCGCCAGGCCCTGCAGCACCGAGCCGAGCAGCAGCGTGCGCAGGCCGCCGATGTGGTCGCTGATCCAGCCCGACACGAGCCGGCTCACGATGCCGAAGCCGAGCATCAGCGACAGCATCTGCGCGCCACGCGCGGCGCCGAAGCCGAGGTCGCTGCAATAGGCGACGATGTGAACCTGCGGCATCGACATCGCCACGCAGCAGGCGACGCCGGCCACACACAGCAGCAGTTGCAGGGTGCCGGGCGAGAAGCCGAGGGGGCGGTCGGAGCCGGTCGTCTGGACCGGCGCAGCGGCGGGAGCCTGTGCCGTCGCGTGGACCACGCCGTCCGCGGCTGGGGCGACGGGTGATGACGTTGCGGCAGGGGCAGTGGTGGCGGCTGGCACGGCAACCGTCGGCGGCCGGCGCCGCAACACCAGCGCCAGCGGCAACATCGTCAGCAAACAGAACACGCCCACGCCGATGTAGGTCAGCCGCCAGCCGGCGCCGTCGATGAAGTACTGCACCACCGGCGGCCACACCGCGCCGGCAGCGTAGTTGCCGCTCATGCAGATGGCCAGCGCAATGCCGCGCCGCCGCGTGAACCACAGCGAGGTGTCGGCCACCAGCGGCGCAAACGTGGCCGACGTGCCCAGCAGGCCCATCAACAAGCCTTGCGCGAGGTTGAACTGCCACAGGCTGGTGGCCGAGCCGGCGGCGATGAAGCCGGCGCCCAGGCCGACGGTGCCCACGATCACCGGCACCATCACGCCGAAGCGGTCGGCCAGGCGCCCCATCAGGATGCCGCCCACACCGAAGCCGATCATCGTCAGCGTGTACGGCAGCGACGCGTCGGAGCGCGACACGCCGAAGTCGAGCTGAACTTGCGGCAGCACCACGGTGACCGCATACATGCCCGAGCCGCCGATCGTCATCAGCAGCAGAGAGACCATCAGGCGCACCCAGGCGTAGCGCGATTCGATGCCCGAGTCGGGCGTGGTGGTCGTGGGCATGGAAACGAGTCTAAGCGCGCGTTCGCACGTACTGCACCGTGTGGCGCACAGGACGGCGACACGATGCTGCCTTTGCGGTCATGTATGTGCGATTGCGAACTCGTTATCATTAACGACGTATCGACAAAAGCCTCAACCTCTCATGCCGCCTCCTGTCCACTTCCGATTCGCCGAGGTTCCTCTGTGAAGCGCTACAACCTCGCAGCGCTGGTGCTCTGCTCAGCCACCCCTATGGCCCTCCCGGCAATCGCCCAACAGGCGAGCCCTGGCGCGCAGCTGGAGGCCGTCACCATCACCGGCACACGCCAGGCCTACCAAGGCGACTTAAGGCGCCTGGAGACGCCGCAGGCCGAGCAGTCCATCGATGCGCAGACCCTGCGCGCCTCCGGCGCGGTCGAGCTGACCCAGGCGCTGGACCTGTCGGCGTCGGTCGCCCGGCAGAACAACTTCGGCGGTTTGTGGAACTCCTTCGCGTTGCGGGGTTTCGTGGGTGACGAGAACCTGCCCAGCAACTACCTCGTCAACGGCTTCAATGCCGGCCGGGGTTTCGGCGGGCCGCGAGACCTGGCCGGTATCGACTCGGTCGACGTGCTCAAAGGTCCGCGAGCGGCGCTGCTCGGGCGCGGTGAGCCGGGGGGCACGGTCAACCTCGTCACCAAGCGTCCCACCTTCAAGTCAGCGGGCGAACTGCGCCTGTCCGCGGGCAGCTTCGATACCTACCGTGCCGATGCGGATTGGACGGCACCTTTGTCCGAAGACATCGCCGTGCGCCTGGTCGGCTTCTTTCAGGAGGCGGGCAGCTTCCGAGATACGGTGGAGACCCGAAAGTACGGCGCCAGCCCTTCGCTGGCTTGGCGCATCAGCGGGCAAAGCAGGCTGGTCTATGAGCTGGAGCTCAGCCACCAGGAACTCCCGTTCGACCGAGGTGTCCTGGCCGTCAATGGACAGTTGGGCCGCATCCCGCCAAGCCGCTTTCTGGGTGAGCCCGGCGACGGGCCGCTGAAGACCGATGTGCAAGGCCACCAGCTTGAGTTTCAGCACGACTTCAACAAGGACTGGAGCGCCCTCTTGGGCTTCACCACGCGCAAGACCTCGCTCGAAGGCTTCTCGACCGAAGCGGAGCTGGCAGCAAACCGCCAGAGCCTGCTGGTAGACGGCCAGACGTTGACCCGACAGCGCCGGTTCCGCGACTACGACGCCACTTACCAGGTGATCCGCGGCGAGATCAACGGCCGCTTCCAGTTGGGCGGTCTGCAGCACCGGCTGATCCTGGGCGCCGACCTGGACCGATTCGAAAACGACCAGGTCTTCCGCCGTGCCCGCGCGCCGACGCTGGCCAGCAATCCGACGCCAGCTCAACAGCAGGCGATCAACATCTTCAACCCGGTGTATGGCAGCTACCCCCTGCCCACCCCGACACCGCTGACCAACCGGGTGGAAGTCCAACGATCGCTGGGCGTGTTCGCGCAAGACCAGATCAACTTGACCGACCGTTTGCAACTGCGCATCGGCGCCCGTGCCGACGACTACGAGCAGACGCTGGAAGACCGGACGGCCAACCGGTTCTCGCAGAGGAGAGAAGCGCGCCTCAGCCCGCAACTGGGTGTCGTTTTTCAGGGGAGTGAGGCGCTCTCGCTCTATACCACCTATGGCGAGAATTTCCGACCGCTGTCCGGCGTCGATGCGCAGGGCAACGGCTTCACGCCCAACCAGGCCACCTCGACCGAGGCGGGCGCGAAGTTCACGCTCGGTGGCATCGATGCCACCGTGGCCGTGTTTCAGATCGAGCAAAAGAACATCCTGGTCGTAGACGACCCGAGCGCGTTCACGCTGGCGGCCATCGGCAAGGCCCGCAGCCGGGGCTTCGAGATCGACCTGCAAGGCGACATTGCCGAAGGCATTGGCCTGTGGGCGTCATACGCCTACGTGGATGCCAAGACCTCCAACGCCTTCAACGACGCCAACTTCGGTGTCCCGGTTCCCGCCGGTACCCGGCTGCTCAACGTGCCCAAGCACAGCCTGAGCCTGCAGTTGGTGACGTCCACTGCGCTGGCCGGCCGTGAGCTGCAGTGGGGCGGCGGCCTCGTCCATGTGGGCCAGCGTTCGGGCGAGTTCACGACCAACTTCAAACTTCCGGCTTACACCGTGGCTCGCGCCTTCGCCGCCTACGAGCTGACGAAGTCGACGACCCTGCGCCTGGACATCGACAACCTTTTCGACGAGACGTACTACACCAACTCGTTCTCGGCGCTGTGGGTGCAGCCGGGCACACCACGCAACGTGCGGCTGTCGGCTGCGTTCAAGTTCTGAAGCGGGTCTTGAAGTGAGGCTGCGGGCCGAACAGTTGCGGGTGCTGCGTTCTGGCAAGGAAGCGCTCTCAGGCGTCAGCTTCGCCGTGGCGAGCGCTGAGATCTACGCGCTGCTGGGCGGCAACGGCGCCGGAAAGTCGACGACCTTGGCCACCTTCCTCGGCTTTCTGCCGGTTGCCAGCGGTCGGGTGCTCGTCAATGGCATCGACGTCGCACGCGACCTGCCGGCCGCCCGCAGCGCCATGGCTTACCTGCCGGAAGCGGCTTCGCTCTACGACCATCTCGACGCACGCGAGAACCTGCGCTACTTCACTGAGCTGGCGGGCTTGCGCTGCAGTGTCGGCGACATCGACCTGGCGCTGGACCGCGTCTCGCTGACCAACGAAGCGCGTGGCCTCGGTCTGCGCGGGTACTCCAAGGGCATGCGGCAGAAAGTGGCCATTGCCCTGGCCATCCTGCGCGACACGGACATCTTGCTGCTCGACGAGCCCACCTCCGGGCTGGACCCGCTGGCCATCGACGAGTTCCACGGGCTGGTGCGTGGGCTGGCCGATGCCGGCAAGGCCGTTCTGATGGTGACGCACGATATCTACGGTGCCTGCCAGGTCGCCGACCGCATCGGCCTGCTGCGCAGCGGGCAATTGGTGGACCAGTTCGCAGCGCCCGCTGGCGGCCGCATCGACACACAAACCGTGCACCGCGCCTTCGCTGCCAAGGCGGCCGCATGAGGCAGGTGCTCATCGTGGCCAGCGCTGAATGGTGTTGCTGGTTGCGTTCACGCCTGGCCATGGTCGGTGCGCTGCTGATGGTCGGGCTCCTGCTCGCGACCACGGCGCTGACGGCGGTTCGAATGCACGGCGAAGCGGCGGAGCGCGCGCACCACCAAGCCGAAGCCGAAGCGGCGTTCCTCGCCCAACCCGACCGCCACCCGCACCGCATGGTGCACTACGGGCATTACGTTTTCCGCACGCCGGCACCGCTCGCCCTGTTCGACCCGGGGCTGGACCCGGTCACCGGTCAGTCGATCTTCCTGGAGGGGCACCGCCAGAACACCGCGATGTTCGCAAGCTCGGGCACCAGCGCCGATCTCGGCGGGTTCAGCTGGCTGAGCCCGGCCATGGTCTACCAGTTGTTCGGCCCGCTGCTGGTCATTCTGCTGGGGCATGGCCTGATCACACGCGAACGCGAGACCGCGACGCTCGCCACTCTGCTGGCCCAAGGCACGCCAGGCCGGGCGCTGCTGGCGGGCAAAGCACTGGCACTGCTGTCCTTCGTCGTGCTGCTTCTGATGCCGCTTGCGCTGAGCGCAGGCCTGGCCGTGCAGTTCAGCAAGCACCCCGCCGAGCACCCGCTGGCCGCCTGGGCGCTGGTGGGCGCGTATGGGCTGTACCTTGTGATCTGGAGCGCGCTGACCCTGCTGGCCTCCGTGCTGCTCACGCGCCGCGCGGCCGTGCTGGCGACGCTGGTGACGCTGTGGATCGGGCTGACGTTGGTGCTGCCGGCCGTCGCTGTCAGCTCGGCAGCACAATCCGCGCCCATGGCCGGCAAGCTCGAGCGCGACTTGGCGATGTTCGCCGACCTGCGCAAACTGGGAGACAGCCACAACGCCAACGACCCCGCCTTTGCCGAGCTGCGCGCTGGCCTGCTGGCCAAGCATGGAGTGCAGCGAGTCGAAGAGCTGCCCGTGAACCTGCGCGGTGTCGTTGCGCAGGTTGGCGAACAAAAGCTGACGCAGACTTTGAACACCCACGCCGGGGCGCAAAGGGCGGCTGAGACGCGGCAAGCCGCGGCGCTCGCAAGTTTTGGCTGGTTCACGCCACTGCTGGCAGTGGCAGACGCTTCGCGTGTTCTAGCCGCCACCGACCTGACCCACCACCACCGATTCCTGCAAGACGCCGAGACCTTGCGGTACGACTTCGTGCAGGGCCTGAACCAAGTGCATGCAGAAAAGCTGGCCTACGCCGACGATGTCCGCCGCAGCAGCGATCCGCAGGCCGAGCGCCGCACCAGAGTCGACTCGGCCCACTGGCAACTCCTGGACCGCTTTCGTTTTGAACCCGACCCGGCGGGAAAGCGGATTGCCCAGGCACGGCCGCAATGGCTGATGCTGGGGGTGTGGTGCGCCGTTCTGGTAGGGGCCGTGTTCTGGGCCGGCGGAAGGCTCAAGCCATGAACGCGCTGCCGGCTTTCACAAGCGGTTGGCGCTCGGTGCGGCGCGAGGCTGCCTTGGTCGCCCGCGACCGCTCGGTGTGGGCGTGGTGGCTGGCCGTGCTTTTCATGTCGGTGCTGGCGGTGTCGGCGGGACTGTCTGAAGTCAGCCAACAAAAGGCGACGATCGCCCGCTTGGCAGAGGCAGATCGCGCAGATCGCATGGCTGTTCTGAAGTTGCAGAAGGACTGGGGTGGCGCGGCGTACAACAGCTTCCATCTCACCTTCGACCCACCTTCGGGCTTTGCATTTGCAGCCCTCGGCCGGCGCGACGACACGGCGTGGAAACACCGTGTGCGCATGCTGGCGCTGGCAGGGCAGATTCATGAACGCGATGCCGGCCATCCGGTGTTGGCGTTGGTCGGACGTTTCGACTTCGCCTTCTTCGCAGCCTTCGTGCTGCCGCTGGTGCTCATCGTGCTGCTGCACGACCTGCGCTCCGCAGAGCGCGTCGCCGGACGCCATGACTTGCTGGTGGCCACTGCAGGGCGCGGGTCGTGGGTGTGGCACGTGCGCGCCGGCCTGCGGGCCGGCGGGGTGTTCGTTTGCGCCGCACTGCCGCTGCTGGTCGCGGCTGCAGTCAGTGGCACCGCGGCGCCGACATTGCTGGCGGCCTGTGCGTTGCTGCTGACCTACATGTTCTTCTGGACCCTGGTCTGCGCCGCATTGGCGGCTTGGCAGCGGGCCGGGGAAGTGATCCTCGCCTCACTGATGGCGCTGTGGATATTTCTGGGAGTGATCGTGCCGGCTGCCGGCCGCCTGGCCATCGACCGCAACGTGCCCTTGCCTTCGGGTGCAGACATCCTCATGACCCAGCGCGAAGCGGTCAACAGCGCCTGGGACTTGCCCAAGGCCACGACGATGTCGGCCTTTGCCGAGCGACACCCTCAATGGGCGGCCTTCACCGCGATCGAGCGCCCGTTCGAGTGGAAGTGGTACTTCGCCTTCCAGCAGGTCGGCGACCAAACGGACCACGCGCTTTCGGCAGCGCACACCGAGGGCCGCTTTGAGCGTGACCGCTTGGCCGGCAGGCTTGCCTTTGTTGCACCGCCCGTGCTGCTTGAGCGCTCGCTACAGGCCCTGGCCAGGACCGACGTCCGCTCGTTGCTGGCCTATGAAAGCAGAGTGCGGTCCTTCCACGCCTCGTTGCGGGAGTTCTACTACCCCAAGCTCTTTCGAGAAGAAGGATTCGACCACGCTGCCTTCGATCTCATGCCAACGTTTGCCGCTGTGGCGGCTCGCGAGTAGGTTGCGGGCCGCTGCGCCACTGACGCACCGGCGAGCCGACAGGTCCTGGAGTTGAATCCACGGGGCTCCTAGAATCCGGCGGCGTCGATTCTTCATGGAGGCCCGCCGTGCGCCGAACCCAGCATCACAGCCCTCGTCACATCTGGCGCGACACGCTGCTGCTCCCATGGTTGCTGGCTTCAGCACTGCTCGCGGGCTGCGCCACCTCCACCGTGCGCAACCCGGTGACGGGCGAGAACGAACGCACGGTGATGGACGAGCCGCGCGAAATCGCCGAGGGCAAGAAGGCGCACCAATCGGTGCTGCAGGAATACGGCGTCTACCCGAACCAGCGGCTGCAGGCTTACGTGAACGACATCGGCCAGCGACTGGCCAAGCAGTCCGAGCGCAGCAACCTGGCCTGGACCTTCACCGTGCTCGACAGCCCCGAGATCAACGCCTTCGCGCTGCCCGGCGGCTTCATCTACGTCACGCGCGGCATCATGGCCTACATGGAGAGCGAGGCCGACCTGGCTGGCGTGATCGGCCACGAAATCGGCCACGTGACCGCGCGCCACGGGGCGCAGCGCGCGACGCGCCAGCAGACGGCCGGCGTCGGTATCGTGGCCGCCACGATTCTCGGCGCGGTGCTCGAAGGCGCGGGCGTGGGCGGCGCGGGGCAACTGGCCAACCAGATGTCGCAAAGCGTGGCCGCCGGCTACATCGCCAGCTACGGGCGCGAGCAGGAGCTGCAGGCCGACCGGCTCGGCGCCGAGTACCTGGCGCGCACGCAGTACGACCCGCGCAACATGGTCGATGTGATCCAGGTGCTGAAGAACCAGGAGCGGTTTGCCGCCGACGCGGCGCGCGCCGAAGGGCGCACGGTATCGACGGGTGCGAACTGGTTGTCGTCTCACCCCAGTAACGACCAACGTCTGCAAGAGATCCAGCAGATCGCCAGCAAGTACCAAGGCAAGTACGGCGACGACGGCCGCGCGCGCTACCTTCAGGCCATCAACGGCATGACGTTCGGCGAGAGCCGCGAACAGGGCGTCACGCGCGGGCGCAACTTCTATCACGAGCCGATGGGATTTGCGCTCACGGCGCCGGCCGGATGGAAGGTGCAGAACGAGGCCGATGCGATCACGCTGGTCAACGCCGAGGGCAACGCCGGCCTGGTGGTGAAGGCGGTGCCGGCCAAGGCGGGTGGCACGCACGAGGAGATCATCCGCAATGTGCTCAAGCCCGAGAGCGGGCGCATCTTGCGCACCACGCTGAACGGCTTTTCGGCAACGCGTTTCGAGGGCGTGCGCAAGAACCAGCAGGGGCAAGCCCAGCCGCTGGAGGTGACGGTCGTCACCGGGCCGTCGTCGCAGAACTACCTGATGGGCTTCGTTTCGAAAGACGCCGATGCGCTGCAGCGCGCGCGACGCCAGTTGCAGGAGGCCGAAGCCTCGTTTCGCGCCCTCACCGCGGCCGACCGCGCGGCCGCCAAGCCGTGGGCGATCAGGACGGTGGCGTACCAGCGCGGCGGCTTCGCGCAACTCGCGCGCCAGTCGCCGCTGCCGAGCCTGCCAGAGCAGCAGTTGAAGCTGATCAACGGCGTGTATGGCGGCGGCGAGCCGGCGGCGGGGCAATTGGTGAAGGTGGTGGAGTGACGGTGCCTCCCTCCCCCGCTGGGGGAGGGTTGGGGTAGGGGCGGGCTGGCGCCACGTTCACCGCCGCTGCCCCCACCCCTGCCCTCCCCCCGCGGGGGAGGGGGCAACTCACCTCGCGCGGATCGCCCGCATCTGCGGTGACGGGCTGGTGACGCTCGGGTCGAACGCGTGGTCGACCATGCGCGCCGCGGTGAGCACCTTGCGCACGTAGGTCAGCGTCTCCAGGTAGGGCGGCAC